>DATLKN010000033.1:0-314254 GCA_035538335.1 Allostellaceae bacterium
CAGCGAAGTGTCGGTGCCGGGGATCAGGATCGAGCGCGGGAAGCTGCCGGCCAGCGACGCCGCGCCGGGGGTCGCCGGCGTCTTCAGCGCGGCGAGCTGGTTGATCTCCTGCTGCAACAGCTGCTGATTGGCCTGCAGCTGTTGCAGATCGTCGGCGCGCGCGCCGGATAGGCCGGTCAGCAAGGCGACCGAGGCGGTAAACCCGCCGAGCGCCGCGATGGTGCCGATGTTCCGCATTCTGTTCATTGCTCCCCCGCCTTGAAGGCCAACCGATCCGAATCAACGAGGACGTTGAGTTCCTCTCGCGCGATGATATCGGGGCGCCCAGGCGGATCAAGCGCGCTTCGCACCGGCCGTCGTATTTTCGACATACCGTTGCTAAATTACCACATTTGGCCCTAAGGCATTCGCCCAACGAGCAAAAATGCCGCTAAGTTCGATTGCAGCGGTGCTCAGGGGGATCGGTGGAGGAGTGGTTCGCGGCTATCGGGATGCGCGAGAGGGCTCAGAATTTGACCCCGAAGCGGGCGCCGGCATTGGTTATGCCGGCGTTGTGGTTCGCCAGATTGGCGTTCGACATGTGGTCGAGAAAGGCCGAGACGCTGAACGTCGGAGTGAACTGGTAGCCGAGTTCGGCGCTCAGGTGGAACAGTACCGGCGAGCCGAGATCCTTGCGGCCGGGCGGCGCGTTGTCGCCATAACCGTCGTTGATCGCGGCACCGAGCCCGCCGTTGGCGTAGACGCTGCCGCCCCAGCCGAACAGGTTCTGGATGAGGGTGATGCCCCAGGTCAGCCCGAAATAGCCGTCCGAGGTCTTGCCGGCAGTGTTGATGTCGCCGCCGATCATCGGCCGCGGCGAGCCGATCGCATGCAGGAAGTCGGGCGAGTTGAACAGCACTTCGAGATTGACGTCGGCGCCGGTCTCGATGTGATCGCCGAGAAAGCCCACATCGTGCGCGAGGATGCCGGTCTTCACCTCGTTGATCAGCGGCATCTGCACGATCATCGGCTCGGCCGGCGGCGGGGCGGCCGGCGGCGTCACCGCCGGCGGTGCGGCGGGCGCCGGACCGGGCGGTGCGGCGGGCGGGGTCTGTGCGGCTGCGCTCGCGAGCGACAGGGCGAAGGCCGCGCCGCCGAGCACGACGCCGCGCCACCCATTGCCGGCGAACCCGAAACCGCTCATCCGCATCCCTCTCGTTCGCCCGTAAGTTACTCGGCTTTGCCGGGGCTTGCCAACCCCGCGCGTGGATGCCCGTTTGAAAACGACGGGCGCCGCCGATGCGCTCCCGGATCGATCATAGCCGGATCAGGCGAACGGGTTCAGCGTTTTCAGCCGCGCCGACCAGCGGTGGCGTCCGAGCTCGCGCCGCACGACATCGTCGCCGGTCACCCAGTTGAGCTGCAAGACACGGCGCTCGCCTTTGTGCGCGAGGTGGCCGTGATAGGAGTGCTCGCTGCGCCGGAAGGCCAGCATGGTGCCGGCGAGCGGTGCGATCTCGGCTGCGTAGTCGTCGAGATCGGTGGCGCTGCGCAGGATGCGCAGCCTTCCCTCGGCCGCCTCCCAGCTCGGGTTCAGATATAACAGCAGCGTGATCAGCTTTGTCGTCGAGTCGGTGTGGATGCGTCCGTCCTTGCCGTCGCTCCAGCCGCGCAGCGTAAGCATCGTCGGCCGCCCCTCGAGATCGATCGCGAATTTCTCCGCGATCGCCGCCTGCAAGCCCGGCCCGGTCAACTCGCCGAGCAGCCGGGCGAAATGCGGTCCGCCGTCCGCCGCCTCGATCGGAAAGCTGCCGTGCCGCGCGAGGTGCGGGCAATCGGCGAGGAGCGCAGCCAGCTCGTCGCGGCGCACGAACTCATCGACGACGACGAATTCGTAAGGCTGGCGGCTGAGCGGCGCGGCTTGCAGACGGTCGAGATCAAGCACTCGGTTGCTCCGCGAAAAGCAGCGGGGATCGGGATATTCTAGCACTGCGGCATGCTTTCGGGGGCGCGACAAAAGGTGAGCACAGAGGAGGGGCGGGGTCTCGACAGCGCCGAGGCGGCGCGGCGGCTGCGCGAATTTGGCCCGAACGCGATTCGCGAGGACCGGCGGCATCCCGTGCGCGCGCTCCTCGCCCGCTTCGTGGAGCCGATCCCGCTGATGCTCGAACTGGTGATCCTCATGCAGCTGGCGCTCGGCAAGGCGGACGAGGCCGTCGTCATCGCCATCCTCATCGTCGTCAACGCCGCCATCGGCTTCATCGAAGAAGGGCGCGCCGATCAGGCGCTGCGCTTGTTGAAGAGCCGGCTCGAGGTGACGGCGCGCGTCAAGCGCGACGGCGCCTGGCAAAGCGTCCCGGCCGAAAGCCTGGTGCCGGGCGATCTCGTCCATCTGCGCATGGGCGATCTGTCGCCGGCCGATGTCCGGCTCGCCGCCGGCGAGCTGCTGCTCGACCAGTCGGCGCTGACCGGCGAATCGCTGCCGGTCGAGGGGCGCGCCGGGCTGCTCGCCTATGCCGGCGCCGTCATCGGGCGCGGCGAGGCGACGGGCGAGGTCGAGGCAACGGGGGCGCGCACCTATTTCGGCAAGACCGCCGAGCTGGTGCGGCGGGCGAGGACGAAAAGCCGGCTCGAAGCCCTCGTCTTCAGGATCGTGCGCGCCCTCGTCGTCGTCGATCTCGGGCTCGTCGCAGTGCTGCTCGTCTATGCCGCTGCGGTCGGGCTGCCCTATCGCGAGGTGTTGCCGTTCGCGCTCATTCTGCTCGTCGCCTCGGTGCCGATCGCGCTGCCGGTGACCTTCACGCTCGCGACCGCGCTCGGGGCCGCCGAGCTGGCGCATAACGGCGTGCTCGTCACCCATCTGGGGGCGATCGAGGAGGCGGCTGGGATGGACGTGCTGCTGACCGACAAGACCGGCACGATCACCGAGAACCGCCTCGGCCTCGCCGCACTCGTGCCGCTGTCGGGGGAGAGCGAAGCGGCGCTGCTGCGCCTCGCCGCGCTTGCCTGCGATGCGGCGACGCAGGACCCGATCGACCGCGCCATCCTCGCCGCGGCGGCGGCGAAAGGTAGCGCCGCGCCGGCGCCGCCCCGGCTCGAGTTCCGCCCCTTCGACCCGGCGCTGCGCTATTCCGAAGGGATCTACGACGACGGCACCGGAAAGCTGCGCGTTTTGAAGGGCGCGCCCTCGGCGGTCGCGGCGCTTCTGACCCCTCCGCCCGATCTCGATGCACGGGTCGCCACGCTGGCCAGCGACGGCAACCGCGTCCTCGCCGTCGCCGCCGGCAACGGCGAGCGGCTGCGCCTCGCGGGCCTTCTCGCTCTCGAAGATCCGCCGCGCGCCGATTCGCCGGCCCTCGTGCGCGGCCTCGGCGAACTCGGCGTGCGCGTCGTCATGGTCACTGGCGACAATCTCGAAACCGCGCGCGCCGTCGCCCGCCAGGTCGGCATCGGCGGGCGCGCCGCCGGGCCGGACGCGCTCGACCGTCTCGATACCGCCGCGGCGCTCGACTACGACGTCTTCGCGCGGGCTTTCCCCGAGCACAAATTCCGTCTCGCCGAGTTCTACCAGCGCCGTGGCCACATCGTCGGGATGACCGGCGACGGGGTCAACGATGCGCCGGCGCTGAAGCAGGCCGATGTCGGCATCGCGGTCGCCGGCGCGACCGATGTAGCGCGCGCCGCCGCCGGCATCGTGTTGACCCGGCCGGGGCTGGTCGATGCGCTGGCGGCGGTCGAACTCTCCCGCCGCATCTATCAGCGCATGCTGACCTATACGATCAACAAGATCGTCAAGACGCTCGAAATCGCGGTGTTCCTGTCGGTCGGGGTGATGCTGGCGCACGCCTTCGTGATCACGCCGCTGCTGATCGTGCTGCTGCTCTTCACCAACGATTTCGTGACGATGGCGCTCGCCACCGACACGGTGTCGTTCTCGCGGGCGCCCGACCGTTGGAACGTCCGCAATCTGATGCTGACGGGCGGCCTGCTGGCGGCGCTGATCCTCGTCCTCTCGTTCGCCGTCTTCTTTGTCGGCCGAAACCTGCTGCGGCTGCCGCTCGGCCAATTGCAGACGCTGATCTTCGTCATGCTGGTATTGACCGGGCAGGGGACGGTTTATCTGGTGCGCGAGCGCGGGCATTTCTGGCGATCGCGGCCGAGCCGGCCGCTCGTCGTCAGTTCGCTCGCGGACATCGCGGTCGTGTTCGTGATGGCGAGCGAGGGCATCCTGATGGCGCCGGTCGCCCCGGCGTTGCTCGTCGCGCTCCTCGCCGCCGTCGCGCTCTATCTCCTCGTCGTCGACCGGATCAAGGTCGCGGTCTTCGCGCGCCTGCGCGTCCGCTGATCACCGGCGCGCGGCGGAAGCCAGATTTTCGTCAGCGCGGCTTCGATTTGGGAAATCGCCATCAAGCGCGCGCTCGGCAAACTCGATTTCGCGCGCCGCGTCGTCGACTCGGTAAATTCGCTCGGCTTTGAGCTGTTGCCGATCGACGGCGCCCATGCGGAGCACGCGGGCGGCCTGCCGCGGCACGACACCGATCCCTTCGACCGGCTGATCATCGCCCAGGCCGCTCTCGAAGGCATGACGCTCGGCACGCAAGACCGGCGGATGCGGCCCTATGGGGTGGCGCTGCTCGGGGTCGGCTGAGCAGCGCCGTCACGTCACCGCGCCGCGGGCGGTGATCGGCCACACGGCCTCGACCCGATTGCCGCGCACGCAGATATACCAATCGTAGAGGTTGACGGTCGGGTCGCAGTGGCCGGGGATGAGGCGTAGCTTGTCGCCGATCTTGAGCCGGTTGGTGGCGGCTGCGATCTTCAGCCTGCCGTGCTCGTCGGAGGCGCGCTCGTACACCGCGGCGGGCTCGTCGAAGAGGGCGGGCGGGCCCGAATCGAAGGCGAGCGCCTTGAGGCCGGCATCGAGGATCGCGCGCTCCGCATTCGGCCGGCTCATGACCTGCGCCCAGACGAAGAGGCTCGGCTCGAAGGCGCTCACGGGCATGCCGTCGCGGTCGAGGTTGCGGCCGTAATCGGCGTCCATGAAGATGTAGGAGCCGCATTGCAACTCGCTGTAGACGCCGCTTGCCGCCTCGAATTCGAAGCTGCCGGTGCCGGCGCCGCTGACTATCGGGCAGGGGATGCCGTCCTTCTCGATCAGCTCTCGCGTCACCCGCGCCTTTTCGGCGGCCTCGGCGATCGCCTTCTTTCTTTCGTCCCAGCCGCGCAGATGCTGCGCCGAGCCGTGATAGGCCTGCAGCCCCGTGAAATCGAGGTTTCCGGCGCGCGCCGCTCGGCGCGCCAGCGCCACGGCCGGCGCCCCCGGCTCGACTCCGCAGCGGTTGCCGCCCATGTTGACTTCGGCATAGACGGCGAGCCGCACCCCGGCCTCGCGCGCCGCCGCATCGAGCGGGCCGACCTGCCCCTCGTCGTCGACGCAGACGCCGATCCTGGCGCTGTGGGCGAGCGCCGCGAGGCGGCGCAGTTTCGGCGCCCCGACGATCTCATTGGTGACGAACACGTCCTCGACGCCGCCATAGACCATCGCCTCGGCTTCGCCGACTTTCTGCACGCACACGCCGACCGCGCCGAGCGCCATCTGCTTCTTTGCGATGACCGGGCATTTGTGCGTCTTGGCGTGCGGCCGTAGCCGCACATCGCTGCCGGCGAGCCGCTCGGAGAGCCGCCGCAGGTTGCGTTCGCACGGGTCGAGATCGATCAACAGCGCCGGCGTGTCGATCTCCTCGAGGCTCATGCCGATTTCGGCGGGGGGACGGGTCGTCATCTCGCGGCTCCGATGGGCTCGGGGACCGGGCGAGGCTCGCGCAGCGGCGGCGAAAAAGCAATCCGCGCCCTTCGAGGCCAAAGACCGCGCGGATTCGATGGCGCGGGCCTCCGGCTGCGGCTATCCTTCGCCGCGCGCCGCAGCCGAAGAGAAAAAGCGGCGCCGCCGGAGGAACCCTGGGAGAGAAAATGATGGCCGAGGCCCGCTCTTCGTCGACCGAGTCGCTGCTCGAGAACCAGCGGATCGGCAGTCTGCAGATCCGCGTCATGGTGCTGTGCCTTTTGGTGCAGATGTGCGACGGCTACGACGTGAATTCGATCGCCTGGGCGGTGCCGTCGCTGATCCACAGCTGGCATTTGCCGCCGCCGCTGTTCACCAAGGCCTTCCTGTGGTCGAGCATCGGCATCATGGTCGGCGCGCTGTCCGCCGGTCCGCTCGGTGACCGGCTCGGGCGCAAGCCCTTGCTGCTCGCGAGCCTGCTGATTTTCGGGCTGGCCTCGCTGCTCTCCGCCTTTGCGCCCTCGCTCGGCGTCCTCGCCCTGTTGCGCTTCTTCACCGGCGTCGGCATCGGCGGCGGGTTTTCCGGCGCGGCCTCGCTGACCGGCGACTACACGCCGCACCGCCGCCGCGCGCTGATGATCATGGCGAGCTTCACCGGCGCCCCGATCGGCGGCTTTTTGGGCGGTCAGCTCGTCGCCTTGTTGCTGCAGCAGGGCTTCGCCTGGCCCATCATCTTCTACATCGGCGGCGGGTTCCCGCTGCTGCTCGTGCCGATCCTCGCGATCTGGTTGCCGGAATCGCCGCGCCTGCTCGCCGCGCGAAAGAACCTCGCTCCGCGCCACGTCGCACTGTTGCGGCGGCTCGAGATCGAGCCCGGGCATGCCGCCCTTCATCCGGTGGACATCGCCCGCGAGAACCCGGTCAAGATGCTGTTCGGCAAAGGCTATCCGCTGCAGACGATCCTCATGTGGATCATCTTCTATTGCAGCCTGATGAATTTGTTCCTGTTCGCGTACTGGATGCCGACGGTCCTGACCCTGATCGGCTACACCAAGCCGCAGGCGATCTTCGCCTCGAGCATGCGCGATTTGGGCGCGATCTTCGCGGTTCTCTATCTCGGCTGGGCGATCGACCGAGTCGGGCCGGAGCGCTCGCTGGCGATCCATTATGCCGTCGGGGCGATCTTCATCGCGCTGATCGCGCTGGTCGCCATGCCTTACGCGCTTTTGCTGGCCGTCACCTTCCTCGCCGGCATGACCATCATCGGCAGCCAGACCGGCGCCAACGCGGCCTGCGGCAAGCTCTACCCGGCGCGCATGCGCACCAGCGGGCTCGGCTGGGCGCTCGGCATCGGCCGCTTGGGCGGCATCGCCGCGCCGGTCTTGGGCGGCTACCTCTTGGCGCAGCATGTGCCGCCAACGCGGATCTTCCTCGCCGCCTGCATCTTCGCGCTCGTCGCCGCATTGGCGACGGCGCTGCTCGCTTTCCGCGGCAGCCGCGTGGCGAGCGAGGCCCCGGCGCCCGAAGTGGCGGCATAGAGTATCGCCGGCGGCGTCGCACGAGGCCGCCGCCGCGGCGGAACCGGGATAAAGGGATCAGCGGAGGCGAAGATGGCTGAAGCGAGCTTGTCGGCGACCGAGAGCGCGCTCGAAAACCAGGCGATCGGCGGCTTGCAGATACGCGTCGCGGCGATCTGCACGCTCATTCAGATGTGCGACGGCTACGATGTCGGATCGATCGGCTGGGCTGTGCCGTCGCTGACGCATGCTTGGCACATCGCGCCTTCCGCCTTCGCCTTGGCCTTTCTGTTCTCGAATATCGGGGTCATGGCGGGGGCGCTCCTCACCGGTCCGCTCGGCGACCGCATCGGGCGCAAGCCGGTGCTGATGGCGAGCATCGCGATCTTTGGCCTCGCCTCCCTGGCGAGCGCCTTTGCCGCCTCGATGGGTTTCCTCGCCGCGATGCGTTTCTTCACCGGCTTCGGCATCGCCGGCGGCTTCACCGGCACGACGGCGCTGACCGGCGACTACACGCCGGCGCGCCGGCGTGCGACCATGATCATGGTGACCTTTACCGGGGCGCCGCTCGGCGGCTTCGTTGGCGGCTCCATCGTTTCCTACCTGCTGCATCTCGGCTTCGGCTGGCCGGTCATCTTCGTCATTGGCGGCATTTTCCCGTTGGGGCTGCTGCTGATCACGGCCCTGTGGCTGCCGGAATCGCCACGCTTTCTTGCGGCTCGCGCCGACCTCTCGCCGCGTCAGCGGGCGCTCCTCGACCAACTCGGCGTCGCGCCCGGGCGCGGCGAGCCGCACGGCGCCGACATCGCCGCGACGAACCCGGTTCGCATGCTGTTCGGCGAGGGCTACGCGCTGCCGACCGTGCTGCTGTGGATCATTTTCTTCTGCAGCCTCATCAACCTCTATCTCTTCGTCTTCTGGCTGCCCGAGATTCTGCACCTGACCGGGTTGACGCCGCCCGAGGCGGTGTTCGCGACCAGCCTGCATACCTTGGGCGCGATCGCCGCCGTCTTCTATCTCGGCTATCTGATCGACCGGTTCGGGCCGCAGCGCGCGCTGGCGGCGCACTACGCGATCGGCATCATCTTCATCGCGCTGATCGCCCTCGCCGCGATGCCGTACCTGATCCTGCTCGCGGTCGTCTTCCTCTCGGGCGCGACGGTGATCGGCAGCCAGACCGCCGCCAACGCCGCTTGCGGCAAGCTCTACCCGGCGCGCATGCGCACGAGCGGCATCGGCTGGGCGCTCGGCATCGGGCGCTTGGGCGGCATCGCGGCGGCGCCGCTCGGCGGCTTCTTGCTGTCGCACGGGCTGGCGCCGCGGCACGTCTTCCTCTTCGCCTGTCTCTTTGCCGCGATCGCGGCGGTGTGCACGGCGCTGTTGGCGCTGCACGGCCGGCAGGAGAGCAGCGCCGGCGAGCCGAGGATGGCGTCGTGAAGGTCTTCGTCTTCGACCTGCTCGCCTACGACGCCAATCTCGACCATTTGAAGGAGGGGGCCGAACTGCCCTATCCGCTGCCGAAGCGGCATTTCGACGCCGCGACGGCGGTGCGCACCTACGAGGAGCATCTCGAAGCCTGGGAATTGCTCGACGAACTCGGCTTCGACGGGGTCGGCTTCAACGAGCACCACTGCTCGCCCTATGGCCTCATGAACAGCCCCAATCTGATGGCGGCGGCGGCGCAGCGCACGAAGCGGCTGAAGCTGTTGATCTACGGCAATCTGTTGCCGCTGCACGAGCCGCTGCGGCTGGCCGAAGAGCTGGCGATGCTCGATTGCCTGTCGCAGGGGCGGCTGATTTCGGGCTTCGCGCGCGGCATCCCGCGCGAATACCAGGTGCACAACGTGCCGCTCGCCGAATCGCGGGCCCGGTTCGAGGAAGCCTACGACATCGTTACGGGCGCCTGGACCGAGGAGGTCTTCTCCTATCGCGGCCGCTTCTGGTCGTACGAGGACGTGGCGCTTTGGCCGCGCCCGGTGCAGCGGCCGCATCCGCCGGTGTGGATCCCGATCGTCGGCAGCAAGGAGTCGATCGAGTTCGCCGGCGCCCGCGACATCCCGATCACGCCGGGGCTCGGGCGCGCCCAGGGTCTCCGCGACGACATCATCCGCTATTACGCAAAATGCCTTGCGCAGAGCGGCCACCGCATCACCCCCGACCATCTCTCGCTCGGCATCACCGCCTATGTCGCCGACAGCAAACAGCAGGCGCTCGCGGAATACGGGCCGCACATCCTCTATTTCAACCGCACCCTCTTCAGCCACGGCAACTTCACCGAGACCGAGCGGCAGCGCCAAACCGGCTATGCGACGACCGCCTCGACCGATTACGTGCGTCCGGAAAACCTGCGCGCCGCAGCCAATCTGCGCGAGGATTTCCGCAACATGACGATGCGCGACCTCGAACGCATGGCCGAGGATATGCCGCTCGGCACGGCCGAGGAAGTGGCGGCGCGCATCATGGACGCCGCCGACAGCGCCGGCGCCAACCAGGTGCAGCTGGCATTGAACCGCGGCGCGCTCCCGCACCCTCTCTTCATGCAGCAGATCCGCCGCTTCGCCGCCGAAGTGCTGCCGATCCTGCAGGCGCACGAGGTGAAAACCGTCCCGCCGGCCGAAACATAGAACCCTCCCCCTTCGATGGGGGAGGGCAGGGTGGGGGTGATCGCTGGAGGAGCGCGGCGAGGCGTTATCACCCTCACCCAAACTCTCTCCCATCAAAGGGAGAGGGCTTACAGGGGGTGACGCGGGCGGCCGGAACGCCCATTCTTATCCCGACGCTTTAGGGACAAGGATGGACGGATGGCGGACGGGACTTCTATCGAGCAATTCGGCATCGGCCAGCCGGTGCGGCGGCGCGAGGACGCGCGGTTTCTGACGGGCGCCGGCCGCTTCACCGACGACATCGACCTGCCCGGCCAGGCCCATGGCTGCATCCTGCGCTCGCCGCATGCGCATGCGCGGATCCGCGCGGTCGACACGGCGGCGGCAAAAGCCGCGCCCGGAATCCTCGCCGTCTTCCTGATCGAGGACCTCGACGAGGACGGCATCGCCGAGATCCCGACCCAGGTCGATGTGCCGGGGAAGGGCGGCGAGAAGATGTTCGCGCCGACGCGGCCGGTATTGGCGCGTGGGCTGGTGCGCTATGTCGGCAACCCCGTTGCCTTCGTCGTCGCCGAAAGCTTGGAAGAGGCGAAGGACGCCGCCGAACTGATCGAAGTCGATTACGAGCCGCTCCCCGCCGTCACCGATCTGAAGGCGGCCGCCGAGCCCGGCGCGCCATTGCTCTATCCCGAGCGTGGCTCGAACCTCTGCGTCCACTGGCAGAGCCATGACGGAAAGCCCGTCGATGCGGCCTTCGCGCGCGCCGCCAAGGTGGTGCGGCTCGATTTCGCGAACAACCGCATCATGGGAACGCCCCTGGAGCCGCGCGTCGCGATCGGCGATTGGGACCCGCAGACAGAAACCCACACCCTCTATTCGCCGACCCAGGGCGTCATCCGCGTGCAGAACGGCATGGCCAACATCGCCTTGCACGTGGCGAAGGAGAAGATTCGCGTCGTCTCGCCCGATGTCGGCGGCGGCTTCGGATTGCGCGGCAAGCTCTTCCCCGAGTCGGTGCTCGTCGTTTTCGCGGCGAAGCGTTTGGGGCGGCCGGTCAAATGGCGCGCCGATCGGCAGGAGACCTTCGTCGCCGACGTGCACGGCCGCGATCACTTGACGCACGGCGAGATGGCCTTCGATGCCAGCGCGAAGATCCTGGCGCTCAGGATCGAGACCATCGCCAATGCCGGCGCCTATCTCTCGGACAACGGCCCGCGCGTCGCGACCTTGGCTGGGGCGCGCATCGCCGGCACCGTCTACGACGTGCCGCTGATGCAGTATTCGGTCCGCGTCACCTTCACCAACACGGTGCCGATCTGCGCCTATCGCGGCGCTGGGCGGCCCGAGATCTGCTACCAGATGGAGCGGCTCTTGGACCAGGGCGCGCGCGCCTTCGGGCTCGGGCGCGAGGAGATCCGCCGGCGCAACTTCATCCGCCCGGAGCAGCTGCCTTACAAGAACGGCGTCGGCATGACGATCGATTCCGGGCATTTCCGCGAGACCATGGAAAAGGCGCTCGCGAAGGCCGACTGGGCCGGGTTCGAGGCGCGCCGGCGCGAGGCGCGGCGGCGCGGCGTGCTGCGCGGCATCGGGCTCGGCTATTACATCGAAGCCTCGGGCGGCCAGCCGACCGAGCAGGTGAGGCTGCGCGTCTCGCCCGCGGGCCGGGTCGAGGGGATCGTTGGCACCTTCAGCCACGGCCAGGGGCACGAGACCGCGTTTTCGCAGATCATCGCGCAGAAATTGGGCGTCGCGCTCGACGCCATCGATTTCCGCCAAGGCGACACGGATTTCGTCAAGATCGGCAACGGCACCGGCGGCTCGCGCTCCTCGCAGATGGGAGGCGTCGCAAGCGCCCGCGCCTGCGACCAGGTGATCGAGAAGGCGCGCCGGCTCGCCGCCCACGCGCTCGAAGCAGCGGCCGAGGATGTCGGCTTCAGGGACGGCGTCTTCGAGGTCGCCGGCACCGATCTGCGGATGAGCCTCGCCGACGTCGCGGCGGTGGCGCAGGACCCGGCAAGGCTCCCCGAAGGCGAGAGCCCGGGCCTCGACGAGACCTGCCTCTACCGCCGCCCGACCGAATGCAACTTCCCCAACGGCGCGCATGTCGCCGAGGTCGAGATCGACCCCGAAACCGGCCGCCTTTCGATTGTCAAATATACCTGCGTCGATGATTGCGGCGTCGTCATCAACCCGCTGATCGTCGGGGGCCAGGTGATGGGCGGCGTCGCGCAAGGCTACGGCCAGGCGGCCCTCGAACACGTCGTCTACGAGCCGGATTCGGGCCAGTTCCTGACCGGCTCCCTGATGGATTATGCGCTGCCGCGGGCCGAAGATTTGCCGGCTTTCGAGGTCGCCTTCAACCCGGTGCCGAACCCGTCGAACGAATTGGGCGTCAAGGGCATCGGCGAGGGCGGCGCCTGCGGCGCCCCGCCCGCCCTCGTCAGCGCCGCCGCCGACGCGCTAGGGCTGTCGCATGTCGACATGCCGCTGCTGCCGGAGAGCCTGTGGCGCGCCATCGAGGCCAACGGCCTCAGAATGGCCGCGGATTAGGGTCGCACCGCGAGAGAGGTTGTCATTGCGAGGAGGCCGCAGGCCGACGAAGCAATCCTGCCGGGATTGCTTCGCTTCGCTCGCAATGACCCGATCAACTCACGGCCTCTGTGGCGAAATCCCTTACCCGCAGGCGAGCGCGCGGCACCGCGGCAATCTCGACGAGATTGCTTCGCTCTGCTCGCAATGACGGGCTTATCTCACGGCGTCGCGCAAGGGGTGTAGGTCTGATAACCCCAGCACGCGTCGAAGTCGGCAAGGCTGTTCGCGGCAGAGGGGTTTGAGGTCTGGCCCCAGGGATCTTTCATCTGGATGCCGTTCGTCGAGAGCGTCAGTGAGGGCGTCTGCCCGTTGTCGATCCCGGCCGTCGCGGTGAAACTCGCGGTGCCGAAATCGGCGAGCGGCAGCACGCCGCCCTGGTAGGGCGCCTCCTCGATCCATTCCGCCGACAACATCGAGGCGCCGTAGGCGAATGTCCCCGACCAGGCCCAGCCCGCGGTGTGGTTCGTCATCGTCAGCAACCAATTCTGCTTTTTCGCCGTGCAGGCGCTGACGCAGGCGAGGCTCGCGGTCATGATATCACCGGGCATTACAACATCGCTCGAAGGCAGCAGGGTTTCCGCCGCGGGCAGCATCTCGTACCAGGCATAGTATTGCACCGTGCCGTCGGGTGCGACGTCCTGCTCGGTGCCGAGCTGAATCAGCGTCCGGTCGCCGCGGGTGCACAGCCGGTTCTCGCAGAAGCCGCCGATGCCGACCCAGTTCGACGAGTATTCGCTCGACGACGTGCTGTCGGTCGAGGCGCCGTAGGTAACGGTGGGCACCACCCAGGTCAGCTGCGCCTGCGTGTATTTCTGCCCGGTCTGGTAATTCGCCACCTCGTAGCCGGACCAGTTGCTGCTGACCAGCTGATTGCGCAGACCGCGGGCAGGGCTGCCATCGGGGTTGCGCCGGACCTCGATCGGCGCATGCTGGCCGCCGGAGACAGGCGACTGCCGGGTTGCCGAACCGATGCCCGCTGCGAGAGCAAGCGCGAGCAGACAGCCGAGCGGCCGGTGGAGCCGGCGAATGTGCGGCATTTGGTCCGTTCCTTGAAGATGCTTTAGATTTGCCTTCTATATCATAAGTTGCGTCGGCCGTCCAGTTCGGGCTGACGCACGCATTGTTGTCGTCCCGGCGGAGGCCGGGACCCATTACAGCCTTGGGTACCGGCTTCGCCGGTATGACGAGAAACTCTCCCCTTACCCGCAGGCGAGCGCGTAGACGTCGCGGCAGCCTTCCGGCAGGCGGTGCTCGCTCCAGCTCTTGCCGCCGTCCTGCGTCCCGAACACCTGGCCGACGCGCGAGACGCCGTAGACCTGGTTCGGGTCGGAGGGGTGCGGCGCCACCGCCATCATCGTCGCGTCCGCCTTGATGCCGCGGTCGAAGCGCGCCCAGCTGCGGCCCAGATCGTCGCTCCGCCAGATCGAGCCGTCGGTGCTGCGCGCCGCCGGCGAGAGCGCGGCATAGAGCACTTTCGGGTCCTGCGGCGAGACGCGGATGTCGCGGCCGTAGGTCAAGGGCGAAAAGCGGCCGATCTCGATATCGGCCCAGGTCTCGCCCCGGTCGTCGCTGCGGAACAGCCCCATGCGGTTGGCGAGAAAGACGGTGCCCGGCGCCGCCGCGCTGACGCACAGCGCATGGCCGTCGAGCATGCCTTCGATCTCGGTCTGGCTGCCGATGCGGCTGCGGTAGCGCGGCTCCTCGCAAAAGCGGATGAGGTCGGCGGTGCAGTCTTCCCAGCTCTCGCCAGCGTTCTTGCTGCGTATCGTGCCGTTCGCTTCCAGCGTCGCGTAGACGTCGTCGGGGCGGTTGGGGTCGATGTCGAACCGCATGACCCGGCAGGCAAAGGCCATGATGACCCGGTCGGGCAGGGCGGGATCGGCGGTCTTGCGCCAATGCTCGCCGCCGTCGTCGCTGCGGTAGACCGCGATCGGGCTCGCCCCGGCGTAGAGCCGGCGCGGGTCCTTCGGGTGGATGGCGACCGACCAGATGTCGGCTTCGCCCTCGGGCAGCGCCAGGCGCTCGAAGCTGTCGCCGCGGTTGGCGCTGCGGAAGACGCCCTTGGTGCTGCCGACATAGACTACCTCGGGATTGCGCGGATCGACCGTGATCGCGTGCACCTCGGCCTCGGCGGGAATGCCGTTCGTCAAATGCCGCCATTCGCCGTCGCCGGCCGCCCGGCGAAAGATGCCGCCCTCGGTGCCGCCCAGCGTCCGCGCGGCCCCGGCATACACATGCGTCGCACCGGCCATCGTTTCCTCCCTCGACCCGCCAGCTATTCCACTGCCGATCATACGCCGCTCTCGGGCCTTGCCGCAAAGCCTCGGGTGTTGCGGCGGGCGCCGATCTTTGTATGGTGCGGCAAACATCGGGAGAACGAGGATGAACTCAGCAACGCGGCTGGAACGGCGCAAGCTCGGCAAGGTAGGCCCCGAGGTCTCGGCGATCGGCCTCGGCTGCATGTCGTTGTCCGGGGTGTACGGGTCGAGCGACGAGCGCGAGGGGATCGCCCTTATCCATCGCGCGATCGAGCTCGGCGTCGATCATTTCGACAGCTCCGACATGTATGGCTGGGGCCAGAACGAGGAGCTGCTGGGCCGCGCGCTGAAGGGCCGGCGGCAAGGCGTGTTGATCGCGACCAAATTCGGCCAGACGCACCGCCCCGGCCAGGCGAACGGCGTCGACGGCAGCCCCGCTTATATCGCGAATGCGTGCGAGGCTTCGCTGAAGCGGCTCGGTGTCGAGGTCATCGACCTCTATTACCAGCACCGGGTCGATCCCGCCGTGCCGGTCGAGGAGACGGTCGGCGCGATGGCGCGGCTCGTGAAAGAGGGCAAGGTGCGCTGGCTCGGCCTCTGCGAGGCGCGCCCGGAACGCATCCGCAAGGCCCATGCCGTCCATCCGATCGCCGCCGTGCAGAGCGAATATTCGCTGCTCTACCGCGAGGAGGCGACGCAGATGCGCCGCGCGACGACCGAGCTCGGCATCGCCTTCGTCGCCTATGCGCCGCTTGGCCGCAGCTTGCTTACCGGCACGATCCCCGATTTCGCCCATCTCGAGGACGGCGACACGCGCAGGCGCCATCCGCGCTTCACGCCCGAGAATTTCGCGAAGAACCGGGCGCTCGTCGAGCGCGTCGAGGCGATCGCCCGCGAAAAAGGCTGCACGCCGGCGCAGCTCGTCCTCGCCTGGCTGTTGGCGCAAGGCTCGGACGTGATCCCGATTCCGGGGACGAAACGCATCGCCCGGCTCGAGGAGAATCTCGGGGCGCTCGCGGTCAAGCTCTCGCCCGCCGATGTCGAGCGCATCGATCACGCAATCCCGATCGGCGCCGCCGCCGGGCTGCGCTACCCCGAAGGCGGCATGCGCGGCGTCTTTATTTGAGAGAAGCGGAGAACATTTCACCGAAGGGGACGCAGAGGCTGCGCTGGGCAACGCGAAGGTTCCAGCGCGCCTGCGTCCTCTGCGATACCTCCGCGACCTCAGCGGTGAAGTGTTTATTCTTTACCGCTGCAGCTGCCGGGCGGCGCGCGCCGCCGGGCGGTCGAGGCAGGCCTTGAGCCAACTCGCCAGCCGCGGCGCCGCCGAGAGGTCGATCGCCGCCGGGCGCACCCAGGTGAGAATGCCCGCGACATTGAGGTCGGCGACGGTGAAGCGGGCCCCGAGCAGATAGGGGCTCTCGGCAAGCGCTCCGTCGAGCACCGCGAAGGGCGCGGCGAGCGACTTCTCGGCCGCCGCGGCGGCGGCGGCGTCGCGCTTTTCCTCGGGGTAGATCGCGCGGTTGAAGAGCGCCGTCAGCAGCGGCCGCTCGACCTCCGCCATCCCCCAGAAGCTCCACTGCCAGGTGCGCGCCTCGTCTTCGAGCCGGCTTGGATAGAGCCCGTCGGCGCCGCTGCCGTACTTTTTCGCAAGATAGAGGTTGATCGCCATCGATTCCCAAAGCACGAAGCCGCCGTCATCGATCGCCGGGATGTGGCCGTTGGGATTGATCTTCAGGTAGGAAGGCGAGCGCGTCTCGCCCAGATCGACCGGCACATGCTCCCAGTCGAGCCCGAGTTCTCCCGCCATCCACAGCGTGCGGAAGGCGCGCGAGCGGGCGACGCCGTAAATCTTGAGAGCGCTCATGACCTCTCTCCTCGCCGCGGCAAAGGCGCGAGCCTCGCATGCCGCGACCGGCCCGGCAACAGCCGGCGGCTCTCGGTGTGGCTGACGCGTGATCTGTCCGGTTTTTGTAGCGCGTGATCTGTCCGGTTTTAGAATTATCGCCGCCGAGGCCTTCGTGTTCGATACGCGATTGTGCTAGCCAGAATCTTCCCGAGGTTGGGGCGCAAGCTCCGCGGCGGTCGGCTGGCGCTCGCCAGCCGGGCTTCCTCGAGCGGCTTCCCGACCGCCCCGATCTTGTCGTCTGCGGCTGCGAAACGCATGTCCGCGTGTCGCAGAGCGTGCTGGGCCTCGTGCGCGCGGGACGGCATGTGTTCCTCGTGCGCGACGCGGTCGGCTCGCGCGGCGCGGAGAGCAAGGAGACCGCGCTCTGGCGCATGGAAAAGAACGGCGCGGAGGTCGTGGCGACCGAAATGGCCCTGTTCGGGCGGCTCGCGACGGCCGAAGACCCGCGCCTCAAACAGGTGCTCGCGCTCGTCAAATAAGGGAGCGCGCGTCAGACCGGCGCGAGCGGCGTGTGCGGCTGTGGCGGCAGCTCGACCGCGATCGCGTCGCCCGGCGAAACCTCGCCGCCTTCGATCACGACCGCCATGATGCCGGCCTTGCGGACGAGGTTGCCATCAGCGTCGCGGTCGAGGGTCGCCTTCATCAACCCCGGTTGAATGCCGTCGAGTTGCGCGCAGGGGTTGCGCAATCCCGTCACCGCGACGACGGCCGCCGCGCCGAGCCGCAGCCGCGCGCCGGTCGGCAATGCCAAGAGATCGAGCCCCGCTGTTGTAACGTTCTCGCCCATCTGCCCCGGCGCAAGGTCGAATCCCGAAGCGCGCAATTCGTCGAAGAGCTCGGCGTGAACGAGGTGCACCTGGCGCAGATTGGGTTGGGTCGGGTCGCGCACGACGCGCGAGCGGTGCTTCACCCGCTCGCCCTGATGCGCGTCGCCGTCGACCCCGAGCCCCGCCAAGAGCCGGATGCTCGCCGCAATGGGTTTGCGCATCGTGTGCGTCGCGCTGCGCGCGACTGCGATCACCGTGCCGGCCATCCTATCGCCCCCACTCGCCGTCAATCGAGACAATACGGGTCTTTCGCGCAGCACGCGCGAAGCGGCCCGAGCGCGCGCGAGATGATCTCGCCTTCGAGCTCGGTCACGGGATTGCCGGGCCATTGCGCAGAAAGGCGCAATCCTCGAAAAACAATGTCGCATCCATGTGGGCGACCGCGGGCGGCTCGTCGACGATTTTCCAGCCTCCACGAGTGCACCCAAATGTCAGATTCGTACCACTAGTTCCGCGACGGAAACACCCCGAACAAAGATATGCACTGCAACATAGTCGTCCGGCTGTCGGCCGTAAACACGGGTTTTGCGGTAGGCAATGCAAAGGTCGTTTGACCATCACCGCCATAGGTAATGCCCAATAAAGAAAAGAGTGCCTGGTTCTGACTTATCTGCATCAATTGCCCATTGAGCGGCGCCCAGCCGTTAGGGCAAAAATTGAAGGCAAAGGTTTCTACCTCGCCGATAAACGGGTCGCTGGCTTGCGCAAGCGCCGAATCTTGCGCGCCACTTGCCACGCTCACCGCGAGTGACACCGCGATCAGTAAATGTCGCCTCATGTCTGTTCCCTTGCTAGCTCGTTACGGTGCTCGGAAACTTGCAGTAATCGGCAATACACAATTGTTTGAGAAGGTTACCATAAAAGACACGATATAATTTATTCCAACGGTGGACTCAGAAAACCCGCTGAATGTCGGACTGATAACCGTATTTGAATACGCAGTCTCCGTAAAACGAATAATTCCAGACGTCTTTGATTTGAATCTCAGGCGTGCCTGTCCGTTTAGCAAGTAGTAAGTGGTTCCATCAAAGAGGGTTAATTCAGGGAACGAGATGACGGCAATTCCGGTCGTCTGATTTTGCTGAATGGCGCTGCTGCCTTGTGTGATGGCGCACCAGCCCGGTTGGCCGTAGGCAAGGGCTGACGCTACCTGACCGGCGATCAACGTGTCGGGGATGGATTGGGCATGCCCTTCGACCGCAAGACAAAACATGCCAGCGAATATGCCGAACACTCTAAAGATGCGCATCTCCAGACCTTTGATCTCGCTTCAACGAGTTCACCTCGAATGGAGTTTCCACTCATACCACAAATCTCCTGGCATTTTCAATATCAATATGCTCGGTCATCATTTTGACCTAGTGCTCAGACCCAGACGGATGGCATCTTACTGGTCGCCATTTACGGGTCTCGTCAAAGAGGGAGATCAACCCTGCGACGCGCAACAATTCGCCGCGCTCTACCGGACGGGGCTGTCGACCTCACTGCGCTCGCGCTGCGGTCCAAAGCACCACGGGGTTATGTTATGAAGAGATGGAGGTTTCGGCTGATCCCTTTGCCGAGGGCTCCTATGTGGCTACGGGTGCCGTTCGCCGGGGGTGCCGCTCGTCTACCGGCTGCACATCCTTATCGGCTTCACGATTTTCCTGATCTCGCCCTTCACCCGCATGATCCATATCTGGAGCGCGGCCGGCGCGCTCGCCTATCTGATCCGCCCGTACCAGATCGTACGCTCGCCGCACTCGCCGCGCGTCCGCAAGGTGAGCCCGCTGTGGCATGGCTGCATGTCCGCTTGTCGCGACGATCTTACGACCGAAGGGGCTGCCCATGTCAGCGTCGCGGTGCCGCCGGGGCGGCGCGTCTCTTTGACCCCGACTGACGAGGGAGGCCGGCTCTTCGCGCGCTTTTCGCGCCGATCTCCGAGATCCCCATCCTCGACTCCGATCCTCAGGACGGGGAATAAGGGCAGACCATGCGCGGTCAGATGAGGAGCTACCAAAATGCGCTACGGATTTTATCTCCCTACTCGCGGCGCGACCGCCACGCGCGGCGGCATTCTCGCCCTCGCGCGCGAAGGCGAGCGGCTGGGCTTACACTCGGCAATGGTCGCGGACCACGTCGTCTTCCCGGTCGAGAGCCGGTCCATCTACCCGTACACGGTAGACGGCAAGCACCCGAGCGTTGGCGATGCGCTGGAGACGTTCTCGATCCTCGGATTGGTGGCCGGCGCGACGGAGCAGGTGCGGCTCGTCACCTCCGTGCTGGTGCTGCCCTACCGCAATCCGGTGCTCACCGCGAAGATGGCGGCCAGCCTCGATGTCTTGTCGGGCGGCCGGCTTACGTTAGGGGTCGGCGCCGGCTGGCTCCGGGAAGAATTCGAAGCGCTGAACAGCCCTGCCTTCGAAGCGCGCGGCGCGGTCACCGACGAATGGATCGCGATCTTCAAGCAGCTCTGGTCGCAGTCGCCCGCCACTTTCAATGGCGGTTTCTACCGCTACTGCGATATCCGCTGCGAACCCTTGCCCTTGCAGAAACCGCACCCGCCGATCTGGGTCGGCGGCCATTCCCACGCCGCGCTGCGGCGCACGGCCCGGCATGGCGACGGCTGGCACCCGGTCGGCGGCATCGCCGCCGCTCCGTTGCCGCCGCAGGAGATGCGCGCCCATCTCGATACGCTGAAGCGGCTGACCGAGGCGGAGGGGCGCGATTTTTCGGCGCTGACGATCTCCTACAAGGCGCCGCTCTATGACACCAGCATCCCATTGCCGGACGGTTCCCGCCGGCCCTTTTCCGGCGAGCCGGAAGAGATCGCCGGCGACATTCGAACTTTCGCGGCGATCGGCGTGCACGAGTTGATCTTCGATTGCCGCGGCCAGTCCATTACGGAGAGCATCGAGCGCCTGCAATGGTTCGCCGGGAAGGTCATCCCGCTGGCGACAGGCTGACGCCGATAACAGCCGGACCGCGTCCCTTCGACAGCGCCTAGTGGGTCCTTCGGGGGTTAGGCTTGGATCATCTTGTTGCGGAGATCGGCAGACAACCGGTTCGCGACGGCAGCGCTTTTGAGGGCAGCCGGGCAGGGGATCGCCAACCGCGCTCGGCTTGACAGCGATGGGCCGGTTGCCAAAGGTGCTGGCCGCGATCAAGTGAGTAAGGGATGCCGATGCTGCCCCTCGTTCTCTCGTCCGACTCGCACGTGTTCGAGCCGCCCGATCTGTGGCAGACCCGTATCGATGCGGCATTCCGGGATCGGGCGCCGCGGATAGAGCGGATCGACGGCGGCGACTACATCGTCGTCGAGGCGGATCAGATCCTCTCCGGGATCGGCCTCATCTCGAACGCCGGCGCGCGGTTCGAGGCCCCCGAGACGATCTCCGCCGAGGGGCGCTTCGAAGACGTGCACCGCGGCGGCTACGACCCCAGGCAGCACCTCGGGGACATGGCGCTCGACGGGGTGGCCGGCGAAGTCCTCTATCCCTCGCAAGGGCTCTTTTACTTCAAGGTGGCGGACACGGCGCTGATGTCCGCCATCTTCCGCGCCTACAACGACTGGCTCGCCGAGTTCTGCCGCACCGATCCCGCCCGGTTGAAGGGCGTCGCGATGATCAACCTCGACGACGTAGAGGACGGCATCAGGGAGCTGGAGCGCGCCGCCCGCCTCGGCCTCTGCGGCGCGATGATCACCGAATACCCGTTCGAAGACCGGCGCTACGACCAGGCCGAGTACGAGCCGTTCTGGGCCGCCGCCGCGGCGCTCCAACTGCCGCTGAGCCTCCACACGGCGACGCGCCGGCAGGGCAAGATCCGCGGCGCCGGCTACAAGACATTGCGTGACGCCAGCAGCCGCGCGACGAAGGCGTTCTATCCGGCATTGTCGCTGTGCGACATGATCTTCTCGGGCGTCTTCGAGCGTCACCCGCGCCTGACGCTCGCCATCGTCGAGTTCGAGCTGGCCTGGGCGCCGCACCTGCTCTCCAGCATGGACTACACCTACCGCGAGCGCCACGGCGAGGCGATCTACCGGTTCAAGGACGACATGAGGCCGAGCGACTTCTTTCGCCGCAACGTCGTCTTGAGCTTCCAGGAGGACGCAATCGGCATCCGCCTGCGCGACGCCATCGGCGTCGACAACATGATGTGGGGCTCGGACTATCCGCACAGCGAGTCGACGTTTCCCCAATCGCGCAAGATCCTCTCGGAGATCCTGGCCGGCGTGCCGGACGACGAACAGGCCAAGATCGCCGGCGGCAACACCGCCCGCGTGTACAAGTTCGACGCGGCGCGGCTGACCGTCCCGGCTTGAAGAGCTGTTGACGCCGTCCAACCTGTCTTTCACCGTTCGTTTGTTTAGCTTTGGACCACACTCGCCATGAGCACCTCGGACGCCGCGTGGCGACAATTGATCTCCGCATTGCACGCGTCCGGCCGCAAGGCCGCGCTCGCGATCACCGGGGGCGGCAGCGGCGCGGTCGGTGAGCTGCTGCGCGTTCCGGGCGGTTCCCGGCTCTTGATCGACGCGCAAATTCCCTACGACGCGGCGGCGCTCGCGGCGTTTCTCGGCTTTGCGCCGGCACAGGCGTGCGGCGCCGACACCGCTATCGCGATGGCGCAGAGCGCACGGGCGCGCGCTGCCAGGCTGGTGCCGGCAGGCACCGATCCGGTGGGGCTCGGCGCAACGGCGGCACTGGCGAGCGATCGCCCGCGCAAGGGTGAGCATCGCTTTCACATCGCCTTCGCCGACGCCGCCCAAATCGCGCACTGCACTTGCGTCTTGATGAAGGGCCGGCGCGACCGTGCCGCCGAAGAAGACCTCGTTTCGCGCGCGATTCTGCTGTGGCTGGCCCGCGCCTGCGGGATTGGCGCGCCGTTGCCCTCGAGCCTCGTCGATGCCGACGAACATTATGCGGAGACGCTCGTCGCGGACGTTGACACGGTCGACCGGCTCCTGGCGGGCGAGTTCGATCGCGTCACCGTCCAGCCCGACGGCCAAGTGATGCTGTTGGCGCCGCGGCCCTCTGTGCTGTTCCCGGGTTCTTTCAACCCGATGCACGAGGGACACGTATTGCTGGCGCGGGTCGCCGAAGAGCTGCGGCAGCAGCCCTTGGCGTTCGAAATCTCCGTCACCAACGTCGACAAGCCGGTGCTCTCGGCCGAGACGGTGAGAGGCCGGCTCGCGCAATTCGCCTGGAAGTCGCCGGTCGAACTGACGCGGGCGCCGACCTTCGTCGAAAAGTCGCGCCTCTTTCCAGGGACGACGTTCGTCGTCGGCGCCGATACGGCAGAGCGGCTGTTCGGGCCGCAATATTATGGCGATGACGAGGGGCGAATGCACAGGGCGCTCGAGGAAATCGCCAATTCCGGCGGCAGCTTTCTGGTGGCGGTGCGCCTCGACGCCGCCGGGCGCTTACGCGCGCTGACCGACATCCCCGTGCCGCGGCGCTATGCCGACCTCTTCACCGAAATCCCCGAGCACCGTTTCCGCCTCGACATCTCCTCCTCCGAGATCCGCGCACGGGGACGCGCGGTGGGTAACTGATAGCGCTCCGAAACTGCCGCTAAGAGCACGTGGCGCAGCCGCATTCCTCGCCGCGCCATGCCTTTTGACCTTCGCGCACACAAATGGCGGAGATCAGAAGCGCGATCGCCGGATCCAGCCACCAGAGGTCGAACATAGTGTTGGCGGCTAGGCCGACCAACACCGCGCCGGCGAGGAGAGCGCACAACACATTCTGTGTTCCTTCGCCGTAGGTGGCGCGTGATCCGAGCTTTGCAGCGATGCGCTGCTTGGCGCGCCCAAGCCACGGGCAGATCACAAGCGTGCCGGACGTGAGACCGATGCCGAGCCATGAGGTTTCCGCGGCCGCGCCGTCGATCAGGGTTTCGATCGCTTCAGCCGCCACGTAGGGGGCGAGCAAGTAGAAGCTAATCGCGACCCATTTTTGCGCATGGCGCTCGGCGGTGGCCGAGATGGTCCGGCTCCCGGTGAACCGCCAGATCACGATCACGCTGGCGAGGCCCTCGATCGCGCTATCCAATCCGAAGGCGACAAGCGCGATCGATCCGGCCACAACGCCCGCGACCACGCCGATCGTTCCTTCGATGCAAAGCCAAGCGAGCGAGAGCGACGACAGAATTTTCGCCAGGCGTGCGAGGCGCAGCCACGAGGGGCTGCCAGGCGTGACATCGACCTCGGCGACCATAGATCACGAATTCGCTTCGGGGAGCCCGTCTGTCAAGCTGTGAGATCGCTCTGCGTGATAATCCGGTTTATCGAGCGCACTCATCGCTTTTGACGGCTCTGCGGCGAGAGCGGGCCTTGTGGATAGAGGAGCCGGCGTCACCCGCCCCGTTCACAAAGGCCGCGCACTGCCGGTCCTAGCTCAAGATGTCAGTTCGGCACCCAGGCTGCGGCCCGGATCTCGCCGAATTCGCGGGCGATCTTGCGCCAGGAGGCGCCGGCATCCTCGGTGACGTAGACTTCGCCGAACAGGCTGAACGCCACGATGCGGTCGGGGTCGGCGGGGTGCGTGGCGAGGCCCCACATGGTGGCGTTGGGCTCTTTCGAGAGCGGCAGGATTTCCCAACTCTCCCCGAAATCCGAGGTGCGCAGCACGTTCCCCTTTTCTCCCGTCGTCGTCTCGCCGCAGCCGGCGTAGAGGACGGCGGGGTCATCGGGTTTGACCGCCATGCCGCGGGCATAGGGCAGCGGCCATTTCTGCCTGATGCCCAAGGGCCGCCAGGTGTCGCCCAGATCGCTGCTGGTAAAGACCTCGCGCGCCGTGCTGGCATAGAGGCGCTTGGGGCTCGTCGCCGCGAGCGCCACGGCGTGAATGTCGGGGTCATACAAACCCGTCTCCAGGCGCGTCCAACTGTCGCCGCCGTCGCGGCTGCGGAAGACGCCGTCGATTTCGACCCCGGCCCAGACGATGCGATGATCGTCGGGGTCGACGACGAGGCCGGTGACGAAGGGCGTGCCGATCGGGCACTCGCGGGCGATGTCGATGGCCAATTTCTCCCACTGCCGCCCGCCGTCGCGCGAGCGCCAGACCCCGGCCGGGCGCGTGCCGGCAAACAGGGTGTCGGGATCGACCGGGTCGATGGCGAGCGACCAGATCGTCGGCAGGGCGCCATCGGCGCCGAGGTGCTGCCACCGCGCGCCGCCGTCGCGGCTCGCGAACAGGCCGGTATCGCCGCCGGCGAGAACCGTGCGCGCCTCTGTGGGATGGGCGGCCAGCGCCTGGATGCGGCTGTTGAGCGGGAACGGGGCGCGGTGGCGCGTCCACGACGCTCCGCCATCCGGGCTGTGCCAGACGCCCCAGCCCGCCGTCCCGAGACAGATGCTGTAGTCCGCTGCCATAGGCTCCCTCCCTGCGTCCCGGTCCCCGCGTCACCCGGCAACCGGGAAACCTCGTACTTTGCCCGGCCCTCCCGCAACAAATGGATCTGGTGCGAGGCCCTGCGCAGCGGCATCCTCGGCGCCGATGAACATCGGTGAGGAGAGAGAGCCATGGCCGTGAAGATCGACCGCATCCAGCCCGCGGGCATGAATGTCCGCATGCAGCAGGGCAAGCCCGCCTATTCGCACGTCGTCGCGGTCACGGGCCCGGGCAAGACGATCTACATCGCCGGCCAATTGGCGCGCGACGCAGCGGGCAACATCGTCGGCCCGGGCGACATGCGGGCGCAGCTCGAACAGACCTTCAAGAACCTCGAGGCTTGCCTCAAAGCCGCCGGCGCGAGTTGGGCCGATGTCGTCAAGACCAACACCTTCGTCACCGACTACCAGGCGTTCGCGCAGTGCTCGGACGTCCGCATGCGCTATTTCGGGGTGGCGAGCCCGACCAGCACGACGATCCGGATCAGCGGTCTCGCCCAGCCCGAAGCGATGGTCGAGATCGAGATGATCGCGGTCGTCCCTTCTTAGTCAAAGCCTTATCCTGTCAAACCCTCGTTTTCGGTCACCCCAGAGCGTCAAACCTTCTGAGCCGCCGTTGCCGAGCGCACCCCGGAAGCGACGGCAGCCTCACCCATCGGCGGCCCGAAGGATAACAAAATCTTTACCGTTGTCCGGAGCCGCCGAAAGGAAGATGCTCGACAGATGAAAAACGCCGCCTACCTCTTGGCCGCAATGGCCCTCGGTTCCCCGGCCTTTGCTGCCGGGATCAATTCCCACGCCTATTCATGCGCCGATCTGCACGCGCTGATCGCGACGAACGGCTTTGTTTTCATCGGCAACCCTGATTTTCAGGACTTTGTTGTTGCCGACGCTTCCGTCTGCGGACACCAGAATGTGGTGCAGTGGCGCAGCGTGGCGACGATCGACCGCGCCGACTGCGTCGTAAATTACTGCATACCCGGTCGCGGCCCGGAGAGCGGACGCGAATAAAACGCGCCGGCTCGACCATTCCCGGCCCGTCCTCATCGAAATCACCGAAGGCGGCGGCAGCGTCCACGAGATCGCGGCCATCTCCGGGGATAAGTCGCCCGCGGAAGTCGAACCCTACACGCGCCGCCGATCAAGTCAGTTTGGCTAAGGCCGCGATGGCCCGGGGGCGGACGGCATAAAAGGAGGACGGGCATGGGGCGGGTCGCGGGCAAAGTGGCGCTGGTGGCAGGGGCGGGAGGCGGCATCGGCGGCGCCGGGGCCGAGGCATTGGCAGGCGAGGGCGCGGCGGTGTTCTGCACCGACCGCGACGGCGCGGCAGCAGAGGCGACCGCCGCCCGGATTCGTGCTGTCGGCGGGCGGGCGGGCGCGTCGGCTCTCGACATAAGTGATCGTGCGGCGGTCGATGCGGCCGTTGCCGCCGTCGTGCGCGAATTCGGCCGGCTCGACATCGTGCTCGAATCGGCCGGGATCAGCCACCGGCTGAATTTCCTCGATGTCGATGCGGAGACCTGGGAGCGCATCATCGCGGTCAACCTGACCGGCATGTTTCACTTGGGACAGGCGGCGGCGCGGCAAATGGTCAAAGAGGGCCACGGCGGCAGCATTATCAACGTCACCTCGCAGCTCGCCGAGGTGGCGCGGCCCGAGCGCGCCGCCTATGTCGCCTCGAAGGGCGGCGCGCGTTCGCTGACGCAGGCGATGGCGGTCGATCTGGCGGCGCACGGCATCCGCGTCAACGCGATCGCGCCCGGTCCGACGCTGACCGGGCTGACGCGCGCGAGCTATGCCGACCCCGAAGCGCGGCGTGCGACAGAGGCGGTGATCCCGCTCGGCCGGCTCGGCCAGCCCGAGGATCTCGTGGGCGCGGTGCTATTTCTCGCCTCCGACGAGTCGCGCTGGGTAACCGGCAGCACGGTGACGGTGGATGGCGGCTATCTGGCGATCTGAGGCGGCGCGAATGATCGGCGACCAATCGCATGTCATAGACCGGCTGGCGCAATTCGCCGCCGGCTAGCAATGGTAAGCCATCCCGCCGGAGGCGCGGCGCGAGGGCGCGTGCGGGCTATTGACTTTTGTCGGCTGTGCGCTCGGTGGCGCGCACGACGAGGCAAAACGCGTCTAATCCTGTTCACCGATGGTCTGGAGGTAGGTTTGCTGTATGGATAGAAGAGTTCCTTGCGGCCTTGCTGCCACGTCGTTTTGAGTTCTGGCTTTGTGATGTCCCAGTCCGGCCGGCTTTTCTTGGTAACGACGCATAGGTCCCGGCGGAGATCTTCCGGAGTGGGCCGCCTGAAGAACCGGTAGCCGTTGTAGATCTTATAGCGAACAAGCCCAGGTTCGAGGACGATCACATGGGGAATCATGCCATTGTGGGCCGCATCGGCATATTCTGCAATGTCGAGATCTTTTTGGACGAGACGTCGCGGGTCGGAGAGGAAGGGCCAGTGAGCACCCGCCCCGCTGCGATACTCATTCGTCGGTGCTAATCGTGACAAGGCGGCAATAGGCAACCTCAAGCTCCCGGTGGAGTTCCGGACCATGACGACGACGTCGTAGTTGGGGGCACCTCGCTTCTCGTCGGCGTGATGCCCCGCCGAATTTCGCTGGACATCACGCCAAATCATCGTGGTTTAGTAGTCGATCAGCCGTGCCCACTCAGCGGCTGCGAAAGCGTCCGCGCGATTAGCGGGCGGCGGATAAATCCATTGCGTGTTGATCTCGCGCTTCATTGCCTTCGCTTTGTCGCCGGTCATCTCGACCTTGCTGTCTCAGCCTCTCGTGAACACGGCCTCGGACGGGCCAAGATCGAGGCGCGCCCTTGATGAGCCGGACCGTGTTCCTCGCGGAGATCTTGACCGGCACGATCTGGTCGTCCTCGCCGTGCAGCGCCAACGTCCGCACGTCGATCTTGGTATGGCGTCTATGAGCGAGAACACCGATCGGGCTGGACCGGCGACGTCGTGCCGTGGTTGCCGCAACACGGCTCATTCAACAACATGGTGAGAGCCCTTCTCAGCGACCGATCGCTTCATGAACAGAGCCACGAACACGAGCGCAAACGTCAACACGGCAAACATCCAAAAGCAGTCGAAGTAGGCAAGCGAGGATGCCTGTTGCTGACGCAGATTTTCGAGTTGCTGTAGACCCAGTTGGCGCGCCGCCACCGGATCGGCGATTTGCTGGGAGAAGAACGCCTGAGCGTGCGCAATGAAGGAGCGTGCGGCCGTATTGAAAGGATCGAGGTATTCGCCGAGACGCAGGCCGTGGAATTGTTCGCGCCGCTCGTGAAATGTCTGAGCCAACGAGGTCCCGACGCTGCCCCCCTCGTTGCGCAGCAGGCTCAATAAACCGACCGCCGCCCCGCGCAATTCCAACGGCGTATAGAGGTAAGCCGCGACGTTTGCGGGCGCAAAACATATCGACAGTCCCAGGACTACCAGCACCCGAGGCCAGACGAGTTGGCCGGGGCTGACGTCCAGGTTCAGCTGTGACATCCAATAGTTTCCGGCAGTCATGACCAGCAGCCCGACAGCGATCAACCACCGCGCATCCGTCCCCCGACCGAGCAAGCGACCGACGACGGGCATTGCCAGAACCGCGAAGACCCCGGCGGGCGACATGACCAGCCCGGCACGCAGCGCATCATAGCCAAAGAGGGACTGAAGCAGGCCGGGCAACGAAGTGCTGGCGCCGTAAAGCGCGAGATAGGCGCAAAAGATGATTATGCAGCACCCGGCAAAATTGCGTTCGCGCAACGGCCGGAAATTGACCACCGGGTTGCGGTGTCGCAATTCCCAAAAAACCAGTGCAATAATACCCATGGTAAAAAAGGTTGCCAATGCCTGCACACGCCAGAAGGGATCGCCCAGCCAGTCCCATTCCTCGCCCTTGCTCAGCATCACCTCCCAGCTGACCATGACGATGACGAGCAGCGACAAGCCGATCGAGTCAAAATGGAACGGCCGCTTTTTCAACTTCATGCGTTGCGTCGTTAAGTAGGCCGGGTCGCGTAGCAGGGCATAACAACCGACAAACGCCAGAAGGCCGACCGGCACGTTGATCAAAAAGACCCAGCGCCATGAGTAGGTGTCGGTCAGCCAGCCGCCCAAGGTCGGACCGACGACTGGCGCGATCAGGGCAGCGAAGCCAAAGAGCGTCATCGCCATGCCCTGTTTTTCAGGGGGAAAGGCGTCGAGCAGCACGCCCTGACTGCTGGGCTGCAAACCGCCGCCCGCCAGCCCCTGGATCACCCGGAACAGGATCAGCTGACCAAGACTGCCGGCCATCCCGCATAGGCCGGAAGCGAGGGTGAATACCGCGATCGACAGCAAAAAGTAGTTGCGGCGCCCGAGATGCGCGCTCAACCACCCGGTGATCGGCAGGATGATCGCGTTGGCCGCGAGATAGCTGGTGAGAACCCACTCGCCATCATCGACGGTCGCCGACAGGCCGCCGGCGATATAGCGCAGTGCGACCACCGCGATCGTGGTGTCGAGCACTTCCATGAAGGTCGGCACCACGACGACGGCGGCGACCAGCCAAGGATTACCTGCGGCGGCGGATCTCGGGGGCGAAAGCGCCGCGACCGTCATTTGCCGGCACCGGGCGAACCCCGGGGCGAACCGATGGCTTGCGTTTGTTGCATACCGGTTTGCAGAAACTTCCCGGCATTGGGTCCGGTGGACCGCTTGTCAATGTACACGTAGGGGACAACCGACGTGCCGATAAACAGGGTGTCTTTGTCGGGATCATATCCCTCGAGATCGATCCGGACCGGCAGCCGCTGGACCACTTTGACAAAGTTGCCGGTGGCATTCTCCGCTGGCAGCAAGGCCAGCGTCGATCCGGTCCCCATCGTAAAGCCGGAGACCCGGCCCTTGAACACGTGCCGCCTGCCGTACATGTCGACATAGAGATCTACAGGCTGGCCGATACGTAAGTACTGTAGTTGCGTCTCTTTGAAATTCGCGTCGACCCAGATCTCGCGCAGCGAGCGGATCGCCATCAGATTCTGACCGACTTGAACGTAGTCTCCCGGATTGACATTGCGGCGGGTGACGACGCCGTCGATCTTGGCGACGATGTCGCAAAACCGAAGATCGAGTTCGGCCTGAGCGAGCTCCCGTTTGGCGAATTCGAGCTTGGCCTCGGCCTGTTTGACGGCCGGCGCCTCGGCCGCGAGCCGGGCGAACGTGCGGTCGATGTCGCCCTGTTTTTCGAATTGCTCGACCATCTGCTTCGGGCTTTGGTCGTAGGAATGGATCACACCGAGCCGAGCCGCACTCTCGATCAGATCAGCCTGCGCCACGAGGACGGAAGAAAAGGTCTCATCGAGATCCGGCGGGACTTGGTCAAGACCTTTGCCGCCATCGGGTTGCGCCGGCAGTCCCAAAGAGGCCCGAACCTGGTAGACTTCGGCCAGCGATTCGGTGACTTGTGCGCTGGCAGTCGATAAGGCTCTTTGAGCCCGATCGAACTCCTGACGGCTCTCGGCCGGGCTGCCAAGCAACTGCCGCGCCCGATAGAAATCGGCTTGTGCGAGCGTCAAGTCGGCCTTGCTCTTGTCGAGCGCGGCCACCCGGGCATGCAAAAGCGCGATCTTGTTGTCGACATCCTGTACGGCGTTCTGCAATCCCCAGCGCCGAGCCCGTGCTTGTGCTTCGATATCCCGCACCGTGGCTTCAGCCGCGCGCAGGTTCGCGGCTGCGGTATCGACGGCCGCTTGTTTCACGGCAACCGCGTCCTGAAACGGCTGCTTGTCGAGTTCGGCGAGAAGCTCGCCCTTGTGCACACGGTTGTTGTCGTCCACCAGTACCCGGGAGATCTGGCCGGCGACCCGGGGGGCGACGAACGTCACATGGCCGTTGACGTAGGCATCGTCCGTCGAAACGGTTTTGAGAGATGCGAGGATCCAGGGGATGCCGAATATACCCAGAGCCGCCAGAACGAGGGTACCGAGCGCACCAATCAGCAGCCTTCGCCGCCGCGAGCGCCGCTGATCCGGCGGTGGGCTCACCGATTGTCGAGCCCCGTGCTCGCCCGACACTCTTTCGCTTGCGGGGGGCGCGTCGACCGGATTGGGTTCGCCCCTGCTCGCTCCCGTCTTCTCGGTCGTCTCAACGGACATGGCGCCCGCCCCCCGCATTTGAGTCGCCGTCCCCCGATACCGGGTGTGTTCAAACCATCGTTACCCTCAGGGGGCCGGCGGTAATTGTACGTGCCGCGTCTGTGCGCAACAGGCTGTCGACCCCGCAGGTTCACCGCGGCGAGGCGCTGAAACGAGCGTCGCCGGCCGACGGGCGAGATTCGCAGCGGAAACGTCGAAGAACCGGTTGGGTTCCCCGATAAGCTCAGCCTCCAGGAATGGCCATCCTGCCCCATCTTGAAGGCTGTTCCAGGCCGGCGCATGGTACGACAGCTCAACATCGACGGCGATGGGTTAAGGGAGGTTTGATATGGAGGACCGAGAGATTCGAGAGGCTCTGGATCGCCACTGGGCCGCCTCCGATGCGAACGACTTCGAGGGAGAGCATCAGATCTACCGAGAGGACGCGGTCCTCGAATATCCTCAGTCGGGTGAGCGCATCCGCGGGCGGCGGAAGATTCAATTGTCTCGCGCCGCGCAGCCGAACCGGAAACGCTTCACAGTGCGGCGGACAATCGGCGCGGGCGGCCTCTGGGTCACGGAATATGTCCTAACCTATGACGGGCGGCCGTCTTACACTGTGAGCATCATGGAGTTCCACGATGGGAAAGTGGCCCGCGAGACCCAGTATTTCGGCGATCCGTTCGAGCCAGGGATTTCGCGCGCACAATGGGTCGAGCGGATGCCCTGAAACCTGGCCGCCGTGAGGACGGCCGTCTGCCGCTCGCTTTTTCGCTCGGAGCTGCCGATTGATACGGTCTCTCTCGCCCGCCATCTCATTGGCAAGGTATTGGTACGGGAATTGCCTGAAGGCGCCGCCAGCGGTCGAATTGTTGAGACCGAGGCGTATGTCGTCGGCGACGCCGCCGGGCACGCCTACCGGCGGATGACCGGGCGCAATCGTTCGCTGTTTCTCGATCGTGGGCACACCTATATTTATTTCGCCTACGGTATTTCATGCATGCTGAATGTCTCGAGCGAGATACCTGGGATCGGAGCCGGCGTCCTGATCAGGGCGCTCGAGCCGCTCGACGGTATCCCGATCATGCGGCTAAATCGCGGCATCGAGCGCTTGCGGGACTTGGCACGAGGACCGGGAAGACTCACCGCGGCGTTGCGGGTTGATGGTCGGCTCGATGGGCTTGATCTTTGCCTAGAAGGCCCTCTGTGGCTCGGACGCGATAACCACGAACCCGGCGAAATCGGGCAGAGCATTAGGATTGGCATTTCGCGAGATGCGAACCGCCTCCTGCGATTTTATCTTCGGGACAGTCCGTTCGTCAGCGCCCCAAGATCACTCAAGGAATAAGAGACTGCCGGCGCACACCGAATATGGCGCGAAAGGTTCCACCACATCGCCAAGACAGAGGCGCAGCAGGCCAAAAAATTCGCCGTCAAAACTACGCTATTGTGGCCGATTGTCCTCTCACTCCCACTCGATTGTTCTGGTGTATGATAACACCTTGATCTGGCTGCGAAAACCTTTTCCGCGCACCTCGAAACACCGTATCCACGATCCGTCAGAAATTCGCGCTCTTGAATTCAAAGCGAAATTTAGACGATTCGGAATTTGCGCGGTTTCGACAACTATCGGCAGCAATCGCTCGATTTTTGTCTGCTAGCCGCCGACCAGGACGCACCCACGCTTCGTAAAAAGACCGTCACAGGCCATCCGTCGCGAGAAAGATATCGAACCATGTCAACGATCGTATCGGACCGCGGCCGTATCGGGCACATTTCCGACATGCGGCGCAGCTATGCCGCTTCTCTTTGCCTTTGCATCGGCCTGCAACTGGCGAGTTCCTTAATCATCCTTTGCGCTCCGCGTGTCCGTGAGCCAGTCGGCGTGATTGAACGTGGCTAGCGTGGGGTGACAATGTCCGAAAACGGCGAGATTGACGGCGCTGGTTTGGAGGATACTCATCCGATGGAACCAGATCATGAAGCCTGCTACCGGGCGCTCTCGACACGCGACGCGCGGTTCGACGGCCGCTTCTTCATCGCCGTCCGCACGACAAAGATCTATTGCCGGCCGATCTGTCCGGCGCGCACGCCGAAACGCGGAAACGTTACGTTCTTCACCACAGCGAGCGCCGCTCAGGAGGCCGGTTATCGGCCATGCTTACGCTGCCGCCCTGAAAGCTCGCCGGACCTCGGCGCCTGGCGCGGCACGTCGAACACCGTGTCACGAGCTCTGACACTCATCGGAGAGGGCGCACTCGACGGCGAGGCGGTCGATGCACTGGCCGAGAGGCTGGGCGTTGGCGAGCGTCAGCTTCGGCGCCTCTTCCGTCAGCATCTTGGGGCCTCGCCGATCGCTGTTGCTCAGACGCGGCGCGTTCTCTTCGCGAAGCAGTTGATTATCGAGACGACCATGCCCATGGCGGAGGTCGCCTTGGCTGCGGGATTTAACAGCATCCGCCGGTTCAACGCGACGTTCCAGACCCTCTATCAGCGCCCGCCTCGCGAACTGCGCCGCTCGCAGCTTGCTGATGCCGAGCAACCGGGGGCTGAGGGAATCACCCTCAAGCTGCGGTACGCGCCGCCTTACGACTGGGACGCCATAATCGATTTTCTTGGCGCCAGAGCGATCAGAGGCATCGAAGCCGTCGACGACCGTCGGTGCTATCGCCGCGCGATTGCGCTGGACGGTGCGCAAGGCGTAATCCGCGTCGCACCCGACGATCGGGAGCCGGCTCTACGGGTGTCGATCCGCTTTCCTCACGTCAGCGCACTAGCGGGCATCGTTCGCCGCGTCCGGCGCATTTTCGATCTCAGCGCGGACCCGCTCGCCATCAGGGATGATCTTGGCCGAGACCCGCTGCTCGCGCCCCTCGTCGCGGAGCGTCCTGGTCTACGCGTCCCAGGCGCTTGGGACGGCTTTGAAGTCGCCGTTCGTGCAATACTCGGCCAGCAGATCACTGTTGTCGCTGCGGTGAATCTCGCAGCGAAGCTCGTCGCCGAGTACGGCGAACCGTTGCGGCCGGTTTACGGAGCTGGACTTACACACATATTCCCGACGCCGGAAGGAATAGCGCAAGCCCATTTGCTTGGGATGCCGGCTGCCCGTGCACGAGCACTATCAGCGGTCGCCGCCGCTGCTCTGGCCGATCCGAATTTGTTCAGTCCCAGCCAGGCATTAGAAGACGCAATTGCCAAACTCCGCTCGATCCGCGGTATCGGCGAATGGACGGCACAGTACATCGCCATGCGTGTCTTGCGTGAGCCGGACGCCTTTCCAGCAGCGGATATCGGGCTTCTAAGGGCGCTAACGCGAGCCGAGGAAGGCCGGCCCAGCACCGCTGAGGTGGTCGAAAGGGCCGAGGCTTGGCGGCCGTGGCGAGCGTATGCGGCCCAGCATCTTTGGACCATGGATGCTCGGACAAGCAGAGCAAACACCCGCACCAGCCTTAAGGACAATGTCGATGCCCACCCCCGTAGCGCCTCAGATCCTATACGTAGATCGCCTGGAGAGCACGATCGGAACATTACTTCTCATCCATGATCGCGAAGGGCATGTGCGCGCTCTGGACTTTCACGACTTCGAGTCGCGCATGCGGCGTCTTCTGCGGCTTCATTACGGCGCGGAAGGAGATGACTTCGCTATAGAAGATCGCGCAGCACCGCCCGCAATCCGCCATGCGATCAACAATTATTTCTCAGGCGATCTCTTCGCGATCAACGCCATTCCCGTGACGACCGGAGGCACGTCCTTTCAGCGCGAGGTTTGGGCGGCACTCAGGACGATCCGAGCCGGAACGACGCTGAGTTATGGGGCGCTGGCGCGTCAGCTGGGGCGCCCGAAATCTGTCCGTGCTGTTGGCTTGGCCAACGGCGCGAACCCGGTTGCCATTGTGGTTCCGTGCCACCGCGTCATCGGTACTGATGGGAGTCTCACCGGATATGGCGGCGGGATCAGCCGGAAGCGCTGGCTGCTTATTCATGAGGGTGTCGCTTTGGAGAAGTCTGCGGCAAGACAAATCCCAGAAGCGACATGAAAGCCCTGAACGCGGGTGCTGGGTCTGCGGACGAGCTTTCCTGGAGGCCGAGAAGCATACATTAGTGGAGGTTTTCTGATGTCAAGACAGGTCGCCGCAAAAGCTGAAGCCTTCCAGAAGATGAACAAAAAGGGAGATCTTTTGCTTTTTGTTCGGCCTTACCAGCCGATCCCCGCGTGCGACGAATCTCGGTCGGTGGCCTACCGTACACTTCAACAAAGACGGAGTTGAACCGTCGCAGGCTCCGAAAGCCCGCCTGCATCGCTATCTCGGTCATCGGCAGGCTGGTCTGGTCCAAGAGCCGTTTAGCTCGCTGCACCCGTGCGGTCCTTGCCACTCTTGAAGGACTAGCCCGGAGATGACGCGCGAATAGTCGCGTCAGCTGCCTTGACCCCATGCCGAGGCGCTGGGCTAAGCGCTCCACAGTGGCTCCCTCCTGATCGAGTGCACCCTCCTCGGCGATGAGCCGCAGTGCCCGCTCGACGGTCGCGCGGCTGCCGATCCAGGCGCTGGAAAAGGGAGCGGTTTCGGGCCGGCAGCGCAGGCATGGGCGGAAGCCGGCCGCCTCCGCCGCGGCGGCCGACGGGAAGAACGAAACGTTGGCCGACCGGGCGGGGCGCACCGGACAGACCGGACGGCAGTAGATGCCGGTGGTATGGACGCCGGTATAGAACCGCCCGTCATAGGCCGCGTTTCGCGCCAAGCGCGCACGATCACATTCCGCAAAGTCGAGCGACATGCGCACGATCATAGTCGCTGCCGCTTCTCGACCAGACTCCCTTTTGGGGATGGAGTCCGGTTTTGGCCAGCAACAGCGGCTCGGTTCCCCTACATCTGATCGCGAGCGCTCAGGACGGTGATCCGCCCGCCACGAGACGCTTCAGGCACCTAACGTCAGCCGACTTGCGGGAGAGTGAGATTGCAGCAGCACCGAAACATCGAAGTCAGCGGCGCGACGCTCGAATGCACCCTCTACGGTTCGGGCACTCCGGTTGTGTTGCTCGCGAATGCCGGCTGCAGCAGCGGTTATTTTGACGATCTGGCGCGCTCGCTCGCTGCCGGAGGGTTGCAAACCATCTGTGTCAACATGCGCGGTACTGGAGAGAGCCGCGGCTCGCTCGACGGCATCACTGTGCATGATTTGGCCGCCGATGTGGCTGGGGTTCTTGAAGCTTTGGATTGCGGTCCGGCGCACCTCGTCGGCCATGCCTTCGGCAATCGGGTCGCTCGCTGTTTGGCGGTCGACCGGCCCGCGCTGGTGCGCAGCGTGACTCTGCTTGCGGCGGGCGGTCTCATTGTACCCTCAACACCACCCGGCGCGAACTTTCGCAACGCTACCGAAGTCAAGATGAACGGCAGCGATTGCGTCACCGTGCTGGGGGCGCGTTGGCTGTCGCCGGCGTCGGATCCGAAAGTACTCGCGCAGGTCGAATGTTGGCCGGCGGTGCATGTTGCACATCTCGCGACCAGCCGGGGGGTGGCGCTCGAGGAATGGTGGAGCGCCGGAACAGCCCCCCTTCTCGTGATCCAGGGGCTTGATGATGAAATCGCTCCGGCGGGCAATGGCTACGCGCTGCGCGAGCAATTCGGCGAGCGTGTCCGGGTTATCGACCTGCCTCGTGCGGCACACTTTCTGGTGTTGGAGCAGCCCGAAGCCGTTACTCGCGCCGTCGCCGAGTTTGTCGGCGCTGGCGCAGGTCCTCGCTGACTGCCTGCGGGAAATCGAGAGGAGCCGAAATGCCGCCCTATGACGACACATTTGTGGATCGCTTTCTGGAGCCGTGTAACCAACACGATGTCGACGGCGCATTGGCGCTGATGACCGACGATTGCGTCTGGGAGATTACGAGAGGCCGCGAGCCGCATGGCACGCTCTACACCGGGCGGGCGGACGTTCGCGCGGCGATCGTGGAGGCGTTCAAGGCGCTCCCCGACATCAATTACCAACCCGTTCGGATGTTGCGCGATCAGGAGGGCTTATGACCGACATCATCCTGCACCACTACGATACCTCTCCCTATTCGGAGAAAGTCCGGCTCGGCCTTGGCCTCAAAGGCCTCGCTTGGGCGTCGGTCGAGATCCCCGTCATCATGCCGAAACCCGATCTGACGGCGCTGACCGGGGGCTATCGCAAGACGCCCGTGCTGCAAATCGGCGCCGACATCTATTGCGACAGTCAATTGATCATGCGCGAGCTGGAGCGCCGACATCCGAGCCCGGGTTTTTATCCGGCCGGTCGCGGCGCGGCGGATGCGCTTGCGTGGTGGGCAGAGAAGACTATGTTCAGCCCGGCTGTGAGCATCGCGTTCGCGAAGAGACCCGACGCGTTGCCCGAGGGATTTCTCGAAGACCGGGCCAAATTCTCTGGCCGAAATATCGATCCCGCTGCGATGAAGGCGGCAGTACCGAACTTGCTCGATCAGTTGCGCGCGCATTTCGATTGGCTAAACCAGATGCTGACCGACGGGCGCTCATTCTTGCAGGGCTCTGCCGCTAGCCTTGCCGATCTCGCCGCCTACCATCCGGTTTGGTTCTTGCAGCGAAATTTCGGACCACTGGCGGCACCGCTCGATGGCTTTCCAAGGCTGCTGAGCTGGGCCGAGCGGGTTGCCGCAATCGGCCACGGCCGGCGGAGCCCAATGACCTCTGAGCAGGCACTCGATGTAGCCCGCACCGCCACGTCAATCGCCAGCGCAACATCCGATCCGCGAGACCCCGTCGGCCGGAAGCCTGGCCAGACCGTCACCGTCACGCCGGATGATACCGGACGCGACCCGGTCATCGGCGAATTGGTCGCCTCGGGCGTCCATGAGATCGTCATCCGACGCAGCGATTCCGCCATCGACGAGGTCTGTGTGCATTTTCCGCGCGCCGGCTTCGTAGTTGCACCGGCCTAGCGCAAGGCCCGCACTCGCGCGACCGGTATCAGCAAGGGGCCGGTCCGGGCAGCACCCGAATGACGCTACCCGAGCAACTCAAGGACGCCTTTGTCTGGTCAAAGCCGCCTCCGCTATCTTGCGCGTTTTCCTGAGCCAGTGCCGAATTTGGATTTGGTGCGTGAATCGTAGCCAAGCTACGATAACTCGCACTTTCTCGAACATTCCGTGAAGGGCGGCGCTGCTCGCTTCGGGCAGCCGGCCTCAGAAAAATACCGTCAGATCGACCACAATTCCTGACGGTCTTTTCTCCGTCGCGTCTTGCGACTTCTGATCGAACCGTCGGAAAAACCGTCAAATGAGTCGGCTTGGTCCGTCCGCCGCGAACGTCGACTCCCGTCAAATCAATGACTTGGGCAAACAACGGCATCGGAGAGACGATGGAAGGCGAATGATCAACGAGCTATCCCGTAACCGTCTATTTTTCCTACGCTACTCCCCTCCAGAATCCTCTGGGCTATCCCACACCCCTCACTCCCACTCGATCGTGCCGGGCGGTTTCGAGGTGATGTCGTAGACGACGCGGTTGACGCCGCGCACCTCGTTGATGATGCGCGTCGCGGCGCGCCCCAGAAATTCGTGCGGGAACGGGAAATAATCCGCCGTCATGCCGTCGGTCGAGGTGACGGCGCGCAGCGCGCAGACGAAATCGTAGGAGCGCGCGTCGCCCATGACGCCGACCGTCCGCACCGGCAGGAGGACGGCGAAGGCCTGCCAGATCGCGTTGTAGAGCCCGGCGTTGCGGATCTCTTCGAGAAAGACCGCGTCCGCCTTGCGTAATATCTCGAGCTTGTCGCGGCTGACTTCGCCCGGGATGCGGATCGCGAGGCCCGGGCCGGGGAACGGATGGCGCTCGACGAAATGCTCGGGCAGGCCCAGTTCGCGGCCCAGTTCGCGCACCTCGTCCTTGAACAGCTCGCGCAAGGGCTCGACCAGTTTCAGGTTCATCTTTTCCGGCAGCCCGCCGACATTGTGGTGCGACTTGATGGTCGTGCTCGGGCCGCCGAAGGGGCTCGTCGATTCGATGACGTCGGGATAGAGCGTGCCTTGCGCGAGAAACTCGACGCCGCCCAGCTTCCTCGCCTCCTCGTCAAAGATCTCGATGAAGGTGGCGCCGATCCGTTTGCGCTTCTCTTCGGGATCGGTGACGCCGCGCAGCTTTTCGAGAAAGACTTGGCTCGCCTCGCGATGCACCAGCGGGATGTTGTAGTGGCCGCGAAAGAGTTGGACGACCTCCTCCGCCTCGCCCGCCCGCAGGAGGCCGGTATCGACGAAGATGCAGGTGAGCTGCTCGCCGATCGCTTCGTGCAATAAGGCCGCGACGACCGCGGAATCGACGCCGCCCGAGAGGCCGCAGACGACGTGGCCCTTGCCCACCTGCCGGCGCGCCCGCTCGATCGCCTCGAGGCGGAAATGCGCCATCGTCCAGTCGCCGCCGCAGCCGGCGACTTCGTGCGTGAAATTGCGGATCAGCTCCGCCCCCTGCGGCGTGTGCACGACCTCCGGGTGGAAGAGTACGCCGTAAAACCGGCGCGCATCGTCGGCGATCGCGGCGTAGGGCGCACCCTCGCTCGCCGCCGCCGCGCGAAAGCCGGGCGGAATGCGGTCGACGCGGTCGCCATGGCTCATCCACACCTGCGCCCGCTCGCCCTTTTTCCACAGCCCGGCGAAGAGCCGGCAGTCCTCGACGATTTCGATAAAGGCGCGGCCGAATTCCTGATGCTCGCTGAGCGTCACGCCGCCGCCCAGCTCCGTGCACATCGTCTGCATGCCATAGCAGATGCCGAGCACCGGCAGGCCGAGCCGGAACACGATCGCCGGGGCGCGCGGCGAGGCGCCTTCGGTGACCGAGGCGGGCCCGCCCGAGAGGATGATCGCGCGGGCGCCGAAATCGCGGATCGCGGCCTCGGTCATCGAGGCCGGATGAATCTCGCAATAAACGCCGCTCTCGCGCACCCGGCGGGCGATCAGCTGCGTCACCTGGCTGCCGAAATCGAGGATCAGGACACGGTCGGTCATGGCGGTCTTCCATCGCATGTCATTCCGAGGCGCGGCTCAGCCGCGAGCGCGGAATCTATTTGCCAGAGGCCCGTGTTCATGGGTTCCGGGCTCCCTCGCTGCGCTTGGGCCCCGGAACGACGGCGTCAGGCTTGCGCTCGAAGATCGCGACGAAAAATCCGTCGGTGCCGTGCCGCGCCGGCGTCAACCGCGCGAAGCGGCCGATGCCGGGGGCGGCGCCGCCGATCGCCTCCTGCCAGGCGCGCTCGGCGGGGTAGAGCGAGAAATCGGGCTCGGCGGCGAGAAAGGCTTCGGCCTGCGCCTCGTCCTCCTGCGTGAGAAACGAGCAGGTCGCGTAGACGAGCCGCCCACCCGGCTTCACGAGCCGCGCCGCGCTGCGCAGAATCTCCTGCTGGCGCTCGACGAGTTCGGCGAGATCCTGCGGACCCGAGCGCCACTTGGCGTCGGGGTTGCGCCGCCAGGTGCCGGTGCCAAGGCAGGGAACGTCGAGAAAGACGCGGTCGAAGCTTTGGGCGTGGCGCTTCACCCATTGGTCGCGCTCGCCCGAGAGCGCGCGGCGCTCGACATTGCTGACCCCGGCGCGGCGCAGCCGCCGGGCGGCGCGCTCCAGCCGGCGCGCCGAGACGTCGCAAGCGACGAGCTTGCCGCGGTTCTTCATCTGGGCGGCGAGCGCCAATGTCTTGCCGCCGGCGCCGGCGCAAAAATCGACGACCCGCATATGCGGCCGCACGCCGGCGAGCAGCGCGGCCAGTTGCGAGCCTTCGTCCTGCACTTCGACGAGGCCCTCCTTGAAGGCGGCAAGGCCGGCGAGCGGCGCGCGCCCGGCAATCCGCAAGCCGAGCGGTGACCAGGGCGTCGGCTCGGCCGCCATGCCCTCCGCCGCCAGCGCCTTGCGCGCCCTCTCGCGATCCCCCTTCAACAGGTTGACGCGCAGATCGGTCGGCGCCGGCCTGTTGAGCGCCGCCATCTCGGGCTCGAACCGGGCGCCGAAGACTTCGGCGAGATGCGGTTCGAGCCACTCCGGCAGCGCATGTTTGACGGCCCGCGGCATCTGCGGATGGTCGAGGGTGTGGCCGGCGAGGCTGCGCAACAGCCGTTCCTCGGCGGGGGCGAGCGGGGCGGGGCGAAAGCGGTCGCCGTCGCAGCAGGCCCGGATGCGCTCTTGTGTCCAGCCTTCGATCAAGGCGAGCGCGGCGAGAACCCGGCCGCGCGCCGCCGGCATGACGACGTCGCCGGCACGGCCGAGCCACCAGTCGAGCGCGGCGCGCTGGCGCAGCACGGCGTAAACATGGCCGGCGATAGCGGCGCGGTCCTTGGCACCGATATAGCGCCGGCGGCGGAAATAATCGGCGGCGACATCGTCGGCCGGTCGGGGACCGGCCGCGATCGCCTCGAGAATGTCGATCGCGGCGGCGACCTGCGCCCCCGGGGTCAAGGCGTCACGGCTCGTTCGGATAGTTTGGCGCCTCGCGGGTGATTGCGATGTCGTGCACATGGCTCTCGCGCAGGCCCGAGGGGGTGATGCGCACAAAGGTGCAGTTCGTCTGCATCTCGGAGATCGTGCGGTTGCCGGTATAGCCCATCGCCGCGCGTAGGCCGCCGATCAACTGGTGCACGATATTGCCGACCGGCCCCTTGTGCGGCACCCGCCCTTCTACGCCCTCGGGCACCAGCTTCAGGGTGCTCGTCACCTCCTGCTGGAAATAGCGGTCGGCCGAGCCGCGCGCCATCGCCCCGATCGAGCCCATGCCGCGGTAGTATTTGTAGCTGCGGCCCTGATAGAGGAAGACTTCGCCCGGGCTCTCGTCGGTGCCGGCGAAGAGCGAGCCGAGCATCGCGCAATCGGCGCCCGCCGCGATCGCCTTCGCCAGGTCGCCGGAAAACTTGATGCCGCCGTCGGCGATGACCGGCACGCCGTCGCGGCGGCATTCGGCGACGGTGTCGACGAGGGCGGTGAATTGCGGCACTCCGACGCCGGCGACCATGCGGGTGGTGCAGATCGAGCCCGGCCCGATGCCGACTTTGATCGCGTCGGCGCCTGCCTCGATGAGCGCGCGCGCGCCTTCGGCCGTCGCGACGTTGCCGGCGATCACTTGCGTGTAGTTCGACAGCCTCTTGATTTTGCCGATGGTCTGCAGCACGCGGTCGGAATGGCCGTGCGCGGTATCGACGACGAGGACGTCGAGCCCGGCGGCGAACAATTCCTCGGCGCGCTCGATCCCTTCCGGGCCGGTGCCGGTCGCCGCGGCGGCGCGCAGCCGGCCGGCCTCGTCTTTGCATGCCATCGGATAGCGCTGCGCCTTCTCGATGTCCTTGACGGTGATGAGGCCGATGCAGCGATAGGCGCCGTCGACGACGATCAGCTTCTCGATGCGGTGCTGGTGCAGCAGGCGCTTCGCCTCCTCGCGCGCGACGTTTTCGCGCACCGTGACGAGCTTTTCCTTGGTCATCAGCTCGGCCACCGGCTGGCGCGGCTCGCTCGCGAAGCGCACGTCGCGGTTGGTCAGGATGCCGACCAGCCTGCGCGATCCGCGCTCGACGACCGGGATCCCCGAGATGCGGTGATTTGCCATCAGCCGCAGCGCGTCGGCCAATGTTTCGTCGGGGTGGATCGTCACCGGGTTGACGACCATCCCGGCCTCGAACTTCTTGACCTTACGCACTTCGTCGGCCTGCTCGGCGATCGCCATGTTGCGGTGGATGACGCCGATACCGCCGGCCTGCGCCATCGCGATCGCCAGCGCGCTTTCGGTCACCGTGTCCATCGCCGCCGAGACGAGCGGGATGCCGAGCTCGATCTCGCGGGTTAGCCGCGTGCGGGTGTCCGTATCGAGGGGCAATACCCCGGACGCCGCCGGGACCAGCATTACGTCGTCGAAGGTGAGCGCTTGCCGGATTTCCATCCGCGCCTCCTTTCTGGGGCATCCCGCGAAGTACCGCTTCCCCGGGACCTCCGATGACGGCGCAATATACACATAGGCGCGCCGCCCGAAAGAGACGAGCCGAGGGCGGCGGCTATGCGCGCCCGCGGTAGCCTCGCGCGAGGAGATAGGTCTCCGCCGATTCGGCCCGGCTCGCCTTCGGCTTGACGTGGCGCAGTTCCGTAAAGGCGCGTTTCAGCTCGGCGAGCAGCACGCCCTCGGCGCCGCCCTGAAACACCTTGACGACGAAGCTGCTGCCGGGCGCCAGCACCGAAGCGGCGAAATCGAACGCCGCCTCGGCGAGCGCGACGATGCGCAGATGGTCGGTGGCGGCGTGCCCCGTCGCGGGCGCCGCCATGTCGCTGAGAACCAGATCGGCCTGCCCGCCGAGGGCGGCGCGGACCATGTCGGCGCTATTGGGCTCGCGAAGATCGCCGCGCAAGAGGATCGCGCCCGGGATCGGCACGATCTCGGCGAGGTCGAGGCCGACGACGATGCCGCGGCCCTTCTCCGCACCGGTGCGCGCGGCGGCAACCTGCGTCCAGCCGCCCGGCGCGGCGCCGAGATCGACGACGCGGTGGCCGCGCTGCAACAGATGAAAGCGGTCGTCCAATTCGATCAGCTTGAAGGCGGCGCGCGACCGCCAGCCATCGCGGCGCGCCGCCGCGACATAGGGGTCGCGGAGCTGCCGCTCGAGCCAGGCCTTCGATGAGGCCTTGCGCCCGGCTTGCTTGACACGAACCGCCATATTCAGGTCAGATCGCCGAGATCCAGATCGAGCGCGTCTGCGAGCTTCTTTATCGTCGCGATCGGGCCTTTGCGGGCGCCGGTCTCGATCTGGGACAAATACGCAAAATTCAAACCCGCTCGATTGGCAAGCGCGCGCTGCGACAAGCCGCGATGCTCCCGCCACACTTTGACCGGGTTTTCGCCGGCGATGAGCCGGTCCACCACCTCTGCCGGCACCGTTTCCTGATCCCGCGTGTTGCGGAACGCCGCAGCGGCTGCGGCGTCCTCGATCAGTTCATCGAGGTCGGTCGGTCTGACAACCACCAAGTCAGCCTCTTCCGCCTCGCCTACCGCCTGCGCTTCAAGCGACTCGGCGATTGCCAGCGCCGTGAGGCTACCCTCCAGCTCTCCGAGGAACCGGATCTTCGTTCCGCTCATCGATACGCCCCTACCTCTGGGCGCGACCTCGAAAACTTCGACGGCTTGAGCCTCAGTATCGACCTTGTAGGAAACGCGCCAGTCACCAACGCGAGCGCGAAATCCCCCCGGTACGCCCTTCAGCGGCCGCACATTACTATTCGGCGCCCAGGGATCGGCGGCGATCCGCTCGATCGCTTCCGTGATGTCCTCGGCCTTCGCGCGCTGCATCCGGCGCAACACTTTCACCGGGTCGCGACGATAGCGAACCTGCATGCCTAGATCTGGCCCCGATTGCGTCCGGTGTCAAACACATTGTTTGCAGATTGCAAGCGCCTGGAGCCCGCACGCCAGAGCGGTCCGAGGATCAGGCCGCGCGCATCAGGTCGAAGAGGATGCCCTCGCGCACGCCGCGGTCGGCGACGCGCAGGCGGCCGACCGGCCAGGTGGCGCAGATCGCGTCGAGGATGGCGCAGCCGGAGAGCACCAGATCGGCGCGCTCGCGGCCGATGCAGGGGCTGGCGGCGCGGCCGGCGAGGTCGAGCCCCGCCAGATATGCCGAGACGGCGGCGATCTGGTCGAAGGTCAGCGTGCTGCCGTCGACAAGGGCGCGGATGTAGCGCGGCAACGCCAGATGCACGCCGGCGAGCGTCGTCACCGTCCCGGAGCTGCCGAGCATCTGCACTCGGTTCGCGGCGATGTGGCGCAGCAGGCGATGGTGGCGCTCGAATGGCACGAGCGCGGCCTCCACCTCGGCGATCATCGCCCGGTAGACGGAAGGCGAGACGTCCTCGCCGCCGAAGCGGTCGGTCAGGGTGACGACGCCGAAAGGTAACGACACCGAGCCGAGGATCTGCCGGCGCCGCTCGCGCCCGCCCGACAGGTGCAGCCAGACGATCTCGGTCGAGCCGCCGCCGATGTCGAAGACGATCGCGTAGGGCAGCCTCGGATCGAGCAGCGGCGCGCAGCCGCCGACGACAAGGCGCGCCTCTTCCGCGCTCGAAATGATCTCGAGGCCGAGCCCGAGGGAATGGCGCACCTGCGCGACGAACTCGTCGCAATTGGCGGCGCGGCGGCAGGCTTCGGTCGCGACGTAGCGGCCGGCGGCGACGCCGCGCAGCGCGATCTTGTCGGTGCAGACTTTCAGCGCTTCCAGGGTGCGCGCCATCGCCTCGGCGGAAAGCCGGCCGGTCGCCGTCAAGCCTTCGCCGAGCCGCACGATGCGGGAGAAGGCGTCGATGACGCGGAACCCGCCGGCGGCCGGGCGCGCCACCAGCAGCCGGCAATTATTGGTACCGAGATCGAGCGCGGCGAAGGCGGCCGGCCGGCGCGCCAGCGCCGGTTCGCGCAGTAGGGGCGCGGTCGGCTCGGCGAGCGGGGCGGGCGCAAATGCGGCGCCCGGCGCCGGCGGCGCGCTGTAGGCGAGGGGTGCGACTGTGTCGAGCGGCTTCACCACGACCGGCATTTCGCCGAGTTTGTCCCCGATCCGCCATCGTAGCGCAGCGCGAGGCGGAAACAAACCCGCAAAGGATGCGGCCGGCCGTGTCGGGCTAGTCCGGCAGCCGCGTCGATTGCCAAGCCGTCATCTGCCACGCCCCGCCCTTGTCGACCCAGACATCGGTGAAGCGGACGGCAAAGCTCATCGCCCTGCCGCCCGAATTGACGCTGATCTGCGCCCGCCCGGTCAGAATGACGGCGGCGCCGTAATCCTGCGCCTTCACCTCGCTCGGCTCGACCGCCGTATAGACGGTCGCCCCGGATTCCATCGCGCCGAGGAGGCTCTGCTTCGTGTCGAGCCGCGCCGAGGAATGGGTATAGACGAGATCGTCGGCGATCAGCGCCTGCAGCGTCGCCATGTCCTTTTGCGCCATCGCCGTCATGCGGCGCATGTCGAGCGCGATTACCTTGTCTCCATTTCCGGCCATTTGTTCCTCCTTTCAGCGGATTTCGAGAACGAGCTTGCCGCGCAGGTGCCGGCCTTCGCTGACGCGATGCGCGGCGGCGGCATCGGCGAGCTTGTAGCGGGTGATGGCGGGCGGCTTGACCGCGCCCTTCTCCCAGAGTGCCACCATGCGTTCCAAATGCGCGCGGTCGCGCGCGACGTTGGCGCGCAGCACCCGCACGTCGGCCCGCGGCGGCTGCGAGCCTGGGGGCGCGGCGGCGATCCAGACGAGCCGCCCGCCGGGCTTCAGCACGGCATAGGAGCGCAGCTGCACCTCGCCGCCGACCGTATCGAAGACGACGTCGCAGTCGTGCACCAGCGTGGCGAAATCCTCCCGTCCGTAGTCGATGACCCGGTCGGCGCCGAGGCCGCGGACGTAATCATGGTTGGCGGCGCTCGCGGTGGTGACCACGGTGGCGCCGATATGCTTCGCCAGCTGGATCGCAAAGCCGGCAACGCCGCCGGCGCCGCCCTGGATCAGGATGGTTTCGCCGCGCTTCAGTTGCGCCGTGTCCTCGATCGCCCAGAGCGCGGTAAGGCTCGTCAGTGCCATCGCCGCCGCCTCGGCATGACCGAGGCGCGGCGGCTTTCTCGCGATGATCGCCGCCTTGATCGCGAGCCTTTCGGCGTAGGCGCCTTCCTGGCCCTGGCCGGTGACGCCGAAGACCTCGTCGCCGACCCGGAAATCCGCGACCCCCGGCCCGAGCGCCGCGACGACGCCCGAAAAATCGCGGCCGAGGATGTAGGGGAATTTCACACTGTAGTTTCCCTGCCCGAGCCGGACCTTGTAATCGGCGGCGTTGATGCTCGCCGCATGTACATCGACGACGACCTCGCCCGGCCCGGCGACGGGATCGGGCGCCTCGCCGACGCGCAGCATCTCCGGGCCCCCGTGCCTCGTCAGCAATACCGCCTGCATGTCTCCGCCTCCCGCCGCTCTGCCCGCCGCATGTCGAACCGTAGCACCAATCCCATTGCGAGGGGCGCGCGAAAGCCGCACGATTTGGCTCTGCCATATCGGGGAGGGATGCGCTGATGGAGACGGTCGTCGGCAGCGGCAAATACCGTTATCGCGTGCTGTGGGATTGGGCGCGGCCGCCCGCCGGCATCGAGATGCGGGCGGCGGCGGTCACCGTCGGTGCGGATGACCGCGTCTATTGCTTCAACCGGAACAGCGAGCATCCGGTCCTGGTCTTCGACCGCGACGGCGATTTCCTCCAGTCCTGGGGCGCCGGCCTCTTTCGCTTCCCGCATGCGATCCGCCCCGACGGCCCGGGCCATCTGTGGCTGACCGACGAGCATCACATGCAGTTCATGCGGTTCACGACCGACGGGCGGCTGGTGCGCACGATCGGCGAGAAGGGCGCGCGTTCCGACACCGGCGTGCCGGAGGACGATTTCAGCTCGGCGGCGTGGCGGAAGGTGACGCATGGCGGCGGCCCCTTCAACCTGCCGACCGACATAGCGGTCGCCCCCTCCGGCGAGATTTTCATCAGCGACGGCTACGGCAATGCCCGCATCCACAAATTCTCCGCCGCTGGCGAATACCTCTTCTCATGGGGCGAACCGGGCAATGCGCCGGGAGAGTTCAACCTGCCGCACGGGGTTTGGATCGACCGGCGCGGCCGGCTGCTCGTCGCCGACCGCGAAAACGACCGCGTGCAGGTCTTCGACCAGGCGGGAAAGCTGTTGGAAATCTGGCCGACCGAGCTGATCGGCCCGGCCTTTTTCTATGTCGATGCCGACGACATCGTCTACATCCCCGAGCACAATGGCGGGATGATCAGCGTGCTCTCGCTCGACGGCGAGCGCCTGGCGCGCTGGGGCGACCCGGTGCATCGCTCCTGTCACGGCATCTGGGGCGACTCGCAGGGCGACATCTATGTCGTCGAGCCCGGCGAGTGGGGCCGCGTCCGCCGGGTCGTCAAACACCAGCGGCTTTGAGGCTCACGCCGCCGGTGCGACCGAGAGCCGGCCCGTCACCTTGTGCCGGTCGATGAGCCGGGCGACCAGCCCCGAACGCTTCGCCTCGGCGACGAAATCCTTGAGGAACGCCGCGCCCGCCGCGTTCTTGCGCGCCGTGCCGATCGCCTGCTGCACGGCGGTGAACTGGCCGTCGAGGATGCGCGCGCCGGGCAGCTTCTGCGCATAGCCGAGCAGTCCCGGCCGCAACCCGGCGAGCGCGTCGAGCTTGCGCTCCCGGAACATCTCGAAGGCCGCGTCGCCCCCTTCGGCGCGCACCAGTTCGGCCTTTTTGATGTTGCGCTCGAGCCAGAGATCGTAGGCGCTCCTCGCGGTGACCGCGATCTTGACGCCCTTGCGGTCGACTTCTGCGACGCTTTGCAAGGCCGAGCCCGCCGGCACCAGATAGGTCGCCTCGATCTCGACATAGGCCGGGGTGAAGAGGATCTTCTCGGCGCGCTGCGGCTCGGCGCCGATGAGGCCGATGTCCCAGACGCCGCTATCGGCGGCGTCGGCGAGTTCGCCGGGCCGCGCGAACGGCACAAAAGCGACGGGGACGCCGAGCCGGCCGGCGATCTCGCGCGCCATGTCGGGGGCGACCCCGACCGGGTCGCCCGCGGCGGTCTTGCCGGTGACGAGCAGGAAGTTTCCCATATTGATCGCCGCGCGCAGTACGCCCGTCGGCGCCAGCTCGGCCTTCGCTTTTTCGGACATTGCGGACATGACCCGAGGAGTGAGAGACGACGCATCCTATTTTGCGGGCGCAATATGCGGGAGCCCCAATTTTCGGGTGCCGCCGGTCGGGCATTATGATGCGAAGGCGAACCGGCCTGGGGAGGGAACATGGGTGCGCCGTTGGGAGAGCTTGTCGCGCTGGCGGGCGGGATCGTCGTCGCCGGCATCCTCACCGGCATCCTCGCCGGGCTGTTCGGCATCGGCGGCGGCGCCATCATCGTGCCGGTCCTTTACGAACTCTTCCTCCTCTTCGGCGTCCCCGAGACGGTGCGCATGCAGCTGTGCGTCGGCACCTCGCTCGCGATCATCGTGCCGACGACGATCCGCTCCTATCGGGCGCACAAGGCGCGCGGCTTTGTCATCTCGGAGGTGATGCAGTCCTGGACGATCCCGTCGATGGCCGGGGTCGCGCTCGGCTCAATCATCGCCGCCTTCGCGCCGGGCGGCGTATTCGAGGCCGCCTTCATCGTCTTTGCCGTCTCGATGGCGTCGAAGCTGCTCTTCGCCGGCGAGAGCTGGAATATCGGCGACGAATTGCCGGGGCGAGGCCTGATGCGCCTTTATGGCTTTCTGATCGGGCTCGGCTCCTCGCTGATGGGCATCGCCGGCGGCTCGCTGGTGGCACTGGTCCTGACGCTGTACCGCAAGCCGATCCATAACGCGGTCGCCACCGCGGCCGGGGTCGGCGTGCCGATCACGCTGGCCGGCACGCTCGGCTACGCGCTCGCCGGGCTGCCGCGGCAATCGTTGATGCCGCCCTTCTCGGTCGGCTTTGTCTCGGCGATCGGCGTCCTCTTGATCGCGCCGATCTCGAGCTGGGTCGCGCCCTTCGGGGCGCGCCTCGCACACGCCATGCCGCGCCGCCGGCTCGAGATCTCTTTCGGATTTTTTCTGCTCGCCGCGGCGGCGCGCTTTATCGCCAGCTTTTTCGGCTATTGATCAGCCGGCGGGAACGGTCAAGGCGATCAGCCGCGCCGCCGCGTTGTCGAGCGCATCGAGACGGCGGCAGGCTTCGATCAGCTGGCGGAATTGCTCTTCGCCGATGGCGAGGCCGGGCGCGATCGGCGCGATGCGCCGCGCCTCCTCCTCGAAATCCCAGATGAATTCGCGGCCCGTCCCCTCGCGGGCGAAGCTTTTGCCGTCCTTCGTGTAGACCGTGATGCGCGGCCCGAACAGCGTGCGGCGCACGGTCGGGACGAGCGTTACGCGGTGCATCAGGTCGAGCACTTCCGGCGGATCGCTCTCGCCTGGACCGGGCGCCGCGCCGCGCAACAGCGGATAGCCGCGCTTCGCCGCGCCCCAGGCGGTGAAATATTGCGTGGCTCCGACGCGCGGCTTGCCGTCGCTGCCGGGGGTGGGGAAGGCCGGGCTCGGGTATTCGGTCTCGAACCAGTTGACGAGCGCCTCGATGCGCTCGATGTCCTCGTAGCGGATGCCGTGCTCCTCGCACAGCCGCGCCGTCACATCGACATGCGCGATGTTGTAGCCGGCCGTCGAATAGATCCGGTAGAGCGTTTCGAGAAAAATCCAGTCGCGCCCGAGGCCTTCGGTGATTTTCGAGAGATCGGTGCGGTTGCGGCCGGTGAAGCTGTAGCGCAATTCGCCGCGGTTGTTGCCGGCATAGGCGTGGTAGAAGCCGGCCTCGCCCTCGAGCACGGTTTCGCCGCCCGGCGTGCCGTGCCGCGCCAACGCCACCGCGAGAAGCGCGTTCCTGACGGCGCCGCCCTCGCGCAGCGAACGGCCGCCGCTCCTCGCGCCTTCGAGATTGCCGGCGGCGAGGTTGACGCATTGCGCGATCGCGCCATCGACCCCGTCCGCGTCCAATCCTTCGAGCTTCGCCGCGGCAATCGCCGCGCCGAAAATGCCAAACACCGGGCCGGCATGAAAGCCGCGCGCCATGACGGTCGGGATGAATTCGGCGGCCATCCGCTCCATGACCTCGTAGCCGGCGGCGATAGCAGTCAGAAGCTCCTTGCCCGAGGAGCCGCGCTGCTCGGCGGCGGCGAGCGCGGCCGGCAGAATCGCGGTGCCGGGATGCGTCAGCATGCGGAAAGTGTCCCACTTGCCGCCGGCGAGGATCGTCTCGGCATTGACGAAGGCGGCGCCGCCTTTCGTCAGACGAACCCCGCGCGTGAGGACGCTCGCGGCGCCGCCGCCGCCCGCTTCCTCCTGTTGCATCAAGGCGAGCGCCGCCTTCGCCGCCGGCATATCGTGCGCGACGAGCGCCGAGGAAAGCGCTTGCAAGGTCACGCCCTTTGCCCGGTCGACGACCTCGGCCGGCAGATCCTCGTAGCGCAGGCCGGCGACGAATTGGGCGAAGTCGCGGGAGAGCGACATTGCCGCCGGCCCGGCAATCTCAGGCAGCCGCCTTGCGGTTCAGCGCGAGACGCGCGTCGACGGTCGCCACCGTCTGATCGACGATCACATTCTTCATGCCGAGCTGCGCCGCGATCGTCTGCACGAGCCGGTCGGTGCGCTCGATGTTGGGCGCGCCGTTGAAGAGGGCGCGGGCGGCCGAGGAGGGCCGCACCAGATCGTTCGCCGCGGCGGCGTATTTCTCGAACGGCACGAGATCGGCCGCCGCGGCGCCGAGCCGCTCGCACACGCCGCACACCCAGTCATAGACCGAGCGAGAAGCGGCGAGGTCGTTGTGCACCGCCTCCTTGATCGTGATCGCCGCGTCCTTGGTGACGCAGCGGTAATTGCCGGTCAGCAGCATTGCCCATTTGGCGAGCGGCACAAAGATCGAATCGTGCACCTTCAGCTTGACCGGCAGCTCGATCGCGCCGCCGCCCGGATCGAAGCGCGCGGCCTCGATGTCGGCCTGCATTTGCCGCAGGATCGCGGTATTGGCGTCGCTGTCGAACCGCGCCACCTTGAAATTCGTCGGCAAGGTCACCTGCAGCACGTTGATCGCTTCGCCCGGCGGGCGGATGGCCTGCGGGTCGGGGCTGCACAGGGTGACGAGGCCGGGCTCGAAATTGTCCCAGACGCTCGCGTCGGTGAAGCAGGGCTTGAGCGCCGCGGCGTCGAGCCCCGGGATGCGCCGCAGATAGGGCAAGGGCGGCATGTTCATGATCGACATGCAGGGCCGCTTCGCCTTGGCGACGCTGTCGAGCAGTTCGCGCACCCCCGGCGAGCGGTATTGCGGTTCCTGCATCGCCAAGGCGACGATATCGTAGTCCTTCGGGTCGACATCGGCGGGACCGGCGGCGGAAACGCTTCCCGGCAGCTTTTTCGAGATCAGCTCGACCGGCTCCTTGCGGCCTCTGATCGGCAGCCGCACGCGGGCGCCCTCGCGGTTGATCGCCTCGACCTCGGCCGGCAGGCAGACGAGTTTGACCTTGTGGCCGCCGAATTGCAGCTTGACGGCGAGCAGCGACCCGTAGGACGCGCCCATGATCAGCACATTGTAAGCGGGCATGTGATTTCCTCCCTCGCCGGCATGCTTTCGCGCGCGACGATGCCGGATGCCGGCGCGTTCGGCAAGCCCGTCAGCCGCCGCGGATCGCCTTCAAGCCGCTGCGGTAATCGGGATGCGCGAGCGTCACGCCCAACTCCTCCTTGATGAGGCGGTTGGAGACCCGCCTGTTGTCGGCGTAGAAGCTCTTCGCCATCTCGGAAAGCTCGGCCGCGGCGAACGGCACGAGCGGCGGCGGCGCGCGCCCGAGCAGTTCGGCGGCAAAGGCGACGACCTCCTCGGGCGGGGCCGGCAAATCGTCGCAGACGTTGTAGACGGCGCCGGGGCGCGGCCGCGCGATCGAGGCGGCGAGCGCGGCGGCGAGATCCTTGATGTGAATGCGCGAGAACAGCTGGCCCTCCTTGCGGATGCGCTTTGCCGTCCCGGCCGCGAGCGCGTCGAGGGCGCTGCGCCCTGGCCCGTAGATGCCGGCGAGCCGGAAGACGTGTACCGGAACGCCATGCCCGCGCCACAGGGCGCGCCATCCGGCCTCGGCATTGACGCGGCGGCGGCCGCGCTCGCCGCTCGGCCGCAGCTCGGAAGTCTCGTCGACCCAGCCGCCGCCGCGGTCGCCGTAGACCCCGGTCGTCGACAGATAGCCGAGCCAGCGCAGCTCCCGCAGCGCGGCGATGTCGGCGGCATGGCAGTCGAGCACCGGGTCGCCGGCGGCATCCGGCGGGACCGAGACGAGGATGTGGCTCGCCTGCGCAAAGCTTGCCGGGCTGAGCGGCCGGTCCCGGCCGAAAAGCTCAACCGCGAAGCCCTCGCCGGCGAGCGCGGCCTGCTGCGCCTCGCTGCGGCAGGTGCCGGCCACCCGGCAGCCTTCGGCGAGAAGCCGGCGCGCCAGCGCCCGCGCGCTGTATCCGAGGCCGAAGCAAAAGAGATAGGGTTGGGTCATGGCGTCAGCCGTTGCCGCATACTATCGCAGGGTTCCTATGCATTCGTCGCGCCTGACGCGCTTTTGCGCAGCCCTGCTGTTCCTCGCGCTCGGCGGGACGGCATTCGCCGCCGAGCCGGCGAAGCCGCCGCCCGGCGCAGCAACGCCGCCCGCCGCGGCAAAGCCGCCGCGCGACGAGGCGGCCGATGCGGCGACCTATGCCCGCTGCCTGAGACTCGCCGCGAGCAACCCGGCCGCCGCCCGCGTGCTCGCCGGCGCTTGGGCTGCGCGGGGTGGGGCGCATCCGGCCGAGCATTGCGCCGCCGTCGCGCTCTTCCATCTCGGGCAATACAAGGAGGCTGCGACCCGGCTCGACGCGCTGGCGCATCAGATGAACAAAGGCCCGGCCGATCTCCTCGCCGGAGTGCTCGACCAGGCAGGCGAAGCGTGGCTGATGGCGGGCGACCCGGTGCGGGCCTATGCCGATTGCGGCGCGGCATTGATCCTCGCGCCCGACGATCCGGACATCCTGACGGACCGCGCGCAGGCCGCCGCCGCCGCCGGACATTACCGGAAGGCCGTCGGCGACCTCGACCGCGTCCTCGGAAAGCGCCCGGAGGCGGTCGATGCGCTCGTCTATCGGGCGGCCGCCTATCGCGCGCTCGGCCGCCTCGACCCGGCGCTCGCCGATGCCGACAAGGCGGTTTCCTTGAAGCCGCGCTCGCTCTCGGCGCTGCTGGAGCGTGGCAATATCCGGCGCCTCAAGGGCGAGAAGGCCGGGGCGCGCGCCGATTGGCTGGAAATCCGCCAGCTCGCGCCCAAGAGCCCGGAAGCGGTCGCCGCCGCGGCGAATTTGCGGCGACTCGAGGCGCAGGGTTCGGCGCCGCCGCGCTGAACTTCAGCGCTCGCGCCAGGGCCTCGGCACGCTTCCGGGGTGGCCGAAATCGCGGGGGCTGAGCCCCGCGTGAAACCAGGTGATGAAGCCGACGATGTCGAAGACCGGCAAGCCGGCCGCCTCGCTCAACGCCCGCGAATAGGGCGCCATGTTGGTGCATTCGAGTACGATGGCGCCGACTTCGGGATGGCGGCGCACGAGGTCGCGGCCGGCGGCGAGGATGTCGGCCTCGGCCTTCGCGGCGTCGAGTTCCCGCTCGTTGCCGATCAGCACGCGGGTGAATTCGCCGCCGCCCTCGGTGCCGGCGATGGGCGTGTCGGCCGCGACGCCGGCCGCGGCGAGATGCTCGGGCGAGAGGTCGCGGGCGCTGACGGTCAGAATCCCGACGCGCTTGCCGGGCGGCAGCAGGCTCGCGACGAGCGGCACCTGCAGAAGGCTCGAGGTCGCGACCGGCACGCCGACATGGCGGGCGATCTCCGCCTGATAGAGCGACAAAAACCCGCAATTCGTGGTGATGCCGTCGGCACCCAGCTCGACCAGCTCCTGCGCCGCCTCGAGAAACGCCGGCAAGAGCCCCGCCGCGCGCTCACGCACCACGCGCTGCGGCGAGGCGCCGCGGACCACCTTGTAGAGCACGGGGAACGGCCAGGTGCCGGCATTTCCCATGTCGCCCGGGATGCGCGGGAAGCGCGCCTCGAGCATCAGGATGCCGAGGCGGGCGCCGTAGACCGCCTTGCCGCCTCGCGCTGTTCTGGGCTCCATCCGCGGCTCCGTCAATGGAACGTCACGACCCCGGGGTTGGCGAATTTGCTGCGCGCGATCGGCTGATTATCACGCCAGGCGAGGTGGAAATAGAGCGTCGCCACCTCGGCGTAGTTTTCGAAGGCGCTCGCCGCCTGCTTGGCGAGGTGGTTGAGGTGCGCGGACTCTTTTGCCTCGCCCGCCTCCTTCTTCTCCTCGGACCACAAGGCGAGCGTCGTCGAGCTTTGGGGGTTGAGCTTATGCGCCATCGCCAGCACCCGATCCGCACCCTTCAGGTCCTTCAACCCCATCTCGGCCGCGCCCCAGGTCGTATAGGCGGTTGACAGCAGTACCTTGTTCTCGGGCGGCGCCACGCGGATCAGCGTCTGCATGCGATCGGCCGCTTCCTTATTCTTGTCGAGCTGCACGTCGGTGAAGGCGGCGTTGAGGAACGGTACCGGGTTTCTCGGGTCCGACGCCATCGCCTTGTGAAATTCCTCGTGCGCCTTCTTGGGGTCGTTCTTGAAGAGGGCGACGAGGCCGAGGACGTTCTCGAACAGCGCCCGGTCCGGGTTCGTCGGGGTCTTCGGCAACAATTCGATCGAATGGTTGGAAAGCGCCACGACGTCCTGGAAGTCTCCGTCCGCGGAGTGCTTTTGCAAGAGGTAGAGCGTCGTCGAATAGGGCGCCAGCTGCGAGCCCGACCACAGCGCGCAGCGCTGCACGAAGCTGAAGATGGGCTCTCCCTGGTTCGGTTCGATGACGTTCTGGAAATTTCCGACGATATGGCTGTGCCCGTTGACGAGGCCGCGCAGCTTTCCGTTTTCGACGAAGAGCGCAAAGCGCAGCTTGTCGGGGTGGTAGCCCATCTGCCGCTGCACCGCGAAGGCGACGTTCTGCACGTTGAGGGCTTCCGAAATCGCCATGCCGAGGCCCTCGTCGCGCAGCGCGCGGATCTCCGGCGGGCTGACGACCGAGGGCACCGAGGTGATCTCGTTGAGCTGCTCATCGAACTCGGTCTCGAGCGTCGTCTCGTCGATCGACAGCTTCGCGCCCTTCGGCAGCGGCGCCACGCTGACCTGGACGCTGCCGGAATGCACGACCGCGTCGGTTCCGAGGAGGCCGAAGGCGAGCAGCACTGCGGCGGCGAGAGTCGTCAGATCCATGGCACCCGTCCGCCGACGGCAAGGTCGGAGTCAAGTTTCTGCAGGTTCATCAAAAATCTCCTGTCGGCCTGGGCTGACTATTCTCGCCGGATCTAAGCGCCTGGCGTCATTGCGAGGAGGCCGCCAGGCCGACGAAGCAATCTCGCGTACAAATGGCGCCCTGCGGGCCGAGATTGCTTCGCTGCGCTCGCAATGACGAACGTTTCCGGCCCCAGCCGGATTTTATTCATAGTAGCGCGAGTTTCGGGCAGATCGAAACGAGTGTTTCGACCGCCGCCGCCCCCCCGCCTTCGCGGGCGCTCTCAATGAAAGGTGACGATCCCCGGGTTCGAGAATTTGCTGCGCTTGACCGGCTCGTTGTTGTTCCATGAGAGGTGGAAATAGAGGGTCGCGACCTCGGCATAATTCTCGAAGCTCGAAGCCTCCTCCTTGGCGAGATGGTTGAGGTGGGCGCCCATCTTTTCGTCGCCCATCTCCTTCTTCTCCTCGCCCCACAGCGCCAGCGTGGTCGAGCTGTGCGGGTTGATCCTATGCGCCATCGCCAAGAGCCGGTCGGCCGCTTTCATGTCCTTCAATCCCATCTCCGCCGCCGCCCAAGCCGTGTAGGCGGTGGAGAGCAGCACCTTGTTCCCGGGCGGCGCCAGGCGGATCAGCTTCTGCATGCGATCGGCCGCTTTTTGGTATTCGTCGAACTGCAGATCGGTGAACGCGGCGTTCAGAAACGGCACGGAATCGGTCGGGTCGGAGGCCATCGCGGCGTCGAACTCCTGCCGTGCAGTCTTGGTATCGTTCTTGAACAGCGCGACGAGGCCCAGGATGTTTTCGAACAGCGCGCGGTCGGGACTTGTCGGGGTCTTTGGCAACTCGGCGATCGAATGCTTGGCGAGCGCCACGACGTTCTGGAAATCGCCGTCCGCGGCGTGCTGCTCCAGGAGATAGAGCGAGGTCGAATAGGGCGCGAGCTGCGAGGATGCCCACAGCGCGCAGCGCTGCACGAACGGGATGATCGCCTCGCCCTTCTCGGGCGCGATCACGTCCTGAAAATCGCCGACCAGATGGCTGTGCCCATTGACGAGACCGGCCAATTTGCCGTCCTGGACGAACAGCGCAAAGCGCAGCTTGTCGGGGCGATAGCCCATCTGCCGCTGCAAGGCGAAGGCGACGTTCTGCACGTTGAGGGCTTGCGCGATCGCCATGCCGAGACCTTCGTCGGCGGTCGAGCGGATCTCGGGCGGGTTGACGACCGACGGCGTCGTCGTGATTTCGTTCAGCTGCTCGTCAAACTCGTTTTCGAGCGAGGCGGCATCGATCGAGAGGTCGGTGCCTTTGGGCAAGGGCGCGACGCTGACCTGGACGCTGCCGGAATGGACGACCGCATCGGCGCCGAGCAGGCCGACGGCCAGCAGCAGCGCCGCCGCGAGGGTGGTCAGATCCATCTCGCCGCTCCCCGGTCAACGGATGCGGCGCGGGCGAAGCGCATGTTCTTCGGTTTCATCGGGGTTCCCCTGCTGTCGTCGAGGGTTATCTTACGCCGGCCGCTCAGAAGTCGAGATCGGCATAATGCGGCGGCGGCGGCACGCCCGGCACATGGTCGGCGAGGATCGGCCGAAAGCTCGGCCGCGACTTGATCCGTGCATACCATTCCTTAGCCGGCTCGTGCCCCTCCCATGGTACGTCGCCCAGATAATCGAGGCTCGACAGATGCGCCGCGGCGCCGATGTCGGCAAGCGAGAAATGGTCGCCGGCGAGCCAGCGCCGCCGCTCGACGAGATAGCCGATGTAGTCGAGATGGTGCGGCAGATTCGAGTGCCCAGCGCGGATCGCCAGCGAATTCGGCTGGCCCTGGCCCCTGAGGCGCTTCATCATCTTCTCGCCGAGCAGGTGCTGGGTCACCTCCTCATACATCTTGCCGTCGAACCAGGCGGTGAGCCGCCGCACTTCGGCGCGATCGACCGGGTTGATGCCGATCAGCAGCTTTTCGCGATAGACCTCGTCGAGATATTCGACGATCGCCTCGGTGCCGGCGAGCACGGTGCCGTCGGGCTCGATCAGCACCGGCACGTCGCCGGCCGGGTTGAGGGCGAGAAACTCCGGGCGCCGCTCCCACACCTTTTCGCTCTTCAGCGTGAAGTCGAGGCCCTTCTCGCGCAACACGATCCGCACCTTGCGCGAGAACGGCGACAGCGAGAGATGGTAGAGCACCCGCATGCGCGCAAGTGTAGCGGCGGCGGCCCCGGCTGAACACGGCTCTTTGCCCGGCCTCCCGCCGCGCCGGTTTGCCGGCGCTGCGAGGGAGTGTCCCGGCGATGCCGCGGCGCGCCTCGCCGCCGCGTCGCGAATCGCTTCGACGCGCCGGGACGAACGCGCTAGTCTTGCTGCCGGTCCACAGAGAGGATTGCAGCCGATGGCGCTCGACTGTCTCCATCATGTCACCGTGCAGACGACCGATCTCGAGGCGACGCGCGATTTTTATACCGAGATCCTCGACCTCGAAGTCGGCTTCCGCCCCGATCTCGATTTCCCCGGCTACTGGCTCTATCTCGGCGCAGTCCCGGTCGTGCATTTGGTGCCGAAGGGCAACGCGATCGGCGGGGGCGCCTCGGCCGACACCGGCTCCTTCGACCATTTCGCCTTCCTCGCGAGGGATTTCGCGGCCGTCAAGGCGCGCCTCGACAAGAAGGCGGTCAAATACCGCGAGAACCACATCGCCAAACCGCCGATCGATCAGCTGTTCTTTCCCGACAACAACAACGTGATGATCGAGCTGAATTTCCCGCGCGCCTGAGCGAGGAATTTCGGCCGGGGAAGCAACTGATGGCCGCGTTCGCGTGGACGCCGTCGGCGAACCTGCCGCGCCTGCGCGCCTGCTTTGCCGGGATCGGGCATGACGAGATGGTGCGCCGGGCCCGCGAATTGGCGCCCTCGTTGAGGGATCGGGTCACGCTCACCGAGCAATTGCGGCGAATGCCGGACGAGACCGAGCGGGAATTGCACCGGCTCGGCCTCTTCCGCGTCGTGCAGCCGCAGCGGGTCGGCGGCGCCGAGCTCGATGTCGGGGTGCTGATCGACGTCTGCGCCGAAATCGCGCGCGTCTGCCCCTCGACCGCGTGGAACATCGGCAACCTCGCCAGCCACCATTGGATGCTCGGCTATTTCCCGCCGCAGGCGCAGGACGAGATCTGGGATGTCTCGCCCGACACGCTGATCGCCACCTCGCTCGCCTTCCCTTGCGGCGACGGCCGCAAGGCCGACGGCGGCTATGTCGTGAGCGGGCGCTGGCCGTTTTCCTCCGGCGTCGACAATTCCGACTGGAACATGTTGGCCGTCACGGTGCGCGAGGGCGACACGGCCGTTGATCAGCGTTTCGCGCTCCTGCATCGCTCGCAATACGAGATCATCGACAATTGGCAGGCGTTGGGGCTGTGCGGCACCGGCTCGAAGGACGTCGCGGCGCGGGACGTCTTCGTTCCGGAATACCGCACGACGGCATTGAAGTCGCTGGTCGGCGGCGAGCATGTCGGGTCGGAAAAGAACCCCGGTCTGCTGTTTCGCATGCCGTTTCTCGCGATCGGCAGCTACATCCTCGGCGGCGTCGCGCTGGGCTGCGCCGAGGGCGCCTATCGGGGCTATGTCGCGGCGGCGCGGCGGCGCAACACGACCTATACCGGGACCCCGGCCGGCGCCTTTCAGGCGGTGCAGATCAAGGTGGCCGAGGCGGCCGTGCGCATCGAGGCGGCGGCGCTGATGATGCGCGAGGACTGCCGGCAGGCGAGCGCGACCGCCGAAGCAGGCGAGGCGCCGAGCCTCGGCGACAAGTTGCGCTGGCGCCGCAATGCCGCCTGGACCGTGCGGCAATGCGTCGAAGCGGTCGATCTTTTGCAGGCAGTCTCCGGCGCCGGCGGGCTCTATACGACGAACGACATGCCGCGCTTCTTTCGCGACATGCACGCGATCTCGGCGCACATCATCTATGCCTTCGACGTGCAGGCGACGATGTTCGGGACGCACGAGCTCGGCATCCCGGGCCCGCCGCCCATCCTTTAGCCGAGCGCGAGGAGCGCCAGCAGCAGGACGAAGCCGGCGACCGCGAGGCTCGCATGCGTGCCGACGAGCGCGCCTGCGCTGCGCCCGCGTCGCCACGACAGAAAGGCGAGCACGAGCCCGAGGCAGAAAGCCGCGGCGAGAAGGCCGGCGGCGAGCGGGGCAAAGCCGCCGGTCCCCATATGGCTCGGCGGCATGCCGTGCAAGAGCGCCGCGATCAGCGCGGCGAGCCCGGCCGCGCCGAGCGCGCCGTGGATCGGCGGCGCCGCCCTCTGCGGTAGCCAGGGCTGCGTGCCGCGGGCGTAGAGGATGGCGAGCGCCGAGCCGCTGAGGACGGCCGCGCAGAGGATGGCGAAGGCGAGATCGAGCACGCTCAGCGGGCGAAATCCACTGCGGTCGTGTTGCCGCCGCTCAACAACACGCCGACGCGCTCGCCGGCGCGCGGCCGGTAGCGGCCCGAATGCAGGGCGGCAAAGGCGGCCGCGCCGCCGGGCTCGACGACGAGGCGCAGAGCGGCCCACAGCGCCTCCTGCGCGGCCCGGATCGCGGCGTCGGGGACGAGAAGCGCCTCCGCCACATAACGGCGGGCGATCGGAAAGACCAGCTCGCCGATCCGGCGCGGCGCCAGCGAATCGGCCGCGATGCCGCCGGCTTCCGCATCGGCCGGCCGGCCCGCGGCGAGGGCGCGCGTCAGGGTCGGCGCCAATTCCGGCTCGACCCCGATGACCTTCACTTTGCCGCGGTACCACGCCGCGATGCCGGCGATCAGACCGCCGCCGCCGACCGCGACCAGCAGCGTATCGAGGCCGGGCAGCTGTTCCTCCAATTCGAGGCCTATCGTCCCTTGGCCTAAGAGGGTCTCGCGCTGATCGAAGGCGTGCACCGGCAGCGCGCCTGATTGGCGGCCCCATTCTTCGCTGGCGGCGAGCGCGTCTGCGTAGCGCTCGCCGGTGACGACGAGTTGGGCGCCGTAGGCGCGGATACGCGCGATCTTTGCGGCCGAGGATATGGTGGGCACGAAAATCCGCGCCGGGATGGCGAGCCGGAACGCGGCGTAGGCGACCGCCGCCCCATGATTGCCCCCCGAGGCGGCGGCGACGCCGGCGCTCGGGATCTCGCGCAGCAGCAGATTGGCGAAGGCGCCGCGCGCCTTGAAGGAGCCCGAGTGCTGCAGAAACTCGAGCTTGAAGGCGAGAGGCTGCGGCGAGAGGCCGAAATCGGCGGCGTCGGCTTCGACGACCGGGGTGTGCCGGATATGCGGCCGGATCAGCCGTTCGGCGGCGGCGATCTGCGCCTGCCCGATGTCGATGTCGGTGTCTGCCGTCACTTGGGGGATGCTCCTGCGCGACAGGAAGGGAGAAGCGAAAATATCTGAAAGCGCGGCCGCCGAAAGAGCGGCGCGAGGCATCGGCTCGGCGCCACCCGGAACGGCCGGATATCGAGGAAGGCGACATCATCGTAATGCGCGAGGATGCCGGCGGCGCGGGTTGCGGCCGCGGCATCGCGCCCGACGAAGGCCGACCACAGATCCTGCGGCACCGTCTTCGCGGCGAGCGCCGCGTAAGGGCCGCGCATCGCCACCGGCTGCTGCGCCGGATTGGCGAAAAGGGTCGGCACGAAGGCTTCGCGCCGGACGATCGCGAGGGTCGGGAAATGCAACAGCGGCACCGGCGCGAAATCGACGAGCCGCGGCGGGTAGGCCAGCGCGAGCTTCGCGCCCCGCGGCAACAGATCGATGCCGGCGAGGTCGGCCCGGTAGACCCGGTCCGCCTGCAGCCATACCCGCTCGACGACGCCGAGGCGCAGCGCGAACACGGCAAGCGCACAGCCCGCAACGATGCGGCCGGTGCGGCGGCTCGGAAAGCGCGGCACGCTCGCCGCGACGAGCAGCAGCAAGAGAGCGACCGGCAGCCGGTGATCGACCCCTGAGCCGCCGAAGAGCCGGCTCGGCGCCAGCAGATACGCGGCGAAGACCAAAGCCAGCGGCCAGCGCAGGCGGGGCGCGACCCCGAGCCGTCCGGATGCGGCGAGTGCGATCGGGAGGCCGAGAAAGAGGAGGAAGCAGGCTATGTCGAAGGGGCGGCTGTAATCGTCGAAGACGGAGAACAGCAAATCGGCCTTGCGCTCAATCGCGAAATGCACCGCGCTCGCCGCCGCGACGTGACGCCAGCCGAAAAGAAACAGCGAGGCCGGCAGCAGGAATTGCGGCGCCGCCGTCAGCGCCCGGGCAAGCAGCGCCCGCCATGCCCCGGCGCGCAGCTCGGCGAGCGCGGGCGTCGCTTCGAGCCCGACAACGACGAGCGCGTAAAAGACGAAGGCCTCGATATGGGCGAAATAAACGGCGATGGCGACAATGGCCGAGGCCGCGGCGCGCCGCCATCGCGGCGTCTCTTCGAGCGCCAGCCACAAGGCCGCGCCGATGAGCGCGAGGCCGATCCCGAACAGATAATTGAGAAAGCCCCACAAGAAGACGCGGCTGTAGAGCAAAAGGAATGCGAGCAGCGGCCAGAGACGCCAGCCGCCGGCTGCGACCCGGTTGAGCCACAGGGCGCCGCCGGCGCAGAGTGCGAAAATCATGACGAGGAATAGCTTTGCCGCGACCGCCAGCGGCAGCAGGCGCGACAGAGGCGGGACGATCAGATCCTCGGCGAGGTCGGGAATCGCCGACCAGTTCACGGCATAAAAGGCGTTGCCGCCCTGGGCGATCAGGTGCATCCGCGCCAGGTGGTTCGGGTAATCGACGAGCGGCGGCAATACGGTCGAGAAGACCGGCAGCCCGGCGAGCGCCAGCAGCGCCGCAAAACCCGCCCAGACGCGGGTTGCGGCCCGGCGCTGGTCGTTGTCCCGCACGCCCCCGCGGCGCGGGTCTCTCCCTCTCGCCGCTTTGCCCTCTCCCGTTCCCTCCCCCGCTTGCGGGGGAGGGTTAGGGTGGGGGTGCGTGAGGGGCTCGCCGCGGCTCAGAACCGCTCGACCCAGGGTCTGAGCTCGATCTCCCAGGTCCAGGCCGAGCGCGGCTGGCGCAGCACGGCGAGATAGGTGGCGGCGATCGCGTCGGGATCGAGCATGCTGTCGGGCTTGTCGGGCGGCTCGACCCTGCCCGGATTGCGGATCGCCCCGTCGATGACGAAATGCGCGACATGGATGCCCTGCGGCGCCAATTCGCGGGCGATGCTCTGGGCCAAGCCGCGCAACGCGAATTTGCCCATCGCGAAAGGGGCCGAGAGCGGGTAGCCCTTGACGCTCGCCGAGGCGCCGGTCAGGAGGATCGCGCCGTGCCCCTGTTTCAGCATATGCCGGGCGGCTTCGCGCGCCACCAGAAAGCCGCCATAGGCGCTGACCGAGAGCGCGCGCTCGACCTCGGCCGGCACCAGTTCGGCGACGGGGCCGCGGGCCCGCGCGCTCGCATTGTAGACGACGACATCGGGGGCGCCGTCAGCCGCCTCGACCGCCGCGAAGAGGCGCGTGACCTCATCCGGATCGACGGCGTCGCAGGCGAACGCCTCGGCGCCGGTCTCGGCGCACAGCGGCCCGAGTTTTTCGGCGTTGCGCGCGGCGAGCGCGACTTTCATCCCCTCGCGCGCGAAAAGGCGGGCGAGCGAGGCGGACAGCCCCGCCCCGGCGCCGACGATCAGCGCGCGCGAAAAACCGCTTTCGGGCATGGTCTCGCTCCGCTCACCAGAAGACGAGCGTGCGCACCTCGATGCTCTCGCGCGGCGGCGCGCCGGGCGGCGACGAGGGATCGTCGAAGGCGCCGTGCGCCGAGAAACGGGCGGCGCCCTTGCGGCTCGAATCGAAGCAGCGGATGAATACGACCTCGCCCGGCTGCATCTTCGGGAAATAGTACCAGCGCTGGCCCTCGTTGTAAGTGACCGAATAGATTTCGCCGGTGCGGTCGGGATATTTGAGATCGGTCGGCACAAGGTTCTCTTGCGAGAGGCTCTCGGCGTCGCACAGCGCCAGCGGCGATTCCAGGACCGGCCCCGCGATCGGCCGCCACAGATTGATGATCGCATAGCGCCGGCGCAGCAATTCCTCCGCTTCCTCGCCCATCAGCTCGCGCACCCGCTGCGGCGCCGATTTCGCGGTGTAATCGTTGTGGACGCGTTTCGCCGGCTGCTTGACGAGATTGCCCTTTTGCGAACGGGCGGCGTTGCGCACGATATGGTCGAAGGCAAGCGCCCGGCGCGCGCCGGTCACCCGCCGCATCAGCGCCTCGGTTTCGGGGTAGCAGACCGCCGCGATCTCGCTCTCGTTGTAGAAGTTGCGCACGGCGCTCTTGTGGCGGCGCAGGATGAAGCCTTGCCGGTCGAGCGACAGCTCCTTTTCGATGGCGCGCGCGTCGTGCACCGGCACGCGGCAATCGAGGCCCTCGCCGGTGCGCGCCGGCACGCCGGGCGGCGGCTGGTAATTGTAGGACACCGGCTTTTCCGCCATCGGCCGCAGAAAGGTCAGCGGGGCGACGACGCTTTTCGACTCGCCGAGTTGCAGACCGTCCATCATTGCCTCTCGCTGTTGCGGGCGCGCACCGTGCGATTAGACGGCGCATCTTGTCAGAGATCATATTTCCCGCCAACAGCGCTTTGTCCAACTAAGCCCCGCGACGCCCCGCCCTTACTCACTATGATGTTGAAAAATAGGGTATGTTTTCTTCTCAGCGTGATATAATGGCCTCTAGTTGCCGCGCCTCGACACACCCAAGCCCACCCACCTAGAGCCACTAAAGGACCACTAAATTGCTAACCGACCTCAAGCTGCGCTCGCTTGGATCGGTTTCGCGGACAACCGTCGCCGAATATTCCCATTCAAAGCATATCTGATCGGGATTTCGACCGGCAGTTGTTGGAGGTTTTGTTACAGTGGTGGAGAAAGCGATATTCGAGACCGGGCACGGGGTGGAAAGACCGGGCGTTGTTTCGTTCTTTGAACATGGCGAACGAGGCTGCCGGGTCGCCTGGCGGAATAGTAACCACCTTCTACGATGCGGGTCGCTCAATCGGGCTATGGGTGCATGCGTTCGAAATTCTATCGCATCCCCGGAAGGGACGGCGAGCATCAATACCGTCCTATCGCTCCTTGAAAAGGTCGAACGGGCGGACGCGGCTCCAGCCCTAAGGCGATGTCAAAACCGCACCACTTATCGATCAAAATAACATCCGTCGCGGAACCGGCGCTGCCGGGCGACGGCTCCCGCGCCGGGAGGGCGCTTAGCGGCCCGACAATGCGTTGGCCGTGCCTGTCACAGTTCCGGTGGCAAGACCGACCGCGCCGCCGACCACTGCCCCGACCGGACCGGCGGCGGCGTTCCCGCGCGCCGCACCATTCGCTTCGCCGCTGACCGCGCCCGACACCGGGTTCGAATACCCGTGAACCCCGATCGGCCGGCAAACGCCGCGATAGGGCGCGAAGCCGGGCGCACAGGGATTTTGTGCAAACGCTGTGCTCGCTGCGGTCGTAGCCAGAGCGGCGGCAATCGCGAGTACCTTCAGCCACGGTGACATCATTTCCTCCGACAAGCTTGCAGTTGTGTTCTTGGCGCTGTCATGCGTCTGAACGGCGCAAGCTTCGATCGCGTTCCGTGCGTGGCAAAAGGAGCTGGAGCCAGCTCCAAGCGAAAAGTCCCGGCGCTCCTAAACCGCCCCTATTTCCGCTAAGTGCCTCATCCCCCTTGCAGCGGGACTTCTCAGAGATAAGCTGCGGCTGTCACCCGCCTTCTGCCGAGGAGAGCGATGCCGCAGCAAAAGCGTTTCCTCGCCGTCGACGGCGAGCGCATGGCCTATGTCGAGGCGGGCGAGGGTGCGCCCGTCTTCCTTTTTCTGCACGGCAACCCGACCTCGTCCTATCTGTGGCGCAAGGTCATGCCGCCGCTCGCAGCGCTCGCCCGGTGCCTCGCGCCCGACCTGATCGGCATGGGCGACTCGGCGAAATTGCCCGCGCCCGGCCCCGCCACCTATCGCTTTGCGACGCACCGCCGGATGTTGTGGGGCTTTATCGAGAAGGCGGTCGGGCAAGAGGCGCCGGTCGTCCTCGTCGTGCACGATTGGGGCTCGGCGCTCGGCCTCGACTGGGCCAATCATCACCGCGCCCGCGTCCGGGGCATCGCCTATATGGAGGCGATCGTGCGCCCGCTCGTTTGGGCCGAGTGGCCCGAAGCCTCGCGCCGCGTCTTCGAGGGCTTTCGCTCGGAGAAGGGCGAGGAGATGATCCTCGAGCGCAACCTCTTCGTCGAACGCGTCCTGCCGGGCTCGATCCTCCGCAAGCTGGAGCCGGAGGAAATGGCGGAATACCGCCGGCCTTTCGCGACCCCAGCCGAGCGCTGGCCGACCCTCGCCTGGCCGCGCGAGATCCCGATCGAGGGCGAGCCCGCCGACGTCGCCGCGCTCGTCGCGGATTACGCCGCCTGGATGGGCGGGAACGATCTGCCGAAGCTTTTCGTCAACGCCGATCCCGGCGCGATCCTCGTCGGGCCGCAGCGCGAGTTCTGCCGCGGTTGGCGGCGGCAGACCGAAGTTACGGTGCCCGGGAGCCATTTCATCCAGGAAGATTCGGGGCCCGAGATCGGCGCTGCAATCGCGCAGTGGGCGAAGGCGGAGGGGCTGTTGTGACGACGATCCTGCTCGTCCGCCACGGCCATGTCGAAGGCATCGCGCCGGTACGCTTTCGCGGGCGGGCGGAATTGCCGCTCTCCGATCTCGGCCGCCGCCAGGCGGCGGCCCTCGGGCATTACATCGCCGCGAATTTCAAGCCCGAGGCGGTCTATACGAGCCCGCTCTCCCGCTGCCGCGACACCGGCGCCGCAATCGCCGGGCATTTCGCGCTTACCCGTATCGCCATCGACGGCCTCGCCGACATCGACTACGGCGCCTGGCAGGGACTGACGCCTGAGGAAGCCGCGCGCCGCTGGCCGCGCGAGGTCGCGACGTGGCAGTCGCGGCCGCATTTCGTGGAGATCCCTGGCGGCGAGAGCCTCGCTGCGCTGTCGGCGCGCGCGACCGCGGCCCTGCACGGGATTCTCATGCGGCAGCCGGCGGGGACCCTGGCCCTCGTCGGGCACGAGAGCGTCAACCGCATCCTGCTGCTGCACGCGCTCGAATTGCCGCTGTCGCGCTATTGGCATCTGGGGCAGGAACCCTGTGCGCTCAACCGCCTCGAATTTTCGAACGGCGGATTTCTTACCCATTCGATCAATGAGACCCAGCATCTGGCCGGAATCTGATTTCACCAGGGAGGCACAGAGGACACGGAGGATCCTGTCATTGCGAGGCGCCGAAGGCGCCGCGGCGATCTCGCCGGGATAGCTTCGCTTCGCTCGCAATGACACGGTTTTCTCCTCCGTGCTCTCCGTGCCTCCGTGGTGAAATTTCACTTCCGCTTTCTCGGGCCGGCGAAGGCGGTGACGACGCCGTGCAAGGTGCGCAATTCCTGCTCGGTGCAGCCCGCCCGCTGAAAGAGATTGCGCAGGTTGCGCAGCATGCTCGGCCGCTTGTCGGCGGCGCGCAGAAAGCCGCTGTCGTCGAGCGCCTCCTCGAGGTGCTCGAAAAAGGACAGCAACTCGCCTTTCGTCGCCGGCCGGCTGCGCCCCAGATGCATCCGCTCGGGCGGCGGTGGGGCAAGCGCGATGAACCATTCGTAACCGACGATCAGCACCGCCTGCGCCAGGTTGAGGGAAGAGAAGCCGGGGTTGAGCGGCACCGAGAGGAGCGTGTCGGCGAGCACGATCTCGTCATTGAGGAGCCCGGTGCGTTCGGGTCCGAAGAGCACGCCGCTGAGTTCGCCTGCCGCCAGATATTCGCGCATCTCGCCGGCCGCTTGCCGCGGCGTCACCGCCCGCTTCACCATCATCCGCTCGCGCGCGCTCGCGGCGTAGACATGCACGAGCCCGCCGATTGCCGCCGGCACGTCGGCAAAAAGCCGCGCGTTTTGCAGCACCGCGTCGGCGCCGCTCGCCGCCGCCACCGCTTTCGCCGACGGCCAGCCGTCGCGCGGGGCGACGAGGCGCAGATCGTCGAGCCCGCAATTCATCATCGCGCGGGCCGCGGTGCCGATGTTCTCGCCCAATTGCGGGCGCACCAGGATGATCGCCGGGCCGCCCTTGAGCGGCGGCCGGCGGCGGTCGGTGCCGGCCCCACCCTTGAAAGCTTCGCTCAATCCTTGCGCCACCAGGTGGTCGTGCCGTCGGGCTTGTCCTCGAGGAGGATGCCCTCTTCGCCGAGCGCCGCGCGGATGCGGTCCGCTTCGGCGAAGCGGCGGGAGCGCCGCGCCGCGGCCCGCTCGGCGATCCGCGCCTCGATCCGTTGCGCGTCGGCGGCGGCGCTGCCGCGCAGCCAATCGAGCGGGTTCTTGTCGAGCAGCCCCATCAGCCGCCCGCCGCGTTCGAGCGCATTCTGCAATGCCGAGCGCGCCGCGTCCGAGCTGGTGCGGTTGACGGCGCCGGCCAGTTCATGCAGGCCGGCGATGGCGAGCGGCGTGTTGAGGTCGTCTTCGAGCGCCTCTTTGACCGGGCGCAGCGCTTCCTCGGCTTCGCCGAATCGCTCGAAGACCGGGTCGCGCGGCAAGCTCAGGGCGCGATAGAAGCGGTCGAGGCTGTGCCGCGCCTGGCGCAGTTTTTCCTCCGTCCAGTCGAGCGGGTCGCGGTAGTGCGTCGACAAGAGGGCGAGGCGCACCGCCTCGCCCGGCGCGCCCTTGTCGAGCACCTCGCGTACCGTCACGATGTTGCCGAGCGATTTCGACATCTTGACGCCATCGACCGTCAGCATCTCGTTGTGCATCCAAACGCGCGCGAACATACGGCCTTGGTGCGCGCCCTCGCTCTGCGCGATCTCGTTCTCGTGGTGCGGGAAAATGAGGTCGAGCCCGCCGCCGTGGATGTCGAAGCTCTCGCCGAGATTGGCTTCGCTCATCGCCGAGCATTCGATGTGCCAGCCCGGCCGGCCGCGGCCCCACGGGCTTTCCCAGCCGGGCAGGTCCGGCGAAGACGGCTTCCACAATACGAAGTCGCCGGGATCGCGCTTGTAGGGCGCGACCTCGACGCGGGCGCCCGCCAGCATCTCCTCGCGCGAGCGGCGCGCGAGCTTGCCGTAATCGGCGGCGGTCGCGACCGAAAACAGCACGTGGCCTTCGGCAGCGTAAGCATGCCCCGAGGCGATCAGCCGCTCGATCAGCGCGATCATCTCCTTGATGTATTCGGTCGCGCGCGGCTCGATCGAAGGCGGCAGCGTCCCGAGCGCCGCCATGTCGGCGTGGAAATCGGCGGTCGTGCGCGCCGTCAGCGCCGCGATCGGCTCGTTGTTCTCGCGCGCCGCGTCGATGATCTTGTCCTCGACATCGGTGATGTTGCGCACATAGACGACATGTTCGGCGCCGTACTCCTCGCGCAAGAGCCGGTAGAGCTGATCGAAGACGACGACCGCGCGACCGTTGCCGATATGGGCGCGATCATAGACGGTGGGCCCGCAGACATACATGCGCACGCGCGCGGCATCGAGCGGCTCGAACCGCTCTTTGCGGCGGGTCAGCGAGTTGTAGAGCGTCAACGGCATCGCGCACGGTTAGCAGATCAGGGCCGTGCGGTCCACGGCCGCTAGCTCAGCGCCCTGCCGTCCATGCCGGCCGCCTCCAGGCCGAGATGGGCCAGCACGGTCGGCGCGATGTCGATCAGCGAGGAGCAGGCATGGCGGGCGCCGGGTGTGAAGCCGCCGCCGCGGATGAAGAGGAACGGCCGCTGCTCGTTACGGCCGAGCCCGCCATGCTGGCCGAAGCCTTCGACTTCCTTCGGCTCGAGCGCGTCGCGCACGATATGGCCGGTGCCGGCGACGCCGTGCGGGTTCGAGCGGCCGTCGGCGGCGAGCGTCACCGCGATCCGCAAATGCCGTTCCGTCGGCAGTCCGATGGACGCCAGCTCCGCTCCGACAAAACTCCGCCCGACCCAGTCTTTGCGCCCAAGAAACCGCGCCGCCGCGGCGACGAGCGGACCTTCCGGTTCGCCGAAATAGAGAAGCGCAGCCGTGCCGTTCGGGGCGACGACGACGTCCGAGGAGCCGGGGCCGCGCTTCAGCCCCGCCTGGATCAGAAGCCCGTCGAGGTCGATCGTCCGATCGACCGTCTCCATGCCGTGGTCGGAGCCGACGAGGAAGAGGATCTCCTCGCCCGACGGATCGAGCCGATCGACCGTTTCGGCGACGCGGTGGGCATTCGCGTCCGCGCTCGCGATCGCCGCGCGATGGGCGGGCGAGCCGAGCGGCGAGGAATGGCCGGTGTAATCGGGCTCCGAGAGCCACAGGATCGCCAGCTCAGGCTGTTTCTCGCGCAGCACCTCGGCGCAGAACCGCTCGGTCATCGCGGTGTCGCCCGCCTCGCCCTTCTTGACCGCGACGCCTTCCTCGGGCGGCAGAGGCCGCCGGCCGGGGCCGAAGCTGCCGGCCGCGTTGTAGACCCAGCCAAACCCGTCCGGATCGAGAAAATAGGCCGCCCCCGGCGACACGTTCGAAAACGCGATCGCCGTGCCGCCGGCGCCGGCTACCCGCTCGGCGAGGCTCGGGCGATGCAGCGTGCGGCCGGTCGCGCGATAGAGCCGGTCGCGGAAATCGGGCTTGCCGACCGAGAGGCATTGCAGCCCCTCGCCCTCGTCGAGCGCCATCGTGTTGCCGAGCAGCCCGTGCCGCGCCGGGAGACACCCGGTCGCGATCGAGGCGGCGCTGGTGCGCGTCGTCGAGGGGAAGACGCTGCGATGCTCTTCGAAGCGCACCGACCGGCGGCCGAGGCCGCAGAGAAAGGGCGCGTCCTGCGCCGTGATCAGGTCGCGGCGCAGGCTGTCGCAGACGACGAGGACGACGCGCTTCATGGCGGGCCTCCATCTTCGCAATCGGGGTCGAGGGCGCGGATCGCGGCGCGCAATTCGCGGCCGAGCGGGGTTTTTTCGCCGCTCTCGTTGACGATGAGGATGAGGCTCGCCCGGCCGCTTGCGATGAGGCCATTACGCCAGACCGCATATTCCATCTCGAAGCTGGTGCGCCCCAGCCGCAGGCTGCGCGCGGTGACCAGCACCTCCTCGCCATAGGCGAGCGGCTTCAGGTAGCGGATGCTCGTTTCGGCGATGACCGGCCCCGGCGTCGCGGCCGACAGCGGCGGCAGCCCGATCGCTTCGAGATAGCGGTTGCGCGCTTCCTCGAACCATTCGAAATAGGCGCGGTGGTTGGCGTGCCCGAACGGGTCGCACTCGCTCCAGCGGACGCGGTGGCGGATCCTGAACCGCCACGCGGGCGCGACCCCGAAATGCGACAGCTCGTCCTCGCGAGGGTTCATGGCGGCGAAATTACGGGAAGCGGAGGGGTCCGGCAAACCCGCCGCCGAGAGCGCGGCGGGCGGGGCGCTGGCGCTGCTCTCGGCGCGGCGCTTCTGGCCGCTTTTCTGGACGCAGTTTCTCTCCGCCTTCAACGACAGCGCGTTGAAGAACGCGCTCGTCCTGATCGTCGCCTATCGCGCCTCGACGGGCGGGGCGCTGTCCGCCGAAATCGTCATTCCGCTCGCCGGCGGGCTCTTCATCCTGCCGTTCTTCCTGTGCTCGGCGACCGCCGGGCAGATCGCCGACCAGCGGGACAAGGCCTGGCTGATCCGCCTGATCAAGCTCGTCGAGATCCCGGTGATGCTGGTGACGGCGGCCTTCGTATTGATGGGCAGCGTTGCGGCGCTGCTTGCGCTGTTGACGATCATGGGGGTCGAGGCGGCGTTTTTCGGGCCGCTCAAATACGCGATCCTGCCCGATCTCCTCTCGCCGCACGAGCTGCTGCTCGGCAACGCGCTCGTCGAGGCCGGGACCTTTCTCGCGATCCTCCTCGGCACGATCGCCGGCGTCGCGGTGACGCTCGGCGAGGGGCCGCTGACGGTCGCGCTGATGCTCCTCGCGGTTTCGCTTCTCGCCTATGCCGCGAGCCGCAAGATCCCGCCGACCGGCGCCGCGGCGGCGAGGAGCCGCATCGGCTGGAACCTCTTTGCCGCGACCGCCGCGATCATCCGCGAGGCGAGGGCGGACAAGGCGCCCTTCCGCGCGATCCTCGGCATCTCGTGGTTCTGGCTCGCGGGCGCCACCTATCTCTCGCAATTTCCTGCCTATGTGCGCTTCACGCTCGGCAGCGAGGCGGCGGTCGTGACCCTGTTCCTGACCGTCTTTTCGGTCGGCATCGCGCTCGGCTCGCTGTTGTGCAACCGGCTGCTGCGCGGTCGCGTCAGCCCGAGGACGGTGCCGTGGGGAGCGCTCGGGATCGGGCTTTTCTCGATCGATTTGTGGCTGGCGAGCCCCGCCCCGGCGGCGGGCGCGCATCTTGCGCCGCTCCTCGCCTTTCTCGCCATGCCGACGCATTGGCGCATTCTCGCCGACCTGCTCGGCCTGTCGATCTCGGGCGGCGTCTTCATCCTGCCGCTTTATGTGCTGCTGCAGACCCTGACGGCGCGCGAGCATCGCGCCCGCGCGATCGGCGCCAACAACGTCGTCAACGCCGCCGCGATGGTCGTCTCCGCGCTGGCGACGATGGCGCTTCTCGCAGCCGGGCTCAGTGTCCCCGGCCTTTTTCTGTTGACCGGCGTCGCAACGATTGCGGTCGGGGCCTGGTTCCGGCGGCTGCTGCCCCTGTTTGGCTAAGCGTTCGCGGCCAATGCGTCGGCGCCCTTGATGCGGGCGGCCAAAGCGGCGGCGAGAAAGCGGTCGAGGTCGCCGTCGAGGACCGCGCCGGTGTTCGAGGTTTCGACCCCGGTGCGCAGATCCTTCACCATCTGATAAGGCTGCAGCACGTAGGAGCGGATCTGGTGGCCCCAGCCGATATCGGTCTTGCCGGCGTTCATCGCCTCGGTCACGGCCTCGCGCTTCTGCAACTCCAGCTCGTAGAGCCGGGCGCGCAGCATGGCAAAGGCGTGCGCCCGGTTCTGGTGCTGCGAGCGCTCGCTCTGGCATTGCACGACGATGCCGGTCGGCATGTGCGTGATGCGCACGGCGCTGTCGGTCTTGTTGACGTGCTGGCCGCCGGCCCCCGAGGAGCGGTAGGTGTCGATGCGCAGGTCCTTGTCGTTGATCGCGATCTCGATCTTGTCGTCGATGACGGGGTAGACCCAGACGGAGGCGAAGCTGGTATGCCGGCGCGCGTTCGAATCGAAGGGCGAGATGCGCACCAGGCGATGCACCCCGCTCTCGGTCTTCAGCCAGCCATAGGCGTCGGGGCCGGAAACGCGGATCGTCGCCGATTTGAGGCCGGCTTCCTCGCCGGCGCTCTCTTCCAGCCATTCGACCTTGTAATCGTGGTCCTCGGCCCAGCGCGCATACATCCGCAACAGCATCAGCGCCCAGTCCTGCGCCTCGGTGCCGCCCGCCCCGGCATGCACTTCGAGATAGCAGTCGTTGCCGTCCGCTTCGCCGGCGAGCAGGCTCTCCAATTCGCGCTGCTGCGCCTCGGCGCGCAGTTTTGCGAGCACGGCCTCGGCCTCTTCGACGATCGCCGTGTCCCCCTCGGCCTCGCCAAGAGCGATCAGCTCGACCGCCTCGTCGAGCTCGCGCTCGATGCGGCGGCAGCCCTCGATCGCGCGCTCCAATCGCATGCGCTCGCGCAACAGATCCTGCGCGGCGGCGGGGTCGTCCCAGAGCTTTGGGTTCTCGACCGCGGCATTCAGCTCGGCGAGGCGCCGGGTCGCGCTCTCCCAGTCAAAGATGCCTCCTCAGCAGCGCCAACGACTTCCTGATGTCGTCGGCGACCGCCTGCATTTCCGCACGCATGCGAGGTTCCGTCCCTATTGGTCGACCAGTCGTCTCTTCAATATAGGCCGCCGGTGCCGCTGCGGGGAGCATCGTGCTGCGCCGGCGCGCCGCCATTGTCCTGCGCCGCCACCGGTGCCGGCGCACCGGGGGCTCCGGCTTCGCCGCCGCCCGCCGTTTCGCCCGGCCCGCCGATCTGGCCCTGCGACCCCTCGTTCTCACCCGACCAGTTGAGCGCGAAATTGCGGTGCGTCGTCGGGTTGGTGCCGATCTTGAACGGTTCCCAGATCGCCGGCTCGCCCGGCTCGGGCGGCAGGCCCGTCGATGGGTTGACGCGGTAGAGCTGCACCCCCGGGGGCGTACGGAACGGCGCCGCCGGCACATTCTTCAGGGCCGCGATCATGAAATCGCGAAAGATCGGGGCCGAGACGACGGCGGCCTGTTCACCCTTGCCGAGGGTTTTCGGATCGTCGAAACCGACATAGACGCCGGCCGCCAGATCGGGCGTGAAGCCTTCGAACCAGGCGTCCTTCCAATCGTTGGTGGTCCCGGTCTTGCCGGCGATCGGCTTGCCGACGGCCCTGACCGCGACGCCGGTGCCGCGCTGCACCACGCCTTCCAGCATCGACACGATTTGAAAGGCCGACGCCGGATCGGCGATCTGTTCGCGAGTGTCCGGGATCGCCGGCACCGGCTGATGCGTCCATGCGACGTTGCCGCAGCCCTCGCACGGGCGCTTGTCGGCGCGATAGATCGTCGCGCCGTTGCGGTCCTGTACCCGGTCGATCAGCGAGGGCACGATCTTCTTGCCGCCGTTGTCGAGCATCGCGTAGGCGGCGGTCAGGCGCAGCGGCGTCGTCAAGCCGGCGCCGAGCGCCATCGAATATTCGCGCGGCATATGATCCATGATGCCGAAGCGTTCGATGTTCTGCGCGATCGCATCCATGCCGATGATCTCGGCGACCCGCGCCGTCAGCGTATTGAGCGAGTGCTCGAGCCCGACCCTGAGCGTCGTCGGGCCGCGGTAGCTCTGCTCGTAATCTCCCGGTGTCCACAGCGGCAGCCCCGGCCCCAGATAGATCGACACCGGCGCGTCGAGCACCAGCGTCGAGGGGGTGAAGCCGTGTTCGAGCGCCGTCAGATAGACGAACGGCTTGATCGCCGAGCCCTCCTGCCGCCATGCCTGGGTCGCCCGGTCGAATTGGCTGATGGCAAAGCTGAAGCCACCGGAGAGCGCCAGGACCCGCCCGGTATGCGGATCTATGACAACCAGCGCCCCCGACACCGCCGGCACCTGGTCGAGGCTGTAGAGAGGCTTTTGCGGCTCCTCGCCGAGCGGGCTCACCATGACGACATCGCCCGGCGCGACGACGTCGAGGGCGCTGCGCGGCAGCGATCCGAGCGCGCCGTTCTGGTGCCAGCGCCGGGCCCAGCGCATGTCGGAAAACGGGATCTCGCCGCTTTTGCCGTCGGCGAAGCCGATCGCCGCGCCGGCGGCGTCGGCGCGCACGACCATCGCCAGACGCCACCCGACATCGGCCGCCACCGGCGGCAGCGGCACATGTGCCAGCTGCTTTGCCCAGCCGTCCAGCGGGTCGATATGGGCGATCGCCCCGCGCCAGCCGCCACGGGCGTGGTCGTAGGCGACGAGCCCCTTGCGCAACGCCGCGTCGGCCGCCTGCTGCAGCTGCGGATCGAGGCTGGTGCGCACCGACAGGCCCGATTCGTAGAGCATCTTCTCGCCGTAGCGGGCAAGCAACTCGCGGCGCACCTCTTCGGCGAAGAACGGGGCGGAGGCGACTTCGGCCGCCTCGCGCCGGCGCGTCACGACGGGCTGGGCTTCTGCTTGCGCGGCCTGTTGCGGGGTGATGCTGCCGTCCTCGACCATGCGCGCCAGCACCCAGTCGCGCCGCGCCCGTGCCGCCCCCGGGTGGTTGACCGGGTCGTAGCGGCTCGGCGCCTTCGGCAGGGCCGCCAAGGTCGCCGCCTCGGCGAGCGTCAGATCGTCGAGCGACTTGTCGAAATAAGTGAGCGCCGCCTCGGCGACCCCATAGGCGCCGGCGCCGAGATAGATCTGGTTGAGATAGAGTTCGAGGATGCGGTCGTTGGAAAGGCTTTCCCGGATCCGGGTGGCGAGCAGGATCTCGCGGATCTTGCGCTTGATCGACAGCTGGTTCGTCAACAGCATGTTCTTGGCGAGCTGCTGCGTGATCGTCGAGGCGCCCTCCGGGCGCAGCCCGCGCTGCAGCCGGCCGACATCGACGATCGCCGCGCGCAGGATGGCGAGCGGGTCGAAGCCGGGCTCGCTGTAGAAATTCTTGTCCTCGGCGGCGATGAAGGCGTCGATGACCCGTTTCGGGATCGCCGAGATTGGTACGAAGACGCGCCGCTTGGTCGCGTATTCGGCGAGCAGCCGCCCGTCGCCGGCCTGCACCCGCGTCGTGATCGAGGGCTCGTAATGCGCCAACTCGCGGTAGTCGGGCAGGTTGCGCCCGAAATACCAGATCGTCAGCACGACGGCGCCGCAGCCGGCGACGGCGGCGAGCAGCACGGAAACGAACAGAAACCTGATGAGCTTGGTCATGTGGCAATGCCCGCCGGCCATCCCCCTCTCGGGGACGGCGCGGCCGGCCCCGGTCCGAGCGGCATCCGTCCCTTATGCGCCGAGAGTGCGGCTATTCCAAGGCGGTTCGTGCGGCGGCGGCCGCAAGCCCGGCGCGGCGGCAGGAAGGCATTGCCGGAAGGGGTATTTTTCTGTAAATTGACGGTGCGAAAAAAACTGCCGTCTGCCGACCGGGCTACCCGTCCGGTGGAGGCGCTGCGAAGGATCCCCGCATCATGGCAACAGGTTTGCCGCAGCGCAGGGTCGCGGCGCCGGCGACGCGGATGTAGGAACCCGAAGCCGATCATGGCTCCCCTGACGAGACCCGGCATGGCCCATCTCCCCGCACTCCTTGCTCGAAGGAATCCGGGAGCGACCGGCTTCCAAACACACGGGATCGCGCCGCTCGCCGATTTTCGCACGGCGGCGGCAGCGCGCCTCGGAGTTTCGCCCGAATGGCAAAGCGTATGCTCATCGACGCCACTCACCCGGAAGAGACGCGGGTGGTGGTGCTCAGCGGCAATCGTCTCGACGAATTCGATTTCGAATCCTCGACCAAAAAGCAGGTAAAGGGAAACATCTATCTCGCGAAGGTCACGCGCGTCGAGCCTTCGCTGCAGGCCGCGTTCGTCGATTACGGCGGCAACCGGCATGGCTTTCTGCCGTTCAGCGAAATCCATTCCGACTATTATCGAATTCCGGTCAGCGACCGCGCGCCGCCGGATCGAAACGGCGGCGAAACCGAGACGTCCGAACCGGCCGCCTGGTATGGCGCCGCGGCGGCGGGCGAGGAGGAGGCTGGCGTGCCGATCGAGGCGGCGCTGCCCGAGCCCGTCGCCCTGCCGGCCGCGCTGCAAGCGGCCGAAGCGGAGGAGCCCCTCGATTCGGTGCCGATGGAGGCGGCCGTCGCGGACGAGCCCCTGGCATCCGACGCCTTCGTCCATGAAGACCGCAACGGGGCGCCGGAGGCGGAAGACGGCGAGTTGCCCGCGGAGCGGCCGTTCGAACCTTCGGAACCCGCGGCCGGCCTCGCCGAGGCCTCGCCGGAGGAAATCGTCACGGCTGCGGTCGAAAGCGCGCCGAGCCGGCTCGACGGCAATGGCGAAGCCGTCGAGGCCGAGAGCGTCGAGACGCTCGGCGGCGACGAGATAGAGGAGGCGCAGCGGCAGCGCTCGCGCGCGACCCGTCACTACAAGATCCAGGAGGTGATCAAGCGGCGGCAGATCATGCTGGTCCAGGTCACCAAGGAAGAGCGCGGCAACAAGGGCGCGGCGCTCACCACCTATCTCTCGCTCGCCGGGCGTTATTGCGTGCTGATGCCGAACACCGGGCGCGGCGGCGGCGTGTCGCGCAAGATCACGAGCCTCGGCGACCGCCGGCGCCTCAAGGAGGTGCTCGAAGACCTCGACCTGCCGGAGGGCATGGGCGTAATCGTCCGCACCGCCGGCAGCGAGCGCTCGAAGGCCGAGATCAAGCGCGACTACGAATACCTGTTGCGGCTGTGGAACGAGATCCGCGAGCTGACGCTGCGTTCGACCGCGCCGGCCCTCATTTACGAGGAAGGCAACCTGATCAAGCGGGCGATCCGCGACCTCTATACGCGCGACATCGACGAGGTGCTGGTCGAGGGCGAAGAGGGCTACCGCACGGCAAAGGCCTTTATGAAGATGCTGATGCCGAGCCACGCCAAGCGCGTCCAGCCCTACCGCGACCCGCAGGTCGGCCTGTTGCACCGCTTTCAGGTCGAAGGCCAGATCGACGCCATTCATTCGCCCACCGTGCAATTGCGCTCGGGCGGTTATGTCGTCATCAACCAGACCGAGGCGCTCGTCGCGATCGACGTCAATTCGGGGCGCGCGACGCGCGAGCGCAACATCGAAGAGACGGCGCTGCGCACCAATCTCGAAGCGGCCGAGGAGATCGCCCGGCAATTGCGGCTGCGAGACCTCGCGGGGCTCATCGTTATCGACTTCATCGATATGGAGGAGCCGCGCAACAACGGCGCAGTCGAGCGGCGACTGAAGGAGGCGCTGAAAAACGACCGGGCGCGCATCCAGGTCGGCCGCATCAGCCCGTTCGGCCTGTTGGAGATGTCGCGGCAGCGGCTGCGCCCCTCGCTCGTCGAAGCCTCGACGCAGCCCTGCCCGCATTGCGGCGGCACCGGCTTCATCCGCTCGACCGAATCGGCGGCGCTGCACGCGCTGCGCTCGATCGAAGAGGAGGGGATCCGCCGGCGCGCGGCGGAGATCTGCGTCTACGTGCCGACCGCGATCGCGCTCTATATCCTCAACCAGAAGCGCGACTCGCTGGTGCAGATCGAGGCGCGCTATGGGCTGCGCGTGACGCTGGCGCGCGACGACAGCCTGATCCCTCCGGCGTTCCGGCTCGAACGCGTGCGTGCGGCCGCGCCCGGCGAGCTTCCGACCGCCGGCTTTGCGCCCTTGTCGCAAGTCGTCGCCGAGGAAGCGGACGAGGAGGAGGAAGAAGAAGCGGCCGAGGCGCCGCGATCGGAGCGCCGCGAAGCGCCGGAGGAGGAAGAGCGCAGCCGCCGGCGCCGCCGTCGGCGGCGGCGGCGGCCGGAGGAGGAACCGGCGCGCGCCGCGCGGCCGGCGGTGCGGCGAGCGGCGGCGGAAGCGGTTCCGGCGGAGGAGCCGGACGACGGAGCGCCGGGAGAGCCCGGCGTCGAGCGCGAGGCCGGCGAATCGGCCGGCGACGCCGGCAAGGCGCGACGGCGTCGCGGCCGGCGCGGCGGCCGGCGTCGCAGCCGGCGCGAGGGCGATTTCGAGGGAGCGGCGGAAGTGCTGCGGCCCGCCGCCGACGCCGTCGAGATTCTGCCGGCCGCCGATTTCGCCGAGGCGCCCGAGCCCGAACCGGCGCTCGCGGCAGCCGGATGGGGCAGCGAGGAAGACGAGCGCGGGATCGAGACCGCGAGCCTGCCGGCGCTCGCCGGCGAGGGCGGCCGGGCGGCCGAGCCCGAATACGCCGAGGCGCTGCCGGAAAGTCTGCCGACCGGGGAGGCCGAAGAGGGGGTGCCGTTCCCCGAGGCGGGTGAGCCGGAGCACACGGCGGCGCAGCCCGCCGAGCCGGAGCCGGAGCGCGTCGCCGCCTACCCGGTCACGACGGTCGGCGAACGGCCGGAGAAACCACGCAAGGGCTGGTGGCGGCGGCTCGCGCCGTAGTCGGCCGAACCCGGTGCCCGTTGCCTCTCACACCTTCCCGTTGCGCGGGTCCCTCCCGCTCCCCGCAGGCGGGGAGAGGGGCCGGGGTGAGGGGCTTCCGGTGGCCGGGCGTCGAGGTCGATCATCGGGAAGATCGCGCGGCGGGGGTTTTGCCCTCGCGGCGCCGCATTCTTGAGGCATATTGAGCATCGGGCGTTCGCGCTCCCGTCTTCGAGGGCTGCACTCCGTGTCCCTGCGTCTTGTTCTTCGGACGGCGGCATTCGCCGTGCTCTCGACACTGCTTTTCGCGCCGGCTGCGATGGCCGCCGGGGGCTTGATCCGCGACACCGAGATCGAGGCCGACATCCATCGCATGATGACGCCGGTATGGGACGCAGCCGGGCTCGACCCCGACGCGGTGCACGTCTATCTGCTCGACGACGACCAGATCAATTCCTTCGTCGCCGGCGGCCAGAACATCTTCATCAATACCGGCCTCGTCAGGCGGGCGAAGACGCCGAACATGCTGATCGGCGTCTTGGCGCATGAGAGCGGTCATATCGCGCTCGGCCATCTGACGCGCGCCGCCGAGGCGATGAAGAACGCCAGCATCGAGGGAATCGTCGCGATGGTGCTGGGCGCGGCCGCGGCCGTTGCCAGCCACAGCGACGAGGGCGGCGCGGCGATGCTGCCGGGCGCCCTCGTCGCCGAGCGCGCCTGGCTCAGATATTCGGTGACCCAGGAAGCCTCGGCCGACGAGGCCGCGCTCGGCTATCTCGACCGCACCCATCAATCGGCCCGCGGCCTGCTCAAATTTTTCGAGAGGCTGCAGACCGAAGAGCTCCTCGAGGGCGAACATCTCAACCCCTATCTGCGAGACCATCCGCTGACCTCGCAGCGCATCGAGTATGTACGCGAGCACGTCGCCCATTCCCCTTATTCGAACGTGTCCGACCCGCCGCAGTACGTGGCGATGCTGAAGCTGATTAAGATGAAGCTCGCCGCCTTCCTGTCGCCGCCCGGCACGATGCTCGCCCGCTACCCGGCGAGCGACAACTCGCTGCTCGCGCGCTACGCGCGGGCGATCGCCTATTACCGCATCCCCGAGCTCGACAAGGCGCTGCCGATCGTCGACGGGCTGATCCGCGATCATCCGCACAATCCGTTTTTCGAGGAGCTGAAAGGGCAGATGCTGTTCGAGAACGGCCGCGTCAAGGAAGCGATCGCGCCTTACGACGCCGCCGTGCGACTCGACCCCGGCGCGCCGCTCTTACGCATCTCGCGCGCGCAGGTCTATATCGAATCGCAGCAACCGCAACTCGACAAGACTGCGATCGCCGATCTCAAGGAGGCGCTGCGCAGCGAGGACAAGGACAACCAGGCTTGGCATCTTCTGGCGATCGCCTATGGGCGCGACGGCCAGAAAGGCGAGGCGGCCCTGGCGCTCGCCGAAGAGGCGCTCGCCGCCGGCAAGAAGCGGGACACGCTGATGGAGGCCGCACGCGCCGAAGGCCTGCTGCCGAAGACTTCCACCTCCTATGCCCGCGCCGAGGAGATCAAACGCGAGGCGAGGGAACTGAAGGAACGCAAAGTCGGCGATTGACAGCTCCGCGTCGGACTGCTCTATCGGCTGCGATTTTGCAAGGAGTGACGATCATCATGCCGGTGCGCGCGCTGTTTGCCGCCTGGGCGCTATTGCTGTTCTGCGCGGCTTCGCCGGCCGCGCCCGCTCGGGCGCAGGAGATGTCGCCACAGCAGCGGCGGACGATCGAAGGCATAGTTCACGACTACCTGCTGAACAACCCGCAGGTTCTGATCGACGCGCTGCGCTCGGCCGAACGCAAACTCGACAGCGACGCTAAGGAGAAGGCCGCCTCGACGATCGCGGACCGGCGCAGCGAGATCTTCGACGATCCGGCGACCCCGGTCGGCGGCAACAAACACGGCGACATCTCGCTGGTCGAGTTCTTCGACTATCAGTGTCCCTATTGCAAACACGTGCAGCCTTCGCTCGAGCGGCTGGCGAAAAAGGACAAGGGGCTGCGCCTCGTCTACAAGGAATTCCCGATCCTCGGGCCGGTCTCGGTCGTCGCCGCCCGCGCCGCGCTCGCCGCCCGGCTGCAGGGTAAATACGACACCTTCCACGCCGCGATGATGGCGCGCACCGGCCATCTCGCCGACGACACGGTCTATGAAGTCGCCGCCTCGGTCGGGATCGACGTGGCGCGTCTCAAGCGCGACATGACCTCGCCGCAGATCGCGGCCGATCTGAAGGCCAACCGGGCGCTCGCCCGCAAGCTCGACATCACCGGCACGCCGGCCTTCGTGATCGGCCACCGCATCATTCCGGGAGCGGTCAGCCTCGACGATCTGCGGCAGCTGGTCGCCGACGCGCGCAAAGGCTGAGCGGCGCCGTACACGCTGTCGTTGCGAGGCGCCGCAGGCGCCGCGGCAATCTCGTTGAAATTGCTTCGCTGCGCGCGCAACGACGAGCGGGGCGATGCCTCAAGCCTCGAAATCGGGCTGCTGCGAAGGGTGGGCGGCGGCGAAAGGTGCGAGCGCCATGCATGCTGCGTGAATCCGCTCGATCGTCGGATAGGGCGTCATGTCGAGGCGGTAACGCTCCGCGTTGACTACTTGCGGAACGAGTGCAACGTCGGCGAACCCCGGCCGGTCGCCGTGACAAAACCGCCCGGTGCGCGGGTCTCGGGCGAGCAGCCGCTCGAGCGCCTCGAACCCAGTCGCGATCCAGTGGTTGTACCAGGCGGCGACCGCCGCCTCGTCATGGCCGAGCGGGCGCAGCAGATAGCGCAGCACGCGCAGATTGTTGATCGGGTGGATGTCGCAGGCGACGATCTCGGCCAGCGCCCGCACGCGGGCGCGCTCCGCCGGCTGCGACGGCAGCAGCGGCGGTTCGGGATGCGTCTCGTCGAGGTATTCGATGATCGCCAGCGACTGGATCAGCAGCTCGCCGCCCTCCTCGAGCGCCGGCACCAGACCTTGCGGGTTGACGGCCAGATAATCTTTCTTGCGCTGGTCGTTGCGGCGCAGGTGAATGAACGCCTGCTCGTAAGCAAGGCCTTTGAGATTGAGCGCGATGCGCACGCGAAAAGCGGCCGAAGAGCGAAAAAAACCATAGAGCTTCATCGCGGCACCTGTCTGTGCGAACGGCGCGTCGCGCCAGTATCGGCGAGCGCCCGGCGGGGTTCAAGCCGGCCTCGGAACGCCGTCCTGCGGTCGAATGTTGTCATGCAAGGTTAGAGAATTCGGTGAGGTGTTCCCATGCGTGCGATCTCGATAGCGGCAGTCTCCGCGGCGGCGCTGCTGAGCGTTTCGGCTTATGCGCAGTCCCCGTCGACGACCCCCGGCGGCATGTCGCCGAGCCATCCCGCCACCGCCCCGGCCGCCGCCGCCAAGAAGCCGGTGCCGAACCCGTTGAAACAGGCCGATGTCTCGAAGATCACCGGCTCTGCCGTCTATGGCACCGACGGCAAGGAGATCGGCGACGTGACGACCGAGCTGATGCGGCCGGGCAGCAAGAAGATCGACCGGCTCGTCGTGCGCTCGGGCGGCATTCTCGGCATCGGCGGCCACCAGGTGGCGCTGCCGCTCGGCAAGTTCACCTGGGATTCGGCAAAGGGCGCCTTCACGGTCGATACGACCGCGCAAGCGGTGAAGTCGATGGCGGCGTGGAAAGGCTCGTCCTCGAGTTCGGCCTCGACCGCGGCCTCGGGAACGAGCTCGCTGCCGGCAAAATCGTCGGCGCCGACCAACGCCGGCCGATAGGCGGCGTAAACATTCGACGCGGGCCGCGGCGGCGCCGGCCGCAGCCGCCCGACGATTTCGCTATCGCGATGCTCTTGTCGGCGGCGAGCGGCCGCATTTAATGTCGCCGCCGTGCCGAGGGGCCGCATCGACAATCAGTGCGCCGCCATCCTGCTCGCCGGTTTCGCCATGATGGCAAGCCTGGCGGCCGGGTGCGGCATTGTCGTGGCGCAGGATCTCGAGGCGCGCGAGGCGGCAGCGCGCCGAGCGCTGCTCGCTAGCCTGCCGCGCGACGCGGCGCAGCGGCTCTTCGGGCGCGAGAAAAGCGCGGCATCGGGCCCGCCCGAGGCAATCGGCGGCTATTCCCGCGGCTGCCTCGAAGGGGCGGTCGAGTTGCCGGCCGACGGACCGCACTGGGAGGTCATGCGCCCGTCGCGCGACCGCGCCTGGGGGCATCCGGCGTTGATCGGGTTTATCGAGCGCCTCGCGCAACGTTTGCCGGCCGCCGGCTGGCCGGGTCTGCTCGTCGGCGATATCGCGCAGCCGCGCGGCGGGCCGATGTTGACCGGCCACGAATCGCACCAGATCGGGCTTGACGCCGATATCTGGCTGACGCCGATGCCGCCGCGGCGCCTCTCCGCCGCCGAACGCGAGGAGATGTCGGCCGAGAACGTCGTCGCCGCCGATGGCGAGGACGTCGACCGGGCGGTCTGGTCGCCGCGCTACCGGCGGCTGCTCGAAGCCGCCGCGCGCCGCCCGCGCGTCGCCCGCGTCTTCGTCAACCCTGCGATCAAGCGCGCGCTTTGCCGGGAAGCCGGCGTCGATCGCGCCTGGCTCGACAAGATCCGCCCGTGGTGGGGCCACAAGACGCATTTCCACCTGCGCCTTGCATGTCCGGCCGGCGATCGGCTGTGCCGCAATCAATTGCCGCCGCCGCCGGGCGACGGCTGCGGCAAAGAGCTCGCCTGGTGGTTCACTCCGGCGGGCCGGCATCCGCCGGCCCGCCCTCCGAAAAAGCCGCTGCGCCTCGCCGATCTGCCGCGTGCCTGTGCCGCGCTCGCCGGCGGCAGAAAGTAACAACGGCAGCCGCGATCGCGGCTGCCGTTGCGGCCTTCGGCCTCGCGGTCGGCGATTACGAGAAGAAGTGGGCGGTGATGTGATTGACCCCGATCAAGGTGAGCTTGGTGCCGTCGGTGAGTGTGATCGTCGTGTTGCCATGTTTCGTAATTGCGGTCTGCACCACCGCTCTGATCGTAGCCTTGTCTTCGCCGGCAAATTGGATCCGGTCGCCGTGGCCCAGCTTGAAACCGGTGATTGTGTCGTGGCCGCCGGCGGCTGTGTCCTGGAACAGCTCTTTGCGGCCTTTCCCGAAATTGAGCATCTCGGTGCCCGCGCCGCCGACAAAAGTGTCGTGGCTGCCGCCGAACGCCGTCATGTTGGCGGCGCCCCCGATAATCGATTGGCTGCCCGCCGAACCGTCGATTGTCGTCGCGCCGCTGCCGGCCGTGATCGTGTCGCCGACGCCGCCCTTGATGCTCGTCGCCCCGCTGCCGCCGGTGATGCTCTGGTTGCCCGCGCCGCCCTTGATCGTCGTCGCGCCGCCGCCGCCGGTGATCGTGTCGCCGGCCGCGCCGGTGATCGTGGTCGTACCGTTGCCGCCGACGATCACGTCGTCCGCGGCGCCGAAGATCTGGTTGTTGCCGCTGTTGCCGCCGGTGATGGTGTCGAACTGAGCGCCATAGATCGTTGCCGAGCCGTCGCCGCCCGATATCTGAGCGAACGTCGCGTTGAACTTCGTGGCGTCGATCAGATTGCTGCCGCTGCCGCCGGTGACCGTGTCGCCGTCGGCGGCGTAGATCGTGTCGTTGCCGGTGCCGCCGGTGATGGAATTGCCAGCGCCGGCAAAGATCACCGTCGACCCGCCGCCGCCCGCGATCGTGTCGCCCTCCGCGCCATAGACGGTCGTAGCCCCTGCACCGCCGACGATCGAATCGAGCGCCGCGCCATACAGCACATTAGTGCCGCCGTCGCCGCCAATGATCGTCGTCAGCGGACTGCCGCCGCGAACCGTGCCGCCGCCGCTGCCGAGCTCCAGGAGATCGAGGCCCGTGCCGCCGACGATGAAGACCGGGGCGGTGCTGCCGATCAGCGTATCGTTGCCGCTGCCGCCGATCAGCGTGTCGACGGTCGGCCCGCCGGGAGTCGCGGCGCCGCCGCCCGCAGTCGTGTCGGTGATCGAGACGTTGCCGGAGACGACGTCGATGAGCTGGCCGTTATCGGCGATGACCACCACGCCCTGATAGCCTGCCGGAGTCTGAACATTGAAATCGGGCGAGCCGCTGTTTTCGGTGATCACCCAAAGGTTAAATTGGCCGGGTTGCGGCGGCGGCGGCGGGATAGTCGGGTCGGTCGTGACCTGGACGTTGGTATTTTCGCCCGTGCTGTTGCTGAATTTATATTGGCCACCGACCGGTGAAGACATTCTGAAATCCCCTGGAAGGAATGCGACGAGATGAGCGGCAGCGTACAATGGTGCCGGGACGCAAAAAACATGATATTGGCTACATCGAGTTTCGATATGTTACAGCCTGAATCGACATGGTTACGCAATAGTTACCAAATGAAAGAAACTGTCATAAATGCAATGATTCCCGCAAACCGAGAACCACCGTTCGGAAATCGGGAAAGGGCGCGCCTTTGGCCTATCGCATCCTGATCGTCGCCAACGAACATCCGCAGCTCAGCCCCGGCGGCGCGGGGCAGGTCGCCTATTCGTTGTTCAACGGTTTGCAACAGCTGGAGGACGTCGAAGCCTATTTTCTGGCGCGCACCGAAGAGCGGGCGCGGCGGCGCGACTCGACGCCGTTTTCGAGCTATCGCGGCCGCCCCGCCGAGATCCTGTTCTTTACCGATACGGTCGACGATTTTTTGTTTTCGCAGCGTTCCCTCGGCGTTATCGATCATTTTACGGCTCTGATCGAACGCATTGATCCGGACGTCATTCATTTTCATCATTATTTGGGGATCGGGCTCGAGCTGATCGCCGCGGCGCGCCGCAAGCGGCCGCAGCTGCGAATCTTTGTGACGCTGCACGAATATTTGGCGATCTGCACGAATTTCGGTCAGATGGTCAAGACCGACGGCATGGCGCTGTGCCACGCCGCGAGCCCGCACGATTGCGCCGCCTGCTTCCCGGATATCGCCGCGAGCGAATTCCTGCTGCGCGAGACGTTCGTCAAATCGCACTTCGAAAAGGTCGACCTGTTTATTGCGCCGAGCGAGTTTTTGCGCCAGCGCTACATCGCCTGGGGCATTCCGGCCTGGCAGATCGTCGTCGTCGAGAACGGCATCGCGCCGGTGCGCCCGCCGCCGCCGCGCCCGCTCGGCGAGAGCGGGCGGCGGTCGAGCTTCGGGTTTTTCGGCCAGATCATTCCTTACAAGGGGCTCGTCGAGCTGTTGACCGCCTTCGAATATCTGAGTCAGTTTCCGGCGCCGATGAGCGAAGGCATCCGGCTAACCGTCAACGGCCCCATTCCCGAGCAGAACCCGCGGGCCTTCGTCGATCGGGTGCGCGAACTCTTCGGCCGCACGCGGCAGCGCGTCCATTTCGGCGGTGCATACCGCCACGAGGATCTCCATCGGCTGATGGCCGCGGTCGATTGGGTCGTCGTGCCGTCGCTGTGGTGGGAGAATTCGCCGATGGTTATCGAGGAGGCGCTCGCGCATCGCCGCCCGGTTATCTGCAGCAACATCGGCGGCATGGCCGAAAAGGTGCGCTGGGGCAAGGACGGGCTCCATTTCGCGGTCGGCAACCCGTTCGAGCTGGCCAGTCTCGTCGTGCAGCTGTCGGGGGAGAATTCGGTGTGGGACGGGCTGCAACAGACGATGCGAACACCGTCGACGATCGCCGAAGCGGTGTCGCGCCATCTCGAATGCTACCGCGATCAATCGTTCGCGGTGGCGGGGTAGCCGTTTCGGCCTCGACGATGGACGTGTTCGTTCACATCCCGAAGACCGCCGGCTCCACGCTGCGCGCGATCATTTCCCGTGAATACGGGTTCAGGCGTGTCCTTTACCATCAGCTTCAGCCGGGCGAAAAAGAGAACCCCGCTCTGCTGAAATTGCTGACGGCCCTTGGCGGTACCCGCCTGATTACAGGGCATCATCCCTATGGGATCCACGCAGCCCTCAAGAGGAGATGCCGATATTTCTCGATGGTGCGCGACCCGATCAGGCGGGCGATATCGGATTATTACCACGCGTTCGGTTATCCTCGGCACCGTTGGCGGGACCAGATTTTGTCGGGGAAATTGCCTATCGAACAATATTTGACCGATGACCGGTACACTCCCGGCCACTGGCAGGCCGCCATGCTGTCGGCGGGACGCTGGCGCTCCCCCAACTCGCTTGCCGAGATCGCGATCGAGAACGTGCGGACAGGCTTCCATGCCGTCGGGACCAGCGAGCGCTTCATCGAATCGGTTCTCTTCATCGCGAGAGCCCTAGGATGGCGCCCTCCTCTCTTCGCCCTCAAGAACGTCACGCGGCTCGATCAGCCCTTACGAACGGAGCGGGAAGCGCTGGAGGCGGAGGCGTGCGCGCGCTTCAAGGACCATTTCGAGGTCGACTATCGCGTCTATCACGCGATCGATGATCTGATTTCCGAGAAGATCGCCGCGGGCGGCGCGCTCTTCGAGCGAGCGCTCACGGCGTTTCGCGAGATCGAGGCCGATATCGCCGCGCACACGCGAGACCGGGTGTTCGATCCCTACGAGTTCGCCGGCGACGACGTGCTTCCCGAGCCGGCGGCCCGTTATCTGGGTAGTGAACCCTATCGTAGGATAGAAGAATATCTAAAGAACCCGCTCCAGCAACTTGGCCGAAACTATATGGGGCGCGTGGACATTGCAGACGGCCAGGTCGTCGCCGGTTGGGCCGCCGACCTCTCGCGCTTCGAACCGATCGATGTCACGATTTGGCAAGCGGGGACGATAGCGGGCGTTGCCCGGTGCGACCTGCTGCGGGAAGATCTCGCGCGGGCGGGGCTGGGAACGAGTTATCTTGGTTTTCGCTGCCGGCTCAAAGAGCCGATTCGTGACCGCGAGGGTCTCGTCGTTTGCTTCGAGGATACGAATATCGAGCTCGAGGGGGTTTAGACCTTCCGCGGCCCGCCGAGATCCATGCGCGCTGCAGGCGCAATCATTCGTGTTCGCCGGCTGGGAGCGTGGTGCCGGCGAGAACGCGGCTTGGGACGGGCTGCAACAGACGATGCGCCAGCCCGTCACGATCGGTGAATCGGTCGCCCGCCACCTGCAATATTATCGCGATCGATCGTTCGCGGTGGCCGGCTGAGGCTCACGGCCGTCTCGAAGGATCAGGCGGCGGTCGTCTTGTCGTGCTTGCCGAGGCGCGCCGCCGCCGCCGCGTTGCCTTGCGCCGCCGCCTTTTCGTACCAGGCGCGCGCCGCCTCGGCGTCGCGCAAGGTGCCGCGGCCGGCCGCGTAGAGGTCGCCGAGCATGAGCTGCGCCTCCGGCACGCCCTGCTCGGCCGCCTTGACGTACCATTGAAAGGCCGCGTCCTCGTCGCGCGCGATGCCTTCGCCCTTCATCAGCATGACCGCGAGGTTGTGCTGCGCGTAGCGGTCGCCGCCCTCGGCCGCGCGCTGATACCAGCGCGTCGCCTCTTCGAGGTCGCGCGGCACGCCCTCGCCGGTGCAATACATGGCCGCGAGCTGGAACTGGGCGGCCGGATAGTCCTGTTCGGCGGCGCGGCGGAACCACTGCGCCGCCGCCGCCTCGTCCTTCGGCACGCCATGGCCGCGCAGGGAGTTGCGTGCGAGGATCAGCTGCGCTTCCAGGTGTCCCGCCTCGGCCGCGGCATGATACCAGCGCGCCGCCTCGGCCTCGTTGGGGGCGCTGCCGTGTCCGGCGGAATAGAGGTGGCCGAGCTGCAGTAAGGCAGCCGCGTGGCCGGCATCGGCGGCGCGCCGCAGCAGCGTTTCGGCGCGCGTGTAATCAAGGGCGACGCCGAGCCCCTGCGCGTGCAGGATGCCGAGGCCCGTCAAGCCCTCCGGATCCTCGGCCTCGGCCGCGCGGCCGAGCCAGCGCGCCGCCTCCTCGGGGTTGCGCGGCACCCCCTCGCCGGCGAGATGCAGTTGCGCCAGCTTGACCTGCGCCGCCGCTATTCCCTGCTCGGCGGCGCGGCGGTACCACTGGGCCGCCTTTTCCGCGTCGCGCGGCACGCCGGTGCCCCTCAAATGAAATACCGCGATATTGAACTGCGCCGTCGCATAGCCCTGCTCGGCGGCGCATTGAAACCATTTCGCGGCCTCGCCCAAATGCCGCGGCACGCCCTCGCCGCGGGCGTAGAGCCGGCCCAGGGTGAACTGGGCCTCGGCGTCGCCCAGTTCCGCCGCGGCGCGATACCAGATGGCGGCCTCTTCCATGTTCGGCGCCGAGCCTTGGCCGAGATTGTACATGCGCGCGAGGCTCAGCATCGCCGGCGGATGACCTTGCCGGGCGGCCTGCCGCAGGCAGGTTTCGGCCGCGTGGAAATTTTGCGGCACGCCGTCGCCGCGCAGATGCAACAGCCCGAGATTGTGGCGCGCCCGCGCATTGCCCTGATCGGCCGCCTGTTCGAAAAGGCGGGCCGCCGCCTGCGGGTCGTGCGCGACCCCTTGCCCCGAGACGTACAAGAGCGCCAGCGCCACCTGCGCGCCGTCGTGGCCGCGCGCGGCCGACTTTTCGTACCAGCCGGCCGCCGCCGGCAGATCCACCGGCATGCCGTAGCCGTTGGCGGCGAGCAGTCCGAGGCCGAATTCGGCCTCGGCATCGCCTTGCGCGGCGGCCGTCCGGAACCACCGGCCGGCTTCCGCGTAGTTCTGCTCGCAGCCCTGGCCGCGCGCGTAGAGCAGCCCGGCATTGGCCTGCGCCGCCGCCATCCCCTGCTCGGCGGCTGCCTTGCTCCAGCGCATCGCCTCGTTCTCGTCCGGCACGACTTCGAGACCGTTCGGGAACAACAGCTCGCGGTTTTTCGCGGCCCGATCCTCGTCGCGCTCGCTGGCGGCGCGATACCATTCGCCATATAGCGGCGGCACACCGCGCCCCCGCAAAAAAATGAGGCTCAACTGGTACTGCGCCTCGACATGACCCTGCTCGGCTGCGCGGCGGTACCAGACGATCGCGTCCGGAAGGCTCTGCAGCACGCCGTGCCCGCGCGCATAGATCAGGCCGATCCGATGTTGCGCCTCCGGGTCTGCGGCAACGGCGCACCAATGCGCCAGCGCCGTTCGGTAATCTTCGCGGGCATAGGCCGCGGCGGCGCGCCGCAACCGCGCCCGCAAGCGCCCCGCCGCAAGCTTCGCCTCGCGCGCCAAATTCATCCGGGCTCGCGCATTGCCTCGCCGAGGCCCGCTACTGTGCCGAACAGGTACATCAGCAGGGAATGCTTGCCGACATGGATGTCGCCGTTCAAGGTCAGGCCGGGCAGCAGGCGAAAATCCTTGGGCACGTTCCGCAAATGCACGCGCGTCAGCTCGATGCGCGCCTTGTAATAGGGAGGTACCGGCTGGCCGCCAGGGCCGATGCTGAACGAGCCGTCGCTGATCCAGCGCACCTTGCCCTCGACCGTTCCGTGCTCGACGAAGTTGAACGCATCGATCTTCAGCGTCGTCCGATCGCCGGGGCGGATGAACCCGACGTCGCGCGAGGAGATGTCGAGTTCCGCCTCCATCGGCGAACTGAGCGAGGCAAGCGTCAACAGCGTCTCGCCGGGGGTCAGCACCGAGCCGACCGACAGCTTCTGCTGTTGTGTCCCGACCGGCACCTTCTGCAGCTGCAGAACGATGGCGTCGGCCGGCGCCAGCAATTGCACGAGCGCCTTGTGCCCCGAGGCCTTGACGAGTTGCTGTAGCGCGTAGTCCCGAGAATTGCGCGCCTGCACGAGTTCCTTGCTGGTGTCGCCGAGCCATTGCTGGATGAAGGCGTTGCGGTTGGCGACCGTGGCGTCGAGCTGGTGCCGGCTTTCGAGCAGCGAGTTGTGGTCGAACTCGACGTTGCGCAGGATCTCGAGCCGCTCGTCCGTCGCCGCCAAGAGGTTCAAGCGGCTGCCCACCAGCTGCTTGGCGAGCTGGGCGCGCATGTCCTGGACTTCCTTCGAAATCCGCGCCCGTTCGGTGTAGCGCTGCTCGTCGCCCTGGTACTTGCCGACCGTCGCCTGCAGCTGCGCGATCTGCTGGTCGAAGGATTGCAGCTGCGCCGCAAACTGCCCTTTGCGCTGGTTGTAGAGGGCCTTTTGCAGCGCCGCGTAACCCGCCGCACCGGGGATCGCGCTCGGCCGCGGATCGAACGGCTTATGCGCCAACTCGGCCTCGCAGCGCGCGATCTCGGCGTCGAGGCTGGCGATCTGCAGCTTCAGCGCATCGACATCGGCCGCCGCGAAGGTCGGGTCGAGGGTCGCCAGCAGCTGGCCCTTCTTGACGATCTCGCCTTCGCGCACGTCGATCGTCTTGATCACCGAGGCGTCGAGCGCCTGGATGACGAGCGGGTGATCGGACGGCACGATCTCGCCGGCCGACGAGGTCACCACCCGGTCGATCGGCAACAGCGCCGCGATTACGATCAGGCTGACGAAACAGGCGGCGAGCGCGAAGGTCGCAATGCGCGCGCGGATCGGTTCCGGCGCCTCGAGGATCTCCGCAGTTTCCGATTGAAACAGCCGGACGACCCTGCTCGGCGCCGGCTCACTGCGTCGTGCCGGGGCGGAGCGGGATAATCTCATGCGAGGGCCTGGGCTGAAGATGGCGGTTCTGCTGATGCCACAGCGAGCTGTAGATGTCGCAACGCTCGATCAGCTCGTCGTGCCGGCCGATGTCGTAGACGCGGCCGCGCTCGAGCACGAGGATCGCATCCGCCATGACGAGCGAGGAGAGTCGGTGCGAGATGATGATCAGCGTGCGCCCTTTGGCGATCCGCAGGATATTGGCGTTGACGATCGCCTCGCTTTCGGCGTCGAGCGCGCTCGTCGCTTCGTCGAGGATCAGGATGCGCGGGTCGCCGATCAGCGCCCGGGCGATCGCCAGGCGCTGGCGCTGGCCGCCTGACAGGTTGGGCGAGCCTTCCTGGATGAAGGTCTCGTAGCCGCGCGGCATATGCTCGATGAATTCCTCGGCGCCGGCGAGCCGCGCCGCCCGTACGACCTCCTCGAAAGTGGCATCGGGCTTGGCGGTGGCGATCGCTTGGCGGATCGTGCCGCTGAACAGGAAATTCTCCTGCAGGACGACCCCGGTGCTGGCGCGCAGATGATCGACGTCGATCTGCCGGATATCGTTGCCGTCGACCTTGATGAGCCCCTCGAAATTGCTGTGCAGCATCTGCAGCAGGCGGGTCACCGTGGTCTTGCCCGAACCGCTGCGGCCCATGATCCCGAAAATCGTCCCGGGCGGGATCTCGAAATTGACGTCGTCGAGCGCCGGCACGGTCGTGCCGCGATAGCGGAAGCGCACCCCGCTGAATTCGACGCGGCCGTCGATCGGGGTGCGGATGCCGCTCGCCGAGCGGCCTTCCTCGGCCGGCTGGTTGACGACCTCGCCGATCAGCTGTGCGGCGAGCCGAGCTTGGTCGTACTGCTCGATCAGCGTCGATGCCTTGACGAGCGGCGCGGCGACGCGCTGGGTCAACAGCATGAAGGCGATCAGCGCCCCGACATAGACGGATTCGTGGGTCGTGATGAACAGATAGACGGCGACCGCGAAAACGCCGCTCGTGATCAACATCTGAATTGGATGGATGACCGTCTGTATGACGTTGGCGGTCAGCTGCTCGTCATAGCGATAGGCCGCCGCCTTGGCGACGCGCACGTCCCATTCGTGGCGGTGCAGCGCGTCGAGGGCCAGCGATTTGACCGTGCGCATGCCGTGCAGCGACTCGATGAGCAGCGTGCCCTTGGCGATCTCGGCGTACACGACGAGGCCGTTCTTGCGCCGCATCACCGGCAGCATCAGGATGATCCACAGACAGATTATCAGCGACAGGCCCAAGACGTAGAAGGTCAGGATCGCGCTGAACGCGAACATGATCGGCAGAAAAACCAGAAGAACGATCGAATCGAGGCCCGTGCCGAAAATTCCGGCTACCAAAAACTCGCGGATCTTGGCGAATTCGTGAATGTTGTGCGCGATCTCGCCGACCGTCGTTCTCTCGAAATAATCCATCGGAAGATTGATCAACCGATTGAAGATATAGGTCGACATCCTGGCGTCGACGCGCATGACAATGCGCGCGACGATGAAGCGCCGCAGATAGCCGAAGGCGGTGTCGAAGATCACCAGCACCGCCATCATCGCGCACAGCGCCCAAAAAGTGGCGAGGCTGCCGTAGTAGAGAACGTGGTCGAGCAAGAGGCGCCAGAACATGATCGGCGCGACGGCGAGGACGCTCAGCGCGACAGCCGCGATCGCCAGGTCGCGCACGCTCTTGCGGTCGCGCAGCACCTGCCCGACGACAAGCCGGAAGCTGAAGGGCTGGTCTTCGTCGCGCAGCCGGTAGTCGCGCTTTACGAGGATGAGCTCGCCGCTCCAGGACGCGCTGAAGCGCTCCTCGTCGAGGCTGAGCGGCGCGTCGTCATGCGCGTTCGGGTCGACGAGCGTGACGACCGGGCGTTGCGGATCGGCCGTGGCGGCCATCAGCACCATGGCGCTGCCGTTCTTCAGCACCACGATCGCCGGCAGCGCCGTGCCGAGCTCGAACAGATTGTTCCAGCCGACCCGTGTCAGCTCCGCCCGCAGGCCCGATGCGTGGGCGACCTGAAGGAATTTCTCGATCGCCGGTTCGCCGGGGCCGAGAAGGTGATCGTGGACCAGCTGCTCGGCCGACAGGTGCGTCTGGCGGTAGCGGGCGACGATGACGAGCGCGCCGAGCAGCGAGGACGGCGCGCCGGAGCGCGTCACCGGTAATCGAGCGGAGCCACCCAGGGGGTGATCGGCAACGGAATCGAGGGCCACCGCGCGTTTCTCTCGCGAAAGCGGCGCCGGGCCGATCAGCCGGCGCCCGGCGCCGGCGGGGTGCCGGTCGCCGCATCGCGTGAAATCGGCATCGTCGAGACGTCGGCGACCAGCATGTAGCCGCGGCGAAACTCGGTTTTAATCAGGTTCTGCCCGGACGGTCCGCACAGCATGACCAGCTTCTTGCGCAGTCGGTTGACGACGACGTCGATGGCGCGGTCGCTGGTCGGGCGGTGCTGGCCGTAAAGCACCTCGCCGACCTCCGCCCGGGAATGCAGTACCCAGGGAGAGGAGGCGAAATGGAACAGCAGCCGGCTTTCCGAACTCGTCAGCTTGCTGACCGAGTCCTGCGATCCCAAAAGCCGGTTCTCATGCGGGAAAAAGGTCATGCCGGCAAACGTGTAGGCATTGGCGCTGCGCATCGTCGCGGGCTTTGCCCGGCCCGTCACTCTGATGATCTGCTGCAGCGTCTGATTGAGCTGCATGATGTCAATCGGCGCCGGAATGCACTCGGCCGCCCCGGCGATCCGATAGTCGCCCGAAGAATCCTGCTCGGGATCGCAGACGACGAGAATGGGTGTCGTGCATTGCTGCCTGATCTTGAGAATCGCGTCGACGCCGGCGCCGTTCGAACGGCTCAGATCGAGGACGACCACATCGGGTTTGCTGTCGCGCAATAGATCGAAGAACCGCGCCTCGACGGCACCCGGGTTTTTCGCCGCGCCGGGGATCTCCGCCCCGCCGGGGATCGAAAAATCCTCGCGTGCAAAAAGGATTGTCGCGGCCCCACCCATCCGTCTCGCTCCGCTGGTCTGATCGGTGACGTGACTCTATTGTTCGGCTGCTCGGCATCTTCCGGCAGCCGCTGCGAAACTTACCCGCGGTCAGCTATGACACGATTCATAGTGTAATCTATCGAAAGTTAATGGCGCAAGCTGAAAGTTGAATGACGGATGCCGAGGGGTCTCGATACGCAACGCAACAAGGCCTATCTCTCAAGGGTTTATCGGGTCATGACGCACGCTGGAGCAAATTGTGCGTCTGGTGACCGAGGCGTTCGCAGCCGGCGGATCGGCCTGGGAAGGACCACCTGCTCCAGCAGAAGGCTTAACTCGAGACCAGTCTTGCCCGCCGCAAAGGAATCCTAAGAGGCACCCTTCGACGTGCAGGACGTCATGCCCCTTGAGATGGATGTCGGCAGTATAAATCTTCCCGTTGCTTGCATTGTAGATTTCGCCGTCCCAGCGATTGGGCTCGGCGCGTTTCATGCCGAGCAGGATCGGCACGCCAAGCATCGGCCGTCGGCGTTTCGCCGGATCCGGGTTGTGGCTGTCGGCGCCCGGCCGCTGTTCCCAGGAGACGACTCCCCACAATCGGCCGTCGCAATCGGCAATGCGCAAATGCGCGACGTTGCCGGGCACCGCCCATTCGCCGGTCGGCTTGACGGCGGCCACGCAGACATTCGACACAAACAGCGCCGCGGCGGCTAGAACAAAGGCTCGCATTCCAGCAACTCTCCCCAATTTTACGCAGCAAGCGACCGATTTCCGGTCTTTGCGGCAACCGGAAATGCGGCGCCCTCATCCGAACCGAACACCGGATGGGCGCACTCGTTCGAGCTGCGGGCGCCCGCTTCCCCAACGGGCGATCAGGTTTCGTATCGCGACCGCGGCAGTCAATGCAAGCGTCGTCAGCAGCACGACGATCGCCGGCCGGATGCCGGTCGCGAGGCTGAGGTTGACGGCGAGCACGCGCAGCGGGTCGGCGCCCATCGCCAGCCAGAAATAAAGCGCTTCGCCGAACGCGGTGACGAGCGCGGCGGCCACCCCCAGACCGGCGGCCCAGGGAGCGGACATGCCGTCGCGGCGCGGCAGGGCCCACTTGAGCGCGCGGTAGCCGAGCAGCCAGGCGAGCAGGCCGCCCATCACTGTCGGCTCCCAGACGTCGAGCTTCGACTGCATCCAGAAATGCAGCAGTCCGAGCGCGGCGATCGCGTAGACGAGGCGGTGCAGGCGCCGCCAATTGCGGCCGCCGAGGCGCCCGATCATGCCGTCGGTCGAGGTCGCGGCCAAGGCCGAAAGACCGAGAAGCGCGGTGAAGCCGATCGTCAGGTAGGTCCGCGACAGGATTTCGAAGCTGACCGCTCGCAGATCGAATGCCTGATCGGCCGTAAAGAGGCTGAGATGGACGACGCCGTAGGTGAAGGCGGCGACCCCGATCATCCGGCGCACCGAAAAGAGCGCGGGATAGGAAAAAATGCCGCTTACCGGGGTGATCGCAAGCGCGATAAACACCCAGCGGATCGTCCACAAGCCGAATTCGCGGATCGCGGCGTTGAGCGGCCGGGCGCCGATGGTGCCGGTGCCGAAGGCCACGACGATCCAGGCCGCCGGCGCGAACAGCGCGGCAAACACGAGCAATTTCAACAGCGAGAGTCGACCTTTGCGGTCGCGCCAGGGCCACATCGCAAAATTCTCCGCCGCGGCGTCGGCGCCCCGGATCATTGAAAAATAGGGCGCGCCGGCCGCCGCGGCATCTCACGATTGGGTGAGAGCAGCGGTCGCCGCGGCCTCGGGGGGCCCTACCATCCGCCGTCGACGCCGATCGCTTGGCCGGTGACAAAGCCGGCGGCTTCCGAGGCGAGAAACGCGATCACCGCCGCTACCTCGTCGGGGGTGCCGAAACGGCCCATCGGGATCGCCTTCGCGCGCTCGGCGAAACCGCGTTCGACATCGCCTTCGTATTCGCGGCGATTGGTGCTGATCGCCCGCGACGTGCGGATCGGGCCCGGCAGTACGGCGTTGACAGTGATGCCGAACGGCGCGAGGTCGCAGGCGAGCGATTTCGTGAAGCCCACGATCGCGGCTTTCGAGGCGGCATACGTGGCGCGGCGCCGGCCTGGCCGGAAGGCCGCCTTCGACGAGACGCTGACGATGCGGCCCCATCGCGCCTTGCGCATCGCCGGCACGGCGGCGCGCGACATCAAAAAGGCGCCGCGCGCATTGACCGCCATCGTGCGGTCCCAGGCTTCGACCGGCACGTCCTCGATCTCGTTGCGGTCGGCGCCCTGCGGCGCGCCGGCATTGTTGACCAGGATGTCGAGCCGGCCCCAGCGGTCCAGCACCTCTTCGACCATGCGCTTCGCGTCCGCCTCGACGCTCACGTCGCCGAGCACGGCGGAGGCGCGTCCGCCGGCGCTCTCGATCCCCGCGACGAGGCTGTCGACGCCCGCCCACGCGGCATCCATGTCGCCTTCGAGGTTGTGCTCGTTCATGACGCCCGTCGCCGTCACGTCGGCGGCGACGACGATGACCCCGGCGGCGGCGAGCGCCCGCGCCGCCGAATTGCCGATGCCGATCGGCTTGCCGCAACCGGTGACGAGTGCAACGCGGCCGAGTTGCGCCATCCGACCCTCCTCTAGCTGCGGCCTGCGCGCGACACGAGACCCTCGGGCCGGCGCGCCGTCAAGCCCCGGTTTCGGAGGCGCGCGGTTCAGCGGCGGCGGAGTAGGGCCGGCGCGCTTCGATGGCAGCGCCGATGGCCGCCGCCAATTCGTCGCGCCGATAGGGCTTTTCGAGCAGGGCGAAACCCTCCGCGACGAGTTGCGCCGCGGACCGGCTATGCCCGGTCAACAGCACGACCGGCAGCTGGGGGCGGTGCCGGCGCAGATGCCGCGCGAGCTCGATGCCGCTCGTCCCGCCCGGCATGACGATGTCGGACAGCACGAGCGCGATCGACGGTTCGCGCGCCAGAAGCTCGAGCGCGGCCCGGCCGTTCGCCGCCGTCGCCGCCTCGTAACCGAGGTCGCGCAACAGCTCGACCGTCACCTCGGCGACCTCCGGATCGTCCTCGACGAGAAGCACCTGCGCGGCCGGCGGTGCCGGCGTCTCGGGGGGTGAAACGGCGGCCGGCGTGGCGGCCGGCGGCGTGCTCGCGCGCGGCAGATAAAGGCGGATCGCGGTGCCTCCGCCCGGCGTGCTGACGATGCTCGCGCTGCCGCCGCTCTGCCGCGCGAAGCCGTAGACTTGCGACAGGCCGAGCCCGGAGCCGAGGCCGACCGCCTTCGTCGTGAAGTAGGGCTCGAAGGCGCGCGCCCTGATCTCGGGCTCCATGCCGACGCCGCTGTCCGACAGCGTCACCTCGACAAAGTCGCCGGCGAGCCCGTCGCCTTGCCCCTCGCCGGGCGACAGCGAGATATTGCGCGCCGTGACCGCGAAGCGGCCGCCGGCCGGCATCGCGTCGCGCGCATTGACGCCGATGTTGAGCAGCGCCAGCTCGAACTCGGCGGAATCGGCCATCACCGGCCACAGATCCCGCGGCAGGTCGAGGCTGAAGGCGATATCCTCGCGCAGCGAGCGCGACAGCATCTCGCCGACCTCGCGCAGCCGATCGTTGAGGTCGATGGCTTCCGGGCGCAACGTCTGGCGGCGGGAGAAGGCCAGCAGCTGGCGCGTCAGCCGCTCGCCGCGCTCGCTCGCCGCCAGGATCGCCGCGGCCCGCCGCCGCGCCGCCTCGTCGGCCGCGCTCTGCGCCAGCAGGCTCGCATTGCCGCTCATCACCATCAGCAGATTGTTGAAATCGTGGGCGATGCCGCCGGTCAGCTGGCCGATCGCCTCCATCCGCTGCGCCTGGCGCAGCGCCTCCTCGGCCTGCCGCCGCTCGCGGCTCTCTTCCTGCAGGCGGGAATTGACGGTAGCCAGATCGCGGGTGCGCTCCTCCACTACCGTCTCGATGCGCCGGGCGTAGCCGGTCCCGAGCAGCAGCAAGGCGCCGAGCAGCCCCGTGCTGAAGACGCCGGCGACGAGCACCGCCCAGCTCTGCCACATCCGGTGCTGCGCGACATAGGCCGCGGTCGGGGCGGTGCGCAGCATGAAGCGGCGGCCGCCGAAATCGAACGCACGTGCGAAGGCGGGTCCGCCCGGCGGGCGCCGCGCCGCGCCGTAGAGCACGGCGTGGCGGGCCGCATCGACGAGGCGCACCACGAGCTGGGAGCGCTCAGCCCCGATCAGGCCGCGCATGAAGACGCCCATGCGCAGCACGACGAGAACCAGGCCGGGCCCCTTTGGGCCGCCTCTGACGGCCCGCAGCAGCAGCACGCCCGGCTCGTTGCCGGTCTCCTGGATGAGGCGGACGGGCGGCGTCGCGGCGACGGTGCGGCTCGCCTCGGCGCGGGCGATCGCGGCTGCGCGGTCGGGGCTGGAGGCGAGGTCGAAACCGACGGCCCTGCGGTTGCCGGCATAGGGCTCGACATAGGTGACGGGGTAGTACGACGCGCGCTGGCCCGCCGCGCGCGGCGCCCCCGAGCGGCCGATCTCGCGGATTGCGAACCCCGGCAGCCCGGCCTGTTGCGCGGCCTCGAAACGGGCCCGCTCGGCGCGTTCGACGCGCGGCGCCCACTCGACCGCCTGCACCGTCGGAAAGCGCCGCCGGAAATCGCGCACGAGGCCGCGAAAATCCGCCCGCGACAGGGCGGCCGGGCCGGAGAACGAGCGCTGCAGTTGCAACAGGAACACGTCCTGCTCGTCGAGCCCGGTGCGCAGCCTGTCGACCAGCTGCTGCGAGAGCAGGCGAAACTCGAGCAGCGCCGCATCGTGCTCCCACCGGCTGACGAGCGCGAAGATCGCCACGAAGAGCGCGAAGAACAGCAGCATCGGGAGGGCTACCGAATGGGCCCGGCTCTTCCACAGGCTGCGCGGTTCGCCGGCGATGACGAGGACGAGCGGCAGCAGCACCAGGACGCCGAGCGTGTCGCCGATCCACCAGGTGACCCAGCTGGCGGCGAGTTCTTCGGGCCTGACCGCGCCGAGCGCGGCGAGGCCGGTCAGCGACAGGGTGGCGCTCGTCAGGCAGCAGATCGGCGCGAGCAGCAGAAAGCGCAACAGCTCGCGGCCATGGTCGAGCCGCATCGGGTAGCCGATGGCGCGGCGCAGGGCGTGGCCCGCGACCGCGGCCTGCAAGGTCGAGCCGGCGCCGATGACGAGGGCGGCGAGCGCCGCTGCGCCGGTGGTCTCGCCGCTGGCCCAAAGATTGAGCAGGAACGAGCCGAGGAAGGTCCAGGGCAGGGTCGCCGGCCCGCCGATCAGCATCGCCGCGACGGCGATGCCGGCGGGCGGGAAGATCGCCGTCGCATAGCCGGGCGGGACGGCGAGCAGCAGGCCGAGCTTCCCGGAAAGCGCGTAACCGAGCGTCAGCGCCGGATAGGCGAGCAGCGGCCGCGCCGTCCTGCGCAACGGGATAAAACGTGCGGAGCTTCGCATCCCGGTACTCGTCTGCTCCCCGAACGGGTGAGCCTTCTACCGCCTTTCGACCGCCGGTTAGAAGAAGCTCTTTTCGCGGCCCGCCGCAAGCCAACCGCCTTGCCAGGTGGCGCCCGCTCTTTCCATAATCGCGCCGGCGCACCCGCCGACGCGGAGAGCGAGATGAGCGAACAGACGCAACCCCTCGGATTTGCCGCCGAGGACGACGTGCCGATCCCCTACATGCAACGGGTCCGCGACTATTATTCGGGCCTCGGCTACGGCCCGCCCTACCGCTGGGCGCATTATGCCGAGGTGCCGTTCACGCCGCTCGGCAAACCGCTCGCGCAGTGCCGGGTGGCGCTCGTCACCACCGCCGCGCCCTATCGGCCCGGCAAAGGCGACCAGGGTCCCGGGGCGGCCTATAACGGTGCCGCAAAGTTCCAGCGCGTCTACTCCGGCGACAGCGCGCTCGACCACGATGTGCGGATCTCGCATGTCGCCTACGACCGTGTCCACACCTCGGCCGAAGATCCGAATACGTGGTTCCCGCTCAAGGCGTTGCGGCATGCCGCCGAGCGCGGGCGGATCGGCGCGCCGACGCCGCGCTTTCACGGTATCCCGACGACCTACAGCCAGCGCGCCACACTCGGACAGGACAGCCCCGAGCTGCTCGCGCGCTGCCGCGCCGACGGGGCGGACGCCGCGATCCTCGTCGCCAATTGACCGGTGTGCCACCAGACCGTGAGTCTGGCCGCCCGCCATCTCGAAGCAAACGGCATCGCGACGATCGTCATGGGCTGCGCCAAGGACATCGTCGAGCATTGCGGCGTGCCGCGCTTTCTGTTCAGCGATTTTCCGCTCGGCAATGCGGCGGGCCGCCCGCACGACCCGGCCTCGCAGGCCTTCACCTTGGAACTGGCGCTGCGGGTTCTGGAAGGCGCGCCGGTGCCGCGTACGACGGTCCAGTCGCCGCTGCGGTGGAGCGAGGATCCGTCCTGGAAGACCGACTATTCGAACATCGCCCGCCTGTCAGCGGAAGAAATCGAGCGGCGGCGTCGAGAGTTCGACCGGCAAAAAGAGATAGCCAAACAGGTTCGAGGGTGACAACGCCAGAATGGCCGCGAAAAAATTTGCGATATTGCATTGAACATTTGGCGGGCTGGCGCTAGGGTCGCGCCGAGGTGGTTCGCGGGCGGTCGCCGTGGGAATCTTCGGGGCAGGAAGATTCCTGCTCGAACGGCGCTGGCTCGAAGGTAGTGGGGGGCATATGACGCAATTCGGGGCGACCTGGCGGACGGCAGCGGCGGCGCGGATCGCCAACGCGGCTTCGGGTCTGGCGATGCTTTGTGCCGCAGCCGCCTGTCTCGCGGTTGCCGGTCCGGTTTCGGCGGCTTCGCCCGTGCGCCTCGTCTATCAGGTCGACCACTCGGTCTTCGGCGACATCGGCACCTACAGCAATACGATCGAGACCGCCGGCAGCACCACCACCGTCTCGACCACCGCGCATTTCCGGGTGCGCGTGCTCGGCGTCGTCATGCATCGCGAGGATGCGACGCGCACCGAGCGCTGGAACGGCGACCGCCTCGTCTATTTCCACAGCCTCACGAACAAGGGCGGCGCGCCGATCGAGGTGAGCGGCCAGGCCACGCCGAGCGGTTTCGTGATCCGCTCGCCACAGGGCATCTTCACCGCCCCGGCGGCCGTTCACCCAGCCAATCCGTGGTCGCCGAACTTCCTCGACGCGCACACGATGATGCGCGTCGACAGCGGCAAGATCGAGCGCGTCAACATCAGCGGCGGCGGCGAGGAGCCGATCAAAGTCGACGGCCAGACAGTCCTCGCGCGCGACTACGAGGTCGCCGGCGCGACCCGCTACCGGGTGTGGATCGACGGGCGCGGCATACCGGTGAAATTCACCGTCGACGATGCGAGCGGCAAGGTCACCTTCACGCTGACCAACTGCGTCGGGTGCGAGCTGCACATGCTCTACGCCGGGCAGCGCTAGGGAACATTGCTCGAGCTTGTCATCGCGAGAAGGCCGTAGGCCGACGAAGCAGTCCCCTCGAGATTGCCTGCCGTGCCCGCAATGACGAGCGGTCGTAGCGGGCGCCGGCCGCCTCGCCGGCATCGTTGACTTCCATCCCGTTTCCCGTTTATCGCGACGCGCGCGGCGCTCAGCCGAGCGCGTCTATCGACGCCGGGACATGCGATGAAGATACATTTTGCCGAAACCTTCGAACCGCGTTCCGGCGCCGTCGTCGTCGGCGCCTTTGAAGACAGAGGCCTGACGCCTGCCGCCGGAAGGCTCGACGAGGCCACCGCCGGCGCCGTCGCCCGCGCGCTTTCCGCCGCGCCGCGCTTCAAGGGCAAGAAGGACGAGTGGCTGCCGATCATCGGGCCGCCGAAGATCGCGGCGACGCGCATCCTGCTTGCCGGGCTCGGGGCGCCGCGCGCGCTCGACGCGAAGCGGTTGCGCGAACTCGGCGGCAACATCGTCGCGCAGCTCAACGCCGCCGGCGAAAGCGAGGCGACCTTGATGATCGAGCCGGGCGAGGACGCCCCGGTCGGAGCCGCCGCTGCGGCGGCCGAACTGGCCTTCGGCGCGCAGTTGCGCGCCTATCGCTTCGACAAGTACCGCACCCGGGAGAAGCCCGAGAAAAAGCCCTCGCTGGCGCGCCTCACCGTCGCGACCGGGTCCGCCGCCGCCGCGAAGCGCGCCTGGCGGCCGCTTGAAGAATTGGCCGAGGCGGTCGCCTTCGCCCGCGATCTCGTCTCCGAGCCCGCCAACGTGATCTACCCCGAGACGCTCGCCGAAGCGGCGCGCGGCCTTGCCAAGCTCGGCGTCGAGGTGGAGATCCTCGACGAAGCCGCGATGAAAAAGCTCGGGATGAACGCGCTGCTCGCGGTCGGGCAGGGCAGCGTCCGGCCGCCGCGCCTCGTCGTCATGCAATGGCACGGGCGCCCGCGCGGCAGCGCCGGCGACGGCCCGCTCGCCTTCGTCGGCAAGGGCGTCACCTTCGACACCGGCGGCATCTCGATCAAGCCGGCGGCCGGCATGGAGGAGATGAAGTGGGACATGGCCGGCTCCGCCGTCGTCATCGGGCTCATGCGGGCGCTCGCCGGCCGCAAGGCGGGCGTCGACGCGGTCGGCGTCGTCGGGCTCGTCGAGAACATGCCGTCGGGAACCGCGCAGCGGCCCGGCGACATCGTCGCCTCGATGTCGGGGCAGACGATCGAGGTTCTCAACACCGACGCCGAGGGCCGGCTCGTGCTGGCCGATGCGCTGTGGTATTGCCAGGACCGCTTCAAGCCGCGGCTGATGATCGACCTTGCAACCCTGACCGGCGCCGTCATCGTCGCGCTCGGGCATGAGCAGGCCGGGCTCTTTTCCAACAACGACGAGCTGGCGGAGCGCCTCGCCGCCGCCGGCACGGCGGTCGGCGAGCCGGTGTGGCGGCTGCCGCTCGCCGAGGGCTACGACCGCGAGATCGACAGCGACGCCGCCGACGTCAAGAACATCGGCGGCGGCCGCGCCGCCGGCAGCATCATCGGCGCGCAGTTTCTGCAGCGCTTCGTCAACGGCGTCGCCTGGGCGCATCTCGACATCGCCGGCGTCGCCTGGTCGAAAAAGGACGCGCCGGTCACCCCCAAAGGCGCGACCGCCTTCGGCGTGCGCCTGCTCGACCGCTTCGTCGCCGAATATTACGAGAAGGAGTAGGAGGAAGGCGCCGCCCGATGGCCGAGATCGGCTTTTACCACCTGCTGCTGACGCCGCTCGAGCGGGCGCTGCCGCGGCTGCTCGAGCGGGCCGCGAAAGAAGGGCACAGGATCGTCGTCAGGGCGGGCTCCGCCGAACGCGTCGCGCTGCTCGACGCGCTGTTGTGGACCTATGACGAGGCGAGCTTTCTGCCGCATGGCTGCGAGCGCGACGGCAGCCCGGCGGCGCAGCCGATCTGGCTGACGACGAAATGCGAGAACCCGAACCGCGCCTCGCTGCTGGTCCTCGTCGACGGCATCGAGGCGGACGACCTCGCCGCCTTCGCGCGTTGCGCCGATCTCTTCGACGGCAAGGACGAGACGGCGGTGGCGGCGGCGCGCGAGCGCTGGCGCCGGGCCCGCGCGGCCGGGCACGCGCCCTTGACCTACTGGCGGCAGACTGCCGCCGGCTGGCAGCGCGAGGCCTGAGACACGGCAGATTTGCCGGCCGCGAAAGCCGCCGCTATAACCCCCACCCTTCGCCATCCGAGAGAGCCCGCATGGCCATCGAACGCACGCTGTCGATCATCAAGCCGGACGCGACCGCCCGCAACCTGACGGGTGCGATCAACGAGCGCTTCGAGAAGCGCGGGCTGCGCATCGTCGCGCAAAAGCGGCTGCGGCTCACGGCCGATACGGCCGAGCGGTTCTATGCGGTGCACGCGGCGCGTCCCTTCTACCGCGATCTCGTGCGCTTCATGAGTTCGGGGCCGGTGGTCGTGCAGGTGCTCGAAGGCGAGGACGCGGTCGCCCGCAACCGCGAGATCATGGGCGCCACCGACCCGGCGAAGGCCGATCCCGGCACGATCCGCAAGGATTTCGCGCAATCGATCGAGGCGAATTCGGTGCACGGCTCGGATTCGCCCGAAACCGCGGCGCAGGAGATCGCCTTCTTCTTCTCCGAAATCGAGATCTGCCCGTAAACCCCTCAGAGAGGGTTCGGGCCGACGACTTCCCAGCGGTGGCGCCTGAAGAGCGCGTTGTGCTCGTCCTCGTCGGCCGGGCGGCGTTCCGACAGGTCCTCGATCAGGCCGCCGGCGGCGGCGGGCGTGTAGAGAAACAGCACGCGGCCGGTTTCGCCGCCGGTGTTCTTCCAGGCATGCGCGACGTTGCGCGGGAAGAACGCGCAAGTGCCGGGCCCGCCGACCGTTACCTCCTCGCCGATCCTGAAGGTGAACTCGCCGGCAAGCACCCAGGCGACCTCGTCGCTGTCGCGATGCAGATGGAAGAGGCTCGCGGTGCCGGCGGGCAGCGTTTCCTCGAACATCATGATGCTCTCACCGGTCTCGCGGCCGAGCAGCTTCAAGGCGAAAGAGCGGCCGGGCGTCGGCGAGGCGAAGTGCTTCCCGCCGCCGGCCGGTACGACAAAACCCTTTGCTGCAGTCATCTCCGTGCCCTCCGAAACGAGGGTAGAGACCGCTCGACAAGTCCGCCGCCGCCCTGCGGGCACGACCCCGCGATCTCGCGGCCGCGCTCTTAAAGCAGAAAGATCGCCATGCCGAGCAGAATGACGACGATCGCGACGAGCGAGGCCTTGATCAGCCGGGTGAAGCCGATCCAGGTCTGACGATGCCGTTCGAATTCGGGGTCCATCGTCGTCGTCGCCATCGCTGCCTCGCGCGCAAATCAGCTGTCGCAGATATAACTTAGCCGCGTGTCGTGGCAAGGCGTTTATCGCCGCCGTCGGCCGGGTTGAGTGCGGCAATTTGCGGCGGCCGGGCGCCGGCGATCGCCGCCCGGCCGCTCTCGACATGCACCCGGCCCTCGGCGATAAGCCGCACGGCGAGCGGGTAGAGCCGATGCTCGGCTGCGAGAATGCGGGCCGACAGGCGCTCTTCGTCGTCGTCGAAATGCACCGGCACGACCGCCTGCGCGAGGATCGGTCCGGCATCTATCTCGGGGCGCACGAAATGCACCGTGCAGCCGGCAAAACGCACCCCCGCGGCAAGCGCCTGGCGCTGCGCATGGAGGCCCTTGAAGGCCGGCAGCAGCGAGGGGTGGATATTGATCATGCGGTCGCGCCACGCTTCGACGAAGCCCTCCTCCAGCACGCGCATGAAGCCGGCGAGGCAGACGAGGCCGACGCCTTTGCCGCGCAACAGCGCATCCGTCTCCGCCGCGAAGCGGGCGCGGTCGCGATGTGGCACGACGGTGGCCGGAATACCGGCCGCGGCGGCGCGGGCGAGGCCCGCCGCCGCCTCACGGTCGCTGACGACGACGGCGATCTCGGCCGGATAGGCGGGATCGGAGGCGGCCTCGATCAGGGCCTGCAAATTCGACCCGCGGCCGGAAATGAGGACGCCGAGCCTCAGCCGCGCCATTGCGCCTGCGTACCGAGAAGCCGCACGCCGCCGCCGTCGCCGCGCGGCACGATTCGCCCGATCCGCCGCACGCTCTCGCCATGCCGTTCGAGCAGCTGCCGCAACGCGTCCTCGTGTTCCGAGCCCGCGACGGCGATCATGCCGATCCCGCAGTTGAAGGTGCGGGCAAGCTCCTCTTCGCCGACGCCGGCGCGCCGCAGCCAGCGGAAGACCGGCGGCAATTCCCACGCCGCCGCGTCGAGTTCGGCGGCGAGCCCTTGCGGCAGGATGCGCGGGATGTTTTCGACGAGCCCGCCGCCGGTGATGTGCGCGAGCCCGCGGACGAGCCCGGCGCGGCAGGCGGCAAGGCAGCTTTCGACATAGAGCCGCGTCGGCTCCAGCAAGGCTGCGCCGAGGTTCCGTTCGGGGGCGAACGGCGCCGGCGCGCGGTAGTCGAGCCCGCTTTCCTCGACGATCCGGCGGACCAGCGAGAAGCCGTTCGAGTGCAGCCCCGAGGCGGCGAGGCCGAGGACGATGTCGCCGTCGCGGATCTGCGCGCCGTCGAGGACCGCGCCGCGCGCGACGGCGCCGACCGCGAACCCGGCGAGATCGTAGTCGCCCTCGGCGTAGAGGCCGGGCAATTCGGCGGTCTCGCCGCCGATCAGCGCGCAGCCGACCTTGCGGCAAGCCGCCGCGACGCCCGCGATGATCCGCCGCGCGGTCTCGACATCGAGCCGCCCGGTAGCGAAATAATCGAGCAGAAAGAGCGGCTCCGCGCCCTGCACGACGAGGTCGTTGACGCACATTGCGACGAGGTCGGTGCCGATCCCGTCATGCTCTCCGGTGGCGATCGCGACCTTCAGCTTGGTGCCGACGCCGTCGGTCGTGGCGACGAGGATCGGGTCCTCGTAACCCGCCGCCTTCAGATCGAACAGCGCTCCGAAGCCGCCGAGCGCCGCCGCGGCGCCGGGCCGCGCGGTGGCGCGGGCGAGCGGTTTCAGCGCATCGACGAGCGCACCTCCGGCGGCGATGTCGACGCCGGCGTCCCGGTAGGTCGGGCTGTTGATGGCGTCCTCGCGAAAACTGCTGTATGACCGCTCGACTGCGGCCCGATAGCCGCGAAAATACCGGATCGGAGACGCTTTGCAATGACGTTGCCGCTGCTGTCCGCGATCCGTAGCGCTCGGGCGGGACGGCCTTTTGGCGCCGCCGTGCTGGCCCTCGGGGTCATCGCGTCGGCGGCCTCGGCGCGCGCGCAGGGAGCGCCCGATCCCTATTCGGCGACGGTCAGCGTCGATGCCACCGCCCGCGACGTCGCCGCCGCGCGGCATCAGGCGCGGCTCGACGGCGAGCGCCGGGCGCTGACCCAGATAATCGGGCAGCTGGCGGGCGCCGCGGCGGCGCCGGCGCTGCCGAAGCTCGGCGACCAGGCGATCTCCGACATGGTGGTCAGCTACGAGGTCGCCAACGAGCATATGTCAGCGGTGCGCTATCTCGCCGATTACACCTTTCACTTCAATCCTTCGGCGGTCAACGCGCTGATGCAGCAGGCGGGGCTGCACGCGGCGCCGGCGCAGAACCCGGGCGCGCCGGCGGCATCGATCATCGTGCTGCCGGTCTATGCCGACGGCCCCAGGCCGGTGCTGTGGGACGACCCGAACCTGTGGCGGCAGGCCTGGCAACAGGCGCCGAGCGGCGGCGCCGCGCAGCTTCTCGTGCCGCTCGGCGACGCGCGCGACGTCGCGACGATCGATGCGGCGCGGGCGGCGGCGGGCAACCCGCCGGCGCTCGCCGCCATCGCCCAGCAGAATGGCGGCGGCGACCTCGTCGTGGCGCTGGCGACAGCCCAGCGGCAGGCGGGGGCGCTCGCCGGCCTCGCTGTCAGCCTCAGGCGTTATCGCGCCGGCAACCTCGTCGGCACCCAGGACGAAAACCTGGCCGCCCGTCCCGGCGAAAGCGCCTCCGATTTTCTCGAACGCGCGGCGATCGCCGCGGCCAATCTGATCGAGAATGCGCCGGCCGGTGCCGCCGCCGCTGCGGGGCCGCAGGCCCGCCTCGCTGCGGTGCTGCCGATCTCCGGCCTCGCCGACTGGGTCGCGCTGCAAAAGCGGCTGGCCGCGGTTCCGATCGTCAAGCGGGTCGCCCTGCGCTCGCTGACCGTCGACGAGGCGAAGATCGATATCCGTTACGCCGGCACCATCGACCAGCTCAAAGCGGCGCTGGCGGCGGCCGCCTTCGGCCTCAGCGGCGGCGACCCGGCGTGGCGGATCGCCCCCGCCGAGGGAATCTCCGCCCGCTGATGTCGTTCGAACCGTCGTCCGTTCTTCACCCACTCCGCAGGCCGGGGTCGAGGGTTCGCGTCCGCGCGGTCGGCCGGAACGGATCCGGCCGTGACGGGTGCCGGTTGCGGGGAACTTGCTGCGGGTCGCTCTCTAGGGGTCGGCAATGAGCCGCCTCGGCCTCAACCTCCCCAACCTGATCACATTGGGGCGTCTGATGCTGGTGCCGCTGGCGGTCTGGCTGATCGTCAACGGGCGCTACGGACTGGCGTTCTGGGTGCTGGTCCTCGCCGGCGTCTCGGATGCGCTCGACGGCTATATCGCGAAGCGTTTCGACCGGCGGACGCGGCTCGGCGCGCTGCTCGATCCGATCGCCGACAAGGCGCTGCTCGTCAGCCTTTACGTTACGCTCGGGGTTGCCGGGCAATTGCCGAGCTGGCTCGTCATCCTCGTCGTGTTTCGCGATGCGATGATCGTCGGCGGCTTTGTCTTGATCCAGGCGATCGCGGCGCCCAATCGCTTCGATCCCCTCTACATCAGCAAGCTCAACACGCTGCTGCAGATCGCGCTGGTCGGCTTCGTGCTCGCCCGATCGGGCTTGGCGGTGCGCGCCGACATATTGGTGTTCGCGCTCGTCCTTGCCGTCGCGGTAACGACGGTGCTGTCGGGGCTCTCTTATCTCGTACGCTGGGCGCGCATTCTGTCGCGCTCCGAGGAGGCGCTGTGAACGCGCATCTGCAGCGGGTGCTGTTCTGGCTCGCCGCCGCAGCGCTGCTGATCGTCGCGCTCGAGCTGCTGCGGGGCATCCTGATGCCATTCGCGGCGAGTTTCGTCATCGCCTATTTGCTGGTGCCGATGGTCGACCGCTTCGAGGCCTGGCATATCCGGCGCAGCCTGGCGAGCCTCGCGGTGCTGCTCCTCTTTCTGCTGTCGCTGAGCCTCGTGCTCGTGCTGCTCGTGCCGCTAGTGCAGGAGCAGGTTCTGCGCCTCGTCGCCCGCATGCCCGGTCTCGTCCAGGTGATTCAGGCGGATTTCGGCAAGCTGATGCAGCTGTTGCAGCAGCGCCTGCCGCAGGAGGAGGTGGCGAAATTGCGCGACCTCGTCGGCGCCAAGATCGCCGACATCGTCAGCTGGCTCGCCGGCCTCTTGCAGAGCATGATCACCAGCAGCTTCGCCATTCTCAACATCGTCTCGCTGATCGTCGTGACGCCCGTCGTCACATTTTTCCTGCTGCGCGACTGGCATGTCATGGTGGCGCAGATCGACGCCTACCTGCCGCGCGAGCCGCTCGATACGATCCGCGGGCAGGCGCGGATCGTCGCCGACACACTCGCAGGCTTCGTCCACGGCCAGGGTCTCGTCTGCCTGATCCTCGCGGTCTATTACACGGCCGCGCTGTCTCTCGCCGGGCTCGATTCGGCGCTTGCGGTCGGCCTCTTGATCGGCGTGCTCGCGATCATCCCGGTCGTCGGCGTGGCGATCGGCTTCGTCCTCTCGCTCGCCCTCGCGGCGCTGCAATACGGAACCTGGACGAGCGTCATGGTGGTCTGCGGCATCTTCCTCTTCGGCTCTACCGTCGAGGCGAACATCCTGTCGCCGAAACTGGTCGGCGACCGGGTTCATCTGCATCCCGTGTGGGTGATCTTCGCGGTGCTCGCCGGCGGCCGGTTGTTCGGCGTGGTCGGCGTCTTTCTGTCGGTGCCGGCGGCGGCGGTGATCGGCGTTCTGACCCGCTTCGCGCTGCACCGCTACCGCGACAGCCCCCTCTACGATCCGCGCCGCCCCGCCGCCCGGCATAAGGCGGATGCCGCGGAATGAGGCAGCTGCCGTTCGCGCTGCCGCACCGCACCGCCCTGGGACGCGCCGATTTCCTGGTATCGCCGAGCAATGCCGAGGCGCTTTCCTGGATCGACCGCTGGCCGCAATGGCCGTCGGGGGTGCTGCTGCTCTACGGCCCCGAAAGCTGCGGCAAGACGCATCTCGCGCATCTCTGGCGCGAGCGTTCCGGAGGCCTCATCATCGGCGCGGCGCAGCTGCCGGCAGGCGATCTGCCGGCGCTGCTCGCCGCCGCGCGGCGGGGGCTCGCGGTCGACGACGCCGAGCCGGCGCCGGAACCGCTGTTGCTGCATCTCTACAATTCCTGCCGCGAGGAGGGGATCGGCCTGCTGTTGACGGCGCGCCGGCCGCCCGGCCTGTGGCCGAGCGCGCTCGCCGATTTGCGCTCCCGCCTGCTCGCCGCTCTGGCGGTCGAGATCCGCGCGCCCGACGACGCGCTCCTCGCCGCGGTCCTCGTCAAGCATTTCGCCGACCGCCAGCTGCGCGTCTCGCCGGAGGTGATTCGGTACCTGGTGCCGCGCATGGAGCGCTCGCTCGCTGCTGCGGCGGCGCTGGCCCAGCGCCTCGATGCCGCCGCGCTCGCCGCGCAGCGCCCGGTCGGCGTGGCCCTGGCGCGCGAAGTCTTGGCGCTGGCGGGTCCTTACCCCTCCTCCTCGCCGAGCGAAGAGGGCGTGACGTAGCCGAACAGCTGGTGGCGCTCGCCGCCGAGCGCCGACCATGCCGTGGCGATCGCGAAGCTCGCCCGCGCCGCGGTCGGAAACTTGCCGCCGGCGAGCGCGGCATAGGCGGGCGAGCCGGACGCGGCCAGTGCCAGCGCCAAGTCGTGCAGTCCGGGGTTGTGGCCGATCACCAGCACGTTGCGGTCGTCCTCCGAGAGGCGCCGCAAGCGGGCGAGCAACTGGTTGCGATTCGCGAGATACAGCGCGGGTTCGAGCGAGATGCGCGGCGGCTCGGCATAGCGCGAAAGGACGAGGTCCATCGTCGCCCGCGTCCTGACGGCGTCCGAGCACAGCACAAGGTCGAGCGCGCCCGTCGCCGCCGGGAGCGTCCGGCCGACGAGCCGCGCGGCGGCAACGCCGCGTCGGCTCAGCCCGCGCTCATGATCGTCGGTTCCTTCGTTCGCGGCGGACTTGGCGTGGCGCAACAGGTGCAGCGTGCGCATGATCGATCTTCTCCCGGCCGGGTGGGCGTTTGCAGCCTGCTGTCGGCCGAACCATATTGCTGACCGACAAGGGGACGCGTCCCGGCTGCAGCGCGCCGACATGACACGCGGACTGATGTAGCGTAAAGTCCGGCCGCACGGGCCGGCGCAGGAGGCGCGAGTGAGCACGGGAGCGCAGGCGGCCGAACTGGAGCCGCTCGACCTCCGCTCGGAGGCGCGGTTCATCAACCGCGAGCTGTCCTGGCTCGCCTTCAACGAGCGCGTCCTCGCCGAGGCCGAAAACCCGCGTCATCCGCTGCTCGAGCGATTGCGCTTTCTGTCGATCTCGGCGAACAACCTCGACGAGTTCTACATGGTGCGCGTCGCCGGCCTCAAGGGCCAGAACCTCGCCGGCATCAAGACGGCGAGCCAGGACGGGCTGACGCCGGCGCAGCAGCTCGAGGCGATCGCCGAACGCGCCGGCCGGTTGATGACCGACCAGCAATTGATCTGGCTGTCGCTGCGGCGAAAGCTCGCCGAGGCCGGCATCGCCGTCGTCGATCCGCAGGAGCTGGCAGAGGGCGACCGCGCCTGGCTCGAAGACTATTTCATGGCCGACGTCTTTCCGGTGCTCACGCCCTTGGCGATCGACCCGGCGCATCCCTTCCCGTTCGTCGCCAACCAGGGATTCGGCCTCGCCCTGCAGCTCGAGCGGATAAGCGACGGCATGCGCATCGAGGCGCTGGTGCTGATCCCGAACTCGATCGCCCGCTTCGTCCGGTTGCCGGGACGGGAGATCCGTTTCCTGCCGACCGAAGAGATGATCGCCCTGTTTCTCGACGATCTCTTCCCGGGCTTCACGCTCGCCGCCAAGGGCGTCTTCCGCGTATTGCGGGACAGCGAAGTCGAGATCGAGGAAGAGGCCGAGGATCTCGTCCGCCTGTTCGAGACGGCGCTGAAGCGCCGCCGCCGTGGGCACGCCATCCACCTCGCGGTCGATGCCGCGATGCCGGCCGAATTGCGCCGCTTCCTGATGGAAAAGCTCGATGCGGCGCCGGGCGATGTCTTCGCCACCGACGGGCTGCTCGGGCTCAACGACACCGCCGAGCTGATTGTCGAAGAGCGCCGCGATCTGCTGTTTCCGCCGTTCAACCCGCGGTTTCCGGAGCGAATCCGCGATTTCGGCGGCGATTGCTTCGCCGCGATCGGGCAGAAGGACATCGTCGTCCACCACCCGTACGAGAGCTTCGACGTCGTCGTCCAGTTCCTGCGCCAGGCGGCGCGCGACCCGGCGGTCGCGGCGATCAAGCAGACGCTCTACCGGACGAGCGAGGACAGCCCGATCGTCAGGGCGCTGGGCGAAGCCGCGGAGGCCGGTAAGTCGGTGACCGCGCTGATCGAACTGAAGGCCCGCTTCGACGAAGAGGCGAACATCCGCTGGGCCCGCGATTTGGAGCGCGCCGGGGTGCAGGTCGTCTACGGATTCCTGCGCCTGAAGACGCACGCCAAGGTATCGCTGGTGGTGCGGCGCGAGGGGGGCGAGCTGCGGTCCTACGTGCATTTCGGCACGGGCAACTATCACCCCTATACGGCCAAGGTCTATACCGATCTGTCGTTCTTCACCTGCGATCCGGCTCTGTGCCGGGACGCGGCGCGGCTGTTCAACTTCATGACCGGCTATGCGAGCCCGGCGAGCCTCGAGAAGATCGCGGTGGCGCCGATCAATTTGCGCGCCCGGCTCGGCGCCCTGATCGAGGCCGAGATCGCCAACGCCAAGGCCGGCAAGCCGGCGCAGATCTGGGCCAAGCTCAATTCTCTGGTCGATCCGGCGATCATCGACCTCTTGTATCGCGCCTCCCAGGCCGGGGTGCAGATCGATCTCGTGGTGCGCGGGATCTGCTGCCTGCGGCCGAGCGTTCGCGGCTTGAGCGACAACATTCGCGTCAAGAGCATCATCGGGCGGTTTCTCGAACATGGCCGCATCGTCTGCTTCGGCAACGGCCACAAATTGCCCTCCGACGAGGCCAAGGTGTTCATCAGCTCGGCCGATTGGATGCCGCGCAATTTCGATGGGCGCGTCGAGGCGTTGGTGCCGATCGAGAACGAGACCGTGCATCGCCAGGTGCTCGACGAGATCATGGTGGCGAATTTGCGCGACACGCTGCAGAGTTGGAAGCTGTCCGCGGACGGCGGCTACGAGCGCGTGGCCATCGGCGACGAGCCGTTTTCGGCGCATACCTACTTCATGACCAACCCGAGCCTCTCGGGGCGCGGCAAGGCGTTGCGGCGCATCGCGCCGCGGCTGCGCGCGCTCAATTGATGGCGCCGCGCATCGGCAGCGCCGCGGCCGCGCGCATCGCCGTCGTCGATCTCGGCTCGAACTCGCTGCGCCTCGTTGTGTTCGAGCGGCTCGGCGGGACCCTGCTGCCGCTGCTCAACGAAAAGGTCATGTGCGGGCTCGGGCGCGGCATCGCGGCGACCGGCCGGCTCAACCCCGAGGGGGTGTCGCTGGCGCTGTTGAACCTGCCGCGCTTCGTCGCGCTGGCGCGCGCGATCGGGGTCGGGCATCTCGCGGTCATCGCCACCGCCGCGGTGCGCGACGCCGAGGATGGCCGCGCCTTCGCTTCCGAGGTGGCGCGGCGTTGCCAGGTGCAGGTCGACGTCATCGACGGCGCCGAGGAGGCCCGGCTGTCCGCGTCGGGCGTGCTCGCCGGCATTCCCGAAGCCGACGGCGTCGTCGGCGATCTCGGCGGCGGCAGCGTCGAGCTCGTCCGCGTCAGCCGGCCGGCCTCCCAGGGCATCCTCGCGGGCGTGTCGAGCCTCGCGCGTATCGGTGACGGTGTGACGCTGCCGATCGGCCCCTTACGCCTCGGCGAACTTGGCGAGACCGGCAAGGCGGTGTCCGAGGCTATCGGGCGGACGATCGCCGGCGCCGCCGTGCTGCGCGCCGCCGAGGGCAAGGCGCTCTACCTCGTCGGCGGCGCCTGGCGGGCGATCGCGCGGCTGCATATGGAGCATTCGCACTACCCGCTGCACATCATTCACGAGTACGGAATCGCGCGCGCCGAGGCGGAGAGCTTTCTCGACATCGTCATCCGCCAGTCGAAGAAGTCGCTCGACCGGATCACCACGATCTCGAAGAAGCGGCTCGAAGTGGTGCCGCTCGCCGCCTTGATCCTGCGCAACCTGATCGCCGTCGGGCAGCCGCAGCGGCTCGTCTTCTCCGCCTTCGGGCTGCGCGAAGGCTATGCCTATGGCCTCGTCCCCGAAGAGGAGCGCGGCGGCGACCCGCTGATCGCCGCCTGCCGGGCGATCGCCGCCGGGCAGAGCCGCTTCGATCCGGCGGGCGACCGTCTCGATGAGTGGACGCTGCCGCTCTTCCCGAACCTCGCGGCGGGGCAGCGGCGGCTGCACCGCGCCGCCGCCTGGCTCAGCGACACGGCGTGGAGCGAGCACCCCGACTACCGCGCCGAGCAGGCCTTCACCCGTACCCTGCGCGTGCCGTTCGCCGCCATCAACCACGCCGAGCGCGTGTTCGTCGCGTCCGTGCTGCACACCCGCTACGGCGGCGCCGAGGACGACCCGGTGCTGGCGCCGACGCGGGCGCTGCTCGGCGAGGACGCGGCGGGCGCGGTCAGAACCTTGGGGCTCGCCTTGCGCCTCGCCTATACGCTGTGCGGCGGCGCCGTCGATCTGTTGCGCGACGCCTGGCTCGAACGCGAGGGCGACCGGCTCGTGCTCGAAGTGCCGGCTGACGACAATCTCTTCGTCGGCGAGACCGTGTCGCGCCGGCTCGACGCGCTCGCCCGCTCGCTCGGCACCACCGCGCAGATCCGCCGGCGCGCGAGCCGGCAGGCGGCGCGCGGCTGAGGGGTAGCTACTCTGCCTCTCCCGGCAATTCGACGAGGCGGACCCGATTGCGTCCGGCGGTGAGCCCCAGCCGGCCGTGCTTCAGAGCGAGGGCGGCCTTGCCGAAGATTTCGTAGCGCCAGCCGGAAAGCGCCGGCACCGGCGCCTCGTCGGCGGCGGCGATCGCCTCGAGATCTTCGGCCGAGGCGACGAGCTTTTGCGCCACTTGATGTTCCTCGCAACTCGCCTTCAAGAGGACCCGCAGCAGCTCGATCAGCGGGCCGACGCCCGGCGGCGGCACCGGCCGCGCCGCGCTCTCCGCCTCCGGCAGCCCCGGCTCGGCGAGGCCGCGGCGCACGCAATCGAGGATCTCGGGCCCGAGCCGGCCTTCGGCGATGCCCTTGCCGAGGCTTCTGGTGTGCGAGAGCGCCTCGATCGTCTTCGGCATCTGCGCCGCGATCTCGAGCACCGCTTCGTCGCGCATGATCCGGCCGCGCGGCAGGTTGCGCTGCTGCGCCGCCCGTTCGCGCCAGGCCGACAGCTCGCGCAGGATGCCGAGAAAGCGGCGGTCGGGGCGGCCGCGCAGCTTGAAGCGCCGCCAGGCTTCGGCCGGATCGCTGCGGTAGAGCGCCGGAGCGACGATGTCGGCCATCTCCTCGGCGAACCAGCTCTCCCGGCCGTTCCCGGCGAGCGTCTTCTGCAGCCGCTCGTAGACGGTGCGCAGATGCACGACATCGCCGAGCGCGTAGCGGGTCTGCCGCTCGGAGAGCGGCCGCTGCGACCAGTCGGTGAAGCGCGAGGCCTTGTCGAGCTTGACGCGGGCGAGCTTGGCGACGAGCGTCTCGTAGCTCGCGGCGTCGCCGAAGCCGCAGACCATGGCGGCGATCTGCGTGTCGAAGAGCGGCCCCGGCACCCGGCCCGACAGCATGTGAAAGATCTCGATGTCCTGCCGCGCTGCATGGAACACTTTTAGGATATGTTCGTCCGCCATCAGCGCAAGGATCGGCGCAAGGTCGATCCCCGGCGCGAGCGCGTCGATCGCGGCCGCCTCCGCGGGGCCGGCGATCTGCACCAGGCACAGGATCGGCCAGTAGGTGCGCTCGCGCATGAACTCGGTGTCGACGGCGACGAAATCCGCGCCTTTTTGCCGCGCACAGAACTGCGCGAGCGCCGCATTGTCGGTGATGATCGTCATCGCTCCGCTATACACCGAAACGGCGGCGCCGAAACAGGGCCGGACGCGTGCCGCCCCGCCTTGACAAGCCGCGGCGTTCGATGCCTGTTGCCGCGATCGTCGAGGTAACCCGTTGATGCACGCCTATCGCACTCACACTTGCGGCGCCTTGCGCCTTGCCGATGCCGGCGTTCCCGCCCGGCTTTCCGGCTGGGTCCACCGGAAGCGCGACCACGGCCAGCTGCTGTTCGTCGATCTGCGCGACCATTACGGCGTGACGCAATGCGTGATCGATGTCTCCTCGCCGCTGTTCGCCTCGGCCGACGGCTTGCGCCTGGAAAGCGTCGTGACGATGACGGGGCGCGTCGCGGCGCGCTCGCCCGACACCGTCAACCCCAAGCTCGACACGGGCGAAGTGGAACTGCGGATCGAGGCGATCGACATCGTCTCCGAGGCGCAGCCGCTGCCCTTTCCGGTCAACACCGAGGCGGAATACCCGGAAGACATGCGCCTCGCCTACCGCTTTCTCGACCTGCGGCGCGAGCGCGCGCACGCCAACATCGTCTTGCGTTCCGAGGTCATCGCGTCGATCCGGCGGCGCATGATCGCGGCCGGCTTCGCCGAGTTCCAAACGCCGATCCTCACCGCCAGCTCGCCCGAGGGGGCGCGCGACTATCTGGTGCCGAGCCGGCTGCATCCCGGCAAGTTCTATGCACTGCCGCAGGCGCCGCAGCAGTTCAAGCAATTGCTGATGGTCGCGGGTTTCGACCGCTATTTCCAGATCGCCCCGTGCTTCCGCGACGAGGCGAGCCGCGCCGACCGTTCGCCGGGCGAGTTCTACCAGCTCGATTTCGAGATGTCGTTCGTGACGCAGGAGGATGTCTTCGCCGCGATCGAGCCGGTGCTGCAGGGCGTCTTCGAGGAATTCGCCGGCGGCCGGCGTGTGAGTCCGGCGCCCTTTCCGCGCATTCCGCATGCCGAGGCGCTGTTGCGCTACGGCACTGACAAGCCCGATTTGCGCAATCCGATCGAGATGCGCGAGGCGAGCCGGTATTTCCTCGGCTCCGGCTTCAAGCTCTTCGCCGAGATGATCGCCGCCGATCCGGCGGTGCGGGTGCGCGCCATCCCCGCCCCCGGCGGCGGCAGTCGCGCCTTTTGCGACCGCATGAATTCCTGGGCGCAATCCGAGGGCCAGCCGGGGCTCGGCTATATTTTTTTCCGCGACGGCGAGGGCGCCGGGCCGCTCGCCCGCGGCCTCGGGGCGGAAGCGACGGCGCGGTTGCGCGAGGAATTGCGGCTCGCCGACGGCGACGCCGTGTTTTTCGTTGCTGGCGCGCCGAAGAGCTTCCTCCCCTTCGCGGCGGCGGCGCGGCAGCGGATCGGTCGAGAGCTCGGCCTCGTGCGCGACGGCGTCTTCGAATTCTGCTGGATCGTCGATTTCCCGATGTACGAGCTGAACGAGGAGACGGGCAGGATCGAGTTCAGCCACAATCCGTTCTCGATGCCACAAGGCGGGCTCGAGGCGCTCGAGCGCAAGGGCCCGCTCGAGATCGCCGCCTATCAGTACGACATCGTGTGCAACGGCGTCGAACTTTCCTCCGGCGCGATCCGCAACCATCGCCCGGACATCATGCTGAAGGCGTTCGAGATCGCCGGCTATGCGGCGGAAGAGGTCGAGGCGCGCTTCGGCGGCATGCTCAACGCCTTCCGCTACGGCGCGCCGCCGCATGGCGGCTCCGCTCCCGGCATCGACCGCATCGTCATGCTGCTCGCCGACACGCCCAACATCCGCGAGGTGGTCGCCTTTCCGATGAACGGGCAGGCGCAGGACCTGATGATGCAGGCGCCGGCCGCGGTCGCCCCCGAGCGCCTCAAGGAACTGCACCTCCGGCTCGACCTGCCGCCGGCGCGCGGGAGCCGCTCGTGAGGCGGGGGCGCTGCCTCCTCTTCGTCGCGGCGGCGCTCGTCGCGCTTGCCTCGGCAGGGCGGGGCAGGGCGGTCGAGATCGCGCCGCACCGCGCGATCTACGCGATGACCCTGTCCTCGGCGCGCAACGAATCCGGCGTCGTCGATGCGCACGGCATGATGGCCTATCAGTGGGGCGAAACCTGTGACGGCTGGACGATCGAACAGCGCTACCGCCTGCTGCTGCGTTATGCCGAGCGCTCGGATTCCGACATCCGGTCGAGCTTCATCACCTGGGAATCGAAGGACGGGTTGCGCTACCGCTTCAATCAGACGGAGACGCGCAACGGCAAGGCCGAGAGCGAGATCCGCGGTGCGGCGACGCTCGAAGGGCCGGGCGAGGGCGGCGTCGCGGTCTTCTCGAAACCGAAGCCGCAGACCCTGAACCTCGCCCCCGGCGTGCTGTTTCCGAGCGCCCACACGATGCTGCTGATCAAACGGGCGCAAGAAGGCAAAACCTTTGTCGTCCGGCACGTCTTCGACGGCGCGACGACCGAGAACGCGGTCGAGGTGTCGGCCGTGATCGGCAGCAAGCTGATGCCCGACCCGGAAACCGACAAAATGAGCCCGTTGCTGAAGCGGCCGGGCTGGGATGTGCGCCTCGCCTTCTTTCCGGCCGATACGCAGGTCGAGCAGCCGGATTACGAACTCGGCATGCAGCTTCTCGACAACGGCGTGTCGCGCAACATGCTGATCGATTACGGCGACTATTCGATCCGCACCAAGCTGCAGGCGATCGAGGCGCTCAAACGGCCGCGCTGCTGAACGGCCTAGCGGGCCTCATCCCTGCGCCGGCAGTGGCTTCCCGCCGGCGGTCGCCGATTTGGCGGCGATCAGCACAAAGGCGATGACGCAAGACTGCGTGCCGCGATTGACCCAGTTGTGGATCGTGCCGCGCTGGACGAGCACCTCGCCGGCCTTGAGGTGCACGCTGGCGTCGTCCAGTTCCATGTCGATCTCGCCCGACAGCACCACCGCGTAGTCGATCGAGTCGGTGCGGTGGTTGCGCGGCACGACGCCGGGCGCGAATTCGATGACGCGGAAGATGGTGCCGTTCGCGAGCGTCGTCGCAACCTTGCGCTGCGCGGCGTCCTCCGGCCCGTCATTGTCGACCGGGAAGCCTTCGCTGGTCCACACCGGGTGGACAAAGGCGCCGCGCCGGCCCTCGACCGGGTTCTTGACGATCTCGTCGATCTTGACGATCGCGCGCCCCGACGGGTCGTGCCCGGTGACGACGCGGCGTACCGCTATTGCCATCGCCAATTCTCCTCCTCTGGTCGAACGGTCCGGTGCGGATCTTTGCGCAACCGGGCCCATCTTCGCTACTCTGCCCTGCAGGCAGCTGCGGGCGCCGCGGATCGCCATTGATCGAGGTCGATCCGTCATGTCGCGGCCGCGCCGACCTTGCGGAACCGCAACACCGCGAGCGCGAGAAACAGGGCGCCGATCAGAGCGACGATGACGAATTGCGGCCACACCACATCGAGCCCGGCGCCGCGATAGAGGATCGCCTGCGCGAACGAGACGAAATGCACGGTGGGCGAGGCCTGCATCATCGTCGCGAGCCACGGCGGCATGCTTTCCAATGGCGTATTGCTGCCGGACAGCATGGCGAGCGGCAGATAGACCAGCAGAAACAGCAGACCCAGCTGCGGCATCGAGCGCGCGATCGTGCCGAGAAAAATGCCGATCGCGGTGGCGAAAAACAGATAGATCGCGGTGCCGAAGAGGAACAGCGGGATCGATCCGGCGATCGGTACATGCAGCAAACCCCGAACGACGAGATAAAGCGACAACCCGACCGCGACGACGATGACGAGCCCGTTGGCCCAGATCTTCGCCATCGCGATCTCGAACGGAGAAAGCGGCATGACGAGGAGGTGGTCCATCGTGCCGTGCTCACGCTCGCGCACCACCGCGGCGCCCGCGAGGATGATCGCCAGCATCGTGACGCTGTTGAGTATCCCCATGACGGCGTTGAACCAGGACGACTGGACATTGGGGTTGAAGGCGATGCGCACGACGAGATCGACCGGCGGGGCGGGGCTGCCCTCGGCGCGCGACAGAAAGTTCGCGATCTCCGTCGTGATGATCTGAACCGCGTAATCGGCCCCGAGCCCCGCCTGGACCATCGCCGTGGCGTCGACGTCGAGCTGCAGCGCCGGCTGCCGTCCGGCCAGCACGTCGCGCTCGAAATTGGGCGGGATGTCGATGATGAAGGTGTATTTGCCGGCATCCATCAGCGGCATGATGTCCCGCTCGGCGACCTTCCGGGGCGTCTGGAAATAGGGCGGCAGGAAAGCCCCGGCGATCCGCCGCGACAGTTCGGAATGGTCCTCGTCGACGAGCCCCACCGAGGCGTTGTTGACTTCCTGCGAGCTCGACTGCGCCTGCGCGATGATGGCGAGCGAGAACGCGTAGATGACGAGCCCCAAAAGCACGTAGTCGCGCAGGAAGCTGCGCAGCTCCTTGCGGCCGAGCGAGAATATGTTGGCAAGGCTCCGCATCGCTTGGCCGCCCTAGCGTTCCTGTCGACGCAGCAGTAAGAGGCTCAAGCCCGTCAACACCGGGATGAAGAGCACGAGCGCGCCGAGGTCGCCGGCCAGTTCGGAAAAGCCGAGCCCTTTGGTAAAGGTGCCGACGCTGATGGGCAGGTAATAGCTCATCGGGAAGAGCCGGCCCATCAGTTGCGCCGTCCCGGAGAGCGCCGAGACCGGCACCAGCATGCCGGAAAACATCGTCGCCGGCAGGACGGTCAGGATCGCGGTGCCGAACAGGGCGGCGATCTGGGTGCGAGCGAAGGCCGATATCAGCATGCCGTAGGCGGTCGTTACGGTGACGTAGACGAGCGTCGCCCCGAGCAGGGTCGGAAAGCTCCCTCGCAGCGGCACCTCGAAGACGACGAGCGCCATCGTGAACATCAGCGCGAAATTGACCATGCCCAGCGCGACGTAAGGAACCTGCTTGCCGAGCAGGAATTCGAGGCGGGTCACCGGCGTCACGTAGAGGTTGGTGATGGAGCCCAGCTCCTTCTCGCGCACGATGGCGAGCGCCATCAGAATCGCCGGCCACAGCGCCAGCTCCATGGCCACCTGCGCCGGCACCATCGCGTAGACGCTCTCGAAATTCTGGTTGTATTTGAGCCGCACTTCGATGTCGGCGGGCGGCGCTGGCGCCGGCGGGTTCGTCGTGACGATCGGGTCGGACAGGTAGAGCTGGTGCATCGCTTCGAGGTAGCCGCGAATCGTCTGTGCGATGAACGGCCGCGCGCCGTCGATCCAGGCGGCGACCGAGGTCGGCCGGCCGCGCGCGATGTCGCGGCCGAAGCCGGGCGGGATCTCGATGGCCGCGTCGATGCTGCCGCCGGCGAGCCGCGTTTCGAGATCGGCATAGCCGGCGAGCGGCGGTTTCTCGACGAAGTAGGGCGAGCCGCGCAATTCTTCGAGATAGGCGCGGCTCTCGTGGCTCTTGTCGTGGTCGAGCACGGCGAAAGTCAGCGAGTTCACATCCGTCGAGATGCCGAAGCCGAAGACGAGCATCAGGAAGGTGGTGCCGAATATCGCGAAGCCGATCCGCACCGGATCGCGCAGCAATTCCAATGTCTCGCGGATCGTACAGGCGGCTAGGCGGCGAAGGCTGAAGGCGGCGACGTTTGCGGGAACCCGCCGCGCACCGCCGCCTCCCGCCGGCGCTGCCGCCGCCGGCGCGGCGCCGGGCCGCGCCCCCGCGGCCTCTTCGAGATAGGCGATGAAGGCGTCCTCGAGGGTTGCGGCGCCGCGGGCGCGGACGAGCCCCTGCGGCGTGTCGGTGGCGAGCACGCGCCCCGAATCCATCAGCGAGATGCGGTCGCAGCGCTCGGCCTCGTTCATGAAATGGGTCGAAACGAAGATCGTCACGCATTCCTTGCGCGACAGCTCGACCAGTAATTCCCAGAACCGGTCGCGCGCCAGCGGATCGACGCCCGAGGTCGGCTCGTCGAGGATCAGCATCTCGGGCTCGTGCACGATCGCGACGGCGAGCGACAGCCGCTGCCGGATGCCGAGCGGCAGGTCGAGGGCGTGATGATCGAGGTACTCGGCGAGGCTGAAGCGCTGGATCAGCTCGACTATCCGCGCCTTCGCATGGCCCCGCGGCAGATGGAACAGCCGCGCGTGCAATTCGAGGTTCTGGCGCACCGTCAGCTCGGTGTAGAGCGAGAAGGATTGCGACATGTAGCCGACCCGCCGGCGGGCGTTGCGGTCGCGCGCGTCGAGCGGCCGCCCGAACAACAGCGCCTCGCCCTCGCTCGCCGGCAGCAGCCCCGTCAGCATCTTCATCGTCGTCGTCTTGCCGCAGCCGTTCGAGCCGACGAAACCGAAGATCTCGCCGCGCCGGATCGCGAAGCTGACGTGATCGACGGCCGTAAAATCGCCGAACCGGCAGGTGAGGCTGCGCGCCGTGATGACCGGCTCGCCGCCGTCGGCGCGGTACGGCGGAATGGAAAGGCGCCGATGACCGGCACGCAGCTCTGGCGGCAGCAGCTCGATGAAGGCGTCTTCGATCGTGACGGCGCCGGCCATGCATTTCAGCCCAGCCGGCGAGCCCGTCGCGACGACCTTGCCGGCATTCATCGCGACGAGCCAATCGAAGCTCTCGGCTTCCTCCATATAGGCGGTCGCGACGATGATGCTCATGCCGCGGCGGCGGCCTCGAATGCGCTCGATCAGCTCCCAGAACTGGCGGCGCGACAGCGGATCGACGCCGGTCGTCGGCTCGTCGAGGATCAAGAGATCGGGATCGTGGACGAGCGAGCAGCACAAGCCCAGCTTCTGCCGCATGCCGCCGGACAGCTTCTTGGCCGGGCGGTCGGCGAAGGGCGCAAGGCCGGTCGCCGCGAGAAGCTCGGCGATGCGGCGGCCGCGCTCGCCGGCCGGTTGGCCAAAGAGGCGGGCGAAATACTCGATGTTCTCGCGGATGCTGAGATCGGGATAGAGGTTCTTGCCGAGGCCTTGCGGCATATAGGCGATGCGCGGGCACAGCGCGGCGCGCTCTGCGGCGTCTCGCATGTCGCCGCCGAGCGCATGCACCTCTCCCGACTGGATCTGCCGGGCGCCGGCAATAATCGCGAGCAGCGTCGATTTGCCGACGCCGTCGGGCCCGATCAGGCCGACGAGGCAGCCCGCGGGCAGCGCGATCGTGATTCCGTCGAGCGCAACCGACTTGCCGTAGCGATGCGTTACCTCGGCGAGGCGGGCTACGGCCTCGCGTTCCTCGCTCATTGCACGACCGCGGCCGGCGGGCTCGGCTGCAGGTTCGCCGGCCACGCGGCGCGGGTGTCGGTCAGCACATAGGCGACGCCCGGCAACCCGCTTCTGACCAGGGCGGCGCGGCCTTCGAGGCGCTGCGGATCGATCCGCACCCGGATGCGGAACATGAGCTTGTCGCGCTCATCCCTGGTCTCGACGGTTTTCGGGGTGAACTGCGCCTGGCTCGCGACAAACACGACCTTGGCCGGGATCACGTGCTCGGGGTAGGCGTCGAGCACGATACGGGCATCGGAGCCGATCCGCACCCGGCCCGCTTCCTTGGTCGGCAGATAGATGTCCATGTAGACGTAGGAGGCGTCGAGCATCGTGAAGACCTTGCCGCCTGCCGGCAGCACCTCGCCGACATTGGCGACGCGGTACTCGATCGGGCCCTCCTTCGGCGCGATGAGCGAGTTGTCGGCGATATTGACCTTGTAGAAATCGACCTGGTGCTCGGCGGCGGCGAGCGCGTGCTCGGCGGCGTCGATGGCGGCCTGGTAGGCGTTGAGCGTGGCGATCGCGCTATTCAGCGTCTGCCGCTGCTGATCGAGAGTTTCCTGCGTGGCGAAGCCCTTCGGCACCAGGTAGCTGCTGCGCTCGACCTGCTGCCTCGCTAAGGTCGCGACCGCCTGCTGCGCGGCGTAATTCGCGTGCGCCTGCTGCAGCGTGCGCTGACCCTGCCGCACCAGCTGCGTGTATTGCTTCAGCTGCGCTTCGAGGTCGCGCGTGTCCATCACCGCGACGACCTGGCCCTGTTTCACGATATCGCCCTCGTCGGCGGAGAGCTTGGCGATGCGGCCGGCGAATTTGGTGTCGATGTCGATTTCGTCGGCCTCGAGCCGGCCGTTGCCCGAGGCGATGCCCGCCGGCAGCCGTACCTGATGCGCCTGCCACCAGTACCAGCCGCCGCCTGCGCCGGCCACCGCGGCGAGCGCAAGCAATGCCGCGAAGAGGCGCTGCCTCGGCCGGCGCGGCGGGGGGCCGAGGACGGCCGGTGGCCGGCTCTGCGGAACCGGCGCGCGAAGCACGATGATTTCAGGGCTCGGGGGAGCGGGAGAGGGGTTTGTTTCGGGCATGGCCAAGAGAAACACCGACCGCGCCGGCTGCCCTTGACCTGGGTCAAGACAGGCACGCGCCGGCATGGCAATCTCGGGTTATGCCGAAGACGAGGACCGAATGCCGAAATACCGCACGCTCGACGATATCGATGTCCGCGGCAAACGGGTGCTGCTGCGCGCCGATTTGAACGTGCCCGTCAAGGACGGGGTGGTGACCGACGCGACGCGCATCGAGCGGCTCACGCCGACGATCGCCGCGCTCCTCGACAAGGGTGCGGCGGTCGTCGTGATGTCGCATTTCGGGCGGCCGAAGGGCAAGCCCGACCCGGCGCTGTCGCTGCGCCCGCTGATCGCGCCGCTGTCGGCGGCGATCGGCGGCCGGCCCGTCGCCTTCGCCGAGGATTCCATCGGCGACAGCGCAAAGCGGGTCGTCGCCGCGTTGCGGCCGGGCGAGGTCGCGCTGCTCGAAAATCTGCGCTTCCACAAGGGGGAGGAGGAGAATTCGCCGCAATTCGCGCGGGCGCTGGCCGAGCTGGGCGAGGTTTATGTCGATGACGCCTTTTCGGCGGCGCACCGCGCGCACGCCTCGATCGCGGCGCTTGCGCAGCTGCTGCCGGCCGCCGCCGGGAAGCTGATGCAGGAGGAGCTGAGCGCGCTCGCAAAGGCGCTCGACACGCCGGCGCGCCCGGTCATCGCGCTCGTCGGCGGCGCCAAGGTGTCGACCAAGCTCGACCTCTTGGGCTCGCTCCTCGCCAAGGTCGATCTGATGGCGATCGGCGGCGCCATGGCGAACACGCTGCTATTGGCCGAGGGCAACGAAGTCGGTCGCTCGCTCGCCGAACGCGACATGATCGACAGCGCCCGCCACATCCTCGATCTCGCGCGGGCTCGCTCCTGCCGCGTCATCCTGCCCGTCGATGCGGTCGTCGCCGCGGCGCTCGCGCCCGGCGTCGAGAGCCGCGCCGTCGCGATCGACGCGGTGCCGGCGGACCGCATGATCCTCGACATCGGGCCGGCGACCGTCGCCTGTATCCTCGCTGCGCTTCGGGCGTCGGCGACGCTGGTGTGGAACGGGCCGTTGGGCGCTTTCGAGACGCCGCCATTCGACGCCGGCACGGCCGCCGTCGCCAAGGAGGTCGCGAGGCTGACCGGGGAGGGCCGGCTGATGAGCGTCGCCGGCGGCGGCGATACCGTCGCCGCGCTCGCCGCGGCCGGCGTCGAGGATCGGCTGAGCTACGTCTCGACGGCGGGCGGCGCCTTTCTCGAATGGCTCGAAGGGCGCGAATTGCCCGGCGTCGCCGCACTCGCGGTTCCCTGATCGGGATCAATGTGCAAAGCCGCAACGCCTGCGAATTTGCCGCAACGATCGGAGTGTACGCCCATGAAAGCAGCTGAGGTGATGAGCCGCAACGTCGTTTCGGCGCGGCCCGATATGCCGGTTGCCGAGGCGATCGGACTGATGCTCGACAAGGGGATCAGCGGCCTGCCGGTCGTCGAGGCGGACGGCAGCGTCGTCGGCATCCTGACCGAAGGCGATCTCTTGCGGCGCAGCGAGACCGGCACGCAAAAGCGGCGAGGGCGCTGGCTCGAGCTGCTGCTCGGGCCGGGCCGGCTCGCCGGCGAGTATGTGCGGACGCACGGCCGGGTCGTCGGCGAATTGATGACCCGCGAGGTCGTCGCCGTCGCCGAGGACACCCCGCTCGACCAGGTCGTCGGGTTGATGGAAGAAAACCGCGTCAAGCGGCTGCCGGTGTTGCGCGGCGACAAGCTCGTCGGCATCGTCAGCCGCGCTGATCTGTTGCGGGCATTGCGGCGTTCGGTCGGCGGCGCGCCGGCGGCGGGCGGCGACGCCGCGATCCGCGAGCGCGTCCTCGCCGAGATCGCCCGCGCCGCCTGGTCGCCGCGCGAAGGGATCAGCGTCGGCGTCGCCGACGGGGTCGTCGATCTCGGCGGCGTCGTCTTCGACGAGAAGCAGCGCGAGGCGCTGATCGTCGCCGCCGAGAACGTGCCGGGCGTCAAAGAAGTGCGCGACCACCTCGTGTGGGTCGAGCCGGTCTCCGGCGTCGTCATCGATCCGAGCGAAGCGCCGGAGGGCGAGGAGACGAAGAGCTAGCCGCGCCCGGGCATGTCATTGCGAGCGAAGCGAAGCAATCTCGTCGGGATTGCTTCGTCGCCCCAAGGGCTCCTCGCAATGACGCTCTTGCGCTCACTCCTCCTCGATCGCCTCGAGGGCCTCGCGGTCGAGGATCTCGATGTTGTGCGGGTTCGGGATGGCGATGATGCCGCGCCGCTTGAAATCGGAGAGGATGCGGCACACGGTCTCGATCGTCAGGCCCAGATAATCGGCGATGTCGGAGCGCGACATCGGCAGGTCGAAGCGGGGGGCGCCGGCGTTGCGCTCGATCGTGTCGAGCAGAAAGGCGGCGACGCGCTCGGGCGCCGTCATCCGGCCGAGCAGCAAGAGCCGCCCCTGCGCCGAAGCAAGGCTCTTCAGCATCAGCTCGCGCAGCCGGCGGTCGAGCGCCGGGCTCTCGTCGAGCGCCCGCTCGGTCGCTGCGCGCGAATAGCGCATCACCATGACGTCGGTGACCGCTTCCGCCGAGAAATCGCGCGCGGCGCCGCTCTGCAAGCCGAACGACTCGCCGGCGGAATAGAATTCGACGATGTGCCGCCGGCCGTCGGCGAGGAATTTGCAAACCCGCACCGTGCCCGAGAGCACCTGGTACCAATGCTGCGCGCTCTCGCCCTGGGCATAGATCTCGCGGTTGCGCGAAACCCGTTGCCGGGTGCCGATCCGATCGAGCGCGACCATCGCATCGAGCTGGCCGGAGCGGGCGACATCGGGGATAGCGTCGGTCCATTCGGCGCGCATTACCTGGGGCATCGGCTGCATGACCATTCTGATCCTCCGAAATCCGTCGGAGGCAACATGACCGCGCCGGGACGGCGGAAAAATTCGGATTTATACTTACGGGGTTCTACCTAGGTAGAATTACCTATGCCGCCGCGGGAGAGGATGCATGCAACCGCCCGTTCGCCCGAGCGGCGCCGCCTGTGGCGCCGAGATCGAGTTCGATCTGTCGTGCCAGCTCGACGCCGACAGTTTCGCCGAGATCGAGCGCGCCTTTCACGACAACATCGTCGTCGTCTTCCGCGACCAGACGCTCTCGAACGAGCGGCACATCGAATTCAGCCGCCGCTTCGGCGCGCTCGAAATCCACATCGTCAAGAAATACCTGCTGCCCGGCTGCCCCGAGATCCTCCTCATCTCGAACATCCGCGACGCGGCGGGCGAGCATATCGGGCTGGCCGACGCCGGCTTCACCTGGCACACCGACACTTCCTACCGCAAAGAGCCGAGCCGCTGCTCGCTGCTCTATGCGAAGGAAGTGCCGCACGGCGAGGACGGCCAGCCGCTCGGCGACACGCTCTTCGCCAACACGATCGCCGCCTACGAGGCGCTGCCGCAGGCGATGAAGCGGCGCCTCCACGGGCTGAAAGCGATCCACCGCTATTCCTCACGCCGGCGAATCGAGGGGAGCCCGCGGCCGAAGCTGAGCCGGGCGCAGCTCGACGAGACCCCGGACGTCGCCCATCCGATCGTCCGCACGCACCCTTATACGGGCCGCAAGTCGCTCTACGTCACGGCCGGCGAATGCGTCGGCATCGAGGGTATGCCGGAGAGCGAGGCGCTCGATCTGATCGCCGAGCTCGATGCGCATTGCGTGCGCCCTGAATTCCTCTACCGCCACAAATGGCGCGAGGGCGACCTGTTGATGTGGGACAACGCCGCCTCGATGCATCTCGCGGTCTGCGATTACGCGCTGCCGCAGCGGCGCCTGATGCACCGCACGACGGTGATCGGCGGCGTGCCGTTCTAGGAGAGCAACACCTCGCGCAGCGCGCCCGCGTCGTTGTGCTCGTCGTCGCGGGCGGCATAGAGGAGCGTCACCGGCCCCGCGCGCGCCAGCGCCCGCAACTCGTCGAGCAGCGCTTTCTTGCCGCGCAGCTCCCCGGCGTAGCGGCGGCGGAATTCCGGCCAGCGTTCGGGGTCGTGGCCGAACCATTTGCGCAATCCGGTGCTCGGCGCCACCTCCTTCATCCAGCGGTCGATCGCCGCATCGGCTTTTTTTAGGCCGCGCGGCCACAGCCGATCGACGAGAATGCGGCGCCCGTCCGCCGGCGCGGCGGGCTCGTAAACCCGTTTCAGCTGTATATTCCGCGACGCTAGCGCACGCATCGAACAGCCGCTCGCAGGAGGCCCATGCCGATCACCGATCTCGAACGCTTTTGCCGGGCACTCGTTCGCGACATGCCGGACGCCGTCATCTATGCCGACAAGGAAGGCCGCATCGCCTTCTGGAACGGCGGTGCCGAGCGCATCTTCGGCTTCACCGAGGCCGAAGCGAAGGGGCAATCGCTCGACATCATCATTCCGGAAAATTTGCGGGCGCGGCACTGGCAGGGTTTCGAGGCGACGATGCAGACCGGGAAATCGCGCTACGGCGCCGGCGACACCCTCGCCGGCCGGCATTGCGCAAGGATAAGAGCCGCGTGTCGATCGAGTTCACGGTGCTGCCGTTCCACGACGAGCGCGGCCGGATCGCCGGGATCGCGGCGGTGCTGCGCGACGTGACGCCGCGCTTCGAAGAGATGCGGGCCTTGCGCCGCGAGCTCGCGGCGCTGCGGTCCGAAGCCGGGAAGAGCGGGTAGGGGCTCGTCGCCGGCGGCGCCCCCTCTCTACTCTAAGCCTTGTCTTCCGGCAGCACGGCGAGCGAATAATTTTCGCCCTGCCAGCCGCCATCGTCCTGCCAGGCCCAGGTAAAATCGACGCGGCCGCCCTCCGGCAGGTCCGCGACCTCGATGACGGCGAGGTAAAAGCCGAGGCCGCTGTCCTGCGTCGGCGTATCGGAGGCGTGCTGCCAGCCGTCGCGGCTCCAGCGCAGGACGGCCGGGCGCGGCAACGCGACAGCGAGGTGCGCGCCGGCGTGAAACCCGTCGATCGGGGCATGCCGCCACCAGAAGGCATGGCGCGCGACCGGCCGCTTGCCGCGATAGCGCTGCCAGACCGCGCGCGGCCGGTCGAGCGGGTGGCCGAGATGCCGCGACACCATCAATTTGATGAACTCGGCATGCGCCCAGACGAGCGGCATCGCCGAGCCGGTGGGCCGGCCGGGTTCGAGGCGGCGCGATGGGATCGGGGCGGCGTCCCAGACCTGCTCCGGGAGCATGCCCCCCGGGCTCGCCATCTTCGCCATTGCTTCGAGGTACGGCAGCGGGTCGCGGCCCGCGACCAGCTCGTAATGCCCACGCTCGCCGCCGAGCAGCGGCCAGCCGCGGCCGCGCCCGGTGCCGTTGTAGGCATGACCCTCGTCGTCCTCGCCGTAGCCGTCGCCGTTGTAGCGGTGCCACACCGGGCCGCACGGTGTCTCGCTCTTCAACAGCGCGTCCGCCACCTTGATCGAATCGAGGATCAGCGGGTCCTCGGGGCGGCGCAGGCCGAAACGGACGAGCTGCAGGAATTCGGTGCCGATCTCCTCGTCGCTCGCCACCTCGACATCGCCGACGCGGTTCTTGATCGGCACGACATGGCGCAATTCGCCCGGGTCGCCGAGGATCGCTGCCGGCGCGACCCGCACGTAGTAGCCCTTGGCGCCAAACTTCTGCCCGAGCGGGGTTTCGCCGACCGCGGTCCAGCGCTCGACGTTGGCGTTCCAGAAATCGGCCAATTCCAGCGCCCAGTCCGCGGCCGGCGACGGCAGCAGCGCGGCGCCGGCGACGAAGGCGGCGATCGCGACCGTGAGCGTGAACGGGTTGACGCCCGCATTCTCCTCCCAGCGGTCCTGGTCGGTCGCCGGGCCGGTGCGCGCGATGAAGCCGAGCGCGCGGCTCACCATGTCCTCGACCTCGATGCCGGCCAACGCTTCGCGCTCGTCGAGGGCGGCGGCGAGCAGCACCGGAAAGGCGGTTTCGTCGAGCTGTACGCCCTGCCAATAGGCGGTGCCGCCGAGCCACTGGTTCTGGTGCCAGCGGCCGTCCTCGAGCTGGGTGGCGATCAAGTAGCGCAGCGTGTCGCGCGCCTCGCGCTCGGCGCCGAGCGCCAGGAGCGCCCCCGCCGTCTCGACGAGATCGCGCGGCCAAACGAGATGGTAGCCGCCGCGCTCGTCGCCGGTATCGCCCCAAGGAATGCTGAGCGAGGCCACCATCGCGCCCGGATAGGTCTTGTCGAGATGGCTGCGCAAGACGATGGTCGAGACGAGGAATTCGTCGCTGAGCGCCGGCGGCACGTCGAGCGGCAGCGCCGAGCGGGCGCTGCGCTGCGCCTGCCACTCCTGCCAGTCCGCCATCTGCAGCTGCAGCATCGTGTCGAAGTTCTGCAACAGGCTCGAGATCGCGAGCGTCGCCGCCGCCTCGCCGCTGCTGCCGAAGCCGAGCGCCAGGACCGCGCGGCGCGGCAATTCCGCCATCATCGCGACGTTGCCGGGGCCGGCATTCGGATACTCCCAGCTCATCCGGCCGTTGCGCGCGAAATCCTGCCAGCCGTCGCTGTCGCCGACATAGCCGACGCTGGCGCGGCCGAAAACATCCTCCTGCTTGTCGCCGACCGCCGCCAGCGCGAGGCCGAACGGACCCTGCTCGGCGATCAGCACGCGGCGGCCGTGGTAAAGGCCGATCCAGGCCGTGTTGTTGCGGCCGGTGGCGCCGAGATGCGGGGCGAGCAGCACATAGGGGCGCAGGTCGGGATCGCCGTCGAGCCGGCATTCGATCGCCAGCACATCGCGCCCCTGGTCCGGGGTGATGCGCAGGCGCAGCGAATAGCGCGCGTGCTCGTGCACGATCTCGACCGCCGGCACGCCGGGCGCGATCAGCCGCAGGCGATAATTGGCGACGCGCTTGACCTCGGCCCAGAACCCCTTGCCGTCGGCGACGATGAAGCCGAGATCGCGGATCTGCGGCAGGTCGACGCGCGGGTAATAAACTTCGTTGACGATGCCGTAGCCGAGCGTGAACCACAGCCGCGACTGCCCGAGGGAGGTCCCGACCATGTCCTTGGCGCTGCTCGTCCAGGTCGGGGGGGTCCCCGGCCCGCCGGGGGCGTGTTCGATCATCGCGGCCGGTTGGCGGTTATCCGCGGCGGCTCATTTTGCCGCGCCGAAGACCGGCAGCCCCTCGGTGCGGTCGTCGAGGGCGGCCGTCCCCTCGGTCGGCAGCGGCGCCGCGAAATTGAGCGCCGCGTCGATGTCGCCTTCCCAGACCTCGCGCGGCAATTCGTAGAGCAGCTCGACGCCGTAGCCGTTCGGGTCGTGGATGTAGAGGGAATGCGTCATCCCGTGCTCGACGCGCCGCTCGAACTTGACGCCGCGCTCTTGCAGGTAAGCGAGCTGGCGCAGCCAGGACTCCCGGTCGGGCAGCGAGATCGCGATGTGGTTGACGGCGCAGGGCATGCCGAAGAGGCTCCACTCTTTGGGCGGCGGCGGCAGGTCCTTGTTCTCGACCAGCGCGATGTCGTGGTGGTTCAGCCGGCCGTTATGGTCGCCGCTGTAGAAGCGCATCTTCGGCGGGTTCGGCCGCTCGGCCGTGCGATGCAGCTCGCCGACCTGGCGGAAGCCGAGGATTTCGGTCCAAAACCGGTGCGACTCCTCGAGGTCGCGCACGTTGAGGACGAGATGGTTGAGGCCTCTCGGCGTCACCGCGGCATGCGGCCTCGGCGGTTTTTGCGGCATCGCTCTCCTCCCTCGCGCTACGGCCGCTCCTCCTGAAGAGTGTCTCGACCTGAGCGAAATCCCAGCCTAGACACATAAGCCAGCTTCAACGCCAGTTCCATAGGACATGCCCGCGCACACCGCCGTCGCTCTCGCCGCCCTCGTGCTTCTCTTCCATGTCGGCGTCATCCTGTTCAACCTGTTCGGCATGGTCGCGGTGCCGCTCGGGCATTGGCGCGGCTGGCGTTTCGTGCGGGTGCGCTGGTGGCGGGCGCTGCATGTCGCGGCATTGGCGGCGGTTGCCGGGCAGGCGCTGCTGGGCCGCGCCTGCTTTTTGACGCTGTGGCAGGACGCGCTGCTCGGCATGCCTGCGCGCACGACGCCGCTCGTCATGGGCTGGATCGATCGGCTGCTCTTTTGGCCGCTGCCGATGTGGTTTTTCGCCGCCCTCTACGTCGCCGTCTTTCTGTACGTCCTGCTGCTCTGGCGGCTCGTGCCGCCCGGCGTCACGCCGGCTCCTCGGGCTCCGGCTCCTCGGATTTGAGGATCTCGTAGACCCGCGCGGCGGCGCCGCGCGGCCGGCGTTCCAATTCGGTGCCGATCTGGTCGTCGGCATTGGCCCAGGTGAAGGCTTCGAGCACCTCCGCCGCGCTCGCCCCCGTCGCGAGGATGCGCATCACCAGATCGTCGTCGGCCCTTCCGAGGATCTCGACGACCTCGGATGCGGTGGCCGGACGCGGCAGCTCTGTCATCGGAGGCCTCCTCAGGCATCAACGCGGCCGAACTTGATCCGTCGCAAAGCATCTGTCGAGCGACGATCTACATATCGCCCTTCGCCGTTCGACCCGGAGCCCGCGACATGTCCGTACGCAATCTCGACAAGCTGCTCGGGCCCCGCTCGATCGCGCTCTTCGGCGCGAGCCCGCGCCGCTTCTCGGTCGGCGCGGTGCTCGCCCGCAACCTGCGGCGCGCCGGCTTCGCCGGCCCCGTCATGCTGGTCAATCCGCATCATAAACGCGTCGCCGGGGCCGAGGTGTTCCCGGACGTGGCGAGCCTGCCCGTGGCCCCCGACCTCGCCGTGATCGCGACCCCGCCGCCGGCCGTTCCGGGCCTCGTCGCCGAATTGGGCGCGCGCGGCACCCGCGCCGCGGTCGTCATCACGGCCGGGTTCGGCGAATTGGGCGAGGCCGGCAAGCGGCTGCAGGATGCCGCGCTCGCCGCGGCGCAGCCCTATCTCTTGCGCCTCGTCGGGCCCAACTGCGTCGGCGTCATGGTGCCGCGCGTGAGGCTCGACGCGACCTTCTCGCATATCGCCGCGCTCGCTGGCGATCTCGGTTTCGTCAGCCAGTCGGGGGCGATGATCACCGCCGTTCTCGACTGGGCCAAGCCGCGCGGCATCGGCTTTTCGCACGTCGTCTCGCTGGGCGACATGGCGGACGTCGATTTCGGCGACATGCTCGACTACCTCGCGGCCGATCCCGGGACCCGCGCGATTCTGCTTTACGTCGAAGCCGTCACGCATGCCCGCAAGTTCATGTCGGCAGCGCGGGCGGCGGCGCGGTCGAAGCCGGTGCTGGTCGTCAAGACCGGGCGCTTTGCTGCGGGGGCGCGCGCCGCGCATTCCCATACCGGGGCGCTGGCCGGCTCCGACGCCGTCTACGAAGCGGCCTTCCGGCGCGCCGGCATCCTGCGCGTCGACACGATGGCCGAACTCTTCGACGCCGTCGAAACGCTGGCGCTGACCGGCCGGCAGGAAGGCGACCGCCTTGCGATCCTGACGAACGGCGGCGGGCCGGGAGTGCTGGCGACCGACGCGCTCGTCGCCGAAGGCGGCCGGCTCGCGAGCTTTGCGCCGCAGACGCTGGCGCGGCTCGAGGCGGCGTTGCCGTCGACCTGGAGCCGCGGCAACCCGGTCGACATCATCGGCGATGCGCCGCCCGAGCGCTACGCCGCGGCGCTCGCCGCGCTGTTCGACGACCCCGGAACCGACGCCGTCCTCGTTCTCAACGTGCCGACTGCGCTGGCGAGCCCGGTGACCGCGGCGCGCGCCGTCGCCGACACCTGCGCCGCCGCCGAGCGGCCGGCGAAGAACCTCTACACCGCCTGGCTCGGCGAAGCGAGCGCCCGGCCGGCGCGGCATATTCTCGAAGCCGCCCATATCCCCACCTACGAGACGCCGGACGGCGCCGTGCGCGGCTTCATGCACCGTGTGCGCCACCACCGGGCCCAGGAATTGCTGCTCGAAACCCCGGCGGCGCGGCCCGACGATTTTGCCCCCGACGCGGCGCGCGCAAGCGCCGTGATCGCGGGCGCCCTGGGCCGGGGCGGCGAGTGGCTCGACGCCGAGGAAGTGGCGGCCGTGCTCGCCGCCTACGGCATTCCGCTGCCGAAGAGCCGCCTAGTGCGCGACCCGGAGGAGGCGGCTGAGGCGGCGGCGGCGATCGGCGGGCGCGTGGCGCTCAAGATCCGCTCGCCCGATCTCGTCCACAAAAGCGATCTGGGCGGCGTTGTTCTCGACCTCGACGGGCCCGATAACGTCCGCAGCGAAGCCGCGGCGATGCGCGAGCGGCTCGAAAAAGCGCGGCCGCAAATCCGCATCGACGGGTTTCTCGTGCAAGAGATGGTGCGGTTCCCGGGCGCGGTCGAGTTGATCGTCGGCATCCTCGACGACGCCGTCTTCGGCCCGGTCGTGCTGTTCGGGCAGGGCGGCACGGCGGTCGAGGTGGTGCGCGACACCACGCTCGAACTGCCGCCCTTGAACGAGGCGCTGGCGCGCGCGCAGATGGCCCGCACCCGGGTGTGGCGCCTGCTCGAAGGCTATCGCGGCCAGCCGCGCGCCGCGCTCGACGCGCTCGCCCGCTTGCTGGTGCGCATCGGCCAGCTCGCCGCCGAGCAGCCGGCGATCCGCGAACTCGACATCAATCCGCTGCTCGCCGGCGCCAAGGGCATCGTCGCGCTCGATGCGCGGCTGCGGATCGCCGCCGCCGATGCCGGAGCCGACCGGCTGGCGATCCGCCCCTATCCGAAGGATCTCGAAAAAAATTTCGTGCTGCGCGACGGGACGCGGCTGTTCCTCAGGCCGATCCGCCCCGAGGACGAGCCGCTGTTGCACGAGCTGGCGGCCAATATGAGCGCCGAGGACCTGCGCATGCGCTTCTTCGCGCCGATCCGCGGCCTCACGCACCGGCTCGCCGCGCGCCTCTCGCAGATCGATTACGACCGCGAGATGGCGCTCGTCGCGTTCCCCGAGGCGGGCGGCCCGGCCTTGGGGGTGGCGCGCTTTTCGGCCGACCCCGACAACACCCGCGCCGAATATGCGATCGGCGTGCGCACGGATTGGAAGGGCCGCGGCCTCGGCTATCTGCTGATGACTCGCCTCATCGAGGTGGCGCGCGGGCGCGGCATCGGCGAACTCGTCGGCGAAGTGCTGCGCGAAAACGCGGCGATGCTGCAGATGGCGCGCGAGCTCGGCTTCAGCATCGCGCGCGATCCCGTTGATCCGAGCCTCGTCGAAGTCAGAAAACCGCTGCGCGAGGCGGCGGCGGCGAAATGAGACGGGGCACGACCGATATCGTCGTTCCGGGACGGACCTTCAGGGCCGGACCCGGAGCCCATGAACACCGGCACTCGCCTCGTTTTCTGCTGTTCGTGTTCATGGGTTCCGGGCTCGCGGGCGGCGCCCGCGCCCCGGAATGACGCTCCAAGGAAGTGCGACATGCCCGAATTGCTCAATCGGCCTCGTCCTCGCCTCTGGCTCTTCCGCCGGTGAGCTACATCGTCATGGCCGGGCTTGCCTTGACCGGCCCGGCCGCCGCACTTTAGGGCGAGGCAGCCCGGAGGACCCCATGCGGCTCGGCATTCATCTCCCGCACATCGGACGCAAGGCCGGGCCCGAGGCGATCCGCCGCGCCGCCGTGCAGGCGGAAGAGCTGGGCTTTGCCGATGTGTGGACGAGCGAGCACATCATCGTGCCGCAATGCGCGCCCTATCCGCCTTCGCCCGCCTTCTACGATCCCGTGCTGACCCTCTGCTGGGCCGCCGCCTTCACCCGCCGCGTGCGTCTCGGCACCAGCGTTCTCGTGCTGCCGATGCGCCACCCGCTGCCGCTCGCGAAGGAGCTGGCGACATTGCAATGCCTCTCCGAGGGGCGCCTCATCCTCGGCGCCGGGGTCGGCTGGATGGAGGCGGAATTCGCCGCCCTCGGCGCGCCCTTCCGCGAGCGCGGCCGGCGCATGGACGAAGGCATCGCGATGATGCGCGCGGTATGGAGCGAGGACCCGGTGACGTTTCCCGCTCACTGGATCCCGGCGAAGATCGAAGCGATGCGCATGCTGCCGCAACCGGTGCGGCCGATCCCGATCTGGATCGGCGGCGGCTCCGAGGCGGCGCTGAGGCGCGCGCTCAGGCTCGGCGACGGCTGGCACGGATCGCGCCTCTCGCCGGAGGAGGCGAAGCCCGTCGCGGCGCGGCTTTTGGCCGAGCGGCCGAACCCCGGTTTCGTCATCTCGCTGCGCAGCGGCTGGGACGGCAAGGATGCGGACGCGCTGAAATCGCGGCTTGCCGGCTATGCCGAGGCCGGGATCGAACATGTCCTAGTCGAGCCGTTCGAGCGCGGCCTCGAGGAGTGGCTCGCCGCCGTCGAGCGCGCCGCCCGCGCCGGTGAGGGCGTGCGATGAAGCTCGCGATCACGCTGCGGCTTTCCGAAAAGATCGACATCGACTACGTGCGCGAAGCCGAACGGCTCGGCTATGAGGCGGTGTGGTGCGGCGAAGCCTACGGCAGCGACGCCGTCAGCCCGGTCGCCTGGATACTGGCGCAGACAAGCCGCATCAAGGCGGGCACCGGCATCATGCAGATCCCGGCACGCACCCCGGCACTGGCCGCGATGACCGCGATGACTTTGCAGGCGCTCTCCGGCGGCCGCTTTCTGCTCGGCGTCGGCCCTTCGGGGCCGCAGGTCGTCGAGGGCTGGCACGGCGTGCCCTACGGGAAGCCGCTGCAACGCACCCGCGAATATGTCGCGATCATCCGCCGGATCCTGGCGCGCGACGCCCCGCTAGAATACCAGGGCGAATATTACCGCATCCCCTATGACGGGCCGGGCGCGACGGGCTTGGCCAAGCCGCTCAAAAGCATCGTTCACGGCGACCCGAGGCTGAAGATCTACACCGCCTCGATCGCGCCGGCGGGGCTGCGGCTCGCCGGCGAGATCGCCGACGGTGTGCTGCCCTATTTCATGTCGCCCGAAAAGGCGGCCGCCATCACCGGGCCGGTCGCGCAGGGCGTCGAAAAAGCCGGCATCGGCAAGCAGCTTGCCGATATCGACATCGCGCCCTATGTGCGGGTCAGCCTGGGCGAGGATCTCGCCGGTTGCCGCGACGCACTCAGGCCCGGGCTCGCGCTCTATATCGGCGGCATGGGGGCGCGCTCTAAGAATTACTACAACGACCTCGCGAAGCGGCTCGGCTACGAGGCGGCGGCGGCCGAGATCCAGGACCTTTATCTTTCGGGGAGAAGGCAGGAGGCAGCGGCGAAGGTGCCGGACGCGCTGATCGAGGAAACCTCGCTCGTCGGCCCCAGGGCGCGCATCCGCGAGCGGCTCGCCGCCTGGCGCGAGGCGGCGCGCGACCATCGTGTCGGCACGCTGGTGCTGGCGGGAGCGAGCATCGAGGCATTGCGCGTCGTCGCCGAGGAGGTGTTGTGAGATGAACGAGGCGATCCCCTCGCTCGCCGACCCGCTCGCGCAGGCCGGCTTCGTCCTGGTGCGCGCGCCCGAAATGGCGGCGATCCTGGAGAAGGCCGGGCTCGCCGATTGGGGCTCCTTTGCGGCGAGTTGGGAGGATCTCGGCGTCGATACCTACATGGCCGACGGCGGGCGCTATCGCCGGCGCCGCTTTGCCGCCTTCCGCGCCGCCGCCGATGGCATCGCCCGCAAGCCGCACCAGCCGCACTACCAAAGCCGCGACTACAATCCCTTGAACGGCGGCATCGCGCGCTGGTTCGAGCCGGTGACGGATAGGGTCGCCCGCCACCCAGCGATGACCGCGATCCTCGCCACCTGCCACCGCCTATTCGACCGGCTGACGCCGGCCGAGCTGCGCCCCAACGCCTGGCATGTCGAGATCCACCAGTTCCGCATCGAGGCGCGGCCGGGCGAGGAAGGCCGCCCGACGCCGGAAGGGATGCACCGCGACGGCGTCGATTGGGTGCTGGTCTTGATGGTGCGCCGCGAAAACGTCAAAAGCGGCGAGACGACGATCTACGACAACGCCAAATCGCCGCTCGGCAGCTTCACCCTGACGCAGCCGCTCGACGCCGCCTTTGTCGATGACGGCCGCGTCTATCACGGCGTCACCCCGGTGCAGCCGATCGACCCCGCGCTTCCCGCCTTTCGCGACGTGCTGGTGGTGACCTTCCGCCGCGAATAGAATTTGGCGCAGGAGGAACCATGAGCATCTCAATCCGTCCCGCCGATCCGGCCCATCCGCAATTCGTCGGCGAGGTCGATGGCGTCGATCTGCGCGAGCAGGCGAATCCCGCGACGGTCGCCGCGATCGAGGAGGGGATGGACCGTTTCGCGATCCTCGTCTTTCACGGCCAGCTTATCGACGACGCACAGCAGGTCGCCTTCACGCGCAACTTCGGGCCGATCGACCCGGCCGACGGCGACATCGCGCGGCCGCATGAGCGGCGCCTCTCGATGGAGGTCAACGACATCTCGAACCTCGACCGCGAGGGCAATGTACTGGCGCGCGACGACCGCAGGCGGCTCTTCGGGCTCGGCAACATGCTGTGGCATTCCGACAGCTCGTTCAAACCGACGCCGGCGAAATACTCGATCTTGCATGCGCGCGTCATTCCCGAGAAGGGCGGCAACACCGAATTCGCCGACATGCGCGCCGCCTGGGACGCGCTCGACGCGGAGACGAAAGCTGTTGCGCGCGACCTCGTCTGCGCGCACAGCCAGCTCTATTCGCGCGGCATCCTCGGCTTCACCGATTTCACCGAGGACGAGAAGAAGAAATGGGTGCCCGTGCCGCAGCGCCTGGTGCGCCGGCATCCGTGCACCGGGCGGCTGTCCTTGTTTCTGTCGGCGCATGCCGGGGCAATTCAAGGCTGGCCGGTGCCGGAGGCGCGCGCCCTCCTGCGCGACCTGACCGAGCACGCGACGCAGCGCGAGTTCGTGCACGCGCATCACTGGCGGCAATACGACCTCGTCATGTGGGACAACCGCGTCGTCATGCACCGCGCCCGCCGCTACGACATGCGCGAGGTGCGCGACCTGCACCGCACGACCGTCCTCGACGCCGCGCCGACCCTCGAACAGGCGGCGTGAATTGGCCGCCCACCCCTCGCTCCCGCCGCTTTGCCCCCTCCCATTCCCTCCCCCGCAAGCGGCGGAGAGTTAGGGTAGGGGCGGCGTCAGCCGAACCTCGAACAAGAAAGGAAGCGTCATGCTCGACCTGCATTTCTGGCCGACCCCGAACGGCAAGAAGGTGACGATCCTCATCGAAGAGCTGGGCCTCAAATACAACCTCGTGCCGTGCAATATCGGGCGCGGCGACCAGTTCAAGCCGGAATTCTTGAAGATCAACCCGAACCACCGCATGCCGGTCCTCGTCGATCACGCGCCGAAGGGCGGCGGCGGGCCGCTCAGCGTATTCGAGTCCGGTGCGATCATGATGTATCTCGCCGAGAAGGAAGGCCGCTTCTGGCCGCAGGATGTGCGCCAAAAGTACGAGGTCACGCAGTGGGTCATGTGGCAGATGGCGAACCAGGGGCCAAAGCTCGGCGAGTGCGGCCATTTCCGCCGCGCCGGCCCCGAGGCGGGCGATCTCTCCTATCCGATCCGTCGCTTTACCGACGAGGCGAACCGGCTCTACGGCGTCATGAACAACCGCCTCTACGACCGCCGCTACCTCGCCGGCGAGGAATACACGATCGCCGACATGATCTCTTACCCGTGGACCGCCAACATCGAGGCGCAGGGGCAGGACATCAAAGAATTCAAGCATTTCAAGCGCTGGTACGAGGAAGTGGGCGCGCGCCCGGCCGTCAAGCGCGGCATGGCGACCGGCAACGATCTGCGCGTCGATCCGGCGACGCTCTCGCCCGCGGAGCGCGAGCGCATGCGCAAGATCATGTACAACCAGCGCGCCATCCCAGCGTCGGCTTAGATTGCTTCGCTACGCTCGCAATGACAGCAGCAGGTTGTCATTGCGAGGAGCGGAGCGACGAAGCAATCCCGGTCCGATCTCATTCCGAGCCGCGGGCGAGGCGCTTTTCGACGAGCCGCGCGAAGAGGCTGGCGCCCAAAGGCAGGATCTCGTCGTTGAAATCGTACCGCGGGTTGTGGACGCCGCACCAGCCGGGCTCGTCGCCGTTGCCGATGCGGATATAGGCGCCGGGACGCTCGTTCAGCATGAACGAGAAATCCTCCGACGCCATGTTGAGCGGGCAATTGCGCTCGACGTTCTCGTCGCCGACCAGTTCGGCGGCGGCGTCGGCGATGAACTGCGTCTCGTCCGCAAGGTTGACGACCGGCGGGAAGAGAATGCGGTAATCGACCTCGGCCACGGCGCCGAATCCGGCGGCGACGCCGCTCGCGATGCGCCGCATCGCCTCCTCGATCTGCGCCAGCGCGTTGTTGCCGAAGGCGCGCATGGTGCCGCCGATGACCGCCGTCTCCGGGATCACGTTATAGGCCTCGCCGGCGTGGAAGCGCGTCACGCTGACGACCGCGGTGTCGATCGGGCGCAGGTTGCGCGAGACGATCGTCTGCAGCGCGGCGGCGATGTGGCTGGCCGCGACGATCGGGTCGGCGCTCAACTCGGGCCGCGCGCCGTGCGAGCCCTTGCCCGTGATGCGAATGTCGAAAAACCCGCCGCCCGCCATCATCGGGCCGGGGCGGATCGCGAATTTGCCGACGCCGAGCCCCGGCGCATTATGCATGCCGAAGACGGCCTCGCACGGAAAGCGCGCGAAGAGCCCCTCCTCGATCATTTTCTTGGCGCCGCCGAGCCCTTCCTCGGCCGGCTGAAAGATGAAATTGACGGTGCCGTTGAAATCGCGCGTCTCGGCGAGATAGCGCGCGGCGCCGAGCAGCATCGTGATGTGCCCGTCATGGCCGCAGGCATGCATGCGCCCGTCATGCCGCGAACGGTAGGAAAGCTCGTTCTGCTCGTGGATCGGCAGCGCGTCCATGTCGGCGCGCAAGCCGATCGTGCGCGGCGAATTGCCGTTGACGAGCCGGCCGACGACGCCGGTGCCGGCGATGCCGCGATGCACCTCGCAACCGAAGGAGAGAAGCTGCTGCGCAACCAATTCGGCGGTGCGCTCCTCTTCGAAGCCGAGCTCGGGCGCGGCATGAATTCGATGCCGCCACTCCGCCAATTCGCTCGCGGACCGGGCGATCGCCGGGATCAGTTGCATGGCGTTTCCCCTCAAACTCGCCAGTTGAGAAAATACCGCTCGGCGCGGCCGATCGCCCAGGCGATCGCGAGGCCGAGGACCGACAGGATGGCGACGCCGGCGATCAGCTGGTCGGTGGCGAACAGCGATCCGGCCATCAGGATATAGGCGCCGATGCCGTATTGCGCGCCGATCATTTCGGCTGCCACCAAGAGCACGATGGCGATCGAGATCGAGATGCGAAAGCCGGAAAGGATCGCCGGCAGCGCGCCCGGGATGATGATCTTGCGGACGATCGAGAGCCAGGTGAGGCCGAAGGACTGGCCCATGCGGATCAGGTTGCGGTCGACGTTGTCGACGCCGCCGACCGTCGCAATGACGGTCGGGAAGAAGGTGCCGAAGAGGATCGTCGCGACTTTCGAGCCCTCGCCGATGCCGAACCAGACGACGAAGAGCGGCAACAGCGCGATCTTCGGGACCGGGAAAATCGCCGAGACGAGCGGCATGAGGCCGGCCCGCGCCAGCGAGAAAAGCCCGATCGAGAGGCCGACGGCGATGCCGAGCGCGGTGCCGAGCGTCCAGCCGATGACGAGGCGATGCAGGCTCGCCCCGAGATGCGTCCACAACATGCCGGTCCGCACGAGGTCGAGGAAGGCGGCAACGGCTTGCGAGGGGGCGGGAAGCGCGATGTTGCTGATGATGCCGTAGCGAGAGCCCAATTCCCAGCCGGCTAGCAGAACGAAAAAGACGAGCGGCGGGACGAACGGCAGCGGCCGCGGGCGAAAGCCGCCGCCGCGAAACGGCACCGGCCGCGCCGGCGCGTCGCGGCCGGGGCTCGGTGCGGCGACGATCCCGCGCTCGACGGCTTCATGCGTCATCGGACAGCTCCATCTCCGCCTGTCGCGCCTCCTCGCGCATGCTGAGCCACACCCGGCGCTGCAACCGCTCGAGTTCGAGGGTCCGTTCGGCGCGCTCGGAGAGCGGGATCTCGATCTCGACGACCTCTCTTACCTGCCCGGGGCGGCGCGACAGCACGAGGATCTTGTGGCCGAGGCGCACTGCCTCGGCAAGGTTGTGCGTGACATAGCAGGCGGAGAAGCGCTCGCGCGTCCACAGCTCGACGAGATCGTCGATCAAGAGTTCGCGCGTCTGGCTGTCGAGCGAGGAGAGCGGTTCGTCCATCAGCATGACCGCCGGCCTGACGGCGAGCGCGCGGGCGATCGCGACGCGCTGCTTCATGCCGCCCGACAATTGCCGCGGCCACGCCTTGCGGAAATCCGAGAGCTTGGTGCGGGCGAGCACCTGGTCGATGATTTGGCGCGCCCTGTCGGTCCGCAGACCGTGGTCTTCGAGGACGAGGCTGACGTTGCCTTCGACCGTGCGCCAAGGCAACAGCGCGAAATCCTGGAAAATGTAGGTTAGCGGGTTGAGCGAGCCCGGCGGCGGCTCGCCGGTGACCAGAACCCGGCCATGCTGCGGCTGCTCGAGCCCGCCGATGAAGCGCAACAAGGTCGATTTTCCGCAGCCCGAAGGGCCGACGACGCAGACGATCTCGCCTTCCCCGATCGACAGCGATATGTCGCGCAATACCTCGGTCGCGCCGTAGCGGTGGCCGACGTTCTCGACCGTCAGGCGCATGCGTCTCCTTCGGCTGTCATTGCGAGCGACGCGAAGCAATCCCGCGGCCCCGGATTGCCTCGTCGCTGCGCTCCTCGCAATGACAGGCGCACCGGCTCAACTCGCCGCGAAGCTCTTGTCGACGAGCTTCTGCATCGTCGCCTGCGGCGGCACGAGGCGCTCAGCTTTGAACCAGGCGAGCTGGTCCTCGATGCTCGCCAAATTCATCGCCGCCTTCGGGTTGACGAGCATCGCCCCGGCCCGGATGCGCGGATCGGCCTTGGCGAGCGGCATGTCGGCATAGACGTATTTGTGGATCATCGCGACGATCTCGGCCGTCTCTTTCGGCGCCATCGTCTTCCGCACCAGCGCGGCGTCGTAATCGGCCACCCCTTGCGAATAGGCGGCGAGATAGCGCTCGACGAGGCCGCGCCGCTTCTCGATGTTGACGGTCGAGGTGAAGACCGTCGTCACCTGGTAATCGGGGATGTAGTCGGAAATCCTGCCGATCTCGAAGACGCCGCCCCCTTTCGTCAGCAGGTCGGCGATGTTCGGCACGATCGTCCAGGCATCGATGCGGCCGCTCTTCAGCGCGGCGATCAGCACCGGCACTTTCTGCAGCGGCTGCAGGCGGATCGCGGCAGCGGGGAAGCCCTCTTTTTGCGCGATCTTGTACGCCATGTACTGGAACGACGAGCCGGCGGTCGTGATGCCGAAGGTGCGGCCTTTGAGCCGCGCCGGGCTGGTGACGCCCTCGTCGTGCGCCTTTTTCGAGACAAGGATCTTCTGGCCCTCGATGCCGCTCTTCTCGGCGAGCGCGCCGCCGATCACCTTGACGACGCCCTTGTCGGCGAGGCTGACGAGCGCGGCGGTGATCGCGGTCACCCCGAAATCGACGTCGCCCGAGGCGATCGCGACGGCCATCGGTTCGGCCGCCTGGAAGCTGACGAGCCTGGCGGCGAGCCCCGCTTTCGCAAAATAGCCCTTGGCCTCGGCGATGAAGGTCGGGGCGTGCGAGGTGAGCGGCAGCACGCCGAGCTGGACCGCTTCGCCCGTTGCGGCCCGCGCGGCCGCGGCGCCGGCGAGCGAGCCGCAGAGCGTCACAGCCCCGAACTGCCGCCGCGTCAGTGTCTTCATCCCGTTCTCCCGATGCCGTCCGCTGCGGCCGAACATGCCTGCGGCGCCGGGATCTGTCCACCGCTTCCGCCGTCGCGAAGTCGCGCTATAGTGGGCGCAAAGGCGGCATGCGCTCAAAGGAGGAAATGGGCGATGGATGGGATCGGCGTCGAACTCGATTGTCTCGCAGGCGTGCGCGTCGTGGATTTCACGCAGTTCGAGGCGGGGCCTACCTCCACCGAGGCGCTCGCCTGGCTCGGCGCCGAAGTGGTCAAGATCGAAAACCCGAGGACGGGCGATCCCGGGCGCCGGCTGCGGCCCGGACAGCCCGACGATGACCCCTGGTATTTCCACCAGTTCAACGCCAACAAGAAATCGGTGACGCTCGATCTCAAATCGCCGAAGGGCCTCGATATCGTCCGCGGCCTGCTGAAGAAGGCCGACGTGACGGTTGAGAACATGGCGCCCGGCACGATCGAGCGGCTCGGGCTCGGCTATGACGAGGTCAAGAAGCTCAATCCGGGCATCATCTATTGCCAGGTCAAGGGCTTCGGCACCGGCAGCCCGTACGAGAAGAGCCTCGCCTTCGACATGATCGCGCAGGCGGCCGGCGGCCTCATCAGCGTCACCGGCGACAGCGACCGGCCGCCGGTCAAGCCAGGGACCAGCTTCGGCGACACTGGCACCGGCATGCTGATGGCGATCAGCATCCTCGGCGCCCTCTACCACCGCGCCCGCACCGGCAAGGGGCGGCGGCTGCAAGTGGCGATGCAGGATGCGATGCTGCACTACATGCGCGTGCCGTTCTCGCGCACGCAGCTTTCCGGCAAGGCGGTGCTGCGCGGCGGCAGCAGCCGGTCGAACGGCGCGCTCGTGCCGTCGGCGCTCTACCCGTGCAAGCCGGGCGGGCCGAACGACTATGTCTATGTCTTCTGCAGCCGCGCCAACCCGGAGCACTGGACGCGGCTGTTGAAGGTGATCGGCCGCGAGGATCTGGTCGGCGACGAGCGCTATGCCACCAACCAGGCGCGCCTGCAGCGCCCCGGCGAAGTCGACGACATGATCGCGGCCTGGACCCGCGAGCATACGAAGGAAGAGGCGATGAAGATCATCGGCGACGCCGGCGTGCCGGCGGGCGCCGTCTTCGACACGCTCGAATTGCTGCATGATGCCGCGCTCGCCGAGCGCGGCATCATGCAGAAGATTACGCATCCGACGACCGGCGAGGTGACGATGCCGGCCTGGCCGGTGCGCTTCGACGGGACGCCGCCGCGCGTCAAGCCGTCGCCCTTGCTGGGCGAGCACACCGCCGAGGTGCTGGCAGGCTGGCTCGGCATCGGCGCCGCCGAAATCGACGGTCTGCGCGCCGACGGCATCGTCTAGGAAGCACCTGCCGTCATTGCGAGCGCAGCGAAGCAATCTCGCCCGCGGGATTGCTTCGTCGCTTCGCTCCTCGCAATGACGAGATCGCTCAACCAGGAAGGAGACCCCCGATGAAGCTCTATTACGCTCCCGGCGCCTGCTCGGTCGGCATCCACGTATTGCTCGAAGAGATCGGCAAGCCTTATCAGCTGGAGCAGGTCGATCTGCGCGGCGGCGCGCAGTACAAGCCGCCCTTCACCCACCTCAACCCGAAATCGAAGGTGCCGACGCTCGAGCGCGACGACGGCTCGGTTCTGACCGAATTTCCGGTCATCGCGCATTGGCTCGCCCGGCACAATCAGCAGGCGAACCTGCTTCCCAAGGACGACGAGGCGCTGACCCGCGCCGAGGAGGCGATGGAGTACGTCGTCGGCACGATGCACGGGCAGGGCTTCGGCCGGCTTTTCCGCCCGGGCAATTTCTCCTCGAACGAGGCGGAGCAGGAGAAGGTGAAGGCGCGCGGCCGCGAGATTGCCGAGAACGGCTTTGCGCTGATGGACAAGGCGCTCGGCGGCAAGGACTATCTCGGCGGCCAGTTCTCGATCGCCGACGCGGCCCTCTTCTACACTGAATTCTGGGCCTCGAAGCGGCTCGGCATGCAGCTGCCGAAAAACTGCGCGGCGCATTTCGCGCGCATGCTGGCGCGCCCGGCAGTGCAACGCGTCATGCAGCAGGAAGGGCTGGGCTGAGCGTCATCGGAAGAGGCGCGGCCCCCTCCCATTCCCTCCTCCGCATGCGGCGGAGGGTTAGGGTGGGGGCGGGAAGAGGGTTGGGGTGAGGGGCCGCCTCACATTGAGCTGGCGCGGCCGCCGAAACGGCGGGCGAAGGCCTCGGCCTCGCTCGCGGCCTTGAACGCGATCGAGACACGCAACGCCTTGCCGCCCTCGCCGCAGGAAAATACCGCCGGCTCGAATCGGCGCTCGTCGAGCCACACCCGCATCTCCGCCATCTTGCCGGTCAAATCGCGCGGATTGACCCGAAGCTCTACATTGTGCATGTGCAACGCCATTCCAGGATACTTGCCTGAAGGCGGATGCTAGCAACTACAGATGACGGTTGTAAGAAGTTTTAGTTAAAATCCTCTTTTTGTCACAGGAACGTTACTGTGCCGGCTCGCGGCGGTAGTGGTAGCGATAGAGCTCGCTGTTTAGCCCGAACGCGTCGTAGAGGGCGCGCGCGCCGAAATTCGCCGCCTCGACCTCGAGGCAAAAGCCGGCGACGCCGCGGGCTTTGCCCCAATCCGCGAGCGCCGAAAGGATGCGGCGGGCATGGCCGGAACGGCGGTAGCGCGCGTCGGTGATGACCGATTCGTAGCAGAGCAGGCCCCGATGCACGGCGCCGTAGGCCAGCGCCGCGATCTCGCCCCCGATCGCGAGCGAGGCGAAGGCCACGGGAATCGCGAGCCGCGCGGCGATCTGCGGGTAGACGGCGCGCTGCCGCCGGTCGTGGCGCTGCAGCCGCGACATCGCCGCGAACCATTCGCGGCTCGGAGCGGGGTCGAGGCGAACCTCTGGGTCGGGCGCCGCCGGCACGGCCTCGCTCGCGCCGTAGAGAACGCAGGTCTCGCCTTCGCCGGTGAAGCCGAGCCCTTCGAGATGGGCGTCGAGCCGCGGCGGCAGCAAGGTCGGCACGCGAAAGATCGCGGGCCGGCCGCGTGCCGCGAAGAGGGCGCGCACCTCGGGGATCAGCGGCATCAGATCGTCGAGCCGGGGCGCGAGCGGGCTCGCCGAATTGCCGCGCCGCGTGAAGCCGGTGCCGAGGCGGACAAGCCAGCCGCCGAGATGGACGTAATAGAGCCCCGGCCAGGCGTTGCGGCAGGTCTCCTCGACCGTCCAGGCGAGGGTATCGCGCGTCTCTCCCCGCCTCATTCCTGCGGGTAGCGCCACGGCTTTTCGGGTTGCGGCGCGGCTTCGTCGATCTCCCATTGCGGCAGCGCGAGCCCCGGCGCGACATCGCTGAACACCATCCGTACACGGGTGCCGATGCCGACCCGGCGCACCAGCTCGGGCGGCGCGAGGCGGCCGTCCGGCGTCGCCAGGTTGCCGACCACGCGCAGCGCCTCCTGCGGCGTCGGCTGCCCCTTTTGCCTGTCGAGATCGACGAGCAGCACGAGATAGGGCACGTGATCGCGGAAGGCCGGCTGGATCGCGTGATGCACCTCGGTATAGGAATGCACCGTCCCCTTGCCCTCGACCGGCGTCCAGCGCGACTCGAGGCAGGCGCACCACGGGCAGGCGGTCGTCGGCGGATAGCGCAAGAGGCCGCACTCGGCGCAGGCCTGCAGATGGAACCGGTGCTCGGCGCAGGTCCTGAAATATTCGACGTTCTCGATGTCGAGGTCGTCGAGGACGAGCGGCATGCCGAGATATTCCGCGCGAATTGCCATTGTTCTTCTCCTCAGCCGCGCCGCATGACCATCGCCGAGCCGGTCGCCGGGTTGGCCCAGCCGAGATTGGCGCTGACCTCGGCGCCCTTCACCTGCCGGCAGCCGCCCTCGCGGTAATCGTAAGTGTGCCGCCGCTTGCCGTCGGCGCCGAGCGGGCAGGAATCGTCGACGTCGTGGCGCAATTGCCGGACGTTCTCGATGACCATGTTCATGCCGTGCGTGTAGCCCTCGCACAAATGCCCGCCGCTCGTGTTGTTGGGCCGCCTGCCGCCGAGCAGGATCGTGCCGTCGCTGACGTAATTCCCGCCCTCGCCCTTCTTGCAAAAGCCGTAATCCTCGAGCTGCAGCATCGTCGTGAAGGTGAAGGCGTCATAGGAGCCGGTGAGGTCGATGTCTTGCGGCCCGACCCCGGCATTGGGCCACAGGATCTCGCGCGCGTAATGGCCGGCGACGGTCGAGATCGGCCCCGCCTGGTAATGCATGTCGGCCCTCGGCTTGGTGCAGCGGCCGACGACGCCGCGGATCAAGACGAGCGGCTGCTTGCAGTCCTGCGCGCGCTCGGCCGAGGTGACGACGAGCGCCGTCGCGTTGTCGGTCTCGACGCAGCAATCGAGGAGGTGCAAGGGCTTGCAGATGATGCGGCTATTGAGCACGTCCTCGATCGTGAAGCGCTTCTTGTAATAGGCCTTCGGGTTGTTCGAGGCGTGGTGGCTGTGCGTCACCTTGACGGCGGCGACCTGCTCGGGGCGCGTGCCGTAATCGTACATGTGGCGCAGAAAGGTCGGGGCGAAGCTCTGCCCGGCGCTCTGCCAGCCATAGGCGCGGCTGTGCAGCATGTCGCCGGCGACGGGCGCCGCCGAGCGCACGCCGGTGCCGCCGATGCGGACCTGCGAATAGCCGTTCATCGCGCGGAACAGCACCACGGTCTTGCACATGCCGGCCTCGATGAGCCCGATCGCCATGCCGACGAGGGCCTCCGTCGAGGAGCCGCCGCCGAACACGTCCATGAAGAAATTGAGGCGGATGCCGAGATCGCCCGCGATGAAGGTGCCGAAGGTCGAGTCGCCCGACTGGTAGGACAGCATGCCGTCGATGTCGGCGGGTTTGAGCCCGGCGTCGAGAACGGCATTCCGCACGGCCCAGCTGCCGAGCGCGCGCGTCGAGCGGCCGGAGCCGCGGGTGTAGGTCGTCTCGCCGACCCCGACGATCGCATATTTGTCGCGCAGGTATCTGGGGGTCGTCGTATCGGTGTCGCTCGGCAGCGGCATGTCGTTTTCCTCCTCGATGTCATTGCGAGCGAAGCGAAGCAATCCCGCCGAGATTGCTTCGTCACCCTGCGGGCTCCTCGCAATGACAGCTACAATTCGAGCCGGTAGGCCTTCATCGCGGCGCCGGCGAAGAGCGCCGCCTTCTCGGCGGCCGAGGCGCCGGCGGCGAGCCGCTTGAAGGCGTTCCACATGACGGGATAGCTGCACATCCCCTTGTCGACCGGGAAATTGCTCTCGAACATCGAGCGGCCGGGGCCGAAGGCCTCGATCGAGGTCTCGATGTAAGGCCGCCACGCCCGCTCCAGATCCTGCGAGGAGGGCGGATTGTCATTCTCGAAAAAGGTGCAGCCGGCCAGCTTCATGCCGAGCCCGCCGAGCTTGACGCAGGTATTGGGGCAGGCGGCGACCTCGCGGATGAGCCGGCGCCATTCGGCAAAGCCCTCCTCGCGCTTGTCGGCATAGGGGCCGATCGCGAGCGGCCCGCCGACATGGTTGAGGACGATCGTCGTCTGCGGGAAGGCGCGCGCCAAATCGACGACATCGGAGAGCTGCGTGTGGAAGATCCAGGCGTCGAAGGCGAGCCCCAAGGGGCCGAGCGCCGTGAAGCCCTCGCGGAAATTCGCTTGCCGATACATGCCCTCGGGCGCCCCCGAGCAGTAGATCGCAAGCCGCTCGTCGGCGTGCCAGGTGGCGCCGTTGCGGATCCCCTTGAAGCGCCCGCCGGTGACTTCCACGTGCTTTGCGAGAATGTCGCGGGCGCGCGCGCCGATCCGCAGATCGACATTGCCGATGATGCCGGCGCAGCAGCGCGCCGCGCCGTATTTGCCGCTGGCGCTCATCGCCGCGATGCCGTTGACGAATTCCGTCTCGCCCAGCGACTTCCATTCCTGCGGGCCGTCGGCGCGGTACATCTCGCGGCATTCCTCGAACATCGTCGCGCGGATGTTGTGGCCGCTGCCGACGTCTTCGAGCAGTTCCGCGAAAAGGTAGCGGTTGCCTGGCCGGTCCCACAGATGATGGTGCGGATCGACGATCGGCAGGTCGGGCTCGATGATCTCTTCCTGGTGCCTGGCGAGCCAATCCGGGCGCACCGGGGCGTGGCGGCTCGGCGGGATTGCGGATTGCGGCATTACGCGTCCCTCCCGGAAATTCGGCCGGAGAACTCTGCCCCGGCCCGCTCAGCCGCGCAAGCCGGGCTCACATGACGCCGGGCGAATGCGGCGCGTAGCGGCTCCAATCGCCGAAGCGGCGCGAGGCCATCAGCAATACCGGCCGCACGAGACGCATTTGGAGCCGCACCGCCGCCGCCATCGCCGCCATGTTGGAGCCCGCCAGCAGCACGCCGACCCGGTCCTGCGATATCGCGGCGGCGCGGCCGAGCGCGGTTTCGAAAACCTCGGGGAAAGAGAGGGGCGCCAGCGCCGCGACCGGCCCGACCTGGCCCCTCGGCGAGACATAGGCATAGCCGCGACCCTCGCCCGCGGCGCGGAAGAGATGGCACGCGATGCCAGGCAGCCGCAGCAATTGCCGGTGCAGCTTCGCGCGCGTCATCTCGAGGAGGGCGCCGTCGATATCGCCGAGCAGCGGCGCGGCATCGGCATCGGCGGCGAGGATTTCGCTTTCGAGAAGCGCCCGCCCGGCGAGGCGCTCGCGCAATTGCGCGGCCGCGGCGTCGAAGGCGTAGAGCGGCTCCGCCGGATACATGCCGTAGCGCATATAGAGCGAGATCGAGACCGGGTTGAAGGCCGGCGTGATCAGCGTGCGGAACGCGGCGTCCTCGCCGCCCTCTGCCAGCACCCGTTCGATCAGCCGGCGGCCGTGCCCTTGCCCGTGCCGGCGCGGATCGACGAAGAGGTGGGCGAGAAACCAGGCCGGCGGGCGCAGCCAGCGCACCGCGACGCCGACCACCGCGCCCGCCTCTTCCGCGACAAAGGCGCCCTCCGGCTCCTCCGCGATCGCGAAGGCATAGAACGGGTTGGGCGGCCCCGGCGGAATCTCGGGAAAACCATGCTCCCGGCTCGAAGTGTTGAGCGCGGTGCGCACGAGGCGGTCGATATCGCCGATGTCGCCGATCGTCGCCCTCCGGATGTCGGGCATGTTCCGCCTTCCTTTCGCCGCCCTACCCCCGCAGGTGGCAGGCGACCCAATGCCCGTCGGCGGCCTGTTTCAGCGGCGGCGTCTCGGTGCTGCACAGCGGCAATTGGCGGATCGGGCAGCGAGTGTGAAAGCGGCAGCCGGTGGGCGGGCGGATCGGGTTCGGGACGTCGCCTTCGAGGCGGATGCGCTTCTTGCGCAGTTTCGGGTCTGGGGTCGGCACCGCCGACAACAGCGCTTCGGTATAGGGATGCAGCGGCCGGCGATAGAGCGTGCGCGAGGGCGCCAGCTCGACGATGCGCCCCAGATACATGACCGCGACGCGCGTCGAGATGTGCTGCACGACCGCGAGATCGTGGGCGATGAACAGATAGGCGAGCCGCAGACGGTCCTGCAGATCCTCGAGCAGGTTGATGATCTGCGCCTGGATCGACACGTCGAGGGCGGAAACCGGTTCGTCGCAGACGATCAGCTTCGGCGAGACGGCGAGCGCCCGGGCGATGCCGATGCGCTGGCGCTGGCCGCCCGAGAATTCGTGCGGGTAGCGCCGCATGTGGTCGGCGTTGAGCCCGACCAGATCCAGCAATTCGACGATGCGGTCCTCGAACTCGGCGCGGCTGCGGGCGAGGCGGTGGATGACGAGCGCCTCGCCGATGATCGCGCCGACGGTCATGCGCGGGTTCAATGAGGCGTAAGGGTCCTGAAAGATGATCTGCATGTCGCGGCGCAACGGCCCGAGCGCCTTCGCCGCGAGCGCGGTGACGTTCTTCTCCTCGAGCCACACCTCGCCCGCGCTCGGCTCGACGAGGCGCAGCACGGCGCGGCCCGTCGTCGTCTTGCCGCAACCCGACTCGCCGACGAGCCCCAAGGTCTCGCCGGCATCGATCTCGAAGCTGACGTCGTCGACCGCGTGCACCTTGTCGAGGCTGCGGCGAAAGACCCCGCCCTTGATCGGGAAGTGCTTCGTCAGGTGCTCGACGCGCAACAGCGGCGCGGTCATGGCAGGGCGGCCGCCTCGGCAGCAGAATTTCCCGTCATTCCTGCGTAAGCGGGAATCCAGGGTCCGAATTTCGGGCGGCCGCCCCTGCGGCCCCACCTTACCCCCACCCTAACCCTCCCCCGCAAGCGGGGGAGAGAAGGGAGCCCCACCTTAACCCTCCCCCGCAAGCGGGGGAGGGAAGGGAGGGGGCGGAGATGACGAGATGCCATTGTGCCGGTGCTTCGCTTTTCGCTCATCTGAGCCATCAATAGAGCGTGCAGGCGACCTTGTGGCCGCCTTCGAGCGTGCGTAATGCCGGCACCTGAGCGGTGCAGGCGGTGCTGGCAAAGCCGCAGCGCGGCGCGAAACGGCAGCCGGGCGGCGGGTGCAAGAGGCTCGGCACGGTGCCGGCGATCGCGTCGAGCCGGCGCCGCTTGCCGGCGCTGTCGTCGATCCGCGGGATCGATTTGATCAGGCCCTGCGTGTAGGGGTGCAGCGGGCGCGCGAACAAATCCTCGACCGGCGCCTCCTCGACGACGTGCCCGGCATACATGACGGCGACGCGTTCGCAGGTTTCGGCGACGACGCCCATCGCATGCGTGATCAGCATCACCGCCATGCCGAGCCGGTCTTTCATTTCCGAGATCAGATCGAGGATCTGCGCCTGGATCGTCACGTCGAGCGCGGTGGTCGGCTCGTCGGCGATCAACAGCTCCGGGTTGCAGGCGAGCGCCATCGCGATCATCACGCGCTGCCGCATGCCGCCCGACATCTGGTGCGGATAGTCGTTGATGCGCCGTTCGGGCGCCGGGACGTGGACGAGGCGCAGCATCTCGATGCTGCGGTCGAGCGCGTCGCGGCCGTCGAGCCCTTGGTGCAGCCGGACCACCTCGGCGATCTGCTGGCCGACCGTATAGACCGGGTTCAACGAGGTCATCGGCTCCTGAAAGACGATCGCGATCTCCTTGCTGCGGATGTGCCGCATCTGGCGCGCGCCGAGCGGCACGAGGTCGCGCCCCTTCCACAGGATCTTGCCGGCGACGATGCGGCCCGGCGGCATCGCGATCAGCTTCAGCGTCGTCATCGCCGTCACGGTCTTGCCGCAGCCCGACTCGCCGACGACGCCCAATGTCTCGCCGCGCCCGACCGCGAGGTCGACGCCGTCGACGGCCCGCACCATGCCGTCGTCGGTCCTGAAATGCACCTTGAGGCCGCGGATCTCGAGTAAGGCTTCGGCCACGCGTGGCGCGCTCACAATACGCGCCGCGGGTCGAGCGCGTCGCGCAGCCCGTCGCCGATATAGTTGATCGCCATGACGGTCAGAAAGATGGCGCCGCCGGCGAACATCGCCCAATGCGGCGCAACGTCGAGATAGTCCTTGCCGTCGAACAGGATGCGGCCCCAGCTCGGGATGTCGGGCGGAAAGCCGAGCCCCAGGAACGACAGCGTTGATTCGGCGATGATCGCGTTCGCCACCTCGATGGTGCCGGCGACGATCACCGGGCCGATCGCGTTCGGCAGGATGTGGCGCACCACCTGGCGCATCGTCGAGGCGCCGAGCGCACGGGCCGCCTCGACGAATTCCTTCTCGCGCAAGGAAAAGAACTGCGCCCGCACCAGCCGGGCGATCGACATCCAGCGGAAGCCGCCGATGACGGCGACGATCAGCATGAAGGTGCCGACCTGCTCGCCGACCATCTGCCGCAGGGTGTTCTGGAACAGATAAATGATCAAGAGCAGGAGCGGCAGCTGCGGCAGCGAGAGGAAAAGATCGACGACCCACGTCAGCCCCATGTCGATCGTGCTGCGCGCCGTGCCGGCGATGGCGCCGACGACGATGCCGACGACGACCGCGACCAGCATCGCGGCGATGCCAACCGCCAGCGAGATGCGGCCGCCATACATCATGCGGGCGAGCAGATCCTGGCCGAGGTCGTCGGTGCCGAGCGGGTGACGCCAGCTCGGCCCCTGCATCTGCGCCGCGAAGTCGATCGCGTTGATCGGCACGCGCCACAGGAACGGGCCGAACAGCAGCGTGAGGATCATCAGGATCAGGATGCCGGCGCTGACGAGCGCAAGGCGATGCCGCCGGAACCGCCGCCAGGACTCGGTGCCGAGCGAGACCCGCCGCCCGCGCACGACCTCGACGGCGGCGCCGAGCGGCGGCGCCTCAGCGATAGGAGATGCGCGGGTCGAGCCAGCCATAAAGCAGGTCCGCGATAAGGTTGAACAGGATGACGAGGCAGGCGAAGACGAAGGTCACGCCCATGATGACCGGCGTGTCGTTGTCCTGGATCGAGCCGATCAGCAACGAGCCGATGCCGGGCACGCGAAAGATCTGCTCGGTGATGATGGCGCCGCCGAAGATGATCGGCATCTGCAAGGCAACAAGGGTGACGACCGGGATCATCGCGTTGCGCACGACATGCTTCAGGATGACGGTGCGTTCCGAAAGCCCTTTGGCGCGCGCCGTCGTCACGTGGTCGAGGCGCACCACGTCGAGCACCGAGGCGCGCACGAAACGGGTCCACGGCGCCCCCTGAAACAGCCCCAGCACCAGCACCGGCATGATCGCCTGACGGATATAGGCCCAATAAAGCTCCAGCCCCGAGCCGCCGAGATCGGTGCGGTAGACGATCGGCAGCCAGTGCAGGTTGATGCTGAACAACAGGATTAAGACGATGCCGGTGAAGAAGGTCGGCACCGAGAAGCCGATCAAGGCGAGCGTGCTGGCGACCTGGTCGAATAACGAATAGGGCCGGATGCCGGCCAGCACGCCGACCGGCACCGCGACCATCAGCGCCAGGATCTGCGACGAGCCGATGACGGCGAGCGTCGTCGGCAGGCGCTGCATGATCAGCGCGCTGACATCCATCCGGCTCGTGAAGGAAAAGCCCCAGTCGCCGTGCAGCATCGCGAGGAGCCAGCGGAAGTAGCGCAAGTATACGGGGTCGTCGAGGCCGAACTTGGCGCGCAAGGCGGCGGCGACCGAGGGCGGGATCGAGGGGTCGGTGGCGAGCGCCGAGAACGGATCGCCCGGCGCCAGCGCCAGGATCGTGAACATGACGATGCTGATGCCCAGAATGCTCGGGATCACCAGTAAGAGCCGCCTGACGAGGTACTGGAGCACTTAGCGGGCACAGAAAGATCGTCGTCCCGGCGAAGGCCGGGACCCACGACGCCGCAGTCCGTGCCGCGGCAGGGTAGACCCCGGCTTACGCCGGGGTGACAAGAAAACGCGACGCTCCCATTCGCCCCAGCCCTCAGGCATTGCGGTACCAATCCTGCAGGTTCCAGATATAGCTGTCCCAGCCGGACAGCAGCACGTTGAGCTTGGAGGAGACGCCGGCGACGCTCGGCCGGTAGACGACCGGGATGACCACCACGTTCTTGATCACGAGGTCGTTCATCTTGATGAAGAGGGCGGCGCGCTTCACCGGGTCGAGCTCGTTCTTGGCCGCGTCGTAGAGCGCGTCGTATTCGGCGCTCTTCCAGCGCGTGATGTTGCGGCCCTGCCATTTGTTGGCCTTTTGCGCGATTTCCCCCGAGGTGAACTGCAGCATGAAATCGCCGGGATCGGGCGCGGTCATCGTCGTCGTGTACATCTGGATGTCGGTATAGAACTTCGTATAGGTGTCGGGGTTGCCGACATCGGAGGAGAAATATACCGAGGCCGGGATCGCCTTGATCTCGACCGCGATGCCGGCCTTCTGGCAGGCCTCCTTGACGATCTCTTGGTTCTTCTGGCGCGGCGCGTTGATCGAGGTCTGATAGACGAGTTTGAGCTTGACGCCGTTCTTCGCGCGGATGCCGTCGGAGCCGGGCTTCCAGCCGGCCTTGTCGAGAATCGCGATCGCCTTCTTGACGTTGAACTCGTAACGCGTGTTCTTCGACACGAACTTCGGCGGATTGTTGATGAAATTGGCCGTGTCGATGCCGGTCGGCCCGTAGATGTACTGGTGCACCGATTTCTTGTCGACGAGCAGGTTCAATGCTTGGCGCACCGCCGGGTCGGTCAGGAACGGGTGCTTCGTCTTCAGGCTCGAGCGCTCGCCGTCGACCGTCTTCCACGGATCGGTGTTGTTGAGCTGGATGTGCTCGATGTTGCCGCTGGCGAAGACGTTGACCTTGCCCTTGCCGCCCTTTTGCAGGCGCTGCAGCAGCGGCCAGTCGACCTGCAGGTTCCAGGCGAAATCGTATTCGCCCGTCTGCAGCACGGCGCGTGCCGCCGACACTGCGTCGCCGCCGCCCTTCATTTCGATGGCGTCGAAATACGGCCGGTTCGGCTGGTGGTAATTCGGGTTGCGCTTGCCGCGCACCAGGTCGCCCGGTTTGAAATCGACGAACAGGTAGGGGCCGGTGCCGACCGGCTTCAGATTGTTCGGCGCCTCGCGCGAATTGGCACCCTTGTATTTCTCGAACAGGTGTTTCGGGATGACCATGCCGCGCGGGCCGACGAAGGCGTCGGCCCAGAACGGCGTCGGCTTCGGAAACTCTATCTTGACCGTATAGTCGTCGACCTTCGAAACCTTGATGTCCTTGTAGCTGCCGATCGTCGTCGCCGCGGTCGCCGGATCGGCGGCGTATGCCGCGCTGAAGACGCAGTCGTCGGCGGTGAAGGGCGTGCCGTCATGCCATTTGACGCCTTTCTTCAATTTCCACACGACCCAGGTCAGTCCCTTGTCGAGCCCGTCGTTCTCGACGCTGGGAACTTCGGCCGCCAGGGTCGGCACCAGATTGCCGTCGGGGTTCCAGGAGGCGAGCGGTTCGTAGAAGATGCGTGAGCCGTCCTGGTCCTTGGTGCCGACCGCGAAATGCGGGTTGAGCAAGGTCGGGCTCTGCCACCACAACAGCTTCAGCGTGCCGCCGCCGCCGGCCTTCTTCGGCTTGTACGCGAATTTCGGCGCTGCCACCGCGACGCCGGAAGAGGCGAGCATCTGCGCCGCCAGCGGCGCCGAGATGCCGAGCCCGATCATGTCGAGCATGAAGCGTCGCCGCGAACGCTTGCCGGTTCGCACTTCCTCGATCTGCCGGCGAAGCTGCTGTTCGTTCATTTTCCGTCCCCCATCGATTGCCGTCGCGCGGGCGCCCCTTCCGGACGCCTCGTCGCCATACTACGCCTCTCGGGCGCGCGAAAAAATCGCTCATGCACAATCGGGGCCGCTGTGGCTAAATGTCCCGCGCCGCAGGGAGCCATGATGCCGCAGCGCGAGCCTTGCCGACTATCCGCGACGACCCTCGTCCGCTCGATCGAGGAGGGCCGCTTGTCGGCCGAGGCGCTCGTTCGGAGCTGCCTCGGGCGCATCGCCGAGCGCGACAGCGTCGTGCGCGCGTGGGCCCATCTCGCGGGCGAAGCGGCGCTCGCCGCCGCCCGCGATCGCGACAAGGCGGGCAGGCGCAGCCTCTTGAACGGCGTGCCCTTCGGCCTCAAGGACATTTTCGACACGGCCGACATGCCGACCGGCTACGGCTCGCCCATCTATGCCGGCTCCCGCCCCGCGGCCGACGCCGCGGCGGCGGCGCTGCCGCGCGCCGCCGGCGGCATCCTGCTCGGCAAGACGGTGACGACCGAGTTCGCGAACCGTCATCCCGGCCCGACCGCGAACCCGCACGACCCCGACCATACCCCCGGCGGCTCGTCGTCGGGCTCGGCCGCCGCCGTCGCCGATTTCATGGTGCCGCTTGCGGTCGGCACGCAAACCGGCGGCTCGGTGATCCGCCCCGCCGCCTATTGCGGCGTCGTCGGCTTCAAGCCGAGCTTCGGCCTCTTTCCGCCGGCCGGCATGCGGATCAACACCGACGCCCTCGACACGGTCGGCATCATGGCGCGATCGGTCGAGGACATCGCGCTCTTTCGCGCCGCGATGATGGCGATCCCGTACCAGCCGCCGGCGCTCCCGGAAAATGCGCCGCGCCTCGGGCTCTGCCGCGCGCCGGCTTGGGACAGGGCGCTCCCCGAAGGGGCGGCGGCGTTCGAGGCGGCGGTGGAGCGCCTTTCCGCCGCCGGCGCGGCGCTCGTCGAGACGCGGCTGCCGCCGGAATGCGCAGAGGGGCTCGACACGCAGGCGGCGATTGCCGATTTCGAAGCGCCGCGCAACCACATGCCCGAGCTGCATCGCCACGCGGCATTGCTGAGCCCGGACTTGCGCGAGGCGAAGATCGCCCGCGGCCGCAAGCTTCGGGTCGAGGATTTCCGCAAGGCGCAGGAAGCGGCGCGGCGCGCGCGCCGGGCGGCCGCGGCTTGGGCGGGCGGCTTCGACGCGATCCTGACGCTGCCGGCGCCGGGCGAGGCGCCGCGGGGGCTCGCCGACACCGGCCCCGCGATCTTCAACGCGCTGTGGACGATGCTCTACATGCCGTGCCTGACCCTGCCCGCCGGCAAAGGCCCGCGCGGGCTGCCGCTGGGCCTGCAGCTCGTCGGCCGCCGGCATGCCGATCTCCGCCTTCTCGAAACGGCGCTGTGGGTCGAGCGCTATCTCGCAGGCGCCTCATGAGCGGCCCCGAGAGACTGTCTCTCGCCGCGGCGGTCGCGGCGCTCGCCGAGGGCGATCTCTCGGCCGAGGCATTGGTGCGCGCCGCGCTCGAACGCATCGAAGCCGGCGCCGCGATCAAGGCTTGGGCCTTTCTCGATCCCGAGCGCGCGCTCTCCGAGGCGCGCGCGATCGACCGCGCCGGGCGGCCGGGCCGCCTCAAAGGCGCGCCGATCGGCGTCAAGGACGTGATCGACACGGTGCAACTGCCGACCGAGCACGGCTCGCCGATCTATCGCGGCAACCGCCCCGTCGCCGATGCCGCCTGCGTCGCGCTGGTGCGCGGCGAAGGCGGCATCATGCTCGGCAAGACGGTGACGACCGAATTCGCCAACCGTTTTCCGGGGGCGACGGTCAACCCGCACAACCACGCCCACACCCCGGGCGGCTCGTCGAGCGGTTCGGCCGCGGCGGTCGCCGATTTCGAGGTGCCGGCGGCGTTCGGCACGCAGACCGGCGGCTCGGTCATCCGCCCCGCGGCCTTTTGCGGCGTCATCGGCTACAAGCCGAGCTTCGGCGAATTCAGCCGCGCCGGCATCAAGATGCAGTCGCACACTCTCGACACGCTCGGCATCATCTGCCGCAGCCTCGACGATCTGCCGCTGCTGCGCGGCGTGCTGCTGGCGCAGGATGTGCCGGCGGTCGACCGCAGGGGCGCGGCGCCGCGCATCGGGCTCTGCCGCACCCCGGCCTGGGAGGCCGCCGACCCGGCGACGAAAGCGCTGATCGAGGGTATGGCTTCCCGGCTGTCGGCCAAAGGCGCGAGCGTGCGCGAGGTGGCGTTCGCGACGCAATTCGCCGGCATCCTCGATTGCCACCGCGACATCTTCTATTTCGAGGCCTCGCGCAACTACGGCTACGAGTACGATTTCCACCGCGGGAAGCTGTCGCCGGTATTGCGCGACACAGTGCTCGCGGCGGGGCGCGCGGTGCCGCTTGCGCGCTATGTCGAGGCGGTGGAGACGGCCGACGCTTATCGCGCCCATCTCGACGATCTGTTCGGCGAATTCGACCTGCTGCTGACGCCGAGCGCGGTCGGCGAGGCGCCGGAAGGGCTCGCGACGACCGGCGACGCGCGCTTCAACGGCATGTGGACGCTCGCCCATACGCCGTGCCTGACGCTGCCGGCCGGGACCGGCCCCAAGGGACTGCCGCTCGGCATCCAGCTGGTCGGCCGGCGCGGCCGCGACGAGGCGCTCTTCGACGCCGCCGCCTGGGTCGAGAAGCACCTTGGCTGAGATGAGGCGCTCTTTCGTCACCCCGGCGAAGGCCTGGCGAAGGCCGGGGTCCATCTATCCGCCGCAAGGAGCTGCTGAAACATGGGTCCCGGCCTGCGCCGGGACGACAATGAAGACGGATGTCGATTACTGAACCGAAGGAGGAGACACCGGCATGATCTACGAATTGCGCGTCTACCACTGCGTCCCCGGCCGGCTGCCGGATCTGTTGAAGCGCTTCGACACGATCACCTTGAAGCTGTGGGAAAAGCACGGCATCCGCCAGGCCGGGTTCTGGACCGTCGCGATCGGCGATTCGAACCAGGACCTCTATTACATGCTGCAATGGGAATCGCTCGATGACCGCGCCCGCCGCTTCGCCGGCTTCCAGGCCGACCCGGAATGGATCGCGGCCCGCGCCGAGACCGAGAAGAATGGCCAGATCGTCGCCTCGATAACGAACACGATCCTGCAACCGACGAGCTTTTCGTCGGTCAAATAGGAGAAAGACATGCTCTACGAGCTGCGCGTCTATCACTGCGTGCCGGGTAAGCTGCCGGATCTCTTGAAGCGTTTCGACACGATCACGCTTCCCATCTGGAAGCGGCACGGCATCGAGCAGGCCGGCTTCTGGACGGTCGGGATCGGCGATTCGAACCAGGCCCTCTATTATTTCCTCAAATGGGAATCGCTCGCCGAGCGCGAGCGCAAATGGGCGGCCTTCCAGGCCGACCCCGAATGGATCGCGAAGCGGGCGCAGACGGAGGCGAACGGCGCCATCGTCGCGCGCGTCGAGAACAGCATCCTGCAGCCGACAAGCTTCTCGGCCGTCAAGTAATTCGCGAACAGTATTCGTCGTTCCCGCGAAAGCGCGCCAAAGCGGGAATCCAGAGCCGACAAAGCTGGATCGCTCGCCCTGGACCCCCGCTTTCGCGGGGGCGACGGGTCTACAATAATTCCCTCCGCGGCCTCCGTGCCTCTGTGGTAATCAAAACAGCAGCGCCGCGCACCGAAGCGCGGTCAAAGTGGGGGGACGCCAAAATGGCAGAAGCAACGCAGGCACGCTCCGGCACCGGCCAAACGATCGAGGCCTTTGTCGGCGAGACGATGGACAACGCCCGGATGGGGCCGATCCATTGGCAGGTCCTGGCGCTTGTCGCGTCGGGGTATTTCGTCGACGTGATGGATTTCTCGATCCTCGGGGCGCTGATCCCGGACATGATCAAGAGCGGGTTCGTGACCGGCGGCCAGGTCGCCGCGGTCGGCAGCGCGACCGCCTTCGGGCTGCTCGTCGGCACGTTGGGCCAAGGCGAATTCACCGACCGGTTCGGCCGCAAGGCGGTCTACCAGTTCAACCTCTTGCTGTTCGGCATCGCGACGATCGGCGCCGCTCTCGCGCCCAATCTGTTCTGGCTCCTGGTCGGCCGCTTTCTCGCCGGCGTCGGGCTCGGCGCCGAACAGCCCTTGTGCTTCTCCTACACGACCGAATATGCGCCGAAGAACATCCGCGGCCGGCTCACCGCGTTCATGCAGTTTCTCGGCGGCGCCTGGCCGTGGCCGATCGGCGCGGCCTTCGCGCTCGGCTTCCGCGACATGATCGGCTGGCGCGGCATATGGATCGTCATCGGCATCGCCGCGCTGATCATCTGGGTGGTGCGCTTCACCTTGCCGGAATCGCCGCGCTGGCTGGCGACCCACGGCCAGGGCCAGCGGGCGCTCGACCTGTTGGCGCGGATGCGGCTCAAGACCGTGCCGCTCGACACGCTCTCGACCGACGCGGCGAGCGATACGAAGAGCGACCCCTTCGGCATCGTCTTCCGCAACTACCCGGGGCGCGTCGTCGCCGGCATGATCTGCTTCTTCGCCTTCTTCGGCATTGCGCTCGGCTTCGGGGCGTGGCTGCCCAACATCCTGAAGGCGCGCGGGCTGACGATCCAAACCTCGCTCGCCTACACGATCGGCATCACGCTCGCCTTTCCCTGCGCCAGCGCCTTCATGATGTACGCGCTCGAGAAATTCGGCCGCAAGCCGACCGCCGTCGCCGCCTTCGTGCTGGCCGGCCTCGCCGCTATCGGCTTCGGCGGCGCGACGACGAATACGATGGTCGTCGTCTCCGGCTTCATCATGGTGTTCTTCATCCAGCTCGCCGGGAATTCGTCGCAGATCTTCATTTCCGAGGTGTTCCCGACCAACGCGCGCGCTTCCGGCTTCGGCCTGGCGCAGGCGGTCGGCCGCTTGGGAGCGATCATCATCATCCCGACGATTCTGTTGGTGCAGAACAGGTGGGGCCTGCCGACGGTCTTCGGGCTGCTTGCGGTGCTGTTGATCATCGCGGCGGTGGCGGTGACGCAGGTCGGCCCGGAAGCGCGTGGCCTCTCGCTCGACGAGCTCGCCCCGCCGACCGCTTGAGGCGTGCTGTCATTGCGAGCGTAGCGAAGCAATCTCGGCGGGATTGCTTCGTCGCTACGCTCCTCGCAATGACAGCGGTCAGCCCTTGAACAGCTTCGGGAAGCCCTGCCAGCAGGCGTCGTAGTCGCGCTGCAAGGCCGGCGTCTCGAGGGCGAAGCGGGTCGGCGCGATAGGAAGGCGCGTCTCGAACATGAAGGCGAGCGTGTCCTCGATCTTGTGCGGCGCGAGGTCGGCCGCGCTCGCCCGCTCGTAAGTGGCGGCGTCGGGGCCGTGCGCCGCCATGCAATTGTGCAAGGACGCCCCGCCTGGCTCGAAGCCGCCGGCCTTGGCGTCGTATCGGCCGGCGACAAGCCCCATGAATTCGCTCATCACGTTGCGGTGGAACCAGGGCGGCCGGAAGCTGTGCTCGGCGACCATCCAGCGCGGCGGGAAGATCACGAAATCGCAATTGGCCGTGCCCTCGCTCTCGCTCGGGGAAGTCAGCACGGTGAAGATCGACGGGTCGGGATGGTCGAAGCTGACCGTGCCGATCGTGTTGAAGCGCGCGAGGTCATATTTGTAGGGCACGTAATTGCCATGCCAGGCGACGACGTCGAAGGGCGAATGGTCGATCTCGGCCGCCCACAGGTCGCCGGCGAATTTCAGGATCGCCTCGCAGGGCTCGTCGCGGTCCTCGTAGGCGGCGGCGGGGGCGAGGAAATCGCGCGGATTGGCGAGCCCGTTGGCGCCGATCGGTCCGAGCGCCGGCAGGCGGAAGAGGTTGCCGCAATTCTCGCAGACATAGCCGCGCGCCTTGCCGTCGGGCAGGCCGACGCAGAACTTGACGCCGCGCGGGATAAGCGCGACCTCGCCCGGCGCCGCGGCCAGCGTGCCGAACTCGGTCGCGATCTCGAGCCGCCCCGATTGCGGCACGATCAGGAGTTCGCCGTCGGCGTCGGAAAAGACGCGGCCCTGCATCGGCCGGGTCGCGCGGTAGATATGGATCGCCACCCCGGTGCGGCCGCGCGCCTCGCCGTTGCCGCCCATCGTTGCGAGCCCCTCGACGAAATCGGCCGGGCGGTGAGGGTACGGCGGCGGGTCCCAGCGCAGCCGGTTCGGCGTCGGCGCCGCTTCCTCGAAGGGCGCGCTGCGCAATAGGCCGTTGTCGATGCGCCGGTAGGCGCGGTGCATCGCCGAGGGCCGGATGCGGTACAGCCATGAACGCCGGTTCTCGGCCCGCGGCGCGGTGAAGGCGGTGCCGGAGATCTGCTCGGCATAGAGCCCCTTTGGCGGTTTTTGCGGCGAATTCTGGCCTTGCGGCAGAGCGCCCGGCAGCGCCTCGCTCTGATGTTCGTTGCCGAAACCGGACAGGTAGCGTTCGCCCGTCATCGCCTTCTCCTCGCCGGCGGCCGCGAGCGGCTCCTCAGATGTCGAAGAACGCCGTCTCGCCCGCGCCTTGCAGAATGATGTCGAAGCGGTAGGCCGGCTGCCCGCCGCCCTGCTCCCGCCGCGCGAGGAGCGTCCGCCGCACGCCCGGATCCTCGATCGACAACAGCACCCGGTCGGCCTCGTTCGCGCTCTCGTCGGCGAAATAGATGCGGGTATAGAGCTGCTTCAAGAGGCCGCGGGCAAAGAGCGCGACATCGATGTGCGGCGCCTGCAGGCTGTTGCCGCGGCCGGGCACCGGGCCGGGGCGGACCGTCGTGAAGCGGAAACGGCCTTCGCCATCGGTGAAGGCGCGGCCGAAGCCGGTGAAGCCCGGGTCGAGCGGCTTGTCGGTCTGCGGGTCGTCGGGGTGGGCATAGCGGCCGGCCGAGTTCGCCTGCCACAGTTCGAGAAAGCCGTCGGGCACCGGCGCGCCGTCGCCGTCGATTATCCGCCCTTCGACGACGATCCGCTCGCCCGCCGGATTGCCGCGCGCCAGATCGGCCCATTCCGGGCGGTCGAGCCCGAGATGGAAAAATGGCCCGACCGTCTGCGATGGGGTCGGAATCAGCTTTTCCGCCATCGCTCAGGCCCGCTCCATCGGCGTCTGGGCGCGGCCGCGCAGCACGATGTCGAAGCGGTAGCCGAGCGCCCACTCGGCTTCGCTCAATTCGGGGTCGTAGTCGGCGATCAGCCGGTCGCGCGCCGCCCTGTCGGGCGTGCTCTGAAAGATCGGGTCGTAGGCGAGCAACGGGTCGCCCGGAAAATACATCTGCGTGATCAGCCGCGTCGCGAAGGCGGGCCCGTAGATCCCGAGGTGGAGGTGGGCCGGCCGCCAGGCATTATAGGTGTTGCGCCAGGGATAGGCGCCGGGCTTGATCGTCAGAAAGCGGTATTCGCCGCCGGCGCCGGTCACGACCTGGCCGAGCCCGTCGAAATTCGGGTCGAGCGGCGCGTCGTGCTGGTCGACCGGGTGCTTGTAGCGGCCGGCGGCATTGCATTGCCACAGCTCGATCAGCGTCCCGGCGACGGGCCTGCCGTCCTCGTCGAGGACGCGGCCGGCGAGGATCATGCGCTCGCCGAGCGGCGGCCCGCCATGCCCGCGCGTCAGATCGGCGGCGTCCGGGCCGGCCCAACCGCCGGCGAAGACCGGCCCCGTCACCTCCGACAAGGTATGTTCGAGCGCGATCGGCGGCCGCTTCGGGGCACGCTTCGCGGTGCTCTTGTAGCCGGGGTCGAGATAGGCGGGCTGGCCGCCCGCCCGCGGGCGATTGAACGGCCGGATCGTCGTCGTCATTGCCGCGTCTTCCAATATTTCCGGGGGCTCGGCATCGCCGGCGATCGTATGGAACTCCGCCGCCGAAGTCAAAAAGCCGGCATTCCGATTGACGAAATCCAACCCGTCTCGCGTGCGCCTCGGCTGCCGCCGAACAAGCCCAAATCATGCCGATTTGACATAATTGCGCGACAGAACTGTTACAATAAAAAAGGGGATGCATATTTGTAGTTTTGCGTATGTATAAGACGAGCGGCGGAATTGCCGCGGTCAGATTGGAGATGGACAATGAGTACCCTCGGTAAATCCCGCGCATTGCGAGCAGTCGCTGCTGCGGCGATTATCACGGCGGGATTGGGCGCGATGACGGTTACAGCCGCGCCGGCCGATGCGCGGGTGTTGGTCGGCCTCGGCGTCCCGGGTGCGTACTATTACGGCTATCCGGGATACTATGTCGCGGGCGTCTTCGGCCCGCATCCGCACCCCTATTACTGGCATCGCGCGTACGTTTATCATCACCCGTTCGATCGCGATCACGACGGCTGGCGCTGACCCGCGCCACCTTGACGGGAAACCCGAGGACCGCCCGGCCCGCTCGGCCGGGCGGTTCTTTTTGTTCGGCGGCTATCCGTTGCAGCGGCCGGGCTTGGCGCACAGCCGCTGGAACTGGACGACGAGCGGCAGATACCAGACGGAAACCCGCATCGACAGCGGCATGAGCCGCGCGTCGTCGGTGACGCGCAGCGCCACCGGCCGCGGCGCGTCCTCGGGATCTTCGTTGCCGGGGTGATTTTTTTTGAAGCCGGCGATCGGCTGCAGGACCAGCGCAACCCGCAACACCCCGGCCTCGCCGCCGGGTTCGACATGGCCCAAGATGTCGAAGCGCCGCTTTCCGTCGTAAACCGGGATGCGGAAGCGGTCGCGATGCGCGCGCCGCGCCGCGGCGAGCGCCTGCCGGATGCGCTCGAAGGCGGAAAGCGGGTCGACGACGTTGCGGCGAAAGGCTTCGGCGAGGATCTTTTCGTGGCTGCTGTCGCCGGGCCCGCGCACCGCGACGACCGCGCCCTTCACCCGCACGAACCGCATGCTGATCAGCCGGCCGCGCCGCTTGTGCAGATCGTAGCGCGCGTCGTAGCGCACGGGCTCGGCCGGGCCGCCGTCGGCGATCCGGCCGGCGGCGTGCGCGGTCGTGCGGAAATGCGTGAAGAGCCGCGGCAGCCCGACTGTGTCGATGTCGATGCGGTCGCTGTAGCCCGAGCCGCCGTCCGTCAGCGAGAGCCGGATATGCCCTGCCGACATACCCGCCCAATAGGCCCAATAGAGTGCGTCGAATTGCGCGGCCGGCGCCGGCGCGGCCGACAGCGCGAGCGCGGCGGCGAGCCCGAAGAGCCCTGTCCTCACTGCAACGGCGCGATCCCCATGGCCTTGCCGAAGCGGCGGCTCGCCTCGAGCGGGTCGCCGTATTTGCGGTGCACCGCGGTATGCTGGGCGCAGGCGAGCAGCAGCTTGTCGCGCGGGCTCTTGCGGTAATCCTCAACGAGGCAGAGGCCGATTTCCTGGTTGTGCGGATCGTTGCCGAGCCGGCTCGACAACAGCGCCAGTTCGGCGGCGAGCGGGGCGCGGTCGGCGCCGCTGTCGAGATAGGCCTGCGTCCAGGCGACGCTCTGCGGCCCGTCGAGCGCGAGCGCCGCCTGCCGCACGCGCGGCAGGATGTCGGCGGCCGACAGCCCGGCCGCGGCGGCCGGGGCGCGGATCTCGACCGGCTGCAATTCGCCCGAATGCTTCTGATGCCAGGCCGCCTGATTGAGATAGGCGGTAGCGAGGTAGAGCAGCTTCAAGCGCTGCGGGTGGCGGAAATCGTCCCAGAACCAGCCGAGCGTGTTGAGGTACTCGTAGCAGTGCTGCGGCAGCGAGAAGCCGGTCGGGTTCTGCGTTTCGAGGATGACTTCGGCGGCGCCGAGCTGCAGCGCGTCGAGAATTTTCCGCGGCGCCACACCGGAATGCAGCAGCCTCGTCAGCGCCTCGACATAACGCGGCTCGGGCTCGCGGATCACGGTTTCGATGAAAGCTGCGCCCTCAGCCTCGCCGAGCGGCCCCGCGTTGTCGAGGAGCGCCTGCTCGCGCGCGGTCGTGCCGCGATAGGGGATCGCATGCACCGCCTCGCCCTCGACGAACATGGTGATGGCGTTGCAGGCCATCTCGTAGAGCGAGTACCAGCGCGGGCCGACCGCGATGTCGAGCGCCCCCGCATAGACGACTTGGTGCGCATTCTCCCAGCCGAGCGCGCGGCCCAATTCGACCGTGGCGCGGGCGCGGAAGGATTTGTGGCCGGTCGTGTAGGAGCGGTTGTAGAGCGAGCGGTCCTGCACGTCGATGAGGCCGGCGAAGACGAGCTGCGCCAGCACCGCCTCGCGCTCGGCGGGGTTTTCCATGAGGCCGAGAAAGACGCGGTAGGCCTCCAATACCTGGCCGCGGTGGACGCGCGTCATCCACTCTGCGAGCCGCTCCTCCAGCGGTCCCGAGAGGCGCTCCGGCTCCTGGTCGGGCCAGAACACCTGCGGCTTGGGCGGCGGGCCGGGCGGCAGGCTGAAGCCGGGGGCGCGGGCGTAGTGCCCGGGCGCTTTCAGGATCTTCTGGTTCCAGATGTCGAGCCCGGTCGGGATGTACCATACCGTCTGCGCCATCGGCAGTCCGGCGCAGGATTCGGGCACCAGCTTGTTCAGATGCAACGTGGCGCGGGCGGAGAGGAGGCAGTGATCGTTGTTGACGAAGTTGACGAAGCCGTCGTCGATCCGCTCGTGGTAAGGGACATGCGTGAACGGCGCATGGATGCGCACCCCCTCACCGACGATTTCGGAGAGCGGCCGGCCGGCGCGCAACAGATCGTAATAGACTTCGCTCGCGCCCTGCTGGTCACGCGCCAGAATGCGATCCTCGAGCTTCTCATAGAGGGCTTCGGGCTTGTTGTGGCCGGCGGTTGCGGCGCTTCTTTCGATCGGCATTCGTGGACTCCGTCATCGGGCGACGAAACATAACCCCCATTCCGCGAGGCCGGCAACGGCGGGAGGAACAGATGCGCGCGCAAGTGCTGCGAAAACCCGGCGAACCGCTCGCCGCGGCCGAATTGCCGGTGCCGCAGCCCGGCCCCGGCGAGGTGCGGATCGCGGTCGGCGCCTGCGCGGTGTGCCGTACCGACCTGCACGTCGTCGACGGCGAACTGCCCGACCCGAAATTGCCGCTCGTGCCGGGCCACGAGATCGTCGGCCGGGTCGTCGCGAAGGGCCCGGGGGCGGAGCGCTTTGCGGTGGGCGACCGGGTCGGGGTGCCGTGGCTGGGGTGGACTTGCGGGGTGTGCGAATTTTGCCGGCGGGGGCAGGAGAACCTCTGCGACCGGGCCCGCTTCACGGGCTACCAGCTGGACGGCGGCTATGCCGAGTTCACGCTCGCCGACGAGCGCTACTGCTTCCAGATCGCTGCGCGCTATTCCGATGTCGAGGCGGCGCCCTTGATGTGCGCCGGCCTTATCGGCTACCGCACGCTCAGAATGGCGGGGCCGGCGCGCCGGCTCGGCATCTACGGCTTCGGCGCGGCGGCGCACATCCTCGCGCAAGTGGCGCGCCACCAGGGCCGCCGGCTCTTCGCCTTTACCCGCGAGGGCGACCGTGCGGCGCAGGATTTCGCGCGGGCGCTGGGCGCCGAATGGGCCGGGGATTCGACGACCCTACCGCCCGAGCCGCTCGACGCGGCATTGATCTTCGCCCCCGTCGGTGCGCTCGTGCCGCTCGCGCTCGCCGCCACGAAAAAGGGCGGCACGGTCGTCTGCGGCGGCATCCATATGAGCGACATCCCGGCCTTTCCCTATCGCCTGTTGTGGGAAGAGCGGGTGGTGCGCTCGGTCGCCAATCTGACGCGGGCGGATGCGCAGGAATTTCTCGCGCTGGCGCCTGAGGCCGGGGTCAAGACCGAGACGGCGACCTATCCGCTCGGTTGTGCCAACGACGCGCTCGCCGATCTGCGCGCGGGGCGTCTCAAAGGCGCCGCCGTGCTGGTGCCGTGAGGCCGTCGCGGATAGAATGCGCAAAACCGAGCGTAGAGGGGGAGATGAGGGCAATTGCAAGCACCTTGGCGTCGGCCGCGCTCGCCGTGCTCGTCGTATTGCCGGCAGGCGCGCAGACGGCGAAACCGCAAGACGGGGCGCTCGTCGTCCGCGGCCGCTACCTCGTGAAGATCGGCGGCTGCAACGATTGCCACACCGCAGGCTTCGGGCTCGCCGGCGGCAAGATCGCCGAGAAGGACTGGCTCGAGGGCAGCCCGCTCGGCTGGCACGGACCTTGGGGCACGACCTACGCGATCAATCTGCGGCTTCTGCTCGGCCATCTGAGCGAGAAGGAATGGCTCAACCTGGTGCGCGAGATGCAGCCGAAGCCGCCGATGCCGTGGTGGGCGCTGCAATCGATGACGCCCAGGGACCGGCGGGCAATCTACAGCTTTATCCGCTATCTCGGGCCGGGCGGAAAGGAGACGCCGGCGGATCTGCCGCCGGGCGCCGCCCCGCCGCCGCCCTTCGTATCGTTTCCGGCGCCGCCCGCGGCGGCGAACAAATAGGACGGCAGCAGCCGACAACAGGAGGCGGGCATGTTCGACAGCGGCGCGCGGCAGCACCCCTTCGAGCGGGTGCAGGTCAAGACCCTGGTTCTCGTCGTCGTCGCCCTCATGGCGGCCTATGTCATCTACCACAATGAAAGCTTCCTCGTTAATTCGGCCGCTCCGGTGTGGAAGCATTACGCGCCCTTCAAATGGTGGCTGTTGGGGCACGGCCTCGCCGGCGTCAGCGCCCTGGTGCTGGCGCCGATGCAGTTCTCCGACCGGCTGCGGCAACGCTTCACGAAGCTGCATCGGATCACCGGACGCGTCTACGTCGCCGCCGCCTTCACCTTGGCGCCGCTCGGCGCCTGGATCCAGTATCTCGACGAAGCGCAGGGCGCCTCGTGGACGTTCACGGTCGAAACCCTGATGCAGGCGAGCCTCTTGATGATCACGACCGGCGTCGGCTTCGTCTTCGCGATGAAGCGGATGATCCCGCAGCACCGGCAATGGATGACGCGCAGCTACGCCGTCGCGCTGACCTTCCTCGAGATACGGGTCATCCTCGGGGTGACCGGCTGGGATACCCCGTTCAACTGGGAGATCGTCGAGACCGTCGTCATGGTGTGCGTCGGCTCGTCCATACTGGTCGGCGACATCGCGAACCAGGTCTACGAGTTGCGCTCGATGCGGTCGCGGCCGGCGCGGGCGCAGCGGCAGGCGGCGTGAACGGCGCCGCCGATACCGCTAGGATCGCGCGGCAATCAGCGGAGGCTCTTTCGATGTCGCAGCACCACCATTTGCCGGCCGGGCCCGAGACCTGCCATTGGGGTTTCTTCGACGCGGCGCTGCCGCCGGCGCTGCGCGTCAAATCGGGCGATACGGTCAGCATGGAATGCGTCTCGGGCGGTGCCGACATCCTGCCCGAGGGTGCGGGCTTCGAGATCCTCGCCGACCATCGCGCCGTCCTCGAAAAGCTCACGCCGAGGCTCGGCGCGCACATCCTGACGGGGCCGATCGCGGTCGAGGGGGCCGAGCCCGGCGATGTGCTCGAAATCGAGATCCTCACTATCGAGCCTCGGCAGAATTGGGGCTATACGCGGGTGCGCCCGCTCGCCGGCACATTGCCCGAGGATTTTCCGATCCGCCGCCTCTGGCACACGCGGATCGACCGCCAGCGCGGCGTCGGCACGCTGCCCTGGGGCGCCGAGATCCCATTGGCGCCGTTCTTCGGCGTCATGGGGGTCGCGCCGCCGCCCGTCTATGGCGCCTGCAGCTCGATCCAGCCGCGCGAATTCGGCGGCAACATGGACCTGAAGGAATTGGTCGCCGGGACGACGCTCTATCTGCCGGTATGGGCGCCGGGCGCGCTGTTCTCGGCCGGCGACGGGCATGGCGTGCAGGGCGACGGGGAAGTGTGCGTGACGGCGCTGGAGACCGCCCTCGCCGGCAGCTTCCGCCTCTCCGTCCGCAAGGATCTGCGCTTCCAATTGCCGCGCGCCGAGACGCCCTCGCATCTGATCACGATGGGCTTCGACGAGGATCTCGACGACGCGGCGAAGACGGCGCTGCGCCAGATGCTCGATCTGATCGGCGAGCGGATGGGCCTGTCGCGCGAGGACGCCTACATGTTCGCCAGCCTCGCCGTCGATCTGCGGGTGACGCAGCTCGTCGACGGCAACAAGGGCATCCACGCGATGCTGGATAAGCGCTACGCCGGATAGAGAGAGGGTGCGGGCGGGCGCCACTCGCCGACCTCGTCGAGCGGGACGACCGGGCGCGGCAGCCGCTTCCAGTCGAAGCGGCCGAGCATCGGCGAGGTGAGGCCGGGCAGATCGACCTCGACGATCTGCTGGGCCCCGAAGAACTCGTCGAAGCCGCCGCGGAAATGCCCCCGCGACTTGACGACGAGCGAGCGGGCGCGGGCGATGTCGAGCCCTAGCATCTCGAAGAAGACGGGGTCGGCGCACTGCACCCGGCGCGACACCACGACCACCGTAACGCCGTCGATGGCGAGCGCCGCCGAGGGCCCGAGCGATAGCCGCGTGCCCTTGTAGATGCCGCGCCGGCCGACGCAATTGCCGTCGCCGAGCGCGGCGACGCGGGCCGGCGCCTGCCAGGGCTCGGAGAAGACCGTCGTCTCGGTGCGGTTGAAACGGGCGGTGAAATTATAGTGCAGGCCGTGCCCGTGCGCCTCCTCGGCCAGCGGCGGGTCGTAGCAGATGCCGAGAAGGCATCCCTCGACCCGCGCTTCATGAAAGGCGCGCAGCAGATGCACCGTGTTGCCGCGCCCGCCGCCGCCCGGATTGTCGGCCACATCGGCGAAGCACAGCGCGGGGAGCGACGGGTCGCGGCCGGCCGCGAGCGCCTTTGCGACCGCCTCGTCGAGCGGCGTCAGGTGCGGGTAGAAGCGCGCCCGGTTGCGCCAGCCGAATTCGGCGATCTCGCGGGCGAGCGCGGCGGCGGCCTCTTTGTCGCGGCGGGCCGTCACGACGACGCAGAGCCCGTTTTTCGCACTATCGGCATAGGCGAAGCCGCCCATCGCCGAGACGTTCATGATTTCCGGGCTCATGCGCTGCTGCCCCAGCGCGATCATCTCGGCATAGGGTCCGGCGGCGGTCAGCAGGGTTACTGTCGGCGGCACGATCGGCAGGCGCAGGAAGGCGCGCACCGGCTGCACGCCATCGAGCATTTCGCGGATCGCCGCGGCCGCCTCGGCCCCGCGCTCGCGCGTGTCGAGATGCGGGTTCGTGCGGTAGCCGATGAAGACGTCGACCGCCTCGACCATGCGCTCGGAAACATTGGCATGCAGGTCGAGGGTCGCGGCGATCGGCACATCCGGCCCGACGATCCGGCGCACCGCCGCGAACAGGATGCCGTCGGGATCGTCCTCCTCGGTCGTCACCGCCGCGCCGTGTTCGCAGATATAGACCGCATCGACCGGCAACGCGGCCTCGAGCCGGCGCTCGATTTCATCGAGGAGCCGCACGAAGAAGCCGTGCTCGACCGGCCCGTTCGGCCCCGCCTGCGCAAAGCCGATGCCGACCGGCCGCCACGGCCCGGCGCCGTCCATCGCGGCGACGAAGCCGGGGATCTCGCCGAGCATGCGCGGCGCCGGAAGACGCGCCTCGGCGACGATGTCGTCCCCGAAAAACTGCCCGAAATGGCGCTCGGTCGCGACCGGCGCGAATTTGTTGCACTCGATCGAAAAGCCGAGGATGGCGATGCGCGGCACCTTTCGGCCCTCGTCCGGAAGCGCGGGAGGGCGGGGTGTGGGTGAAGAGGATTCGGGCATTTCCGGCGGCCGGTTTGTTGCGCCTGCGATCCTAGGCTACTCTCTATCCCCTCGCCACGCGGTCGCACGGGAAGGCACGCGATGGAGGCGCCGGAGACCCGCTACGCCAGGAGCGGCGATGTGCGCATCGCCTATCAGGTCGTCGGTAATGGGCCCTTCGACCTCGTCGTCGTGCCCGGCTTCGTCTCCAATCTCGATCTCTCTTGGGAGATGCCGGAGTTCGCGAATTTTTATTCGCGGCTCGCGGGCTTTTCGCGGCTGATTCTGTTCGACAAGCGCGGCACGGGGCTTTCCGACCGCAATGTCGGCATCGCGACGCTCGAAGAGCGGATGGACGACGTGCGTGCCGTCATGGATGCCGCCGGCTCGGATCGCGCCGCTCTGTTCGGGATTTCCGAAGGCGGGCCGATGAGCCTCTTATTCGCCGCAACCTATCCGCAGCGCGCTCAGGCGCTTGCGGTTTACGGCTCGTACGCCTACCCGCTGCATTTATTGGCGCCGGGCGAGCTCGAAAAGGAAATCGAGCGGGTCGATCGCCTGTGGGGAACGGGCGAATACTTTTTGGGCCGCTATATGCCGGGCAGCCTGTCGCAGGAAGCCCGCCGCACCTTCGCCCGCTTCGAGCGGCAGAGTGCGAGCCCGTCGGCCGTCATCGCCATACGCCGCATGAACATGGAGATCGACGCGCGCCATGTGCTGCCGGCGATCCGCGTTCCGACCCTCGTCATGCATCGCGTCGGCGACGGGGCGATCCCGGTCGAAGCCGGTCGCTACCTCGCCGCCAACATCCCCGGCGCCAAATATCTCGAACTGCCCGGATTCGATCACAACCCGCTGCACGAGCCTGACGTTACCGACCGCATCGTCGGCGAGGTCGAGGAATTCCTGACCGGATCGCGCCATGAGGCCGAGCCGGACCGGGTCTTGGCGACGGTCCTGTTCACCGACATCGTCGACTCGACGAGGCGCGCCGCCGCAATGGGCGACCGCGGCTGGCGCACCCTGCTCGACCGGCACGACGAGGCGGCGCGGCAGGAAATCGCGCGATTCCGCGGCCGTGCCGTTAAGAGCCTCGGCGACGGCTTTCTCGCGACCTTCGACGGCCCGGCGCGCGCGGTGCGCTGCGCCGGCGCGATATCGAATGCGGTGCGGCCGCTCGGCATCGCCCTGCGCAGCGGGCTGCATACCGGCGAGATCGAGGTAAAGCACGACGACGTTGCCGGCATCGCCGTCCACATCGCCGCCCGCGTCGCCGAGATGGCGGGCCCCGGCGAAGTCCTCGTCTCGAACACGGTGCGCGACCTCGTTGCCGGCTCCGGCCTGCGCTTTGCCGACCGCGGCAGCCACGCCTTGAAGGGCCTGCCGGAGGCGCTGCGCCTCTACGCGGCCGAGGGTCAGTAGCGCGGCGGCGGCGGTCCCGGTGGCGGCGGTGGCGGCGGAGCGGGCGTCGTCACCAAGCCGGTGACGGCGCCGGCCGCGCCGCCGACCCCGGCGCCGATCGCCGCTCCTTCCCAGCCGCCGACGGCGCCGCCGATCGCCGCGCCGGTGCCGGCGCCGATCAGCCCGCCGGTGACCGTCCGCTGGCCCGGATCGTACGGATTGCCGCAGCCGGCCAGCCCGATCAACAGCGCGGCAGCGACGGCGCCGCGCACGGTCATTGCTCTTGTCATTCTCTTTCCCCCTCGCTTGCCGGCGAGAAATGCGGCGCGTTTCCCCCGAGACCCGCCGCCCCGGCGCCAGAAACGTAATCTCTCGGCGGCCGGGATCAACCTCTGCGCGGCGCTCGGCGGTGGCAAATTTCGGCCCGTCCCGTGCTAAGAATGCCGCGACAGCGCAAATCGACGGGCGGAGTGCGGCCATGCCGAGCATCGACAGCGGACGGCTTCTCGAGGATCTCGAATGCTTGCGGGGGTTCGGCCGCTACAAGACGGGCGTGCATCGGCCGACCTACTCCCCGGTCGATGTCGAATCGCGGCATTGGCTCGCGGAAAAATTCCGCGAAGCCGGGCTCGAGGCGACGATCGACGGGGTCGGCAACGTGATCGGCCGCAATCCGGGGGCGAAGCGCCGGCTGCTGGTCGGCTCGCACAGCGAAACGCAGCCCTATGGCGGCTGGCTCGACGGCGCGCTCGGGGTCGTCTACGCGCTCGAACTGGCCCGCGCCTTCGCCGCCGACCCGGATTGCGCCGGGCTCGGCATCGAGCCCGCCGCCTGGGCCGACGAGGAAGGCCATTACCTGCCCTATCTCGGCAGCCGCTCCTTCACCGGCACGCTCGGCGAGGATGAAATCGGGCAAGCGACGGGGCGTGACGACGGGGTGCCGCTCAAGGAAGCGCTGGCGCAGGCCGGCTTCGCCGCACGGCCGCGCGAGCGGCTCGATGCCGCGCGCTATGTCGGCTATCTCGAAGCCCATATCGAGCAGGGCGACACGCTCGACGAGGCGGGGCTCAAGCTCGGGATCGTCGAGACGATCGTCGGCATCAACAATTATTCGGTCCGCCTTTTGGGCGAACAGAATCATGCCGGCACGACGCGCATGGCGCGGCGCAAGGATGCCGGCGTCGCGATGGTGCGGCTCGCGAGCGCGATCCACGACCGCTTCCCCGCCCTCGTCGGGCCGCGCACGGTGTGGACGATCGGGCGCATCGACATCGTGCCGAACGCGCCGTCGGTCATTCCGGGCGAGGCCGCGATGCAGGTGCAGTTCCGCGACACCGACCCCGAGATCCTGGCGCGGCTCGAAGCGGCGCTCTACGAGCTGGCCGCCGCCTGCGACCGCGCCGGCCCCTGCCGCTGCGAGATCGCGGTCATGTCGAAGAGCCCGCCCGCGCCGATGCACCCCGCTTTTCAGGCGGTCGTCGAAACGGCCGCCGAGCGGCATGCGCCCGGCGCCCACATGCGCCTGCCGAGCGCCGCCGGCCACGACGCCGCGATCCTCTCGAAAAAGCTGCCGGCCGCGATGCTGTTCGTGCCCTCCATCGGCGGTGTCAGCCACCATTGGTCCGAGGACACGAAGAAGGAAGACATCGTGCTCGGCGCTGAAGTGTTCGCCGAGGCGGCCTACCGGATTTTGCGGAGGTGAACGCCGGAACAGTCGACGGCAAGGATAGGAGGCTCCCATGCTGCAAGGCATCTACCGCTATCCGGCGATGGAGCGGGTGCGCTACGGCACGCCCTTCGCCGAGGCGCTCGCCGCCGAAGTCGAGGGCGCCGGCGCGCATGCCGTCTTCGTGCTGGCGAGCGGCACGCTGGCGCGCGACACCGATGTGCTCGCCCGCGTGCGCGCGGTTCTCGGCAACCGGCTTGCCGGGGTTTGCAGCAAGATCGGCGCACACACGCCGCGCGTCGATGTCGTGGCCGCGGCGAACATGGCGCGCGAGGCGGGCGCCGACCTGCTGCTGACGGTCGGCGGCGGCTCCGTCACCGACGCCGCCAAGATGGTCGGTCTGTGCCTCGCGAACGGCGTCTCGGAGCCGGCCCAGCTCGACGCCTACCGCGCGCGGATCTCGGCCGACGGCAGCATCGAGCGGCCGCCCGTCAAGCCGCCCGCGGTGCGCCAGGTGTCGATCCCGACGACGCTGTCGGCCGGCGAATACACCGCGTCCGCCGGCTGCACCGACACGCTGCGGCAGGTCAAGGAAAGCTTCAGCCATCCGCAGATGATGCCGAAGGCGGTGATCCTCGATCCGGCGGTGAGCGTGCACACGCCCGAATGGCTGTTTTTGTCGACCGGCATCCGGGCGGTCGACCATGCCGTCGAGGACATCTGCTCGGTCAACAGCCAGCCCTTGTCGGACGCCGCCTCCTATCACGCGCTCGTGCTTCTGGGAAAAGGGCTGCCCAAGGCCAAGGCCGACGCCGCCGATCTCGATGCGCGGCTCGAATGCCAGCTCGGCGCCTGGCTGTCGATGGTCGGCTCGCAATCGGGCGTCTCGAAGGGGGCGAGCCACGGCATCGGGCATGTGCTCGGCGGCACCGCGCATGTGCCGCACGGGTACACCTCCTGCATCATGCTGCCGCATGTGCTGCGCTACAATTCGGCCGTCAACGCCGACAAGCAGGCGCGGGTCAGCGAGGCGCTGGGGCATCCGGGCGAGCCCGCCGCCGATGCGGTCGCCGGGCTGATCGCCGGCCTCGGGCTTCCCTCGCGGCTGCGCGAGGTCGGCGTCGAGCCGGATCAGCTCGACCGCATCGCCGAGGAATCGATGCACGACCGCTGGGTGCACACCAATCCGCGCAAGATCGACGGCCCCTCTGTGGTGCGCATCCTGCTCGACGCGGCTTGGTAAGGTCTCAGCCGCGGGCCGCCGACGCGATGTCGGTCTTGCCCGATCGCCGCAGGGGCGTCAGGCGCCGCCCCAGAGGATTTTCGAGGCGCGGCGCGCGCCCTCGGCGAGGGCCTCGAATTTGGCCCAGCAGATCGACGGGTGGCCGACCCGCGTGCCGAGCCCGCAATCGGTGCCGGCGAGCACGTTCTCGCGCCCGACGAGGTGCGCATAGCGTACGAGCCGCTCGGCGACGAGGTCGGGATGCTCGATGAAATCGGTGCAGTGCCCGACGACGCCCGGCACCAGCGTCGCGCCCGCCGGCAGCTTCACCTTCTCGAAGACGTGCCACTCGTGCTCGTGGCAGGGGTTCGAGGCTTCGATCGAAAAGCTGCCGGCATGCACGCGAAAGATCAGGTCGATGATGTCGCGCAGCGGGATGTCGTCGTGGTGCGGCCCGTGATGGCTGCCCCAGCAGACGTGCAGGCGCACCTTGTCGCGGGGGATGCCGTCGAGCGCATGGTTCAATGCCGCGACCCGGACCTCGGCGTATCTGCGGTAGTCCTCGAGGCCGATTTCGGGCAGGCAGTTCCAGCCGTCCGGCAGGTCCGGATCGTCGATCTGCAACAGGAAGCCGGCATCGACGATCGCCCGGTATTCCTCGCGCATGACCTCGCCGATCGCGAACACGAACTCCTCCTCGTTCTTGTAGTACTCGTTCGCCATCCAATGCTCGATCGTGCCAGGCGTGTTGGCCGAGACGAACGCCGCCGCGGCATCGACCTCGGCGAGCGCCGCCTTGAAATTCGCGAGATCGCGGTCGAGCTCGGCCCGGCCGATATAGCGCAGCTTTTCGACGCAGACCGGCATCGAGGGCGGGCCGACCGGCCGGGCGCGCGGGTTGGCCGCGAAATAGGCGGCGAATTTCGTCTCGTCGCGCGCCGTAATGCTGAGCCGCCGCGGTCCCGAATGCGGGCGGGTCTCGTAGCCGGAGATGCGCCAGCGTACGTAGTCGGTGAAATTGATCTTCGACAGCTCGCCGTCGTTGACGCAGTCGATGCCGCATTCCCTCTGCCGCCGCACCACCTCCGCGACGCCGGATTTGAGACGCGCCTCGAAAGCCGCGGCATCGATGACCTCGCCGCCGATCTTGCGGCGGACCATCTCCATCAGCTCGGGCGGGCGCGGCAGCGAGCCCGCATGCGTCGTCAGGATGCGATTGCTGCTGTAGAGCATCGGACCTTCCTCCCTCAGGGCCGGAGGATATCAGCGGCGGCGGCCGGCCGCCAAATCGACGAAGAGCCCCGCCGCGATGAGCCCGGCGCCGAGCGCGAAGAGCAGCTCGTAGGCGCCGCCCGAACGCGCGAAGATGTAGGAGAAGCCGTATCCCGCCACCGCCTGGCCGACCGCGAAAGCGATCGCGCAGCGGGCCCAGGCCTGTTGCTGCCGCTCGGGGCCGGGGACGAGTTCGTGGACGCGGCCGAGGACCACCGGCACGACGCCCGGCACCAGCGCGCCGACGAGGAGGCTCGACAGAAAGAGCGCGGCCCAGCTCCCGCTCGCCGCGAGGAGGCCGACTGCGGCCGTCTGGACCAGGAAAACTACGCGCAAGGTGGCGCGAAAGCCGATGCGGTCGGCGAGCCTGCCGGCGGCGAGCGGGCCCAGCATCGCGCCCAACCCGAAGACCACCCAGTAGCGCGCGCCCGCCGCGAGCCCGGCATGAAGACCTCGGGCGACGAAATCGACGAGAAAGATCATGTGCGGCACGAGCCCCGCGGCGTTCAGCGCGTATTCGAGATAGAGCGCGACGATCGGGCCCGCCGGCGCTCCCGCATGGCGCGGCTTGGACAGGGCGGGCTCGGTGCGCCGCGGCCAGCCGCTCCAGGCCGCCGCCGTAATGGCGAATGACAGCGCGCCGAGCCCGAGCCAGGCGGCGACCAGCCCTCTCTCCAACAACAGCGGCACCAGGGTTCCGGAGGCCGCGATCCCGAGCCCGACGCCGGTGAAGATGACGCCGCCCGCAAGCCCGCGGCGGGCGGGCGGCACGATCTGCAGAGCCGCCGAGGGCGCGAGCGCCATCAGAACGCCGCCGGCGATCCCGGCGGCAAAGCGCCAGAGGAAATACCAAAGAAACGAGAGCGGCAGGGCGCAGGCGAGAAAAGAAAGGCTCGCCGTCAGCATCATCGCGCGCACGGCCGGCGCGATGCCGAGCCGCGCCGCAAGCGCGCGGGCGCCGAGCGCGCCGGCGAGATAGCCGGCGAGGTTGGCGGCGCCGAGATAGGCCGCGCTCGCGGGCGAGAACCAGTGCGCCGCGACGAGCGCCGGGATCAGCGGCGTATAGGCGAAGCGGGCGAACCCGACGCCGATAAAGTTGGCGCCGAGCGCGGCAAATACCGCGCGCCAGGCGCTTTCTCGATCATCTGCCGCGACGGCGGTCTCGTGCATCGGCCTTTCCCAAATCGCAAGGTGGCGCATCCGTCGCTCGCCGCCCCTCACCCTCCCGCTGCGCGGGTCCCTCCCTCTCCCCGCTTGCGGGGAGAGGGTCGGGGTGAGGGGCAGTCGCCGCGAGCGATCAACGCTAGGGAGCGGAATTCCGGCAGAAAAACGAAAAGAAACGAAGGAGCTATCGTTTCGAGCGATAGCGAACTATTCGGCCGCCTCGCTTCGCACCCGCAATGGCCGCGCCAGTGCGAGAAAGGCTTTCAGGGCGCTCGATGCGAAGCCGTCGCGCCGGCGCACGAAGACGGTGTCGACCTGCGCCTCGGCCGGCGGCAGCGCGTGCAGCGCGATCCGCCCGTCGCGCGCCGCCTCGGCGACGACGGCGCGCGGCAGCAGCGAAACGCCGATCCCCGCCCCGACGCAGCCGAGGATTCCCTCGATCGTGCCGAATTCGAGGCTGCGCGTGACGATGAGCCCGCGCCCGGCGAGGATCGCCTCGAGGCGCTGCCGGTAGGAGCAGCCGATGCGGAAGACGATGATCTTCAGGTCGCGCTCGCCGAATAAAGCATCGAGCGAGGCGATCCGCGGGCTCGTCAGCGCCACCAGCTCCTCGCGGAAGGCGCGCTCTTCGACGAGCTCGTCGTGCTCGACCGGGCCGCAGACGAAGGCACCGTCGAGGCGGTGGTCGAGCACCTCCTTGACGAGCGCCGCGGTGGTGCCGGTGACGAGCGACAGATCGACCGCCGGATAGGCGGCGGCATATTGCGCGAGAAGCGGCGGCAGGCGCAGCCCGGCCGTCGTTTCGAGCGAGCCGATCGCCAGCGTCCCTGCCGGCTCGCCGTCGTCCTTGACCACGCGGCGGGCTTCCGCGAGGAGCAGGCGCACGCGCTCGGCATAAGGCAAGAGCCGCCGGCCGGCGGCGGTCGGCACGACGCCGCGGCTGTGCCGCTCGAAGAGCGCCGTTCCCAGTTCCGTCTCGATCTGCCGGATGCGCGCCGTCACGTTCGACTGCACGGTGTGCAGCTCCTCGGCCGCCCGGTTCATCGCGCCCAGCCGCGCCACCGCCTCGAACACCCTCAGATCGCCCGCATCCATCGCTCGCTACCCCGTTTCGGAATTCGGGCGCAGCAGCACCCCTTGCCGGCACAGCAGCGCCTGCAGGCGCGGGATCGGCACGGCGCGCGGCTCGCAGCCTTCGGCGACGGCAAGCGCGGCGGCGGCGCCGGCCGCTTGCCCGGTCAGCCAGCATTGCGGGATCTCGCGCAGGAAAGAGTGGCTGCTCGGGTCGCAGGAGATGTGCCGCCCGGCCGCCAAAAGCCCGTCGAGGCGTTGCGGCACGAGGCAGCCATAAGGCACCGACAGCGGCGGGAATTTCGGCGAGAGCGACGGCGAGATGCCGATCTCGTCGGGCGCCGGCGCCGCGGCGTCCCAGTCCTCGCGCCTGACGCGCCCGACGCCGACGAGGCGGCGCGCGTGCCGCACCCCGAGCTGCGGCGCCGACAGCATCGCATAGGCTTCGCCGAAGCCCGGCGCGTGCCGGCGATAGAATTCGAGATGCGCCATCATCAGGCGATGCGAGCGGATCTCGACCTCCGTCTGGTCCTCGACACCGACCGCCGAATAGCCGGCCAGCCGCGGCCCCAGGAACAGCGCGGCATCGTTGCGCCACGACACGAACGGCCGCTCAAAGAGGCCGCCGCAGGCCTCGCGGCCGCGCTCCATGAAATCGGCGAAGCCCTTCGGGTCGCCGGTCTTGAAATCGATCCAGCGCGCCATGTCGACGCCGGCGAAGAGCCAGGCCGTGTTCATGCAATGGTGGATGTCGCGCTCGTCGATGTCGTTGTCGCTCGCCGCCCCGGCGCGGTGGAAGATGTCGCCGTCGCCGGTGCAGTCGACCGTCACTTTTGCGCGGATCGCGAGCCGGCCTTCCTTGCATTCGAAGACGATGCCGGCGACGCGGCCGTCCTCGAGGATAGGCATTGCGGCTGCGGCATGGAGGACGAGGTGCACGCCCTCCCGCAGCACAAGTTCCTGGCTCAACAGCTTCAGGGCCTCGGGGTCGAGCGTCGGCGACCAGGTGACGATGCCGTGAAAGGCGGCCGTGCGCTCCTTCCAATATTGCGCCGTCGCCGCGTCGGCAGCGCCCCATTGGCCTCGCGGCGGGCCCGCCACCGCTTCCTTCGGCAGCAGCTCGAAAATTTCTTCGGCAAAGCCGCGGATCGCCGGCCGGCCCGACCAGTCGGTCATGCGGTCGATCCAGATGACGAGCCCGCCGGTCGACAGCCCGCCCAGGTGATTGTGCCGCTCGAGCAGCACGACGTCGGCGCCGGCGCGGGCCGCGGCGACGGCCGCCGCCGTGCCGGCCGGGCCGCCGCCAGCGACCAGTACGTCGCAATCGCGGAAGACCGGGATCTCTCGCGCCGGCTCGACGACGATCCCCTCGGGGCGGGCGCGCCGGGCGAAGAGCCGGCCGGCGCGGAACACCTCGGCCTGGAAGAAGAGCCTGCCGTAGGAGGGCGGGGCTTGCGGCACGTCAGCCGGTCAAGAGGCGATCGCCGATCTTGCGCTGCCACTCGGCGAGCGGCAGGCAGCCCGGCGTCTCGCGGCAATGCCGGTCGTTCTGCGCGACGATCTCATCCGCGGGGCGCGAGAGATCGATCGGCACGGCATGCGGCTGCGGCACGTACCAGGGCGTATCCATGTAGATCTCGACCTGGTTGCCTTCCGGGTCGGCGAAATAGAAGGAGAGCGCGTTGCCGTGGCTGACTTCGCGGAACTTGTCGATGCCGGCGGCGCGCACACGGGCGTGCATCGCCTTCAGCGCCGCCAGATCCGGCACCTTGAAGGAGAGCTGGTTGACGGTGCTGACCCCCTCCGGAGCGCGCCCCGAGGCGACGACGAACTGGTGGTGATGCTGCGTCGCGCCGGTCATGAAGGCGATCTCGCCGCCGCGGCTGCTGACGCCGCGGTCGGACAGCACGAGGCCGATGACGTTGGTGTAGAAATCGACCATTTTCCCGACGTCGCGGGCGTAGATGCCGGCGTGCGACAGTTGCGGGCGGATCGGCGACGGCATCATTTTTCTCCTCGGGCTGGCGCTTTTCCATCAGCGCAGATTGGCGACGAAATCCGGCGGAAAACGTTCCTCCAGGAAGGCGTATTGCAGGCGGTTGAGCTCGGCGAAGCGCTGCCGGATCTCGTCCGCTATGGGCCGCGATTGCCTGGTCGCGTGCACCCGTTCGCCGAGCACGGGATAGCCGTTGAACCGGCCAATTCCGAGGAAGGACTCGATCTGCCGGAAGACGCCTTCCGGATCGGATCGGATGCGCCCGAACGGCAGATACAGCACCTGCTCGCCGAAGAGTCTGTCCCACAGCGGGATGTGCGAGCGGAAATCGCCCCTGCGGTAAAAGCTTTTGCTCTTCAGGCACCGCTTGACGATCGTCTTCTGCTCGTCGGGATCGCTCAGGTCGAAGTCCGAGCGCTGGCTCATCATGCGCAGGCAGGACAAGGCGCGGTCGGTCGGATCGCGGATCAGATAAATCAGCCTGGCGGCAGGGAATCGCTCTTTCAGCCAACGGATGCCTTTTTCGCCGATCGCGCAGTAATAGGGCGTGATTTCGCCGGTTTTCCTGCCCTCCGGCGCCGGCGAGAACAGAAAATCGTACCATTCGTCGGTCATGAAGAAATCGCGGTCGATCAACCGCTTGAGATAGGAAATTTCGGCTTTCTCGTCGAACTCGCCGGCGATCTTGCCGGCTCGCAGATCGCGGATGCGGCGGCGAACCTTGCGGACCAGCGGCAGCGTCTCGAATTCGCGGCGCTTGCGCGGCGGGCTCGCAGCGGCCGCGCCGATAAAGCGCCGGTCGAGGAAATGCACCTCCTTCAGGAAGGGCAGCCAGAGATCGGGGTGGCTGTCCAGGTTCTCATACAACCACGTCGTCCCGCCCTTCTGCACCCCGATGCCGAGAAAATCGACCATCACCAAGCCTCGCGGCCTTTGGGCGGGCGCGCCGCAGGCGCCGCGCGGGCGGCGCGCTGTTCCAATTCGTGCTTGTCGAACATCGCTTGCGCCGCGGCGCTGCGCTGCGCGCTGAAGTCTTCGCGGTTCTCGGCGCACCATTCGAAAGAGGCCGTGCGCGGCACGTTCGCCCGGCTGAAATGCGGCATCACGAAGCGCGCGTACAGCTCGTAGGAGCGCTTCGTCTCCTCCCAATCGGCCCAGTTGTGCGCCTGATGCAGAAAGACCCCGAACGGCCCCTGCTTCCGCTGCAAGCGCTCGATCAGCGCGATCGCGTCTTCGGGCGTGCCGATGACCCCGAAATTGTTCTCGACGAACCACTGGCGCGCGTCCTGGCCGGCGGGCACGACGAAGCGGCGCTGGTTGTTGTTGAGGTAGTCGAGATAGCGCTCGAAGCCGAAGCGGGCGTTCTCGAAGGCCTTCTCGCGCGTCTCGGCAAGATGCATCGGGCCGACGAGGCGCAGCCGGGCGGGGTCCATCTTGCGCCCATGCTCCTCGGCGATGTCGCAGGCGATCTTCCAGTTGCTGCCGAGCGCGTCGTAGCCGAAGGGGTTGGTGGCGGCGACACAGATCATCGAGAGGTCGTATTTGCCGGCCAATCTTCCGCCCGAGGGCGTCACGGCGCTGACGACGGCGACCTCGGGATAGGGCTTCGTATAGGGCGGCAGATGCAGGCGCGCATTGACGAGCGTGTACCAGTCGGTGCGCTCGGTCACGGCCTCGCCCTTGAAGAGGCGCAGGATCGCGTCGAGGGCTTGCGCCATGCGGTCGCGCTGCGTCAGCGGATCGATGCCGAGCATGATCGCATCGGAAGCGAGCAGCCCCGGCCCGGCCCCGAACATCACGCGGCCCTTCGTGTGATGGTCGAGCTGCACGATGCGGTCGGCGACCATCAGCGGATGATGGTAGGGCAGCGAAATGACGCCGGTGCCGAAGCGCAATGAGCGCGTCCGCTCGGCGGCGATCGCGATGAAGATCTCGGGCGAGCCGATCAGCTCCCAGCCGGCCGAATGATGATCGCCGATCCAGGCCTCGTGAAACCCGAGCCGGTCGAGCCAGACCATCAATTCGAGGTCGCGGTCGAGGCAGGCCGTCGGGTTCTCGTCCATCGGGTGGAAGGGCGGCAGGAAGATGCCGTGGCGCAGCTGCACCTCGCTCATCGCGCGCTCCCGCCGCAGCTATAACCAATCGTCATTGCGAGCGCAGCGAAGCAATCCCGGCGAGATTGCTTCGTCGGCCTCCGGCCGCCTCGCAATGACGGCTTGATAAACGCAGGACGCAAGCATGCGCTCAGAGGTACCGCGTCGGACGGTTGAGGGTGCGCCACATATGCGCCGACGGGCTGTCGTCGAAGCCCAACCCTTCCTTCGGCTGGCGGAAATTCCGGCCGATCACGTCCTCGAACTCCTCCAATTCGACATGCACGTCGGGGTCGAATGAATAGATGTCGTGGACGCAGATCATGCGCGCCGTCATGTACCATTTGTGCTGGCGGGCGCGCTGGTATTCCGCCTCGATATAGGGCTCCGGGCGGTAGTCGGGGCCGAAATTCTTGACGTAGGCCGCGGGATAGGAATAGCCGACCGACTCGTCCGCGTAGAAGCGCAGCGCCTGATGCGCGCGGATCGCCCAGGCGACCTCCTCCTCGACATAGGGCTCGACCATCTGCGCGCCCCAATAGCCGTGGTCGGCGCGGATGAAGCCGATGACGCCGATGTCGTGCAAGAGGCAGGCGAGCACGAGCTTTTCGCCGAGCCCCGCCTTGACCGCGTGGCGGGCGCTCTGCAACAGGTGGTTGGCCGGCGCGAAGCGGTATTTGAAGAAATCCATCAGGGTCGGCTTGTCCGGCATTTTCGGCAGCCGCGGGTCGTCGCCCATCAGCATGTACTTGCCCGGATTGTCGGCCAGCAGTTGGGCGCCGTTCGGCATCGCGAAATCGGCGTCGGCGAGCTTGAAGAGGCGCGACTTGACGATGATCGCGTCGAGCTCGCGCATCATCTTGCGCTCGAGCGCGTCGGCGCGCTCCGAAAGGGTCAAGGCGTCGTTCATCCGATTGTCCTTTCTTGTCGGCACGAATTGCCGCGAGCCTAGCAAATCGGCAAGCGAGCGGCGATCCCCGTTTTTCGTTGATCCGGGTCGCGGAAGCGCTATGTCTCCAAACTATGGCGAAGGCAACTCCCGGCGATAATTCGCGGTCCGAGGCCAGCGAAGGCGAGATCCGTCGCCTCGCGGCTGAAAGCGAGGATCCGATCGCCGTCTTCGCTGAATGGGCCTCCGAGGCCGACCGGGAGGGCTATGCCGATCTTTGATCGGCGAGGAGCGCCCGCGCGTCGAGCAGCGCCCGGGGGAGGGGGGATCAGGGGCGGGGAATTAGGTCGTCGAGATCGACTGAAAGGGCACGGGCGAGCGCTGCGAGCGTGCGCACGCTTCCTTCCTTTTTGCCGTTCTCGATCTCGCTCAACAGCGCCGCGCTGATGCCCGCCTTCTGCGCCAGGGCACGCAGCGACAAGGCGCGGTGTTCCCGCCACACCCGCACCGGCGCTTCGCCTTCGCTAAGGCGGTCGACAATCGCGGCGGGGATGCGCTCGCCGCCGGAGAGAGCGTCCCCGATCTTGGCGAGGCGCAGCAACAGCGCATCGTTCCGATCCTCGGCCTCTTCGAGCCGGCGTTCCAGCTCGGCGACCATATTGCTCATCGCTCCGCCCGCGGTCCCGCGATGTTTGGAAGCTGATGTCATTGGTACACCTCCCGACGGTGCGCAACCCGGTAGACCGTCATTTCCCCGCCGCTTACCGTGAACAGGGCGCGCCAATCGCCGCTGCGCAGGCGGAAACCGCCGGGCTCCCCTTCGATCGGCTTGACATCTTGCCCCGTGGCGTCGGGCGCCGCGGCATAAGCCTTAAGCCGCTCCCTGATGCGCCTGCTGTCGGGCGTCGGTAGCCTTACCAGATCCTTCAGCGCCCGGCGGGTGTAAGCGAGCGAGAGCACATGGGCGTGTTAGCTGATAGCGAACACTTTTTCAAGCCCGATCTTTGCAATATCGACAGGGCTGCGTCTGCGCCGCTACGATCGTTTGCCGCATGGTAACCGCAAAGGCCCGGCCGAATGACCCGTCATTTCGGGGTGCTGATCCCCTCGACCAACACGACCTGCGAGATCGAATTCGGCCGGCTGCTGCCGCCTGCATACCAGGCGCATTTCGGGCGGCTTTTGTCGAGCCGGCCGGGCTCGCCGTTCTCGCCGAGCCGGGACGAGGACATCGAGTACCAGTCGCGTCTGCTCGGCACCGCGCGGGTCGAGCTCGTCATCCTGGCGCAGACTTCGGCGAGCCTTTTCGCCGAGGATTACGACGAGGTCGCGGCGCAGCGCATGAACGCGGCCTCAGGCGCGCCGTCGCTGACCTCGGCGCAGGCGGTCGGGCGCGCGGTGCGCGCGCTGGGCCTGAAGCGGATCGCCGTCGTCTCGCCCTATTCGGAAGAGGTCAACGCGCGGGCGGCGCACTATTTCGCGGCGAAGCACGGGCTCGACACCGTCGCCCGCGAGGGTTTCGCCGCCACCGATTCTTATGCGATCGGCGGGCTCGGCCCGGAAAATGCGCATGCCGCCTTCGCCCGCATCGACCGCCCGGAAATCGAGGCATTTGTCGTCCCCGGCGGCAATTTCCCGACGATGCCGCATATCGCGGCGTGGGAGCGCGAGTTCCAAAAGCCCGTCGTGACGACAAACCAGGCCTCGGTGTGGGCGATGCTGCGCGCGCTCGCGCCGGCGGAGCGCCTCTCCGGCTTCGGCCGGTTGCTCGGAACCGTGCCCGCCGGCTGAGGCCGGTCGCTCCCCGCGCCGGCCGGGGCCGGAGCAAAATCGTCCCGAATTCTGCTATGCTGACGCACAGATATTCGAAAATAGCGGATTGCCGAGGCCGAATCCCGGAGGCGATCAAATGTCCGGCAAGCGAGCGGCGGGCGGGTATGCGGTGCGCGCGGCGGCGCTCTTTCTGACCGCGGCGATCCTTGCGACAGCCGCCTGGCCGGCCGCCTTCGCGCAAGCTCAGGGGAACGCTGCGACGGCGCAATCGGTGACAGCCGGCGAACCCGCACCGCCGCAGATCAAAGAGCTGCTGCGGTTGCTGTCGGACCCGAAGGTGCGCGACTGGATCGAACGAGGGGGCGGCGCCGCAACGCCGCACGGACCGATCTCGCAGGCACCGGCAAACCCGCTCTCGCGCCGTTTGCAGGCCCACGTCGCCGAGGTGCGCGAGCACATCTTCGCGCTAGGCAGCGCAGTCCCGAACCTGCCGGCCGAATTTACCCGCACGGCCGGAGTGGTCACGGTCGATCTGGGGCGATACGGCAGGCTAAAGGCCCTGTTGCTCGTCACTGTTTTCGCCGCCCTCGGGTTCGGCCTCGAATGGCTGTTCCGCAGGGCGACGGGAAGGCTCCGCCTTCGCCTCGACGGGCTTCCGGTGGCGACGGTGACCGACCGCCTGCGCATCGTCGCCGCGCGCTTTGCCTTCGGCATCGCGGTGGTGGCGGTTTTCGCGCTCGGCAGCATCGGCGCCTTTGTCGCGCTCAACTGGCCGCCGCTGCTCGGCGAGATGGTACTCGACTACCTCATCGTCTTTCTTGCGATCCGCATCGCCCTCGTCGTCGGCCGTTTCTTGTTGTCCCCCGATCACGACCGCTTCCGGATCATTCCGATGAGCGCCGCGGCGGCTCGCTTCTGGCGCCGCCGGATCGCCGCCTTCGTCGGCCTCTTCGTTTTCGGCTGGGTGGAAGCCGGCCTGCTCGCCTCTCTCGGCGTCTCGCCGCCGGCCCGGCAGCTCGTCGAGTATGGGCTCGGCCTCGGTCTCATGGCGATCGCGCTCGAGGCCGTGTGGCGTCGTCCGATCGCCCCGGAAGCGGCCGTGGAGCCCGCCGCGCCACGCCTCGCAGGCAACGCAGGGAAGGCGTTGCTGTCGCTCGGGATCGTGCTGTCATGGATGCTGTGGGTGCTGCATGCGATGCCGGCGCTGTGGCTCGTCCTCGTCATCGTCAGCTTGCCGCTCGCGATCGGCGCGATGCGGCGTGCGACGCAGCACATTCTGCGGCCGCCCGGTACGCCGGAAGGCGCGGCAGGTCCGCCCGGCGTTGCCGAGATATGCCTCGAACGCGGCATCCGCGCGGTCCTGTTCATCGCCGCGGCGGCGGTTCTCGCCTGGGGCTGGGGCATCGATCTCGTTCACCTCGCCGCCGGCGACGACGTGCTCACGCGCAGCCTGCACGGCGTATTGAGCGCCGTCATCATCGTCCTCGTCGCCGACGTGTTCTGGTACGCCGCGAAAGCGGGGATCGACCGCAAGCACGCCGAGGCCGTCGATCCGGGGCATCCGAACACCGAGGAAGCGCGGCGGCGGGCCCGTCTGCGCACGCTGCTGCCGATCTTCCGAAATATTCTGTTCGTCGTCGTCATCACGGTTGCCGGCCTGATGGCCTTGGCGGCGATCGGCGTCCAGATCGGGCCGCTGATCGCCGGCGCGGGCGTGGTCGGCGTCGCGGTCGGCTTCGGCGCGCAGAGCTTCGTGCGCGACGTGATCGCCGGCATGTTTTATCTGCTCGACGACGCTTTCCGGGTCGGCGAGTACATCCAGGCCGGCAATTACAAAGGCACCGTCGAGGGTTTCAGCATTCGTTCGGTCAGGCTGCGCCACCACCGGGGCCCGGTTTACACCGTGCCCTTCAGCCTGTTGGGCGCGGTTCAGAACCAGAGCCGCGACTGGGTGATCGACAAGATGACGATCGGCGTCACCTATGACAGCAACCTCGATCTCGCCCGCAAACTGATCAAGCAGGTCGGACAGGAACTGGCCGAGGACCCCGAATTCGCGCCGTTGATCATCGAGCCGCTGAAGATGCAGGGGGTCGAGCAATTCGGCGATTTCGCGGTGCAGATCCGGATCAAAATGATGACCCTGCCGGGCGAGCAGTTCGTCATACGCCGCAAGGCCTATGCGATGATCAAGAAGGCGTTCGATGCCAACGGCATCAAATTCGCCTTCCCGACCGTGCAGATCGCCGGCGACGGCGACGCGCCGTCTTCCGCCGTCGGCTACCAGGTCCTGGGGGCGACGCAACCGGCGGCGGAATAGCCCTCGTATCAAAGAATCCGGAGGAACGGCCGCTCGGCCGTCGGGTCGATCTCGACCGTGGCGCCCGAGCGGACCCTTTGCGTGATGTCGCAAGCGAAACCGGAGACGAGCGTCAGGCCGGCGAGGGCGGCTCCCTGGACCATGATCGGGTTGACGCGGTTGAGCACGAGCGCAAGAGGCAACATGCAACGGGCGCCCATTTCGTGCAGCATCCAGGCGGTCGCGACGCCACCCTTCGCGACATCGAGCACCAGGATGCGTCCGAGATAGGACCGGCCGCAGAGCTTGTGCTCGGGGCGCGAGAAGACGCCGCGGCTGCGGTCGAGGTCGTAGCGCGCCGAGAAGCCGTCCGCGGCGACCAGCGCCTCGCCGCAAACGCGCGGCCCCATTGCCGCATCGGCGTAGAAGATCGTCATTTGCCGCAGGCGAGATCGACGCATTCGGCCATCGACAAGAGGATCGGCCGGTAGCCGTAGCCGCCGATGATGTTGACGAGCTTTGCCGAGTTCGTGGCGAGCCGATGCCAGCCGTTCGCCTCAGCCATCTCGCGGGCATAGCTGTTGTAGAAGCACATGCCGGAGAGCACGGTGCCGCCCGCTTCCTCGATACGGCGGGAAAGGCCCATGCGGTCGGCGTCGGGTTTCACCTGCGGGCTGGTGATCGCGAGCAGCGGGATTCGCGCGCGACGGCCGTCGAGCAGACCCGCGAGGCTGTGCATCTCGACGAGGCTCAATTGCGGTGCCGCGAAGACGACGACATCGGCCCCGTCGCCGCCGTAGCCGCGCTGAAACGCGCGGATCTCGGCTTCGCCGACGGCGTGCGCCGGCAGCCGTCCCGCATCGCCGAGCCGCGGCGTCTCGGGCGTCACCCCGTCGATGTGGAAAAGCGCGAGCGAGCCGTAACTCGCCGCCGCGGCGCCGAAATGCTTCAGCTCGTCGGAGCCGGGCGCGCGGTCCACGCCGACGATCAGCGGTACCGCCCAGTAATCGCCGGCGAGCCGCCCGACGACGCCGCCGAGCGCGCCCCATTCGTTGAGATCGCGCGGCGTCCATTGGAGCTCGATGCGCAGGCTCGGCCGGCGGCATTTGTCGAGGTGATAGCCGTAGCGCGGGGTGCGGCCGGTCAACGCGGCGGCGAGCGCCGACGGGCCGCCCTCGAAATTGGAGCGCGCGCCGAGGACGCTGTTGCAATAGATGACGACGCCGGTGTCGCCATAGGCGACATGCTCGCCGAACACGGGCGGCATGATCGTCTGGTAGGTGATGCAGGTGTCGGTCATCAGCACGCCCAATGCAGCGAGCGCGGCGGCGGCGCGCCGTTCGCGCTCGATCATCCACGGCGCGTGTTTCAGCCTCGCGGCGGCGGCGAAATCGGTGCCGCGCGGGTCGCTCATCGTCGGCACGCGCACGCGGCGCTGCATCTGGGGCAACGCCGCCCAGCCTTCGAGCCATGCGATCCCGGCCTCGCCCAGCGACTCGGTGTCGGCCATGATGTGCGCCTGCGCGACGGGCACGAGGTCGCGGGCGCCGAAATAGCGGCCGACCTGCAGCTGATGCGCGATCGCCCATTGCCGCGCCGGCCCTGCCGCCCCGGCGAGCATCGCCTTTTCTTCTTCGCTCAGCTTCATCGCATCCGACAGCGCTGTCATTGCGAGGCGCCCAGCGCCGCGGCAATCCCGGCGCGATTGCTTCGCTGCGCTCGCAATGACACCCAAATCAACCGCGGTTCGCGCGGTACCAGCTGTTGCGCAGGACGCGGCCGGGGAGCGCGCCGGTGTGCCGGCCCTCCTCGATGAGGACCTCGCCGTTGACGATCGTCATGTGCACGCCTTCCGCCGGCTCCTTGATGCGCCAGCCGCCGGCCGGGAAATCGTGCACCACCGTCTCAGGGCCGCATCTGACCGTATCGGGGTCGAAGACGACGATATCGGCCGCCATGCCGGGGCGTATGAGGCCGCGGTCGTAGAGGCCGAAGGCGGAAGCCGAATCGAAGGTGATGCGCCGCACCGCCTGCTCGAGGGTCATCACTTCCTTTTCGCGCACCCATTCGCCGAGCAGCTTCGTCAAGTACCCGTAGCCGCCGTGGAACTGGACATGCGCGCCGCCGTCGCCCAATCCGATGACGGCGTTGGGGTGCGTCAGGATCTTTGCCAATGCCGCGTCGTCGACATTGTTCTCGGCCAGGAGGAAACGGGTCTCGAGCCCCTCCTCGACGACGAGGTCGAGGAAGGCGTCGATGACGCGCTTGCCCTCTTTCTGCGCGATCTCGCCGATCGTCTTGAACTGCATCCACTTGTTCTTCTCGAGCTTCGGCTCGTTGACCCACATATAGTCCCACCAGACCTTCGAGAAGCCGACGGCGCTGTCGGGCTTGTTCGCGACCGCCTCGTCGTGCAGCTTCTCGCGGATCTCGGGGTCGGCGTAGAGGCGCAGCTTTTCCGCGTCCGACAGCAACAGGATCGGGTGCCAGGTCGGCAGGCCGCGGAACACCTGGCAGTTCTTCATCGTGAAGTCCTGCGTGATGCGGTTCGGCGTGCACATCGGATAGGCACGGATGCCCAAGGCCGCGGTCTCCTCGACCCGCGCCATGTGCGCTTGCCATTCGCCGGGCCGGCGCACGTTCTGCATCAGCGAGTTGTAGAGGACGGTGCGGCCGCAGGCTTCGGCAAGCCGCCGCATCATGCCGTCCTGCATCTCGACATATTGCCCGCCGCCGACCTGGATCGTGCCGGCGCCCATCTCGCGCAAAACGTCGGCGAGGGCGAAGATCTCCGTCTCGTCGGCCCACAGCGCCGGGATCGGCACGCCCTGCGGGTCGTAATGGCCCTTCTCGCGCGACATCGACAGGCCGAGCGCGCCGGCCTCGAGCCCCTGGCGCACGATCGCCTGCATCGCCGCGATCTGTTTCTCGCTGGCGCCCGGCTTCTGGCAATCATCGCCCATCACGTAGTGGCGCACCGCGGTGTGGCCGATCAGATTGCCGATATTGATGCCGAGCCGCTTGTCGAGCCGGTCCATGTATTGCGGGACCGTCTCCCAATCGAACTCGATCGTCCGCAGCACCTCCATCGGGATCGCTTCGACATACGACAGGAACTCGGCGAGCCGCTCTTCGGTGCCCGGCTTGACCGGCGCCAGCGACAGCGAGCAGTTGCCGAAGATCACGGTCGTCGCGCCGTGCTCGGGCGAAAAGGTGCACAGCGGATCCCAGGTGACCTGCGCATCGTAATGGCAATGGTTGTCGACGAAGCCCGGCGCGACGGCGCGACCCTCGGCGTCGATCGTGCGCTCGGCCGGCCCCGACAATTTGCCGAGTTCGGCGATCTTGCCGTCCTTCACCCCGACATCGCCGCGGAAAGACGGCATGCCGGAGCCGTCGACGACGCGGCCGTTCTTTATCAGCAGATCGTAGGCCATCCGCTTCCTCCTCGGATATTGCGGCAACTCTAAGCCTGGTCGTACAGCTTGGTCTATCGCGCCTTTTTCAAACTCCCTCTCCGCCCCCGGGGGCGGAGAGGGCCGGGGTGAGGTGGGGGATTTCTAAGCGCTCGCCTAATCCCACCTCACCCTCCCATCGCGTCGCGATGGGCCCCTCCCTCTCCGCCCTGAGGGCAGAGAGGAGTCTTGAAGATGGACCGCGCTAGACCGCTGACCGCGCCGGAGCCATGCCCAGATTGAGCAGCCGCGCGGCGTTGCGGCCGAGGATCGCCGCCTTCTCGGGCTCGCTCAAGCCTGCCGCGCTCTCGATGAAGTCGATCGGGTCGACTTCGCCCATATCGGCGGGGTAGTCGGTGCCCATCACCACGTGGTCGGCGCCGTATTGCGCGACAAGATATTCGAGCTGGCCGTGCGTATAGACGAGCGTGTCGAAATAGAGCCGCTTCAAGTACGTCGTCGGCATCCGCTTCAGCTGCTCGCAGCAATCGGGCCGGGCCGCGGCGGCATGGTCGATGCGGCCCGGATAGGCCGGCAGAAACCCGCCGCCATGCGACAGCACGAGCTTCAGATTGGGATAGGCTTCGAGGACGCCGCCGAAGATCAGATGATGCACGGCGACCGTCGTGTCGAGCGGGTTGCCGACGATGTTGACGAGGTAGTGCTCCGAAAGCCGGCGCGCCTCGGTGAAGCCGGTCGGGTGCATGAAGACGACGAGCCCCAATTCCTCGCAGCGCGCAAAGATCCTGCGGAAGCGCTCGGCCGAGAGGTCTTCGCCGGCGACGTTGGTGGCGATCTCGATGCCGCGGAAGCCCAATGATTTGTGCAGCCGGTCGAGTTCGGCGACGGCGAGTTCGGGAGCCTGGAACGGCACCGTGCCGAGCCCGGTGAAGCGGTCCGGCCAGCGGCCGCAGATCTCGGCGATGAAATCGTTGACCTCGCGCGCCGTCGCGATCCCGAGATCCGGATCGACGCCGTAATAGGTCTGCGCCGGCGACGGCGAGACCGCCTGGATGTCGATCCCCATCCGGTCCATGTCGGCGAGGCGCTGTTCGGGCGAGGTGAACTGCACATGCGTGCGCCGGGCCTGCTCGCGGTTTACCTCTTTCGTCAATTCGCTGGCGAAGACGAGGCGCGGCTGGCGCGATGGCGCCGGGTCGTTCGCGACCATGGCGGCGGCTTTCTCGCACAGCGCATGACAATGGATGTCGATCGCGAGCCGGTTGCCGCGCGGGTGCGCCGGCCCTGGAAACCGCCCGGGGATCGGCGCCCCCGCCGGCAGGCATTTGAACAGCATATGTTCCTCCTTACGGCGCGGCGAGCAGATAGGCGCCGAAACCGATCAGCGCGAGGCCGCTGCCGCGCGCGATCCAGCGCCCGGCCGGCAACAGCTTCTCGATCAGCACGAGGCCGGCGAGCGCCGCCGCCCAGACGAGGTTCATCGCGCCGCCGACGAACAAGAGCGCCATCAAGAGCCAGCAGCAGCCGAGGCAATAGAGCCCGTGTTCCAGGCCCATGCGCAAGGCGCCGGCCCGGCCCTCGCGCCAGCGGGTCAACAGAAACTGCATCGGCGAGCGGCAATGGTTGAGGCAGGCGGTCTTGAGCGGCGTCAGCTGATAGATGCCGGCGGCGAAGACGATGACCGCGCCCAAGGCCGGGCCGACCCGCGCCGCCATGCCGAGCGGCCATTGCGCTACTGCCGCGAAGAGGCTGAAGCCGGCCCAGACGAGAAGATAGCCGGCGGTGAAGACCGCCGTCGGGACGAAGCGCTCGCCGCGCGCGCGGCGGCGCGCGCCGATCGCGGCGAAGACGAGGATCATCGGCAAGGCGCTCGGCAGCATCATGCCGGTCATCATCGCCGACCACATTACAAAGGCGGTCGAGATCGTGACCAAAGGCGAGGGCGCCGGCATCGCCATGCCCGCCATCGCCGTGCCGTCCGCCGGCCCCATGCCGGCGAAATACAGATAGACCCAGGCCGTGGCGGCGATCGCGAGAAGCGCCGCGGCGATCAGCGCGCGTTCGCTCCTCACTTTCCCTCTCCGCCCATTGCGGGGAGGGGATATTTTACTGCTGCTGCGGCGATCACCTGGCCGCTCAATTCGCCCAGCTGAAGGGAGCGTAATGGCCGTTGTTGCCTTTGCCCGCCAGGTCGAGATCGAGGCCGAAGCCGTGTACGCGGAATTCCTTGGCGCGGGCGAGGGCGAGGCGGCGGTTGGCGGGGTGGGAGGTGTTGTCGATGAAGAACGGCTCGCCCGATTTGTTGCGCGAGGGGACGCCGGCAATCGCCAACGAGCCGGCCTTGCCGAGCGCCGCGCGGCGGTCGAGCCCGTCGATCGCGAATTCGATCGGCTCGTAGAGAACGCCGCGGAAATCGGCGACGAGATTGCTGCGGATCAGTCCCGGCGTGCCGCCCGCCTCGCCGCCGGCGATCGCGGCGAGCGCCTGCCGCTGCGCCGGATCGGCCGCCGCGTCGACGACGACGCCGAACACCCAGTTGCCGTCCGCCATGACGCGCCCCGAGCGGATGACGAGCGCGAATTTGCACCCAGCGAGCTGCGTCCCTCCGTAATGCCCCTCGTCGATCCGGAACGCCATCACGGCATAGCAATGCTCGTGCGTCGCCGCCCCTTGCGGGTTTGTATAGATGCACGGGCACAGATAATCGCAGTTGCAGCTCTCGACGTATTCGCCGCGCAAGGCCCATTTCTCTTGTGGCATGGTCCCGATCCCTAGGTTGCGTCGTCCCGGCGAAGGCCGGGACCCAGATCTGCCCTGGATACCGGCCTTCGCCGGTATGACGAGTAAAAGAGGCCGGCGCTAGCTCGCGGATGCGCCCTGCGCCTTCCTTTCAAGAATGCGGCGGTGCAGGTTCTCGACGGTCATCCGGGTCAGCCGCTCGTTGTGCATGAACAGCCGCTGGCCGATCGGGTAGGGGTCCTGCTCGGTCACCGGCACCGGCTCGCTCAATATCTCTTCGGGGCCGATGCCGCGCTCGACATGGCGCTCGACGAAGCCGACCCAGTTCTCGACGATCTGCGCCTGCTCCTTCAGGTAATCCTTGCCGCACGGCTCGCCGTGGCCGGGGACGATCGTCTCGATATCGAGCGCGGCGATGTCCTCGAGCGCCTTCAGCCACTCCCAGGGATCGCATTCCTGCAGCCAGGTGCGGCACTGCCGGAACACGTTGTCGCCGGTGAAGACGACCCCCTCTTCCGGCACGTAGACCGAGGTCTGGGGCGCCGTGTGTCCCGGCATGTGGATGATCTCGAAGGTGTGGTTGCCGAGATGAATCGTCATCCGGTCGGTGAAAATCGTCTTCGGGCCGTTGACCGGCGGATAGTCGGGATGCCCGACGAGCCAGACGCTGTCCGGGTCGATCTGCTTGTAGCGCTCGCGCTTTTCATCGAGGCTGCCGAAGGCCCACAGATAGCGCTCGAAGCATTCCTGCAATTTGACCTGCCCGACGATCTCGACCTTCGGGAAATAGGCGTTCCCGGAGATGTGGTCGCCGTGCGGCTCGGTGTTGACGAGGTAGCGGATCGGCGCCTTCTCTTCGAGCCGCTCGCGCCAGCGCACCGCGTCGATCGGCTGCTGCGGCGAGTCGATCATCACATAGCCGTCGCTCGTCTCGACAAAGCTCGGATTGCAGCCGGCGAAATAGATTTCGGTGAAGCTGTTCGGTCCGACCCTGCGCATCGGTCCCTCCCGGTTGGCGCCTCGCCGCCATTTTTAGCGAAGCGGCGCCGCGGCACAAGCGGCGGGCTCTCCTACTCGGCCGGCGCCGGGGCGGCTTCGCGCCGCGCGCCGGCCCGCGCGCCGGCGGCGAACAGAAGGCTCGTCAGCAACAGCCCGGCGACGCAGACGATGACGAGGTTCGGGTGGCCGCTGTCGATCAGGAAGCCGTAGGGCACTGGCATGATCGCGCTGCCGAGCGACAGCCCGGCGCTGACGAAGCCGAAGACCTTGCCGACTTCGCCCGGGGGTGCTGCTTCCTTGACCATCATGTCGCGCGGCGTGCGGCTGGTGCCGATGAGGATGCCGGCGCCGGCGAGCGCCCCGACCGTCGCTGCGGCGGCGAGCGGGCCGAGGCCGACGAGGAACAGCAGCGCCGCGCCGCCGCAGGTCAACAGCGCGACATACGCGAAATGCCGCGTGCTGCGGTCGGCGACCCAGCCGCCGGCGAGGATGCCGCAGAGCGAGCCGACGAGATAGAAGGTCAATGCCGAAGAGGCGGCGGCGAGCGTCATGCCGTGCGCCTTGTGCAATATCGTGATCAGCCAGGACTGGATGCCGGCGGTCGCCATCGCCGACACCATGAAGAAGCCGCAGAGGCAGAGGATCGGCCGCGTCAGCAACAGCCCGGCGCCGCCCAGCGATTTTTTCTCGCGTGCCTTGGGTTCGTGCGCCTCTTCGACAAGGATGGCGCTCTGCCACAGGATCAGCGCCACGACGGGGATGCCGAGAAGGCCGATCAGCACGAGGCTCTCGCGCCATCCGACGAGCAGCATCAAACCTGCGGTCGCCGGCGGCGCCGCGGCGAAGCCGATATAGCCGACAAAAGTGTGAAAGGCGAAGGAGCGGCCGAGCCGCTCGCGGCCGATCGAACCGGAGAGGATCGCGTAGTCGGCCGGATGGATGACCGAATTGCCGATGCCCGATAAAAGCGCCAACGCGACGATCTGCCAATAATGGGTCGCCAGCCCCATCGCCGTGATCGACAGCGCCATCAGGAGCGCCCCGCCGACGAGGAACGGCCGCGCCCCGTAGCGGTCGACGAGGATGCCGACCGGCGTTTGCGCCAAGGCGGTCGAGGCCGCCATCAGCGCCACCGACAGCCCCAGCTCGGCATAGGAGACGCCGAAGGCCCGTTGCCAGGCGATGAACACCGGCGGCAGGCACAGCGCGTAGAAATGCGACAGAAAATGCCCGGTGCCGATCAGCGCGTTGACGCGGGTGTCGCGGCGCGAGAAAAAGGCCTCTCTCATAGGCAGATCGTCCTACGGAAAGCCGCCCGCGGTCGAGAGGGAATCCGCCTGCCGCCTTGCCCGCGGCGCGCGGCTGCATTGCGCAGGCGGCGGCGGGCGCGGTTTCCTTAGACCCGCAAGGATCGATCGGGGGGCGGGCTCGGCTTGGATCTCTTTGAACCTTTGCTCGAGACCCGAGGCAGGCGTTCGATAGGCCCTCGGCGACGCCCGGTTGTGTCCCCAATCCGGACATTTCGGCCCGGGTAGCCGGCTCGACCCTTTGGGTCCTTTTTAACCTGTTGGAAAAGCGCTGCGTCCGCGCGTCGAGCGCGCAGGTCGTCCTAACTGTTTGAAAACGCGCGCTTGGCTTCACATCGCGGCGAACCGGCAACCTGGAGCCTCGGCGCAAGCAACCATATGGGCAATATCTCCGTTGATCATATCGGTCGACGATTGCGCCGGCCGAGACGAACCTATGAAGGTGTCCCTGCATGCGCAAAGCAATCCTCCTCGCCGCCCTCCTCGCCGCCGCCCCGTGCGCGTCGGCGCCGGCCGGTACCGACTGGACCACCTTTGGCGGTAACATGCAGCGCGAAGGCTTCAATGCGCATGAGAGCGTGCTGACTAAGGCCGCGGTGCCGCAGCTGACGGAGCATTGGGAGCAGGACCTGAATGGCCCGCTTCTGACCCAACCTACCGTGGCCCGCGGCATTGCCACCGCGCAGGGCAAGCTCGACCTCGTCTTCGCGGCCAATATGTACGGCGGCGTCTTTGCCTTGAACGCGGACACCGGCGCCAAGATTTGGAAAACGAAGCTCGCCGACGTCCAAACGGACTGTCCCGACTTCCAGTCGTCACAAGGTTATTTCGGCGTCGCGGGCACGCCGACGCTCGACCTGCCGAACAACCGGATGCTCGTCGTCGACGGAGTGGGCATGCTGCATGCCCTCGACCTCGGCAGCGGGCAGGATGACGCCGGCTTTCCGATTCAGATCCTCGACAGCACGAACCAGGGCGTATCATTCGTCTACGGCAGTCCGACCTTGTCCGGCAGCACGCTGTATGTCGCCACTTCCGGCGTTTGTGATAGCCCGCCGAGCCAGGGAGAGGTGATCGCAGTCGATCTCAATGCGCCGCGGGTCACGGGGCGCTGGTTCGTGACCGGCCAGGGCGGTCCGAGCGGCGGCGGCATCTGGGGCTTTGGCGGCGTCTCTCTCGAACCCGACGGCAGTTCGCTCTACGCCGCCACCGGCAACGCCTACTCCAGCCCGGCAAATTACCCCAACGCCGAACGCGTCGTGCAGCTGAGCCCGGACCTGCAGGTGCTAGCCGCGGACGCACCGTCCTTGGGGGGCTCCGATAGCGATTTCGGTGCAACGCCGCTCGTCTTCGATCCGCCCGGCTGCCCGCCGATGCTGGCGGCGATGAACAAGATCGGGAAGTTGTTCGTCTACGACCGCACGCAGATCGGCAACGGCCCGATACAGACATTGCAGATTGTGCAGGACGGCAGCGGCAACGGCAATTTCATCGGCATCCCGGCCTACGACCCCGCGACCGAAGCGATCTATTTCGGCAGTCCGAGCAACAACCTCCCCTATCATCACGGCCTCATCGCGCTGTCTGTCGGCTCCGATTGCCGGCTGTCGCTGCGCTGGAACCGCCGGATCGGCCTCAATACCGTAGATCCGCAAAACCCGATGATTCCGCCGACGATTGCTCACGGCGTCGTGTGGTATGCCGACGGCGACGCGAGCCGGCTCGCCGCCTTCGGCGCCAATGGGGGCCGACCGCTATGGAACAGCGGCTCGACGATCGCCGGCGGCATCTTTACCTCGCCGACGGTTGCAAACGGCCAAGTCTTCGTCGCCGCCTTCAACCACCTGCTCTACGCGTTCGGGCTATAGCTCGCGCGGTTGTCGGCTGGTTCACTCGGGCGTCCTCCACCTGTCGAGGAGCGGCGGCTTCGATGGAGCATCCCCCCTTCGGCATAGGACACGCCGAAGGCCCGTTGCCAGGCGATGAACACCGGCGGCAGGCACAGCGCATAGAAATGCGACAGGAAATGCCCGGTGCCGATCAGCGCATTGACGCGGGTGTCGCGGCGCGAAAAAAATGCCTCTCTCATAGGCGGATCGTCCTACGGAAAGGCGCCCGCGGTCGAGAGGCAAACCGCCCGCCGCCTTGCCCGCGGCGCGCGGCAGCAATGCGCGGCCGGCGGCGGGCGCGGTTTCCTTCAGCCCCGCAAGGGCCGATCGGGGGCGGGCTCGGCCTGCTCGAGAGCGAGGCAGGCGTTCGATGGGCCTTGGCGACGCCCGGGTGTGCCCCGAAGCGGACCCTCGACCGCCGCAGTTGGTGCGTCGGCGCCGGGTGGCGAGCAGGCGGTTAACGCATAGTCTGATTTGATTCGAAGTCGAGCGTAATCAGGGGCACAATGAATCAGCCATGATAGAGCACGCCGACCACGACGCGCGCACTCATGACGTTCCGGACACCCTTGTGCGGCTTGCCGATGGAAAGAACTTCTGAGGAACCGAGACCGCCGATGCTTTCGAACTGCCGCAAATGAGCAAGATCCCCTGGAAGCTCGCTGCCCACACGCTTGAAAATGCTTGATCCATCATCAAGCGTCAGTGCGACAAGCACCTCCTTATGCCGCGCGAGTTCATCGAGTTCGATGCGACGGCCGCCGAGCACCACCTGCTCTTGAAGCGCGAGAGGAACCGCGCTGTCCCCGACCACGCGGAAGGCAATCTCGATGCGCTTCAGGACGTCGCCCCCATCGACTTGCACCGCTTCATCCCTTCCCTGCCCGACCGTCAAGGAGTGGTCGAAAATAATTCCGACGACTTGATGGATGGCGACCTCGGTTTCGGGCAGGAAGATCGTCTTCGGGTTTCTTGTGCGGGGATCGAGAACTTCTGCCGTGAGACCGATTACACCCGCGTTCGCGTCACGCACGAAGCGGCGCGCATACACAGTACTTCCATGCCGGGCGATTACAAGCCGCCTGTCCGCCACAGGTCCCGGCACAGCCTCTACAATCGCAAGTGACCCGACCGGTGCTGCAAACCCAAAATTGGGGCGGCGGAGATAAAAGGCAACCGTATTTGCGAGCAGGTGAGGATCGAGTCGTTCCGGAGATTCTTGCGATTCACCCAAAGGCGCGTTCCGCGTGAACGCCGCAACGTCTGGGCAAACCAGCACGTTCAGCGCGGAGCGGGGCATTGGCGCAAGCGCGGGCGGTGCCTCGGTCGCGGGCTGATCCTTGGGCGCGTCCCTGCGCCGCCAGCGATAGCATTCCTCGTACATCTGCTCGACGAGTTCGAGGAGTTCGCTCAAATCACGGGCGCAACGGGCCACATCGGCGGGCCTGATCTCCTGGCGCCGGCCATGATGCGCCTTGTTCATGAGCTCGATCACGGGCGACCTGTCGGCCAGGGCCGTATGATCGACGAACCGGCGGAAGACATGGGCGCTGAACATTCCTTGCGGACTTGCTTTCACCACCGGACGGAGGCGCTGGATGAAGGTTGCTAGCGTGGGATCGGGATTGGCGATGGCCCACGCCGCGTGAGCGGGATCGTCAAACATATCGCCGAGCTTGGCCTCGAAAAAGACGCGGCAGCCCTCGGCGAACTCCCGCGCGGGCTCCTCCGCGTTTCGATCGTCTTCAAACCGGGTCCTCCGGTGCTCGATGACCGGGAGCGGCAGCGTGGTTCGCACGACGGGCTGCTGCCTTGTCGCCGGATGGACTTCGAGGTGCTCGATGCCGCCGGGTAACGCGAGGCGGGACACACGCGTGCAGAAGCGTGGATCGTAGGAGGTCACGATTAACTGCGCGCCAGCCGCTACGAGCGGGGCAAGTGCCGCCGCGAGGCGTTCCCGGTTTTCGTCATCAAGCAGTTCTTCCGGATCGTCGAGGACCAAGGTCGTCAGCCCGCCGCGCTCTTTCAGCACATGCTCCCAGAAGGCGAGAAAGAATGCGACAAGGCTGGCTCGCAGAGCGGACGCGTTCGTTACGTGTTGCGCTGGCGCCGACACCCCGCCCGTTTGCACGACAAGATCCAGCTCGCCCTTGCGGCCCATGCTGGTATCAATCAATTCGTGGGCGGTGTCGGGAAACGCGCCGAGGTAAATCCGGGAGTGCCAGGCAGCCGCGTCCCTGCGCAGGGTCTTGCGAAGCTGATCGACCTGCTCGTCGGCGAGCTGCCCTAAGCCGGCGAGGTTCCCCAGGGCCGCGCTCGCGACGACGTATTCGCCAAGCCGTTTCTCGGCGGCTCGGCGCGATTTCAGATGCTGCTTCAGCCGGCCGCATTGAACGAGCGCATCGGAGACGGGCTTGGCGGCTTTCACTGTGGTCTCGAGGCCGAGCAGCTTTCCGCTGAGCGTTACCTTTTCGCTCGGCTCGCCCTCTTTGGGCGCGTGCCCGAGCACGCGCACCACGACCTCGCGGGCCAGCGTTTCGTTACCTTGCCGCCACCGTGCAAAGCGGATGGCGCAGTCAAGACGCTTCAACGTCTCGCCGAGCCTATCGCACCCCTTCGGCAAAGCGATCTCACCTGGGTCCGGAAGGGCCGCGCGATCTTTGACGACCGCGTCAAACATGGAAGCGGTCTGCGCTTTCAAATCCCCCAATACACCGCGGAACGGTTCGAAGCCGAATAACTCATCGACAATGGCGGTCCGAAGCAGGTCGCAGGGATGCGCCGGCAGATCGGTTGCCATTTCCGCGCGGAGCGCCTCCGGCACATTGCGCATGAGGTCGCCCTGGGCATTCTCCGCCCAGCGGCCAAGCGTCTGCGACAGCAGCGCTGCGTCGGATGCGGCCTCGTGCAGATGTGTTTTGACAAGCCGCCCGGTTACGGCATCGCGTGCATGTTCGATATTTCCGCCGCAAACGACACACGTGTCGTCTTTGCGTTGCGGGTCGGGATGGTCCGCGATCCAGGTCGCTACGCGGGCATAGAGGCGGGTACGCGCAGCCGTCGAAGGATTCTGCGCCAAAGCATCGAGGGCTTTCGCTTCCGCAACGATATCCTGAATCCGGGCTTCTGCCGCATCGAGTTGCTCCGGCTTGAGCCGGCGCAGAGCGACAAGCCGAGCGGCCGAGGCAAGGTCTTGCGGTCGGCTTACACGTTCAAACGCCCGGGCGACGTTCTTTTCGAGATCGGACAGAAGCGCGGGATTGGCGGGGTCGAAGCGCTCGCCCAGGATATCGCGCGCGGATTCGAACGCGGCAACTTTTGTTCCTTCGAAATGTCCGGCGACCTCGTTGAGGATCTGTTCGATGCCCTTGTCATCGGACGGCTCGGGTATGCACTGCGCTGGCTTCAGGGCCGGATGCGCAAGCAGAATTTCTTGGAGGTCATCCCTCGCGGTTCGGTAGTCGCTGTCTCCACGGTCACGCTCACCTGTCTTGGCTTTTACAAATTCCTTCTCGATTTTGGCCCTGGCTCGCCGCACATGCTCGGCGAGATCGACGAGGTTGGAAAGGCCCGTGAGCTGCGAAACGGCGCGGCCCAATTCGGATTCCGATCCGACTTTGATCAGGGGGAGAAGCCCCGGCATGATAGTGCCGATGCGCACCGCGATCGGATCGACGCCGAGAACCGAGAGATCGGGCGGCGTTTCCCTCAACTTTCCCTGCGGCGACCGGCTCAGGCCGCGGCGGATCACGGGCAGTTCCGCCCCCGTGTCGTCGGTGAAGGTCAGCTCTACCCATGTATCGGCGGGCACCCACGGCTGATCGGGGCGGTACTGCTCTACGTTCGGCATCGGCGTGAGAGGCGACAGCTTATGCGTGGTTTGTTCGTCGCCTCCGTCAGCCGCAGCGACCCAGCAATCGAAATCTTCCGCGGCTTCGGGCTCCCGCTGCGGGCGCAGTATCTCCCCCGTCAGAGCCCAAATGATTGCATTGAGCAGCGAGGTTTTGCCAGAACCGTTCCGGCCTTCGAAGAGCGTGAGCGGCGAAGCGAATTCGTGGACATAGTTTTCAGGCGCGCCGCCGGGTGTTCCGAATTTATGTAGACCTGCGAAACGGTGCGCCCCCAGCTTCTTTAGCCGCAAGCGCCGGTTGTTTGCGTTCGCGGGCCGCGCAGGCAGCGCTGGCAGTTCGGGAGGGTTCTGAAGAATGGCGTCGACCAAATCCTCGCCATGCTGGGCGCTGACGTTTGCTGTCCATCCCGTCGGTCTTTTTTTGCGGTACCATTCAAGCGCGCTACGAGTCCGCTCGTCTGGGAGAACAAAGCGCTTTCCAGCGCCGATCTGCACGGCTCTGCCGCTGACGAGGTCGGCGATAAGAGAGTCAAGCGTGTGAAGATGCAAGGACCTCGGTTCAGATTCCGGCACGCGCCCTCCGTCCGCCGGGAATGCGCTTGAACCGGCAATTCTACTTCGCCGAGAGCTCCAAAACGAGTGATATATCAATAATCAATTAGAGCGCGAAAAGTGTGCCGTGTCGTGCGCGCAACGTGGCCTCCGATCCGGCTCGGCCGATTGCCAGCTTTCGGGGCGTAGGCGTCATTCCGCCGCAGCCGGCGACTGCTCGATGTTCCGCTTGATTGACAAAATCGCATTGTTGTGATATATGCACAGCCTCGCCCGCGGCTCCGGGCATCGGGGCGGGGTGCGTTCCCTTGGCTGCTTTTTTCCTGCAGAAGCAGCCGATAACAGCCAAACCGCAAGGCGGGTCGGCCGGCTCGGATCGCGACGCGATTCGCCGCCGATTGACACGCCCTTGGGGCGGCCATACCGTCTCCTAAAACGGCGGCCGGCGAAAGTCGGCTCTCGAGCGGAGGAGGTCAGGATGGTGTACAAACTCATCTCGGCGGACTCGCACATCGTCGAGCCGCCCGACATGTATACCGGCCGCATCGACGCGAAGCTGCGCGACCGCGCGCCGCGCATGGAGCGGCGCGAGACGCCCTCGGGGCGGAAATACGACGCCTGGATGCTGGACGGCATGCAGGTCGGGACCTTGGGCGCGGTCATGCAGGCCGGGCAGCGGTTCGAAGATCCCTCGCAGATCGATTTTCTCGGGCTGTGGGAGGATGTCCGGCGCTCCGCCTATGATGCCGACGCGATGCTCAAGGAGAACGAGGAGGACGGCGTCTGGGGCTCGGTGTTGCAGCCGAGCCAGGGGCTCTTCTGGTACCGCATCCCGGACAGCGAGCTGCTGTCGGCGATCTGCCGCGCCTACAACGACTGGATCGCCGAGTTCTGCCGGGCCTATCCGGAACGCCTCAAAGGCATCGCGATGCTCAACGTCGACGATGTCGAGGACGCCTGCCGGGAATTGGAGCGCTGCGCCGCCATGGGCCTCGTCGGCGCCTTCATCCCGGTCTCCCCGCTGCCCGACCGGCCCTATCGCCACCCGATCTATGAGCGGCTGTGGTGGACGGCGCAGGATCTGAACCAGCCGCTGCTCTTGCATATCGGCACGCCGCGCGGCGGGGTGCCGGGCTGCGAGTTCACGATGAACCTCGCCGAACTCTCCGGGGCGGGCCGCGCCTCGACCGACCACTGGGTGCGCTATTCCTTGGGCGCGATGCTGTTCGCCGGCGTCTTCGACCGCTATCCGCGCCTGCAAATAGGCTCGGTCGAGCACGAGGCGGCCTGGATCCCGCATTGGCTGAAGCAGATGGATTTCACCTATCGCGAGCGGCCGGTCTTCACCAAGGGCTGGAAATCCCGCGACGGGCTGATGCCGAGCGACTATTGGCGGCGCAACATGTTCGTCGAGTTCATGGAGGACGATCTCGGCATCCAGCTGCGCGACAAGATCGGGGTCGAGAACATGCTGTGGGGCAGCGATTTCCCGCACGCCGAATCGACCTGGCCGCGGTCGCAGTCGTTTCTCGACCGCATCTTCACGGGAACGACCGAGGAAGAACGCAAAAAGATCACCTGCGACAACGCCGCCCGCATGTTCGGCTTCGATCTGAATTGAGGCGGCAACCCGCGGAGGGCGGCTCAACTCGCTCCGTCATACCGGCGCAAGCCGGTATCCACGGCGGAAACGGGTCCCGGCCGGAGCCTGTTCTCGGGCCGCGCGAAACGCGGACCCGTGGGCCGGGACGACGCAAAGAGGGGAGAGGCGAGGGGTCCTCATGCCGGACAGTTTCCGGGCCGCCTTGAAGACGAGCGAGCTTCCCCCGGGCGAGATGAAATGGGTGGCGGTCGACCGTCGCCGCCTCCTCGTCGCCAATGTCGAGGGGCAATTCTATGCGCTCGACGACATTTGCGGGCATCAGCGGGTGCCGCTCTCGAGCGGCACGCTCGACGGCCACATCGTCGAGTGCCCCTTGCATTTCGCGCGCTACGATTTGCGCACCGGGCAGCTCGTCGACGGCCCGACCGCCGAGAACGTCGCGGCCTACGAGGTGCGGGTCGAGGGCGACACGGTGTTCGTCAAGGTGTGAGAACTCACCCCCTCCCCCATCGATGGGGGAGGGTCGGGGTGGGGGTGTCGACGCCGCCTCAGGCGCCTTGCGGACGATGCCGGCGCACCGCTTCCGGGTTCGTCGAATCGGCGCCCATATAGATGCCGCGCTCCCATTTGCGCTTCAGCGGGTCGGCGACTTTGAGGCTCATCCGCCCGATCTTCTCGATCTCGATCTCGACCGTCTCGCCGTCCTGCAAGGCGCCGAGCCCTTCGTGGTTGGTGCCGCAGGCGATGATGTCGCCGGTGTTGAGGGTCATGATCGTCGAGGCGAACTCGACGAGTTCCGGCACCCGGTGTTCCATGTCGTCGGTGTTGTAGTTGTGCCGCAGCTGGCCGTCGTCCCAGAAGCGCACGACGAGGTCGTTGGGGTCGAGGATTTCGTCGGCCGTCGTGATGCAGGGCCCGAGCGGCGCGAAGGTGTCGAAGGACTTGCCGAGCCAGCTGCCGGTCTTCCAGGTGCGCCGGCCTTCGCCCCTCGCCGACACGTCGATCATCGCGGTGTAGCCGAAGACGGCGCGCCGCCAATCCTCGCGCTTCACCATCTTGGCCGGGCCCTTGACGACGAGCGCCAGTTCCGCCTCGTGCATGAAGATCCAGGGCTCGGTGAATTCGGGGAGCTTGATCGTGTCGCCTGGCCCGACGACCGCATCCGGATTTTTCAAGAACATGTTGAGCGGGCGCGCCTCGCGCTGCGCGTGTTCCCAGTAGTTGGCGATGCAGGCGAGGATCTTGCCGGGGCGCGGCAGCGGCGGGCAGAGCCGCACGGCGGCAAGCGGCAGCGCCTCGCCTTCCGCGGCGCGCCGTTCGAGAACCGGGCGGAGGCGGTCGAAACCGTCGATGATCTCTTGCACAACCCATTGCGCCGTGCGTCTGCGCCGCACGACGCCGGCGAGGCTGACCACCCCGCGCTCGGTCAGAAGCCCGGGCTCCGGGCCGCCCGATCCGCCCTTCTCGAACAGCACCAGCCGCATCGCGCCCTCCCGGCAAATTGTGGCGGCGCCGAGCTTAGCCGTTGCGCGCGCCGGCGGCCATGCGGGCGATCAGCGCAACAGGCGCACCGTGTCGCCGAGGCGCAGCGTGCCGATCGCGTCGGGGGCGCAATAGACGCCGATCTCGTTGCCGAATTCGGCGGCGACCGTCTCGAGGATCCTCGGATCCTTGACCCCGGTCGCGGGATCGATCGTGATCATCCGGCAGCGCGGGATCGGCCGGTTGACGCGCAGGCGCGGCGCCGCCTCCCCCTCGCCGAAGACGAGCGTGCCCCCGAGCCAGTCGCGCTCGCTGCTGCCGTTCGGCGTTTCGAGGACGAGGTTGGCGCGGAAGCGGGCTTCGTCGAGCGGCTGGCCGAGGCGGGCGCCGAGCGCTGCGATCGTGCGCCGCGCCAGCACCGACACCGGCATGCTGTCGAAGGCGCCGCGGCCGAGCTGCAACAGGCGCAGCTCCCGCCCGGCAGCGGCGCCAAGCCGCGCCGCCAAGGCGGGCTCGCCAATGTCGCAACTCGTGTCGTCGGGCGCCGTCACCTCAAGCGCCGAGCGGCGCGGGTTCGCGGGCTCGGCCCAACGCGGCTCGTAGAGCAGCAACTCGGCGAGATCACGCCCGGAGAGCCACGGAAAGCGCGAGCCGTCGGCAGCCCGGTAGAAGGCATATTGCCGGTCGCCGTCGAGCCCGCTCCAGCGCAATTCGGCCGCGGCGAGCGCCTCGCCGCGCATTGATTTGACCGGAAACCGCCAGATCGCGGCGATCCGCCCGATTTCTTCGAGTGCCATGTGCCCGCCGGCCCGGTTATGCCGGGCCCCAGGATGGACCGGCGCGGCCGGCGAGGCTACTAGTCGCCGTGACCTTCGTGGTCGCCGCGGTCGCCGTGACCTTCGTGGTCGCCGCGGTCGCCGTGCTCGTTTCTGGCGAGGCCCGGCGGCACGTGTCCCTTGCCCCAACCGACCTTGCGGCCATGGCTCCAGCCGGGCGGCTCATGGCCCTTGCCCCAGCCCACTTTGCCGCCGTGCGAGAAGCCGGGCGGGCGGGCGAAATGGCTCGTATGACCGCCGGCACCGCCGCCGCCATGGCCCTTGGCGAAGGCGGGCAGGCTCGGCGACAAGGCGAGCGCGGCGATGGCCGCCGCGGCGAGGATCGATTTGCGCACTGCGCTTCTCCTCGATTTGTCGACGCTGTTATGGAGTACGGCGAGGCTGGCGCGTCCATGTCCGGCGCCCCTTTATTGTCACAGCGGCGTTCACTCGGGCCGCGCGAGGTCCGCGATCGCGGCCTTCAGAAAGCGCGCCGCTTCGCCGCCGGTGACGGCGCGGTGGTCGAAGGTCAGCGACAGCGGCAAGAGGCGATGCGCGATGAGCTTGCCGTCGGCGACGACCGGGCGGGCGGCGATCCGGCCGGCGCCGAGGATTGCGACCTGCGGCGGGACGATAACGAGGCTCGCGAAATGCCCGCCGAACATGCCGAAATTGGACAGCGTGATGGTCTGGCCGCGCAATTCGGCGACCGGCACGGTGCGCGCCCGCACATCGGCCTTCATGCGCTCGAGGCCGTGGCGCAAATCGGCGGCGTCGCGGCCGCCGATATTGCGCAAGACCGGCACGAAGAGCCCGTCCGGCGTGTCGACGGCGATGCCGAGGTCGATCTGCGGCAACAGGCGCCGCTCCATGCTCTTGCCGTCGTACCAGGCGTTGAGCGCCGGCACCGCCTTGCAGGCGGCGGCGATTGCGCGGACGAGCCGGATCGTCGCGTCGGCGCCGGGTGTCCAGGCCTCGATGTCGGCTTCGTCGCTGACCGTCGCCGGCACGATCTCGGCATGCGAGCGCGCCATGTTCTGCGCCATCGCCCGGCGCACGCCGGCGAGCGGCTCGGCCGGCGCGGCGCCGACGAGCGCCCGCGCCGCACGCTCGACATCGGCGCTGGTGACGGCGCCCTGCGGCCCGGTCGGCGTCACCTCCGCCAGATCGACGCCGAACCGCCCGGCGAGCGCGCGCACCGCTGGCGCCGCCCGGATGCCGGCCGGTGCAGGAGGCGCGGCGGGCGCCGGCTGCGGCGCCTCGGCGGCAGCGAGCTCGCCGACGACGGTGCCGGTGTCGATGTGCGGGCCCTCGGCGAACTCGACGAGCGCCGCGCCGACCTTGACGCGCTCGCCGGGCTTCGCGAAGAGCCGGGCGATGCGGCCCGATTGCGGCGAGGGCACTTCGACGACCGCCTTTTCGGTCTCGACCGAAACGAGCGGCTGGTCGGCGACAACATGATCGCCTTCGCCGACGTGCCAGGCGACGAGTTCGGCCTCCTGCAGCCCCTCGCCGAGATCGGGGAGATTGAAGATGCTCATCGCTCAGAACTCATGGGTTTCACTGATAGCTCAAGGCCTGCCGTGCGGCGGCGAGGATGCGCGCCTCGCTCGGCAGGTAATGCTGTTCGAGCCGGGCGTACGGCATCACCGTGTCCCAGCCGGCGACGCGCGCGACCGGCGCCAGCAGTGAGGTCAGCCCCTCTTCGGCCAGCCGCGCGGCGATCTCGCCGCCGAAACCGCCGGTGAGCGGCGCCTCGTGGACGATGACGCAGCGCCCGGTCTTCGCGACCGAGGCGAGGATCGTGTCGCCGTCGAGGGGCTTCAGGGTCGCGACATCGATAACCTCGGCGCCCACCCCTTCGCTCGCGAGCCGCTCGGCAGCGGCCAGCGTCTCCTTCAGCGGGCCGCCCCAGCTTACGAGGGTCAAATCGCCGCCTTCGCGCAGGACGAAGCATCGGTCGAGCGGCAGGCTGGCGCCGTCGTCCTCGACCTCTTCCCGGAAGGCGCGGTAGAGCCGTGTCGGCTCTAAGAACACGACCGGGTCGGGATCGCGGATCGCCGACAGCAGAAGCCCATAGGCATGCGCGGGCGAGGACGGAATCACGACGCGCAGCCCCGGGATGTTCGTGAAGAACGCTTCGACGCTCTCGGAGTGATGCTCGATCGCCCGGATGCCGCCGCCCGCGGGCGAGCGCACCACCATCGGACAGGTAAGCCGCCCGCGCGTCCGCGTGCGCAGCCGCGAGGCGTGGTTGGCGAGCTGGTCGATCGTCGGATGGATGAAGCCGGTGAACTGGATCTCGGCGACCGGGCGAAAGCCCTGGCTCGCAAGGCCGACCGAAACCCCGGCGATCATGTTCTCGGCGAGCGGCGTGTCGAGGACGCGCTCCGGACCGAAGCGCTCGAAGAGACCCTCGGTGGCGCGGAAGACGCCGCCGTCGACGCCGATGTCTTCGCCGAGGAGGATGACGTTCGCGTCTTCCGCCATCGCGCGGGCGAGCGCCAAATTGACCGCCTGGACGAGGTTGATCTCGGGCATGGCGCGCCTCAGCCGGCCGTGTCGGCGGCGGGTCCGAGCGCGCGTTCGCGCTGGCGCGCGAGGTCCTGCGGCAGCCGCTCGTAGGTGTACTCGAACATCGTCTCGGCCGGCTGCGGCGGGGTTGCGAGATAGCGCCCGGCCGCCTCCTCGATCGTCGCCGCGGCCTCGGCGATCAGCCGCTCCTCGTCCGCCTTCTGCCACCAGTCGCGGTCGACGAGATGGCGGCGCAGCCGCGCGATCGGATCCTGCGCCCAATGCGGGCTGACCTCGGCGTCGGGGCGATAGCGGCTCGCATCGTCGGCCGTCGTATGGTCGCCGAGCCGGTAGGTGATCGCCTCGACCAGGTGCGGCCCGCCGCCCCGGCGCGCCTTCTCCAGCGCCCGTCCGGTGGCCTCGCGCACCGCGACGACGTCGTTGCCGTCGACCTGCTCGCCGTCAATGCCCGCCGCGATCGCCTTTTGTGCCAGCGTCTCGGCCGCGGTCTGCTGTACCCGCGGCACCGAGATCGCCCAGCCGTTGTTGTTGACGACGAAGACGACCGGCAGACGCCAGGCGCCGGCGACGTTGAGGGCTTCCGCGACATCGCCCTTCGAGGTTGCGCCGTCGCCGAACACCGCGACGGCGACCCGCGGCTCGTGCCGCAATTTGAAGGAAAGCGCGACGCCCGCGGCGTGCGGCACGTGCGTTGCGACCGGCACGCAGATCGGGAAGTCGTGCGATTGCGAGAAAGCGCTGCCGCGCTCGTCGCCGCCCCAGAAGAGGAAGAGTTCGTAAGGGCTGACGCCGCGCCATAATTGCGCGCCGTGCTCGCGAAAGCTCGGCAGCAGCAGATCCTCGGCGCGCATCGCGGCGGCGAGCCCGACCGCGACGGCTTCCTGGCCGAGCGCCGAGGCAAAGGTGCCGAGCCGGCCGGTGCGCTGCAGCGCCATCGCCTTCGCATCGAAGGCACGGGCCAGCACCATCGCCTTGTAGAGCGCCACCAGCTCCGCCTTGTCCCGGGCGAAATCCGGCAGCGAGCGCAACGCTTTGCCGCTTTCGTCGAGATAGCGGCTGTAGCGGATTTCGAAGCGGGCGACAGGGCTCGCCTCCGCCTCGCCGGAGATCGCGGTCATGTGCAGGTCGGGAGCTGGGGGCATGGAAGGTCCGAAGGGGGCTGCGTCTTCCTGGCGCAATCAACTATGTAGTAACGCCCGTCGCTGCCGATAATCCCGGTTTCGACAAAGTGCGAGCGGTGCTTGCCTTCACGCCGGCAATAGTACGTTATATCATTCTGATTGCGTGCCGGAGAACCGGATGAATCCGCTCGTGTCGTCGGCATTTCTCGCCGTATTGCTGGCCGGCGCGCCGGCCAGCGCGAGCGGGCCGATTGCGGTTGTCGCGGCCGAGAATTTCTATGGCGACATCGCGCAGCAGATCGGCGGGTCGGACGTCAAGGTGACGAGCATCCTCAGCAACCCCGACCAGGACCCGCATCTCTTCGAGGCGAGCCCGTCGGTTGCCCGCGCCCTCTCGGCCGCGCGGATCGTCATCTATAACGGCATCGACTACGACCCCTGGATGGCAAAGCTGTTGCGTGCTGCCGCCGGCCATCGTCGCAAGGCCATCGTCGTCGCCGAACTCGTCGGCAGGAAAACCGGCGACAACCCGCACATCTGGTACGACCCGACGACGATGCCGGCGCTCGCCCGAGCGCTGGCGGCCGAACTGAGCGCCGCCGATCCCGAGCGCCACGCTCAATACCAGCAGCGCCTCGCACGTTTCATGCAGTCGATGCAGCCGATCAAGGCGCGGATCGCGGGATTGCGCCGGCGCCTCGCCGGCATGCCGGTCACTGCGACCGAACCCGTTTTCGGCTACATGCTGGCGGCGCTGCGGATGAAAGACAGAAGTGCGCGCTTCCAGCTCGCGGTCATGAACAACACCGAGCCTGCCGCGTCCGACGTCGCTGCGTTCGAGGATGATCTGAAGAACCGTCGCGTGCGGATGCTCGTCTACAACCGCCAAGCCTCGGACCCGGTCGCGCGGCGAATGGTGCGGCTCGCCGAGGCGGCGCATATCCCGATCGTCGGCGCCAGCGAGACCGAGCCGCCCGGAACAGACTACCAGGCCTGGATCGAGAGCGAACTCGATGCCGTCGATCGCGCGCTGCCGAAGTGAGAGAGAATGAGCGCCAGCGCCATCCGGTTTGATGGCGTCTCGTTGCGGCTCGGCGGCCGCCCGGTTCTGAGCGATGTCAGCCTCGATGTCGCCGAGGGCGAGTTCGTCGCCGTGCTCGGACCGAACGGCTCCGGCAAGACGACCCTGATGCGGGCCGTCCTCGGCTTGGTGCCGCCGCGCCGGGGAAGCATCGAGGTGCTTGGGGCGCCGGCGAGCCGGGGCAATCCCGCGATCGGCTATATGCCGCAAACCCGCGCGATGCCGCTCGCGACGCGGATGCGCGGCCGGGACTTCGTCGCCAGTGTTCTCGACGGTCATCGCCTCGGTCTCCCGATCGCCGGCAAGCGCGGCCGGGCGGAGATCGATCGCGCCTTGCGTCTGGTCGGCGCGCAAGAGCTGGCCCGGCGGCCGCTCGCCGAGCTGTCGGGCGGCGAGCGACAGCGGCTGCTGCTGGCGCAGGCGCTGATCGGGGAGCCGCGCCTCTTGCTGCTGGACGAGCCGCTGATCAGCCTGGACCCGCGTCACGAAGAGGAGGTGGTCGCGCTCGTCAGGTCGTTGCAGCGCCGGCTCGGCGTCACCGTGCTGTTCAGCGCCCATGAGCTGAACCCGCTGCTCGGCGCCATCGACCGGGTGCTTTATCTGGGGCGCGGGGCGGCCGCGCTCGGCACGGTGGAGGAAGTCATCACGGGCCCGGTCTTGTCGCGGCTTTACGGCTCCGAGATCGAGGTCGTGCGGCTCGACGGCCGCATCTTCGTGATGTCGGGTGGGCATTTTATCGAGCGCGGCGAGCATCGCCACGATAGTCACGATCACGACGGCCGCCATGCTCGAATATGATTTCATGCGCACCGCCTTCGCCGCCGCGACGGTGGTCGCGGTCCTGGCGGGCGCCGTCGGCTATTTTCTCGTGTTGCGCGGCCAGACCTTCGCCGGGCATGCGTTGGCGCATGTCGGCTTCACTGGCGCGACGGGCGCCGTCCTCATCGGGATCGCGCCGCTCTGGGGCCTCGTGCTGATGACCCTCGCCGCCGGTCTCGGCATGGGTTTCGGCGGCGAGCGGCTGGCGCAGCGTGACGTCGCGATCGGCCTGGTGTTGGCGCTGTCGCTCGGCTTCGGCCTGTTGTTCCTGCATTTCTATACGAGCTATGCGAGCGAGGCGACGGCGCTGCTCTTCGGCAATGTCCTCGCCGTCGATTCCGGCACCGTGTGGATGCTGCTGGCGCTCGCGGCGGCGAGCCTCGCGACGCTCGCGATGATCTCCCGGCCGCTGCTCTTCGCGAGCCTGCAGCCGGAGCTTGCCGAGGCGAAGGGCGTGTCGCTTAGGCTTTATTCGGTGATGTTTCTCGCCATCGTCGCGCTGGCGACGGCGGAATGCGCGCAGATCGTCGGGGTTCTGCTCGTCTTCGCGCTGATGGTCGGGCCGGCGGCCGCGGCGCAGCGCCTGGCGAGCGGGGTCGCCGCCGGGGTGCTCGGTTCGGTGCTGCTGGCGCTCGCCGAGGCCTGGCTCGGCATCACGCTCGCCTTCTACACCGACTGGCCGAGCAGCTTCTGGATCACCGCGCTGAGCGCGCTCGTCTATCTCGCCGCCGCGCAGCTGCGGCCGCTAACCCCGCATCAGGGGTGAAAGCACAGCGCGCAGGTGCCCTCGATCTCGACGATGGCGCGGCGCGGGTGGAACCCTTCGCGCTCGGCGGCGTGCTCCAGCGCGTCGGCGGCGGCGTGATCCTCGATTTCGATCACCGTGCCGCATTGCCGGCAGATCAGGAACTGCGCGGCGTGCTCGTGGCCGGTTTCGATGCACGGCACGAAGGCGTTGAGCCGTTCGAGCTTGTGGATCAGCCGTCGCGAGATCAGAAAATCGAGGGCGCGGTAGATCGTCGGCGGCGCCGCTCGCTTGCGCGTCTCCTTGAGGCGGTCGAGCAGCTGGTAGGCCGTTACCGGCCCCTCGGCTTCGAGGATCAGGCCAAGCACGCGCCGGCGTAGCTCGGTCAAGCGCGCGCCTTCGCGCTCGCAAACTCCCGCCGCCGCTTCGAGCTGCGCCGCGATGACCGTCCGCCGATCTGCACTCATGACCTGCCTCGAACCGGCGCCGCTACACTACGCTATAATATATCTAATGCCGGGTCATGGGGAGGAGCAGGCGATGCCGGGAGGGACCTATACGCATGTCGTCGTCGGCGCCGGCTCGGCCGGCTGCACGCTGGCGAGTCGCCTGAGCGAAGACGCCGGCAACCGCGTGCTGCTGCTCGAGGCGGGCGGCTGGGACCGCGACCCGTGGATCCACATCCCGCTCGGATGGGCGCGGATGCTGGCGCGGCGCAAGCACGACTGGATGTATTTCGCCGAGCCCGAGGCGAGCGTCGATGGGCGGGCGCTCGAATGCGCCCGCGGCAAGGTCGTCGGCGGCTGCTCCTCGATCAACGCGATGGTCTATGTGCGCGGCAACCGCGGCGACTACGACCGCTGGGCCGAGACGGGTCTTTCCGCCTGGTCCTACGCGCATGTGCTCCCCTATTTCCGCCGCCAGGAAAGCTGGGAAGGGGGCGAGAGCGCCTACCGCGGCGGCAACGGGCCGCTGACGACGCGGCTCTCGCGCTATGGCGACCCGCTCATCGAGGCCTACATCGCGGCCTGCGAGGCGGCCGGCATCCCGCAAAACGACGATTACAACGGCGCCGAGCAGGAGGGCGTGGCACGCTCGCAGATGACGATCCGCGACGGTAGACGGTGCAGCGCCGCCGTGGCCTATCTGCGGCCGGCCCTCGGCCGCGGCAATCTCGAAATCGCGACTGGGGCGCTGGCGACGCGCCTCGTCCTCGAGCGCGGCCGCGCCGTCGGCGTTGAGTATCTCGCGGGCGGCGAGCGCCGGATCGCGCATGCCGAGGGCGAAGTTATCCTCTCGGGCGGCGTCATCAACTCGCCGCAGCTCTTGATGCTGTCGGGGATCGGCGACCCGGAGATGCTTGCCGCGCACGGCATTCCGGTGGCCGCTTCATTGCCCGGCGTCGGCCGCAACCTGCAGGACCACATGACGGCCGCCGTCACCTATGCCCGCAAGGAGCCGGGGCCGCTCCATCGCGCGATGCGGGCCGACCGCATCGCCCGGGCGCTGGCCGAGTGCTATTTCGGCGGGCGCGGCATCGCCGCCGACTGGCCGCACGGGCTGATGGGCTTCGTCAAGACGACGGCCGAGGCAAAGCTCCCGGACGTCCAGATCCTCTTCAACGCCGCGCCGCCGACGGCCGCACCCTACCTCGCGCCTTTGGTGCCGCCTTTCGCCGACGGTTTCGCCGCCCGCCCGGTACTGCTGCGCCCGGAAAGCCGCGGCCGGATCGAGCTTGCGTCCTTCGATCCGCGCGCCCCCGTCCGTATCCGCCAGAATTTCCTCGCCACCGAAAAGGATCGCGCGACATTGCGGCGGGGCCTGAGGCTCGTGCGCGAGATCGGCCGGCAAGGCCCGCTCGCCGGGTTTGTCGGCGCCGAGATTGCGCCCGGCCCCGGCGACCGCTCCGACGCCGAGCTCGACGCGCATATCCGCGCCACCGCGATCACCGTGCATCATCCGCTCGGCACCTGCCGGATGGGGTCCGAGCGCGATCCGCTCGCGGTCGTCGATCCGGAACTCAGGGTCATCGGCGTCGAGCGGCTTCGCGTCGTCGACGCCTCGGTGATGCCCGACCTCGTCGGCGGCAACATCAACGCGCCCATCATCATGATCGCCGAGAAGGCGGCCGACCTGATCCGCAGCTGCGCTCCGCTGGCGCCGCTCAATGTGTGACGGGAGGGCTCAGCCGCTTTCGCGCGCCCGCTGAACGAAATCGCGCACGCCGTCTTCGAGCGAGTGCAGGGGCTCGGCGAAGCCGGCGCGGCGCAGCTTCGCCATGTCGGCTTGCGTGAAATACTGATACTTGTCGCGGATCTCGGGCGGGGTGTCGACATAGCGGATCTGCGGCTTGCGCCCGGCCGCGGCACCGACCGCGGCGACGAGGTCGGAAAAGCTGCGCGCCGTGCCGCTGCCGGCGTTGAAAAGCCCGCTGACCTGCGAGTTGGCGAGCAGCCAGCGTACGATCGCGACGCAATCCTCGACATAGACGAAGTCGCGCAATTGCCCGCCATCGGGATAGTCGGGGTGGTGCGACTTGAAGAGCGTCACCGTGCCGCCGGCCGCGACGACCGGGAGGATCTTGCTCGCCACCGACTGCATCGGCCCCTTATGTGCCTCGTTCGCCCCGTAGACATTGAAGAATTTGAGCCCCGCCCATTGCGGCGGAGTCGGGCGACCCGCTGCGACATCGGCGGCGATGCGCCGGTCGACGAGGTGCTTGCTCCAGCCATACGCGTTGAGCGGCGCGAGCCTGGCGAGCGCCTCCGGCTTCTCGTCGTCGGCAAAGCCGGCGGCACCGTCGCCGTAGGTCGCGGCGGAGGAGGCATAGACGAGGCGCTCCCCGTTCTTCGTGCACCACTCCCACAAGTCGAGGGTGAGGCGAATGTTGGCGGCGACGATCCGGTCGATGTCGGTTTCCGTCGTCGAGGAGATCGCCGCCATATGCACGATCGCCGAGAGACGCCGGCGATGGCGGGCGAGCCAACCGAACAGCGCTTCCGGGCGGATCAGGTCATAGAGCGGGGCGGCGGCGAGGTTGCGCCATTTCTCGCCCGAGCGCATCAGGTCGCAGACGACGACGCGAGCGCCCCTTTGCGCGAGATCGAGCACGATGTTCGAGCCGATGAACCCCGCCCCCCCGGTCACCAGAATCAGATCGCCGTAATCGGCGGCGGCAGCCATCTCACGGCGCCGATTTGTTGACGATGATGCCGGTGAGGACCGGGCCGGTCAGGGTATTGAGCAAGGTGAAGAACTTCTGTATCTCGGTGAGCGGGGCGTTGGCGACGTAGAGGATGTCCTTGTTCTCGACCGGGAAGCGCCGCGCCAGGAAATACGCGTCGGCGCGGCGCATGTCGAGCCGGTAGACGACGGGCGAGCTGCCGCGGGGCCCGGTTTTCAGATCGCGGGCGTGCAACGCCTCGATGATCGGGCCGGGCTCGTAGCGGAACAGGAAGACGCCGCGCGGGTCGGAGCGCTGGTCGAGCAGTCCGCCGGATTTGGCGATCGCTTCGACGAGGCTCAGGCGCTCGGCCTCGAATGCGACCTCGGCGTTGCGCCCGGTTGCGCCGAAGGCAGTAAAGGATTGCGGCACGCGCACCAGCGTCAGCACGTCGCCGGGCCATGCATAGATGTTCTCGGCCGGGTACGACACCAGCCTTTCCATCGGGATCGTCACGGTGACGCCGCCGCGCGACAATTTGACGAAGGTCTCGTAGATTGGCGATCTGGCGCCCCCGGCCGCGGCGATCAGGTCCAAGAGGCGTTCGCCGTTAAGCGACAGCGGCAGCCGCGCGCCGCGCACCACCTCGCCCGAGACCGTCGCAGTGTCGGTGACGGTCTTTGCCACGGTCACGATCACCTGCGGCTCTATCGCCTTGCCGCTGAGCCGTCTTTCGATCTCCTGCTGCACTTCGACCGGCAGCCGCCCGGCGGCCGGGACGCGGCCGGCGTAGGGCACGCTGATCCCGCCGTCGGGGCCGACCGTCTGCACCGGGATGCGGATGCCCTGCGCGCCGCCGGCCGCCGGGTTCGCTGCGGCGAACAGCCCGCCCGGCGCCGCCTCCCAGATCGTCACGGCGACGGCGTCGCCGATGCCGATCGGCGCCGGCGGAGGTTTGCCCTCATTCCCGAAGCGCTCGTAGAAGCTCGCCTTCGGCTGCGCCGAGAGCACGCCCACAACATGGCGATTGATATCGACGAGGTCAAAGCGTCGCCGGTGGCGCCCGACCTCTTGCTTGACGACCTCCTTGGCGGTCGGCCCCGCGGTCGGCAGCGCCGCACATCCGACGAGCGCGGCGCCTGTGAGGCAGCCCAGGGTCGCGAGCAATTTCATAGCGAAAGGTTCGTAAACTGCCCTTTCGTTCTATCACTGCGCGGGAACGAGGGGAAGCAGCGCGGCACGCGGTCGCCTGCCAGGCGCCTCGCGGCTAGACGACCTGCAGCGCGGTAGCGATCAGCCGCGAGGCGTAGACCCCCATCCAGCCGACCGGGTCGAGCCAGAATTTTTCGTTGCGCGGCGGCCGGATGGCGCGGATATGGGCATCGGTGATCTCGGCCAGATCATCGATCCGGCGCGGCGGATCGCCCTCGGTCGACCAGAAGAAGCAGGGCTTGCCGCCGACTTCGTGCTTGGCGATCAAGCAATTGGGCGCGCCACCTAAGCGATTGTAGAGGCCGACCGCCGAATAGCCTTCTTGCCGGCTGACGATCATCACCCCTTCCGTGTCGGGGAAAGCATAGCGCATGGCGGAAAACCACCGGCACAGCGATTTGAGTTCGGGCTCGGTGAATTCATACTTGCACGGGCCAGAAGACAGAGTCTCCGGCTGTGACGAATTTGCCCGGGCCGACAGCGGAAAAGGTACAACATTCATTCTTTCGGACACTTTGCCCCCGATAGTCCGGCCGCACAACTCGCGGCATTTCGCCTACATTTGTATTCTACCCGGCACAGACGGCCGCTCCCGCCTTCCAACGGCCGCGGTCAGCGAACGGGAGAGGCGAGCTCTTGCCGACTACTTATCGATTTTGGGTCGATACAGCACGCTAGTCAGATTGGATTCATGGAATACTATCCCGTACGGGCGCGGAGTCAATCGAGCGCAAAAGCCGGGCGACGGCTTTTCGATCGGCTGTGCCGAATCGGCAACAGTTGCTAAAAGGTAACAGCTTGTGAAACCATAAGTTAAAACCGGGCAAGCCTGGCGCGGCGCCGGCGGGCCGGTTAGGGTTTCCCGTCCGGAGCTACGGCGCGGTGCCGCGATGACGTCTGCGGAAGAGCTGAAGGGCGCGGTTCGCGTCTTAACTTTCGATCTCTACGGCACGATCGTGGACATGCAGAAGGGTCTCGTCGCGGCGGTCACGCCCTACCTGGCGCAGAAGGGCTGGTCCGGGCGGCCGGACGCGCTCGTCACCTGGTGGCGGCGCACGCATTTCGAGAATTCGATGATCGATGCGCTGATCGATCGCGGTCACACGCCCTATCGCGAGATCGGGCGGCGGGCGCTCTCCTATACGCTCGAACGGGCGCGCATCCCGCACGGCGACGAAGAGGTTCGCGCTCTCGTCGGCGAGATCGAGCGTTTGCGGCCGTTCGATGATGCAATCGAGGCTCTCGGCCGGTTGCAGAGCCGCTATCGGCTGGCGATCCTGTCGAACGGCGACCCGGACATGCTGGAGAATGCGAAGCCCTATATCGGGTTTCGCTTTGACGAGATGATCTCGATCGCCGATGCCGGCTATTTCAAGCCGCATTTCCTCAGCTACCGGCGCGCCGCCGAACGGCTTGGCGTCGAGCCGTCGGCGGTATTGCACGTCGCCAACCACGCCTTCGATTGCATCGGCGCCAAGGCCGCCGGGATGCGCGCCGCCTTCGTCGATCGGCGCCGCCGGCCATTCGGCGAAACCCCGCACCACCCGGATCTCGTCGTGGCGAACCTGAAAGAACTCGCCGACCGCCTCGCGTGATCCGGACTGCTTCGCTGCGCTCGCAATGACACGCCTTTCGACGACCACGCCGGTCGCGCCTCAAATGGTGTCGCGCCGCAAATGGTTGACCCTGCGGGCGAGTTCTGCTATCAACCCCGCGCGATGCACACCGAGCGCTGCGAGCTGCGACTTACCTAGACGGCGTCCGACTACGGACGCCGGCCGATGCTCGTCCGTATTCTCCTTTCGCTCGGTTATCGCTGATGTCTTTTATCTTTCTCCCCGCTCGCATCGTACGTTGCCGGATTCCCTTGTCCGCTGCGCGCCCGCTGCCGCGCCTGCGACTTACCGGCGGCCGGCCGGGTTGATCCCTGCCGGCCGCAGCCGCAGTCCCCATTCCGCCGTTCCGGCGGTCCGCAGCAGGAGCTCTGAAAATGTCGCAGATGCCGATCCATAAATACCGGCCGTTTCCGCCGATAAATCTGCCCGATCGAACCTGGCCGTCGCGGGTCATCGACAAGGCGCCGATCTGGTGCAGCGTCGATCTGCGCGACGGTAACCAGGCGCTGATCGAGCCGATGGGGCCCGACCGCAAGCGGCGCATGTTCGACCTCCTCTTGAAGCTCGGCTTCAAGGAGATCGAGGTCGGCTTCCCGGCCGCGTCGGAGACCGATTTCGCCTTCGTGCGCGAGATCATCGAAGAGGGCTTGGTGCCCCCCGACGTGACGATCCAGGTCTTGACCCAATCGCGCGCCGAACTGATCGAGCGCACCTTCGAGGCGATAAGAGGGGCGCCGCGGGCGATCGTACACCTCTACAACTCGACCTCGGAATTGCAGCGCCGCGTCGTCTTCGGCCTCGACAAGAAGGGGATCACCGAGATTGCGGTGACGGGCGCGCGGCTGATCCGCGACCACGCGGAAAAGCTCGCCGGCACCGAGATCGTCTACCAGTATTCGCCCGAAAGCTTCAGCGGCACCGAGCTCGACTACGCCGTCGAGATCTCGGAGGCGGTGATGGAGGTGTGGCGGCCGACGCCCGAGAAAAAGATGATCCTCAACCTGCCGGGCACGGTCGAGATGGCGACGGCGAACGTCTATGCCGACCAGATCGAGTGGTGCGCGCGGCAGCTGCGGGACCGCGACAGCCTCATTCTCTCGGTCCATCCGCACAACGACCGCGGCAGCGCCGTCGCGGCTACCGAGCTGGCGGTGATGGCGGGGGCCGAGCGCGTCGAGGGCACGCTATTCGGCAACGGCGAGCGCACCGGCAATGTCGATGTGATGACCTTGGCGCTCAACCTGTTCAGCCAGGGGGTCGATCCCGGCCTTGTCGTTCGTGACATCGACGAGGTCGTGCGCACCGTCGAATACTGCAACCAGCTGCCGGTGCATCCGCGCCATCCCTATGCCGGCGAACTCGTCTACACGGCCTTTTCCGGTTCGCATCAGGATGCGATCAAGAAGGGCTTCGACGCGCTCTCGAAGCGCAACGACGCGCTCTGGGAAGTGCCCTACCTGCCGATCGATCCGAAGGATCTGGGGCGCAGCTACGAGGCGGTGATCCGCGTCAACAGCCAGTCGGGCAAGGGCGGCGTCGCCTATGTGATCAAGGCCGATCACGGGCTCGACCTGCCGCGCGGGCTGCAGATCGAGTTCAGCCGCATCGTTCAGGAAGTCGCCGACCGCACCGGCAAGGAGCAGACGAGCGCCGACATCTGGGCCTTGTTCGAGGCGACCTATCTCTCCCGCGACGGCATCCGGCTGCTTGACTACGCAATCCTGCCCGAGCCGCGCGCCGGCGAGCGGCGGGTGGCGGCGAAGGTCATGGTGGGGGGTGCCGAGCGCGCAATCGAAGGGGTCGGCAACGGCCCGATCGCGGGCTTTGTCGACGCGCTCGCCAAAAACTGCGGCATCGACCTGCAGCTGATCGATTACCGCGAGCACGCGGTCGGGGCCGGGGCCGATGCGGTCGCGACGGCTTATGTGCAGATCGCCGACGGCGAGGGCACGATCTTCGGGGTTGGGATGGATGCCAACATCGTCACCGCTTCCTTGAAGGCGGTGGCGAGCGCGGCGACCCGCGTCTCCCGCCGCGCCGGGCAGCGCATGGCGGCGAAGTAGGGGCGGTTGGATCGGCACTTTTGCGTCCTTCGAGGCCTCGCTTCGCGAGGCGCCTCAGGATGAGGGGCTTTCTTAATGCCCTCAAAAGCTTCCTCATGCTGAAGAGCGCCCGATAGGGCGCGTCTCGAAGCACGCGTGGGCGCCTTGCAGCGGCGATGCGCCTACGCCACCCGGTCGCCCTGTTTGATCTCGACGGTGCGGTTGTCGACGGCGGGGAGCATCTCGGCGGGGTCGCGGGTGACGACGACGTCGATGACCGTCGGGCGCGAGCGCTCGGCGAGGCCTTCCTTCAAGGCCGCGCTGAGCCGGTCGGGTTCTTCGACGCGGATGCCGGCGCAGCCCATCGCGCGGGCGATTCCGGCATAATCCATCTCGACGAGGTCGGAGGACTGATAGCGGCCGCGGAACATCGCGTGCTGCAGCGCCTTCACGTAACCTGACGCGGCGTTGTTGACGACGACGATCGTCAGCCCCACGCCGGCCCGCCGCGCCGTCTCCAATTCGCCGAGCATCATGTTGAAGCCGCCGTCGCCGGTGATCGAAACGACGGGGCGCTCGGGGGCGGCGAGCGCAGCGCCGATGCCGCCCGGCAGCCCGTAACCGATCGAGGCGAGGCCGCGGTCCGGGATGAAGCTTCGGCCGGTGGTCTTGGTGTCGTAGAGCAGCCCCGTCCAATGGCCGGCGAAGCCGCCGTCGGCGACGAGAATGCCGTCTTGCGGCATCGTCTTGTTGAGTTCGGTGCACAGCCGTGCCATGTGCACCGGCTTGGCGTTCGAATCGAGGCGCGGCGCCGCCTCCTCGCGCCAGCGGCGCATGCGCTGCGGGATCTCGGCGAGATAATCGGCGCGCGCCGCCCGCAGCGATTTGGCGTCGCCGGCGAGTGCGTCGGCGAGGTCCTCGATGCCGGCTTTCGCGTCGCCCCACAGCGCCACCTCGGCGGCATGCGTCCGGCCGATCTCCTCGGCGAGCACATCGAGATGAATGAGCGGCGTGCCGTGCGGCAACAGCGCATAGCGCTTGGTCGCGATCTCGCCGAGCTTGCAGCCGACGACGAGGAGACAGTCGGCGGCGGCGATCAGCTCGTTGGCGATGCGTGAATAGCGCCCGAAAAGCCCGGCCGAGAGCTGATGCACGCAGGGGATGCCGCCCTTGCCGGTCATCGTATGGGCGACCGGGATTGCCTGAGCTTCGGCGAAGGCGAGGAGCGCGGTGTGCGCGCCCGAAAGGTGCACGCCGCCGCCCGATAGGATCAGCGGCCGCTTCGCCTTGGCGAGCAGCGCGGCGGCGCGCGTGATCTCGGCGCGGTCGGGTCGGATGCGGCGCGCCGGGATGGCGAGCGTCGCCGGATCGATGAAGAAGTCCTCGGCTGCGAAATCATGTTCGCCGTGGCAGACATCCTCGGGGACGTCGAGCAGCACCGGCCCCGGCCGGCCGGAGGTTGCGACCGCGAAGGCGCGGCGCAAGAGTTCCGGGACGCGGCTCGTCAGCTCGACGCGGAGCAGTTCCTTGACGGCCGGGCGCAGGATCTCGGCCTGCCGGCATTCCTGCGTCATGTTCTTCCAGGAATGGGCGCGGTTGCTGTCGCCGGCGATGGCGATGACCGGCAGCCCGCCGTTCAGCGCCTCGACAAGGCCCGTGACGAGGTTGGTCGCGCCGGGGCCGAGCGTGCCGTCGCACACCCCGGGCCGGCCGGTGACGCGGGCATAGGCTTCCGCGGCGAAGGCGCCGCAGCGCTCGTCATTGATCAGGTGATGCCGCAGGCCGAGCCGGTTGAGCGCGTCGTAGAACGGCAGCAGCTGAAAGCCGCCCATGCCGAACATCGGCCCGACTTGGGCGAGCTGCAGCATCTCGGCGAGCGCGCGGCCGCCGTTCATGCGGCCGGAAGGGCGGTTCTTCTGGGCGTCGGCCTCGCTCATTCCTCATCCTCCTTCGGTCGCGGTGCGGCGGACGATCGCCACGAATTCGCGCGCCGTCATGCCGGGGCGGGCGCCGAGCTGGGCGGCGCAATCGTTGACGCGCGAGACGGTGCCGTCTTCATAGGTCGAGCGCCCCTCGCCGATCCGCGCGCTCGCCGCCGCCACGGTGGCGGCGGCGATGCCGCGCGCATCGAGCGCCGGCAGGCGCGTCGTGCCAGCCTCGTCGGCGCCGATCCCGGCATCGTTGAAGAGGGCGGCGAGCGCATCGTATTTGAGCGCCGTATCCGGCTGGCCGCCGAGGAGCCCGCCATGCGAGCCGGTGGCGACGACCGCGCCCTTGTGCTCGGGACCGACGAGCGAAGCCGAATCGAGCGCCCACAAGCTGGGTGGCTCCGGAATCAGCAGAAAGGCCGCTTCATCTTCGGGCGGCGGCTCGCGGCCGGCGGCGGGCGCCTTTTGCAATCTCGCGGCGGCCTCGGCGCTGGCCATGCCGGCGGCGCAGCCGAGCGCGGCGGCCAATTCGTTCGCATGGCTGATCCGCCCGCGCGCCATCATGTCGGCGCCGTCGCCGATGCGCGCGCTTGCATGGCCGACCGCAGCGGCCGCAATGCCGAGCCCGGCGAGATAGGGCAGCCCCGAAATCCCGGCGCTCTCGCGCCCGACTCCGGCGTCGTTGAAGATCGCCGCCGCGACATGCAGCTTTGCCGCCAGATAGGCGGCGTAGCGGCCGCCATGCGAGCCGTTGACGACGACCGCGCCCGCCGCCTCGCCGCCGACCCGTGTGATGCTGTCCGCGACGACGATCGGGCGAAGGGTCACCGCAGCCTCCTGTCGCAAGCGCGCGATTGTGGCGCGCCCGCGGGCCCCGTCAAGCGCCGCTCAACCTTCCGTCGCCGGCTTCTGCAAAAGCCGCGCGCCCTCCCGCCGGATGCGGCCGGCGACCCGGCCGGCGAGGAGCCGCAGCAGCAAGGGCGCCATGATCTCGATGCGCACGATTTCGTCCTCGACCTCGATGACGCCCTCAATCCTCTGCCGCAAGGCGGTGACGTGGAAGACGAGGCGGTCGCCCTGCCAGCCGAGCTCGAGCGTGCCGACAAAGGGCAGGATCGCGGCGCGGATCTGGTCGAGCCCGGCGGCGATCCGGCGCTTCGCCTCGGCGCGCCCGAGGCGGTGCGATATCGTGACGACGAGCGGCTCGGTCATCGGCGTTTTCCTCCCCCGCAAACGCGCCGCGGCCGATCGCGTCGCCTATCGCGGGCAAATTCCGCTACAAAGGGCTGGCGGCAACGGGACGAGGCGGGTATGGCCGAGCTTTGGGTGAAGAGCGAGATCGCGGGCTCGGTGTGGAAGATCGAGGTCGAAATCGGCGACCGCGTCGCCGAGGACGATACCCTCCTCGTCCTCGAATCGATGAAGATGGAGATCCCGCTGCTGGCGCCGGGCGAGGGGGTCGTCAAGGAGATCCGCGTCAAGGAAGGCGAGGCGATCGCCGAAGGCGACGTCGCCGTTATTTTGGGCTAGGAGGGAAGCCGTGCAAACGGTCCGCGTCGTCTGCGCCCATGATTGCCCCGACATGTGCTCGCTGCTGGCGCATGTCGAAGGGGGCCGCATCGTGCGCATCGAGGGCGATCCCGGCCAGCCTTTCACGGCCGGCTTCGCCTGCGCCAAGGTCATGCGCGAACCGGAGCTCGTGCATTCGCCGGAGCGGCTGGCGCGCCCGCTGCGCCGCGTCGGCGCCAAGGGAGGAGGGGATTTCGCACCGATTTCCTGGGACGAGGCGCTCGACGAGATCACCACGCGCTGGCGCGCGATCATCGCGGAATCGGGGCCGACGGCGATCCTCGGCTACGCCTACAGCGCGCATCAGGGGCAGATGAACCGCGGCCTCGTCAACGGCTTCTTCCATGCACTGGGGACGAGCCGGCTGATCGCCGGGACGGTATGCGACACCTGCTGCGAGACCGCTTGGGACATGACTGTGGGGCCGGTCGGCGGAGCCGATCCCGAGGCGGTCGAGGAATCCGACCTCGTCGTCTCCTGGGGCTGCGACCTCGTCGCCACCAACGTGCATTTCTGGGCGAAGCTCGAAAAGGAGCGGCGCCGGCGCGGCCTTCCTCTCGTCGTCATCGACCCGCGCCGCAGCCGCACGGCGGAACGCGCCGACCGGCATCTGGCGATTCGCATCGGCACCGATGCGGCGCTGGCGCTCGGGGTCATGCACATATTGGTGCGCGACGGGCTGTGCGACCGCGCCTATATCGCCGCCCAAACGCTCGGCTTCGAGCGGCTCGAAGCCGAGGTGTTGCCGCGCTTTCCGCCGGCGCGCGTTGCCGAGATCACCGGGCTCGGCGAGGAAGAGATCGAGCGCTTCGCGGCGCTCTACGGGCAGGCGAAACGCTCCTTCATCCGCCTCGGCGAAGGCATGACGCGGCTCGCCCGCGGCGGTGAGGCGCTGCGCGCGGTGGCGCTCCTGCCGGGCGTCACCGGCGCCTATGGCCGGCGCGGCGGCGGCGCGCTGCTCTTGACCGCGGCCTCGTGCGAACTCGACTACGATGTCGTGCGCAAACCTTCGGGTCCGGCGACGAGCCGCCTCGTCAACCATCTGCGGCTCGGCGCGGCGCTCCTCGACATGGCCGACCCGCCGATCCGCGCCCTTTTCGTCGCCTCCAACAACCCGGCCGTCACCTGCCCCGACGCGGGCAAGGTTCGCCGCGGCCTCTTGCGCGAGGACCTCTTCACCGTCGTCCACGACCCGTTCCTGTCGGTGACGGCGCGCTATGCCGACATCGTCTTGCCGGCCGCCACGTATCTCGAAACCGAGGACCTCTACCGCGCCTACGGCACCTATTACATGCAATACGCGCCCGCCGCCGTGCCGCCGCAAGGCGAAGCTTGGTCGAACCTGCGGCTCGCGCGGGAGCTGGCGCGGCGCATGGGCCTCGACGACCCGATCTTCGGGATGCCGCAGGCGGAAATCCTGCGCGCGATGCTGAAGGGCGCGCGCGGCCGCGCCGCCGCGCTCGACCCCGAAAGAGTGCGCGAGGCGGGGCCGGTCCGCCTCGCCCCCGAAGGCGGGCAGCAGTTCAAGACGCCGTCGGAAAAGCTCGAATTCTATTCCGAGCGCCTTGCCGCCCAAGGCCTCGCGCCGATGCCCGACTGGCGGCCCGACCCGCAGGAGGAGCGCGACAGCGCCCGCTGGCCGCTGCGCCTGTTGACCGCGCCCGGCTATTTCCAGAGCCACACCGCCTATTCCGGCAACGCCTTTCTGCGCCGGCGGGAGGGGCCGCCCGCCTGCATCCTCAACCCCGAGGACGCGGCCTCGCGCGGGCTGGCCGACGGCGACAAGGTGCGGCTCTTCAACGAGCGCGGCACGGTCGGGCTCGTCCTGCGGGTCAGCGAGGAGGTGCCGGCGGGCGTCGTGCTGGTCCCCGGCCAGCGCCCCGATGGCGAGGCGCTCGGCGGCACCGTCAACATGCTGTGCTCGGACCGCTACACCGACATGGGCGAGGGCGCCACCTATCAGAGCACCTGGCTCGAGGTCGCGGCCTGGTAGCGGCCGCGGCGGCGGCCGTCATTGCGAGGAGCCCGAAGGGCGCGCGGCAATCCCGACGAGACTGCTTCGCTGCGCTCGCAATGACGTGAGTTACGCCAGCGCTCTCGCGACGGCGACGAGGGTGGCGTCGCTGCCGCGCGGGCCGATGATCGAGAGCCCGACCGGCAGCCCCTCGACCGTCGCGCCGGGCAGGCTGACCTGCGGCGCGCCGGTCAGCCCGCCATGCGCGCACAGGCACAGGATGCGGTCGCGCAGCGGCCCCAGCACCGAGAGCGGCTCGCCGCGCCGCGGCGCCGGGAACGGCGTCGTCGGCAGGCAGAGGATCGTGCCGGGCGGCAGCAGATGGCGCATGCGGCCGCGCGCCTCCTCGCGCACGAGCGCCGCCCATTGCCGTTCGGCCTCCGGGATCATCGAGCCGAGGACGAGGTTGCGCGCGACGCTGAAGGCAAAGCGCGGGTTGGCGCGCTCGACCCAGTCGCGGAAGGTGAGCCAGGCTTCCCAGGGCTGTAATGTACGTTGCGCGCGGCCCCAGGCGGCGAGCCCCGGCGGCGCCAGCAGATCCTCGCGCACCTCGCCGAGGAGGCGGCCGAGGCGTTCGATCATCGGCTGCAACGCCGCGGCGGTCGCCGGCTCGGCAAAGCCGAAGCAATCGGCCGCAACGACGAGCCGCTTCGGCAATTCGCTCGGGATCTCCTCGCCGAGCAGCACGCTCGAGACGCGTGCGAAGGTTTGCGCGTCGCGCGCGAACCAGCCGGCGGTGTCGGAAGAGGGGGCCTGCGGCAGCATGCCGGAAAGATTGAGCCGGCCATGCGTCGGGCGGATGCCGTAAAGGCCGCAAAAGCTCGCCGGCACGCGCACCGAGCCACCGGTGTCGGTGCCGAGCGCGGTGTCGCAGAGCCCGCCCGCGACCGCCGCCGCCGAGCCCGAGGACGAGCCGCCGGGCACGCGGTCGGGCGCGGCGCTGTTGACCGGCGTGCCGTAAAAGGCGTTCTCGCCGAGAATGCCGAGCGAGACTTCGTCGGTGACGGTTTTGCCGACGAGGCTGGCGCCCGCTTGCAGCAGCCGCTCGACAAGCGCGGCGTGGCGCGTCGGCACCGGGTTGTGGCGCGCCCAATCCGGGTTGCCGCCGCCCGTCGGATGGCCGGCGATGTCGAACAGGTCCTTCGCGGCGAAAGTAAGTCCCGACAGCGGCCCGCCCGGCCGCCCGTCGATTTCAACACGCAAGCCCGGCACAAAGGCGCCGATATCCTCGGGCGAATGAGATTGCGTCGTCGTTCCGCTCCTCGCAATGTCGGCAGCTTACGATGTCATTGCGAGCGAAGCGAAGCAATCTCGATGCGCCGCGCTAGCGTTCAGACGCAAACATATGATTCACTTCATCGTCTTGGCCGGGCTCGACCCGGCCATCCACGTCTTTGCCCCACTCCGCAGCACCCGTCGCGGCCCCGTGGATGCCCGGACCAAGTCCGGGCACGACGGTCGTTTGGCGCCGTGTACTATATGAACGGGTCTAAGCGCTAGGGAGCGCGGGTTATTCCGTGCTGCGCTCAGCCGGGCGCGCTGTGGGCGTGCGCCGGTGCGGCGCTCGACTGCGCGGCGGGCGGCGGCAACGCCTCGACGCTCTTGACGACCAGTACGCTGAAATCGAGGACGGCGAGACCGATCGCGATCGCGAAGAGCCAGACGTTGAGTTTACCCGCGACCTGGTCGAGCCGTGCAATTTGCTGCTTCATTGGAACTCTCACACACCTCCGGATCGGGCAATGGCACTTACCTATATAGTGCCGCGATTGCTGCGGCGCAACATAGAGAAGCGCCAGGGTTGGCAACCCGCTAGTTGACGCCTTTACGCAAGGCGAAAGCTGCGCCGGCGGACCGCCACGGCACGCTCCCTCATATGCAGAACGCGTGCCAGCGCCCGTCGTCACCCGACGGGCGCGCGGAAGCGCTTGCCGGCGGGCAGGCCAGTCGCGAGGATGTGCCGATGCAACATTGCCCACGCGCCGGCCGGCTGCCGCGATGACCGCCGGCATTTTCATCGAAACCGCGCTGCAGGCTCTCGTCGCCGGGCTGATGGTCGGCGGCATCTACGGCCTGATGTGCGTCGGGCTCGGGCTCATTTTCGGCGTCATGCGGGTCATCAATTTCGCGCAAGGCGATTTCCTGATGCTCGGCATGTATTTCACCTACTATGTGGTGAGCGTGTTCGGCGCCTTCGCCTTTCTCGGGCCGGCGGGGGCGCCGATCGCCGGGGCGCTGTGCGCCGGCCCTGTGCTGTTCGCCGGCGGCTGGCTCTTGCACCGGCTGCTGATCGCGCGCGTCACCGGCACGCGCGCCGGTGTCTTCGGCGATGCCGGGCAGGCGCAGCTGATCCTGACCCTCGGCGTCGCGCTGATCCTGGAAAATGGCGGGCTTATTGCCTTCGGCTCGACGCCGCAGGCCGTCAGGACGCCGCTCGCATGGAGCGCCTGGCAGATCCCGCTCTTCGACAGCGCGTCGAGCGTGCTGTTCGTCAACAAGGCTCGCGCCGTCTCCTGCATGGTCTCGCTGGCGATCGGCGCCGCGCTCTACTGGTTCACCGGCAGGACACGGCTCGGCAAGGCGCTGCGCGCCGCCGCCGACAATCCGCAGGCGGCCACGTATATGGGCGTCGATGTCGATCGCGCCTATGGCGTCGCCTTCGGCATCGGCACCGGGATCACGGCCATCGCCGGCGGGCTGGTCGCCAGCTTTTACCCGTTTCAGCCTTATGTCGGCTTCGACTTCGTCATCATCATGTATACCGGCGTCGTGCTCGGCGGGATGGGCAGCATCCTCGGCGCCTTCTGGGGCGGCATGACGATCGGCCTGGTGCAGCAGCTGGCAACCCTCGTGCTGCCGCTGCAATTGCAGAACGCCGCGATCTTCGTCGTCTTCCTGTTGGTCGTGCAATTGCGGCCGCAGGGCTTTTTCGGCCGCAGCGGCGAGCGCGCATGACGATGCCGGGCGATCGCCGCGGCCCCGGGCGCGAGCTCGTCGTCATCGCCGCGCTTGCGGTCGCGTGGGTCGGCCTCGGCCTGACGGTGCGCGATTCCTATTACCAGTTGATGCTGACCCTGGTGCCGATCTGGGCCCTCTTCGGCCTCTCCTGGAATCTGGCGAGCGGCTATACCGGGCTCGTCTCGTTCGGCCATGCCTCCTTCTTCGGGCTCGGCGCCTACACGGTGACGCTGGGGCTCGTGCGCTTCGGACTGACGCCGTGGTTCGGCATCCCGCTCGGCATGCTCGTCGGGGCGGTCGCCGGCGCGCTGATCGGCTACCCGACCTTTCGCCTGCGCGGCCATTATTTCGCGCTCGCGATGCTCGCCTATCCGCTGGCGCTGCTCTACCTGTTCGAGTGGCTCGGCTACCAGGAGGTGCCGCTGCCGATGCAGCGGCAGGCGCCGCATTGGTACATGCAGTTCGGCGACTATCGCGTCTACATTGTAATCGCCGTCCTCATGCTGACGCTCGCTCTTCTGGTGTCGCTCGCGGTCGAGCGCACGCGCTTCGGCAAATCGCTGCTCGCCATTAAGCAGAACGAGCCGGCGGCCGAGGCGGCGGGCATCGACACGCTTTATTGGAAGATGCGCGCCATCGTGCTGTCGGGCGCGCTCGCCGCCGCGGCCGGCGGGCTCTATGCGGTGGTGTTGCTGGTCGTCACGCCGGAGAGCGTCTTCGGTGTGCTCACCTCGGCGCAGGCGCTGATCGTCGCGCTCTTCGGCGGCGTCGCGACGCTGTGGGGGCCGGTCATCGGCGCGGCGGTGCTGGTGCCGTTGAGCGAGGCCCTGCAGGCCCAGCTAGGTAACGTGCTGCCGGGCATCCAGGGGGTCGTCTACGGCGCCGCAATCATTCTCGTGATCCTGCTTGCGCCGGAGGGGGTCTATTGGCGCGTGCGAGATTGGCTGACGCACCGCCGCGCCCCCTTGCCGCCGCCCGCGGCGGCGCCGGCGCTCGAAGCCTCGCCCGAGCGGCCGGCCGCTGTCCCGCCGCGCCGGCCGGCGCCTGGGAAGGCGATCCTCAGCGTCGAAGGGCTGTCGAAGTCGTTCGGTGGGCTGCGCGCCGTGCACGAGGTCGGTTTCGTGGTAGAGGAGGGCGCGATCTCCGGGATCATCGGCCCGAACGGCGCCGGCAAGACGACGCTGTTCAATCTGTTGAACGGCTTCATCCGGCCGGATTCCGGCCGGGTGGCGCTGCGCGGCCGCGATCTCGTCGGCCTCAAGCCAAACCGCGTCTGCCGGCTCGGCATCGGCCGGACCTTTCAGGTGGTCCGAGCCTTTCCGCGGATGTCGGCGCTCGAAAATGCGCTGATCGGCGCCTATGTCGCGCAGCCCTCCGACCGCGAGGCACTGGCAGCCGCGGCTGCCGCGCTCGACCGCGTCGGCCTCGGCCATCGCGCCGGGGCGATCGCCGCAGCGCTGACGACCAAGGAATTGCGCCTGATGGAACTCGCCCGCGCCCTCGCCGGGCAGCCGCGCCTCTTGTTGATGGACGAGCCGCTCGCCGGGCTCGGCGGCGGCGAGATCGAGGAGCTTTTCGCCGTCATCCGCGGGCTAGCCGGGAGCGGCATCACCATCGTCGTCATCGAGCATACGATGCACGCCATGGTGCGGCTCGCCGACCGGCTCGTCGTCCTCGATCACGGCCAAGTCATTGCCGAGGGCGAGCCCGCTGCGATCACCCGGGACGAGCGCGTGATTGAGGCCTATCTCGGCAAGAAGTGGGCGGTCCTCGGTGCTTGAGATCGAAGGCCTGACCGTCGCCTATGGCGGTCTCGCGGCATTGCGGGAGGTCTCGCTCGCCGTCGGCGAGGGCCAGTTCATTGCCATCGTCGGGCCGAACGGCGCCGGCAAGACGACGCTCTTCAGGGCGATCTCCGGCACGGTCGCGCCGCTCTCGGGCGCGATCCGCTACGAAGGCCGCGACCTCCTCGCCGTGCCGCCGGCCGGCCGGGCGCATCTCGGGATCGCCCATGTGCCGGAGGGGAGGCAGGTCTTTGCCTCGCTCACCGTTTTGGAAAATCTCGAAATGGGCGCCTATACCGCCGCCGGCCGCAGCGCCTGGCATCAGAGTCTCGAGCGCATCTTTACGCTGTTTCCGGTCCTTGCCGAGCGCCGTCGCCAGCTCGCCGGTACATTGTCGGGCGGCGAGCAACAGATGCTGGCGATCGGTCGCGGCATGGCCTCGGCGCCGCGCCTGCTGATGCTCGACGAGCCGTCGATGGGCCTCGCCCCGGCAGTCGCTGACCTGATTTTCGAACGAATCGAAGAATTGCACCGCGATGGCCGCCTCACCGTGCTGCTGGTCGAGCAGCGCGTTGCCGAGGCGCTGCAATCCTGCGACAAAGGTTATGTGCTGGAGACCGGACGCATCGTCCTCGAAGGTCCTCGGCAGGCGCTGCTCGCCGACGACCGGGTGCGGCGCGCCTATCTGGGAATGTGAACGAGGCACAGGGAGGAAATTGCCATGGCGCACGGAATGTCACTGACGCGACGCTCGCTGCTGCTCGCCGGGTCGGCGGCGGTGGTCGGGGCTCCTGGCTTGGCGCGAGCGGCGCCGAAACCCGTCGAGATGGGGATGATCGTGCCCTTGTCGGGACCATGGGCGCGGCAAGGCCAACTGGTCCGCGCGGGCGCCGAGATGGCACGCGACGACATCAACAAGGCGGGCGGGATCAAGGCGTTGGGCGGGGCGCCCTTGAAGCTGATCGAGGCCGATGCCGGCGACACGCCGGAGAAGGCCAAAGACGCGGCGCAGCGGCTGGTGTCGCAATATCCCGGCCTCGTCGCGGGCACGGGCTCCTGGCTCAGCTCGTTCACGCTGGCGGTGACCGAGGTGACCGAACGGGCGCGCCTGCCATGGATCACGCTCTCTTATTCCGACGCGATCACCAGCCGCGGCTTCCGCTATGTCTTCCAGAGCTCGCTGCCCGGCAACGAGCAGGCGGAGGGGCTCTTGCCCTCGGTCATCGAGCTGGCGGCGCGCGCCACCGGCGCGAAGCCGAAGAGCTGCGCGCTGATCCAGGACAACACGGCGGCGCCGATGAGCTTCGTCAAGCCGATGCTGGCGGGCGGCTTGGAGAAGGCCGGCATCAAGCTCGTCGCGCACCAGACCTTCACGCCGCCGCTGTCGGACGCGACGCCGATCGTCCAGCAGGTGCGCACGTCCAACCCGGATTTCCTGTTCCTGATCGTCTCGAGCGTGCCGGATAACATCGTGATCCTCGAAAAGCTCGCCGAGATGGGGCTGTCGCATGCGCGGCTGCCGGTCGTCGGCAACGGCTCGCCGCTCGTCACTCCGGAGCTGCTGAAGGCGACCGGGCCGGCGATCGTGAACGGCGTCATCACCTCGCTCGCCAACTGGCCGATCAAGGGCGACGAGGCGCTCGTCGCGCAGTTCAAGAAGCGCAGCGGCGAGCCGTGGATGACGCAGGACAGCATCAGCGGCTACGGCCACGTGGCGATCGTCGCGGCGGCGCTCGAAAAAGCCGGCGCGCCCGATCGCGAGAAGGTCAATGAAGCGATCCACGCGATGGACACGACGACCGGGCCGGCGAGGTACTTCCCGGGCAAGAGCCTCAAATTCGACGAGCGAGGCAGGCGGGTCGGGGCGCCGCTGATCCTGGTGCAGTGGCAGAACGGGCTGCCGGTTACCGTCGATCCAGCGGAAGTCGCCGTCGCGAAGGCGATCTGGACGAAGAAGGGGGCTTAGGCTCCCTCGCGCAAGGCCGCGGCGCGGCGCGCCAGCGCCCCGAGCGCGGCGGTCATCGGTGTCGCGACCGCGAGCCGCGCGCCGATCTCGGTGACGGCATCGACGAGCGCGCCCAGTTCGAGGGCGCGGCCGGCCTCGTAATCCTGCAGCATCGAGGTGCGGAAGCGGCCGAGCTCGGCGTTCATCCGATGCCGCTCCTCGACCGGCATCGCCGACGGCGCGCCGACCGCGGCTGCGACGGCGGCTACCTCGTGCATCGCGCCGAGCGCGATCGCGTTGAGGCCCGTGTCCGCCATGATCTCGTCCATGCGCGCGCGGGCAATGACCGACAGCGGGTTGCAGGCGGCGTTGCCGAGCAGCTTCGCCCAGATCTCGCCTCGGATGTCGTCGCTGACGCCGGCGCGGAAACCGGCCGTGCGCAACATCTCGGCAACCCGCTCGGTGCGCTTTTGCCGCGGCCCCGCGGCCTCGCCGAGGATGAAGCGGTTGCCGCCCGACCAGTCGATGACCGCCGGCGCGAGGCGGGTGACGCCCATATAGACGACCGAGCCGATGACGCGCCGCGCCGGCAATGCCGCCAGCAACGCCCCCTCCGGATCGACAGCGCCGACGGCCGTGCCGCCGAGCGGCCCCGGCTGACCGTCGAAATACCACCAGGGAACGCCGTTCAACACCGGCAGCAGCATGCTCTGCGGCCCGAGGAGCGGCTTCAGACTCGGCAGCGCGGCCGGCCAGTCCTGCGCCTTCAGCGTGCCGATCACCAGATCCTGGACGCCGAAATCGGTCGGCTCCTCGCTCGCCTCGATCCGCTCGGTGCCGGCGAAGAGCGGCCCTTCGACCTTGAGCCCGTCGCGGCGCAGCGCGGCGAGCGTCGCGCCGCGCGCCAGCAGCTTCGGGCCGAACCCGGCGCGCTGGAGCGCAAAGGCGATGGCGCTGCCGATGGCGCCGGCACCGACGATCACGATCGAAGGGGGTTCCCGCATGCTCGTCACATTCCTTTGATGGCGACATTCGCGCAACAGGGTCTATCATTCGCACAACGCATCGCGCCAGCGCGCGAGAGGAGGAGCGCCATGCCCAAATTCGTCATCGAGCCGCATTTCCGCCTGCAGGAATGGATCGCCGAGGAAAAGGGCTACTTCACCGAGGAAGGCCTCGACTACGAATTCCGCGAATTGATCCGCTCGACCGGCGGCCGGCACCACGACAAGGGCGACCGGGTCGGCGCCTATCAATCCTTGGAGCGCGGCCGCGCCGCCGACGTCAGCTGCGCCTGCCACTGGACGGTCGGGGTCGCCGCCTCGACCGGCCACGGCAAGCTCTATACCGACCTCTATTCGGTGGCGCCGGCCGGAATCTTCGTGCCGGCGGATTCGCCGATCCGCGACCCCGAGGCGCTCGCCGACGTGCCGATCTCGGTCGGCTACCAGTCCGGCAGTCACTATTCGACGATCCAGGCGCTCGAAGCCTATATGCCGGCGGACAAGGTCAAGCTGTCGTTCAAGGAGGGGATGCTGTTCCGCCGCCTTGAAATGCTGGTCGACGGCGAGGCGCCGGCGGTGGCGCTCTTCAGCGGGCCCTACTATTTCGCCGAGCAGCTCGGCTTCCGCAAGGTCATCGACACCAGCTTCATGATCGCGACAATGATCCACGGCGAACCTGACGCCGAGGATCTGCGCAAATACTTTCGCGCACTGCGCCGCGCCCAGCGCGACCTCGACCTGCGCCCCGACCGCTACACGCATTACTACAGAAACGAATTCCCGGAGCGCTTCCACCCGCTGATGGACACGCGGCGCTGGGGGCCGGGCGAGCGGCTGGTATTCGAGCCCTATACCGAGGCCGCCTATCGCGACACCTTCGAGTGGATCGCCCGGCACGGCATCTTCGCCGACAGTGGCATGGGCAGCGGCGACTACGCAGCGTCGACGCTGACGCTGGGGTAGGGGATCGGCGGTCGCCGCGCCGCTTTTTGCCACGGCGCCGTTCTTGTGCCGGCCGCTAATCTTCCCCGATCGGCACGCCAGTTGCCGGCTGATCGGGAGGAGGCGCGGATGACAAGGCTTTGGCCGTGTGCGGCGCTGTTCGGCGCCCTCGTTGCAATGGCGTTGCCGGCCGGCGCCTGGGATCGAGGAGCGGTCCAGAGTTTCGCGACCTTGCCGGCCTTTGCCCCCAATGGCGGGACCTGTCCCGACGGCTCGGCGCAATGCGTCTCGGATGTCGAGGGCGTCGCCGTCGCTCCCGACGGTACGATCTACGCGCCATCCTTCGGCTTCAACAAGGACGGCGCGCTCACCGGCAACAGCGAACTCTTCGTGATTTCCCCGAATGGGAAGGTCGTTCGCTACTTTCCCGTCCCGGGGTCGAGCCCGCATCTGATCGGCGCAACCTACCAGGCATCCTCGAATACCTTGCTGATCGCCGACTTGGCCCTTGGCGTGGTGTTTCGGGTCGACCCGAGCACCGGCACGACCACGACGTTCATGACGGTGCCGACGGTGACGACGGCGCCGGGGCTCAACGCGATTGCATTCGACCCCGCCGGCAACGTCTATGTCTCGGATTCCTTCCAGGGCGCGGTCTGGAAGACCGGGCGGAACGGCGGCACGCCCGTCGCCTGGTATGCGCCCTTCAATCCGGGGCAAAGCAATATCCTGCTGCCGACGGCGAATACCGGAGAGGTGCTGATCCCGCCCTTCGGCGCCAACGGCATCACCTTCAACCATGCCGGCACGGCGCTCTTCGTCAACAACACCGCCTATCACTCGATCGTCGAGATTCCGGTCAACGGCGACGGCAGCGCCGGCGCTGCGACCACCTTCACGACCGGCATCAACGCGCCTGACGGTATTGCGCTCGACGGCAGCGGCAATCTCTGGGTTCTCGCCAACCAGGGCGACGAGGTCGTCGTCGTCGATCCGACCGGCAAGGTCGTCGCCAAGAAGGGCGATTTCGACGGGCTTACTTCCGACGGCGCGATCCGCGGCCTGCTCTTTCCCGCGAGCGACGCCTTCAGCCCCGACGGGCGGTTTCTCTATGTGACGAACCTCGCGCTCAACCTGCCCTTCGCCGGCGCGCCGTCGATCGCCGTCGATTCCGGCTGGACCTTGCAGGTGAAGCAGTTCAACGTCGCGCGCATCCCGATCGGGCCATAGGACAGCGAAGCAGCGGCAGATGACGGGAGAGACGGTGGCGCTGGCGCGCTATGCGGCGGCGCTCGACTATGGCGATCTGCCGGCGGCGATCGTGCAGAAGGCGAAGGAGGTCATCGCCGATACGGTCGCGGCCTGCATATGCGGCGCTCGATTGCCGTGGAGCGAGATCGTCATCCGCTATGCCGAGCGCTCGGGGCCCGGCGGCGGCAGCGCCATCCTCGGCCGCGGCACATCCGTGCAGGCCGGGGCGGCGGCGCTCGCCAACGGCGCGCTGGCGCACGCCTTCGAGCTCGACAGCCTGACGCGGCCCGGCGCCGGCGCGCATCCTGGGGCCACCGTCTTGCCGCCGGCGCTCGCCGTCGCGCAACAGCAGCGAACAGGCGGCCGCGACCTGATCGCCGCCGTTGTCGCCGGCAACGAAGTGATGATTCGCGTCGGCCGCGCGACGCATCATACGAACGAGGCGCGCGGCTTTCACGCGCCGGGGACGACCGGGCCTTTCGGCGCCGCGGTCGCCGCCGGCCGCGTGCTGCGCCTCGACGCCGAGGCGATGACGAACGCGATCGGCGTCGCCGGCTCGCTCGCCGGCGGCCTTCTCGAATTCGCCCGCGGCGACGGCGGCATGGTGAAGCGGCTGCATCTGGGGCGCGCCTCGGAAGCAGGCGTGCTTGCCGCCAGCCTCGCGCAGGACGGGTTCCGCGCTCCGCGCACGGTCATCGAGGGCGAGTTCGGCTTTCTGCGCGTCTTCTGCACGCGGTGGGACGAGAGCGAGCTGACGGCCGGGCTTGGCGCGGAATACCGCCTCGCGACGACGGTGCTGAAGCGCTATCCGTGCCATGCGACCGCGCACGCGGCGGTGCTCGCGGTCAGCGAATTGAAGGCCGAGCACGGCTTCTCGGGCGAGGAGGTCGAGAGCATCGAGGTCGAGGGCGACGCGCGCACGGTCGAGCGGCACAACATATTGGAGCCCGCCGATCTGATGCTCGCGCAATACAGCCTGCCGTTCTGCGTCGCGCTGGCGCTCTTTCGCGATCCGCGCGAGCCGGGCTCCTTCGACGCCGGCGCGCTCGCCAATCCACAGATCCGCGGGCTCTGCCGCCGCGTCCGCCTGCTGCCGCAGCGCGCGGGGCAAGCTGCCGGCGCGAGCACCGTCAGGCTCCAGGTGGCCGGCAGCCGCCATTTCCAAAAGCACGTCGCGAGCGGCATGCTCGGGCCGGGCGAACTCGAGGACAAGTTCCTGCGGCTCTGCTGGCCGACGCTCGGGGAGGAGGCGGTCGCGCTCTACAACCGCCTGATGTGCCTGGAAGACGAAGCGAGCCTCGACTGGCTCACCGGAACTTAGGCTCTGGCCCTCCCGCTCGCGCCAGCCTCTCCGCCGCCGCGATTTCTGCGGCGGCGGAAGATGCGCTTCGCGGGCTGGGCCGGCAGACCGAGGCTACTGCGACGTGCAAGAGACCGTTTGGGACGGCACGGGGCCATTGGCGGTCGCGGGATCGAACACGCACGAAACGGTCAACACCGTGGCGAGCGGAGTTCCCTGCTGCACGGTAATGGTGGCGCTCGTGAAGGACAGGTCGGTGATCGTCTCTGTCCAGCTAGAGTTCGGGCAGCCCGGCGCTCCGGAGATCGGGTTATTGGGCGGTGGTTGTGTCGTTACCGCGAAGGCTACGGTGCCGTTTTTGATTTGCGACGCCGGGATCGCCTCGGAGCCCGAAACCGAGACCGAAGCGGGGTTCTGCCCAGGTGGCTGACTCTTTCCCGACGGATTGGTACAGATGGCTGTGGCGTTCGCCGTCGCGCCCAGGTTTATCAGAACGTCTTCCTGCCCCAGCCCCGCCAATGCGCCCGACGCAGTAAGCGTCAGGCCATTATCGGTAAAGGATGGTGAGCTGCTCGGTGGTTTCAGGTGAACGTTGCTCGCATAAGCGGTTGATCCAAGCAACAGAACAAAAGACGACGCAATCACAAGAAGGCGTGCCATTGTCTTGCTCCATTTTCCGGAGGAGAACGTGCGTTGGGTCGATTGAAGGAGAGGTCCGCCGAGAGATCGCACGGCAAAAATTCGATGGACTCCCGCAAAATCGACAGTTGAATTCTTTGCTGCGGGATAAATCCGGGATAAATCCAGGGATAATCAACCCGGAATTATGGTATTTCGAAAGTATGCCGAATGCGATCTAAATTTTAAGGATCATTAAGGTTTCACTGGATTATCGTTTTATGATTGCGATCCGATATTTAGTAATCTCCGATCATTCCTTGCTACAGTTGGTGGCAAGCCCTGAAAAGCCGGAACGCGCGGTTTGCCTGCGCGAATTGTCGTGCGTCACTTTGCCGCATGGACATTTGCGACACCTTCCTATGGACGCGCTACTCGCTCGCCCTACCGAAAGGCCAGTCGCCAACCGTCGCAGGAAGAGAAGCGAGCCGGATGGATCGACAATCGGGTTTGAGAAACGCTCGAAACGCGGCGGTGCGACTGTCCGCTCGTTAGGAGCGGGTCGCGCTCAGGGGCGTGTCCGGGACGGGAGCCCGAGGCGCGGGATTTCGATCGCCGGGCAGCGGTTCATGACGATTTTGAGCCCCTTCGCCTCGGCGCGCGCCGCCGCTCTGTCGTCGCGCAGCCCCAGTTGCAGCCAGACGATCTTCGCGCCGGCCGCGATCGCCTCGTCGACCGCCGCGGCAACCGCGGAGGAGCGGCGGAACACATCGACCATGTCGATCTTCTCCGGCACCTCGGCGAGGGCCGCGTAGCAGTGTTCGCCGAGGATCTCCTCGGCCGCGGCGTTCGGGTTGACGGGGATCGTCCGGTAACCGCAGCGCTGCAGAAAGGCCATGACGCGGTGGCTCGGGCGGTCGGGCCGCGGGCTTGCGCCGAGCACGGCGACCGTGCGGGCGCTCGTCAGCACCTCGCGCAGATATTCGTCGCTATAGGCGTCGTGCCGCACCTCAGCGGTCCTGCCATTGCGGCGGGCGCTTTTCGAGAAAGGCGTCGATCCCCTCGGCGGCGTCGCGCGTCAGCATGTTCGTCGTCATGACCTCGGCGGTGTAGCGATAGGAGGCGGCGAGGTCGAGTTCGAGCTGGCGGTAGAAGGCCTCCTTGCCGATCTTCAACGTCAGCGCCGATTTCTGCGCGATCTCGCGGGCGAGCGCGGTCGTCGCCGCGGTCAATTCGGCGCGCGGCACGACGCGGTTGACAAGCCCGATCGCGCGCGCGCTGTCGGCATCGACGAGGCTGCCCGTCAACAGCATCTCCATCGCTTTCTTGCGGCCGACTGCCCGCGACAGCGCCACCATCGGGGTCGAGCAGAAGAGCCCGATATTGACCCCGGGTGTGGCGAAGCGCGCATCCTCGGCGGCGACCGCGAGGTCGCAGGTGGCGACGAGCTGGCAACCGGCCGCCGTCGCGATGCCGTGCACCTCGGCGATGACCGGTTTCGGGAGGCGCACGATGCCGAGCATCATTTCGCTGCATTGCGCGAAGATCGCCTCATAGGTCTGCCGCCGCGGGTCGGCGCGCAATTCCCGCAGATCGTGGCCGGCGCAAAAGGCGGGGCCGGCGCCGGCGATGACGACGACCCGGACGGCCTTGTCGCGGCCGGCTCGGCCGAGCGCCTCGCCGAGCGCCGTCATCAGCGCCGCCGACAGCGCGTTGCGCGCTCCCGGACGGTTGAGCGTTATCCGCAGGACACCCGCTTCGCAGGCCTCCAGCAGCAGAGGCTCGTTCCCTCGGATATCAGGCATCGCCGACATGATCGCCTCGCATCGCCGCCGCCCCGGGATGGTGGACCAAGCACCGCTGCAAGCGCAAGGCGCCCTGTCGTGGTAATATGATACCGCATCCGCACTTGCTTGTATTGCTGCGGTTTTTCTTGACGCGTCGCGCTTTCTTCCGCTAAGACAGCGGCCCCGCGGCGCGGAAAGCCCCTCACATGAAGACCTTCTCGGCGAAGCCCTCCGACATCGACAAGAAGTGGCTGCTGATCGACGCCGACGGGTTGGTGCTCGGCCGGCTCGCCTCGATCATCGCCATGCGGCTGCGCGGCAAGCACAAGCCGAGCTACACGCCGCATATGGATTGCGGCGACCACGTCATCGTCGTCAATGCCGAAAAGGTGCAGCTGACCGGCAACAAGCGCCGCGACGACATCTTCTACTGGCACACCGGCTATCCGGGCGGCATCAAGGGGCGCAGCAAAGGCGCGATCCTCGACGGCAAGCATCCCGAGCGGGTCATCGAGAAGGCGGTCGAGCGGATGGTGCCGCGCGGCCCCCTCGGCCGCCGCGTGATGAGCCATCTGCGCGTCTATGCCGGCCCCGAGCATCCGCATCAGGCGCAGGAGCCGCAGCCTCTCGACGTCGCTGCGATGAACCGCAAGAATTCGAGGGCGTGAGCATGGCCGACAAGGATCAAGAGGGCAAAGACCGCGGCGCCGCCCAGACCTTCCAGGGTCTGGCGAGCCTGCGCCAGGCGATGCAGGCGATGCGGCCGGCGGCGGCGGCGCCGGTGCCGATCCCGGCGGCGCTCGAGGACGTGAAGCCGAAGATCGACGCGCTCGGCCGCTCCTATGCGACGGGCAAGCGCAAGAATGCGGTGGCCCGCGTATGGATCAAGCCGGGCCAGGGCAAAATCGAGGTCAACGGCCGCGACAGCCCGGTCTATTTCGCGCGACCGGTCCTGCGCATGCTGATCAACCAGCCCTTCGCCGCCGCCAACCGATCGGGCCAGTTCGACGTGTGGTGCACGGTCAAGGGCGGCGGGCTGTCAGGGCAGGCGGGCGCGGTGCGGCACGGCATCAGCCGGGCCTTGACGCATTACGAGCCGGGCCTGCGGCCGCTGCTCAAAAGCGAAGGCTTCCTTACCCGCGATAGCCGTGTCGTCGAGCGCAAGAAATACGGCAAGCGCAAGGCCCGCCGCAGCTTCCAATTCTCGAAGCGCTGACCGGATAAACGCTTCGCCGAGGTTGTGCGCGGACCGCGTCGGCCTCTCGCGGCACGGCGTCCTCTGCGACCCCGCGCCGCACCGCCTCGGGCGGTTTTCTGCGGATCAGGGTCGAGACGTCGTTGTTGCGGCGGGCGCCGATCCGTTGCGGGTCCGTTCGCCCTCCGGCTTGCGGGTTGCGGCAGATGCGCCTTAAATGACCGCAGGTAGAGAGACCGATGCCGGGCGATCCGCGAGTTTGGTTGACCCGCAGCCGGGCGCACAGCGCCGCCGGCGACCATTTGCTCGCCTACGATGTCGCGCTGCGCGGGTTGGGCGAGCATCCAGGCGACCCGGCGCTCGAACACGCGGCCGTGTTGGCGCTGGCGCGGTCGGGCGCCACCGAAAAGGCGCGCGAACGCTATGCCGCACGCGGGCTCGGCTCGATCGCGCCTGACACCGTCGAGCGTTCGCTCCATACCGATATCGCCGCGCTCGGCGCGCGCATCGCCAAGGATCTGGCTCTCGCTGCCGGCCGCGGCCCCCGCATAGCGCTGTTGCGCGAAGCCGCTTTTTGCTATCGGCGGATCTTCGACGACACCGGCGACTATTATCCGGGCGTCAACGCCGCGACGCTGGCGCTCCTGGCCGGGGATGAGGCGCAGGCGAGGGCGCTCGCCGCCTCGGTGAGCGCCGTTTGCGCGTGCCGGATCGCCGAAGGCGGGGAGGGCGGTTATTACCTGTGGGCAAGCCTTGCCGAGGCGAGCCTCGTCGCCGGCGACGAGGCGGCCGCGGCCGCCGCCCTCGCAGAAGCGGGGCGTGCCGGTGACGCGGCGCGCGACGCGGTCGCGGCGACCCGCCGGCAGCTGCGGCTCGTCTGCCGGGCGCGCGGCATCGACGCGGCTCTGCTCGCGGCGCTGCCGGCGCCCGGAATCGTTTTCTACACCGGGCACAGGATCGGGCCGCGGCTGAGAGAGGCGAACGCGGCGGCGTTGCGCCCGCGCATCGACGCGATCCTCGCCGAATGCAAGGTCGCCTGCGGCTTCGGCTCGCTTGCCTCGGGCGCCGACATCGTCATAGCGGAAGCGCTGTTGGCGCGCGGCGCCGATCTCGAGCTGGTGTTTCCGTTTCGCCTTGAGGAATTCCGCAATGTCTCCGTGCGTCCGGCCGGCGGCGAGTGGCTCGAGCGCTTCGACCGCTGCCTCTCGCTCGCCCGCGCCACCCTGTTCGCGACCGAGGACGCCTTTCTCGATGATGATCACCTGTTCAATTACGCGAACCGGCTGGCGATCGGGCTGGCGTTGCAGCGCGCCCGCGCGCTCGACGCCGAGGCGAGGCTGCTCGCGGTCTGGGACGGCGGCGAAGCGGCCGGCCCGCTTGCCGCCGCCGGCACCGCCGTCGGGATCGGCATATGGAATGCGCTCGGCCTGCCGGCCGACGTGCTGACGCCGCAAGGCGCGCGGATAGATCCTGCTGCGGCGCCGGCGCTTTCACCGGCAGAGCCCGAGGCGGCGGGGAGGCGGGTATTGCGGGCGCTGCTGTTCGGCGATTTGAAGGGGTTCAGCGCGCTCGAGGAGCGGCAGCTGCCGATTTTCGCCGAGCATGTGCTCGGGACCGTCGCCGCGACGCTCGACCGGTACGGCGCGGCGGTCGGTCACGCCAATACCTGGGGCGACGGGCTCTATGTCGTGCTGCGCGACCCCGAGAGCGCCGCCGACTGCGCGCTGGAACTGCAGCGGGCGATCGCGAGGCTGCCTTTTGCCGCGCTCGGCCTGCCGACGCTCGGCCTCAGATTGGGCGGCCATTTCGGGCCGGTGTTTCCGCTCCAGGACCCGGTGCTGAAGCGGCGGGCCTTCATGGGCAGCCATGTCAGTCGCACGGCGCGCATCGAGCCGGTGACGCCGGAGGGCGTGGTCTATGTGACCGACGCCTTCGCCGCCGTCCTCGCTGCGACGCGGGAACCCCGCTTTTCGTGCGACTATGTCGGCCTCGTGCCGGCCGCCAAGAATTACGGCACGATGCGCATGTTCGCATTGTCGCGGCGCGACGGGGCGGAGCGCCGCTGATGCCGCGCATCACGATCTCCTACCGGCGGGAAGATTCCGGGGTCATCACCGGCCGCATCTTCGATCGGCTTGTCGCGCGCTATGGGCGCGAGGCGATTTTCCGCGACATCGACGACGTCCCCTGCGGCGTCGATTTTCGCGCCCATATCGCGAGATGGGTTACTGGCCGGCTTACGTCTCGTAGTTCGAGAAACGCGTCGTCGTGGCGCGGGCGCGGTAGTCGGTCTTGACGTTGACGAGCGCCACCATGCCGTCCTCGACCTTCTTCTGCGCGCGCTCCAGGGCCGGGCGGATCTCTTCCGGCGCTTCGACATATTCGCCGTGGCAGCCCAAGGCCTCGGCCATCTTGTCGTAGCGCGTGTAGCCGAGATAGCGGCCGGGCTTGGTGCCCTGCGGGTCGGCGGTCCAGCCGCCGTTGAGGCTGATGACGCAGAGGAGCGGCAGATTGTGCCGCACCGCGGTGTCGAGCTCCAGCCCGTTCTGCCCGAAGGAGCCGTCGCCATGGAGGCAGATCACCTGGGTGTTGGGCTTTGCCGCCTTGGCGCCGATCGCGAAGGGGAGCCCCACTCCCATCGTGCCGAATGGCCCCGAATTGAGCCGGTGCCCGGGGGTGAAGGTCGGGATCGACTGGCGGCCGTAATTGAGGATCTCCTGCCCGTCGACACAGAGGATCGCGTCGCGGCGCTGGAAATTCTTGATTTCCTCGCAGAGGCGCAGCGGGTGGATGTCGCCGTCGGTCGGGTAGTTGGCGCCGGGGCGCGTGCGTTTTGCCTCTTCGCCCGCCGCCAAGGTCCGCCGCCAGCCCTCGAAGCGCTCGGCGGTCTTGCCGTCGATCGCCTCGCACAATTGCGTCAACACCGATTTGCAGTCGCCGACGACCGGGATATCGACGTTGCGCGCCGACATGCCGAGTTCTTCGGCGTCGATCTCGATGCGCGCGATCTTTGCCTCGGCATTGAAACGCGGCGGCGCGGCATGGGCGATCACATAATTCATCCGCGTGCCGAGGACGATGATCAGATCGGCGTCGCGGAACGCCGTCGAGCGCATCGTCAGATAGGAATAGGGGTGGTCGTCGGGGACGACGCCGCGCCCCTGCGGGGTCGTGTAGAAGGGGATGCCGGATTTCTCGACGAAAGCGCGCATCTCGTCCGAGGCCTGCGACCACAAAACGCCGCTGCCGGAGCAGATGATCGGCTGCTTCGCGCTGTTGATCGCATCGACGAGGGCATTGATGGCCTTCGGCTCGGCATAGGGGCGCGGTTTGATGACCGGGCGCCCGAGATAGCTCCAATCGACCTGATCTTCCTCGACCTTGGCGTAGAGCACGTCGCCCGGCATGTCGAGATAAACGGGGCCGGGCTTGCCGTTCAGCGCTTTCTGAAAGGCGAAGTTCACCTGTTGCGGAATGCGTTTCAGATTGTGCACGCGGTCGGCATATTTGACGCAGCCTTCGAGCGCCTTGACCTGATCGATCTCCTGGAACACCTGGCGGCCGTATTGGCTGATCGGGGAGGAGCCGCCGATTGCGACGACCGGGCAGCAATCGATCAGTGCATTGGCGAGCCCGGTGCCGAAATTGAGGGTCGCGGGGCCGCTCGCCGCCATGCACACGCCCGGCCCCTGCGTCACTCGCGAATAGGCCTGCGCCATATAGGCGGCGGCCTGCTCGTGGCGCGTGTCGATGAGGCGGATGCCCTCCTTGATGCACGACAATTCAGCATCGAGCATCGGCCCGCCCATGATGAAGAACAAATCCTTGGTGCCCTGCGCCTTCAGGCACTTCGCGAGGATTTGATAGCCGGTCAGTTCTGCCATCTGAGCATACCTCCTCTCAACCGCTCGTCGTCACGCCCGCGGAAGCGGGAGTCCAGGCCACCGGCGTCGTCGCTTCCCGTGGCTGCCCGCTTTCGCGGGCATGACGGACTTTTCTCGGTGGCTCACCACCAGCTAGGTTCTTTAAATTTGCCGCTTCCCTGTGTCATACCCCATTGTGCCCACTGCGGCCCGGGTATTTCGTGGGTGCCGGCTTGCAGAAGTATCCAATTCGGCACATCCGCCGCCGACGTCGTTGGAACATTGTCGATGAAACGCAGACTGACCGGATAGGAAGGAATGTAACCGTTATGGCACAACTGCGGGCCGAAGAAATCGATCGTGTCGAGGAAATAATTTCGCTTATAGGTTAGATCGCCAACCGGAAGGCATCCGCCCATGTCGGCACCGTACGGTACGGCGCCCGTTAGGAGGCACGCTCCGCTGATCGAAGAACCATACCCGCAAGGGCCAAAGTCGAGGGTTCCGACGGCATCGTTTAGTGACACGTTCTGCTCGAGCCTCACGTATTGGCTGCCTCCATCGGTGTAATAGATGTTGCTGCCGGCGGCGGGCCGTTTGTTTTCCGCTACGTTGAGCTCGATCAATAGGCCATGGGGAAAATTTGGTCCTTGCGCGCCGTTCGTGTAAATCGCCCCTCCATCCCAGAGCTGTTCCAGAAAAGAGTCGAATTTGTTGCTTGTAATCCTGTTATCACTGGCAACGGTCGCAGTGTCGTAGTCGCCCCACATGCCGGGGATCGCACCCGGCAATCCCGGAAAGCTTCCCTTGTCGAACAGCCCCCAACCCCAGCCGATCGCGACATCGCTCCAGGGTGTATGGCTGATGGTGTTGTGGGTAATCACGGTACCGGTCGTAAACCCGACGAAAATCGCTGCCGAATCGTAGTAATCCTGCCCGGTGTAGGAAATATCGTTATTCCCGATCAGATTATCGCGGGTTTCGTCCGCCGGGCTCGGCCGCATGTCCTGCGGGCTGAAGCCGCCGACCTGGATCGCTGCCGAGGATATGTCGGTAAAAATGCTGTTGGTTACGCGGTTGCCTTGGCTGCCGGTGTCCAGATCGAGTGCCGCGCCTCCCAGATGACTGAATCCGTCCCTGTCGAACGTGATGTGATGGGCGTATTCCAAATGCACATTGCCGGGCGTCTTGTAGACGAACCGCTGATGCCCGATGATGTTCGACGAGTAATTATTGCCGATCAGTATGTTGCCGCTTTGGTCCGCGACGTAGCCGTTCGGCGAGTTGGGCTCCAGCCAAGTAGCATAGGAAAACTGCAGGTTCCTGAACGTGATGTACGATACGGGCCTGCCACTGCTGCCCTTGATTTCGATCAGCCTCTCAAGCACCGGAAGCACCGCGTCCTGCGGCGCTCCAACGCCGGGGTTGATGAACGTTATCTGCTGGGCGTAAGGATCGAGAAACCACATATTGGGCGCCGTGAGAAATTCCGGGGCGTTCTCCAGCCAGCTCAGCAACTGAAAGTTCCACGGGGTCGGATAAGTGTTGGCGTTGTCCCAACATGGATTCTGCATCACCAGGGTGGCGCCGGACTGGCTGGCTACCGGGCACCGCATCATTTTCCACTGAGTCGACGTAACCGCTTCAATCAGTTCGGGATGGGCGAAAGATTGAGGTATCGTTTGCTGGTAGCCGTTTGATACCCGGTTGTAAAAGGGATTGGCGGCCTGCCCGAGGTTCGTACGCGCACGTATCGCCCGCTGGTCATTGACATAAAACTGGCGCGGCATTTCCCCAGCCGGCAGATTCTGGACGGCGGCGGTGCACAGGTTTAGAGAAAGTACCGGGGTGCAGGTAAAGTTGGTCACCACAGTGCCCCCGGAAATCACGACCGGCAGGGTGACGCCCGGCGCCGCCTGATAAATCACTGGTGCGTTTTGCGAACCCGAATCTTTCGAATCGAATGTCAGGGGCGAGTTCAGAGTATAGGTCCCCGGCTCGATATCTACCTTGACTGTCCGCTCTCCTGCGAACTTGTTTCGCCGTACCGCGAGACGCGCGCGATCTATCGTGAGAAATGGAGCGTTCCGGCTGCCGTCCCCCGAAGTATCATTGCCGCTGGTGGAAACCCAGAAGTTAATGGCGTCAGGAGACAACGACATAATCGCTTGACTGGTGTCATGAGCAAACATTCCTTCTCTCTGCTCTTGTGCAGCTAGTTGTCGGAAGGAGAGGACGCACGCGATCAGTAAGACCGCTATTGGCCAAATCGGCATCACAATTCCGGAACAGGGACTCCAAGCCAACACTAAACCAACTCAGATCACCCCTTCGGCCTTGAGCGCCTCGACATCGCCCGTGCTCATGCCGAGCCAGTCGCCGAAGACGGCCGCGCTGTGCTGTCCCAACAGCGGCGCCGGTTCGAGCTTCGGTGGCTTGCCGTCGAAGCGCACCGGCCAACTCGGCATCTTGTAGGGGCCTGTCGGGTGCTGCACCGTCTGCAATATGCCGCGCCGCTCGAAGCTCGGCTCATTGATCAGCTCCATCGTGTCGAGCACCGCCCCCGCCGGTACGCCGGCGTTGCCGATGCGGCGCATCGCCTCGTGCTTAGAGTGTTGGCGCGTGAAGGAGGCGACCATCTCGTTGACCTCGGCTTCGCGCTCGCGGCGCGCCTCGATCGTCTCGTAGCGCGCGTCGCCGATCAGATCCTCCCGGCCGATCGCCTTCAAGAGGTTGTGCCAATGGTCCTTTTGCCGAGCGAAGACGTAGATCCAGTCGTTCGGCCCGCCCGGCGCGCAGGGAAAGATGCCGGCCGGCGGCGGCGAGCCGGTGACGCTGCGCGAGCCGGCGCGCCCGGCCGCGTTTCCCGTGACCGACTGCACCTGGAAGGCGATGCGGATGTAATGCAGCATCGCATCTTGCATCGCGACTTGCAGGCGCCGGCCTTTGCCGGTCGCGCGGCGCTCGTAGAGCGCGCCCAATATGCTGATCGCCATCAGCATGCCGGTGCCGGTGTCGCCCAGTGACGGCCCCGGCTTGCAGGGCGGGCCGTTCGCTTCGCCGGTGATGCTCATCGTGCCGCCGCAGGCCTGCGCGATCATGTCGAAGGCGAGGTTCTTCTCGTAGGGGCTCCCCTCCCCGAAGCCCTTGACCTGGGCGTAGATGATGCCGGGGTTGATGGCGCGGATCGCGTCATAGCCGAGGCCGATCCGCTCGATCGTGCCGGGCGCCATGTTCTCGATGAAGACGTCCGCCTTTTTCGCCATCTCCTTGACGAGCGCCAGGCCGCGCTCGGATTTGAGATTGACGGTCACCGACTTCTTGTTGGCGTCGAAATGGAAGAAATAATAGGAGTCGGGGGTGCCCGGCGGGCCCGAGAACGAGGTGCGCCCCGGTTCGCCGCCTTTCGGATTCTCCACCTTGACGACCTCGGCGCCGAGCCAGGCGAGCGCCTCGGTGCAGCTGGGACCCGCCTCGAACTGCGTCAGATCGAGCACCCGAATGCCGTTGAGACAGCTTAGCGGCGCGCACGGTTCGTCCATGACTTACTCCTCTCGCGGACCGATTGGCCGGACGATAGCGCAGCTTCTTCGTCCGCGGAAACCGCCATTTCGGTTGCCGCCCATGTCCAAAGCAGGGGTCGGCCGCAACGCGCGGGCGGGCGCAGGCCGGGTCGCGCCACGGCTTCAGGGCGCGAGGCGACGCAGGCTCGCGCGCGCTTCCTCGACGATATCGCGGACGATGTCGGCGGCCGGCTGCAGCTGCTTGACGAGGCCGGCGCTCTGCCCGGCCCACAGCGACAGCGCCTCGATGTCGCCCTCGTCGTCCGCTGCCGGCGTCGCCGATTGGTAGCGCAGGATCGGCCCGCGCGATGGCGAGGCGGCGATGACCTCGCCTTCGCCAGGGCGCCGGCCCGAGGGCGGCCGGCCGGCCGCCTCCCATGCGGCGACGGTCTGGTTTCGCAGGGTGCGGTGCGGCGCATTCGGCCAGCGGATGTCGAAGAGGCTCTCGAGATAGACCGTGTCGTTCTCGCTGGCTGCGAAGAGGCGCTCGCGATAACGCGGATGGATCGCGATCTCGCAGGCGGCGAGGAAGCGGGTGCCGATCCACGCGCCGGCGGCGCCCAACGCGAGCGCCGCGGCGAGGCCGCGGCCATCGGCAATTCCGCCGGCGGCGACGACCGGCAGCGGCGCAACCGCGTCGACGACGGCCGGCACCAGCGGCATCGTCGCCACCGTGCCGCGGACATGGCCGCCTGCCTCCCATCCTTGCGCGACGACGACATCGACGCCGCAATCGGCGGCTCGCTTCGCGTTTGCCGCCGAGCCGACCGTGTGCAGCACGACGGCGCCTCCCGCCTTTGCCTCCCGGACCAGAAGCGGCGGATCGCGCCAGAACAGCGAGATCACGCGAACGCCTTCCTCGAGGCAGACGGCGAGGCGTTCTTCCTGCGGGAAATCGAGGTTCAAGTTGACCCCGAACGGCCGCGCGGTCAGCGCACGGGTCTCGCGGATCTGCCGCCGCACCGCCTCCCTATCGGCCCGCCACGGCGCCAGCATGCCGAGCCCGCCCGCATTGCTGACCGCCGCCGCGACCATCGGCCCCACCGCGCCGGCCATCGGGGCCTGGATGATCGGCACCTCGATGCCGAGCCTGTCGCAGAGCGCGGTCCGCATCGGTGCCGTTGACTTACCCCGCCCAGGCGAACGGCGCGAAATGGCCGTTGCGTGTGCCGCTCGCGTCGTCCCAGTCGATGCCGAAGGCGTGGAATCTGCTGTGCCCCGCTTTGGCCAATGCGACACGCGGGTTGGCCGGATGGCAGGTGTTGTCGAGATAGATCGGCTCGCCCGGACGAGCGGGGCCGGGGGTCCCCTCGCAGGCTTGGTCCACCAGTTCGCCGGCCTTGACCGACACCTTCATGCCGTCCTTCCGGAACGCGATCGGCCGCTTCTCGATGCCCGCGATATTGGCGACGAGCGGGGCCAACCCCGCCATCGGGCCGCCGGCCGCGCCCGAGGCGATGGCGCCGATCGCTTCTGTCTGCGCCGTGCTCGCGCGCTCGTCGACGACGAGCCCGACCGTGATGCCGCCCTCCGCCATCACCGAGGGCGAATGCAGCAGCACGACGAAGGCAAGCCCGTCGAGCCGCGTGCCGTCCTTTTCTCCTGCCTCGATCTGAAACGCGAAGGCCGCCTTGCAGTCGCCCTCGGTCGGCCTCGCAGTCAGGTTCGAGCCGAGGCAAGGGCAAACATAGGTGCAGTTACATGTTTCCATGTATTGGCCCTGAATCTGCCAGCTCATGGACCGTCCTCCTGTTCGGCGGCGGCATTGCCGCCGCTGCGGCCCATCCTGCGCCGCGAAGACTCGCGAGTAAAGCGCCGGCGGCCGTCAGCTCAGATCGATCGCATAGCGCTTCAAGGTTTCGAGCGGCACGATCTCGAGGGTGCGCTCGTGCGTTCCCGTCAGGCGCACTTTCGGCGCCTGGCCCGCGTCGAACGCCTCCTTCCAGCGCGCCGCGCACAGACACCAGCAATCGCCGGGCTTCAGTCCGGGAAAGCCGAACTCCGGCAGCGGCGTCGAGAGGTCGTTGCCGGCGGCGCGCGAGAAGGCGAGGAAATCGGCGTCCATTCGCGCGCAGACGGTGTGGACGCCGAAATCCTCGGGGCCGGTGTTGCAGCTGCCGTCGCGGTAAAATCCGGTCATCGGCTTCTCGCAGCACGAAGTGAGCGGTTCGCCGAGTACATTTTTCGCTTGCGCCATCGCTGCCGTCCTTGCTTCAGCTCGTATGCCGGCCGCGGGCGGCGAGCCGCGCCTCGATCGCGTCCCAGATCATCGGCGCGATGTCGGTGCCGTCGAGCCGCGCGATCTCCTGAATGCCGGTCGGCGAGGTGACGTTGATCTCGGTCAGGTAATCGCCGATCACGTCGATGCCGACAAAAACCAGGCCCTGTTCCCGCAGGGTGGGGCCGATCGCGGCACAGATCTCGCGCTCGCGCGCGGTCAGCTCGGTCTTGGTCGGGCGGCCGCCGACATGCAGATTGGCGCGCGCCTCACCCTCGGCCGGCACCCGGTTGACGGCGCCTTTCGCCTCGCCCTCGACCAGGATGATGCGCTTGTCGCCCAGCCGCACGGCCGGCACATAGCGCTGCACCATCGCCGGCTCGCGGTAGATGCTCTCGTAGAGTTCGAGCAGCGCCGTCAAATTCTCGTCGCCGGCGCGCAGGTGGAAGACTCCGGCCCCGCCGTTGCCGAACAGCGGCTTCACGATGATGTCGCCGTGCTCCTTCCAGAAGGCGCGGATCTCGTCGCGGTCGCGCGTCAGCAGGGTCGGCGGCATCAGCTCCTTGAAGCGCAGGACGAAGAGCTTTTCCGGGGCGTTGCGCACCGCGGCCGGGTCGTTGACGACGAGCGGGCCGTCGGCGGGCAGCTGCTCCAACAGATGCGTCGCGGTGATATAGGCCATGTCGAAGGGCGGGTCCTGCCGCATCAGGACGATGTCGAGCCCTGCCAGATCCAATTCCTCGAAGGCGCCGAAGCGGTGATGCGCGCCCTCGCGGCGAAAGACCTCGAGCGGCCGGCCGCGGGCGAACAGCCTGCCGTCGCGCCAGGAGAGAGCCTCCGGCAGGTAGTGAAACAGCGCATGCCCGCGCGCCTGCGCCTCGAGGGCCAGGGCGAAAGTCGAATCCGCGTCGATATTGACCGTGTCGATCGGATCCATCTGGATCGCGACGGCGAGACCCATGCTCCTCCCTCCGAGAGAATGCGGCTCGCCAGGATACAGGGCGCAAGGCGCGCCGTCTCGCGCCGATCAGTTGAGCTGCGCGCTCAATTGCTGCAGGGTCGCGGCCGCCTGGTGGCGGGCGAGCCCGTCGGGGGCACGGGCGACGAACTCTCGCAGCGCCGCGACGGCGGCGCGCAGATTGCCGAGCCGGGCATAAAGCAGCCCCGCCTCATGCCATAATTCGCCGAGATCGGGGGCGAGCATCAGCATCGTCTCAATGACCGTGGCCGCCCGCTCGAAGCGATGCGCCTGCAGCAGCCGCGACTTCACATTGTTTTGCAGGCGCAGCAGCACCTCGCGATCGGCCACCGGCGCATAATGCTCGGGCAGCAGCTGGTTTTCGCCGCCGGTCATCGCCTGCAACAACTCGCGCAGTTCGGCGGCGCCGCACAGCCGCCCGCCATGGAACGGATCGATGATCAGGCGCTCGCCGCCTTCCGACAGGCGCACTAGGAAATGCCCGGGAAAGCCGAGCCCCGCCATCTCCCAGCCCTGCGCGCGGGCGGCATGGATGTAGAGGATGCCGAGCACGACCGGCAATCCCTTCCGCCGGTCGATGACGCGCATCAGATTGGCGTTCTGCAGATCGTCGTAGGTCAGCTCGTCGCCACTGTAGCCATATTTCAGCAGGATGATCTCGTTGAGCGCGCGGGCGCGAGCGGCGAGCCCGTTTTGCGCCGCGGGATGCCGGCGGACATCGCGCGCCAACAGCTGCAGATGGTCGCGATAGCGGGCGAGCTCGACGCGCGGCCGGTCGAACGAGGCGAACGCCAGCGCCGCCTCGGCGATCGGCAGGTTGCGCCCGCCGGCGGCGCCCAGATCGCGCAAATAGCGCGCCCGCAATTCCGGGTCCCAACTCTCCGGCGGTTCGCTCATCGACGACGGCGGCAGCTCACAAGCGATGTTCCTCGACCGGCGTCGGGGGCGCGGCGGCCGGGTTGCCCGGCGCCGTCTCGACGGCCGCCGGCGGCGCTTCCGCCTGCGCCGCTATCGGCGCCCCGGGCCGGATCTCGACATACGAGACAACCCGCTTCACGTCGGGAATGTTCCGCGCCCAGGCGACGGCGCGGTCGAGTTCGCCCTGGGTGCGCGCCGAACCCAGCAGATAAACCGCCCCGGCATTCGTCTCGATCGTGTAGTTGAGCGATTTGACGCTCGAATCGAAGGTCAGGTCCGAGCGCAGGCGGGTGGTGATCCAGGCGTCCTTCGCGGTGCGCCAGGGCGTGATCGGCGGCGCCACCGCGATCTGATCGTAGACGGCCTTGACGCCGGCCGCGCCGCGGGCCAGCGCCGCGGCCTGGTCCTTGGCCTGCGGCGTCGAGGCGGTGCCGGTCAGCAGCACGCCCCCATCATAGACGGTGACGGCGATGTCCGCCGGCAGCGCTGGCTTCTGGTTCGCCAGCGCCATCAGGACATTGTTTTTGGTGGCGAAATCGTCGATTTCGCCGGTCACGCCGCGTTCCTGCCCGGCGGCGTAACCGGCGCCGCCGGCGGCGGCGACGCCGCCGATGACCGCCACGGCGCAGCCGCCGAGCGCAGAAGAGACTAGCAGAGCCGCAACCAAAGCAACGGGAATACGGAAACTCGACACGGTACACCCCCCGGCCGTGAGAGATTCACAAGACTTATTTTCATCCCGTCGCGAAATTCTTCCAATACCGCCGTGGACAGGCGGGCCGGCGCGACGGCGGCGACAAGCCCAATCCCGGTGCGTGATCGCGCTCGGTTCCTCATGGAAACAATGGCTTAAGTGAGGTTTTGCCGTTTTTTTACCGGACCGGTGGCAACTTCGAGGCTAGTCTTCGGCGCGCCAGGCGGCGGGCAGATGGCGCGGCGCGCGCCGCGGCGCGACGAGCATCAGGTCGAATCGCAGCTTGAGGCCGGCGAGATCGGGATGCGCCAGCAGGAAGGCTTCGGCGGCGCGCGCGATGCGCCGGCGCTGCCGCCGCGACAAGGCTTCGGCGGCCGTCGCGGCGTCGGGGCGCGACTTGACCTCGATCACCGCGAGCGTGCGCCCGCGCCGTGCGACGAGGTCGATCTCGCCGACCGGACAGCGCCAGTCGCGCGCCACGATACGCCAGCCGGCAAGCCGCAGCCGCCACAGCGCGAGGCTTTCCGCCAGGCGGCCGCGGCGCTCGGCGCGCTGCCGCTCGCGCGTGAAACGGCGCGCCGCCGGCTTCATCCCCGCGCCCGTTCGAGTTCGAGCGCGCGGCGATAGAGCAAGCGCCGCTGCAGCCCCAATTCGGCCGCGACTTGGGAGGCCGCCTCGCGCACCCCGTACCGCTCGAGGGCCGCTTCGAGGCGCGCGTCGATGTCCCGGGCCTCGCGGGCGACCGGCTCGGGCGGCCCGACGACGACGACCGTCTCGCCCTTCGGCGGCCCCGTCTCGCGGTAATGTGCCGCGAGCTCCGCGAGCCGGCCGCGCCGCACCTCCTCGTGCAGCTTCGTCAATTCGCGGGCGACCGCCGCCGGGCGGTCGCCGAGCATCTCGGCCATGTCGGCGAGCGCGGCGGCGAGCCGGGAGGGACCTTCGAAAAAGACGAGCGTCGCCGCGAGCCCCTTATGCGCCGCGAGGACGCGCCGCCGCGCCGCCGAACGCGGCGGCAGAAAACCGCCGAAAAAGAATGCGTCGGGCGGCAGGCCCGAAAGCACGAGGGCGGTAAGCGCCGCCGACGGGCCGGGCGCGGCGGAGACCGCGATGCCCTCGGCGATCGCGGCGCGCACGAGCTTATAGCCCGGGTCGGAGACGAGCGGGGTGCCGGCGTCGCTGACGAGCGCGACCCGCTCGCCGCGGCGCAGCGCGGCGAGAACCTTCGGCCGCGCCGCTTCGGCATTGTGGTCGTGATAGGGTTCGAGCGGCTTCCTGATGCCGTAGCGGGCGAGCAGGCGGGCGGTGACGCGCGTGTCCTCGGCGCAGATCCGGTCAGCGCCGCGCAGCACCTCGATCGCGCGCAGCGTGATGTCGCCGAGATTGCCGATTGGCGTCGCCACGAGATAAAGCCCCGGCGCGAGGCCGGGTTTACTTGCCCCGAGGCCGCGGCTAGGGTGCGCCTCACCCGTGCCGCCCGCGCCGGAGGTCATCCTTGCCGCGCCGTCTTCCGAAGAGGCTCGCCTCATCCGCTGCCGTGCTCCTCGCGGCGGCGCTCGTTGCCTGCGCGCCGCCGGCGATGGTACCGGCGCCGGTTGCCCCGCCGCAAGCCAACCCCTATCAGCCGCCGCCGCCGGCCGGCCCCGCCAAGGTGGCGCTGCTGCTGCCGCTCTCCGGCACGAACGCCAAGCTCGGCAAGGCGATGCTCGACGCCGCCCAGCTGGCGCTCTTCGACAGCGGCGGCAAAGAGCTCGAACTCGTCCCGCGCGACACCGGCGGCACGCCCGCCGGCGCGGCGAAGGCGGCGCGGGCGGTCATCGCCGACAAGGCGCGCCTGATCCTCGGGCCGCTGCTCAGATCGGAGGTGGCGGCGGCGAAGCCGCTCGCCGGCGCCGCAAATGTCCCGGTCATCGCCTTTTCGACGGCGACCGAGCTGGCTGGCGGCAATGTCTTCCTGATGGGGTTCCTGCCGCGCGAGGAGGTGATGCGCGAAGTCGGCTTCGCGCGGCAGCGCGGCCACCGGCAATTTGCCGCGCTGGTGCCGAACTCGCCCTACGGGCAGCTGATGGCGCACGCGTTGCGCGATGCCGTCCCCGCGAGCGGCGGCGAGGTCGCGCAAGTCGCCCTCTATGATCCCGGTCAGGCGGATGTCGGAGCGGCGGTCCGACAATTGCTGCCGGGCGCGGTCGCAGGGCCGGCGGCGCCGCCCGCCTTCGACGCGCTGATGCTGCCGGAAGGCGGCGAGCGGCTGAAGGCGATCGCGCGCCAGCTCGTCCTCGCCGGGCTCGACATCAAGAAGGTCCAGCTCCTCGGCAGCGGCCTTTGGGACGAGCCCGACACGAGCAGCGAGCCGGCGCTTGTCGGCGGCTGGTTCGCCGCCGCGGCGCCGCAGGCGCGGCGCGGCTTCGAAGAGCGCTTCGCCAAGACCTATGGCTACAAGCCGCCGCTCTTGGCCTCGCTCGGCTACGACGCGGTGGCGCTCGCCGCCGTCCTGGCGCGCGGCGAGGGCGGCGCGCCGTTCTCGCGCGAAGCGATCCTCAACCCGCGCGGGTTCAGCGGCGTCGACGGCCTCTTCCGCTTCACTCCCGACGGGCTCGTGCAGCGCGGCCTCGCCGTCTTGCAGGTCGAGCCGCAGGGCAATACCGTCGTCAGCCCGCCGCCGCAGAGCTTCGAGAATCTGGAGTTCTGACGGCCGTTACGCGAGCAGCGCCGCCAGCACGGCGTTGAGGCGCTGCCGCCCGGCGGCGGTCGCGGCGAGGCGCTCGCCGTCGAGGGTGACAAATCCGGCCTCGATCAGCGCCGGCAGGCGCGGCCCGAGCAGCGCCTCGACCGAAGCGCCGGCGAGCGCCTCGAGGCGAATGCGGGCGACCCCTTCGCCGAGGCGCAGCCCCATCATCAGCATTTCTTCGAGTGCAGCCTCGCGCCCGATCGGCTCTTCTTCGGCGATACCGTGGCCCGCCGCCTCGACAGCGGCGAGCCAGGTCTCGGGCGCGCGGTGCCGGCGCGTCGCGAGCTTGCCGCCGTCGCGGCCGAGCCGCCCATGCGCGCCGGGTCCCACTCCGACGTAATCCTCGTAGCGCCAATAGGCGAGGTTGTGCCGGCATTCGCCGCCGGGGCGCGCGTGGTTCGAAATCTCGTAGGCCGGCAGCCCGGCCTCTTCGAGCCGCTCCTGCGTCGCCTCGTAGAGGAGGGCGGCACTCTCCTCGTCGGGCAGTACGAGCTCGCCGCGCGCGGCGAGCGCAGCAAAGCGCGTGCCCGGCTCGATCGTCAGCTGGTAGAGCGAGAGGTGGTCGCCCGCGAGGCCGAGCGCTTCCTCCAGCCCGGCCCGCCAATCGGCAAGGCTCTGGCCCGGCCGGGCATAGATCAGGTCGAAGGAGAAACGCGGAAAATTGGCCCGCGCGTTGTCGATCGCCGCGACGGCCTCGGTCCGCGAATGCCGCCGCCCGAGCGCGGCGAGCGCGCGATCGTCGAGCGCCTGCACGCCGAGCGAGAGGCGGTTGACGCCAGCAGCGGCAAAGGCCTGGAAGCGCTCGGCCTCGGAGGAATTCGGGTTCGCTTCGAGAGTGATCTCGACAGCCTCGGCGAGCGGCCACAGCTGCCGCACGCGGGCAAGCAGCAGGGCGACGCTCTCGGGCGGCATCAGGGAGGGCGTGCCGCCGCCGAAGAAAATGGAGACGATCTCCCGCTCCGGCGCGAGCGCGGCGGCATGGTCGAGCTCCGTTGCGAGCGCGCGCGTCCAGCGCGCCGCGTCGACGCCGTCGCGCACATGGCTGTTGAAGTCGCAATAGGGGCATTTCGACCGGCAGAACGGCCAATGGATATAAAGGGCGAGGGGCTCGCTCATCGCGGCGCGAAACACCCTTCAACAAGCTTCGCGAAGGCCCGCGCGCGGTGGCTGAGGCCGTGCTTTCGCGCCGGCGCCATCTCGCCGAAGGTTTCCTTTTGGCCTTCGGGCAGGAACATCGGGTCGTAGCCGAAGCCCTTGTCGCCGCGTGGCGGCCAGACGAGGCGGCCCGCGACCTCTCCGCGAAAGAGCTCGATGTGGCCGTCAGGCCAGGCGAGCACGAGCACCGCGACAAAGCTCGCGGCTCGGCCGCTTGACCCGAGCTCGCGCTCGACGCGCGCCATCGCCACGCGGAAATCGCGCGCCGGGCCGGCCCAGCGCGCCGAATGGATGCCGGGCTTGCCGCCGAGCGCCGGCACGACGAGCCCCGAATCGTCGGCGAGCGCCGGCAGCCGGCTTGCTGCCGCTGCGGCGCGCGCCTTCAAGGCGGCGTTCGCCTCGAAGCTGTCGCCGGTTTCTTCGGGTTCGGGTAGGCCGAGCGCGGCGGCGCCGGCGACGGAGACGGCGAAGGGCGCGAGCAATTCCTCGATCTCGCGCAATTTGCCGGCGTTGTGGGTGGCGATGACGAGCCGGCCGCCGGAAAATCGGCGCGTCATAATAGGCCCAGGGCCTGCCGCTGCAGCCGCGCCAACTCGCCGGTGCCGACGCGCGCGAGGGAAAGCATCGCGGCAAACAGCGGCTCGTCGAAAGGCGCGCCCTCGGCGGTCGCCTGGATCTCGACGATCCCGCCCGAACCGGTCAGCACGAAATTGGCGTCGGTCATCGCCGCCGAATCCTCGGCGTAGTCGAGGTCGAGGATGGGCGCGCCCGCGAAGACGCCGCAGGAGATCGCGGCGACGCTGTCGCCGAGCGGCAGGCTCGCGAGCGTCCCAGCCGCGACGAGCCGGGCGAGCGCCGCGTAGAGCGCAACATAGCTGCCGGTGACGGCCGCGGTGCGGGTGCCGCCGTCCGCCTGCAACACGTCGCAATCGATGCGGATCTGCCGTTCGCCGATCAGCGCCAGGTTGGTGACGGCGCGCAGGCTGCGGCCGATCAGGCGCTGGATCTCCTGCGTGCGGCCGCTCTGCCGGCCGCGCGCCGCCTCGCGCTCGGTGCGCGTGTGGGTCGAGCGCGGCAGCATGCCGTATTCGGCCGTGACCCAGCCCTTGCCGGTGTTGCGCAGAAAAGGCGGCACGCGCTCCTCGACCGAGGCGGTGCACAAGACATGCGTGTCGCCGAACTTCGCAAGGCACGAGCCCTCGGCGTATTTGGCGACGCCCGCTTCGAGGGCGACCGGGCGCATCGCATCCGGCTCGCGTCCGGAAGGTCTCATGCGGTTCTCCCAAAGGGGCTCAGCGAAAGCCGCCGAGCTTGTGGGTTTGCAGGCTCAATCGCCATTTCGGGTTAGCGAGGCAGAATTGGATCGCCAGCTCAGTGTTGCGCGAACGCTCGGGCCCGTCCATCGGCTGCACCGAGAAATGCCGGAATTGGAGGCGCTCGAAATCGCGCGGGTCGAGCCCCTTTTGGGGGATGACGAGCTTCAATTCGTCGCCGCTATCGAGCACCAGCGGGGCGCGCGCCTTGGGGCTGACGCAGATCCAGTCGAGCCCGGCCGGCGGCCGCATCGTGCCGTTGGTCTCGACCGCGATCTCGAAGCCCTCGCGGTGCAACGCCTCGACCAGCGCCGGGTCGAGCTGCAGCAGCGGCTCGCCGCCGGTGCAGACGACGAAGCGGCGGCCGGCGTGCGTCGGCCACACACCCGCGACGGCGCCGGCGAGCGCAGCCGCGTCGGCATAGCGGCCGCCGCCGGTGCCGCCGGTGCCGACGAAATCGGTGTCGCAGAAGTCGCAGACGGCGTGCGCCCGGTCGGCCTCGCATCCGGACCACAGATTGCACCCGGCAAAGCGGCAGAAGACGGCAGGCCGGCCTGTCTGCACACCCTCGCCCTGCAAGGTGTAGAAGATCTCCTTGATCGCGTAGCTCATTCTGCGGCCATCGCTGCATTAGCGGCCTTGCGTCGTTCGAGACGCACGCTTCGCGCGCTCCTCACGATGAGGGTGTTCCTCATGGCATCAAAAAACCGTCATCCTGAGGCGCCTCGCACAGCGAGGCCTCGAAGGACGCACGCCGCTGATCCAACCCGTCATGCTCCCGCATACCGCTCCCAACCGGCGCGGCGCAGCCGGCAGGCCGGGCAATCGCCGCAGCCGTAGCCCCAGGCATGGCGATGCTCGCGTTCGCCGACATAGCAGCTGTGCGTCGCCTCCCGGATCAGCGCGACGAGGGCGCCGCCGCCGAGCTTCTCGGCGAGCGCCCAGGTTGCCGCCTTGTCGCGCCACATCAAGGGCGTGTGGATCGCGAAACGGCGGTCCATGCCGAGCGAGAGGCTCGCCTGCAAGGCTTTCAGCGTGTCGTCTCGGCAGTCGGGATAGCCGGAATAGTCCGTCTCGCACATGCCGCCGACGAGATGCCGCACGCCGCGGCGATAACCGAGCGCCGCGGCGAAGGTGAAGAAGAGCAGGTTGCGGCCCGGCACGAAGGTGTTCGGCAGGCCGCTCTCGGCAAAGGCGATTTCGCTCTCGCGGGTCAGTGCGGTGTCGCTCAATTGCCCGAGCACGGCGAGATCGACGAGATGATCGGCCCCGAGCTTTTCCCCCCATTGCGGAAACTCGCGGCGCAGCCCGACGAGGAAGGCGGGCCGGCAATCGAGCTCGACCTTGTGCCGCTGGCCATAGGCGAAGCCGACGGTCTCGACCTGGGCGAAGCGGTCAAGTGCCCAGGCGAGGCAAGTCGCCGAATCCTGGCCGCCGGAAAACAGCACCAGCGCCCGCTCGCTTTCGAGACCGCTCACCCTCGCCTCGCGAAAATCCGCATTGCGCAGAGGACATAGGCGCTGCCGCGGCGCCGATCAACAAATCACGCCGGCGGCCTGCTATACTGCGCGAAAGAGCCCCCGGAGGAGCCATGAACGCCAATCCCTACCTCGACATCGGCGTGCGTCCGTTCATCAATTGCTGCAGCGTGCGCACGATGCACGGCGGCAGCCTGATGCTGCCGCAGGTGCGCGCCGCGATCGACGCGGCCTCGCGCCATTTCGTCAACCTCGACGAGTTGATGGAGGCGGCGAGCCGGCGCATCGCCGAGCTGACCGGAGCCGAATGGGGCATCGTCACCTGCGGCAGCGCCGCCGCGGTGGCGCTCGGGACCGCCGCCTGCATCGCCGGCAACGATCCGGTCAAGATGCTGCGGCTGCCTTTTACCGACGGCATGGTCAACCGCGTCGTCATCCCGCGCGACCAGCGTTTCGCCTACGACCAGGCAGTGCGCATGATCGGCGCGCATATGGTCGAGGTCGGCAGCCTTGCCGAACTCGATGCGGCGCTCGCCGAGCCGGTGGCGATGATCGTCGTGCTCGGCAAGGCCGAAGGAGCCTCGGCCGTGCGGCTCGAGGAGATCGTCAAGCGCGCGAAGCCGAGGGCCATCCCGATCCTCGTCGACGCCGCCTCGGAACATCTGGAGCGGCCGAGTCCATGGCTCGAACGCGGCGCCGATCTCGCCGTCTACAGCGGCGGCAAGTTTCTGCGCGGGCCGCAGACGAGCGGGCTGCTGCTCGGCAACAAGCCGCTCGTCGAGGCGGCCTGGCGCAACGCCTCGCCGCATCAGGCGCTGGGCCGGCCGATGAAGGTCTCGAAGGAGGACATCGTCGGCGTCTTGGCGGCGCTCGAATACTGGTTCGGCGAGCGCGACCCGGCGGCCGAGGCGCAGAAATGGCTCGACGACCTCGAAGTCATCCAGGGAAAGCTCGCACGCCGGCCGGGCGCCAAGGGCGACATCCTGCCGCCCGCCGGGGTCGACCGCGTGCCGCGGCTGCGCGTCGAATGGGACCGCGCACGCTATCCGCTCGACGGCCTCGCCTTGCGCGAGAGGCTGCTCAAGGGCGAGCCGCGCATCATGCTCGACGACAATTCGGCGACCGAGAATTCGATCGCCATCGACCCCTTCCAATTGCAGCCGGGCGAAGCGGCGGCGGTCGGCGAGGGGATCGCGTCGGCGCTCGAGGCCGCTGCTTCCGAAACGCCGGCGCAGCCCGGCCTGCCGCCTGTCGAGCTTGCCGGCGAATGGGAACTGTCGGTCAATTTCCTGCACGGCAGCCGCCGGCATCGCCTGACGATCGAGCAGAAGGGGCGCGAGATCGCCGGCCGGCAGCGCTCGCCGCAATTCGACGGGCCGCTCGAAGGAGTGCTCGACGGCGACCGCGTCCGCTTCGCCTTTCGCGGTCGCTACGAGGGGAGCAACATCTCCTACCGCTTCGAGGGCGCGGTCGCGAATGGCCGGATGGGCGGGCGCGTCGCGCTCGGCGCGGCGAGCGACACCAGCCACGGCATCGTCAACCGCAGCCAGTTCGGCGCCGGCGAATGGGAAGCGCAGCGCATCGGGTAGCGGCTCAGATCACCTTTTCCGCCCGCAACTCGGCAATTTCCCGCTCCGAGAACCCGCACTCGCGCAACACCGGATCGGTGTCGGCGCCCAAGGCCGGGGCAGCCCGCAACGGCGGCGCCTCGCCGGTGCGGATCGGCCCCGCGACCATGCGCACCGGCGGCGCATCGGCGCGCGCGTAGCCAACGACCTGCCCGCCTTCGGCGACAAAGGGGTTGTCGAGCGCGGTCTTCAAATCGTTGACCGGCGCGGCCGGAACCTCGCCCGCGAAATCGGCGAGCCAGGCCGCGGTCGTGCGGCGGGAGAGCGCCGCGTCGAGCATGTCGTTCAAGCAGGCGCGGTTCTCGGGCCGGTCCTTGAAACTGCGGAAGCGCGGGTCTTCGGCCCATTCCGGATGACCGAGCCGGCGCGCCAGGATCGGCCAGAACTTCTCCTTATTGCACATGATGAAGATGAAGCCGTCGGCCGTGCGGTAGAGCTCGCTCGGCACCAGCGAGGGATGCCCCGAGCGCGGCTCGCGGCGCTGCACATGGCCCGCGTTCAGATACCAGGTCGCGAGATAGGAGAGGTTTTGCAGCGCCGCATCGAAGAGGCTCACGTCGAGGTCGCGGCCTTTGCCGGTTTGCCGTGCTTCGAGCACCCCCGAGACGAGCGCGAAGGCGGCGAATAGCCCGGTCATCAGATCGACGATCGATAGGCCCATGCGCGCGGGCGGCCCGTCGGGCTCGCCGGTCAGCGACAAATAGCCGGCTTCCGCCTGCATCAGATAGTCGTAGCCCGGCCAATGCGCGCGCGTACCCTCGCGGCCATAGGCCGAGAGATGGGCGCAGACGATCTTGCGGTTGGCGGGGGCGAGCGCGGCGTAAGTCAGGCCGAGTTTTGCCGGCAGGTCGCCGCGCAGATTGTCGATCAGCCCGTCCGAATGCGCGGCGAGCGCGTGCAGGACGCGCCGCGCGCCGGGGCGCTTCAGGTCGAGCGTCAGGCTCTTCTTGTTGCGGTTGAAGCTGTGGAAGAAATAGCTGTCCCCGGGCGATTCGGGCGGCCCCGCGAAATAAGGGCCGACGCGGCGCGCCATGTCGCCGCCCTCGGCCGGATTCTCGATCTTGATCACCTCGGCGCCGAGATCGGCCAATTGCATCGAGCCGTAGGGCCCGGCGCCGTACTGCTCGACGGCGATGACCCTGAGGCCGGAGAGCGGCGGCATCAGCTAGCGGCCCGGTGCAGCGAGATTGCTTCGCTTCGCTCGCAATGACAATCAACCGTTGTCATTGCGAGGAGCGCAGCGACGAAGCAATCCAGAAGGAGCCCTCACACCCGGTTCCGCTCGATCAACTGGCGGGCGATGATGATGCGCTGCAATTCGTTCGTTCCCTCGCCGATGGCGAGCAGCGGCGCGTCGCGGTAGAGCCGTTCGACGACGAACTCCTTCGAATAACCGTAGCCGCCGTGGATGCGCATCGCTTCGAGGCTGGCGTTGAGCGCCGCCTCGGAGGCGAAGAGCTTCGCCATGCCGGCTTCCATGTCGCAGCGCTCCCCCTTGTCGTAGGCCTGCGCGGCGTATTCGACGAGCAGCCGAGCCGCCGTCACCTGCGTCGCCATGTCGGCGAGCTTCAGCTGGATCGCCTGGTGCTCGCAGATCGGCTTGCCGAAGGTGCGGCGCAACTGGCTGTAGCGGACCGCCTCGTCGAGCGCTGCCTGCGCGACGCCGACGCCGCGCGCGGCGACGTTGATGCGTCCCAGTTCGAGCCCGCCCAATGCCTGCTGCAGCCCGCGCCCCTCGGCGCCGCCGATCAGCCGCGAGGCGGGGACGCGGTAATCGGAAAAGATCAGCTCGGCCGAGTCGAGGCCCTTGTAGCCGAGTTTTTCGAGCTTCTTGCTGACCGTGAAGCCGGGGCCCTTCTGCGCCAGGAAGAGGCTCATGCCGCGGTGGCGCGGCTGCGCGCCGGGATCGGTCTTGACGAGCAGCGCGAAGATCTCGCCGTAGATGCCGTTCGAGATCCACGTCTTGGTGCCGTTGACGAGGTAGTCCGCGCCCTCGCGCCGGGCGGTCGTGCGGATCGCCTGCAGATCGGTGCCGCAGTCGGGTTCGGTGAGCGCGAGCCCGCCGCGCAATTCGCCCGTCGCAAAGCGCGGCAGGAACTCCGCCTTCTGCGCATCCGTGCCGAAGCGCTCGACCGCCGCCGCCATGATCAGGTGCGAGTTGAAGATGCCGGCCAGCGACATCCAGACGCGCGAGACGCGCTCGCAGATCTTCGCATAAGTGCCGGCGCCGAGCCCGAGGCCGCCGTATTCGGGCGAGATCGTCGCGCCGAAGAGCCCCAGCGCCTTCATCCCCTCGACGATCTCGGCGGGGTAGACGTCGTCGTGCTCGAGCGCCATTACGTGCGGGCTCACCTCGCGCTCGAGAAAGCGCTCGAGGCTGTCGAGGATCAGCCGCTCTTCGGCGCGGTCGGGTTGCGGCATTGTCTCACCTGCCGCCGAGCGCCCGGGCGAGCGCCATCATATCGGGCGCCTCCTCGATGCCGAGCACCGCGTCGCGGATCGCGCGCGCCCGCTGCGGCGCCATCGCCCGGCCGGCATTCGCTTCGAATTTCGCGATGATTTCGGCCTCGCTCAACGGCCGGTCGCCGCAACCGCGGTTTATGTGCTCGCGATGCGAAAGCCGCCGGCCGTCGCGCGTCGTCACGACGAGCTCGCCGGAATAGTATTTGGGGAAGCCGGAATTCGGGTCGATCCGATAATCGACGCGGTCGGCAAATGTGAGGATCTGCGGGTCGGCGAGCGTCTCCTCGGTCAGCTCGGCCAGCGTGAAGCGGCCGCGGTGGAACGCGGCGGCGACGATGTAGGGGATCGAGAACTGGGCGTCGTAGGAGTTCTTGGGGCGCTTCTTGTTGGCGACCGGCTCGCAGACGATCTTGACGCCTTCCGCCGGCAGCAGCGCTTCGACCCGCTCGATGTCGCCGGGCGCGAGCCCGTGCGCCGCCCGCAAGGCGAGCGCCGCATCGACGCAGGCATGCACGAAATGGCAGGCGGGGTAGGGCTTGACGGCAACCTGCAGCACTTCCCAATCGTCGCCGAGGCCGACCGTCGCGAGCGCGAGGTCGGCGGGGTCGAAGCGCTCCTGCAGATAGCTGCGATAGAGACCGAAGCGGCCCTCGTAGGCGCGCCGCGGACCGACGAAACCCTGTTGCGCCAGCGCTGCCGCCGTGATGCCGACATTGGCCGCCCAGCCGGGGTGAAAGCGCTTCGTCCAGGCGCCGTCTTCGAGGAATTCGAGGCTGCCGGCGGCGGCCGACAAGGTGATCCCCTGCGCGTTGACGAGCTGCTCATGAGTCAGGCCGAAGAGCTTCCCGGCGGCGAGCGTCGTGCCGAAGGCGCCGACGAGCCCTGTCGGGTGAAAGCCGATCTGGTGAAATCCGCCCTTGGCGACGGCGCCGATGCGGGCGGCCGCCTCGACCCCTGCGACATAGGCCGCGAGCGCCGCCGAGCCCGGCAGATGCCGCGCGGCGGCGACGGCGAGCACGGTCGGGAAGAGGCCCGCGGTCGCGTGTACGACGCCGGTGATGTGCGTGTCGTCGTAGTCGAGACCGTGCACGAGGATGCCGTTCAAGAGCGCCGCGTCGCGCATCGGCAAGGATGCCGGCATCCCGATCACCGGCACCTCGCCCGCTCCGGCGAGCCCCGCCAGCGCGGAAAGCGCGCGGTGCGCGAATTCGAAGCCGGTCGAGGCGAGCGCGATTCCGGTCGCGTCGAGCATCAGATGCTTGGCGCGCGCCCGGACCGCCGCGGGCAGCCGCTCGGGCGTGAGGTCGAGGGCAAAGTGCGCGAGGGCTTCGCTGACGAGCGGCGCCGCCTTCGTCTCTATCCAGGGTGCCGGCGCATTCATCTCCGCTCCTCCCTATCCGGACGGCGCAATCTCGCGCCGAAGGGGTGTCGCGCGCAAGGCTCCTCGACCGCGGCCGGCCGGCGGGCATAGAGTTCGGTCCGGGAACAGCTGGAGGGCGAAGAGATGAGCCGGTTTTTCGGCCCGCTGCGGCAGATGGGGTTCGTCGTCCGCGATATCGACAAGGCGATGCGGCATTGGGTCGAGGTGTGCGGCGTCGGCCCGTGGTTCTACGCCGAGAAGCTGCCGCTCGACGCCTTCCGCTACAAAGGAAGGAATTACGACGATATACACCTATCTATCGCGCTGGCCAATTCGGGCGACGTGCAGCTGGAACTGATCCAGCAGCGCGACGAGTACCCCTCGATGTATCGCGACTTCCTCGCCGCCGGGCACGAGGGATTGCAGCATTGGTCGAGCTGGCCCGAGAACTACCGCGAACTCTACGACCGCGCGATCGCGGGCGGCTGGAAGGTCGGGCAGGAAGGCGACACGCCGCGCGGCCCGTTCGTCTATTTCCTCGACGAGGGGCATCCGGGCACCGTCATCGAGATGGCCGAGGCGACGCCGACGCGCCGCCGCATCTTCGACGCGGTGCGGCGGGCCGCGATCGGTTGGGACGGGCGCGACCCGATCCGCCGCGACTGGCCGCAGGGCTGACGGCGATGCCGCAAGACACCGCCAAAAGGCCCCATCGGCGCCGCGCCGAGACGCTCGTCTGCGATGTCTGCCGCGGCCGGTTCGCGCGGCTGCAAGTGCTGCCCGCCGCGCTGGTGCGGCCGAACCTCGCCGAGCTGATCGCCGCCCGCGTGCCTGGCTGGTCCGAGGCGAGCCACATCTGCCGGACCTGCCTCAACGCCTTCCGCATCGATTATGCGCGTGCCGAGATGGAGCAGGACCGCGGCGCGCTGACCGCGCTGGAAGAACAGGTTCTGCAGAGCCTGCGCGAGGGCGAGTCGCTCTCCGAGAATTTGAACAAGACCTTCGACGAGACCCGCACGCTGGGCGAGCTGATCGCCGACAGGGTCGCCGATTTCGGCGGCAGCTGGCGTTTCATCATCATCTTCTTTGGGACGTTGGCGGTGTGGATCATCGCCAACAGCCTTGTTCTGCTTTGGCATCCGTTCGACCCCTATCCCTATATCCTGCTCAACCTCGTGCTGTCGCTGCTCGCCGCGGTGCAGGCCCCGATCATCATGATGAGCCAGAACCGGCAGGAGGCGCGCGACCGGCTGCACGCCGAAAACGACTACAAGGTCAATCTGCGGGCGGAGATCGAGATCCGCGGACTGAGCGACAAGATCGACCAGTTGATCCATCAGCAATGGGCGCATCTGCTCGAACTGCAGGAAATGGAAATGGAGATGATCCGCGAAATTTCGGGCAGGGAGAGGCGGGCGGAATAAGTCGCGGCCGAGGGATCCGCATTGCCGCGCAAATCGCTCGACGCGCTCGAAGCGGAAATCCGCGCGACCCGCGCGCGCCTCGCGGCGCTCTTCGCGCGCGCCGACCGCGACTACGCTTTCCGCCCGGTATTGCGCGCGTTGCGGCGCGGCGCCGGGCACGATCTTGCCGTGCCCGCCCCCACCCCCGAGGCCGGGTCTGGCAAGGGAGCCGGCCGGCTCGCGCTGCCTGCGGCGCTGCTCGGCTTCGCGCTCGCGCTTGTGACCCTCCGCCGGCGGCGCCCGGAGGATGCGGCTGAAGAGGAGGTGGAGGATTAGCGCTCACGGCGCCGGCGCGAACACCAGGATCGCGGCATCACCGGCGAGCAGCCCGGCGGGAGCGGCGACATAGAGCCGGTCGAGCGCCGGCACGAAGAGCGAGGTGCGCGCACCCGTGGCGCTGCGGATCCGGGCGGCGAGGCGCCAGCCGCCGGGGCCGCGCTCGAAGACGTCGACGACGCCCGCCCCGCAGCTGACATAGAGCCGAGGGCGGTTCTCGTCGAAATAGGCGTCGTCGGCGTCGGCGCAGCTCGAGAGCTCAGCCTCGACCTTCCCGGTTTCGGGGTCGAGAAGGACGAGCGTCGGCGGGTACCAAAAGCCGATCGCGAGCTGCCGCGAGGTCCACGACCGCAACCTTTCGGGCGTGCGGCAGATTGACGAAGATCCGTCCCGTCCTGGGGTCGAGCGCGAACGATTCGGGATGCGCGGCAAGCGCCGCGTCGGCAAGCTTGCGGCGCCGCACCGGGTCGATGCGGGCGAGCCCGCCCCTGCCGTGCCCGACAATAAAGTCCCCGCTGCGCGGGTCTAGCCGCAGATTGTCGGCATCCTCCCCGAGCGCGATCCGGCCGGCCGGCGCCAGATCGCCGCCGCGGTAGAGCCGCACCGTCCCGTCGCCGCCGTTGCTGACCGCGACGAGGTCCGCTTTCGGCGAATAGCTGACGCCCTGCGGCTCGTCGAGGCCGGAAATGCGCCCGACGCGCCTGCCCGAGGCGAGGTCGACGGCGTCGAGCGTCCCGTTGCCGTACTCGGCGACAAAGAGCCGCCTGCGGGCGAGATCGACCGCCATATGGTCGATCCGTCCCGCCACTCCCGAGAGCGCTATCCGCGCCTGGAGCGCGAGATACTCCGCCGGCCATGCGGGACTCGCGGCGAGGGCGACGGCAAGCGCCCAGACCGCCGCGAAGCGGCGCATCCGCGGCTCAGCCCTTCTTGACGTCGACCTCGTCGAGCGCCGCCTTCAGCCCTTGCGCGAGCTTCCGCGCGTCGTCATGGCCCCAGAAATGCAGGAAGAAAAGCCGCGGCCGTTCGGCGAGCATGTGGTTGTGGATCGCGGTAACCTCGATCCCGTGCTCGCGCAGCGCCTTCGCCGCCGGGCTCACCTCGCGGGCGACAAGCACGAAATCGCCAGTGATCGCGGCCTTGCCGTCGCCCGCCGCCTCGAAATTGATGGCGTTCGCAACCCCCATCGCCGGCGGCACGACCATGCCCGCCTCCCTGACCGGTCGTGCGCGGGGGATGCCGAGCTGATACACGCCACCGACCTGCTTGCCTTTGACGCCGACGATCTGGTCGATTGCGGCCGTGTCGAGCGAGCTCGCTTCCGGCTGAGAGCTGCCGGAGAGCGGCGAGAGGGGCGTGCGGCTCAAGGCGAGTGCGCTGCGCAATGCGGTCGCCAGCTTGACGGGGTCGCCTCTGCCAAATACGTGCATATACATTGTAAATGGCCGGTTGCGCAGCAGGTGGTTGTGCAAGGCCGTCACTTCGATACCGCTCTCGAGGACCCGCTGCATGACCGGGTTGACCTCGCGTTGCCTGAGGACTAGGTCGCCCATCACCATGCCGCCGCCGCCCATCTTCTCGAAGGCGAGCCAGCCGCCGAGCGCGAAAGCGGGCTTCAGCGCGACCCCGTCGAGGGTCGCGTGCAGATCGGTGCGCGGCAGCCCGATGCGGTAGACCCCGCCCGGCATCTCGGTCCCAGGCTTGCCGAATGTCTCGGCGACCCGCGCCTGCCAGCCGCCGCCAGCGGCGAAGGCTGGGCTCGAGAGAGCGGCCGTCAAGGCCGCCGCTGCAACGGAAATCTTTCCGGATCTCATGGTCTTTCCTCCTCCGTCAGAGGCTTGGTAAAGGGGAGATCAGGTGCTTCTGATGGGGCGCGGCGCAGCGTCTCCTGGGCTGCGCCGGAGCGTTACTTGACCATCACCCATTGCGGCCCGATCAGCGGGAAGGCGACGAGCCCGATCACCGCCGTCGCCGCAATGAGCAGCGGGTTGCTGATCTTGAAGCGAAACAGCAGCGCGAGGCTCCCCAACCCGACGAGCGCCGTCAGCCAGTCGCCGATCGCGATCTTGCCGAGCAGCACGCTGGCCCCGAGGATCGTGCCGATCGCCGCCGCGTAGGCGCCCTTGACGAAGCCCTCGACATACGGGTTGGCACGGTGACGCACGAGGATCGGCGCGACGAAGAGGATCAGCACGAAGGACGGCAGGAAGATGCCGACCGTTGCGACCGCCGAGCCCCAGAAGCCGGCGACGAGATAGCCGACGAAGGTGGCGGTGATGACGACCGGGCCCGGGCTGACCATGCCGATCGCGACGGCGATGAGGAACTGCCGCGCGTCGAGCCAGCCGTATTGCTGCACCAGCCCCTTTTCGAGAAACGGCACGATGACGAGGCCGCTGCCGAAAGTCAGGCTGCCGGCCTTCAGGAAGAAGGCGAACAATTGTCCAAGAAGGCTCGGGGCCGCGGCCTTGCCCGCGCCGACGGCGAGCGGCGCGAGCGCCAGCGCGGCGCCCGGCGGCTCGCCGCGGCCTCGCAACGCCCCGTAGTAGAAAATGCCGAGGATTCCCGAGCCGACGAAAAGGATCGCGACCTCGGCCTGGAGCCACACCGTGACGACAAAACACGCCCCGGCGACCAGCCATTGCGCGGCGTCCTCCATGCCGAGCTTGGCGAGGCGCCAGCAGGAATGCAGGATCAGCGCGATGACCGCCGGGCTGACGCCGTAGAAGATGGCGGTGATCCACGACAGGCCGCCGAAATGCACATAGAGCGCGCCGAGCGCTGCGACCATCGCGAAATTCGGCAGGATGAAGGCCCAGCCGCCGAGCCAGGCGCCCCAGAAGCCGCCGCGCAGATAGGCGATGAAGATGCCGACCTGGATCGCCAGCGGCCCCGGCAGCGACTGGCTGACCGCGACGGCGTTGCGCATCTCCGCGCGCGTGAGCCAGCCCTTTTCCTGCACCAGCTCCTTTTCCATCAGCCCGACGAGCGCGACCGGGCCGCCGAAGCCCAAGGTGCCGAGGCGCAGGAAATAGAGGCCGATGCGGCGCAGCGGCACGCGCTCGGGCGGCGGCGGGGCGACGCTCTCGGGGGTTGCCATGCGGCCCTCCTACGCTCTCGCCATCATGCTTGCCGGGTTCCAGTCGTGACCCTCGCCGCGGCAATCGCGGCACCATGCATAGAGCGCGTCGTAAAGGGTCATGCCCCGCTCCAGCATCGCGTGGTCGTCGGCGCAGATCGCCGCGAGTCCAAGCGACATCGCGAGCAGTCCCGGCGATTGCGGGGTCAGTTCGAGCCGCGCCGTGTCGGCGCCGCGCACGATGTCCGCGAGCACATCGAGCGCCGGATCGGCGATGCCGTACACGTTCAGAAAGGCGTCGAAGCTGCATTGCGGCCCGACATGCGAAAAGGGTTCGGCGCCGGGGATGTCGAAGGCGGTGGCGCCTTTCTCGGCGGCGACCGCGAAGACCCGCTCGGTCGGCGCGAAGAAGAAGCGCGCCGCGGGATCGATGAAGCGGCGGATCAGCCAGGGACAGGCGATGCGGTCGATCTTCGGCCGCTCGCGGGTGACCCAGGCGGCGCCCGGCTCGCCGAGCTTGCGGTGCAGCGGCAGGCCCGCCTCGCGCCACGCCGTGATGCCGCCCTCCAGATGCCGCGCCTCGACGCCGCTTTCGCGCAATGCGGCGGCGGCCGTCCGGCCGACTTCGCCGCCTTTGACGCAGTAGACGACGAGCGGGCGGTCCGCCGGCAGCTCGGCCCGCCAATCCGCGACGGCCTCTGGCGAACGCCGGATCGCGCCGACGATCATCCTTTCGTCGGCCGCGAAGTCGGGGCCTTCCCGGACGTCGATCAGGACCGGCGCCAGCTCGCTGCCGAGCCGGTGATAGAGCGACTGCGGGGATACGGAAAAACGGCTCTCGTCCATCGGGTGCACTCCTCGCGTTGCGAGTTGCGCAGAGCTTGGACGACAAGCCGTCTGACGGGGCGCCTGCATTGCCCCGTGGCCACTACCTAATCCGCCGTGCCTCCGATTGCAAGAGGCCGGCGAGTATTCGCAGTCAGCCGGCGCGAGGAGCCGCCATCCGCACCGGCGGCACCTCGCTCGGCACGATGAGCCGGCAGCCGGTCGTCGCCCGCACTTCCTCGACGGTCACGCCGGGCGCGATCTCCTTCAGCATGAGGCCTTCCGGGGTGACGGCATAAAGCCCGAGATTGGTGACGACGAGGTCGACGACGCCTCTCGCCGTCACTGGGATCGCGCAACGCTCGACGAGCCGCGGCCGTCCCTCGCGCGTCGTCTGCTCCATCGCCACGAAGACGTGCCGGGCGCAGGCCGCCAGATCCATCGCGCCGCCGATGCCGCCGCCCTTCTGCCCCGCCATCTTCCAGTTGGCGAAATCGCCGTTTTCGGCAACCTCGTAGGCGCCGAGCACGGTCACGTCGATGCGCCCGGCGCGAATGAGGGCGAAGGAATCGGCGTGATGCACGATAGCCGCGCCGGGCTTCAAGGTGACGTGCTGCCCACCGGCATTGACGAGGTGCAGATCCTCCTCTCCCGGCGGCGTCAGGGGCCCGTAGCCGATGACGCCATTCTCGGCGTGAAAGACGATCTCCTTGTCGCCGAAATCGAAATTCGAGCACAAGGTCGGGATGCCGATGCCGAGATTGACGATCCAGCCGTCGCCGAACTCCATCGCCAGCCGGTCGCACATCTGCTGCCGGGTGAGGCCTTTCGCGCGTTCGCTCATCGGCCGGCTCCCTGGGCAATTTCGGAGGGGCGTTGCGGCCACCAGCCTTCGGGCGGCGGCGGTACGCGGACGAGGCGATCCACGAAGATGCCGGGCAGATGCACGTCGTCCGGGTCGATCGCCCCCACCGGCAAAATCTCCTCCTCGACCTCGACGACCGTCACCCGCGCTGCCATCGCCATCAGCGGGTTGAAGTTGCGCTGCGATCGGGCAAAGCGAATGTTGCCGGCGGCGTCCGCCTGATAGGCGCGGATCATCGCGTAGTCGAGCGGCAGCGCGTATTCGAGGAGGTATTCGCGGCCGCCGAAGACGCGGGTCTCGCGCCCCTCGGCCAGTTCCGTGCCGACCGCCGCCGGGGTGTAGAAGGCGGGGATGCCGGCGCCGGCGGCGCGCAGCCGCTCGGCGAGCGTCCCCTGCGGCGTCAGTTCCGCCTCGATCAGCCCCTTGTCGACATATTCGGTCAGGATCAGCTTCTGCGAGGCGCGGGTCGGGGCGGTGAACGAGCAGACGACCTTCTTCACTTGGCCGTTCCGAATGAGCCAGCCCATGTCGGGAGCGTCCGCCGGCAAGGTGGCGCCGCCGCGCGTCGAATTGGAAACGCAGGTCAGTTCCTTCGCCCCCTGCCGCGCCGCCGCGGCATAGAGGTTGATCGGCATGCCGACGACGGCGAAGCCGCCGAAACCGATCGCCGCGCCGTCGGGGATGTCGGCAACCGCCTCGTCGAAACTCGCGAAGACCTTGCTTTTCGGCATAATTCCTCCCGACACCCTGTCTTCCGTCGCCCCCGCGCAAGCGGGGGTCCAGGGGCAAGCGTTAGAATTGTTGCCCTGGATTCCCGCTTGCGCGGGAATGACGGCTCTACCTCAAGTGTTGCCCCTCATTGGCGCCGGTGAGGAAGATGTTCGGCTTCAGGAACATCGAGAGCACGAGCGCGCCCCTGGGCGAGCGCGCGATGTGGCGGTTGCCCTTCGGGCGCCACACGTAATTGCCGGCGCTGACCTCGCCTTCCTCGTCCTCGAGGCTGCCCTCGAGGACGAAGGTCTGCTCGACCTCGACATGCTCGTGCAGCGCCAATTCGGCGCCCGGCTGCCAGCGGAAGAGGGCAGTCATCAGGCCGCTCTCCGGGTCTTCGAGCAGGATCTTCATGTCGATCCCGGGGCACGGGGTCGGCTTCCACGGCAGCCCCGCGACCTCGACATAGCGCGAGGCGAGCGGCCCGAGGCTCTTGTCCTTTGCCAGATATGGCGTGGTTGCGGTCATTGCGCGGCCCTCCCTCACATCAAGAATACGCCCTTGCCGGTCGTCTGCGTGTCGAAGAGACGATAGGCTTCTTCGGCCTGGTCGAGCTTCCAGCGGTGCGTGAAGAGGCGCTCGACCGGGATCTTGCGGTCGATGATGAACTGCGCGCACTCGGCTTGGCCCTGCCACGAGAAGGTCCAGGAGCCGATGACCGTCAACTGCTTGCGCAGCATGTCGGGGCTGACGTCGATGGTCGCCTGGTTGCGCTCGCCGACGAAGCACATCGTGCCCCAGACCTTGGCGCTGCGAATCGCGGCGATGCGGCCCTCGGGCTGGCTCGAGGTGTCGAGCGTGCAGTCGGCGCCGCCATGCGTCAGATCCTTGATCGCGCCTACGGGGTCGTTGGAGCGCGGGTTGACGGTCTGCCAGGCGCCGAATTCCTTGGCGCGCGCGAGCCGCTCGGGGCTCACGTCGAGGGCGATGACGCGCGCTCCCATGGCGGCGGCGAGCTGCGTCGCCGAGAGGCCCACGGGGCCCTGCCCGAAGACCGCGATCGTGTCGTTGCCGGAGAGCTTCAATCGCCGCAACGCGCCGTAGGCAGTGCCGGTGCCGCAGGCGACCGCGGCGCCGACCTCGAACGACATCTCCTCGGGGAGCGGCACCAGGGTGAACGCCGGCACCTTCAGGTAGCGCGCATGCCCGCCATGGGCGTTGTTGCCGTAGACGAGGACGGGCTGCTCCTGGCACAGCTGCGACCAGCCGGAGCGGCAATGGGCGCACACCGTGCAGCCCTTGTAGTGATGCACCATGATGCGCTGCCCGACCGTAGCCTGCGCCGGGCTCACCGCGGAGCCCACCGCTGCGACGATGCCGCAGGGCTCGTGCCCGGCGATGACCGGCTCCGTGGCGACCGCGAGGCCGCCGCTCGCGCCGCCCGATTTCGGCCGGCGATACTGGTGCAGATCGCTGCCGCACATTCCCGAAGCCTTCATCTCGATGACGACCTCGTCGGGTCCCGGCGTCGGGTCGGGGAATTCCATCAGCTCGAGTTGCCGCTCGCCCGTGAAGACAACGCCGTGCATCGTTTCCTCCGCTATTCTGCTGCCGGCCGCGATAGTACCGCAGGCGTCCGAAAGAGCGTAGGCTCGGCAGCAGAGGAGATTCCGCGATGCCCGTCAACAAGCCGCATCTCGAATTCCACACCGTGGACATGCAGCAGGGCTGGGAGACGCCGCCCGGCTATCCGCCCGGCATCGCGCAGAAAATTCTCGCCGGCGCGCTCGACGAGGCCGGACGCAGCGGCAGCCGGACGCGGCTCTTGCGGTTCGAGCCCGGCGTGTTCACGACCGCGCCCTTCGTGCACGACTATTGGGAAGAGGTCTATCTCGTCTCGGGCGACCTGACCGTCGGCAACGATGCCGAGGGCCGCGGCGGCGAGAGCTTTCCCTCCGGCACCTATGCGTGCCGCCCGCCCGGCGCCGCGCACGGCCCCTTCAAGTCGGAAGGCGGCTGCCTCCTCTATGAGATCCACTACTACGCCGATTGAACCAGTGTACCGCAACGCGAAGCAGATCTCCCATGCTGAAGTCACTCCACCTAGAAAACTTTAAATCATGGGTGAGCGCCGATCTAGTCTTCGGCAAAGTCACGGGGCTGTTCGGCACGAACTCGTCAGGAAAATCCAGCCTTACGCAGTTTATGCTCCTGTTGAAGCAAACCAAGGAGGCGACGGATCGTGGCATCGCCCTTGGTTTGAATGGCCAGTACGTGAATCTTGGCATATTCAAAGATATGATTTACGGCCATAGCGAAGAAAGCGGCCTTGCTTGGCGGTTATCTTTCGAACGAGAAGGCGAGCTTGTTCTGCGCCCCTCAATGGTCGGCGATCCGGCCAATCCGATAAGGGGGAGAACTCTTGAGGTTGCCAGCACTGTCAGAGAAAGCGGTAAGCCACGTCGGATGATGTCGGCCGATCTCGAGTACGCGATTGGGGGGGTCGCCTTCCGGCTTACTCGGAGAAACGGATCTGAAACTTCGTTCGAGCTGACCGCCGAGCCAGCCGAACGATTTCGCTTCATCCGCAACCCTGGCCGCGTCTGGCAGCTTCCGGGTCCCCTCAAATCCTATGCGTTTCCGGATCAAGCGCGCACCTATTTCCAGAATGCCTCGTTCCTCGCCGATCTCGAAAAGGCTTACGAGGAGCAGATGGACGGGGTTTATTATCTGGGTCCGTTACGAGAGTACCCCTCCCGAGACTATCTGTGGTCTCGCTCCCGACCGGTCAGCGTCGGCGTTAAAGGCGAGGAGACGATAAGCGCCATCTTGGCAATGACTGCCGATGGCGAACAAAGGAACGTTGGATACAAAAAACATCTACGTCCATTTCAAGAGATCGTCGCTTACTGGCTCGCGGCGCTCGGGGTCATTAGCGACTTTAAAGTGGAGGAGATCGCCGAAGGTTCCAACCGCTGGCAGGCCCGGGTAGTCACTCGCAGGGGAGCGCCACGAGTTCTGTTGACTGATGTCGGATTCGGCGTGTCACAGGTGCTGCCCGTGGTTACATTGCTCCAATATGTTCCTCGCGGCTCGACGGTGATTCTCGAACAGCCAGAAATTCATCTTCATCCGCTGGCGCAAGCTAATCTGGCCGACGTAATCATCAATGCGGCCGTCCACCGTGACGTCCAGGTCATAGTCGAAAGCCATTCCGAACATCTATTGCTGCGTCTACAAAGGCGGATCGCCGAAGCGACAATCAGCGGCGACGACGTGGCACTCTATTTCTGCGATATAACGGACAGCGGATCGCTGTTGCGACGGTTGCAGATGGACCTTTGGGGGAAAATTGAGAATTGGCCGACCAACTTCATGGGCGACGCGTTCGGCGAGGCGGCCGAGACCGAAAGAGCCCGCTTGAGCCGGATCATCGCCGCGCAGTAATAGGGCGCCTTGTCGTCGATACTAATGTGCCGATCGTCGCCAACGGCCGCGTTGATCTAGAAGACACGGTACCTCTGCCCTCGCCAATGTGCCAGAAAGCGGCAGTCGAGCTCCTCCTGGACGTGCGTAGGAATGGTTGCGTGGTCCTGGATTTGGCGCGAGAGATTGAAGCCGAATATCACCGACATCTGAGCCCTCGCGGTCAGCCGGGTGTCGGAGACCGGTTCTATTTGGAGGTACTCAATAGCGCTCCCGGCCGAGTCGAGCGAGTCGACCTCCCGAGACGGGAGGACGGCGAATATCAAGATTTCCCTAATACCCCGGCACTCGCGGGGTTCGATCACAGCGACAGAAAGTTTGCCGCCCTGGCTCGCCGCGAGCGGATACCGGTCGCAAATGCGACTGACTCGGATTGGCTGAGACATTGCACCGCGCTCGCGAGTAACGGAATTATCATTCGCTTCGTGTGCGGCTCCGACCGCGATGCGTGGTTCACCCAGCCAGGTACCGCACCTTAATCCCGCGCCGGTTCTCCTCCGATCGGCTCAGCTCGACCAGGCGGGCCACAGCGGCAGCCGGACGCGGCTCTTGCGGTTCGAGCCCGGCGTGTTCACGACCGCGCCCTTCGTGCACGATTATTGGGAAGAGGTCTATCTCGTCTCGGGCGACCTGACCGTCGGCAACGATGCCGAGGGCCGCGGCGGCGAGAGCTTTCCCTCCGGCACCTATGCCTGCCGCCCGCCCGGCGCCGCGCACGGCCCCTTCAAGTCGGAAGGCGGCTGCCTGCTCTACGAGATCCATTACTACGCCGAGTGACGGGCGAGGGGACGAACCTGCCGCCTCCGATGTTCAACCCACAGGTGTTCGATCGGAGGCTGCGATGTCACGAATTCTCGCCGCCGCGCTCGCCGGGTTCTTTCTGTCCGGCGTCGCGAGCGCGTCGACCGACGGCGCTACGTCACTCGCCGTCGGTGGCGGTTTTCTCTTGGGCAATGCCGATCGCTGCGGCGTCTCGGGCGAGCGCGTGGCGCGGGCCGGGCGTATCATCGACCGTCTGATCCGCGCCGCCGCCGGCGATGCGGGCGAAGCGCGCAGCGCGGAGCAGCGCTTTGCGGCGGTCTTTCTCGCGACCGCGCACCCGCAAGCCGGCGGGCATGCGCTGATTCCCTCCTGCCGCGTGGTGCGCGCGCAATTCGACCGCCTCGAGCGCCACCACCGGCAGGCCGGGCTCGATTGAGCGGAAAAGGCGAAGCCGCTCAGCCGGCGAGCTCGACGAGCCCGCCCTCTTGCAGCCGGCACATCTGCGCGAAAAAACCGCCGCGCCGGCGCAATTCGGCGGGGCTGCCATCCTCGGCGATATGGCCGCGCTCGAGCACGATGATGCGGTCGAATTTCGACAAGGTCGACAGCCGGTGCGCGATCGCGAGAACCGTGCGGCCCTGCATCAGCGCCGCCAGCGCCCGCTGGATCTCGATCTCGGATTCGGTGTCGAGCGAGGAGGTGGCCTCGTCGAGCACGATGATCGGCGCGTCTTTCAACAGCGCGCGGGCGATGCCGAGGCGCTGCCGCTGGCCGCCCGACAGGGTCGCGCCGCGCTCGCCGACGACGGTGCGGTAGCCTTGCGGCAAGGCGCGCACGAAATCGTCGCAGCGCGCTGCCTTGGCGGCGGCGAGGATCGCTTCGTCGCTCGCCTCGGGCCGGGCATAGCGGATGTTTTCGAGCACCGAGCGGCGGAACAGCGAAATCTCCTGCGGCACGACGGCGATCGCGGCCCTGAGGCTGTCCTGCGTCATCGCCCTGATGTCGTGGCCGTCGATCAGGAGGCGCCCGGCATCGACGTCGAAGAGGCGCTGCACGAGGCCGATCAGCGTCGATTTGCCGGCGCCCGAGGGGCCGACGACGCCGACCCGCTGGCCCGGCCTGATGCGCAGATCGAGGCCGCGGAACACCTGCGTGCCGCCGGGATATGAGAAGGCGACCTTGTCGAAGGCGATGCCGCCGCCGTTATGGACGAGCGCTCTTGCGCCCGGCAGATCGACGACGTTGTGCTCCTCGCCGATGACCTCGATCGCATCGGCGATGCGCGCCACGAGCTGGCTCGTATTGACGAGCGCGAAGGCGAGGTCGCGCGAGCCGTGCAGCACGCGGAACGCCATCGTCACGGTCAGGATCACATCGCCCGGGGTAACCCGGCCGAGGCTCCACAGATAGAGCGTTGCAGCGAGCATGCCGGCGACCATCAGCCAGACCACGGCGTCGTGCAGCACGCGCAGCCCCTCGACATACATCAGGCTCTTCTTGTGAGCGACCGCTTCCGCCTCGAGCAGCCGCTCGAAGCGTCGCCGCTCGCGCGAATGCGCCGAGAATGCCTTGACGAGCCAGATGTTCGAGAGGACATCGACGAGTTCGCCGCTGACCTCGGCCGCGTGATCGGCATAGGCGCGATGGCGCGGCGTGCCGCGCTGGCTGAAGCGCGCGATCATGCCGGCCGAAACAAGGACGAAGAAGGCGAGCGCCGCCACCAGGTGCCAATCGACGGTCGCCATGATCGTCATCGCCGCGATGAAATCGGCGCAGACGGGGGCGATGTTGAACAGCACCGCGTAGAGCACCTGCTGCAGCGAATCTCCGGTCGTCGAGAGGCGGTTGGCGAGCGAGCCGCCGAGCCGGTCGCTGAAATAGCGGCTCGAATGGCCGGTCAAATGGTCGAAGAGATCATGCTTGGCCGCCGCCTTGTCGATGACGATGGCGCGATAGCCGAGCCAGCCGCCGCAGCGCCACAGCGCGCTCTCGCCGGCCAAGAGCGCGACGAATACCGCGAGCGCCCACCACGCCGCGGCTAGGTTTGCCGGCCCCGCCGCCATCGCGTCGACGATCATCTTGAGCCCGTATTGCGAGGTCGAAGCGAAGGCGGCAGCGCCGGCCGTCGCGGCGACGGCGGCCGCATGCAGCAGCGGCCGGCGGCGAGCGTAATGCCACAAAAATGCAATAGGGCGGCGTGGAAATATCGCGCTTCCCCCTGCCCCGGCCGCGCCCCCTTGGCGCTCGGCAATACCCCCGCCGATCGCTTCCTCCGCTGCCGTGTCCGCAGCACGCAAAGCTCCGCTTGCTCCAGCCAATCTCATCGGCCTCAGACCCCGCTTTCTCCCGTTTCGGCTATGGGTGCGACCGCAAATGCCGTGCCGCCCGCCGGCAGTTCGGGGGTCGGCAGAGGTGCTGCGCTTACGACCGTCTAACGATCTTTGCTGCGGTGCATCCTCGCCGCCAAACGATGTGCGGGGCGCTCCTATTCCCGGCCGGCCGATATGCGTTCGTTTTCGGCGAACCGGGAATTCGGGGCTGTGCGGGGCATTACGTCGCGCCCGTGCAACGCTTTGCCGCGGCCGGCGATTACTGGTTGTTCGGCGCTGCGGCCGTCTTCGCTCTTTGTCTGGTCAAGGATCGTCAATATGCGTATTGCGCAAGTTTCACCGCTGATGGAAGCAGTCCCGCCAAAGCTCTATGGCGGCACCGAGCGGGTCGTCGCCTATCTGACGGACGCGCTCGTCGAGATGGGACACGAGGTCACGCTGTTCGCGAGCGGCGACAGCATCACCCGCGCCCGGCTCGAAGCGGGCACCCCCCGCGCGCTGCGCCTCGAGCCGAATGTGCTGGACCATGTCGCGCCGCTGATCGTCATGCTCGAGCGGGTGGCCGACCGGGCGCACGAGTTCGACGTCATTCACGTGCATTGCGATTATCTCGGCTATGGGCCGCTGCGCCGCGCCGGTGTGCCGTTCCTCGCCACCTTGCACGGCCGGCTCGACCTGCCGGAACTGAAGCTCGTCTACGGGGCCTATTCCGACGTGCCGGTGGTCTCGATCTCGGATGCGCAGCGCCAGCCGCTGCCCGAGGCGCGATATGTCGCGACCGTGCAGCACGGCCTGCCGCAGCATCTGCTGAAGCCGGGCTCGGGCAATGGCGGCTACCTCGCGTTTTTGGGGCGCATCTCGCCGGAAAAGGGGCCGGACAGGGCCGTGCGCATCGCCGCCCAGGCCGGCATGAAGCTGAAGATCGCCGCCAAGATCGATCGCGTCGATCGCAAATATTACGAGAGCGAAATCGCACCCCTCTTCGAACAGCCCCATGTCGAATATATCGGCGAGATCCGCGAGGACCAGAAATCCGAGTTCCTCGGCAATGCCGCCGGGCTGCTGTTCTCGATCGCCTGGCGCGAGCCGTTCGGGCTGGCGATGATCGAGGCGATGGCGTGCGGAACACCGGTCGTCGCGATGCGCCAGGGCTCGGTCCCCGAGGTCGTCGAGGAAGGGGTGACGGGCTTCGTCGTCGCTGACGAGGGCGAAGCTGCGGCCGCCGCCCGGCGGCTTCACAGGCTCGACAGGGCGCGCATACGCCGCGTCTTCGACGAGCGCTTCACGGCGCATCGCATGGCCGAGGATTACCTGGCGATCTACCGCCGTCTGATCGCCGACCGGCAGGCGCCGCGCGTCAGAGACCGCGAGTGAGTCCGGCGCGGCCGGCGCTGCGGGGTCTCTTTCTCGCGGCGCCGCTCGCCGCCGGGGTGTTGCTCGCGGGCGCGGGCGGCGAGAGCCCGGCGCCGCCGCAGGCGCCGGCCGCCAACTCGCCGGCCGTGGCGCCCGCCAAAAAACCGCCGGACCTGCACGGCGCGACGCTCAAATATGTGCCGACGGACCAGATCTTTCCGACGCTCGACGCCGAGGTCCGCAGCGCCCGGGGCCAGGATCTGGGGCGCATCGTCGAGGTGCTGGTCGACGCCGAGGGCCGGCCGCGCGCGGCGATCATCGATTTCGGCGGCTTTCTCGGGGTCGGCAACCGCAAGATCGCGATCGAGTGGAGCGCCCTGCAATTCGGCATCGGGGCCAACCGCAAGCAGGTGATCTCGCTCGATCTCGGCCGCGAGCAGATCAAGGCGGCGCCGGCCTATAAGCCGGACGGCGACAAGCCGGTGCCGGTGGTGACCCCGCCGAAGGTGCCGGCCGCCGACCCGCTGCCCGGCAAGAGCAGGTGACGTGCCGGCCGCGGCATCGCGGGCGACCGGGTTTGGCGGGCTGCGCCTCATTCCCGCCGCGCCCGCCGCGCGCAGCCTGTTCGGGCTCGATTGGCTCAATTTCTTCATCGCCAATTTCCAGACCGGCTTCGGCCCGTTCATCTCGGTCTACCTGACCGCGGGCGGCTGGACGCAAGGGGCGATCGGGGCGGCGCTCTCGGTCGGCACGGTGACGGCGGTCGTGGCGCAAGTGCCGGCGGGCTCGCTCGTCGACATGCTCGCCAACAAAGGGCGCGCCGCGGCGGCGGCGATCGTCGCGATCGGCGTGAGCGCGGCGGCGATCGCGGCCTGGCCGGTGTTGCTGCCGATCATGGTCGCCGAGAGCCTGCACGCCTTCGCGAGCGCCGTCCTCGGCCCGGCGGTCGCGGCGCTGAGCCTCGTACTCGTCGATCGCGCCGCCTTCGGCGAAAGGCTCGGCCGCAATGCCCGCTACGCCGCGCTCGGCAACGCCTTCGCCGCGGCGCTGATGGGGGCGTGCGGCTACTTCGTCTCGAACCGCGCGGTGTTTTTGCTGACGGCGGCGCTCGCCATCCCGGCGCTGTTGTGCCTGCGGTTCATTCGCGCCACCGGCCCGGCACAGCCGGCGGCGGCAGGGCCGGCGCGACCGGCCGGCGCGCGCTCCTGGCATTTTGTCGCCGACCGGCGGTTTTTCGCTTTCGCGCTCTGCGCCTTCCTGTTCCACCTGGCGAACGCGGCGATGCTGCCGATCGCGGCGGCCGCGATCACCAAGCGCGCCGGCGGCGAGGCACCGTTGCTGATCGCCGCCTGCCTCGTCGGGCCGCAGGCGGTGACGGCGCTGATCTCGCCCTGGGCCGGGAGAGCGGCGCAGCTGTGGGGCCGGCGGCCGGTCCTCTGTCTCGGCTTTGCGACGCTGCCGCTGCGCGGGCTGCTCTTCGCCGCCGTCGGCAACCCGTTCCTGGTCATCGCGATCCAGCTTTTCGACGGGCTGGGCGCCGCGGTTTTCGGTGTTCTCTTTCCGCTCGTCGTCTCCGACATCACCGGCGAGTCCGGCCATTACACGACGGCGCTCGGCGCCGTCGGCCTCGCGATCGGCGGCGGCGCGACGCTCAGCACCACCGCGGCCGGGCTCGCCGCCGATCGTTTTGGCGACGGCGCCGCCTTTCTCGGGCTCGGCGGCGTCGGCCTCCTTGCCACTCTCGCCGTCCTGGTCCTGCTGCGCGAAACGCGCCCCTTCGTTCTCAGGCCGGCGCGGAATTGACCCACGTATCGCCGAGCCAGCCCCGCTCGTCGTAATCGGCCATGCAGCGCTCGACGAGCCCCAACATCTGGTCGAGCGCGCCACTGCGCCGGGCGCCGGTCAGCGTCTGAATGCGGATGTCCTCGTGGTTGCCGGCGTAGTTGCGCTCGTAGAGCTCGTGGCGGCCGCCGAACTCGCTGCCGATCGCGTCCCACAGGAGCTTCATGATCTTGATCCGCTCCTTGTAGCCGATGCCGTTCGAGCCGCGCACGTAGCGGGCGAGATAAGGGTCGATCGCCGGGTTCAGGAAATCGCGGGCCGAGGAGGGCAGGTAGATCAGCGAGGAAGCAACGATCTTCTCGATGATCTCCTTGATGCGGGAATAGGCATCGGGCGCGAAGACCCGGTAGGAGAGCGCCGCCTGCAAATTCGGCAGCACGGCGTCGCCGATCCAGGGCTGTGGGTTGGTCGCCATGCAGTCCGACAGGGACCAGAACAGGTTGCGCCAGGCGACGATCTCGCCGAGCATCGCCTGGTTGCCGCGGAATTCGTCGCCGCCCGGGGCATTGAGCGCCCGCGCGACGAGCCCAGCGATGAAGTCGAGCTTGACCGCGAACCGCGTGCAGCCCTGAAAGCAGAAGCCGTTCAGGAAGCCCGAGCGCGGATAGAAGGAGAGGATCTTTTCCGTATCGCGATGGACGAGCACGTTCTCCCAAGGGATCAGCACGTTATCGAGGACGAAGATCGCGTCGTTCTCGTCGAAGCGCGAGGACAAGGGGTAGTCGTAGGGGGTGCCGAGCGTCGTGGCGATCTTCTCGTAGGAATTGCGGCAGATGAGCTTCACCCCGGGCGCGTCCATCGGCAGGATGAACATGATCGCGAGATCGGGGTCGGCGGTCGCGGTTGCCGCGTTCTGGCCGAGGAAATTGTAGTGTGTCAGCGCCGCCGAGGTCGCCACCACCTTGGCGCCAGAGACGACGACGCCGGCGTCGCTCTCGCGCTGGATCGTCACATAGACGTCCTTCACTTCGCTCGTCGGCCGGCCGCGATCGACCGGCGGGTTGACGATCGCATGGTTCATGAAGAGCGCGGTTTCCTGCACCCGCCGGTACCAGCTGCGCGCATTGGCGGCGAATTGGCCGTAATACTCGGCGTTGGCGCCGAGCGTGTTCATCAGCGAGGCCTTGTAATCGGGCGTGCGGCCCATCCAGCCGTAGGTCAGCCGCGACCATTCGGCGATCGCCTTCTGTTGCGCGATCAGCGCCTCGCGCGAGCGGGCGACGCGGAAAAACCGGTGCGTGTAGCCCTCGGAGCCCGTGTCGGTCGGACAGGTCAGCACCTCGCGCCGCTCGGGATCGTGCAGCGCGTCGTAGAGCCGGGCGATCGAGCGCACCGAGTTGCGGAAGGCGGAGTGCGTCGTCACGTCCTCGACCCGCTCGCCGTCGATATAGACTTCGCGGCCGTCCTTTAGGCTTTCGATGTATTCCGCGCCGGTGAAGGGGCGGGTTTTGTCGCGGATCTTGTCCTCTGGCAGCATCCTCAGCCCTCCGGGCGGGGTGGTGAAAAACTTGCGGCCGGCATCGGGTCCGGCCGGCGCGCGCGCCAACTCGGCGAGCCGGACGCGGATCTCGTCGGGCACCGGAAACTCGCCGGAGAGATAGCGGTAGAGGCTGGTGCGGCCGATTTCGAGCGCGCTTGCCGCCGCCGATTTCCACCGTCGGCCATAGCGCGAAGCGAAGAGGCGACGGCAATCCTCGGCAAAGGCGCGATTATGTTCCAATTGTTCCATACCTGATTGGAACATATGGAACGGTCGCCGTCCAGTTGATTCGGGAGAGCGAATTATTTTCTTCCGCGCCGCGCCGCGGCTCCCGGGCGGCGTGGAACTCCGCCGGTCGCGGGGCGGTTCACGGTTGAGGGAATTGGGCGGGCTGCCCGCTAGAATTCACACAGGACAAAAGACATGCGTTCCGGCCACGGTCACGCCCCTTCGGGGTGGCGGCGTTCGCTCACGGCAGCCTTTGCCGGGGCCGGCGCCTTGTCGCTGATGCTGACGGCGCCGGTATCGGCCGGCGTCCGCGATACCGGGGCGATGCCGGCGATTGCGCTGCCGAGCCTGTCGCCGCTCGTCGAGCGCGTGCTGCCGGCCGTCGTCAACGTCTCGGTCAAGTTGCAGGAAGAAACCGGCAGCAGCAGCAAAGCGCCCGAGATCCAAGGCAATACGCCGTTCGACCAGTTTCTGAAGCGCTTTTTCGAGCATCAGTTCGGGCAAAACTCGCCGCTCGAGCCGTTCGGCGGCGAAAATAAGACGCTGATGGCGCTCGGCTCGGGCTTCATCGTCGATCCGAGCGGCTACGTCGTCACCAACAACCACGTCGTCGATCACGCGACGAAGGTGACCGTCATCCTGCAGGACCACAGCCGCCACACCGCCAAGGTGATCGGCCGCGACGGCAAGAGCGATCTCGCGTTGCTCAAGATCAAGACCGACAAGAAGCTGCCCTATGTCGGCTTCGGCGACAGCAGGACCGCCAAGGTCGGCGACTGGATCGTCGCCGTCGGCAACCCGTTCGGGCTCGGCGGCACGGTGACCGCGGGCATCGTCTCGGCGCTCGGACGCAACATCGATGCGGGCTCGTTCGAGGATTTCCTGCAGATCGACGCGCCGATCAACCGCGGCAATTCGGGCGGCCCGACCTTCAACCTGAAGGGCGAGGTGATCGGCATCAACACGGCGATCTATTCGCCCTCGGGCGGGTCGGTCGGGATCGGCTTCGACATTCCTTCGAACACCGCGAAAAAAGTGATCGAGGAGCTGAAGAAATACGGACACGCCACCTGGGGTTGGCTCGGCGTCGCGATCCAGAGCGTGACGCCGTCGATCGCCAAGAGCCTCGGGCTCGCGCCGCAGAATGCCGAAGGCGCGCTCGTCGCCTCGGTCGTCCCGAAGAGCCCGGCCGAGAAGGCCGGCATCGAGCAGGGCGACATCATCCAGAGCGCCAACGGCCATCCGATCAAGACCGTGCGCGATCTGCCGCGCATCGTCTCGACGATGCCGATCGGCAGCAAAATCACACTCGGCGTGCTGCGCGACGGCAAAAAGCGGCAGGTTGAGGCAACCGTCGCCGAGCTTCCGAAAAAGAAAAAGCTGGCGGCCGCCGAAGAGAGCGCAAAGCCGCAGCCGGAGGCCGGCGCCGCCTCGGCTCTCGGCATGCGGCTCGAACAGCTCGACCCGCGATTGCGCCAACGGCTCGATCTGCCGAGCGGGGTGAGCGGCGTCGTGATCGGCAGCATCGCCGAGGACAGCCCGGTGCGCAGCGCCGCCCTGCGGCCGGGAGACGTCATCGTCTCGGTCAATCAGAAGTCGGTGGCGAGCCCGCAGGAAGCGGCTGCGGCATTGAAGCGGGCGGCGGCGAGCGGCAACGTGCTGCTGCTGCTGAACCGCAACGGGGTCACCGAGTTCCTCGGCATGACGATCCGGCGCGGCGCGGCGCCCGGCAGCCCAGGGTGAAAGCGCGCCAGGGTGTTCGGGCGCTTGCCCCAAGCCGTCGCCTTTGCGGGGTGGAGGCGTGTGGGGGCTACTATCCTGAAACGGAAATTCGCGACAAAAATCGAGCCTGTCATTGCGAGCGCAGCGAAGCAATCTCATGGCGCATATGCAGGAATTGCACGAGATTGCTTCGTCGCCCTTCGGGCTCCTCGCAATGACGGGCCGGAAACTGATGCTGCGAATTTCAGATCCGCGACACTAAGTCACCTCGGAGCCGAGGCGCACATCGTCCTGCGGCAGGAATGCGACCCCGACCTCTTCCAACGCGCGGCGAACCGCGCTTAGCACCAAAGGATCGGCAGGCCGGCGCTCCAGCTCGAAATCGTCGATCGCGCTCTCGCTGACGCCCGCTGCGGCGGCGAGTTTCGATACCGACCAGGAAAGCAGAGTTCGCGCGGAACGGCATTGCGCCGGGGTCATGGCCATTGTCGGACTTTCGTGCGCGACGGCCCCATCGCCGTCGTCGCGCTGTTAACGCGGCATCCGCGGCATGGTTTCCCGCCGCGGCCGGTGTTAGGAGGAGAAAATGAAAGCCTTCGTCACCGGTTTCGAGCCGTTCGGCGGCGAGCGGGTCAACCCCTCGATGGAAGCCGTGCGGCGCTTGCCGCCGCGAGTGGGCGGCCTTGATATCGCTACGGGCATCCTGCCGACCGTCTTCGGCCTCGCCGCGGCACGGCTCGAGGCGGCGCTCGATGAAATCGCCCCCGATCTGGTGCTGTGCGTCGGCGAGGCCGGCGGGCGCGCCGAACTCTCGCTCGAACGAGTGGCGGTCAACATCGAAGACGCGCGCATTGCCGACAATGACGGTAACCGCCCGATTGACCGGCCGGTCGTTGCCGGCGGCCCGGCGGCTTATTTCGCCACCCTGCCGCTCAAACCCGCGCTCGCGGCGCTGACGCAACAGGGGTTGCCCGCGGCGGTGTCGCAAAGCGCCGCGACCTTTGTCTGCAATTCAGTTTTCTATTCGCTGATGCACCGTGCGGCGGCGCAGCCGGCGTGTCTCCGGGCCGGGTTGTTGCATGTTCCCTATCTGCCGGAGCAGGCGGCCGCGCATCCGGGGGCGCCGTCGATGGCGCTCTGCGACATCCGGCGCGCGGTCGAGATCGTGCTCAGGGTCGCCGCCGAGGACGCCGGATAACAGCCGTTCGCCACCCTGCGCAACCGGGGGGCCAGGGCGAGCGACTGGTATTGAAGCCCTGGGCTCCCGCTTTCGCGGGAACGACGCAAACAATCAGAAGCGCAGCTTCGCGCCTGAGAGAAAGACCGAATAGAAATGGAGTTCCGCGTCGAGCGCGCGCTTGACGTTGTCGGCGCGGCGAAAGCCGTGCTGCTCGCCGTTGAACAGCAGATAAAGGCAGGGAACGCCCTTCTTCTCGAGGGCGGCCGCCATCGCTTCGGCCTGCTGTGGCGGCACGATCGCATCCTCGGCCCCCTGGAACAACGCCATCGGGACCGACAGCCGCTCGGTGAAGTTGACCGGCGAGCGCTTGCGATAAAGCGCGCTGGCTTCTGGATAGGGGCCGATCAGCCCGTCGAGATAGCGCGATTCGAATTTGTGCGTGTCGCGCGCCAATGCCTCGAGGTCGCTGACCCCGTAATAGCTGGCGCCCGTCGCAAACGCGTCGCCAAAGGTTAGCGCGCACAGCGCCGTATAGCCTCCTGCGCTACTGCCGCGGATCGCCATGCGCTTGCCGTCGACCCGGCCCGCCGCGGCGAGAAACCTGGCGCCGTTGACGCAATCTTCGACATCGACGACGCCCCACTTGCCGCGCAGCCGCTCGCGATAGGCCCGGCCATAGCCGCTGCTGCCGCCGTAATTGACGTCGAAGACGGCGAAGCCTCGGCTCGTCCAATACTGCACGCCCCAGCTGAGGGTCGCCGTGGCGGCGCCGGTCGGCCCGCCGTGGCTGATCACGATCAGCGGCGGCAATTCTCGCTCGGGCGCGGCAAAATCGCGGTTCCCCGGCGGATAGAAGAGCCCATGGGCGCACAATCCACCGCCGGTCGGGAATTGGATCGGCTGCGGCTGTGAGATGTAGCCGTCATAGGCCCCAGGCTCGTCGAGCGTCGAACGCCGGAGGACCGTCACCTCGCCGGTGTCGGGGGCGAGCTTGACGATCACCGGAAATTGAGTGGGGCTGCCGCCGCGGAAATAGACGCCGCGCGCGTCGGCGCGCAGCCAGGAGATGTCGGTGTAGGGCGTCGCGATCGGGCGCGGCGAGAGGGTGCGCAAATCGAGGAGGACGAGGCGCGACAGCCCGTCCTTCGAATAGCTCGCCACCAGATGCCGCGCCGAAAGGAAGCCGAACAGCGTCCGTCGCAAGCCCCATTGCGGCCGGCCGAATTCGGCGTCGAGCGGATAGAGGGGCTCGATCTCCTCGCCTGTCCAGCGATGGAGGTTCCACCAGCCGCTCCTGTCGGAGACGAAATGGAGGACGCCGTCCGGCGACCATTCCGGCTGCACGATCGATTCGGCGGCACCCCCCGCGACGCGCCGCTTCTCGGCAATGCCGCCGTCCGAGCCGAACCGGCCGAGCCATAACTCACAGCCGTCCCATGGCATGTTCGGGTGCCGCCATTCGATCCAGGCGAGGCTGTTGCCGTCGGGGCTCAGGCGTGGCGCCGCGTAGAAATCGCCGCCCGAGACGATGACCCGCGGCTCCGGCGCGCCGTCGAGCGCGATCTCGACGAGCGTGTTCTGCGGCTCCTTGCCGGCGCCGCGATGGTCTTCACGCACCGCGACGAGGCGCCGCCGGCCGCGGTCCATGACCGCATCGGCATAACGCAGACCGCGCGGCCGCGGCGGCTCGGGTGTGATCGGCCGGGGCGCAGCACCCGGGTCCTGGCGGTAGAGGCGCTGGTCGCCGTCGTTCGAAAAATAGACCGTGCCGTCGGCGACGAAGTACGCGCCCCCGCCATATTCGTGGACACGGCTCCTGACGTTGAATGCGCCTTCGCCCGCCGGCGGAGCGGGCGGCGTCACTTCGACCGGCTCGTCCCCCGGCGAGAGGCGCATGACAACCGAGCGCCCGCCCTCCTGCGGCCGCGATTCGAGCCAATAGACATCCTCACCGTCGAGCAGCGCCTCGCCGAGGTCGATCGTCGAGGCGACGATCAACTCCGAGGTGATGGGCGACGCCCACGAGCCGTAAGGCGCGATCTCTGTCGGCGCCATGCGGCTCAGGCGTCGAAGCCGTAGAGCCGGGCGGCGTTGCCGCGGGTGATCTGCCGGCGCTCTTCCGCGCTCGCATCCTTGAAGTCGCGCGCCACGACCTCCTGCGAATGCGGCCAGGAGGAGGCCGCGTGCGGGTAGTCCGACGACCACATCAGCCGGTCTATGCCGATGAACTGCCGGTTCTGGACGCCGACATAGTCGTCGATATAGGTGCAGTACATCTGGCGGCGGAAATATTCGCTCGGGCGAAGGGCGAGCGTCAGCTTCGAGGAATAGCGGCGTTGCTCGAAATTGCGGTCCATGCGCTGGAGATAGTAGGGCAGCCAGCCGCAATTGTTCTCGGCCGAGACGATCTGCAGCCGCGGGAAGCGGTCGAGGACGCCGGTGAAGATCAGCACCGAAAGCGAGCGTTCGATCTCGTGCGGCAATACGGTCGCCCGCATGTAGCGCGCCTCCGGGCCGAAATCCCACTGACTCTCGGAACCCATGCCGGTGATCGCGTGCAGGCTGATCGGGGTGCCCATCTCCTGCGCCGCGCCCCAGAACGGGTCGTAATCCTGCGAGCTGTAGGGCCGGTCGGCGGGCGGCGAGCACCAGATCATCGCGCCCTTCAGGCCCATCTTGACGCAGCGTTCGAGTTCGCGCGCCCCGGCCTTCGGGTCGTAGAGCGAGACCATCGCCAGCCCCGCCATGCGTCTGGGCGCATAGGAACAGTATTCGGCGAGCCAATCGTTGTAGACGCGGAAGCATTCCGCCTGCAGCCCCGCATCCTTCAGCCAGAAGATGCGGAAGCCGAGCGTCGTGTAGAGCACGTCCGCCTCGACCCCGTCCGTCTCGTTGTCCTTCAGCCGCTCGGCGGGGTCCCAGCCGCCCGGCCGCGCGTCGCCGTAGCTGCCGCGCGTCAGGAATTCGGCCAGTTCCTGCGGGCTCTTGCCGGCCGCGAGCCCGACCCCGATCGGGTGCAGCGGATGGCCCTCGTAATAGAAATAGGCGCCCTCTTTGCCCTTCGGGTTCAAGAGGAGGCGCGGCGCCCGCTCGCGGTATTGCTTGTCGGTGCGCTCGCTCCACAGCCCCGGCGGCTCGCTGACGTGGGAATCCGCCGAGATCAGCTTGTATTCGGCCATTTTCGAGCCTCCTTTCCTCCCGTTCTCGGCCTATCATCGGCCGCGAAGCGCCCGCCGACAAGCCCGGCGACGCGCCCCGGGGAGCGGAGCCAGCATGAAAATCACCGCCGCAATCGTCGAGGAACGCGGAGGCCCGTTCGTCATCGACGAAGCGGAACTCGATGGTCCCAGGCCCGACGAAATCCTGATCCGCGTCGTCGCGAGCGGGGTGTGCCAGACCGATCTGCACGCCCGCGACGGTTATTTCGCGAACCTCCCCTATCCTGCCGTCTTCGGTCACGAGGGAGCAGGAATCGTGGAAGAGGTCGGCGCCGAGGTGGCGGATCTGAAGCCCGGCGATCCGGTCGTCGTGTCGTTCCCGTGGTGCGGCGGCTGCGAGCCGTGCCGGGCCGATCGCCCCGCCTATTGCACGAACGCGCGCGCCCTCAAATCGGGCGGCCGCCGCGCCGACGGCTCGACGCCGCTCTCCCGCCGCGGCGCGCCGCTCTATTCGTGCTTTTTCCAGCAATCCTCGTTCGCCAGTTTTGCGGTTGCGCCGGCGAAAGACGTCGTCAAACTGCCGCGCGAGGCCCCGGTCGAAATTCTCGGTCCGCTCGGCTGCGGCTTGCAGACCGGCGCCGGCGCCGTCCTCAACGTCATGAGCCCCGCCGCCGGGCAATCTTTCGTTGTCTTCGGGGTCGGCGGGGTCGGGCTCGCGGGTCTCCTCGCTGCGAAGCTCAGCGGTTGCGACCCGCTGATTGCGGTCGATCTGCACGAGGGCCGGCTGGCACTGGCGCGCGCTCTCGGCGCCACGCATGCGCTCGAGAGCCGGGGCGCCGAAACCCTCGCCGAGATCCGCGAGCTGACCCGCGGCGGGGCGCATTTCGCCCTCGAAACCTCGGCCGTGCCGTCGGTCTTCCGGCTCGCCGTCGATGGCCTCAGGGGCCTCGGCACCTGCGTCCTCGTCGGTAGCGCGCGCGCCGGCACCGAGGCGACCATCGAGATGCCGCATCTGCAGGGCGGGCGCACCGTGCGCGGCGTCATCCAGGGCGACAGCCGGCCGCGCGAGTTCATCCCGCGCCTCGTCGAGCTGTTCATCGACGGCAAATTCCCGATCGACCGGCTTGTCAGCTTCTACGATTTCGCGGACATCAACCGCGCTGCCGCCGACGCCGCCGCCGGCCGCGCGATCAAGCCGGTCCTGCGCCTGCCGGGATAGCTGCATAACGGCCGAGCGTGCTTCGAGACGCGCCTTTCAGGCCTCGAAGGAGGCACGAACCCGACCCCGCCGATCGCGGCCTTGCGGTCTCGCAAAACCTGTGCTCGGTTTCGACATCCGGATTGGAGGCGGATCTCCCATGACGCAGTTCGGCATCGGCCAGCCGGTGCGCCGGGTCGAGGACCGGCGCTTTCTGACCGGCCGGGGGCGCTATCTCGACGATATCGAGCGCCCGCGGCAGGCCTATCTGTTCGTGCTGCGCTCGCCGCACGCGCATGCCGGGCTCCGCCGTATCGATACCGCCGCCGCCCGCGCTGCGCCGGGCGTTCTCGCCGTCCTGACCGGCGACGACCTGGCGGCCGACCGCATCGGCACGATCCCCTGCCTGTCGGGATTGCAGAACCGCGACGGCTCGGCGATGCCGATGCCGCCCTACCCGGCACTGACGCAGAGCCGGGTGCGCCATGTCGGCAACCCGGTCGCCGCGATCGTCGCCGAGACCGCCGCCATGGCGCGCGACGCCAGCGAGCTGGTCGCGGTCGATTACGAGCCGCTGCCGGCGGCGGCCGATACCGTCGCGGCGCTGGCGCCGGGAGCGCCGGCGGTCTGGGACGAGGCCCCGGGCAACCTCGCCTTCGATTGGGAGTTGGGCGACCGCGAGACGGTCGAGCGCACCCTCATCGCGGCGCGCCACAAGGTGAGCCTGGATCTCGTCAACAACCGCGTCGTCGTCAACTCGATGGAGCCGCGCGGCGCGATCGGCGAATACGATGCGGGCGAGGACGCCTTCACGCTGTGGAGCTCAACGCAGGGCTCGCATTTTCTGCGCAACTTGCTCGCCGAGCACGTCTTCAAAATCCCCGAGAACCGCGTCCGCGTCGTCACTCCCGATGTCGGCGGCGGCTTCGGCATGAAGCTCTTTCTCTATCCCGAGCACATCCTCGTGCTGTGGGCCGCAAAAAGGGTCGGCCGTCCGGTGAAATGGGTGCCGTCGCGGTCGGAGGATTTCGTCAGCGACACGCAGGGCCGCGACAACGTGACGAGGCTCGAGCTGGCGCTCGACGAGAACCTCGTGTTTCAGGCGCTCGCCGTCTCGACGCTCGCCAATATGGGCGCCTATCTGTCGAATTTCGCGCCGGAGATACCGACCTTTTCGGGCGCGGTGATGCTGAGCGGCGTCTACCGCATCCCGGCGATCCATGCGCGCATCAAGGGCGTCTATACCCATACCGTGCCGGTCGACGCCTATCGCGGCGCCGGCCGCCCGGAAGCCGCCTACGCGCTCGAGCGGCTCGTCGATCTGGCGGCCCGCCAACTCGGCGTTTCACCGGCCGAGCTGCGCCGCAACAATGCGATCCCGCCGCGCGCGATGCCCTACAAGACGGCGCTCACCCTGACCTACGACAGCGGCCAGTTCGCCCGCAACATGGAGGATGCGCTCGGCCACGCGCAAGCGCAGGGCCTGGCGGCCCGCAAATCGGCATCGGCGGCGCGCGGCCGCTGCCGCGGCCAGGGCTATGCCGTCTATATCGAGCAGAGCGGCATGGGGGCGGACGAATTCGCCGAGCTGCGCTTCGACCCCGCCGGTACGCTGACGATGCTGATGGGCACGCAATCCTCGGGCCAGGGCCACCAGACGGCCTACGCGCAACTCGCTGCCGAGCGGCTCGGCATGCTACCGGAAAAGGTGCGCGTCTTGCAGGGCGACAGCGCAGCGATCGGCTTCGGCCGCGGCACCGGCGGCTCGCGCTCGCTGCCGGTCGGCGGCGCCGCCGCGGCGCACGCCGCCGAGAAGCTGATCCAGAAGGGCCGCAAGATCGCCGCCCAGCTGCTCGAAGCGGCGGAGGCCGACGTCCTTTTCGAGGACGGCCAATTCGCGATCGCCGGCACCGACCGCGCCGTCGGCATCGAGGAGGTGGCGCGCGCCGCCTTCGATCCGACGAAATTGCCGGAGGGTCTCGAGCCGGGCTTCGCCGAGAGCGGCCATTTCACGCCGCCCGCCCCGACCTTCCCCAACGGCTGCCATCTGTGCGAAGTCGAGGTCGACCCCGACACCGGGCAGATTGCGATCGAGCGCTATCTCGTCGTCGACGATTTCGGGACGGTCGTCAATCCGCTGCTGCTGCAAGGGCAGGTGCAGGGCGGGGTGGCGCAGGGCGTCGGCCAGGCGATGCTGGAGAATTGCGTCTATGACGGCGAGAGCGGCCAGCTCCTCTCCGGCTCGCTCTCCGATTACGCGCTGCCGCGCGCCGACGATCTGCCGGCGATCCTGTTCTCCTACAATGTCGTGCCGTGCCGCACCAACCCGCTCGGCGTCAAGGGGGCGGGCGAAGCCGGCGCGATAGGCGCGCCGCCGGCGCTCGTCAATGCGGTCTTGGACGCGCTCGCGCCCTTCGGCGTCGGCACTCTCGACATGCCCTTGACGCCCGAACGGGTATGGCGGGCGATCCGCGCCGCACGACAGAGGAAGGCCGCATGACCCCGCTCTTCGAGGCGGCGCGCCGCGCCGCGCTCGCCGCCGGCGCCGAGATTCTCAAGGTCTACGCGCAGGATTTCTCGGTCTACGAAAAGACCGACAAGACGCCCGTCACCGATGCCGACCTCGCCGCCGAGCGGGTCATCGTCGAGATCCTCAGGAACGCCTTCCCCGATATCCCGGTCGTTTCCGAGGAAGAGGTCGAGGCGGACGGGCTGCCGCCTTCCGCGGCGCGTTTCTGGGCGGTCGATCCGCTCGACGGGACGCGCGAATTCATCGCCAAGAACGGCGAGTTCGCGGTCAGCATCGGCTTGATCGAGGACGGGCGGCCCATATTGGGCGTCGTGCACGGGCCGGCGCGCCAGGTCACCTATGGCGCGCACGGGGCGGGGACGGCATTGCGCTGGCAGGCTGGCGGTGCGGCGGAACCGATCGCGGCGCGGTTGGCCCCTGCCGACGGGCTCGTCGTCGCGCACAGCCGCAGCCACGAGAACAGCCGGCGGCTCGGCGAATTTCTCGCCGACTACCAGGTAAAGGCGCGCGTGCAATGCGGCAGCGCCCTCAAATTCGGCCTCATCGCCGCGGGCGATGCCGACCTCTACCCGCGTTTCGGCACGACGATGGAATGGGACACGGCCGGCGGCCAGGCGATCTTGGAAGCCGCCGGCGGCCGTGTCGTGACGCTCTCCGGCGCGCCGCTCTCTTACGGCAAGCCCGGCCTCAAGAACGAAGGCTTCCTCGCCTGGGGGCGGGCGGCATAAGCCCGTTCATTGCCCGCGCTGGCCCCTCCCATTCCCTCCCGCGCTCGCGGGGGAGAGTTAGGGTGGGGGCTGGGGGCTAGGCGCCGGCATAGCTGATCCAATACCCTCGCCTGTTTACGCGGGTGCCGAGGCCGCTATAGGCTTCCTCGTGCTCCCAAGGGAAGGAGAGGCGCGATGCCGACGAGCCGCGAGGCGATCAGAAACGACAAGGCGTTCGACAAGCTGACCGAGGCGATCCTCGAACGCGACCAGCCGCGTACCGCCGACCTCTTCTTCCAGATGGTGGCGCGCGACGGGCGATCGATCCCCGAGGCCTTGAGCGTCGTCACCGCGGCGGAGGCGCCCTTCGTGCAGGTGCCGAGCCACATCAACATCCGCGACGGCGCGATCGGCCTCGTCAACAACGACCACACGATATTGGGGCTGCGCGCCTCGGCCGATCTGATGCCCTATCTGCCGGAGCAATATCGCCTGCTCGCGCTGTTGCAGAGCGTCTGGTACATCCCGGCCGGGCTCGACATCTGGAACCAGCTGCTCTTCAGATATCCCGGCCGCTACGCGACGATGAAGGGCGTCGCCGTGCCGCCGCCCGCCTATGGGCCCGTCGTCTGGCACCAGGATGCGGAGCCGATCCGCGAGGAGGGCAGCCTCGAAGAGCGGCTCGACGCCTATACGGTCGCCACCGTCAGCGGCGACGCGCGCCGCTCCTACGGTCTCTTTTTAGGGCTCGCCGAGGAGCCGGAGGCGCGCGTCCAGTTGCGCGACCGGCTGATGTTCCTGGGGCTCATCGACGTCCAGGACACGGTCGCCGGCCGGAAGGCGCGCAATACCGGCCACAAGGCATTGCGGGCGCGGGCTGTGGCCGACCTCTCCGATCTCGTCGGCTGGGACAATGCGCACGGCGTCCATTACATGGGCGTTCCCGACATGGCGGTCGGGCCGCTCTATTATTCGCTCTACGACGCCGTCTGCGTCTTATTGGCGGCCGAGTTCCCCGACGCCGGCAAGTCGCTGAGCGACAACAGGGCGCCGCTCGACAAGGCCGAGGTCGAGGAACTGGTGCGCCTCTTGATGGAGGGGGATCAGGCGGCCGTCTGGAACCGCATCACCGCGCATCTGAAGGCCGGCAAGTCGATCGCGAGCCTCGGCGATACGATCCAGGTCGGCGCCGCCGAATTGATCCTGCGCACCACCGTGCCGCGCAATTTCACGAACGGCCAGCACCCGTTCGATTATTGCAATACGGCGAATTATTGGCTGCGTTCCAGCGACAGCCCCTACAAGCCGCGCATCCTCTATCTGATGGCGAATTTCGTCAACGACGCGGCGGTAACCTTCGAGCTGCAGAGCCCGATCGCCGAGCCACAATACGATCTCGCGCGCCGGCCGCCGCAGGCGCTGCTCGGCGAATTGGACGAGGCAATCCTCGCCTTCGATATCCCGCGCACCACCGCCATCGCCAAGGCTTATCTGCGCTCGGGCGCCGACATCGCTCCCTATTTCGCTTCCGTCGCGCTGTCCGCCTGCAAGTTCCAGGACGACCCGCACAACCAGAAGATCACGCATTCGAGCTTCGAGGAATACACCCGCAACTCGACGCATCTGCGCGACCGGCTGCTGCTGGCTTCGGCGCGGCTCTTGGCCGGCTGGACCAAGATGCCGGGCGAGCGCGAATGCCATGCCCGCTTCATGAAGGACTGGATTCGGCATTGAGGGTGCGCCGATGATCGAAGAAACGTTCGACATCGCGACCGGCGAGGGGGCGATGGAGACCTTTCTCTGCCGGCCGGAGCGGGGCGGCCCCTATCCGCCGGTTCTCTTTCTGATGGATGCGCCGGGGATCCGCGAGGAATTGCGCGACATGGCGCGCCGGCTCGCGACGGTCGGTTATCATGTGCTGCTGCCCAATCTCTATTACCGTGCCGGCCGCGACACGATCTTCGGCCCCGACGTATTGGAGCAGGGCAGCGCCGAGCGGGAGAGGATGCGCGCGGTGCGCACCAAGATGACGATCCCGCTGGTCATAAAGGATGTGGCGGCGATGCTCGCCTTCATCGACGGCCGCGGCGAAGCGAAGGCAGGGCCGGTCGGCGTCCACGGCTATTGCATGAGCGGGCCTTACGCACTGGCCGCGGCGGCGCGCTACCCGCAGCGCATTGCCGCCGCCGCCTCGTTCTACGGCACCTGGCTCGTCAGCGAGGCCGAGGAGAGCCCGCATCTGTCATTGGGAAAGGTCAGGGGCGAACTCTACATCGCTTGTGCCGAGCACGACGATCTCGCGCCTCTGCCGATGGTCGAGGAATTGCGCGGCCTTTTCGCCCGCGCCGGCAGCCCCGGCGAGATCGAGCTTTACCCCGGGGTGCATCACGGTTTCGCGTTTCCCGAGCGCTGGTGCTACGACAAGCCCGCCGCCGAGCGCCATTGGGAGCGCCTCGTCGCGCTCTACCGCCGCCGCCTCGGTTAGGCGCGAAGGGTACGGCTACGCCTCGGCTTCCGGCGCTCGACCCGTTTTCCGCTTGACGCCGGTCGGCGTCGGGTTCAGCGGGTGCGGTTGTAGGTGTAGTCCTCGCGCTCGCCAGAACCGGCGCGCAGCCCCTCCGGCAAGGACGGGCGGGCGGCCTGCAATTTCGCGTGCGCGGCAAGCGCCTCCTCGCTCTCCCACAGTTCCAGCAGGACGAACTTGTCGGGGTCGAAGGCGCTCTGAAAGATCTCGAACTGCTGACAGCCGGCGTCTTTGCGTGACTCCTCGCAGCGCGGCTTGAAGGCGCGCGCGAATTCGGCGCCTTTGCCGGGCATTGCGTTGATCGTGATGACGAGTCGAACGCTCATCTTCCCTCCTATTCGGCGGCGAGGCTCGGTTGTTCTTCCCCGATCAGCCGCTCGACCATGCGGCGCATCTGCATGCGGGTTCCGTCCGAGGCGATGTCGACGAGGCCCCTCTCGCCGAACTCGTCGAGCCGGCGCTGCTGCGCCTCGACCATGACGCGGTCCTCGACAAAGGTCGGTGCGATCTCCTGATAGAGCTGCTCGGTCGCCGCCGGCTCGTTCTGGCGGTAGCCGTTGGCGACCGACCAGAAATAGAAGCAGCTCGTCTCGGTCTCCGGCGTCAAACCGTGGAACAGGCGAAACTGGAACGGAAAATCGCGCTGCGGATCGGCCGTTGCGGTGCCGGCGTCGGTGGCGCCCGTCCACTGCAAGACACTCGCCGGCGCGACGAACTCGAATTCCTGGCAGCGGTCGACCCGCCCTTTGAAACCGGCCGCCTTGACGTAGCTCGGCGGCGGCACGGAATTCTTCATCCAGCGAGTGAATTTGAGCCCCGTCGGCGTGCGCGCGGTCTTCATCTCGGCCGCTAAATGCTGCGCGGGGTTGCCGCCGACGGTCTTCGCGTGCAGGTAGCCCAGATGCGTCAGGTCCATCAGATTGTCGACCATCAGCATGTAATTGGCCTTGATCGGATAGACGTCGTGCTTGTTGGGCCAACGCGCACGGTCGTTGTGGTAGGGAAAATCGACGATGCCGGCCGGGTCGGCCTTTGCCGGGTCGCCGGTCCATACCCACAGCAGCGCATCCTTCTCGACGGTCGGATAGCTGCGGACCCGCGCGCCCTCGGGCAGCTGCAGCTGCCCCGGAATGCGCACGCAGCGCCCGCTGCGATCGAAGACGAGCCCGTGATAGCCGCATTCAATTCCCTCCGCGACCACCCGTCCCATGCCGAGCGGCGCCGAGCGGTGGCAGCAGCGGTCGGCGAGCGCGGCGGCGCGGCCCTCGGCGTCGCGGAACAAGACGATCGGCTCGTCGCAGATGCGGCGCGCCACGGGCTCGCCCTTCACTTCGTCGGCCCAGGCGGCGATGTACCAGGTGTTCTTCAACAGCATCGGCGTCCTCCCTGCGGGATTGCTTCGCTTCGCTCGCAATGACACCACAGATGGCCGTCATTGCGAGGCGCGGAGCGGCGAAGCAATCTCGTTCCGGCGCATCGTATCGGAACCGGCAATCAGCGAGAAGGCCTATCCCCTCGCGGCCGCTTCGACCGCATCGACGATCGCCTCATAGCCGGTGCAGCGGCAGTAATTGCCGCAGAGATAGCGGCGGATCTCGTCGCGGCTCGGGTGCGGGTTGCGCTCGAGCAGCTCGGCCGCGGTGAGCAGCATCCCCGGCGTGCAAAAGCCGCATTGCAAGGCGGCGCGCTCGTAGAAGGCCTGCTGCAAGCGGGCAAGACGGCCGCAATCGCTCGCCCCTTCGATCGTCTCGATCGCGGCGCCTTCGGCGGCGACGGCCAGCAGAAGGCAGCCGCGCACGACGGCGCCGTCGAGCACCAGCGAACAGGCGCCGCAGGCGCCGTGCTCGCAGCCGACATGCGAACCGGTATGGCCGAAATCCTGGCGCAGCGCATCGACGAGGCTCCGGCGCACCGGCACCCGCGCCGCCGCCGCTGCGCCGTTGAGGGTGAAACGGATCTCGCGGAATTCCTCGCTCATCCCGCCGCCGCGAGCCGGTCGAGGGCGCGGCGCACCGCGACCCCGGCGAGATGGCGACGCACCGGCGCGGGGTGCTCGCGATCGCCGAGGAAATCGATGTCTTGCGCGAGCGCGTCGGAAAAGGCGGCGGCCGGCGCGGCGGGATCGGCGGCGGCGAGCGAAGCGGCGGCGGGCGACAGCGTCGCGCGGTCGGCGACCCCGAAGAGCGCGATCCGATAGACGCCGTCCCGCGCGACGATCGCGGCGCCGGCGAGCGCGAAATCGCCGTGCCGGCGCGACACTTCGTAGACCGCGCAGCGCTCGCCCGGCCGCGGCGCCGGCAGCCGCAGCGCCAGCAAGGCTTCCTCGGGGGTGAGCGCGGTCTGGTACAGGCCCTGAAAGAAATCCTCGGCCTTAACCGTCCGCCGCGCGGCGGCGGAGGCGAGCACCACTTCACCGCCCAGGGCGAGGCTGACGGCGGGCAATTCCGCTGCCGGGTCGGCGAGCGCGAGGCTGCCGCCGATCGTGCCGCGGTTGCGGATAGCCGGATGCGCGATCAGCGGCAAGGCGGCCGCGACGAGCGGCAGCGCCGATCCGGTCTCGGGCCAATCTTCGAGGCTGCGCCAGCGCGTCAACGCGCCCAGTTCGACGCCGCCGTGCTCGCTGCGCAGGTAATCGATCTCGGCAATGCGGTTGATGTCGACGAGCACGGCAGGCCGTGCGACGCGCATATTGAGCATCGGCACGAGGCTCTGCCCGCCGGCGAGGATCTGCGCCTCCGCGCCGAACTCGCGCAGTGTCGTGAACACTTCGTCGAGGCTCTCGGCCCGCCGATACGCGAAGGGGGCGGGCTTCATCGCTCAGGGCGCGTAGTGTGCGAAGACGACCGGCGAGACGAAGGCCCAGGTCTCGATGAAGGCGCAGCGGTCCGGCTTGCGGCCGAGCGCCTCCATCGCGCCCAACAGGCAGAACCAGTTCAACACCTCGTGCTGCCCCGACTCCTCGATCTCGTCCGTCGTGTAGCGGTGCCAGGCCGCGTAATCGCCCGCCTTCAGCGCTTCGTAGAGCCGCCGGTCGGCTTCGACATCGGGCCACAGCTGCCAGTTCTTTTCGGTCAGGAACGAGTGCGACCAGCTGGAGGAGGCCATCAGCGCGACACGCCACGGGCTTTCGGCCAGCACCTTGGCCGTCGCCGCGCCGAGCGCCATGCAGCGCTCGGGGCTGGGCGAGGGCGGGTCGAGATCGCGGATCCTGCCGCGCAGCGCCAGTGGCAGCCGCAACCCGCGCGCCGCATTGACGCGCCGGCCGTAACAATTCACCGAAACCGGCAATACCGGATAGGGAAAGCCGCGCCGCTCGTCGTCGAGCAGCAACAGGGTGTAGGCGAAGGCGTGGCCGAGCGGGTGGTGCAGCGGCTTGTACGCGTAGGCGACGTCGATCCCGCGTTCGAGAAGCCCGGCGGCAAGATATTTGCCCGCCGCACGTGCGCCCTTGTAGAAAAATTGCTTGTCCTGCGGCTCACCCCAGGGATTCCACGGGCGGTTCTTCCACGGCTCGATCTGGTGGCCGTCATAGGCAAGGACCGCGAAGGGCGGGACCAGATCCTCCTTGAAATTCTCGTACTGGTCGTCGCCCCACATGACGACGAGGTCGGGCTTGAAATCGTCGAGCGCGGCGCGCGTCTCGGCGAAATGCCGGCGGAACACCTGCCGCGCGCGGCCGGCCGAAGCGGCCCCGAAATCCTCGCCCAGCTCGGCGCGCAATTCGGCGGGCCAGCGCGCCGGGTCCTTCATCTCGGCCGGCATGTCGGGGTCGCCGAGGGAGGCCTTCATCATCGAAGCCCAATCCTCCTCCCGGCGCAGCATCACCGGCCGGTGCGTGCAGCCCAATCCCAGGATCTCGGCCATGATTGTTCCTCCCTACTGTCGTCCCGGCATAGGCCGGGCTGCATACCCGCTCATATGCGCTTCAGAGACGCGCCCTCCGGGCGCTCAGCATGAGGTGGATTTTGATGGCACTAAGAAAACCCTTCATCCTGAGCCGGCGCGAAGCGCCGTGTCGAAGGACGCGCGGGCGCGGATCCAGCCTCCTCACGCCGCTTCCTCCAGCGTCGAATGCAGTTCGAGCGTCGTCGCGCGGCGCAGGTCGCGGGGCTGGCTTTCGTCGTGCGCGCGGCCGCGATGCATTGTCGTGCGGTTGTCCCAGATCACCAGATCGCCCTTCTGCCATTTATGCGAATAGACGAATTCGGGCCGCGTCGCGAAGAGCGTCAGATCGTAAAGTAGGATTCGCCCCTCGGCGACCGGCCAGCCGACGATGTGCGAGGCGTGCGCCGAGAGGTAGAGCGTCTTGCGCCCCGACCCTTGGTGCCGGCGCACGAGGCGCTGATGCGAGGCCGGGTATTGCTCGCGCTCGCCGGGCGGGAACTCGGTGACGCCGATAAGGCCGCGCGACCAGAATATGTCGTGTTCGGCGACGAGCGGATCGAGCGCGGCCTGGGTTGCCGGCGGCAGCGCGTCGTATGCCGCGCGCATGTCGGCGAATTCGGTCTCGCCGCCGCCGAAGGGCGAGGCGGGCGGTACGGCGACCGCATGCAGCATGCCCAATACGACCGGCACCGGCATATAGGAGGCATCGGTGTGCCACAGCCGATTGCCGAGGCCGTCGAGCCGGCGGCGGTCGTCGCGCGCGCGGATACGGCTTTCCTCGTCGAGGTTCGAGATGTCGCCGATCTCCGGCAGCGCGAGCCGGCGCCTGCCGCCGCGCGCCGCGATGCGGCCGATCTCCAAGGGGCCGAAGCGGGCGGCGAAGGCGCGCAGCGCTTCGTCCTCTAGGCGCTGGTCATGCAACACGAGAACCGCGTAGCGGTCGATCGCCTGCCAGACTTCGGCCAGCATCTCCTCGTCGAGCGGGGCGCCCGCGTCGAGCCCGCGCACCTCGGCGGCAAAATCGGTGCGGATAGGGGCGATCTCGATGCCCATGCGCGTCCCTCCCTCGGACCCTCGCGAGGATCGGCCGCCGCGCGAAGGCTGTCAATCGACCGGCCGCCGGTTCGACAGGCGCGCGCACTCGCCGAGCTTCTTGCCGCCGACCGCGTTGGGCTGCCCGTAATCGCTGACCCCGCCATTGCCGCGGCAGTCGAGATCGCCGCCGATCGTGTTGCCCTCGATGTACGACATGCCGCCGGAATTCGAGAGGATGAGCACATTGCCCCGGATCGACAGGTTAACGGCGAAGCACGGCGCGAAATTGTCGTGGCAGAGGAAATTGCCGGCGACCTCGACCTCGCCCGCGGCGAAGAGCTTGCCGCTCGCTTCGCGGCAACGCTCGATTTCGACATTGCCGCCGATCGCTACGGAGGTCACGGCGCTCGCGGGCTCGAAACTCAGATAGGCGCAGCGATCGCCCGCGAGGTTGCCGACGACGAGGACGTCGTCCGCGATGCGAAGGATGCTGCCGCGCCCGGCGAACAGATCCCGGCGCACGGTCACATGGCGCAACGTGCAAGCCGCGCCGGCGGGGACGATGAGGCTGCCGTCGATGATGGCATCGACCAGCTCGCCGCGGCACAGCGCGGCCTCGGCGCTCGCCGGCGCGGCGGCCGCGAGAAGCAGAGCCGCCGGCACGACCGCGAGAAGAGCCTTGAGGGTCGCCCGCATTCCTCGGATTCCCTATGGCGCACGCCTGCCGCCGATCATAGGATGGGCGGATCGAATAAGGAGCGCGCGAATGCAGACGAAGCTCATCTCCGGCGACAACCACATCGACCTCACCTATTGCCCGACCGATCTGTGGTCCGCGCAAGCGCCCGGCAAATGGAAGCTCTTGGCGCCGCGCGTCGAGGAACTGGAGGACGGGCTGCACTGGTTCGTCGAAGGCCAGGACAAGGGCATGTGGAACGGCGTCGGGCCGGGATTCCTCAAATATCAGAAGGGGATGTTCGGTCATATCGACGAGATGCAGGAGCTCGGCTTCGAGTGGAATTGCCGCGAGGGCGCGAAGCCGCGCCCGACGACGCCGGAACTGCGCATCGCCGATTTAGACCGCGACGGGCTCGCCGCCGAGATCGTCTATGGCTGCCTGATGATCAACGATTTGATCGCCGACGCCGGCATTCGCGCCTGGGCCGACAAGATCTACAACGACTGGGTCGCCGATTTCGCCAAACGCGCCGACCCGAACCGCGTCTTCCCGCTCGCCATCATCCCGAACACCGACCCGGCGGAGGCGGCGGCCGAGGTGCGGCGCTGCGCCAAGATGGGCCTGCGCGGGGGCGACCTCGCCTTCAAGCGCATGAGCCCGCCGCTTTATCACCACGGCTGGTACCCGCTCTGGGAGGCGGCGGCCGAATGCCGCTTTCCGATCTCCTTCCATTCGACCGGCTTCAAGGCGCTGCGCGCCCCCGACACGCCCGAGATGGAGCGGGAATATTTCACGCAGTTCCGTCTCGTCCGCTCGGCCCTCTTCCAGCTCGACACGATGGAGGTGCTGGTATCGCTGCTCGCCTCGGGCGCCTGCGAGAAATACCCGGACTTCAACTTCGTCCTCGGCGAGTCGGGCGTCACTTGGCTGCCCTACGTGTTCGACCGGCTCGACACCGAATACGCCGACCGCGGCCGGTCATTGGGCTTCAAGCTGAAGCCCTCCGACTATTTCCGCCGGCAGGGCTACGTCACCTATCAGCAGGACCAGTTTCTGGAGCCGATCATCCCGCTGATCGGCGAGGACAACATCATCTGGGGCGCCGACTACCCGCACCCGGACTGCATCTGGCCGAATTCGCGCGAAGTGCTCGACCGCAATCTCGCCCACATCCCCGAGCGGGTGCGGCAGAAGATCACCTGCGACAACGTGACGAAGCTCTATCAGTTGCACCAGTAGGCGGGTTGCCCCTCACCCTCCCGCTGGCGCGGGTCCCTCCCTCTCCCCGCCTGCGGGGAGAGGGCCGGGGTGAGGGGCTTTATGCCCTACCCCTCGCTCGCCGTCGTCGGGTCGATCATGCGGCGCACTTCGGTGATCTTGTTGGCCGGAAAGCCGCTTTTGCGCGCGTGCTCGCGGATGATCGCCTCGTCCTTCGCGAGATAGACGCAAAAGGTCTTGTCGGCGGCGACGTAGCTCTCGACCCACTGGATGTCGGGGCCGAGCTCCTTCAGGGTCGCGTTCGACTTTTGCGCCGCCTCCTTCAAGGCCTGCCGCTCGGCGCTGCCGATCGCCGGCAATTCGCGCTCGATGATGTATTTGCGCATCGCTCCATCCTCCCTGAGAGATCGCGGCATGTTAGCACGGCCGCGCAGTTGTCGGTGGGGTTGGCGGCGCCGTTTGGATTTGCCACATAGGGTCTCTGTGAATTTGGCTGGCGAGCGATATGGACGGTGTCGAGGGCGGTCGCGACTTTATTCGCGACATCATCGCGGAGGATCTGGCGGCGGGACGCCACAGGGAAGTGGTGACGCGCTTTCCGCCCGAGCCCAACGGCTATCTCCATATCGGGCACGCGAAGGCGATCTGCCTCAATTTCGGCGTCGCGCAGGAATTCGGCGGGCGCTGCCATCTGCGCTTCGACGACACCAACCCGGCGAAGGAGGAGCAGGAATACATCGACGCGATCGAAGAGGACGTGCGCTGGCTCGGCTTCGATTGGGGGCCGCATCTCTACCACGCCTCGGACTATTTCGAGCGGCTCTACGGCTGGGCCGAACATCTGATCCGCGCCGAAAAGGCGTATGTCGACGATTCCTCGGCGCAGGAAATCCGCGCGATGCGCGGCGGCCTGACCGAACCGGGGCGGGACAGCCCCTATCGGACCCGCGGGATCGCGGAAAACCTCGACCTCTTCCGCCGCATGCGGGCGGGCGAATTTCCGAACGGTGCGCGCGTGCTGCGCGCCAAGATCGACATGTCCTCGCCCAACATCAACCTGCGCGACCCGGTCCTCTACCGCATCCTGCACGCCGCCCATCCCCGGACAGGCGAAGCGTGGTGCATCTACCCGACCTATGATTTCGCGCACGGCCAATCGGATGCGATCGAGGGGGTGACGCACTCGCTCTGCACGCTCGAATTCGAGGATCACCGGCCGCTCTACGACTGGCTGATCGACAATCTGCCGGTGCCGGCGCGGCCGCGGCAGTACGAATTCGCGCGGCTCAACATCGCCGGCACGGTCCTGTCGAAGCGGGTGCTGACGCGGCTCGTCGCCGAGCGTCATGTCGCGGGCTGGGACGACCCGCGCATGCCGACGCTCGCTGCCTTTCGCCGGCGCGGCGTGCCGCCCTCTGCGATCCGCGAATTCGTGCGCCGCGTCGGCGTCGCGCGCGCCAACAGCCTCGTCGATCCGGCGATGCTCGACCACGCGATCCGCGAAGAGCTGAACCGCACGGCGCGGCGCTTCATGGCGGTGCTGCGGCCGCTCAGGCTCGTCATCGAGAATTACCCTGGGGGCGGGCGCGAAAGCCTTGCGGCCGTCAACCATCCCGACGACCCGGGCCGAGGCATCCGGGAAATTCCCTTCGGCCGCGACCTCTTCATCGAACGCGAGGATTTCATGGAGGCGCCGCCCAAGGATTTCCACCGCCTCGCGCCGGGGCGCGAGGTGCGCCTGCGCTACGCCTATTTCGTCACCTGCCGGAGGATCGAGAAGAACGCGGCGGGCGAGGTCGCCGCGCTCTATTGCACCTATGATCCGGCGACGCGCGGCGGCAACGCGCCCGACGGGCGCAAGGTGCGCGGCACTATCCACTGGGTCGCCGCGGCGGACGCGGTGCCGGCGCAGCTGCGCCTTTACGAGCCGCTCTTCACCCGCCCCGCCCCCGGCGCCGGCGGCGACATCTTCGCCGATCTCAACCCGCATTCGCTCGAAGTGCTGGAGAGCCGCGTCGAGCCGGCGCTCGCCGCGTTGCCGGCGGGCGAGGCGGTGCAGTTCGAGCGGCAGGGGTATTTCTGCCGCGACGGGGATGCCGTCGCCGGCGGCCTCGTATTCAATCGGACGGTGGGCTTGCGGGACAGCTGGGCAAAGCAGCAACGGGCCGGGGCTGGCAATCCGTAGCCGAGGGAGCTATTCACCGCATCCGGCTGTTGATCTTGGAATTTCCCTCTCTGGAGGATGTAGCGATGTCGAACCCCATCGATCGGGCAAACCGAACCGTCGCGGCCGCTCTCGTCTCGGGCGCCCTGCTGTTCGCCTCGGGCCTTCCCGCCGCGGCGACGGCGCAATACCAGCCGGCGCAATATACGCAGCCGCGGCAACAGCCGCAGCAGTCGCAGCAGCCGCCCAGCGCCGAACAGATCGTCGCCCAGCTGCGCTATCGGATCCGGCCGACCGCGGCGCAGATGCCGGCCTTCAACAACTTCGCCAACGTCTTGCGCGAGAATCAACGCCAGGCGCAAGGCATGCATCCGCCGGCTCAGAATGCCGACGCCGTGCAGATGCTCTCGGCGCAGGCGCGCTTCGTGCAGGCCGAGGCGGCCGGGCTGCAGCGGCTGCTGCCGGCATTGCAGAGCCTCTATGCGCAGCTGAGCCCGCAGCAGCGCCGCGCCGCCGACTACTTCTTCCGCCAGGGTCCGGGCGGCCAAGGCCGGTAAGCTTCAGCGCAGCGCCGGCAGCACGCGCTCGCCGAACAGCGTGACCGTCGCGGCCGGGTCGGCGGCGAGACTGACGGTGAACATGACGCGCCGCAGCCCGGCGCGCTGCGCCTCCTCGAGCCGGGCGCGGCAGGCTTGCGGCGTGCCCCACACCGCAAAGCGGCGCGACAGGTAATCGAAGAGCCCCAGTTCGTCGACGAGCGCGGCGTCGGCGGCGCCGGGGCGCGTGCTGTAGCGCCGCCGCAATTCCTGCATCGGGCCGTGCAATTCGCGCGGCACCCCGCGCGCCGCGAGGTCGCCCGAGCCGAGGATATAGCCCGCCGCCATGAAGGCGAGGATCGCGCCGATCCGGCGGCGGGCGGCGGCTTCGTCTTCGCTGCAGTCGAGGGCGGCCACCTGCCATATTTCGATCCCCGCCGCGTCGCGGCCGGCGGCGACGGCCGCCTCCCGGATCGCCCGCTCGGAATGCGAGAGCGCCTCGCCGTCGATGCCGTAATTGACGAAGACACCGTCGGCGGCGCGGCCGGCGGCGGCGAGCGCCTTCGGCCCGGAGGCCGCGAGAAAGATCGGCGGCGCGCCGTTCGCCCATGTCAGCCGCGCCTCGCCTCCCTTCTGCCAGCGCGCGGCGGCGCCCGACAGCAGCGCGCGGATGTACTGCGTCCCTTCGGCCAGTTCGGCCGGGGTCGAGCGCGTGATCCCGAGATTGCTGGTGCCGCTGTGCCCGAGCCCCAGCCCGAGCACGGTGCGTCCGGGCGCCAGCAGGTCGAGCGAGGCGATCGCGGCGGCCGAGACCGCCGGATGGCGCGAAGCGAGGTTGGTGACGCAGAGCGCGAGGCGCGGCCGCCGCGTGCGCAGCGCGAGCATCGTCGCGGCGACCCACGGGTCCATCGCGTTTCCCGGCGTGTCGGCGACGCCGACCATGTCCCAGCCGCCGCGCTCGGCCGCCTCTGCCATGCGCTCGACGAGAGCCGGGGCGAACGGCCAGAAAAAGAACCCGACTTGCATCCTGCCCTCCCTGCGGCGTAGCCAGCCGCGGCGCCGGGCGGCAGTATAGGGCCACGGTTTCTTTTCCCGTCATTCCCGCGAAAGCGGGAAGCCAGGGAACCGAAGCCTTGTCGCTCGCCCTGGGCCTCCGCTTGCGCGGGGGTGACGCGAATATCGTGATCAGGAGGAAATCCAATGGTTTCGCGCCCGCTGCCTCTCAGCCACATCAAGGTCGTCGATCTGACGGCCCACCGCGCCGGCCCGACCGCGGCCCGCCAGCTCGCCGATTGGGGCGCGAAGGTGCTGAAGATCGAGGCGCCGGGCGAGGCGGTCGACGCCACCGGCAGCCGCCGCGACGGGCCCGACTTCCAGAACCTCCACCGCAACAAGCGGGCGCTGAGCCTCAACCTGAAGAGCGAGGAGGGCCGCGCGATCTTCATGCGGCTCGCGGCCGAGGCCGACGTCGTCGTCGAGAACTACCGCTCCGACGTGAAGCACCGGCTCGGCATCGATTACGAGGCCGTCAGCAAGGTCAACCCGCGCGTCGTCTACGGCAGCATCTCGGGCTTCGGGCAGGACGGGCCCTACGCCAACCGCCCGGGGGTCGACCAGATCGCGCAGGGCATGGGCGGCCTCATGTCGATCACCGGCCTGCCCGGCCAGGGGCCGGTGCGTGTCGGCATCGCGATCAACGACACGGCGGCCGGGATTCTGCTCGCCTACTCGATCATGGTGGCGCTGTTCGACCGCGAGCGCACCGGCGAGGGCCAGTGGGTGCACACCTCCCTCCTCGAGGCGCAGATCTTCATGCTCGACTTCCAGGCGGCGCGCTGGCTGATGCAGGGCGAGGTGGCGGGGCAGGAGGGCAACAACCACCCGACCTCGCCCGGCACCGGCATGTACGCGACGGCCGACGGGCACATCAACATTGCCGCCTCGGGCGACAATCTATGGCGGCGCTTCTGCGAGGTCGCGGGCGCCCAAAACCTCGCCGCCGACCCGAAATTCAAGACCGTGCCGCTGCGCGCGCAGAACCGCCCGGCGCTCAATGCGCACATCGCCGAGATCGTCCGGCAAAAGCCCAACCGGTATTGGGTCGAGGCCTTGAACAAGGCGGGCGTGCCGTGCGGCCCGATCAACACGATCGACCAAACCTTTGCCGACCCGCAGGTGCAGCATCTCGGCATCGCCCGGCCGATCGACCACCCGAAGCTCGGCGCCCTGAAAGCGGTCGGCCAGCCCATTCACATGAGCCGCTATGCGCAACCGGAAAAGCTCGGCCCCACCCCCGATCTCGGCGAGCACACCGAGGAGGTCCTGGCCGAACTCGGCTACGACGCGGCGGCGATGGCGCGGCTGCGGCGCGACGGCGTCGTCTGAGCCCGGGCTTGCAGACGCGGCGCGCCGGGAGTACCTGATAGAGGCTTCATTTAGGAGGAGCGCGATGGCGAAGAAAAAGGCCCCGGCCGCGGCGACGAGCCCGTGCCGCATCAATCACCTGGTCCTCAACGTGCGCGACATCGAGGAATCGCACAGATTCTGGACCGAGATCGTCGGCCTGAAGCAGGTCGCAGAGCTGCACGCCCGGCCCGGCCGGCCGCTGCCGCCGAAGATGCGCTTCTACAGCGCCGACCACGACGGCAAGCTGACGCATCACGACATCGCGCTGGTCGAGAACCCGAACCTGCCGCCGCCGCAGGAATGGTCCTTGATGGACAGCCAGGTCGCGATCAATCACGTCGCCTTGCAGATGCCGAGCCGCGAAGCCTGGCAGAAGCAGCTCGCCTATTTGCAGAGCAAGGGCGTCAAGTTCAACTGGCGGGTCAACCACGGCGTCACGCACAGCGTCTACGTCAACGACCCGAACGGCTACGGCGTCGAGTTCCTCTACGAATTGCCGCGCAAGATGTGGGAGAACGACATCCAGGCGGCGATCGATTATCTCGACAATCTGCCGACCGAAGGCGAGGAAGCGCTCAAGGACCCCGAGAGCCCGAGCTTCGGCAAAAAGGCGAAAAAGAAAGAACGCGCCCTCGAACCGGCGGAATAAGTTCTGACCACAGAGGGACAGAGGACACGGAGGGTTTTGCTGTCATTGCGAGGCGCGCAGCGCCGCGGCAATCCCGGCGGGATTGCTTCGCTCCGCTCGCAATGACAGTTTTCTCCTCCTTACTCTGTGTGCCTCTGTGGTGATTACAGCACGCCGCGGCGGATCTGGTCGCGCTCGATCGATTCGAAAAGCGCCCGGAAATTCCCTTCGCCGAAGCCCTCGTTGCCCTTGCGCTCGATGATCTCGAAGAAAATCGGGCCGATGACCGTCTCGGTGAAGGTCTGCAACAACAGGCCCTGGCCCTTCTCGGGCGCGCCGTCGATCAGGATGCGGTCGCGGCGCAGCCGGTCGAGGTCCTCGCCGTGGCCGGGCAGGCGCGCCTCCACCGCCTCGTAATAGGTGTCCGGCACCGTCATGAACGAAACCCCGCGCTCGCGCAGCGCCTCGATCGTCGCGTAGATGTCGCGCGTCGCGAGCGCGATGTGCTGGATGCCCTCGCCGTGGTAGGCCGCCAGATACTCGGCGATCTGCGACTTGTCGTCGGCGCTTTCGTTGATCGGGATGCGGATCTTGCCGTCGGGGCTGGTCATCGCCTTCGAGCGCAAACCTGTGAGCTTCCCCTCGATGTCGAAATAGCGGATCTCGCGGAAATTGAAGAGGCGCTCGTAGAATTCGGCCCAGAGCCCCATGCGGCCCTGGTGCACGTTGTGCGTCAGGTGGTCGATGCCGGCGAGCCCGACCCCGGCCGGCGCCCTCTCGGCAATGAGCGGCTTGAAATCGACATCGTAGATCGTCTGCCCGCCGTAGCGGTCGACGAGATAGATAAGGCTGCCGCCGATCCCTTCGATGGCCGGGATGTTGAGCTCCATCGGCCCGACCTTGCCCTGCACGGGCTTCGCGCCGAGAGCGATCGCGCGCTCATAGGCCTTGGCGGCATCGGCGACACGGAACGCGATCGCGCAGACCGAAGGCCCGTGCAGCCGCGCGAAGGCCTGCGCGAAGCTCTCGGGCTCGGCATTCAGGATGAAGTTCACGTCGCCCTGCCGGTAGAGCGTCACGTTCTTCGAGCGGTGCCGCGCCGCCGCGACAAACCCCATGCGCTCGAAGAGCGCCCCCAGCGCCGCCGGATCGGGGCCCGTATATTCGACGAACTCGAACCCGTCCGTCCCCATCGGGTTGTCCCACGCCATCGCCGCCTCCGCGCGAAAGCTGCTGCTCGGCCCGATGTGGTCGCGGGGCAGGGCGATGTGAAGGATAGGGGTTGAATGCAATAACTCGTCTCGTGTGTCTCTACATGCGTTCAAGCATCCCACTCTGAAAGCTATCGGCGAGTGCCAACAGCAGGTTTGCAGTGAAGTCGACATGGTTATTGATATCGAGGGTCGATAAGTCTGGAGGATCACCGTGGGCCACCCCATGGCGCCAGCCAACCAGTTCCCTATCTAGCCTGATCCGAAATCTCTGCAAAGTATTCAGGTCAAAGCTCAGCAGCTCGAAATTTTCGGAAAGCCGATCAAAGTTCAGATTCGATCTGGCTTCGATAACCATGAGGTTAAGCTCGTCAAATCCGCATTCGAGGCGCGATTTCAATCCTGCTACGAAACGTCGTTTCGCTTGGCCCGAATGATTCCTATCTCGTAAAGATTCGAAATCAGCATCCAGGGTGCTTACTAGCCCGCCCTATTCATGAGAGTGTGGTGAAATACGCGAAAGTGCAATGCATTCAAGGCGTTCCGGGTCCAAGCCCTGTGGCAAAATTTGCCATGGACCCAACTCCGACATCCCGTGCATCGCCTTGCGTTCGTGGCGG
>DATLKN010000034.1:0-19484 GCA_035538335.1 Allostellaceae bacterium
CGAGATGGAGGCGATCGTCGACAAGGGCTATGTGATCATCGGCTCGCCCGACGAAGTGGCGGCGCAATTGCGCACCGTCGCCACCGACCTCAATGTCGGCCACCTGATGCTCTTGATGCAGTTCGGCAACATGCAGAAGGACCTCGCCAACTACAACACGCAGCTCTTCGCCGAAAAGGTGATGCCGCAGCTGAAGGATCTCTTCTCGGAATGGGAAGACCGCTGGTGGCCGCAGCCGATGCGGCCCGAACTGCGGGCGCAGGTGCCGCCCTTCGGCGACGCCCGGCTCGCCGCCGCCGAATAAACGGAAGGGAGGAAACCGCCATGCTCGAAAACGAGATCGTCGTCACCACCAAATACGGCAACATGCCGACCTTCGCGGCCTGCCCCGACGGGCCCGGCCAATATCCCGGCATCATCTTCTACATGGACGCCCCCGGCATCCGCGAAGAGCTGCGCAACATGGCGCGCCGCATCGCCAAGCACGGCTATTTCTGCCTTTTGCCGGACATGTACTACCGGCTCGGCACGCTGCGCTTCGACATTCCGCGCCGCGACGACGCGATGGCGGCGGTGTTCCTCGCCGCGATGCGCTCCCTCTCGAACGCCGGCGTCGTCGACGACACGGCGGCGCTGCTCGCCTATTTCGACGCGCAGGAGAAGGTGAAGCCGGGGCCGGTCGGCTGCGTCGGCCATTGCATGAGCGGGCAATACATCACAACCGTCGCCGCCCGCTTTCCGCACCGCATGGCGGCTGCGGCCTCGCTCTACGGGGTCGGGATCATCACCGACAAGGAGGATTCGCCGCACCTCCAGCTCAACAATGTGAAGGGCGAACTCTACTACGCCTTCGCCGAGACCGATCACGCGGTGCCGCCGCACATTCCCGGCGAATTGCAGGGCCTGCTCGCCAAGACCGACGTCAGGCACGAGGTGAAGGTGTTCCCCGGCACCCAGCACGGCTTCTGCTTCCCGGAGCGCCCGGTCTACGACACGCTCGCCGCCGAGGAGACCTGGGAGAAGATCTTCGCGATGTGGGACCGCAACCTGAAATAGGCGGCGGCGGACCTCAGGAAGCGGGGCTCGTCGACACTCCGCTGCCCGAGGACGAGCCGAAGCTGCCGAACGCCCCGGGGGCAGGGCCCGGGCTGTTGTTGTTCGACGGGCCGGGCGGCGGTCCCGCCCCCGGTGCCGGGAAGCCCGTCACCTGATCCTCGATCCCGTCCGGGACGAAGGCGAGAAGGTCGCGGTTGCGCGGGTTTCGGAGCACCCTGTTGAGGCCCTTGGCCAGCTTCTTCGCTTCGTCCGGGTCGCAGCTTGCCGTATCGGCGATGGCGTCGGCGAACAGGCTGACCAGATGTCCGGCGGCGGCGGTGTTGATGCGCAGCGCGTTGATCGCCTTCTGCAACAGCCGCGCGGTTGCCGCGGGATCCGTTTGCGCCGCGATCAGCGCCGCCAGCCCGATGCCGTGCCCGACGACCCGCAGCGCGCGCAGCTGATTGTCGTGGTGCAGCGCTACGGCCTCTTTGACGAGCCCGTGCAGATAGGCTTCGGCGCCCTGTTTGTCGCGCCCGAGCTTCGCCACAAAGACGATCTCGGCCGCGCTCTTGCCGCCGTGCTTGCCGTTGAAGAGGCCGAGCTTCGCCGCCTCGACGAGGAGCGGCAATTCCGCCGCCAGCGAGCCGCCGCCATGCGCTGTGCCGTGCCCGCCATGCCGCCGGCTCAGCTGTTCGAGCTTTTCCTGCAATTTGCCGGACAGCAGATTGGCCTTTCCCTCGGCGAGCAGCAGCTGCGCGTTGGCCTCCTTCGCCAGCAGGCCCTTCGCCGACGGCAGCATCTTGAGGATCGTGCGCAATACCTGCGCCGCCACTGCCGGCGGCATCACCTTCGGATCGATCGGACGGCTATGCCGCGACAGGATGGCGATCGCCTCTCCGGCGTTGACCTCGACCGCGCCGGCATCGTTGACGAACACCGCCTTGCCCTGCGCGACGAAAATGAAATCGGGCGCCCCGTCGGTGACGATGCCGATGACGAGCGAGCCGCGGATGCCGAGCGTGCCCGACGGCATCTCGATCTTGGCCTCCTTGTCGCGCGCGGCGAAGCCGGACAGATAGCGGAACACGCCGCGCGTCACGGCCAGCGTCTTGTGGCTGGTGCTGCGCTGCGGGTCGAAGACAAAACTGTCGATGCGGGCCTTGGCGTCGGGGCCGAGCGAGAACAGCGAGCCGTCGCGGAACTCGATCGTGGTCTTCGCCTGGTGCCCCGCCGCCACCTCCTCCTGAAAGACGATCTTGTCGTTGAGCCGGATCACGACCGGCCGCGCTTGCGGCGGCTGGCCGTTGACAGTGTTGAGGACATAGGCGGAATGGCCGACGTCGATCGCCGCCGGCGGGTTGTCGGCAAAAGCGGCGGGCGCGAACGCCAGCAGCATCGCCAAGGCGCCCGCGGCACGCGCCGCCGCCCGGCGCCGCCGCGTGCCGAGTTCGGCCGAATTTTTGGATTGTTTCATGGCTCGCAGCAAGGTGCGGAAGGCACAACCTTACATATAATACAACTGCGACGATCGCGCAATTTCATTCGCGATCCATTTGAGAAATCGCGGCAATCCTTGGCGTTACGTCAGCGCCGCCACCAGCGCCGCGCGCGCGGGAAATTGACGTAGGTCTCGCGCCACAGCTTGAAGCCGACCCAGAGCCCGGCGGCGAAGCCGACAGCAAAGATGATTGCCCCGTCGAGAAAGCGCGCGCTCACCGCGACGGGTCCATGCCGTATTCCCGCCGCGCCGCCGCTTCGCTGACATAGCCGTCGGCGAGGTCCTCGGCGAGGCGCGCGGGGTCACGTTCCTCGGGCGGGCCGCAGCCGCCGGAGCCGGGCGCTTCCATGACGACACGGCCGCCCGCAGGCACGCGGAAGGCGCCCTTCGAATTGAGCCGCCGTCTCGTGCCGTCCGGCAGTTCGAGCCACAGCCGCATCGGCGCCCCGCTCGAGCCGCCGGCAAGCCCGAAGGGCGGGGCGAGCGTGCGCTCGCAGCACACCGCGGCATGCGCCTCGTGCCCCAAGACGCGCCACACGCGGCGCGCGCCGAGCCCGCCGCGCCAGGTGCCGGCGCCGCCGCTGTCGGGGACGAGCGCGTATTCCTCGACGCGCAGCGGGAAGCTCGCCTCGAGGATCTCGATCGGCGTGTTCATCATGTTGCTGACCGTGCTCGCGACGGCGTTGATGCCGTCCTTCACCGGCCGCGCGCCGAACCCGCCCTTCAGCGACTCGTAGCTGACGTAATCTTCGCCGGTTCGCGGGTCGCGCCCGCCGAAGGTCATCACCGCTGAGGTGCCCTGCGAAGCCGCCATCACTTGTCCGGGGCAGATCTCGTGCATCGCCGCCATTACCATGTCGGCGATGCGGTGCGACATCTCGTGGTTGGCGTAGACGACCGGCGCCGGCATCGCCGCGTTGACGACCGAGCCCGCGGGGGCGCTGACCGCGACCGGCCGCCAGCAGCCGGAATTGGGCGGGATGAGGCTCTTCGGGTCGGCGATCATCTTGAGCGCGCAATAGACGCCGGAGCGGGTGACCGTCAGGGGCGCGTTCATCGGCCCGGCGACGCGCGGGTCGGAGCCGGCGAAATCGACGAGGATCTCCTCGCCGCGCTTCTCGACCCGCAGCTTGACCCGGAAGGGCTCGTCCTCGCTCGCGCCGGGCGCCAGCACGCCGTCGCCGTCGAAGACATCCGCGAATTCCGCCTCGCCGTCGGGCAGTGCCGAAAGCGCGCCGCGCATCATGCGCTCGGAATAGTCGAGCACCTCCGCCATGATGCGCATCAGTTCCTCGGCCCCGTATTTGTCGGCGAGCGCGCCGAGGCGCTGCTGCGCGCGCCGGTTGGCGGCGACCTGCGCGGCGAGGTCGCCGCGGCGCTCGGCGGGCGTCCTTACATTGGCGAAGATGATGCGCTCGACATTGAGGTCGGGCGCGAAGTCGCGGTAGAGCCGCACCGGCGGCAGGCGCAGCCCTTCGCCGTAGATTTCGGTGACGGCGCCATAGCTGCCCGGCGTCGCGCTGCCGATGTCGGGCCAGTGCGCCCGCACGCAGCCGAAGCCGAGCAGCCTCTCGCCGTGAAAGGCCGGCGCGACGACGTTCACGTCAGGCAGGTGCGAGCCGCCGTGATAGGGGTCGTTGTGGATGAAGACGTCGCCCGGCTCGACCTGCGGGAATTCGGCGATGACGGCGCGCACCGCGTCCGGCATCGAGCCCAAATGGATCGGCAAATCGGGGCCTTGCGCCACCATGTCGCCGCGCCGGTCGAAAATGCCGCAGGAATAGTCGCCGGCGACTTTCAGCAGCGGCGAATAAGCGGTCTTGGCGAGGACGATCTTCATCTCCTCGGCGGTGGCGTAGAGCGCGTTCTTGACGATCTCGAAACGCGCCGGATCGGTCTTCAGCAGCGGCGGCGCGAGCGTGTCGGGCATTTCTCACCTCCGCATGCGAATATAGCCGGCCGCATCGACGGCGGCGACCCAGCCGGGCGGTATCAGGACCGTCGAATCCGCGGATTCGACGATCGCCGGCCCCTCGATCCGGCTGCGGGCGGAAAGCCCGTCGCGCCACAACACGGCCGTGCGGATAAAGCCCGTCTCGGCAAACCACGCGTCGCGCCGCCGCTCGCGGGCGCCGGCCGGGTCGGGCGGGCGGCGCAGGGCAACGGGCGGCAGCCGGCCGATGGCGCGCAGCCGGATGTTGACGAGCTGCACGCGCTCCTCCTCGTTGGCGTGGCCGTAGGTGCGGCGGTGGCGCTCGTGGAAGCGCCGCGCGAGGGCCGCGATCGTCGCCGCCTCGATCGGCCCGTCGGGGCAGGGGACGGTCAGCTCGTAGGCTTGGCGGCCATAGCGCAGATCGGCGGCGCGCTCCAGGGCGCGGCGCGCCGGCGGGATCGCCGCCGCTTCGAGCATCGCGCGGGCGCTCTCCTCGAGCCCCGCATAGGCGGCGGCGAGCCGCTCCGGGCCGATCTCGTCGAGCGCGGTATAGAGCGTCTTCGAATAGTCGCGCTTGAGATCGCCGGCGACGAGGCCGAGGGCGGAGAACGCCCCCGGCGCCGGCGGCACGACGACTTCCGGGATCTCGAGCAGCCGAGCGAGCGCCGCGGCGTGCAGCGGGCCGGCGCCGCCGAAGGCGACGAGGCTGAACTCGCGCGGGTCGTGGCCGCGCTCGACCGAGACGATGCGCAGCGCCTGCGCCATGTTGTTGTCGACGATCTCGACGATCTTGGCGGCCGCCTCGACGGTACCGAGCCCGAGCGGGCCGGCGACGGCGCGCGCCAGCGCCGCCTCGGCGGCCGCGCGGTCGAGCTTGAGGGCGCCGCCGAGCAGCGCCGCCTCGTCGAGATAGCCGAGCACGAGGTCGGCGTCGCTGACCGTCGGGTCGCGCCCGCCCTTGCCGTAGGCGGCCGGGCCGGGGTCGGCGCCGGCGCTCGCCGGTCCCACCCGCAGCGCGCCGCCGGCATCGACCCAGGCGATGCTGCCGCCGCCGGCGCTGACTTCGGCAAGGTCGATGACCGGCACCCGGATCGGGTGGCCGGTGCCGTTCATCGCGCGCTTGCCGTGCCCGCCGCCGCCGACCTCGTATTCCGCGGTGACCGCGATCTCGCCGCCGGCGACGAGGCTCGCCTTCGCCGTCGTCCCGCCCATGTCGAAGGAGATCAGGCTCGAAAGCCCGAGCGCCTTGCCGGCGAGCGCGGCGGCGACGACGCCGGCGGCGGGGCCGGATTCGATCGCCATCGCCGGCATCCGCAGCGCTTCGCCGACCTCGATCATGCCGCCGCTCGATCCCATGACGTGCAGCCGCGGCAGGCCCAGCGCCGAGACCCGCTGCTGCAGCCCGTCGAGATAGCCGGCGAGCAGCGGGCCGATCGCGGCGCAGACGGCCGTCGTGCTGGCGCGCTCGAACTCGCGGATCTCGGGCAGAACCTCGCAGGAGAGATAGACCCCGACGCCCGGCAGCGCCGCCCGCAGCCGCTCGCCCAAATGCCGCTCATGCGCGTCGTTGAGGAACGAGAAGAGGAGCGACACCGCGACCGTTTCGAGCCCCGCCTCGCGCACCGCCGCGACGAGGCGGTCGATGTCCGCCTCCTCGAGCGGCGTCACGACTTCGCCTTGCGCGCCGATGCGCTCCGTCACCTCGAACCGCCAGCGCCGCGGCACCAGCACCGCCGGCGCGTCCTGCAACAGATCGTAGAGATCGGCGCGCGAGGAGCGGCGCAACTCCAGGATGTCGCGGAAGCCGCGCGTCGCGACGAAGCCGGCCTTCGCGCCCTTCCCTTCGAGCAGCGCATTGGTGACGATCGTCGTCGCGTGACTCAACAACGCGACCGCGGCGGGATCGAGCGCGGCCTGCCGCAGCCCGGCGCGCAAGCCCGCGACGACGCCCTCGCCGAAGTCGCGCGGCGTCGTCGGCACCTTAAACACCTCGATGCGCCCGTTCTCCTCCTCGACGAGCGCGACATCGGTGAACGTCCCGCCGATATCGACGCCGACCCGCCACGCCATCCGCCAACCCCCTTTCCATTCCCGCCGAGGATCATGCTACGATTCGCCGGCAAGCCATACCGGTCTGTCGTCCCGGCGAAGCCGGGACCCACGGCCGTCCGGGATACCGGCTGCCGCCGGCATGACGAGAAGAGAGGCGATCGGAGGCACGGCGCATGGACCCGAACGCGGTGCGGGAAGCGGCGATGGAGGCGACGGCGCGCGCCTTCTGGGAGCGCGACGGGACGGTCCCCGACCAGGACAGCGAAGAATGGGAGGAAGAGTACCGCCGCCAGTTCGAGATCGTCAAAAAGCGCCCCGCCGCGGCGCCTGCGACGAAGGCCGCGGCGGCGGCTGCGCCGCCGGTTGACGAGGCGGCGCTGGCGGAGCTTTCGGGCCAGCCGACGCAATTGCGCTGGGCGGCGCAGATCCGCGCCGACCGCCTCCAGGAGATCCGCGACCGCGAGATCCGCAAATGGCTCGCGACGACCTGGACGAAGGCGAAGAGTTGGCTCGACACCCGCGATCTGCCGACGCCCGTTTTTCTGCAGCGCATCGCGCCGCATTACGCCGAGTACCGCCGCACCGCCGAGGAGCGCGCGCGAACCGAGAAGGCGGCGCGCAATGCGCGCGAAGAGGCGGCAGCGGCGTTGCGCCGCGAGATCGAGGCGGCGCACATCACTCCCGCGGGGCTCGTCGAATTGATCGACGCGGCCGAGCGCATGCCGGCGGCGCCGATCAAGGAGAAGCTCGTCGAGATCGAGGTCGAGGGCCGCAACCTGCGGGTTTTCGAAGGCAGCGACGAGCTGACGCTTATGGTGCTCGAAAAATCGCCGGCCGGGCGCAGCGAGTACGGCATCGAGCGCGACGAGGGCCTCGTCGCCGATCTGAAGCTCTACGCCCGCGCCCTCGAATTGTCGTGACAGGCCTGGCTGCATCGCGATCGTGCGTGCTTCGAGACGCGCCCTTTGGGCGCTCCTCAGCATGAGGCTCTTCTCGTCGCCATCGAGAATCCCTCATCCTGAGGTGCCTCGCGCAGCGAGGCCTCGAAGGACGCACAACGCTGGTCAGCACCTTCAGCATGGAGGAAGAGCATGAACGCGACGGGGGCGAGCGTTGCACGGGCGGCGCTGGAGGCGCTCAACGCCGCCGCCGCCCCTCTCAACATCTGGCTGAGGACGCAAGCCAGCGCGCCGGCGCAGCGGCCGTGGTTTCGCGAGACCGCGCTCGAAGCGCAGGGTGCGCTCGCCGAGGGCCGGGTCGGACGGGCGCAGCTGAAGCCGCTCGCGCATCGCTGGCGCTGGGCCGAGATCTCGCCCTATCTCGACCGCATCGCCGAGATCGCCCGCGACGCCGATGTGTCGCCGATCGAGTTCGCCGAGCGGCAGCAGTTCCTCTTGACCAATCCGGGGCTCGGCGGCCGGCTGCAGGTGACGAGCACGATGCGCTGCGCCGTTTCGATCTACAACCCGGGCGATGTGGCGCCGGTGCACATCCATAGCCCGAATGCGAGCCGCACGATCCTTTCCGAGAAGGGCGGCTACACGACGGTCGAGGGCGAGCGCTGCGAGGCGGCGCGGGGCGATCTGATCCTGACCCCGAACGGCACCTGGCACGACCACGGCAACGACGGCGCGGCGCCGGTCGTCTGGGTCGACGTGCTCGATTTCCCGCTGATGGAATTCCTCGACTGCGTCTGGCTCGACGAGCATTTCGAGGGCGAGACGGCGGGCAATGCGCGGGCGCAGCAGCCGAGCGAGCCCGCCGGATATTCGCGCCGGCTCTACGGCACGGGCGGGCTCGTCCCCGCCTTCCGCTCGCACCGCCGCGGCTTCGGCGAAGGGACGAGCCCTTATTTCCACTATCGCGGCGCCGACATCCGCGCCGCTCTCGACGGGCTCGCGGGCGAAGCGGGCGACCCTTACGAGGGCGTCAAGCTCGATTTCGTCAATCCGGCGACGGGCGGCCCCGTTTTCCCGACCTTCGCCTATTCGGCGAGCCTGTTGCGGCCGGGCGAGGAAACGCGCTGGAAGCGCGAGACCGCGAGCACGCTCTATCTCGTCATCGAAGGCGAGGGCGCAAGCGAGATCGGCGGGCAGCGCTTCGACTGGCGCGCGAACGACATTTTCGTCGCGCCGCCCTTCGCCTGGCGGCGGCACAGCTCGGACGCGTCCGGCCCGGCGGTCGTCTACGCCGTCTGCGACCGGCCGCTGCTCGAAAAGATCGGTCAGTACCGCGCGCAGGGCCGGCTCGCCGACGGTGCCGTCGCCGAACTCGCGCCTTGCTGATGATACCGGCCGCCGCGCCTGAGTGAGGCGAGGAAGGCCACGAAATTGTCGCTTGCGCTCGGCGTCAATCGGTTCGGGTCAGCCCGTACGGCTCACTCACTTTGAGACGGCGGGCGAAATTTGCGGCATAAGCCGCGGCGAGCTTGGATGAATGCACCACCAGCAGGTTTTCGGCGTTGGCGATCTCGGCGCTTTTCGTCCAATTGAAGCTCCCGGTGAGCACAACCGCACCATCGATCACCATGACCTTGTTGTGCGCGATGCGGGGTCGCCAATCAACGGCGACCACCATGCCGGCTCGGGCGCAGGCATCGACGCCCTCGCCTTTTTGCTGAGCGGAAATCTTGTCAACGAGGAGCGTCACGTGCACGCCGCGCCGCGCCGCAGCGACAAGCGCGTCTATGATGTGCGGTTCGGTGAAGCCATAAGCCTGCACCAGAATCTCGCTCCGCGCGTTGGCAATCTGGTCCGCAATGAGGCCCGCGCAGTCGCTCCCGGCAGCCGAACCGCGCCCCGTGGTGAAGCACACCTCGCCGCTCCCCAGCGTGCCAATCTCTGTGACGGGCAGCCCGCCCGCCTTGGCCAAGCCGAGCGCCGAAACCAGGACCATTGCACTGAGAACAGCGAACCGTTTCATCTTGCTGGCGCGGCGACCGATACTCTAAAGCAGACCCGTTTGCTCTGCCGGCCGTCGAACCGGCGCATATAGGCTGCGCCGCATTTGCTAACCGAATGCTAAAATGCTGTTCGGCACCGCCGCCGGCATCGCGGGCGCCTCGACAATCCCGGCATGATCCGTTATTCGCCGCAGCGATGCGGCCGGCGGCGATGCCATGACGAGCCTTCCCGCGGCGGGCGCCGCCGACGGGCGGCGCCGCGCCCTGGTCCTCGATTATTTCGGCGGCGACGCGCGCATTCGCGCGATGCGCCCCTCGCCGGTCTTCGGCGCCCCGCTCTTCGTCGTCGATTTCGACCGCGGGCCGCGCCATTTCCGCACCTTGGGCTCGTTCGGCGCCGGCGAGCAGGTGACCGAGCAGTCGAGCATGGACCTGCTCTATCCCTCGCGCCTCGTCTTTCATTACGAGCGCTTGATGTCGCTCGCGCTCGGCTTCTGCGAGCGGCCGGTGCGGGCGCTCCTGCTCGGCGTCGGCGGCGCCGCGATGTGGCGCTTCGTGCGCGCACATCTCCCCGATTGCGCGGCGACGCTGGTCGATTCCGACGAGACCGTCGTCGGGCTCGCGCGCCGCTGGTTCTATCTGAACCAGCGGGTTGAGATCGACACCGCGCAGCGCTTTCTCGCCCGCACCGGCGAGCGCTTCGATGCGATCCTCGTCGATGTCTACGATGCCGCCGGCCCGGCCTCGGCCGACGCCCTTTTCTGGACGCGCGCCATCGAGGCGCTGGCGCCGGGCGGTTGCCTCGCCGCGAATTGGGCCGATTTCGCAACCAACCCCGAGGTGCGGCCGATGGCCGAGGCGCTCGTCGAGGTCGCCTCTTCAAAGGAGCTCGATTGCCGCTTCGTGACGCGGCGCGGCTATCGCGACAACCTCGTGCAATTCGTGCCGCCGCGGCGCGGCCTCGATTACGAAGGGTTCGCGGGCGTCCTCGAAGGCTTTGCGCGCGAGCGAAGGCTCCCCGACCGAGGCGCCGGCATCCTCGATCACTGCCTCGTCACCGCCCGGTTCCCGTTCGCCTGACGGTTGCTTTTTCTTGCGACTTCAGCTACCGTGGTCGCTGGTTTCTCGCTTCCGAACGTGTAAATCAGCCGGCATTTGCGGCGGCGGCTTGCCGTCCTCGCCACGGGGAGAGCGGGACCATTACAGGGCAGGAGACGATGATGAAGAACTCGGGCAGGCTGCAGGCGGCCGCGGTACTCGGCGCAGCTGCGTTATTCCTCTGCGCGCCGAGGCCGGCATTTGCCGTTACGGTGTTCTGCGTTCCGGACACGTCGATCGACCCCGCCTGCCAGACCGGGGTCGCGAGCGGGACGCCGAACGCGATCCAGGGGGCGATCGACGAAGCCGCCTCGGGCGACATCGTCGTCGTCGCCCCCGGCACCTATAAGGGCGACGCGACCCACTCGCCGGTCGAGATCCCGAACGGCCTGTCCATCTCCCTCTACGGCGCCCAGGCCGGCATCGTCCCCAGCCTCGGCAAGCGCAATCTCAACAGCAAGAGGGAATCGATCATCGACGCCACCGGCGACGGCGGTTCCGACGGTTCGGCGATCGTCGTGCGGGCACAGAACGTGCGGATCGACGGCTTCGCCGTGACCGGCGCGACGACCGGCAACTCCTCGGGCATCGACCTGAAGGGCGGCACCAGCGGCGGCGGGCCGGCGAGCGGCGCCGTCGTCGTCGACAACATCCTCGAAGGCAACTCCACCGGCATCTCGGTGAACTCCGAAGGCTTCGACGGGCCGGTGCAGAACGTGCTGATCGAGAACAACCTGATTATCGACAACAATGCGGGCAGTCCCTCCTCGAGCGGGGACGGGTTGTTCACCGGCGGTATGCAGGACGTGCTGATCGCCGGCAACGCCTTTCAGGGCAACGAGACGTCCGATCTCGGCATCAACAGCCCGAACTTGGCGCCTAACAATACCCATGACGTGGCGATCGTCGGCAATTCTTCGAGCGATTCCGCCACCTTCGCGATCTTCACCGGGACGACGAACGCCACGGTGGGCGGCAACGACGCCGAGCACCTAGGCAGCGGCAAAGCCTTCCCGGGCGCCGGCGACTCGGCGATCTCGATCGGCCCCGGCAACAGCAACCTGTCGATCGTCGGCAATCGCCTGGCGCATGGGCAAGGCAACCTCGTGGCCGGCATCGGCTTCACCGCGCTCTTCGGCCCCGGCTCCAGCACCGGCAATGTCGTCAGCGGCAACGACGTCGAAGACATGCCGCAGGCGCAGATCGGCGCCGACATGGCGACGCTGACCAACTCGCGCATCGAGCAAAATCAGGCGAAGGGCGGCAAGCTGGGCATCTCCCTCGCCGCCGGCGATACCGGCAACTTCGTGACCGAGAACACCGTGCAGGGCTCGCACCAATTTGGTTGCTTGGACTCCTCGACCGGCGGCGGCACGCTCGGCACCGCGAACACTTGGTTCCGCAACGTGGCGCTCGGCAAGAAGAGCTCGCCCGCGAAGCTGTGCGCCGACAACAACGGTCACTAGCGGAAGCCGCGCCGGCCCCCGGCGGGCGCGCGAGGTTTACGCCTCGGCGCGCGCCGCCGCCGCCTCGTAGGCGGCGAGCGTCTCCTCGATCGTCTCGCGCGGCAGGTCGCGGGTGATGAACACCATGCGCGTGCGCCGGTCCGGGCTCGGCCAGGCGGGCAGCAGCACCGGCGGGTGAAAGATGTGCTGCACGCCGTGCAGCACGACCGGTTCCTCGGGCCGGTCCGACAGCGCGACGATCGCCTTGAAGCGCAACAGATCCTCGCCGCGCAGATCGGCGAGCGCGTCGAGCCAGCCGGAAAGCGCGGCCCACGAGATCGGCCGCTCGCGCACCAGGCAGAAGGCGCGGATGCGCTCGTCGTGGCGGTTCGGGTCGTGCTCTTCGTGCGCCTCGTGATGGCGGTGCACGGCCGCTTCGGCAAAGGCCTCCTCGCGCAGCCAGCGCTGCACGTCGATGCTCTTCGTCTGCGGGTCGTAGAGCCCGAGGCTGAAGAGCTGCGCCGGGTCGGCGGCGCCGTGCGCGGCGGCGAGGATCGGCGCCGACGGGTTGAGCCGGGCGAGCCGCTCGCGCAATGCCGCGAGGCCCGCCGCCTCGGCGAGATCCGCCTTGGTCAGAATGAGCCGGTCGGCGACCGCCGCCTGCTTCACCGCCTCCGCCTGCCGGTCGAGCGTCGCCTCGCCGTTGACCGCATCGACCGTCGTCACCACCCCGTCGAGCGCATAGCGCGCGGCGACGAGCGGGTCCGACATCAGCGTGTGCAGGATCGGCGCCGGGTCGGCGAGCCCCGTCGTCTCGATGACGACGCGGGCGAAGTCCGGCACGCTCCCTTTGACGCGGCGCACGAAGAGATCGATCAGCGTCTCGGCGATGTCGCTGCGCACGGTGCAGCACAGGCACCCGCTCTGCATCAGCACGACATCGTCCTTGGCGCTCTCGACCAGCAGATGGTCGAGGCCGACTTCACCGAACTCGTTGACGATGACCGCGGTCGCCGCCATCCCCGGCTCTTTCAGGAGACGGTTGAGCAGGGTCGTCTTGCCGCTGCCGAGAAACCCGGTGAGGAGGGTCACCGGGATGCGGGCGGACAATTCGCTGTCGTTCATCGCGTCACCGGCCTGTCGCCTATGGTGAAGGAGATTGCTTCGCTTTGCGCGCAATGACAACCGAAAGGGGTGTCAGCGTAGCGGCGAAGCAATCCCGCGCCGGGTTCCTCCCCGCCCGCCGATCGTGGCGCGGTCGAAATCGGCGACGACGCGCACGGCGGGGAAGATCGCCGCCGCCTCGGCGGCGATCTCGTTGGGCGCGTAGCGGCCGGAGATGTGCGTCAGCAGCAATTCGCCGACCCCGGCGGCGCGCGCGAGGCCGGCCGCTTCGGCCGCCGTCAGATGGCCGCGCGCGCGGGCGAGCGCGGAGTCGCGTTCGAGAAAGGTCGCCTCGATGACGAGCGCGTCGGCGCCCGCGACATGGGGGCCGAGCGAAGCCGCCTCTTCGGTGTCGCCGACGATCGCGAGCCTCGCGCCCGGCTTCTGCGGCCCCGCCGCCATCTCCGGCGTCACCCGCAGGCCGCCCGAGAGCAAGACGGCCTCGCCGTGCGCGAGGCTCTTGCGCAGCGGGCCCGGCGGCACGCCGAGGGCGGCCAGCCGCTCGGCCGAAAGCGAGGGCGCGGGCGCTTCGGCAAAGACGAAGCCGAGGCTTTCGGTCCCCCGATGCGCCACCCTGAACGCCTCGACCCGCCAGCCGCGGCGCGCCAGCACCGGTCCCGGCGCGACCGGGCGCAGCCGGTAGCCCGCATCGGCGCCTTCCGGCCCCACCGTCACCGCGAGATAGCGCCGCACGAATTCGACCGTCTCGGCGCTGCCGACGATCTCGATCGGCTTCTCGAGGCCGAAGAGCGCCCGTGTCGCGACGAGCCCCATCAGCCCGCCCAGATGGTCGAGATGGGCATGCGTCAACAGCACCGTGCCGAGGCCGCGAAAGCCGAGCCCGGCGCGCAGCAGCTGGCGTTGCGTTCCCTCGCCGCAATCGACGAGAAAGCGTTCCGGCCCGCGTCCGACGAGGATGGCGGAGAGGCCGCGATCGGCGCTCGGCACGGCGGCGGCGGTGCCGAGAAAGACGATTTCGAACATCCTGCGCCCCGCGCTTCACACTTCCGTGACAAATAAGGGCAACGCTGCCCCCTGCCTATGGCTTGCCCCGCCGGCCTGCGTTATCAGCGGCCGGGCGCCGCGGGCGGGGAGGAAATCGGCCGGCCCCGCCTATGACGCAACAGCGCAAGAACCTGCCGCGGCGCCGGCCGGGATTGTCGGCCGCGTTTTGGGGAAATCTGCAGGGGTTCGGCATGTATCATTGGGTGTACTGGACGGGCGTGACGATGTTTGTCGCGTGGACGGCGCTTTCCGCCTTCAGCGCCATCCACGGGCTCTGACCCGGTGCGGTCGCCGCGCCGGGGGGAGCGGCGGCCGCCGGCCCGGGGAACAGCTCCCGGGTCCAGCCGAAAATGCGATAAGCGACTAGCCCGACCCATTCCTTGCCGGCGGTCGTGCTCGTGTTGAGGCCGTCGAGCAGGCTGAAATCGGGCTCGAGGCCGGTTGCCGGATCGACCGTGAAATCGACCGGATAGGGGATCACCGGCCAGCCGACGGCGCGGAATGAGGCGACCGCGCGCGGCATGTGATAGGCCGAGGTGATCAGCACCCAGTTGTCGCCCGGCTTCGGCTGCAGCAGCTGTTTGCCGTAAACCGCGTTCTCGTGCGTGCTGCGCGACTTGTCCTCGAGCACGATGCGCGGGCGCGCAATCCCCTCTTCGAGCAGGAACGGCAGGCTCGCCTCAGCTTCGGCAAAGCCGACCGGGATGAAGCTGCCCTCGCCGCCGAGCACCGCGAGCTTTGCCTGCGGGTACCGGCGCGCCAGCTGCACCGCGGTGAAGAGCCGCGCCGAGGAGTTCGAGAACACCGTCCCGCCATAAGTCTTCGAGAGGCGCGGGCTGACGCTGCCGCCGAGAACGAGGATGCCGGCGACCTGCCCCGGCAAGGCCTTCGGGGGCGGGAACCGCATCTCGAGCGCAAGCAGCATCGCCGGGCCGATCGGCAACAGCGCGAGGGCGAGAAGCCCGATCGCCGCGAGGCGGACGAGAAAATCGCCGCGCCGGCCGCGGCCGCGCAATCCGAGAAGGACGCCCGCGACGAGCAGCAGCAGCAACAGATTGCCCGGCTGGATGACCGACCAGACGAGCTTGCCGAAAAGGAACATGATCGCCTCCGCGTCGCCCGCCGCCTATGATAGGCTCGGCGGAGGATTGAGCGAGCGGGATCAGAGCGATGAGCGAGGTTGGCCATTACATCGGCGGCAAGCGCAAGCCGGGCGCGAGCGGGCGCTCGGGCGAGGTGTTCAACCCGGCGACCGGCGAATTGAGCCGGCATGTCGCCCTCGCCGACGCGGCGGAGGTGGACGCGGCGGTCAAATCGGCCGCCGCCGCCTTTCCGCAATGGGCGGCGACGCCGCCGCTCAGCCGCGCCCGCATCCTCTTCAAATTCCGCGAACTCCTGGAGCGCGAAAGCGAAGCCTTGGCGCGCCTCATCAGCGAGGAGCACGGCAAGGTGCTGTCCGACGCCAAGGGCGAAGTGACGCGCGGCCTGGAGGTCGTCGAATTCGCCTGCGGCATCCCGCATTTGATGCGCGGCGAGGTGACGGAGCAGGTCGGGCGCGGCATCGACAGCTGGTCCCTGCGCCAGCCCTTGGGCGTGTGCGCCGGCATCACGCCCTTCAACTTCCCGGCGATGGTGCCGATGTGGATGTTTCCCGTCGCGCTCGCCTGCGGCAACACCTTCGTCTTGAAGCCGTCGGAGCGCGATCCCTCGGCCGGCATCCGTATCGCCGAGCTGCTCTCCGAGGCGGGCCTGCCGCCCGGCGTCTTCAACACGGTCAACGGCGACAAGGCGGCGGTCGAGGCGATCCTCGCGCACCCGCAGGTCGATGCCGTCAGCTTTGTCGGTTCGACCGCGATCGCCTCCTGGATCTACGCGACGGCGGCGCAGCAGGGAAAGCGCGTGCAGGCCTTGGGCGGCGCCAAGAATCATATGGTGGTGATGCCCGACGCCGATCTCGACCAGGCGACGGACGCGCTGATGGGCGCCGCCTACGGCTCGGCCGGCGAGCGCTGCATGGCGGTGTCGGTCGCGGTCGCGGTCGGCGGCGTCGGCGACCGGCTCATGGACAAGCTCCTGCCGCGGGTGCGCGCCCTCAAGATCGGCCCCGGCACCGACCCGGAAGCCGAGATGGGCCCGCTCGTCACCCGCACGCATCTCGACAAGGTGAAGGGCTACATCGATCTGGGCGAGCGCGAAGGCGCGAGGCTCGTCGTCGACGGGCGCGGCTTCAAAGCGCCGCAGGGCTACGAGGGCGGCTTCTACCTCGGCGGCAGCGTCTTCGACGAGGTGCAGCCACAGATGCGCATCTACCAGGAGGAGATCTTCGGCCCCGTCCTCTCCGTCGTGCGCACGCCCGGTTTCGAGGACGCCGTCCGCCTCGTCAACGAACACGAATACGGCAACGGCGTCGCGATCTTCACCCGCGACGGCGACGCGGCGCGCGAATTCGCCAGCCGCATCCAGATCGGCATGGTCGGCATCAACGTGCCGATCCCGGTGCCGATGGCCTTCCACAGCTTCGGCGGCTGGAAGCGCTCGCTCTTCGGCGACATGGCGGTGCACGGCATGGAAGGGGTGCGCTTCTACACCCGCCTGAAAACCGTGACCGCGCGCTGGCCGACCGGTGTGCGCGCCGGGGCCGAATACGTCATGCCGACGATGCGGTGAGGGACACGGATATGAAGCGGGTGGTCGTCTCTCGGAGCCGGGACGTGATGGGCGGCACGCCCGTCTTCTGCGGCACCAGGGTGCCGGTGCAGACGCTGCTCGACTACCTGGAGGCCGGCGAATCGATCGACGAATTCCTTGCCGGTTTCCCCTCGGTCACGCGCGAGCAGGTTATCGAATTTCTCGAGGCGGCGAAGGACAGCCTCGTTGACGCGCTGAAATGAGGGTCTTCCTCGACGAGTGCGTCGATTGGCGGCTCTCGCGCGATATCATCGGTCATCAGGTGATGACCGCCCGCCAAATGGGTTGGACGTCGATCAAGAATGGGGAATTGCTCGCGCTTGCGTCCCGGGAATTTGACGTGTTCATCACTGTCGATCGCAATCTTTCTTTTCAGCAGAAGATCGGAGTGCTGAGCATCGCTGTAATCGTTCTGCACGCAGCGACCAATCGCCTGGCGGATCTGAGGCCTCTCGTGCCGCAGCTGTTGGCGGCCATAGCGCCGGCAACACCGGGGCAACTCATTATCATCGACGCCGCGTAGGGACTGTCCTGCGCCGGCCTTGCGCGGATAACCCTTCCCGTCCGCCGGTAAATCGGGAATCCTTGGCTCCGAGACGCTTGCGGCCGCAGGGCCCCACCTAGAGACGGGAGAAGAAGAGATGAGCGAGATCGACGGCGCCACCCTGATCGCCAGAAGCCTGAAACAGCAGGGCATCGACCATTTGTTCGGCGTCGTCGGGTTTCCGGTCGGCCCGATCGCCGCCGCGGCGCAGAAGGAAGGCGTCGCCTATATCGGCATGCGCAACGAGCAGGCCGCCTCCTACGCGGCGCAGGCCTACGGCTACCTCACGGGCCGCCCCGGCGCCTGCATCACGGTCACCGGCCCCGGCGTCGTGCACGGGCTGGCGGGCCTCGCCAACGCACAGCAGAATTGCTGGCCGATGATCCTGATCGGCGGCGCGTCGGAGACCTATCGCGGCGGCATGGGCGCCTTCCAGGAAGAGCGGCAGGTGCTGATTGCCAGCCCCTTCTGCAAGTTCGCGCACGCCATCGATACGGTGCGCCGCATCCCCTATTACGTCGAGATGGCGGTGCGGAACGCGATCTACGGCCGCCCCGGCGCCGCCTATCTCGACATGCCGGACGACATCATCACCGGCAAGTGCGAGGAGTCGGACGCGGTCGAGGTCCAGAAATGCCCCGACCCACCGCGCATGGTGGCGCCGCAGGAGAACGTCGAGGCGGCCCTCAACCTCCTCGAGCGCGCCGAGCGGCCGCTCGTCCTCGTCGGCAAGGGCATGGCGTGGTCGCGCGCCGAGGATGAGGTGCGCGCCTTCATCGAGAGGACGCAATTGCCGTTCCTGCGCTCGCCGATGGGCAAGGGCGTCATGCCCGACGATCATCCGCTGTCGGTCGCGGCGGCGCGCACGCTCGCGCTCCAGAACGCCGACGTCGTCTTCCTGATGGGCGCGCGCTTCAACTGGATCTTCCATTTCGGCCAGGCGCCGCGCTATGCGAAGGATTTGAAGGTCATCCAGCTCGACATCGCGCCCGAGGAGATCGGCCACAACAAGCCGACCGAGGTGGCGCTCGTCGGCGACGGCAAGGCGATCGTCTCGCAGTTGAACGCGGCGCTCGGCAGCCGCCAGTGGTTCCACCCGAAAGATACGGCGTGGCGGCAGATGATCGCCAAGAAAGCGGCCGAGAACGCGGCGCAGATCCAGCCGCAGCGCGACGACGACAGCGGTCCCGCCAACTACTACCGCGCCCTCAAGGACGTCGCCGACTGGATGCCGCGGAATGCGATCCTCTCCGCCGAGGGCGCCGGCACGATGGATATCGGCCTCACGCAGCTGAACGTCGCCAACGCCCGCTCCTGCCTCAACGCCGGCACCTACGGCACGATGGGGGTCGGGCTCGGGCAGGCGATCGCCGCCTGCGTCGCCGATCCCGGCCGGCCGGTCGTCCACCTCTCGGGCGACTCGGCGATCGGCTTCTCCGGCATGGAGATGGAGACGCTGGTGCGCTACGGCTTCCCGGTGAAGATCGTCGTGCTCAACAACGGCGGCATCGGCCCCGGCATGCCGGAGATCCCCGACGACCCGATGTTCAACCTGAAGCCCAACGCCCTCATCTACGGCGCCCGCTACGACCGGATGATGGAAGCCTTCGGCGGCAAGGGCTTCTTCGTCGAGGACCCGAAGCAGATCCGCGGCGCCCTCGACGAGGCGATGAACTTCCCCGGCCCCGCCCTCGTCAACGTCGTCATCAGCCAGGGTTCGGCGAGAAAGCCGCAGCAGTTCCGCTGGCACAGCTGACGCCGCGGGCAATCTCCCTCTCCCCGCATCGCGGGGAGAGGGCTGGGGTGAGGGGCAACAGGGCCGCTCGGCAACGTAATTAATTAGTTAGGGCACTTACCGGGCAGCTTGAACCACTTTATTCGTCTTGGCCGGGCTTGACCCGGCCATCCATGGACCCGCGGGTCAAGCCCGCGGGAGACGGACTTTTCTTTGCGGATACAGCCGAACGGAAAATGCTCTAGAGCGCTTTCTCATCTGACAGAATCGACGGCTTCCCAGATGTGGTGAAGTAGGGGAGAATGGCCCCCACATCTTGGGGGAGATGGGGGATGACGCGGCCGTATTCGGTGGATCTTCGAGAACGGGTGGTTCGCCAGGT
>DATLKN010000035.1:0-31848 GCA_035538335.1 Allostellaceae bacterium
CGTCAACAAGTTGCGCGGCGGCCTCAAGGTCGCGGCCGTCAAGGCGCCGGGCTTCGGCGACCGCAGAAAGGCGATGCTCGAAGACATGGCGATCCTGACCGGCGGCCAGGTGATCAGCGAGGACCTCGGCATCAAGCTCGAAAACGTCACGCTCGACATGCTCGGGCGCACCAAAAAGGTGCGCGTCGAGAAGGAGAACACGACGCTGATCGACGGCGCGGGCAAGAAGGACGACATCCAGGGGCGCTGCAATCAGATCCGGCAGCAGATCGAGGAGACGACCTCGGACTATGACCGCGAGAAGTTGCAGGAACGCTTGGCGAAGCTCGCCGGCGGCGTCGCGGTGATCCGCGTCGGCGGGGCGACGGAAGTCGAGGTGAAAGAGCGCAAGGATCGGGTCGACGACGCGACGCACGCGACGCGCGCCGCGGTCGAGGAAGGCATCGTGCCGGGCGGCGGCGTCGCGCTGCTCTATGCCGCGAAAGCGCTCGACGGCTTGACGCCCGAAAACAACGACCAGAAGGTCGGCGTCAACATCGTGCGCCGCGCGCTGGAGGCGCCGGTGCGCCAGGTCGCCGAGAATTCCGGCACCGACGGCTCGATCGTCGTCGGCAAACTGCGGGATGCGGGCGAGCCCAACCGCGGCTTCGACGCGCAGTCGGGCCAGTATGTCGATATGCTGAAGGAAGGCATCATCGACCCGACGAAGGTTGTGCGCCTCGCCTTGCAGAATGCCGCCTCGGTTGCCGGCCTCCTGATCACCACCGAGGCGATGGTCGCCGAGAAGCCGGAAAAGAAGCCGGCCGCGATGCCGCACGACCACGGCATGGACGGCATGGACGACTATTGATCGAGAGCCTCCTCTCCCATCCCTCCCCCGCGAGCGGGGGAGGGATGGGTGGGGGCACCGCTATCCCTCGATGAGCAGCCGCGTCAGCTCCTCGGGCATGCTCAGCATCGGGTAATGCCCGGTGTCGATCTCGACATAGGGCGCCCGGAGGCGCTCGGCGGTGCGCCGGTGATGCGCTTCCGGCGGGTTGGCGGCGCGCCGGCAGCGAATGACGGCGGCATGCCACGGCAGGTCCCAGAATTTTTCGAGCCTTACCGGTTCCTCCATCGCGGCGATCGGGTGCGGCGTGTAGCGGGCGAGCGCCCAGGCGCGCATCGCCGGCTCAAGATCGGCGAAGAGGCGGGCTTCGGCGTCTTCGCGCGACGGGCCGGTGGCGAGCGCCGTCGCCACGCGCGGCGTTGAGCGGTGGACGATGTCGGCGATGCGCTCGCCCTCGAAGAGCGCCAGCGCATCGGCGAAGACGAGCCGCGCAATGCGCTCGCGCGCCAATTCCGCGGCGCGGCAGAGCACCATGCCGCCGGCGCTGGTGCCGACCAGCACAACCTCGCGCAGGTCCTCGTAAAACAGCAGATCGGCGATTTCGGCGGCGTGGCTCTCGGTGCTGATGCCGGGGCGCAGCGAATGCCGGCGCTCGGCGCAGCCGTCGAGGCTCGGCGCGTGGACGAGGTGCCCCGCCGCGCGCAGCCGGCCCGCGGTCGGCTGCCAGATCCAGCCGCCCTGATAGGCCCCGTGGATCAGCACGAAATTCGTCATGCCCCTCGCTCCCCTGGCGCGCGGTTACAGACCCCCTGTCACGTCGATCGTGACGCCGGTCACGAAATCGGCATCGGCGGAGGCGAGAAAGCAGATGACGCGCGCCTGATCGGCGGCTTCGGCCATGCGGCGCAGCGGCGTGCGCTCGATCTCGGCCCGCTGCGCCTCGGATGGTAGCTGGTCCCAGCGCGGGCGGATGCGCTCGGTCAGCGTGCGGCTCGGCGCGATCGCGTTGACATTGACGCCGAAGGGGCCGAGCTCGTGCGCGATCTTGCGGGTAAAGGCGATGATGCCGCCTTTCGCCGCCGCATAGGCGCTGCTGCTGGAGGCGCTGAGCCCATGCCCGGCGATCGAGGATAGGTTGACGATCTTGCCGCGGCGCTGGCGCTTCATGACGGGCGCGACGGCATGACAGAAGAGAAAGGTGGCGTCGAGGTTGAAGGCAATGAGGCGCTGCCAGTCGGCCAATGTCAGCTCGTCGACGGCGGCGCCGGGGCGTGCGACGATCGTGCTGCCGCCGACGGCGTTGACGAGGATGTCGACGACGCCGAAATCCCGCACGACCGAGGCGACGAGCGCCTCGACGGCGGCCGCGTCGAGCGCATCGGCCGGGCGGGCGTGTGCGCGCCCGCCGGCCGCGGTCATCTCGCCGACCGTGGCGGCCAGCCGGGCCGCGTGGTTATCGACGGCGACGACGATCCCGTCCTCGCGCGCGATGATGTCGGCCGTGGCGCGGCCGATGCCGCTTGCCGCCGCGGTGACGATTGCGACGCGGTCCGTGAAACGCATGGCTGAGGCTCCCGCAGATCGGTTCACTCGAAAACGGCCGGCAGCTCGGCGAGGGTCGGGTGGTGGCGGTCCTTGTCCGAAAGGACCGCGCGGCCGTTGCCGACCGGCCATTCGATGCCGAGCGCCGGGTCGTTCCAAAGCAGCCCCCGTTCATGCGCGGCCGAGTAATACCGGGAGGCCTTGTAGAGGACTTGGGTGTCGGGTTCGAGCACGCAAAAACCGTGCGCGAAACCTTCGGGGATGAAGATCTGGTTCCACTCGGCCGCGCTTAGCCGGGTTGCGACATGGCGGCCGAAGCTCGGGCTGCCGCGCCGCAGATCGACCGCGACGTCGAGGATCGCGCCCGCCGCGACGCGCACGAGCTTTGCCTGCTCGAAGGGCGGGATCTGAAAATGCAGGCCGCGCACCACACCCGCCTCGCGTGACAGCGAGTGGTTGTCCTGCACGAAGCGGCGATCGATGCCCTGCGCGCCGAGCCACTCTTCGCGGAAGGTTTCCGAGAAGAAGCCGCGTGCGTCGGGGTAACGGTCGGGCGCGATCAGAAGGACGCCGGGGAGGGCGGTGGAAGTGATCTGCATGGGCTCGCCGGCTACTCCTATGGCGGATCGCCGGCGCGGTCAACGGCGCGGCCGGTTTCTTTGTCGAGGCCCTACACGACGAGGCCGCAGTCGTGCTAGAAGGAAGCTGCGCTGGCGCGATCCGACTGGGGGATCGTCTAACGGTAGGACAGCGGACTCTGACTCCGCCAGTGTTGGTTCGAATCCAGCTCCCCCAGCCAAGCTTTTCAACGGCTTACCTTGGCGTCGAAGAGCCCCTCGAGGAGCCATGACGAATTGCCCGCGCTTGCGGTCCCAGGAGAGAACGAGGCTGCGGGTCGCGCTTCGTGCGGCCCGGTCCATCTGCTCTTCGGCTTCGCAGCCGATTGATCGGCATCGCGCTCACTCCCGCGTCAACAAATAGACGAAGAGCGTCAGCGCCGAGCCGATGAGCAGCAGCGCGTACCGCCAGTGCAAGCCGCGGCTGTTTGCTTTCGGCGTTCGCAATCTTACCCGCCTCGCGGCCATTCGCCGGCCGCGTACCTGATCTCTCCGGCGACGATCCGCATAGCGCATCGTCCGGCGACGAGGCAATATGCGCGCATCGCACGAGAGCCGAGCAAAAGGAGAAGGGAAATGGAGATCCGCCTCGACGGAAGAAGCGCCGTGATTACCGGCGGCAGCAAGGGCCTGGGGCTCGCGATGGCCGAGCGCTTCGCGCAGTCGGGCGCCGATGTCGCGATCCTCGCGCGCAGCCCCGAAACGCTCGGCGACGCGAAGGCGAAGATTGCCGAAAAGGCGAAGGGCAAGGTGGCGGCGATCTCCTGCGACGTCGCGAAGGCGGCCGACATCCGCCGCGCCTACGATGAGGTCATGAGCCAATTCGGCAAGATCGACATCTATGTCAACAATGCCGGGCAATCGACGCGCGGACCATCGGAGCAGTTGACCGACGAACAGTGGCAAAGCGACATCGATCTGAAGCTCTTCGCGCAGATCCGCTTTTGCCGGCTCCTCTTGCCGCAGATGAAAGAGCGCCGCTGGGGCCGCATCATCTCCGTCCTCAACATCGGCGCCAAGGCGCCCGGGCCCGACAGCGCGCCGACCTCGGTCAGCCGCGCCGCGCAGATGGCCTTCACCAAGGTCTTGTCGCAAGAAGGCGCACCCTACAACGTGCTCGCCAACTCGTTGCATGTCGGGGTCATCGTCAGCGACCAGATCGTGCGCCGCCACCAGCGCGAGGGCGCCAACGTCACGCTCGAGGAGATGATCCGCAAGGCCGGCGAGGCGGTGCCGTTGGGGCGCATGGGACGGGCCGAGGAATTCGCCAACGTCGCCTGCTTCCTCGCCTCCGACGCCGCCTCCTATGTGACCGGCTGCGCCATAAACGTCGATGGCGGCCGTTCGCCGGTCGTCTAAATCTCCCTCTCCCCGCGTGCGGGGAGAGGGTCGGGGTGAGGGGCCGTTGGGTGAGCCGCGGCGCCGCCCACCTCACCCTCCCATCGCTCGCGCGACGGGCCCCTCCCTCTCCCCCCATCGGGCGGAGAGGGATTCTTGACGAGGAAATCTAATGGAATTCGGCATGTTCCACGAGTTTCCCTCGCTGCCCGGCAGGAGCGAGGCGGAAGCCTTCGACGAGGCCTTCGCGCAGGTCGATGCCGCCGAGCGCTGGGGGTTGGAGGCGATGTGGCTCGCCGAATTGCATTTCGAGCCCGACCGCTCGTACCTCGCTTCGCCCCTCGCGGTCGCCGCTGCGATCGCAGCGCGCACGCGCCGCATCAAGATCGGCATCGCGGTGCAGGTCCTGCCGCTCTGCCACCCGCTGCGTCTCGCCGAGGAAGCGGCGACGGTCGATCAGTTGTCGCAGGGCCGGCTCATCTTCGGGGTCGGCCGCAGCGGCGTCGCGCAGACCTACGAGGCCTATGGCGTCTCCTATGCCGAGAGCCGCGAGCGCTTTGCCGAGGTCCTTGAGATCGTCGAGACCGCATGGACGCAGCCGCGCTTCTCATATGCCGGCAGGTACCACCGCTTCGACAACGTCGCCTGCGTGCCGCTCCCCTATCAACAGCCGCTGCCGCCGATCCGCATCGCCGCCAGCACGCCCGACACCTTCCCGCAGATCGGCCGGCTCGGCTATCCGGTCTTCGCCTCGGTGCGGCATACGAGCTGGAAGGATCTGGTGCCGCAGATCGAAAGCTACCGCGAAGCCTGGCGGGCGGCCGGGCACAAGGGCGAGGGCGAAGTCTTCGTCTCGGCCCCGACCTACATTGCCGAGAGCGACGAAAGGGCGCGCGAGGAAGCGCGCGGCAGCATCATGCATTTCTATCACGAGCAGGCCGCGCTCCTCGAAGGCGCGGCGCGCCTCGTCGATCCCGTCACCCGCGAGCGCCGCCTCGCCCGCGTCGCCGAGTTGCGCCGGCGCAGCTTCGAGGAGGCGCTCGAGACGAACCTGCTCGTCGGCACCCCCGACAACGTCGCCCGCCGCCTCGAAGAATTGCGCGACGAGATCGGGCTTGCGGGCCTTCTCGCCGAACTCAATTGCGGCGGCCGCATCCCGCACGCCCGCGTGCTCTCGGCCCTCAAGCTCCTCTGCGAGGAAGTGCAGCCGCGGTTCCGCTAGCGTCGCATCGTCCCGGCGGAGGCCGGGACCCATGGCTGCCCTGGATACCGGCTTTCGCCGGTATGACGAGGTGGTTAGGGAAGGCCCAAATATTTCTCCTCGAGCGCGCGCCAATCGGCGGTGCGCACCGCCTCTTCGCGCCCGGCGAAGCTGGCGAGTTCAGCTTCGACGCGGCGCGTGTCGCCGTCCTCCCTCAGCGCCTTTAAGACGCGTTGCGCGGCGCGGATCGCGGCGCGCTGCGTCTGCGAGGGATAGATGCCGAGGCGGAAGCCCATCGCCGCCAATGCCGAGGCCGGCAGCATCGGCGTCTTGCCGCCTTCGAAGACGTTGACGAGCGCCGGGCCCCTCACCTCGCGGGCGACGATGCGCAGCTCCTCCTCGCTCTGCGGCGCCTCGACGAAGCCGACATCGGCCCCGGCTTCGAGATAGGCGTTGACGCGGTCGATCGCCGCCCCCAACCCCTCGACGGCGCGCGCGTCGGAGCGCGCGATGATGACGAGGTCGGCGTCGCGCCGCGTGTCGACCGCTGCCTTCACCTTGCCGATCATCTCTTCTTTCGAGACGATCTCCTTCCCCTCGTAATGGCCGCATTTCTTCGGCGCCACCTGGTCTTCGAGATGGAAGCCAGCGGCGCCCGCCTTCTCGTATTCGCGCACCGTGCGGATGACGTTGAGGGCGTTGCCGTAGCCGGTGTCGGCATCGGCGATGACCGGGATCTCGACCCGGTCGGCGGTCATGCCGATCCAGCGCGCGTTCTCCGGAAGCGAGAGCAGCCCGAGATCGGGAAACCCGCTCGCCCGCGAATAGCCGCCGCCGGTCAGGTAGACGGCGGCAAAGCCGGCGGCCTCGACGAGCATCGCGGTCAATGTGTCGTGCGCGCCGGGCACCATCGTGTAGCCGCCCGCGGCGATCAGCTGCCGCAGCTTTTGTCGAGGCGTCATGCGCATCCTCCTTGGTTCGAGCCTGTGCTATCCATGCGCGACAACAACAGAGAGCGTCCATGCCGATCGAAATTCAAACCGGCAAACCCTTCGCCGCCCCGACCGTCGATTGGCTCGGCGTGCGCATCGTCGTCGATTCCTATTACGACCGCTTCGTCGCCGACGCCGAGCATCCCGCCGTCCGGATCGAGCATACACGGCATATCCGCGGCCACGAACGCTCGACCTTGGCCGGCGAATGGGGCCTTTCGCTGCATCTCGAATCGCAGCGCGCCGGCGCGAGCGCCCGCTACCTCCTCGATTTCGGCTACACGCCGGAGATCCTCAACCGCAATTTCGACCTTCTCGACCTCGATGCGGGGGCGCTCGACGGGCTGATCCTCAGTCACGGCCATCTCGACCATTACGGCGGGCTGTTGGGTTTCGTCGCGCAGCACCGGCCGCAGATGCGCGCCGATCTGCAGCTCTTCGCCGGGGGCGAGGCGAATTTCGCCGAGAAATGGATCAAGCGGAAGGAAGGCGGCGCCGTCTCATGGGGCCAGCTCGACCGCGCCCAGTTGGAGGCGGCGCGGATCGAGACCGTGTGCTGCGAGGAGGCGCATGCGCTCGCGGGACCCTTCACGACCGGGCACATCGGCCGCGGCTCCTTCGAGCGGGTGCTCGACAACACGCTCGTCGCGCCGGCCGGTGCGTCCGACCATTTCACCGAGGCCGAATTGGCGGGCCGCCTCGTTCCCGACCAGCACCCCGACGAGCACGCGACCGCCTATGTCGTGCAAGGCAAGGGCCTCGTCGTCATTTCCTCATGCGGCCATGCGGGGCTGATCAACACGGTCAAGACCGCGATGGCGGTCTCGGGCATCGCGAAACTGCACGCCGTCCTCGGCGGGTTTCATCTCGGGCCGGCGCCGATGGACTATGTCGAGCACACGGTCGCCGAGCTGAAGGCGCTCGACCCCGACGTCGTCATCCCGATGCATTGCAGCGGCACGAAATTCCAGGCGGCGATGCGCGAAGCGATGCCGGAGAAGCTCGTCCTCGCCAATACCGGGAGCCGTTTCATCTTCGGGGGGTAAGCGGGCTCTTCACCAATGAGGCAGTGAGACGGCGAGATAAAGAACAATGTCATACCGGCGGAAGCCGGTATCCATGACAGCCATGGGTCCCGGCCTTCGCCGGGACGACAACTCCGTTGCTTCCCGGCCCCGCGCGTTCCGCGTTCAATACGACCGCGGCATGCCGAGGACGTGCTGGCCGAGATAGGCCAATACGAGGTTCGTCGAGATCGGCGCCGTCTGATAGAGGCGGGCTTCGCGCCATTTGCGCTCGATGTCGTATTCCTTCGCATAGGCGAAGCCGCCGTATGTCTGCACGCACGCCTCGGCGGCGTGCCAGGTCGCTTCCGATGCGAGCAGCTTGGCCATGTTGGCGTCGGCGCCGCATTCAATTCCGGCGTCGAATAGCGCGGCGGCGCGGCGGCAGATCATGTCGGCCGCCTCCAGTTCGGCAAAGGCGCGGGCGAGCGGGAACTGCACCCCCTGGTTCTGCCCGATGGGCCGGTCGAAGACGACGCGCTCCTTCGCGTAGTCGATGCCTTTTTTGAGCAGCCAGCGGCCGTCGCCGATGCATTCCTGCGCGACGAGAATGCGCTCGGCGTTCATACCGTCGAGGATGTAGCGGAAGCCGTGGCCCTCCTCGCCGATCAGATTCTCGGCCGGGACCTTCAGATTGTCGAAGAAGACTTCCGTCGTGTTGTGGTTGATCATCGCCTCGATCGGCCGGATCTCGACGCCGCGCCCCACGCTCTCGCGCAGATCGACGAGAAAGACCGAGAGCCCGTCGGTGCGGCGCTTGACTTCATTGACCGGGGTCGTGCGCGCTAGCAGCAGCATCAAATCGGAATGCCGCGCCCGCGAGGTCCATACCTTCTGCCCGTTGACGAGGTAATGGTCGTTGCCGGCGCGCACCGCGCGCGTCTTCAGCTTCGTCGTGTCGGAGCCGGTCGTCGGCTCGGTGACCCCGAAGGCCTGGAGGCGCAATTCCCCGGCAGCGATCTTCGGCAAATAGCGCGCCTTCTGCTCGGCGTTGCCGTGCCGCAGCAAGGTGCCCATGATGTACATCTGGGCGTGCCCCTGGCTCGCCGTGCAGCCCGAGGCATTGATCTCTTCGAGGATGACGGCGGCGGCGCGCAGCGGCAGCCCCGAGCCGCCATATTCCTCCGGGATCAGCGAGGAGAGAAACCCCGCCTCGGTCAATTCGCGGATGAACTCGGTCGGGTAAGCCTGCTCGGCTTCGAGCTTGCGCCAATAGGCGCCGGGGTAGCGCTCGCAGATCTTGCGGACCGCCTCGCGCAGTTCGGGATAGTCCTCGCCGAGCGCCAGCATCACCGGGTTGTCGCTCATTCCGCCCTCCTTCGACGGCCGCTCTCGCCGAACATAGCCGCGCCGGCGCCGATTACAAAAGCCCGCGCTCGGCGAGCAGCGGCCCGATCTCGGGGTCGCGGCCGCGGAACTCGCGGTAGAGCGCCATCGGGTCCTCGGTGTCGCCGGCGCTCAGCACGCGTTCGAGGCGGCGGGCGAGGTCGGGATCGAAGATGTCGCCCTTTTCGGTGAAGGCGGCAAAGCCGTCGGTCTCGATGACCTCGGCCCACAGATAGGCGTAGTAGCCCGCGGCATAGCCTTCGCCCGAGAAGAGGTGCTGAAAATGCGGCGGGCGGTGGCGCAGATCGATCGCCGCCGGCATTTGGATATGCGCGAGGAATTCGCGCTCGAAGGCCTCGACGTCGAAGCCTTCGCCCAGTTGCCGCTTGTGCAGCTCCATGTCGATCAGCGCCGCAGCGGTGTATTCGACGGTCGCGAAGCCCTGGTTGAAGGTGCGCGCCTGCTGCAGCCGCTCGATCACCTCCTCGGGCAGCGGCATGCCGGTCGAACAGTGCCGCGCCCAGCGGCGCAACACATGCGGGTGCGCGATCCAGTGCTCCAACAGCTGCGAGGGGAACTCGACGAAGTCGCGCTTGACCGCGGTGCCCGATTGCGTCGGGAAGCGCACCCGGCTCAACAGGCCGTGCAGCCCATGGCCGAATTCGTGGAACAGCGTCCTCGCATCGTCGAAGGAGAGGAGGGTCGGCGAGCCCTTCGCGAAATTGTTGTTGTTGACGACGATCGGCAAAACCTCGCCCGCGAAACTCTCCTGGTCGCGGTAGCTCGACATCCAGGCGCCCGAATGCTTTTTCGCGCGCGCGAAATCGTCGCGCAGAAAGAGCCCGACCGGCCGGCCCGAGCCGTCGCGCACCTCGAAAGCGCGGACGTCGGGATGATAGAGCGCGAGATCCTTGCGCTCCTCGAACGACAGCCCGAACAGCCGCTGCGCGGTGTCGAACGCGGCCTCGACGATGTTGTCGAGGGCGAAATACGGTTTGAGCGCGGCTTCGTCGAGGTCATAGCGGCGCTGCCGTACCTTCTCGGCGTAGTAGCGCCAATCCCATGGCATGACGGGTTCGTTGAGGCCTTCATCGCGCGCCAGGCTTTCGAGCTCGGCGCGCTCGGCCGCCGCCTTTCCCTTGGCCGGCTCCCAGACCTGCGCGAGCAGCCGCTCGGCGGCCTCGGGCGTCTTCGCCATCGTGTCGTCGAGCCGGTAGCCGGCATAGCTCGCGAAACCGAGCAGCCGCGCCTTCTCGGCGCGCAGGCCGAGGATCTCCGGGATCAGCCCTCTGTTGTCGTGTTCGCCCGCATGCGCGCCGCGCCGGGTCCAGGCCTCGTAGATCAGGCGGCGCAGGTCGCGGCGCTTGGAAAAGGTCAGAAACGGCTCGACCGCCGAGCGCGACAAGGTCACGGCATAGCGTCCCTCGTGGCCGCGCTCCCTGGCCGCTTCGGCGGCGGCGGCGCGCGCGAAATCGGGCAGCCCGTCGAGATCCCTCTCGTCGAGCACCAGCGCGAACTCGCTCTCGTCGTAGAGCACGTTCTGGCCGAATTGCGTTTCGAGGCTCGCCAAGCGCTCGGCGATCGCCGCCATGCGCGTTTTCTGTTCGGGCCCGAGCTGGACGCCGGCGCGCACCAGGCCGGAATGGCGGCGTTCGAGCAGGCGCAATTCGTCCGGCATGAGCCCCAATTCCTCGCGCCGCCGGAAGAGCGCGTCGAGGCGCGCGAACAGCTTTTCGTCGAGCGCGATCGCCATGCGGTGGCGGGCCAGCTTCGGCGCGAGATCACGGGCGATCTCTTCGATCTCGTCGCTGCTTTGGCTCCCCTCCAGATTGAAGAAGACGGCGCCGACCCGCTCCAAGAGGCGCGAGGACTTTTCGAGGGCGGCGACCGTATTCGCGAAATCCGGCGTCTGCGGGTTCTGCGCGATCGCCCAGACGGCCGCCTTCTCCTCGGCCATGGCGCGCTCGAAGGCGGGCGGAAAATGCTCCGGCCGAATGCGGTCGAAGGGCGGCAGGCCCCAGGGGGTCTTCCAGGTCTCGAAAAACGGGTTGTCGGTCATTTGTGCCTTGCGTGGTGGTCATTGCGAAGAGCGCGAAGCAACCGCGACGGGATTGCTTCGTCGGCCTCCGGCCGCCTCGCAATGACGGGGCTAAAACTGATGCCGCAGCCGGCGAAACATATTAGGGTTGCGCGCAGACGGGATTTCAAGAAGGCAGGCGGACGATGCGCACCAGCTTCGCGGTCGAGGACATGACGATCCACCGCATCGTCGAGCAGGAGCAGGGCTTCACGCCGGTGCTCGAATTCCTGCCGAGCTTGTCGCGCGAGCTGTTGGACGAGAACCGATCCTGGCTCGAACCTTCGGCGCTCGATCCCGCGACCGACAAGCTCGTGCTGTGCTTTCAATCCTATGTCGTCAAGACGCCGCACCACACGATCCTTGTCGACGCCTGCATCGGCAACGACAAATCGCGGCCGCTGCGTGAGGCCTGGCATCACAAAAAGGACGACCATTACATGCGCGCCCTCAAGGCAGCCGGGATCGCCGTCGAGGACATTGACTACGTCATGTGCACGCATCTGCACGCCGACCATGTCGGCTGGAACACCCGGCTCGAAGGCGGCCGCTGGGTCCCGACCTTCCCCAACGCGCGCTATCTCTTCTCGCGCCGCGAATACGTCTATTGGCTCGAAGAGCACCAGAAGAACCCGATCGAGGCCATGGCCGACAGCGTATTGCCGGTGGTCGAGGCGCAGCGGGCCGAGTTCGTCGCCAGCGAATTCTCGCTCGACGACCATGTCCGGCTGATGCCGACGCCGGGGCACACCCCCGACCATTTCGCGATCGCGGTCGGGCGCGGCGGCGACAAGGCGGTGTTGACGGGCGACCTCATCCATTCGCCGCTGCAGGCGCGCTATCCGGAATTGGTGATGCGAGTCGATTTCGACCGCGCCCAGGCCTCGGCGACGCGGCGGCAATTTCTCGAACGCTACTGCGACACCGAGACGCTGTGCTGCACGATGCACTTCCCCTCGCCCTCGGTCGGCCACTTGAAGCGCTGGGGCGAGGGGTTCCGGCTGGAGGCGGTTGAATAAACTGCTCTGCTGCTCGGATCAACGCCGTGCGTCCTTCGACACGGCGCTGCGCGCCGGCTCAGGATGATGGGCTTTCTTCATGCAATAAACGGTCCCCGTCATGCTGAGGAGCGCCCCAAAGGGCGTGTCTCGAAGCACGCACGGCCGCGATGCAATCCGGTCGGTGCGATAAATCACACCCCTTCGAGCGTCACCGCGTGGTCGAGGATGACGAGGCGGCGCTCGAAGAGCCACTTCCCGTCCATCTTGACGAGGTCGCATTCGTAATGGCCGGGCGCGAGCAGCCGGCTCTGCCCGTTCTGCGTGATGACGTTGAGGAGATAGCAGGTCGCCCGCGCCCGCTCGCCCGCGATCTCGACCGCGAGGTTCGAGACGAAGTGGCGCAACTGCGCGCCGCGCTCGTGAAAGCGGGCGAAGCGGCGGGCGAATTCGCGCACCCCCTCGCGGCCGCGATAGGCGCCGACGGCGGGGCTTTCGAGCGAACCCTCCTCGCTGAAGCAGCCGACCATCCCCTCGACGTCGCCGCTGTCGAGCGCCGTCGTATAGCGCACGAAGAGGTCGTTGATCATCAGCCGGTCGATCATCGTCGCCATATCCATCGCCGCCTCCTTCTTCAGCCGCCCGCGGGCTTATGCCCGATCGCGCAATGCAGCGGATGCGCCATGAAGAGCAACCCCTCGGCCGCCGCCCGCTCGCGCGCCTCTTGCCACAGCGCGCGCTCCTCGGGATCGAGGCGGGAGAGCGCGTGTTCCTCGCGGTTGCGCCAGATCGGCCCCGCGGGATTGTCGAGCGTCACCAGATAGGGAAAGGCGAGGAGGCCTTCGAACCCGGCGCGGCGCATCCGCGGGTAGAGGCTCTTGTCGGCGACGCCCGACTTGCCGACCGATTGCGGCGGCGCCGTCACCTTGGCGCGGATCGCCTCGGGCAAATCGAGGTTCCACCATTGCGGCAGATCGATCGCGCGCACCGCGATCGCCACGCGCCCGCCCGGCCGCGTCACCCGCAATATCTCGGCGATCGCGCGGTCGGCGTCGCATTCCTCGAGCACGGTCACCGAATAGACGCAGTCGAATAGGGCGTCCTCGAACGGCAGGCGCTCGGCGTTGCCCTCGACAAAGCGGATATGCCGGTCGAGCCCTTCGGCTTCGGCGAGGAGCCCCGCTTCGCGCAGCAGGAACGGGTTGAGGTCGGCGGCCGTGATCGGGTTGTCGTCGCCGAGGCGCCGCGCCAGGAGCCGCGCCAGCGACCCCGCGCCGCTGCCGACTTCGAGGATGCTGTCGCCCGGCTGCGGCGCGAGATGATCGACGAGCGTCGAAAACATCGCGCGGTAGGAAGGCGCGCGCGCCCGGTCTTCGAGGGAGGCGACGCCGCCGACATGGGCGCCGCCGAGCGTGACGACCGTGAAATGCCGGGCGAGCAGCGGCACGGCCGGCGCCCATTGCGAGGGCGCGAGAAAGAACGGCAAGAGGACGAGCGCCGGGCCCGCGCCCTCGATCCGCCAGGAGATGCCGGCGTGGCTGCCGCTGCGCGCCGGCGGGCGCGGCGGGTCGGCGGCGAAGGCCGCGAGAAAGCCCGCCACCGCCTCGGCGACCTCGTTCGTCCGCTCGGCGGCGACATCGGTCCAGGTCCAGGATTGGTAATCGGCGAGCACATGCCGGCGGAGGGCGGGCAGCAGCCGTGCGGCGCGGGCGGCGACTTCCGCCGACTCGCCGCGCTCGCCGGCGATCACCAGCAGCCGCGCGGCGAAGGGCGCGAACGGCGCCGGATCGAGCCGGGTCGGCGCGCACAAGACGATGCCGGCGATCCGCTCGGGGCATTGCCGCAACAAATCGGCCGCTTCGCCGGCGATCTGCGCCGCCAGATGCGCCCGGCCGATGCCGAGATGATCGAGGAGCGCGGCGAGCCGAGCCGCAGGCGTCATCGGATGACCCCGGCCGCGCGCAATGCCGCGATCTCATCCGCCGCGAAGCCCCAGTCGCGCAGCACCGCCTCGCTGTGCTCGCCGACGGAAGGCGGGCGGCGCGGTTTCACCTTTTCCTGCCCCGCGATCCAGAAAGGGCTGTCGAGCGTCCGCCCGTCGCCGTCCTCATAGGGCACCAGCGCTCCGATCGCGCGGATCTGCGCGTCGTTCGGGATGTCATCCATCTCGGCGATGATGCCGAAGACGAGCCCGGCGCGGTCGAGGATCGCGCGCCATTCCGCGAGGTCGCGGCGAAGAAAGCTCTTGTCGAGGACCGCGATCAGCTCCCGCGCGTGCGCCTCGCGCGAGGCGGCCGTCGCGAAGCGGTCGTCATCGAGCGCGGCATCCTCGAGGGCGCGCTTGAAATTCTCCCAGCGGCGCTCCTCGGCGACGATCGAGAGCAGGAGCCAGCGCCCGTCGCGGCAGCGGTAATGCATGCGCAGCGCGTTCAAGCCTTCCTCGCGCGCCGGCTGCGGCTCGACTTGCTCGCCCAAAAGCGCCGCCTGCAGATGGCAGCCATTGGCCCACAGGCCGTTGGCGAGCAGCGAGGAGCCGACGAGCGCGCCCTTGCCGGTCTTCTCGCGCTGATAGAGGGCGGTGACGATCGCGCCGTAGGTGGCCATCGCCGAGGGGTGGTCGCCCATGCCGGGTAGCGAGCGCGCCGGCGTCGCCTGCCGGCCGGCGCGCACGAGATGCATGAGCCCGGTGCGGGCCCACCAGGCGGTGGCGTCGAAGCCCGGCTTTTCCGCTTCGGGGCCGACTTCGCCATAGGCGGTGAAGGAGACATAGACGAGGCGCGCGTTCAAGGGCGCCAGATCCTCCCAGCCGATTGCGAGCCGCCGGCGCACCGGGTGCGGATAATTCGTGATGAATACGTCGGCGGCGCCGACCAGGCGATAAAGAACCGCGCGCCCGGCCGCCGCCGAGAGGTCGAGGGCGAGGCTCCGCTTGTTGCGTGAATCGAGCAGAAAGCCGGGGTTCTCGGCGCTCCCGGGCCCGATCGGCGGGGTGGCGCGGCGGCGGTAGGGGTCGCCCGCGCCGGGCGGCTCGATCTTTATGACTTCGGCGCCGAAATCCGACATCACGGTCGCCGCCGCCGGCCCCGCGATGTAGCTCGCGCAGTCGATCACCTTCAGCCCGTCGAAGACGCGCTCCGCCATCCCCTTCCCCTCTCGCCGTCAATCGACGGCGAGCCGGAAAGCCTCGCCGTCGCGCACGATACGGCCCGCCGTCGCACCCGCGAAATGCGTGCCGATGACGAGGATCGGCGCGCCGGCCAATCGGGTCAACATGCGCCCGCGCGTCGCCCGCGCCGCCGCCGCGTCGGTGTCGGCGGTCGAGGACCATTCGGGATGCGCGATCTGGCAGGGGTGGTGCATGAAATCGCCGGTGATCAGCGCCTCTTCGCCCTCGGAGGAGATGCGCACGCTGACATGCCCCGGCGTGTGGCCCGGCGTCGGCACGAGGCTCACTTCCTCGCACACCCGGTGGCCCGCTTCGACGAGATCGACGAGCCCGGCCTCGACGACCGGGCGCACCGAATCCGCCAGGATATATTCCATGTCCGGGCGCTCGCGCTGCCGCGTCCAGTGCTCGTATTCGGCGCGGCCGAAGAGGTAGCGCGCGTTCGGGAAACTCGGGACCCAGCGGCGGGCTTCCAGCATCGTGTTCCAGCCGACGTGATCGACATGCAGATGCGTGCACAGCACCGTGTCGATCGATTGCCGCGGATAGCCGGCGCGTTCGAGATCGGCGAGAAACGGCCCTTGCAGATTGTTCCAGCCGGGGATCGCGCGGTTCTCCTTGCCGTTGCCTAGGCAGGTATCGACAATGATCCGGCGCGACGGCGTCTCGATGACGAGCGCGTGGATGCTCATCCTGAGCCGGCCGCGCTCGTCGGCGAAATGCGGGAAGAGCCAGCCGATCGGCAGGATCGTCTCGGGCACCGCCTGCGGCAGGATGAAGCGGCTACCGCCGGTTACTTCCAATTCGACGATCTTGGTGACGCTGACCCTGCCGATCCGCCATTTCATTGTAGTTCTATCCCCCGAACCCGCGGGGCCTCGCTCAGACTATTCCGCCGCGCGGCGGTTCGCCCGGTCGGCGGGCATAGCTGCCGCCGGCGGTCGCAAACACCCAGCGCTGCGAACCGCCCGGCAAAGCCAGCGTCAGCAGCCAAGCCTCCCGCCCGACCGGTCCGTCATGCACCAAGCGCGGCTCGCCGACAACCGTGGCGCCCTCTCGGCGGGCGATTTCGTCGGCGAGCGCCCGCAACGGCCCCGCTGCGACGCCGGTCACCACCGCGGCACAATCCGGCGCCGGCACGGTCGGCCGCAACACGCCCGCCACTCGTCCATCCGGGAACACTCGCGCCACGGCAACGACCATGCCCTCACGCCGATCGGGGACCAGAAAATACGATAGCGTTCCCTCCGGCGTCTGTACCGGCTCGGGGTCGCCCGCAGCGGGCGTGCCGGTGCCGCCCGGGAGCGCCACGAACCCCTGCAACGCTGCCTCGCGCAGCCGGCGTCGCGCCGCCGCTCCTTCAGGCATGGTGGACAATGCCGAACCACATCACGGGCGACATCGCCCAACTCTCCCAATATGCCGCGCCGGGCTGGCAGAGGTCCGGGTTCCACGGCCAAGGGTCATAAATGTAAAGCGCCTGGCCCAGCCCCAATGCGATCCAGAGCGGCAGCAGCAGGATCTCCTGATAGCCCATGCAGACACGATAGTGGTGCGGCACCTGGGTGAACAGCGGGCGGTTCGCATTGATCTCCGCCATCGCGTCCTGAAACTGCTGGGCGCGCGTTGCGCCCTCGTCGAAAGTCAACAAAAGCGTGTTGTCCGTGAGACTTGTAAACCCGCTGGTCAGTCCCGCCTGCGTCGTCCCGCCCTGGGCCGCCGTCGTCCCCATCGCCGCCGCGATCTGGTTCTGCGTGTAGTTCCAACCATAATGTTCAAGAAGCATCTGCGAGCTAGCGTCGACGCAAAAATAATCGGTGATCTGCGCATAATGCGAGTTGCCCGGCGGGCTATTCGGGCACCACGGCGACAGTTGCACCATGCCCTGCAACACGAAGGGAAATATCGAAGGAACGGTGAGGGGTCCCGTCTGCACCGGCCCCACGATCAGCGGCTTTCCGGAAGCAAGATGTGCCGCGATCTGCTGCTCGGAATCGCGAAACTGCGCGATGCGCCGCCGCGTCTCCGCGGCCGACAGGCGGGCGAGCAAGGAGTAGCGCGTGAACTGGTGCGCAGCCTCGTCCGAGGTGCCGACCATGCCGCCGCTCGACGCGTCAAAGATCGCCTCGCTCTCGCTCGCCGAGCCTCGGCGCTTGAAACTGACCCGGACGCCGATCTTGGGATAGGCGTAGCAGACCAGACGCAGCGAAACGATCTCCGCGTCGGGGTGCCGCTGCTGCAGCGCCTCTCTCGCCAGCCGCAACGCCGCCGCGGCCCCCCAGCCCGGCGTGCCGTGGCCGATCGAGACGACGGGCGTCCCGAGCCGGCGGCTCGCCGCGCAGCGGATGGTGCCGACCACGGTCGTGCCTTCCATCAGCGGGTAATCGTGGAACAACGGCTCCCCGTTCACATCCTCGATCGGAATGGGCGTTTCGGCGAGCCGCATACCCGCAAGCCGCGCGAGGCCGTGCAGCGGGATCGCCTCGAAGTGGGCGTGGGCCAGGGATGCGTACTGACGGCTTGCCTCCGGTTCGACCGGATCGGGGGCGGATCGGGTAGCTGGCATGATGTCCTCCATCTCACGCGTCGGTTTCCGGCACGTGAGCACAATAAGCGCGACAGGCGCCGCAAGCTGTGATCCGCCTCACCCATGCTTTCGCGGGGGGCGATGCGTTGCTGCTCCAACCGCACTTGGCCGCCGCCTCGGTTCGGCGCTAGCATAAAGGCGTGAAGCGGACGTTGTCGCCGACCCGTCAGGGCGGGAATGTCGTGCTGCGACCCGACGGAGCCTGTGTTCATTTTGCGATATCCGAGGCGGGCAAGGCCGTGCTGCATCTCTCGTGACGGAGACCCTGCGATGAAAGTCGGCATTGCGCTCAACATGCTCAATCAGCCCGGCCGGGCGGATGTCGATGTCGTCCGCGAGCATCTGGCGCTGGGCGACCTCGCCGAGCCGCTCGGCTTCGACTCGCTCTTCGCGCTCGAGCACCATTTCACCGGCTATGCGATGTCGCCGGCGCCGGCGCAGCTCTTGAGCTATTTCGCCGGGCGCACGAAGCGGCTCCTTTTCGGGACCGCCGTCATCGTGCTGCCGTGGCACGATCCGGTGCGCGTCGCCGAGGAGATCGCGCTGCTCGACATCCTGTGCGGCGGGCGCTGCCTCTTCGGCTTCGGGCGCGGCGCCGCCAGCGCCGAATACCGCGGCTTCCGTATTCCGATGGAGGAGGCGCGCGGCCGCTTCGTCGAGGCGGCGCAGATCGTTGTCAAGGCGCTCGCCGAGCCCGAGTTCGAATTTTCCGGCGAATTTTTTCAGATCCCGCGCATCGCCATCCGGCCGCGCCCGATCTCGCACCCGGAGCGGCGCTTTTTCGCCTCCGCCGTCAGCCCGGAATCGGCCGAGATCATGGCGAAGCTCGGCTTTGGCCTGCTGATGATCATGCAGAACGAATGGCCGAAGGCGGCCGAGGACATCGCCCGCTTCCGCGAGATCTCGCAGGCGCTCGGCCACGCCCCGCCGCCGCCGATCGTCTTGACCAACGTCTCCTGCGCCGACAGCCGCTCCGAGGCCGAGGAGCGCGCGTTGCAATGGCTCGGGGCGAAATGGCAGTCGATCGACGAGCATTACCATTTTTCCGACGGCCATCTCGCCGGCGTCAAAGGTTACGAAGCCTACGGCAAGGTCGCGAAGACCTACGCCAAGATGAAGGATCCGGCGGCGCAGCGGAAGGCGACCGAGTTCTACGTCAAGATCCAGATCGTCGGCACGCCGGCCGATTGCGTCGAGCAGATCCGCGAATTGCAGCGCCTGACGGGCCTCGACCACCTGATCGCGGAATTCTCCTTCGGCGGCATGCCGCACACGCAAGCCGAAGCCAACATGCGCCTCTTCGCCGAGCGCGTGTTGCCGGTTTTGCAGCAATCCGACGCCGCCGAGGCTGCCGCGGCACGGCCGCGAAGCTCGGGCCAATCCGACATCTTCGCCTCGGCTTGAAGATTCACTACAGAGGCATACGGGAGGCCGTCATTGCGAGGCGCGCAGCGCCGCGGCAATCTCGCCGAGATTGCTTCGCTTCGCTCGCAATGACGGCTCATTGTCCCGTCTCGCTGCCTCACCGTCTCATTGGTGATTACTCGGCGAATTGCGCGGCGCGCCAGCGCACCGCCGCGGGGACGCCGTCGCGCTCCACGATCTCGCGGAATTTGGCCCCCATCTCGGTGTTGCTCGCGTAGAGCGGGGCGACGACGTCGAGCCCGGCATAGATGGCGTTGCGAAAACCCCTGACGTCGGCGCCGCGGTTGATCGCGAGCTTCGTCGCGAACAGCGCCTCGGGCGAGATCAGCGACAGGCGCTTGGTGTAGGCGAGGCTCGCCGCACCCAGCTCCGCCGCCGGCACGATGCGGTTGATCATGCCGAGCTGGAGCGCCGTCGCGGCGTCGATCGCGTCGCCGAAATACAACAGTTCGCGCGCCTTCTTGTAGCCGATGAGCATCGGCATGACGAGCGCCGGGCCGACGCTCGAAAACCTGACCTCCGGCTCGGCGAAGGTGGCGTCGGCGGCGGCGATCGTCAGGTCGCACAGCATGACGAGCTCGCAGCCGCCGCCGCGCACATGCCCCTGCACGGCGGCGACGACCGGCTTTTTCATCGTCCAGGGGATCATCTCGAAATCGAGCTGCGGCGCCAGATGCGCATAGGCGGCGAGCGCGTCGCGGCGCCAATCCTCGCCGCCCCGCTCCTTCTTCGAGATGTCGTAGCCGGCGCAAAAGCTGCGGCCGGCGGCACGCAGCAGGACGACGCTCGTCGCTTCCTCGGCGTCGGCGCGGGCGAAGGCGGCGGTCAGCTCGCGCTGCAATTCGGCGTCGATCGCATTCAGCTTGTGCGGGCGATTGAGGGTGATGATCGCGACCTTGTCGTCGGTCTCGTACAGCACTACCGGATCGGCCATCGTTCTTCTCCTCGGCAATTCCCGGTTCCGATCGTGCCTGAAGAATTGGGGCAAGAAAACCTTCGACTATAGCGGGGATCATTTTCGTTTTCTTGTCGCTTTCCGAACAATCCGGAACGCAGCACCGGTGCCGGAGTTAACGCGATGAGCGCAAAGGACGCGCTGCAGTATGGAGGTCAATCGATATGAGACGTCTTATTCTCACGACGGCATCGGTCCTCGCCCTCGGCATCGGCGGCGCCGGCTTCGCGCATGCGCAGGGGTATTCGAACCAGAACGGCGCCGCGGCGAATATGCCCTCGGCGCCGACGCAACAAATGCAAAAGATGTCGAACCGCTCGACGCGCACGAGCGCAACGCGGGTCTCGAAGGGCGAGATCAAACAAGCGCAGCAGGCGCTTCGCGAGCAGGGCCTCTATCGCGGCCGCATCGACGGGGTTCTCGGCCCCAAGACCAAGACGGCGCTGCGCAACTTCCAGCGGAAGAACGGGCTGCCGGCGACCGCCTCGCTCGATCGGCGCACGATGGAGAGCCTGAGCGGCGGCGGGACGCAGGGCCAGGGCTCGAGCATGCCGAGCTCCTCCGGCAACACCTCCGCCGCGCCGATGACGCCGCCGAACGGGCAGATGGGTCAGACCGGCAACGCCGGGGCCGGGGCCGAGAACGGCGCCGCGACCGGCGGCGGCTCGACCGCGGGCGAAGGCCCGAGCACCGGGGCGCAGCCGAGCCCGCAGAAATAAGCGGCGACTTTTTCGTACGTCTGCGACGCCCCGCAATCCGGCGGGGCGTTTTGTTTGCGAAGTTCGCGGCGTGCGGCTCGTCGCCGGCGGCGGCAGCAACGGGCGATCCCGCTAATTTCCTGGCAAATCCGCCGGCCGCGCGGTGGAATGCGGCGTGGATCGCCGCACGCAGATAGCCGGTGCCGTCGCGCCGCGCCTGATCGCGGTGCGGCTGGTGCGCAGCCTCGGACAAGGGGCGCTCGCCGTCGATTTCGCGCTCTATGCGCGCGCCCTCGATTGGTCGCCCGGCTTTTTCGGCACGGTGCTCGGCGCCGGGCTTTTCTTCGCCGCCGCCTCGACGGCGATCGTCGGGCCGCTCAGCGACCGGCTCGGCCGCAAGCCCTTTCTGCTCGCATATGAGGCGCTTGCCTTCGGCGGCGCGCTGTTGGCGCTGTTCAGCGCGGCCCGCTGGCCGCTCGCCGGCCTCGCGATGCTCGTCGGCTATGGGCGCGGCCCGAATGCCGCGCCCGGCCTCTTCGGTGTCGTCGAGCAGGCCTGGCTCGCCCGCTCGCTGCCGCGCGAGGGCCTTGCCCGCACCTTTGCGAAGAACGCGGCGGCGGGATTTTTCGGCACCGCGATCGGCGCGGCGCTCGGCGGGCTGCCGGCTTTGTGGGCGGGCGTGCTGCCCGGCGCGCTCGCCTACCGGCCGCTCTTCGCGATCGCCGCCGTCAGCGAGGCGGTCTCCTTTCTGCTGCTGCTCGGCACCGAGGACGGGCGGCTTCCCGTGCAATCGCGCGAAATCCCGGCGGAAACGCAGCTGCGCCGCCGCGAGCACGGCCTCCTCGTGCGGCTCGCCGGGCTCAACGCGTTGAACGGTCTCGGCATCGGCCTCGGCGGGCCGCTGATATCGTGGTGGCTTGCCGAGCGCTACGGCGCGGGGCCGGCGGCGATCGGGCCGGCGATCGCGGCGGCGCTGTTCTTTTGCGGTCTCTCCGCGCTTGGCGCCGGCAGGATCGGCCGGCGTTTCGGGACGGTGCGCGTCGTCGTCGCGATGCGCGGGCTGGGGCTCGCGCTGCTCGTCTTGATGCCGTTCGCGCCGAACTATCCGCTCGCCATGCTGTGCTACGCGCTGCGCATGATCCTCAACCGCGGCACCGCCGGGCCGCGGCAGGCGCTGGCGCTGGGCCTCGTGCGGGCGCACCGGCGCGGGCTCGCCGCGACGGTCAGCAGCTTTTCGACGCAACTGCCGCGGGCGCTCGGCCCGGCCGCGACGGGGCTGCTGTTCGGCGCCGGCATGCTGGCCGCGCCCTTTCTCCTCGCCGCGCTGTTCCAGGCCGGCTACCTGCTCCTCTACCCGCTCCTCTTCGCGGGCGAGGATCCCGAGCGCCCGGTGGCAAGCCGCGCGCCGAGCGACTAAACTCGGCGCGGCAGAGCCGGGAGGGAAGGATGGCCGACGACAGCCGTGGAAGCCTCGTCGAATATCGGGTCAGTGACCGCGTCGCCACCTTGACGCTCAACCGGCCGGAAAGGTTGAACGCCTTCAACGACGATCTGGTGCGGCATCTGGCCGAGGCGCTGCGCCGCTTCGACCTCGACAAGGAAGCCGAGGTCGCGATCCTGCACGGCAACGGGCGGGCGTTTTCGAGCGGCGCCGACGTGCAGCAGCGGCAATTGCGCTCGCGCGAGGAGTTCGAGGCGCTCGGCGGCCCGCAGGGCTGGGGCGCCAATTCCGCCGATCTCTTCACCCGCAGCGTCAACTGGAAGCCGGTGATCGCGGCGCCGCACGGCTATGCCATGGGGCTGGCCCTCGGCATCGTGCTGGAAAGCGATCTGATCGTCGCCGAGGCCGGCACCAGGTTCCAGGTGACCGAGACCTCGCGTGGTCTCGGCGGCGCCCGCTATTGGGCCTTGCTGAATTTCCGCGGCGGCGCCGCGCTGGCGACCGAGGCGGCGCTGACCGGCCGCTTCTTCACCGCCGAGGAGGCACATGCCGCCGGCATCGTCAACCGACTCGCGCCTGCCGGCCGCCACCTCGAGGCGGCGCGCGAGCTGGCGCTCGAGGTCGCGAAGAACCCGCCCTTGAGCGTGCGCGCAAGCGTGCGGACAAGGCGCTGGTACATGGAGCGGCTTTCCCGCGAGGTCATGATGCAGACCGCGCCCTTGAAGCTCTATTTGACCGAGGATTTTGCGGAAGCGGCGCGCGCCTTCGCCGAAAAGCGCCCGCCGCGCCCCTTCAAAGGCCGCTGAATGCCGGATCGCCGGTCAAATCAGCCTGCGTCGAAATTGTCGAACCCGGAGAAACCGATGATCAGCTCCGCCTATGCGCGCACCATGGCCGCCTACAACGCCGAGATGAACCGCCGGCTCTATGACGCCGCCGCGCGCCTCTCCGAGGCCGAGCGCAAGCGCGAGCGCGGCGCCTTCTGGGGCTCGATCCACGGCACTCTCAACCATCTCTTGTGGGGCGACCGCATGTGGATGACGCGCTTCGACGCTTGGCCGAAGCCGACGGCGCCGATCAAACAGAGCGGCGGGCTCTACGATGATTTCGCGGCGCTCAGGGCGGCGCGCGAGGAGGCCGACAAAAAGATCGCTGACTGGGCCGGGCGGATCGACGATAAATGGCTCGCGGGCGAGCTCACCTGGTGGAGCGGCGCGGCCGAGCGCGAGGTGCGCGCGCCGATCGCCTTTCTCGTTGCCCACATGTTCAACCATCAGACGCATCACCGCGGACAGGTGCATGCGATGCTGACGGCGGCCGGCGAGAAGACCGGCGATACCGACCTTTTTCTGATAGTGCCGGGGATCGTTTCCTGAGGGCGGCGCCTTACCTGGTGCAAGCGGGCAGGAACGTGCGGACGGCCGGAATAAAGGTGCGTGAGTTGCCCAATAAGTTGCTTTCGCGCTCCGGCCCCCGGGGACGGCTTACGGCTCGTCCTCGGGAAAGAGGCCCGCGCGCAGCAGATCGTCGCTGCGCGACCGGGTAGCGGCGAGGCGCTCGCGCCGCATGCGCTCGCGCCAGGCGGCATGCCGTTCGAGCGCGGCGCGGTCGGCCGCAGTCGGCGAGGCGGTCGTGTGGGTGACGCAGGCCGTCGGGCAGCGCGTCACTCCCTGGTCGCGGATATACGCGTCGACTTCTGCTTGATGCTCGCTGCGGCGCAGGATTTTGGGGACCTTCCTGCGGGGCATCACAATCCTCCTGGTCAACTCCATGGCCCACTCCACACCATCCACCCTCGATAGCTAATGGACCGTTGACCCGCCTGCTATGACGGAGATCACGCTGCATTTCGGACGCAAAGCGGCGGTATCGGTACGCTCGATTCCAGCCTCGGACTGTGCCGCGCAGGTCCTCTCCGGGGCTTGCCGCAGAACGCGTGCTGCGGTTTCCCGCATGCTCCCGATATGTTCTCAAGGGAACGAGGCTCTGGGCCGCCGGGAACCCGCCCGCCCGCTTGACGATGGGTAAGTGAGCGCTTACTTTCGGCCTCATGGCTTCCATCAGATTGGACAGCGACGAGCGCCGCAAAGGCATCGTCGCGGCGGCGGTGCCGCTCTTCGCCCGCAAGGGCTTTGCCGGCACGACCACCAAGGAGATCTCCGAGGCGGCGGGGATCTCCGAGGCGCTGCTCTACAAGCACTTCCCGAGCAAGAAGCTGCTCTACGAGGAGATTCCGCGGCTCGGTTGCGAGGGCGACCCGGAACTCGAGCGCCTGGCGCTGCTCGAACCCTCGACCCTCACCCTCGTGCGCATGGCGCGCATGATGGTGCGGCATTTCCTGCGCCTCGCCGAAGCCGATCGCGGCGAGCTCGACACCCGGCTGCGCCTATTGTTGCACAGCTGCCTCGAGGACGGCGATTACGCGCGCGAGCTGTTCGACCGGATCTTCGAGCGCGTGCATCCGCTGTTTGCCGCCTCGATCGCGGCGGCGGCGGCGCAGGGCGATCTCGAGCCGGGCATCCTCGCGTCGCAAAACGGCTTCTGGTTCGGCCAGCACGTCGCCGCGATGATCGCCTTTCATTTTTTGCCGGGGCGCAGCTGCGTCGCCTACAGCGGCACGCTCGACCGGCTCGCCGACGAGGCGTGCTGGTTCATTCTGCGCGGCATCGGCCTGCGCGACGAGGCGATCGCTCCGGCGCTCGACCTCGCCGCTCTCGAAAACGATTGATGCGGGGCAGAGTCATGGATGGAGAAAGAGCGACCGATGGCGGCGCCGGGGTGATCGCGCCGCACCGGGTCGGACGCGAACGCATCGACGGCGGACGGCTCGCCGCCGGCCGGCCGAAGACGCTGCGCTGGTTTGCCGTGATGGCGCTCCTGGTCATCCTCGTGCTCGGCGGGCTCTACGGCTTCAACCGCTTCCGCCAGCATGCGATCGCCAATTTCTTCGCCCAAATGAAGCCGCCGCCGGCCGCGGTCAGCGCGGTCAAGGCAAAGATCGAGAGCGTGCCGCGCTACGCCGCCGGGATCGGCTCGGTGAGCGCGGTGCGGCAGGTGACGGTGACCCCCGAGGTCGGCGGCCGCGTCACCCGGATCCTCTTCAAATCCGGCTCCACGGTGAAGGCGGGCGACCTGCTCGTGCAATTGAACGACGCGCCCGAACAGGGCGACCTTGCGAATTACCAGGCGCAGGCGCGCCTCGCGACGCTCAACCTCGCCCGCAACATGCACCTCGTGAAGCGCCAGTTCACGCCGCAGCAGACGGTCGATCAGGACCGCAGCACGCTCGATATCGCCAACGCCCAGATCGCCAGGACCGAGGCGATCATCGCGCAGAAGGCGGTGCGCGCGCCGTTCTCGGGCGAGCTCGGCATCCGCCAGGTCAATCTCGGCCAATACCTCACCGCCGGCGCGTCGATCGTCACGTTGACGGACCTCGGCACGCTGCACGTCGATTTCACCCTACCGACGCAGATGCGCTCCGAAATCAAGATCGGGCAGCGGGTCGACGTGACCGCCGATGCCTTTCCCGATCGCGTCTTCCATGCACAGATCACGACGATCGAGCCGCAGATCAGCGCCGACACGCGCACCATGATGGTGCAGGCGACGATGCCGAATCCCGGCGGGGTGCTGCTGCCCGGCATGTTCGTCAACGCCGCGGTCGTGTTGCCGCCGCAGCCGGACACCGTGGTGTTGCCGCGCACCGCGGTCGACTACACGCTCTACGGCGACAGCGTCTATGTGGTCCGGCAGACCGGCAAGGACGCCGCCGGCAAGCCGCTCCTGACGGCGCACCGGGTCGCCATCAAGACCGGCCGGCAGTGGGGCGACAAGGTGGCGATCCTCTCCGGCGTGAAGCCCGGCGACGAGATCGTCGCCGCCGGCCAGCTCAAGGTGCAAGACGGCGGCAGCGTCGTCGTCACCGGCGCGCCGCCGCCGCAGGCGCCCGCGCAGCCGACGCTGCACTGATGCAGGAGCTGCAAGTTTTCCTCGTCGGGATTGCTTCGCTCCGCTCGCAATGACAGGCGCCGTCATTGCGAGGAGCGCAGCGACGAAGCAATCCCGACCCAGATAGGCCACGCCCTCAGCGGGGACGCGCAATGTCCTTCACCGACCTCTTCATCCGCCGCCCGGTGCTGTCGCTCGTTGTCAGCCTGTTGATCCTGTTGATCGGGCTGAAGGCGATGACGGGCCTGCCGATCCGCCAATACCCGCTGCTGTCGAACACGACGATCACCGTCACCACGACCTACCCCGGCGCCTCGCCCGAATTGATGCAGGGCTTCATCGCGACGCCGCTCGAACAGGCGATCGCCACGGCCGAAGGGATCGATTACCTGACCTCGACCTCGGTGCAGGGGACGAGCACGATCACCGCCTATATCCGGCTCAATTACGATCCGTCGAAGGCGCTGACGGACGTCATGGCCAAGGTGCAGCAGGTCAAGTACCTGATGCCGGCGGGCTCCCAGGACCCGATCATCACCAAGGCGACCGGCCAGACGACCGATATCATGTATATCGGCTTCGCCAGCAACGAGGTCTCGAGCGCGGCGATCTCCGATTATCTGACGCGCGTCGTGCAGCCGCTGATCGACACCGTTCCCGACGTCGCGCTCGCCGAGATCCTCGGCGGCCAGACCTTTGCCATGCGCGTCTGGCTCGACCCGGCGCGCATGGCGGCGCGCGGCATCACCGCCGAGGATGTCGCGGCGGCGATCAAGGCCAATAATTTCCAGGCCGCGCCGGGGCAGGCCAAGGGCTGGTTCACGCTCGCCAATGTCGACGCCAATACCGGCCTCACTGACGTGAAGCAGTTCAAGCGGATGGTCGTCAAGGCGAAGGGCGGCGCGGTGGTGCGGCTCGAAGACATCGCCAAGGTGACGCTGGGGGCGCAGAGCTGGACCTCCAGCGTCGCGATGAACGGCCGGCACGCCGTATTCATCGGCGTGCAGGTGACGCCGACCGGCAACCCGTTGACATTGGTGCGAGGCGTGCGCGCGCTGCTGCCGCAGATCAAACGCACGCTGCCGCCCGGGGTCAGGATGCGCGTCGCCTACGACGCGACGAAATTCATCCAGGCCTCGATCAATGAGGTCGAGACGACGCTCGCCTCCGCCGTCGTCATCGTCGTCGTGGTGATTTTTCTGTTCCTCGGCACGCTGCGCTCGGTCGTGATCCCGATCGTCACGATTCCCCTGTCGCTGACCGGCGCCGGCATCATCATGGCGGCGCTCGGCTTCAGCATCAATCTGTTGACACTGCTCGCGATGGTGCTGGCGATCGGCCTCGTCGTGGACGATGCGATCGTCGTCGTCGAAAACGTCTACCGCCATATCGAGGCGGGCCGCACGCCGGTGCAGGCGGCGCTGATCGGGGCGCGCGAGATCGCCGGCCCGGTCATTGCGATGACGCTGACCTTGGCCGCCGTCTATGCGCCGATCGGCTTTCTCGGCGGCGTCACCGGCACGCTCTTCCGCGAATTCGCCTTCACCCTCGCTGCCGCCGTCATCATCTCGGGCGTCGTCGCGGTGACCCTGTCGCCGATGATGTGCTCGCTGTTGCTGACCCGCGAGATGTCGCAGGGCCGCTTCGCGCGCCTCATCGACAAGGGCTTCTCCGGCATTGCCGGATGGTACGGCAGAAAGCTCGAGCGCTCGCTCGACTACCGCCCGGTGACCGCCCTCTTCGCCGCCGCCGTGATCGTCGCGCTCGCCTTCATGTACATGAACAGCAAGAAGGAACTGGCGCCGCAAGAAGACCAGGGCGTGCTGTTCGCGCTGACCAAGGCGCCGCAATACGCCAATCTCGACTATCTCGACGCCTACGGCAAAAAGCTCGATGCGGCGTTCGCCTCGTTCCCGGAAAAATACCTGACCTTCGTCGTCAACGGCCGCTTCGGGCCGAACCAGGGAATCGCCGGGATGATCCTGAAACCCTGGAACGAGCGCACCCGCACGGCCCAGCAATTGCAGCCGCTGGTGCAGCAAAAGGTCGGCCAGGTCGAGGGCATGAACGCCTTCGTCTTTTCGCTGCCGCCTTTGCCCGCCTCGATCGGCGGATTGCCGGTGCAGATGGTCATCTATTCGACCGCCGGCTTCACCGACATCTACAAGCAGATGGAAAAGATCAAGGCGGCGGCGCGCAAGAGCAGGCTTTTCATCGTCACCGACAGCGACCTGCAATTCAACCAGCCGACGATCCGCATCACGATCGACCGTTCGAAGGCGAACGCGCTCGGCATCACGATGCAGTCGATCGGCAATACGCTCGCCTTGCTGGTCGGCGAGAATTACATCAACCGTTTCAATCTCGGCGGCCGCTCCTACGAGGTGATCCCGCAGGTGCCGCGCAGCGATCGCCTGACGCCCGAGACGCTGACCCGCTATTACGTCAATTCGACCGCCGGCCAGCCGGTGCCGCTGTCCAACCTCGTCACCATATCGAACGCCATCGAGCCGAACGCGCTGACCCAATACAACCAGCTCAACTCGGCGACCTTCCAGGCGGTGCCGATGCCCGGCGTGACGATGGGCCAGGCGGTCGATTTTCTCGAAAAGGCGGCCGCAAGTTTGCCGCACGGCTATTACCACGACTATCTGTCGGACGCCCGGCAATACGTTCAGGAAGGCAACGCGCTGACCGTCACCTTCGTGTTCGCCTTGATCATTATCTTTCTCGTATTGGCGGCGCAGTTCGAGAGCCTGCGCGACCCGCTCGTCATCCTCGTCAGCGTGCCGATGTCGATTTGCGGCGCGATGTTCCCGCTGTTCATGGGGCTGGCGACGATCAACATCTACACCCAGGTCGGTCTCGTGACCCTCATCGGCCTGATCAGCAAGCACGGCATCCTGATGGTGCAGTTCGCCAACCAGATGCAGGTCGAGGAGGGGCTCGACCGGCGGCGCGCCATCGAGCACGCCGCGCGCGTCAGGCTGCGCCCCATCCTGATGACGACAGCGGCGATGGTGACGGGTCTCGTTCCGCTATTGGCGGCGAGCGGAGCGGGCGCGGCGAGCCGTTTTTCGATCGGCATCGTCGTCGTCGCCGGCATGTCGATCGGCACGCTGTTCACCCTCTTCGTGCTGCCGGCGGTGTACACCGTATTGGCGAAGGACCATCTCGCCGCGACGCATTCCGCCCGCGTCCGCGAGATCGCCGAGGTGTCGTAAGCAGGGGCGCGCTTCCTGGCCATTCCCGACCGGGATTGCTTCGCTTCGCGCGCAATGACATCGAATTCCCGGTCATTGCGGCGCCCGGCGGCGGGGCGGGCCCAACTCCGGCCGCCTGACGGGCCCGGTCAGCGGGAGCCGAGGACGGTCGGGTTCGCGAATTTGTTGCGGATGACCGGTTCGTCGTCGCGCCAGGACAGGTGAAACCACAGCGCCCCGACCTCGGCATAGTTCTCGAAGGTCGCCGAGGCGATGTGCGCCTCGCGGTCGAGGCGGGCGGCCGCGGCCCTGTCGCCGGCGAGGCGCTTTTCCTCGGCCCACAGGCTGAAGGCCGTCGCGCTCTGCGGGTCGATCTGCGTCGCCTTCTGGAGCATCCGGTCGGCCCGCGGCAGGTCCTTCAGCCCCATCAGCGCCGCCCCCCAGGTCATGTAGGCGGTCATTCGCAATATATCGTTCTTCGGCGGCGCGACGCGCAGCAAAGTCTGCATCCGGTCGGCCGCCTTGCGGTTGTCGTCGAATTGCAGATCGGTCAGCGCGGCATTGAGGAACGGCACCGGGTTGCTCGGGTCGTCGAGCATCGCCTGATGAAACTCCTGCTGCGCCGATTTCGGGTCGTTCTTGAAGAGCGCGACGATACCCAGCAGATTGTCGAACAAGGCCCGGTCGGCGTTCGTCGGGGTCGGCGGCAGCTGCGCCTTCGCCTGCTCGACTGTACTCACCACCGCATCGAATTTGCCGTCGGCGGCGTGCTTGTGCATCAGGTAGAGGGCGGTCGCATAGGGCGCCAACTGCTCCGCGCTCCACAGCGCGCAGCGATGCACGAACGCCATCAGCGCCTCGTTCGGCTTCGGCGTCATCACCTTGTGAAAATACCCGAGGCCGTGGCTGCGCCCGGCGATGAACCCCCGCACCTGCCCGTCCTGGGTGTAGAGCGAGAAGCGAATCGTATCCGGCCTCACCCGGAACTGGTCCTGCAGCGCGTAGGCGACGCCCTCGAGGTTGGCGGCCTTGGCGATCGCCATGCCGATGCCCTGGTCTTCAGTCATGCGGATTTCCGGAGGAACCACCGACTGCAGCGAGTTGACCCGGGTGATCGCGTAGAGATCGTCCTTGAAGCTGGTGGTCAGCGTCGCCTGATCGACCGCCATCTTGTCGGTCTTTGGGGAGGTCGAAACCTCGACGACGACGCTGTTGTGGTGGACGACGGCGTCGGTGCCGATGAGGCCCAGCCCCAGCAGCACCAGATAGGTAAGCGTCGTCAGATCCATCGACCCCCTCCCCGATTTCGCGCCGAAGTCGCGCGGCCGCCGCCGCCATGCAATTTTAGCCGATCATCGGCGGCGTGGCGACGTGCCAGGGGGCTCGCCCCGCCCCCGACGCTCGGCTACAATCGGTTGATGGCCCCCGGGCGGGCGGATGTCAGTGGAGGAGATCCCGAGATGAACCGCGCCTACAACGTCATCGACGCCGACGGCCACATATTGGAGCCGCTGACGCTCTGGGACGACTACATGGATCCGGTATTCCGCGCGCGGGCGCCGCGCCTCATCGTCGACAAGGACGGCAAGGAGCGCCTGCAAGTCGAGGAGCGGGTTCTCGGCAGCAAAAAAGGCCTCGGCCTGATCGGCGGGGTCGGGGCGCGCGACGGCGTCGTCTGCGACGACACGATGTCCTACAGCGAGGGCAGAAAGGGCGGTTTCGACCCGCACGCCCGCATCCCGGACATGGATCTCGACGGCATCGACGCGGCCTTTCTCTACCCCAGCCTCGGGCTGTTCGCCGGCGCCGTCAAAGACCCGCCGCTCGCCGCCGCGATGTGCCGCGCCTACAACCGCTGGCTCGCTGACTATTGCAAGCCCTACCCCGACCGGCTGTTCGGCATCGCCATGCTGCCGATGCAATCGATCGACCTCGCCATCGAAGAAATGAAGTTCGCGCGGAAGGAATTGGGCTTCCGCGGCGGCTTCCTGCGCCCGAACCCCTACAACGACAGGATGCCGCATCATCCCGATTACGAACCCTTCTGGACGATGGCCGAGGAGCTCGACTTCGCGATCGGCTTCCATGAGGGCGCCTCGGGCGGCATGCCGCAAGTCGGCGTCGACCGCTTCGAGGGACGCGGCGCGCAGCACATCATCAGCCACACGATGGAGATGATGCTCGCCGCGATGAGCATGATCTGGGGCGGCGTCGTCGAGCGCCATCCGAAATTGCGGGTCGGCTTTCTCGAGTCCGGCGGCGGCTGGATCGCGCCCTGGCTCGACCGCATGGACCGCCATTTCGACGACCAGGGCTTCAACGATTCCGGCCTGAAGACGCGGCCATCGGAGCTCTTCCAGCGCAATTGCTGGATCTCCTTCGAGCCGGTCGAAGGCAGCCTCAAAGTGCTGGCCGACTATATCGGCCCGCACAAGATC
>DATLKN010000036.1:0-83328 GCA_035538335.1 Allostellaceae bacterium
ATGCCCTTCACCAACTCGAAAGCCCTCGGTAAGCTCGCGATCGTCACAGCCTGTGGCATTGGGGGTGCTCCTCTTTGCGGACTTCAGCAACCCGCGGAGTACCCCCTCTCACAGCCCTGACACAAATCTCCGTACATCACCGGGCGGAAGGCGGCCATTGCGGCGCTACCCGGCGAGAGGCTAACGTCCGGGCAACCACCCATCGGGAGGAAACCTATGACGATACTCGTCCTCGGCGGCACCGGCTTCATCGGCCGGCGGCTGATCCCGCTCCTCGTCGCGCGCGGCGAAGAGATCGTCACGATGGACATCAACCCCGGGACCGCCTCCTACGAAAGCCTCGGCAAGGCGGTGCGCGTCATCCGCGGCGACGTCACGCATTTCGACGAGGTCATGGCCGCGACGGTCGCGGCGAAGCCCTCGCGCGTCGTCAACCTCGCCTATTATCTCGGTAGCGAGCATCCGCCGCATGCCGCCTTGAAGCTCAACGTCGTCGGCATGGACAATTGCTTCGAGGCGGCGCGGCTCGCGGGCGTCAACCGCATCGTCTATGCCAGTTCGCTCGCCGTCTCGGGCGAGCAGAAGCATTACGGCGAGCGCATGGTGAGCGAAGACGATTTCCGCCACGGCCATGTGCAATACGCGATGCACAAGATCTTCAACGAATGGCAGGCGCAGGACTACCGCGAGAAATACGGCATCGAGATCACCGCGATCCGCCCCGCCAACGTCACCGGCCCCGACAAGATCGTCGGGTCCGTCGACCACGTCAAATGCATCACTTTCCCGGCGCGCGGGGAATCGATCGGCTTCCCCCACAAGGACGCGATGCGCTGCCCCATTCATGTCGACGACATCGCCGAGGTGTTCGCGCGCATCCTCCTCACCGACAAGCCGAAGCACTGGATCTACAATACCGGCGGCACGGCCATCAGCCTCGGCGAACTCGCGGGGCTGGTGCGCGAGTTCATCCCCGAGGCGCGCATCGAGTTCGAGCACGAGACGGGGGGCAAGGAGAGCTCCGGCAACTACCTGATCGACAATACCCGGCTCGTCCAGGAATTCGGCGTCCAGTATCTGCCCTACCGCCAGCGCGTCCTGCAGATCATCAACGACGTGCGCCGCGAACGGGGCCTGCCGCCGCTCGCCGACCGCTGAAGGCCGGGAAGGAATTGCGGGTTCGAATTTTTTTCGTCACCCCGGCGCAGGCCGGGGTCCATCAATCCGTCGCACGGTCGGAGCCGGTTGTTTCTGTGTCGTCGCCCATTCTTGTCAATCCGAGCCAGCGGTACCTTGGGTCCCGGCCTTCGCCGGGACGACGAAATCAAGGCTGACCTCGAGGCGCGCGTGGACGAAGCCGCGGGAGAACGCGTCCGGCAGTATCCGCCCGCCGCCCGGCGGCGGCTGATCCTGCTCGCCTCGCTGATGGCGACCTTCATCACGGCCGTCGAAAGCTCGATCGTCGCCACCGCGATGCCGACGATCATCGGCGCTCTCGGCGGCTTCAACCTCTTCAGCTGGGTGTTCGCGGCCTATCTGTTGACGATGGCGGTCAGCATTCCGGTCTATGGCCGGCTCGCCGACCTCCACGGCAGGAAGCGCGTGTTCTTCGCCGGCACCGGCATCTTTCTCATCGGCACGACGCTGTGCGGCTTTTCTTCGACGATGGCCTCGCTGATCGTCTGGCGCGCCGTGCAGGGGCTCGGCGCCGGCGCTGTCCAGCCGATCGTCAGCACCGTCGTCGGCGACATCTACTCGCCGGCCGAGCGGGCCCGGGTGCAGGGCTACGTATCGGGCGTCTTCGGAGTGGCGGCGGTGCTGGGGCCGGCGCTCGGCGCCTTCATCGTCACGCATCTGCACTGGGCGCTCGTCTTCTGGGTAAACCTGCCGGTCGGCCTCGCCGCCATCGCGATGTACGCGGTCTTCCTCGACGAGCGGATCGAGCGGCGGCCGCACGTCATCGACTACCCCGGCGGCCTGCTGCTGACGATCGGCGTCGGCGCGGTCATGCTGGCGCTGGTGCAGGGCGGCAGCCTCGGGGCGGCCGGAGTGGCATCCGTCGTCGCGATCGCCGTCGCCGCCTTCATCGGCCTCGCGCTTCAGGAGCGCCGCGCGGCGGAGCCGATCGTACCGTTCGCGTTGTGGCGCAACCGCGTCATCGCGCTCGCCAATCTTGGCACTTTCGGCACCGGCGCGGCGATGATGGGCGTCTCCGCCTTTCTGCCCGCCTATGTCCAGGGGGTGATGGGCCAGAGCCCCGGCGTCGCCGGCGTCGCCCTCGGCTGCCAGTCCTTCAGCTGGACCTTCGGCACGATCGCTGCGGCGCGGCTGATGGTGCGCATTTCCTACCGCGCCTCGGCCTCGGTCGGCGGCGCGACGCTGGTCATCGGCGCCGGCATCCTGGCGCTGTTGCAGCCGACGAGCGGGGTCGGCTGGGCGGTCGCGGGCTCGCTGGTGATGGGGTTCGGCATCGGCTTCTGCAACCCGGCCTTTCTCGTATCGACCCAGGCGAGCGTCGATTGGGGCCAGCGCGGCGTCGCCACCGGCTCGGTCATGTTCATGCGCATTCTCGGCTCGTCATTGGGCGCGGCGCTGTTCGGCGCGATCGTCAACATCGCCGTCGAGCGGCGCGCGCCGGGCGCCGGCGACGCCGTCAACCGGCTGTTGCAGCCGGGCTTGCGCGACAGCCTTGGCGGTGCGGCGATCGCGCGGCTCTCGGCGGCCGTCGCCGCCGGCGTGCACGAAGTCTATCTCGTCCTGATGCTGATTGCGGCATTGACGCTTGCCGTGTCGCTGTGTTTTCCGGCCGGGGTGAGCCCGGTGACGCATGCTCGCCGGTAACTTCAGGAGCGGAGGGGTTCGATGTCGGTCGTATTGGGAACCGAGGGCTGGCGCTACGAGGTCGTCGAGGATTGGGCGAAACTGCCGCCCGGCTTTGCTCTCGACGCCGATTGCGCGGCGGTCGGCGTCGACAAAAGCGACAATGTCTATGTCTTCAACCGCGGCGCTCACCCGATGCTGGTCTTCGACCGCGACGGCAATTTTCTGCGCTCCTGGGGCGAGGGAGTCTTCCGCCGCCCGCACGGCATTCACATGGCGCCCGACGACACGATCTTCTGCACCGACGACGGCGACCACACGGTGCGCAAATGCACGCTCGACGGCAGGGTGTTGCTGACGCTCGGCATCGCCGGCAAGCCGGCCCCCTATATGAGCGGCGAGCCCTTCCACCGCTGCACCCACACCGCGCTCTCGCCCAATGAGGAGATCTATGTCTCCGACGGCTACGGTAACGCCCGCGTCCACAAATATTCGCCCGACGGCAAATTGCTGATGTCGTGGGGCGAGCCCGGCACCGATCCCGGCCAGTTCAACATCGCGCACAACATCTGCTGCGATCCCGAGGGCTGGGTCTACGTCGCCGACCGCGAGAACCACCGCGTGCAGGTGTTCGACGGCCAGGGAAAGTACGAGGCGCAGTGGAACAACATGCACCGCCCGTCGGGGCTGTTCATGCAATTGGCGGCCCGGCAGCCGCGCTTCTACATCGGCGAGATCGGCGGCGGCATGGGCGTCAATTACGACCATCCGGGGATCGGCCCCAGGGTCAGCATCTACACCCAGCAGGGCGAACTGCTGGCGCGCCTCGGCCATCGCCCGGCCGGGCTCGAAATAGGCCAGTTCGTCTCGCCGCACGGCCTCGCCGTCGACAGCCGCGGCGACATCTATGTCGGCGAAGTGTCCTTCACCAATTGGGGCAACCGCTACAAGGGCGAGCCGTTTCCGCCCGGCCTCAGAAGCCTGCAAAAGCTGGTGAAGCTGAGGTGAAGGGCTTTTCACAGCAGCACCGACCCCGTTATCCTGAGGAGGCCGCGAAGCGGCCGTCTCGAAGGACGCGTGAGCGATCGGCATGACCGCCTATTTGTACATTCTGCGCTGCGCCGATGGCTCGTATTACGTCGGGACGACTGTGACTAGCCTCGAAAGGCGACTGGCCGAGCATCAGTCCGGTGCGCCCGGCGGTTACACCGCTCCGCGAAGACCGGTGCAACTGGTGTTTCATCAGTGTTTCGAACGGCTGGACGACGCTGCCGCCGCGGAGCGCCAAGTCAAAGGGTGGCGCCGTGACAAGAAGGAGGCTCTGATCCGCGGCGATTTTCCGGCGCTACGAGCATTGGCTGGACGCGGCGTCAGGGCAGTGCGTCCTTCGAGACGCGGCCCGGAGGGCCGCTCCTCAGGATGACGAATGTCTGGAATACGCGGTGAGAAGGAGAACCGACAATGCCGGAAAATCCGCGTTGGAAAAACCGCCCGCCCGGCTCGACCTGGGGCGATTTCGGGCCCGACGACCAGCTCGGCCGGCTCAACCTGTTGACCGCCGACAGGGTCAAAGCGGGCATCGCCGAGGTCGGCGAGGGCAAGACCTTTTGCCTGTCGCTGCCGCTCGATTACCCCGGCGGCACCGCCGTCAACCCGCGCCGCCATCCGCCAGTATTGTCGCCGACAACGCGCCGCGGCAAGGCCAATTTCACCTATCCCCTCGCTCTCGAAGACGCGCGCCTCGTCGACGTCATCAACGACGACAAGGTCGAGCTGACGCTGCAGTATTCCTCGCAATGGGACAGCCTCGCGCATGTCGGCCAGCTGTTCGACGCCGACGGCGACGGCAAGCCGGAAATCGTCTTCTACAACGGCTACCGTGCCGGCGAGCACATCATCGGCCCGACCGATTACCGCGACGGCGGCGAGAGGCCGATGGGCGGCCATATCGGCGCCCGCGCGCTCTCGGTGGACCTCATGGCGGCGCACCCGATCCAGGGCCGCGGCGTGATGATCGACCTCGAAGCGCATTTCGGGCGCGGCGAAAGCTTTGTCGGCTACGACGATCTGATGCGGGTCATGGAGAAGGACAGGATCGTCGTCGAGGAGGGCGACCTCGTCTGCCTCCGCACCGGCTACGACCGGGTCCTGCTCGACATGCACAAGTCGCCCGATCCGAAGGTGCTGGCGGCCAATCCGGGCGCCGGGCTCGACGGCCGCGACGACAAACTGCTCGACTGGATCACCCGCTCGGGCGCCGTCGCCCTCATATCCGACAACCGCGCGGTCGAGCAAATGCCGTCGCGCCCGTCGCAAGCGGCAAGCCACGCCGCGCTGCCGTTGCACGCGCATTGCCTCTTCAAGCTCGGCGTCTATCTCGGCGAGATCTGGCTGTTGTCGGAATTGGCCGATTGGCTGCGCGCCAATGGCCGCTCGCGCTTCCTGCTGACGGCGCCGCCGCTCAGGCTGCCGGGCGCGGTCGGCTCGCCGGCCAATGCGATCGCAACCGTGTGAGCGAGAAGATTATCCGAGCTCGTCTAGCGCGGCGGCGAAATCGGCCGGCGTGATCTCGATGCCGGCATGCTCGCCGCCGTGCGGCAGTACGCGGCGCAGCGCGATCAGCGCGGCGCGGTCGCAGAGAAACCTCACCTCGGCCGCCGACATCCCTTCCGTCGCCGCCGCGAGATGCGCGACATCGACGCCCGGCGCCAGCGGCCGGTGGCGCAGATGGAGTTCGAGGATCGCCTCGCGCCGCTGCCGGTCCGGCTTCGGCACTTCGAGCCGGTAATCGATCCGCCCGGGGCGCAGGAGCGCCTCGTCCACCATGTCTGGCCGGTTGGTGGCGGCGATGACCCATACCCCGCGCAGCCCCTCGATGCCGTCGAGTTCGGTCAGCAGTTGGCTGACGACGCGATCCGTCGCCTCGGAACGCTCGCCGCCGCGCCGCGGCGCCAAGGCGTCGACCTCGTCGAGAAAGACGATGCAGGGCGCTGCTTGCCGCGCCCGCGCGAACAGCTCGCGCACCGCCCGCTCCGACTCGCCGACATATTTCGACAACAGCTGCGGCCCCTTGACCGAGATGAAGTTCATGTGGCCCTGGCTCGCTAGCGCCCGGGCAACGAGCGTCTTGCCGTTACCCGGCGGCCCGTAGAGCAGGATGCCGCGCGGCGGTTCGAGATGCAGCCGGGCGAACAGCGCCGGCTCCTTGAGCGGCCAGGCGATCGCCTCCTCGAGCGCGCGCCTCACATTGTCGAGCCCCGCGACCGCCTCCCAACCGACCTCCGGCACGTCGATCGCGAATTCCCGCATCGCCGACGGCGTTATCTCGGCCAGCGCCTCGCTGAAATCGGCCATCGTCACTTCCATCGCCGCCAGCACGTCATGCGCGAGCCGTCCCGTGCCGGGCAGCAGCTTCGGCAGCTGCCGGCGCAGCGAGGCCATTGCCGCCTCGCGGCACAGCGCCGCCAGATCGGCGCCGGTGAAGCCGTGCGCCGCGTCGGTAAGCTTGTCACGGTCGACATCGGCGGCGAGCGGCATGCCGCGCGAGTGGATTGCAAGGATCTCGCGGCGGGCGTGCGCGCTCGGGACCGGGATTGTGATCTCCCGGTCGAAGCGGCCGGGCCGGCGCAATGCCGGGTCGAGGCTGTCCGGCCGGTTGGTCGCTGCCATGACGATGACTTCGCCGCGGCCTTCGAGGCCGTCCATCAGCGACAACAGCTGCGCGACGACGCGCCGTTCGACTTCGCCCTCGACCCGGTCGCGGCGCGGCGCCAAGGCGTCGATTTCGTCGAAGAAGATGATGCACGGCGCGAGGCGGCGGGCGTCCTCGAAGATCTTGCGCAGGCGCTCCTCGCTGGCGCCGTAGTGCTCGCGGATGATCTCGGGGCCGCTGACATGGATGAAATACGCATCCGCCTCGTGCGCGACCGCCCGTGCGAGCAGCGTCTTGCCGCAGCCAGGCGGGCCGCGCAGCAGAACGCCCTTCGGCGGCGCGATGCCCAGCCGCTCAAAGATCTCGGGATGCGCGAGCGGCAGCTCGACCATCTCGCGGACGCGCTCGATCTCGTGCCCCAGCCCGCCGAGGTCGTCGTAGGTGGTGATCTCCTCGGCCTCGTCTGCCCCGGGCGGGGCGTCATCGATCGCGAGCAGCGTCTCCGGGTGGATCAGCACCGCCCCGTCGGGCTCGGTCCGCAGGATCGCAAAGTCGCTGTGGCCGCCGCCGATCAGCGCAACCCGCACCCGGTCGCCGGCGTTGACCGCGAGCCCGTCGAGCCGGTTCGCCACGTAATCGATGTCGTCCTCGCCCAATCGTGCGCCGCCGAGCGGGCCGATCGTCACGCGCTGCGCTACCCGGCATTCCGCCTTTCTGACCGTGACCGTCTGATCGAGCCAGACCCCGGCATTGAGGCGCGTGACGCCGTCGAGCTGGATCGCGCCCTTGCCGCGGTCGTCGCGGAAGGTCGGCATCGCTTTTGCGAACGTGTTCTTTTGGCCGGCGATTTCGAGCACGTCGCCGGCTGCCGCGTCGAGCTCCTCGAGGGCTTCGGGATCGAGCCGCACGATGCCGCGGCCGATGTCGTCGCGGCGCGCCTCGACGACGTTGAGACACAAAATGGACGGCGCCGACGGCGGCGAGCCGTCATCCGCCGGGTCGCCGTTCAACAATGTGCTGCCCTCGCTGCGAGATCGAACGGCAATGACCGGCAATTTCGATGCCAGAGCGAAAGCGGCGGCGGGGCGGCGTTCCGCGCCGCCCAAGCGGGGTTTTCGCCCGCCTCGGGCGGGAAAAATTCCCGACCGGGGAAGGCTATGCCAAGGTCGAATTGAAGGCGCCGCCGTCGAGCAGCAGGTTCTGGCCGACGATGAAGCCCGAGGAGGCGGCGCACAGAAAGGCGCAGGCGTCGCCGAATTCGGCGGGGTCGCCGACCCGCCCGGTCGGGTTAGTGGCCGAGCGCTTTTGCAGCATCTCCTCGAACGAGACGTTGTCGCGGCGCGCCTCGAACTCCATCCCCGAGCGCAGCCGGTCGGTCAGAAACGGCCCCGGCAGAAGGTTGTTGATCGTCACGTTGTGGCGCGCCACCTGGCGGGCGAGCCCGGCGACAAAGCCGGTCAGCCCGGCGCGCGCGCCGTTCGACATGCCGAGGATCGCGATCGGCGATTTGACCGAGGCCGAGGTGATGTTGACGATGCGGCCGAATTTGCGCCGGCACATGCCGTCGACGGTCGCCTTGATCAGCATGATCGGGGTCAGCATGTTGGCGTTGACCGCCTTCTGCCAGTCCTCGATCGACCAGTCGCGGAAATCGCCGTGCGGCGGCCCGCCGGCATTGTTGACGAGGATGTCTGGCTCGGGGCAGGCGGCGAGCGCGGCGGCGCGGCCCTGTTCGGTCGTGATGTCGCCGGCGACGGCGGTCACCTTGGCGCCGGTTTCGCGCCGGATCTCTTCGGCGGTCGCTTCCAGCGTCTCTTTCGTCCGGGCGGTGATCACAAGTTCCGCCCCGGCGCGCGCCAGCGCCGTGGCGCAGGCCCGCCCGAGCCCCTTGCTCGCGGCGCAGACGATGGCCTTGCGGCCGGCGATGCGCAAATCCAACATGGCGTCCTCCGCTACTCCGATGGGTCATGCCTCGACGGCAGCCTCCCGGTGTACCCCGGTTTCGCATTGCGCGCGACCGCTGTCGCGCGGCAGGAGAGAAGATTTGGACGGCAAGCTGACCTTGGTCCTCGACCCGGCGCCCGCCGGTCTTCGGGCGAGCCTCATCGAAGAATGGGAGGAATTCGGCCGCATCGCCCGGATGGAGCCGATGGTGCGCCTCTTTGACGCCGAAGAGGAGGCGCTCGCCTGGGGCCGTGCGCTCGCCAAGCGGCGCGGGCTCACCCGCCTTTATCTGACGGATAACCGCAAGCCGACGCGCGGGTGAGGGGGCGGTCAGCTCGTCCCAAGGAAGGGGTTCAGGATGCGCAGCCGGCCGTCGATCACCATTCCCGCCTGCATGTCCTCCGACCACAGCGTGTCGCAATCGGTCTCCAGCGCCGCCGCAACAATCATGGCGTCCCAGATCGAGAAATTATGGCGCTCGGCTAGTGCCAGCGCGGTTTCATGGGTATCGATCGTTACCGGATGAACCGGCAGCAAGGCGCGCAGCATCGCCAGAAATGCCCGCGTCTCCGACCATGACATCCGCATCTTGCGACGGGCGACATTGACGGTCTCGTTCAGCACCTGGACGCTGATCTCGCCGCCTTCGCCGATAAGCTTTTCGGCCCGATCCGCCTTTCTCGGATCGCCCGATGCGATATAGAGGAGGACGTTCGTGTCGAAGAAGCTACCGGGCATTGGCCTCGTCACGATCGAACTTGAAGTCGACCGGCAGACGCCCGCGGAAGGCACGCAGGCGTTTCAGCAATTCCTCGCGCTCGGGCTTGCGGGCGACGGCGAGTTCGCGAATATCGGCGACGCGAATCTCGATGTCCTCGCCCTCCTTGAGCGCCAGCGCCTCGACCACCGCAGCCGGAAGGCGGACGGCCAGGCTGTTGCCCCATTTTGCGACCTTCATAGCAGCCTCAAAGATATACGTTCTCTATAAGGTATATCCATCACGAAGCATGATCAAGGTAGCCGTAGACCTCGCTCGCCGTCGCGGCGTCGATCGCGCCGTCGGCGAGGTCGCGGGCGACCGCCTCGGGGTCGCGCTCCCGCGGCGCGCCATAGCCGCCGGCGCCCGGCGTAACGATCTCGACGGCATCGCCGGCACGCAGCATTCCGTCGCCTTTTTCAAAACGTTCGACGCCGTTGCTGAAGTGGAATCTCGCTTTGCCGCCGGGCTCGCCGCCGGCCAGCCCCCAGGGCGCCGAATAGAGGCGCGAGCCGTCGAGCCGCAGCCGGCACGGCGCCTCGGCGCGATAGACGCGGCGCAGCCCCATGCCGCCGCGCTGCCGCCCGGCGCCGCCCGAGCCCTCGACCAGCTCGTAGCGCAGCAAGGTCAGCGGGTACTCCACCTCGAGCGCCTCGACCGGCAGGTTGGAGGTGTTGGTCAGGTGGACGTGCACGCCGTCGAGCCCGTCCTTGCTCGCGCGCGCTCCCGAGCCGCCGCCGATCGTTTCGAGATAGACCCAGAGCCGGCCGTCCGCGGGGCGCTCACCGATGAAACTCGCGGTCGTGCAGGCGCCGTTGCCGGCGGCGGTGACGCGCTCGGGCACGGCCTGCGCCAATGCCCCGAAGATCAAATCGGCGACGCGCTGGCAGGTGCTGGTGCGGCCGTTGACGGCGGCCGGATGCCGGCAGTTGAGGACGGTTCCCAAGGGCGCCGTCACGGTCAAGGGCCGCGCCAGGCCGGAATTGGGCGGGATCGTCGGGTCGACGACCGATTTGACCGCGTAATAGACGGTCGAGAGCAGCGCCGTGTAGATCATGTTGAGGCCGGCGCGCACTTGCGGCGGGCTGTCGAAATGCAGCCGCATCTCGTCGCCCGCGACGATGATCTCGACCGAGAATTCGAGCCCGCGGCCGAGCTCCGGGTTGTCGAACCAGTCGATGAAACAATAGGTGCCGTCGGGGAGCGCCTTGATGCCCGCGCGCATCCGCCGCTCGGCGTAGTCCTGCAGGGCGGAGCCGACCTCGAGCACGACCCCCTTGCCGTATTTGCCGCACAGCGCCGCCAGCCGCTCGCGCCCCAGCCGGTTCGCCGCCATCTGCGCGCGCAGATCCGACAGGCGCTCGCGCGGCACCTGGCAGTTGAGCAGGATCAATTCCTCGACGTCGCGCTGCAACTCGCCTTCGCGATAGAGCCGGATCGGCGGGATGCGCAGCCCCTCCTGATAGATGTGGGCGTGGCCGCGATCGGCGAAATCGGCGTGGTGCGCGGTGTTGACCGCCCAGGCGACGATCGAGCCTTCGACGAAGACCGGCTCTGCCAGCACGATGTCGGGCAGATGCGTGCCGCCGCCCTCGTAGGCGTCGTTGCCGATGAAGACGTCGCCCGGCCGGATCGAAGCCGGGTCGTTGCGCTTCAGGATGTGCGGCAGGATGCCGATGAAGCTGCCCAGATGCATCGGGATGTGCTCGGCCTGGCACAGCATCGCCCCGTCGCGGTCGAAGAGCGCCGTCGAGCAGTCGCGCCGCTCCTTGATGTTGGTCGAGAAGCTGGCGCGGATCAGCGCCTCGCCCATCTCCTCGACGATCGAGGAAAGCGCGCTGCCGATGACCTCGACCGTGACCGGGTCGATGGCGTTGCGGCGGGGGCTCATCCTTCCTCCAGGACGAGGTTCAGATAGGGATCGACTTGGGCTCTCATGCCGGGGAGGACGAGCGTCGTCGCGTCCATCTGCTCGACGATCGCCGGCCCCGCGATTTCGTTGCCGTGGGCGAGCCGCTCGCGGGCATAGATCGGCGTCGCGGCAAAGCCGCCGGCTTCCGGCAGCCACACTTGGCGGGGGCCGATCAGCGCGGGGCCGGGATCGGCCGCCTCTCGCGGGTGTGAGGCAAACGCCGCCTTGCGGACCCGGCCCGTCGCTTCGATCCGGCAAGTCACCAGCTCGACCGGCTCCTCTTCGGCGAGAAAGCCGTAGCGCCGCCGGTGCGCTTCGGCGAAGCCCTCCGCCAGCGCGGCGACCGTCCCGGCGCCGATCGGCCCATCGGGAAGCGGCACCGGCAGCTCGTAATTCTGTCCCGCGTAGCGCATGTCGACGCTGCGGGCGGTCCGGCGCGCCGCGGGCATGATCCGCTCCTCCCCGAACCAGGCCTCGGCCTCGGCGTCGAGCCCGGCACAGACCTCGCGCAAGGGGCCGAGCGCGCTCTCGTCGAGCGGCAGCCGGCGCGTCGCGGCGAAATCGGCGCGCAGGTCGGTCAACAAGAGGCCCATCGCGCACAGGATGCCGGGGTTCGGCGGCACGATGACGCGAGGGGTCTCGAGTTCGCGCGCCAGCCGCGCGGCGTGCAACGGTCCGGCGCCGCCGAAGGCGAGCAGCGCGTAATCGCGCGGGTCGTGGCCGCGCTCGACGCTGATGACGCGGATCGCGCGCGCCATGTTGGCGGTGACGACGGCGACGATGCCTTGCGCCGTCGCCATCCGCTCCATGCCGAGCGCCGCGGCGAGCCGGTCGATCGCGGCGGTCGCGAGGTCCCGCCGCACCTTCATCCGCCCGCCCAAGAGATGCGTCGGGTTCAGCGTCTGCAGCACGATGTTGGCGTCGGTCACGGTCGGCTCGGTATTGCCGCGGCCGTAGCCGGCGGGGCCCGGATCGGCGCCGGCGCTGCCGGGGCCGACCTTTAAGAGCCCGCCCGCATCGACAAAGGCGATCGAGCCGCCGCCGGCGCCGACGGTGTGAATGTCGAGCATCGGCGCCTTCAGCGGATAGCCGTGCACCTGCGTCTCGCCGGCGAGCGGCGAGGCGCCCTCGCGCAATAGCGCGACGTCGGTCGAGGTGCCGCCCATGTCGAAGGTAATGAGGTCCGGGGCGCCGGCGAGCCGGCCGATCGCCTCCGCCCCGACGACGCCGGTTGCCGGGCCCGAAAGGATCGTGCGCACTGGCAGGCGTGCGGCCGCCGCGCAGCCGATGACCCCGCCGTTCGATTGCGTGATGTGCGGCGCGACCGGCACGCCGAGGCCCGCAAGCCGGCTTTCGATGCCGGCGAGATAGCGCTGCATGACGGGCCCGAGATAGGCGTTGACGACGGTCGTCGAGAGCCGCTCAAACTCTCGGAATTCGGGCGCGACCTCGTGTGAAGCGGAGACGAAGGCCTGCGGAAATTCCTCCGCGACGATGCGCTTCGCGGCCTCCTCGTGCCGGCTCGAGACGAAGCTGTAGAGAAACGCGATCGCGACCGCCGCCACCCCCGCCTCGCGCAGCGTGCGCGCCGCCTCGCGCACGGCTTCTTCGTCGAGCGGGGTCTCGACACTGCCGTCGTGGCGCAATCGCTCCGGCACCTCGCGGCGGCGGGCGCGCGGCACCAATACCGGCGGCTTGTCCGCTTGCGGGTCGTAGAGGTCGGGTCGCTTCTGCCGGCCGATCTCCAGAAGGTCACGAAAGCCCTCGGTGGTGACGAGCCCGGTCGGCGCTCCGTTGCCCTGGATCAGCGCGTTTGTCGCGACCGTCGTGCCGTGCCCGAAATAGGCGATCTCGACCGCCCGCGCACCGACCCGGCCGAGGCCTTCGACGACCCCGGCGGCGACGGCCTGCGAGGGATCGGCTGGCGTCGAGGACAGTTTCCACACCTCGATGCGGCCCGTTTCCTCCTCGAACAGGCACAAATCGGTGAAGGTGCCGCCCGAATCGATGCCGACCCGCCAGGGCATTAGGTTCGACTCTCTCTAGTTGCGGTGCGTGCTTCGAGAGGCACGCTTCGCGTACCCCTCAGCATGACGGACTGTCGCCCCGGCATTAAGAAAATTCGTCATCCTGAGCCGGCGCGTCAGCGCCGAGTCGAAGGACGCACGACCACCACTCCTAATGAAACCGCGGCATGACCTCGTGACAGACGAGGCGGATCGCGTTGATGACGCCGGCATGCGGGATGCGGCCGCCGCAATTGAGTTCCAGCAATACGCCGTCGAGGCCCAGCTCCTCCTCGACCTCGCGCAGCCGCGCGGTGAAGCTCGCCGGCGAGCCAACGAGGATCTGGTTGCGGAGCGCCTCCTCATAGGTCAGCTTTTCGAGCCGCTCGGCGCGGCGGATGCGGTCGGCGGCGGTCGGGCCGCCGGCGCGCGCCGCGGAATCCTTGGCGAGCGCCGCTTGGTACCGGAAGAAGCCCATGATGCTGTCGCGCGCCTCGGTCTTGGCGCGGCTGTCGCTGTCGGCGACAAACGCCGGGACGCGCAGATAGACTTCGCCGCGGCCCTTGTGTCCGGCCTCGCGATAGGCCTCGCGATAAGCGCGGATCGACGGCACCAGATCGGAAAAGCTGCCGTGCCGAACCGCGACGAAGACCGGCAGGCCGCGCTTGCCGATGCGCGGAAAGGTGTCGGCGCTGGTGCCGGCGATGCGGATCGGCGGGTAGGGCTGCTGATAGGGTTTCGGCGCCGCCGTCACGTTCTTGAAGCGGTAATATTTGCCCTCGTAGGAGAACGATGGCCGCGTCCACGCCCGCTCGAGGATCTCGAGCGTCTCGGCAAAGCGCTCGCGGCTCTCCTCATAGGGGACGCCGTAATCCTCGTAGGTGCGCAGGACGCCGCTGCGCCCGACGCCGAAGATGAGCCGCCCGCGCGACAGCTGGTCGACGGTCGCGGCTTCCTCGGCGAGCCGCAGCGGATGGCAAAGCGGCAGAACCTGCACGGCGATGCCGATCTTGATGCGCTTCGTCTTCACCGCGACGGCGCTCGCGATCAAGAGCGGCGCCGACAATACCGAACGGTCCGGCGCGCCGTGCAATTCGGCGAGCCACATCGCGTCCAACCCCCAGCGGTCAGCCGCCTCGACCTGGGCCAGCGCCTCGGCGAAGGCCTCGGCCTCGCGCTTTTCCGGCACGGGCGGAAATTCGTGAAACATGCCGAATTCCATGGCGGCGATCTCTTTCATTGTCATTGCGAGCGCAGCGAAGCAATCTCGCGCCGCTGGTGCCCGTCGGCCCGAGATTGCTTCGTCGCTGCGCTCCTCGCAATGACGAGCTTCGTCAAATCCCCAAGGTCGGCCGGAAAATCGCCGGGTAGCGCTCGCCGGCGGCGGCGCCCGGCTCGAAGATGTCGGCAAGCGCCGATTGCGTCTCGGCCGAAAAGCCGATCTCGGCCGCCGCGGCGTTCTCCTCCAAACGGCGGCGATGGCTGGTGCCGGGGATCGGCACGATGAAATCGCCGCGCGAGAGGACCCAGGCGAGCGCCAGCTGCGCAGGCGTGCAGTGCTCGCGCTCGGCGAGCCGGCGCAAGGCATCGACGAGCGCCAGATTGTGCGGCAGGTTGTCGCCCGAAAAACGCGGCATGTTGCGCCGCGCATCGCCTTCGCCGAGATCCTGCGCGCCCGTGATCCCGCCCGTCAGAAAGCCGCGCCCCAAGGGGCTGTAAGCGACGAAGCCGATGCCCTTTTCGCGGCACAGCGGCAGGATCTCGGCCTCGACATCGCGCGTCCACAGCGAATATTCGATCTGCACCGCCGCGATCGGATGAACGGCATGCGCGCGCCGGATCGTACTGGCGGAAGCCTCGGAAATCCCGAGATGGCGCACCTTGCCCGCGCGTTTGAGTTCGGCCATTGCACCGACCGTCTCCTCGATCGGCACGGCGGGATCGACGCGGTGGATATAATAGAGGTCGATGCAATCGGTCTCGAGCCGCTTCAGCGACGCCTCGCATGCCGCCTTCACATATTCCGGGCGGCCGTCGGCATAGGGCGTGCCGTCCGGGCGGCGCAGATTGCCGAATTTGCTGGCGATGACGTATTCGCCGCGCCGCCCCTTGACGGCGCGCGCGATCAGCTCCTCGTTGTGGCCCCGGCCGTAGGCGTCGGAGCTGTCGAGCAGATCGACGCCCAATTCGGGGGCGCGGCGGATCGTCTCGATGGCGGCGGCGGGATCGGGGTGCCCATAGAACGGCGTCATCGTCGCGCAGCCGAGCCCGACCGCGCCCACCTCCAACTCTCCCAGCTTGCGACGCTGCATCCGCATCGCCGTCTCACACTATGACGATCTTGCCCGGGTTCATGATGCCCAGAGGATCGAGTGCTCGCTTCAGCTTTCGCATCAGCTCGATCTCGATCGGCGATTTGTAGTGCTCGATCTCCTCGACCTTCAGCCGCCCGACCCCGTGCTCGGCGCTGATCGAGCCGTGCAGCTCGCGCACGATCGAATGCACCAGGTCGTTGAACTCTTGCCAGCGCGCGAGATAGGCCGCCGTGTCGTAGCCCTCGGGCTGGGTCAGGTTGAAATGGATATTGCCGTCGCCGATATGACCGAACGCGATCGGCCGGATGCCGGGCAGCCGCGCCTCGGCCGCCTGCGAGGCGCGCACGACGAATTCCGCGACCTTCGAGACCGGCACGGACACGTCGTGCTTGATCGAGCCCGAATAGAGCTGCGCCTCGACGATCCCCTCGCGGATCTTCCACAATTCCCGCGCCTGCGCGCCGCTCGCCGCGACGGTGCCGTCGGCGATCAGGCCCTCGCCGAGCGCCTCCTCGAGCAGCCGCTCAAGCAGCGTGCGGATGCCGCTGCCGCGCTCACTCGACGATAGTTCGAGAAGGACGTACCAGGGATGCCGCGCGTCGAGCGGATCGAGGATGCCGGAGAGATGCGCGAGCGCGAGATCGAGCCCCAGGCGCGGGATCAGCTCGAAGGCGGTCAGCTGGTCGGCGGTGGCGGCGCGGGCGCGCGCGAAGAGCGCCATCGTGTCCTCGATGCGGGAAAGCGCGAGGAACGCCGTCTCGACCTCGCGCGGCTTCGGGAAAAGCTTCAGGGTCGCCGCCGTGATGATGCCGAGCGTCCCCTCGCCGCCGATGAAGAGCTGCTTCAGATCGTAGCCGGTATTGTCCTTGCGCAAGCCTCTGAGCCCGTTCCAGATTTCGCCGTCGGGCAATACGATTTCGAGCCCGAGGGCCAATTCGCGCGCATTGCCGTAGCGCAGAACCGCAATGCCGCCGGCATTGGTCGAAAGGTTGCCGCCGATCTGGCAGCTGCCCTCGGCGCCGAGCGAGAGTGGAAAGAGCCGGTCGGCTTCGGCTGCCGCCTGCTGCACCTGCGCAAGGATGCAGCCCGCTTCGACCGTCATCGTGAAATTCGCCGCGTCGAGCGCGCGGATGCGGTTCATGCGGCCGAGCGTGAGGGTGATGTTGTCGCGGTCCTCGGGCGGCACCTGGCCGCCGACGAGCCCGGTATTGCCGCCCTGCGGCACGACCGCGAGGCGCGCCTCGGCACAGATCCGCACGACGGCCGCCACCTCCGCGGTCGAAGCCGGGCGCACCAGCAGCCGCGTCTTGCCGTGGTACAGCCCGCGCGGCTCGACGAGATGCGGTGCGATCTCTTGCGGGTCGGCGGTCCACCCCTTCGGCCCGACCGCCGCCTTGATCCGCGCGAGCGCCTCGTCGAGGCTCATCTTCACTCACTCCCGCTACGAACATCGCGGCTGCATGACGGCCGCGCGTGCTTCGAGACGCGCCCTCCGGGCGCCCTCAGCATGAGGTACACCTCTGAAGGCATTGAGAAAAGGCCCTCATCCTGAGGTGCCTCGCGGAGCGAGGCCTCGAAGGACGCACCGCCATCGGCAACTGCGCTGACCGTCACCCCGGCCGCGGCGCGGCGGCGCGGCGCAGCCGGTCGTTGATCGCCCGCCCGAGGCCCTCCTCCGGGATCGGCATCACCGCGATGCCGGCGAATTCCGGCCGGTCGAGGCGGCGTAGCATCGCAAACAGGTTGGCCGCCGCCTCGGTGAGGTCGCCCGTGCGCGACAGCCACTCGACCGCCGCGAAGCCCGCCGGCGCCTTTGGCCCGAAGGCGAGGAGCGCTTCGCCCGTCCGCGCCGCGGTCGCCTCCAGGCGCAGCGGCAACGCCGGCGCGTAATGGCTTTCGAGCATGCCCGGCGAGCGGCGCGGGCCCTCGCTGGCGAGCGATATGCGCCCGAGCAGCGCGGCCAGCTCCTCGAGCGGCACGCCGCCCGGCCGCAGCAATACCGGCCTCTCCCTTGAGAGGTCGAGAACCGTCGATTCGACGCCGACCGGGCAGCGGCCGGCATCGAGGATCAGGGCGATGCGGCCGCTCAGTTCCGCGGCGACATGCGCCGCCTCGGTCGGGCTGAGGCGGCCGGAGCGGTTGGCCGAGGGCGCCGCGATCGGCCGCCCGGCGGCGCGCAGCAGCGCCTGTGCGACCGGGTGCGCGGGGGCGCGCATCGCGACCGTATCGAGCCCGGCGCTCGCCAGCAGCGACAGCCCGCTATCGGGCCGCCGCGGCAGGACGAGCGACAGCGGTCCCGGCCAGAACCGCTCGGCCGCGCGGCGGGCGCGCACGTCGAAGAGGGCATGCGCCTCGGCTTCCGCGAGCCCCAAAACATGGATGATCAGCGGGTTGAAGGCAGGGCGCCCTTTCGTCGCGAATATTTCCGCCACCGCCCGCTCGTCGAGCGCGTCGCCGCCGAGCCCGTAGACCGTCTCGGTCGGAAACGCGACGAGGGCGCCAGCGCGCAGCAAGCGCGCGGCCTCCTCGATCGCCTCGGGCGCGGCAGGCAGGATCGTTGCGGTCATCGGCGCCACTCTTGTCCTCGTGGCACGGCTCTCGCAAGATCCTCGCCGACGATAGAGCGGAGCCGGCATGGCGGGACGGGTCATCGCGATCGCGCAGCAGAAGGGCGGCGCCGGCAAGACGACGCTCGCCGCCCAGCTCGCCGTTGCCTGGGCGCGGGAAGGCGCCCGCGTCGCGCTGCTCGACATCGACCCGCAGGGCAGCCTCGCCGCCTGGGTCGAGCGCCGGCACGCCCGCCTCGGCGGCGCGCCGCTCGGCTTCGATTTCGCGGCATTGCCCGGCTGGCGCGCGACGCAATGGGTCGAGGAACAAATGCGCGGCGCCGATCTCGTCCTCGTCGATGGTCCGCCGCACGCCGAGACCGAGGCGCGGATCGCGGTGCGTGCGGCCGGCCTCGTGCTGGTGCCGATGCAGCCTTCGGCGCTCGACCGCTGGGCGACCGAAGCGACGCTGAAGATGGCGCGGGCCGAGCGCCGCGGCGCGCTCGTCGTCCTCAACCGGGTGCCGCCGCGCTCGGGCCTCGCCGAGCGCATCGCCGGCGAGTTGGCCGAGGCCGGCCAGGCGGTCGCGCAGAGCCGGGTCGGCAACCGCGTCGCGCTCGTTTATGCGATGGAGGCGGGCGAGGGGGTCGTCGAGAGCGTCGGCGCGAGCCTCGCCGCCGCCGAGATCCGCGCGCTCGCCGCCGAGGTGCGCCGCGCCGCCGGCGGTTGAGCAGCGGGCTAGGGTTGTCGCGAGATCGCTTCGCGCGAAATGACACCGCAAAGCGCCGTCATTGCGAGGCGCGGAGCGCCGAAGCAATCTCGATCGGCCCTATCGCTGGCCGCGCACGCTCCCGGTCATTAGGATGTGCCAGGGATCGGGCATCTCGCCGACCGCGACCTCGATGAGGCTGGTGCCGCGCCGCTTCAGGGCGGCGGCCCGAGGGTCCACGGCGCCGCGCCGGCCATGAAACGGCGAACCAGAAAATCGAGCAGCGCCTCGACCCGCGGCGGACGCGGCCCGCCGGCCGGCGTCAGGATGTTGAGGGCGAGCGGCGGCGCATGCCAATCGCCGAGAACGGCGACGAGCCGCCCGTCGCGCAATTCTTCCCAGGCGAGAAAATCGGGCTGCAGCGCGACCCCGATGCCGGCGGCGAGCGCCCATTCGAGCGCCTCGGCGTTGGTCGCGCTGAGCGGCCCCTTGACGGCGACGCTCTCTTCGGCCCCGGCGGCGTTGGTGAACCGCCACCGCTCGCCGCTCGCCTGATAGCTGTAGGCGAGGCAGGTGTGGCTCTCCAGATCGCGCGGGCGCTGCGGCGTGCCGCGGCGCGCGAAATAAGCGGGCGCGCCGACGACCCAGCGGCGCACCGGGCACAGCCGGCGCGCGAGGAGGCTCGAATCCGGCAGGTCGGCGATGCGGACCGCGACATCGATGCCGCCGGCGACGAGATCGACGATGCGGTCGTCGAGCTGCAGATCGATCGAGACTTCCGGGTAGGCGGCGAGAAAAACGGGCAATGCCGGAGCGACGTGCCTGAGTCCGAACGACATCGGCGCGGCAAGCCGCACGCGGCCGCGCAGCGCCGCCGATTTGGCGTGCGCCTCGGCCTCGACCGCCTCGCCCTCGGCGAGGATCTGCGCCGCGCGCACCGCCAGCACGCGGCCGGTCTCGGTCAGCGCGAAGCGGCGCGAGGTGCGGTGGATCAGCCGTTCGCCGGTGCGCGCTTCGAGCCGCGCGAGCGCCTTCGATACGGTCGCGGCGGAGACCCCGAGCTCGCCGGCAGCGCCCGCGAACGAGCCGGTTTGCGCGATCTTGGCGAAGATCGCCCAGGCTTCGAGATCGGGCAGCGGCATGCCTCGCCCTCAAGAATGGAAAGCATGACTTTCCATCTTTTCTATTTTCCGCATCGGCGTCGAGCGCCATCTTCAATCCGACACGAGACGGAACCCGCTTTCAACCCGAGTACCCGAGATGATCGAACTGAGACCCTATGCCGAGCTGGGCGGCGCCGATCGCGGCTGGCTCAAAACTCGGCACCACTTCTCCTTCGCCGAATACTACGACTCGGCACGGATGGGCTGGGGTCGGCTCAGAGTGTGGAACGACGACGAGATCGCCGCCGGCTCCGGCTTTCCGCCGCACCCGCATGCCGACATGGAGATCATCACCTATGTCCGCGACGGCGCCATCACCCACCGGGATTCGGTCGGCAACAGCGGCCGCACCGAAGCCGGCGACGTGCAGGTCATGTCGGCCGGCTCCGGCATCCGCCATTCCGAATACAACCTCGAAGGCGGGACGACCCGCGTCTTCCAGATCTGGATCGAGCCGACGACGCGCGGCGGCCCGCCATCCTGGGGGGCGAGGCCGTTTCCGAAAGCCGACCGTTCGGGCCGCTTCGTGACCTTGGCGAGCGGCTTTGCCGGCGACAAGGAGGCCTTGCCGATCCGCGCCGACGCGCGCGTAATGGGCGCGACGATCAGGAAGGGCGAGCGCCTCGCACTCGATCTCGAGCCGAACCGGCACGTCTATCTGGTGCCGGCGACGGGAGCGGTCGAACTCGACGGGACTCGCGTCGCGGCGCGCGACGGCGCCGCGATCACGGGCCTCGCCAACGTTGAAATCGTTGCAGTCGAGGATTCCGAGATCGTCCTGGTCGAGACCGCCTGAACAGGTATCCGCTGCCGGGACACGGTCTCGCTCTCGGGTTATGCTGGGCGGCCAAGTTCCGGTGAAGGCGAACAGCGGCATGAGCGCGATCTGGCCGGAAATCCCCTACCGGGATTGGCGCGACACCTGTTCCGCGCTGCATCTCTACGCGCAGATCGTCGGCAAGTACCGGCTGGCGCGGAGCCCGTGGGTCAACCATTCCTGGCACGCGACCTTCTATGTCGATGCGCGCGGGCTGACGACGTCTCTCGTTCCGGATGCGGGCGGCATCGAAATCCTCTTCGATCTTCTCGATCATGCCGTGATCGGGCGGGCGGCGGACGGGCGGATGGCCCAGTTCTCTCTCGAGCCGATGTCCGTCGCCGAGTTTCATGCCCGGTTCATCGACTTGATCCGCCAGCTCGGAGGGGACGCCGAGTTCCACGGCCGGCCGAACGAGATCCCGGATCCGGTCCGCTTTCGCGACGACCGGCAGCAGCGGCCCTACGACGCCGAGGCGGTGACGCGCTTCTTCCGCGCCCTCGTCGCGATCGATCCCGTGTTCCGGCGGTTTCGCACCGGCTATATCGGCAAGGTCAGCCCCGTCCATCTTTTCTGGGGCAGCTTCGATCTCGCCGTGACCCGGTTCTCCGGCCGGCCGGCGCCATTGCATCCCGGCGGCATTCCCTCATTGCCGGACGCGGTGACGCGCGAAGCCTACAGCCACGAGGTCTCCTCCGCCGGCTTCTGGCCGGGGGACGCACAGACTGGTTTCGCGGCCTTCTATTCCTATGCCTATCCCGCTCCGAAGGGCTTTGCCGAGGCGCGCCCGGCGGCCGAGGGCGCGTATTTCGATCGAAGGCTCGGCGAGTTCCTGCTGCCTTACGAAATTGTGCGGGGATCGAGCGACCCCGAGGCCACATTGATGGCCTTTCTCGAAAGCACGTACCGGGCCGCGGCCGATCTCGGGGGCTGGGATCGCGACGCTTTCGAGGCGCCGATCGGCGAGCCGCGCCGGCCGCGGGCCGTTCCCCCGGATCGTCCGGCGCCGGCGCGCAACTGAGTCGCCGGACATCGTCGCCGAGGCCTCTTTCGCCTTCTAAGGCAACAGCCCGCTTGCTACGATCTCGCCGACCTCAACGGGCGCCGGAGGTGATGCCATGGCAGATCGAGCGCCGTCCGCCGCGCCTGCTCCGGCGCCGGCCGAAATGCCGCCGAGAGGCCGGTTGCGCCGCTCCCGCGAGATCGTCCTGCGGCTCGCCATCCTGGCGGCGGCGGGCATCGTCCTTGTGTTGTTTACGACGCAATGGAGCCGCTGGGTCGGCGACAGCAGCCGGCAGCAGACCGACGACGCCTATATCCACGGCGATTTGACGCCGCTCAGCGCCCAGATCGATGGCGACGTGCGGCATGTCGCGGTCAACGACTTCCAGCAAGTCGAAAAGGGCGACCTCTTGGTGCAGATCGACGACGCCGACTACAAGGCGCGCGTTGCGCAGGTGCAGGCGGCGCTGCTCGGGGCGCAGGCCGCGATCGCCAACATCAAGGCGCTGAAGGCGAAGCAGAAGGCGCAGGTCGTGGCCGCCGAGGCCGCGATCACTGCGACCGAGGCCGATGTCGTGCGCACCCGCGATGAAGCGCGGCGGCAGCGGGCGCTGCTCGCCGCGACCTTCGGCACGCCGCAATCGGTCGAGCAGGCGGATGCGGCGGAAAAGCGCTTTGCCGCGACGCTCGCGCGCGACCAGGCGGCGCTCGCTGCGCAGCGCAGCGAGCAGGCGGTGCTCGACACGCAGGAGTCGGTATTGCGCGCCGACATGAAGGCGAAAAAGGCGGCGCTCGACCTCGCCGAGATCAACCTCGGCTATACCCGCATCACCGCGCCTGTTTCGGGCGAGGTCAGCGAGCGCAACGTGTACGATGGGCAATACGTCCATGCCGGGACGCAAATCATCTCGATCGTGCCGCTCAACAATCTGTGGGTCGTCGCCAACTACCGGGAAACCCAACTGACGCATGTCGAAGTCGGCCAACGCGCCGAGATCCGCGTCGACACCTTTCCGGGCGTCGTTCTCGGGGCCCGCGTCGACAGCATCGCGCCGGCGAGCGGGGCGCAGTTCAGCCTGCTGCCGCCCGACAACGCCACCGGCAATTTCACCAAGGTCGTGCAGCGCATCCCGGTCAAACTGCGCCTCGACCCGAAGAACCCGCTGCAAGGCAAGTTGCGGCCCGGCATGTCGGTCGTCGCGACGATCCTGACCGACAGCAAGCCGCCCCGGCGATGACCGTTCCGGCCCTCGCCGCCGCTTCGGCGCTGCCGCTGGCGCTGCGCGGCCGTTGCGAGCGGCCGTTCATCGGCGTGATGGCGGTCATGCTGGGCGCCGTCATCTCGACCCTCAACGTGCGCATCACCAGCTTCGGGCTCGCCGACATCCGCGGCGGGCTCGGGCTCGGCTTCGACGCGGGGTCGTGGGTCAGCACCGTCTTCGGCGCGTCGCAAATGGTGGTGACGCCGGCCGCCGCCTGGATGAGCACCGTGCTCGGCACCCGGCGGGTATTGCTGTGGACCGGCACGGTCTTCGCCGTGACCTCGCTGTTTCCGCCCTTCACGCACGATTATGCGAGCCTGATCGCCTTGCAATGCGTGCGCGGGCTCGCGGTCGGCGCCTTCATTCCGGCGGCGCTCGGCTTCGTGCTGCGCAGCCTCGCGCCGCAATGGTGGATCTGGGGCATCGCCGCCTACGGCTTCCGCTTCGTCTTTTCGCAGAACATCGGCGGCGCGCTCGAGGGCTGGTATTCCGACACCGGGCATTGGCAGTGGATCTTTTGGCAGAACTGCCTCTTGACCCCGATCATGACCGCCCTCGCCGCGGTCTCGATGCCGCGCCGGCCGATCGACCGGGCGCTGCTCGCACGCACCGACTGGACGGGCGTCCTCTATGCCGGGATCGGCTTCGGGCTCGTCTATGCCGGGCTCGATCAGGGCAACCGCCTCGACTGGTTCCATTCCGGCACCGTCAATGGCTTGCTGCTCGCCGGCGGGCTGCTCGTCCTCGCCTTTCTCGCCCATGAAGGCCGCGCCCAATTTCCGCTCATTCATTTGCGTGTGCTGATGCAGCCGAATATCGCGATCCCCTCCGTGCTGATCTCGATCTTCGGTTTCGGGGTGATGGCGACCTCCTTCGTGCTGCCCGATTACCTGACCCGCGTGCAAGGCTTGCGGGCGCTCGAGATCAGCGATGCGCTCTACTGGGTGGCGTTGCCACAGATCGTATTGGTGCCGCTCGTTGCGCTTCTCGTGCAGCGCATCGAAGCGCGCCTCCTCCTCGTGTTCGGCTTTGCCGTGATTTCGGTCGGCAGCTGGCTCGACACCGGCATTACCCACGATTGGGTCAGCGCCAATTTCATCCCGTCGGCGGCGATCGAAGCGGTCGGGCTCGCCTTCGCGATCACCGCCCTCGTGACCTTCGCCGTCGCCAACATCACGCCGCCGCAGGCCGCCGCGATCGCCGCGACGATCCAGATTTCGCGCCTGCTCGGCAACGAAATCGGCCTCGCCGCGATGCAGACCTTCGTGCGGGTGCGCGAGCAGGTCTACTCGAACCTGATCGGCCTGCATGTGGTCTCCGGCTCGCCGGCCGTCGCGCAGGCGACGACGGCGTTCGCCGGGCGGTTCGGCGCTCGCCAGACGGGGCTCGGCAATGCCTCGCTGCAAGGCGCCGGGTTGCTCGCGAACCTGGTGCGGCGCGAGGCCTTTGTCCTTTCCTATATCGACGCCTTCTGGCTGATCGCCTGGGTGACCGCAGCCGGCATCCTGCTCGTCCTGCTGCTGCGGCCGCCGCCGCCCAATCCGCTGACGCCGCCGCGCATCATGCCGGCCGGCCCGCCGCTTTGACGAAGGAGACGCGCGGTGAAGCAGACCGGCCGGTCGCGCGGGAAGGCGGCGCGGGGGCATCTCGGCTCCTATGAGTTCCGCAAGCAGGGGATTTCGCGTTTCGATCTGCGCGATCCCTATCATCTCGCGATCACGCTGAGCTGGCCGCAATTCCTCTCGGCATTGCTCGCGCTCTATCTCTGCGCAAACCTCGTCTTCGCGGCGCTGTTCTGGCTGGCTCCGGGTTCGGTCGCCAATGCCCGCCCGCACAATTTCGCGGACGCCTTCTTTTTCAGCATCGAAACGATCGCGACGGTCGGCTATGGCGAGATGTACCCGGCGACGCTCTACGGCCATCTGCTCGCCTCGCTCGAGATCGTCTGCGGGCTCGCCTTTACGGCGATCCTGACCGGCCTCACTTTCGTGCGCTTTTCGCGGCCGCGCGCCAAGCTGGTGTTCGCCTCCAACCCGGTGGTGGCGATGCACAACGGCAAGCCGACCCTGATGCTGCAGATCGGCAACGGGCGTGTCGGCGCGCTGGCGGACGCGACGGCGAAGCTCAACATCATGCTCGCCGAAACCGCCGTCGACGGCACGCGGCTGCGCCGCTTGCAGGAGCTGCGGCTCGAGCGGGCCCACATACCGCTCTTTCCCCTGTCCTGGACCCTGATGCACGTGCTCGACGACAAGAGCCCGCTCTACGGCTTTGACGCGGCGCGGGCTATGGCGGCGGAGGCGGGGGTGTTCGTCACCTTCGAGGCGCGCGACCCGACGCTCGCGACATTGGTGCACGAGATCCGCACCTACAGGCCGCAGGACATCCGCTTCGGCATGCGCTACAGGGATGCCATCAGCGTCGCGGCGGACGGCACGCCGGTCGTCGATCTCGATGCGATCGGCACGCTCGAACCGGATGTCGGCGACCGCGCGGAACACGGCTGGACGGAGCACGAGGAAGGATGGAGGTAGAGGATGACGCAACTCGGTAGCGGCAACTACACCTACGAGCCGGTCCGCGATTTCTGCAAGCTGCCGGCCGGGCAATCCTTCGGCCTCGTCAGCCGGGTGGCGGCGGATGCGCAGGACCGCATCTACGTCTTCCAGCGCAAGGACCCGCCGGTCGTCGTCTTCGACCGCGACGGCAAATACCTCGGCGCCTGGGGCAGCGGCGAAGTGACCGACCCGCACGGTCTCAAGATCGTCGGCGACACCGTCTATACGACCGACCGATCGGATTCTGTGGCCAAATCCTTCACCCTCGAGGGCAAGCCGCTGTTGCAGTTCGGCACGCCCGGCGTTCATTCCGATACGGGCTGCGAAGGGTCGCCCTGGCTCGCTTTGCGCGCGGCGGGCCCCTTCAACCACCCGACCGAGATGATCGCGCATCCGAACGGTGACATCTATGTGACCGACGGCTACCGCAATTCGCGAGTGCACCGCTTCGCGCGCGACGGCCGCCTCGTCGCATCCTGGGGCACGCCGGGCAAGGGGCCGGGCCAGTTCCACCTGCCGCACAGCATCGCAATCGACGACAAGGGCCGGCTCTATGTCGCCGACCGCTCGAACAAGCGCATCCAGATCTTCACGCCCGAGGGCGAATTCCTCACGGAATGGACGGGCATGGGCGGCCCCAACGACATCACCCGCGGCACGGACGGCAATTTCTACATCGCCGAGCAGGAAGACGCCGGCAACCCCGCCTACGTCACCGTGCGCGACGGCGAGGGCAGGGTGCTCGCGAAGCTCGAAAGCCGCCACGTGCACGGCGTCGGCGTCGACTCGAAAGGCGACATCTACGCCGGCCTGACGCAAGACCGCAGCGTCGACAAATTCGTGCGGGTGGGGTGAGCGGCGCCGAGGCGCCTCACAAGCGTCCCGATCGTGGCCGGCACGAAGCTCAATCTCCGCGCGCGAGCCGCATCGAGGCTGCAATCCCGATGGCCCCGCATTAGAGTGGGGGAACTGGCACGGCCCGGCTGCCGAGGAAACTCTTCAATTGGTAGCTAAGGTTGAGCGATTTTCCGAAAATCTTCCAGCTTGTGAAGTAGTTCCATGAGGTCATCGGGGATGTCTTCTCTCCTCATAGCTTCTATTATGCGGTTATCCGTCAAAGAGATTCCGTACGTTTGTTGAATTTGTTCACGAAATTGACTCAGAACCTGCTTGCCAGGAATAATTTCAAGTCTACGAGGTAAACTGTCCCAGACAGGCGCAAATCTGATCATCGTTTCCTTATTGACATCTGCGAGATCTTTGCCGCCGCTGCGTAGATGCTCCCAACGCCGCGCTAGCACCTGGGACTGTATCGAATCCCTGAGAGGATCGGTAATTTCGCGAAGCAGCGCGGCGGCGTCCAGGGCGGGCGAAGGACTCCGATCTCCCGAGCCTCTCTCAGACGTCGCCTGTGCGATGGCCCGATCAAGCGCGGCAGGAGCAAGTAAATAATTTTCAATTTCTTTTCTCTGATGAACGTGCGCAAGCTTGAGTTGTTCAGACAGTCTGCGAAGAACCTCGTCAATATACTCCTGACAAAAATAATCTCGGTCATATATTGCTGCTATAATCAGGGGTGAACCAAGAACATCCGCTATGCCCGAGGCCAAAATCGTCACCCGCTCCCATGAGCCGAAGCCGCCAGATTCTAACGCCGTGATATCTACCCCTGCGCCCAACTCCCTCATCCCCAGCCTACGAGCGAATCGGCGCAGAACGCGGAAATCATTGTCCCCCTCGACGAACAGGACCCTCCTACTCCTAGCAAGGGCCGTAAGCGTGATATTTTGAGCCGAGCCGACAACGTCGAGCGCTTTTTGCACGCCTGAAATATCCTTCAATCGTTCTCCTGAGCGTCTGCGCTTATCGACGAGAACGATCTCGTCAGGGTCGGCCTCGGACATTATCTCACTCGAGTGCGTGGCCATGAATGCAGGCGTGTCGATGTCGCGGACGATACCGAGTAGTTGCCGTTGAACATCCGGGTGAAGATAGACCTCTGGCTCGTCAACGATAATGAGGGCACTACCCTTTGCACGAGAGAGGTGAGTGAGGAGTTGACACCAGATCTGGAATCCGAATCCCACCCAATATAATTCCCTCGTTATCCGCCCTTCGCGGCAGAACATTAAGAGCTCGCCAGTAGAGCGATTGAGTTCTGGTAGCTCTATCTCCATTCCTGGCCAGGTTGTCCTGATTAGCTCGGCAAATTCTGAGAACCCATCTGCAAAATAGTGCCAGTAGCTCCTAAAATGGCGAGAAGCTCTGTGAGTCGAAAGTCCCGCGACAACCGTGTCTCTTTCGCGACGTGCTTCGCGATGTTCCACTGGTCCGAGAACCGGTACGACCGTGAGGTTTATAGGAAATCGGCTTTTAAAATGCGCAGTAGTTGTTACTAAACCATCTTGCGCATGCGGGATCAGCACACACCCGCCATCTTCGGGGAAAATCAGGCGCAATCTGTTACCGTTGTTCAATCTAAATGTTACCGTAGACTCCTCTGAATTATAGTTCGTGTGAACGTTTTCTAGGGACATCGGCAAACTGGCTTCAGGGATACGATAGCCAATCTCCGAACCCGTTCCGAAGAACACTCTCGTCGGCGGGCGAGAGCGCGCGACTTTTATGGCGCTGTCGAGGGCCCGAAACGCGCCGATTATCGTCGATTTGCCCGAATTATTAGGGCCAACTAGAATGTTTATCCTTTCCAGGGAAACCGTGAAGTGTTCAAACGCCTTAAAATTTTCTAATTGCACGCTAGTTATCTTTACAGACGGCGTCCGAAGCATCGTGCGACTCATTCAAATTGTATAATTGGCGCACCTGTACTTTTAAATTCTACCATATTAGAAGCCCATAGTCGGGTTCTGAACGACATGTGAGGATGTCAGCTTCGGGAAACCTGATCGCCGCCTCCGCGTAGTCGTCCCCTATCGGCAGGTCGGTTCAGGAGCGACCTAGCTGTGGAGCGCCTGATCCTCCTGGTACGGGGTTGGCTGCCGCCCGCGATTGAGACAGTCGCGTCCCTTGTCGAGAAGTTCGCCGGTCTCTGGCGTCACAGATCGACGCCTTCCCGTCGAATCTAGCTCATCAGCACGGCCCGGGTGCGGTACGCACCTGCCGAGTACGGTTTGGCGTCGATGAAGGCCCCCGGTGTTGGAAAGGATCTCGCTGCGCAGGCCGGCGAGGCGATCCAACTCGCGCCAGCGATCACCGAGCTCGCCTTCCCGAAAGTCCTTCAGAAACACGGCCACGTCGTAGTCCGAGTCCTCTCCCGCGTCGCCCCGCGCGCGGGAGCCGAACACCACGACGCGCTCGATGCGTTCGCCACAAAGCTTATCGAGAGCGGCGCGCAAGCGTTTCAGGATCGGGTCGGCGGCAAGGGCGGAGAGCATTCAGGATTCCCACTCGTCACACGGTAGGATACCATATTCCCCGAAGAAGAGAGAACGCCTCGACCAAGGGCGGCCGGGTTGACATGAACAAATCACGAACTTATATCCCAGGAGTTCTGTGTTCGACATCATTGCCGCCGCGAACCTTGCCGATGCCCGAACTCGTTGCCGATCCGCCTGTTGTTCCCTGTTTCCGAAATCAGGAATCGAGGAATCTCAATGCGTTGGTCCTGATCTTCTTTCCCCCGTGGGCGCGTGCGCGCGCGAGGGCAGGGCGGCGGGCCGGTCCCTGCCGCTTTATTGCGCCGCGGCCGCCACCGGCCGGTGCTTGCGCAGGAAGGTGCGCACGTGCCGCACCGCTTCGGCGATGTGCTCCGGCGTGTCCTTCCACGGGTAGAGGCTCACTTCCGAATTGGGCGCGAGGCGGGCGCTTTCCACCGCCACCGCATAGGGGTGGGCCGGGATGTCGTCGGGCAATACCAGGATCGGCGTCTTGCATTGGCGCACGAAATCGCGGCTGACGGTGAAGACGAAATCGGCATTGGCGCGGTACATCTTGTCGAGGAACTTGTCGACCGTCGCCATCGTGACGTCGGGCCGCCGCGCGCAGAGCGCCGGGCCCCAACCCTTCATGTTGTTGTCGTACATGAGGGTCGGCTGCTCCGGGCGGAAGCCGCTCGGCTGGGCCAATACGGCGGCGGCGGCGCGCCCCGGCGCGCGCTGCAGCAAATTCCAGATGAAGGGGCCGCCGATGCAGAAGCCGAGCACCAGGAATTCCTTGATGCCGAGATGATCCATCAGCCCCAAATGGTCGTCCGTATAGGCGTCCCAAGGCCGGCCGATCTCGACGGGACCCGAGGATTGCCCGCCATTGGCGTTGCGCAGATCGGCCGCAATGACGCGGTACTCGCCCGCGAACTCCTTGAACGGGTCGAAGGGGGCGGTGCCCTTGACGTAGGCGATTGTCGCGTTCAACCCGCCGCCGGGGATGACCAGCAGCGGAAAGCCGGCGCCCTCTTCTTCGTAATAAATCCGGACACTGCCTCTTTCGTAGAACGGCATGGCGTCTCTCCTCGCGGGTTCAATTTCCATTGTCGGGCGGCCCGGCGCCGGATGCGGCCAATACGACGCCGCGCACGATGTTGCGGAACGCCGTATCGTAATTGACGCCGCTGATGCCCCATCGGTAGTCCCTGGCATGCCAGCGCATCCACCATTTGCCGATCCAGCCGGGCAATGTCTCGCTCCACTCGAGCGTGCCGACGACGATCGCCTCGTCCGCATTCGACGGCGGCAGGCGCTTCGGCAGATGCGCGGCGCCGGCGCCCCAGGCGCGCAGCTGGCGGCCCGTCGGAATGCGCAGCTTCATGCCGAAATCGCCGGCGGCGTTGACGAAGGAGCCGCGCTGCTCCTCTCCCGCCGGGATCTCGGCGCTCAGCACATAGGCGGGCTGCTTCCTGCCGTTGACGAGCACGACCGGCACGACGACCGGGCGCGCGCCGCGCCACGGCCTGTCGCCGAATTTCGCCAATACGGCGTCGATCTTCTTCGGGTCGAAATAGACGGTCAGCCTGTACGGCCGGTCCTCGGTGCCCTGGTCGTCGTGCAGCGGCACGTCGGCCATCAGGTCGAGGTAGTCGAAGCAGGCGACGAGGCGGTCGGCATGCGCGGCGAGCCTCCGGGTGCGCGGGTCGTCCTTCAGCCGCGGGTCGCCCGAGGCCTTGACGAGAACCTCGCGCAGCGTTTGCGCAAAGCCCCAGGGGCGCTGGCGCATGTCGGTGCCGGTGACGATCGCATTCGCCCGGTAGGTCGGGCCGATATTGGGCCGGCACGAAGGCGCCGATTTCGGCGACAGCAGGTGCGAACTCAGGAAATGCCCATTCGCGGCAGGCGAGGCGGGAGCTTGCGCGCCCGCGTCGGCGGCGGCGAAGAGCGCGGCCGGCAGCGCTGCCGCGAACCACGCTCTTCGCATCGCCGGCTCCGCTTCCCGCTATTGCGCGGCGGCCCGCATCGGCTGGTGCGCCTTGAGGAAGCGGCGCACGCGCTCGACCGTGCGCGCCTTCAATTCCGGCGGCGCCGTCCACGGAAAGACCGTGATCTCGGCGTTGGGCGCCAATGAGGCGATATCGACCGCGGTCTGGTGCGGATGCGCCGGCGTGTCGTCGGGCAGAACGAGGATCGGGGTGCGGATGCCGCGCGCGAAGTCGCGCGTCACGCTGTACACGAAGTCGGGCCGGGCGGCGTAGAGGTTGTGCAGATACTTCTCGATCGTGTCCGACGTCACCTCGGGCCGGCGGGCGCGAAACTCGGGGACCCAATTCTCGTGGCTGTGCCGGTGCATGACGGTCGGGTCCTCCGGCCGGTGGCCGACCGGCTGAACGCAGACGCAGGCGGCGACGCGGTCGCGTGCCCGCTCGATCAGCTTCAAGCCGAACGGGCCGCCGATGCAGTAGCCCATGAAGAAGAACTCGCGGATGCCGAGATGATCCATCACGCCCAGCTGATCCTCGGCGAAGGCGCCCCACGGGTCCTCGACCGGGACGGGTCCCGTCGATTGCCCGCCATTGGCGTTGCGCTGGTCCATCGTGATAACGCGGAAATCGCTCTTGAATTCTTCCATTGCATTGAAGACGGCGGTCGGCCAGCGGCTGATTTGCGAGTTGAGGCCGCCGCCGGGCGTCACTAGCAGCGGGAAGCCGGAGCCGGCTTCTTCGTAGCGGATGCGGACGTCGCCTTTTTGATAGAACGGCATGGCGTTTCTCCTTGCAGCGTTATTCGGAAATCGAGCCCGGGATTGCTTCGGCGCTCCGCGCCTCGCCCCCCTCCCATTCCCTCCCCCGCCTGCGGGGGAGAGTTAGGGTGGGGGTGTCATTGCCGGAACTCATATGTCAGCGGACGGGGTCGAGCACGACGACCGGGATCTCGCGCTCGGTCTTCTTCTGGTAATCGGCGTAGGGCGGCCAGAATTCGAGCGCCTTTGCCCACAGCCGCGCCCGCTCTTCGCCGGTTGCGGTGCGTGCCCGCGCCTTCATCTTCCGCGTCCCGACTTGCACCTCGACCTGCGGGTCGGCGAGGATGTTGCGGTACCAGCCGGGATGCTGCGGCGCGCCGCCCTTCGAGGCGACGACGAAACAGCTGTCGCCCGACGTCCCGTAAAACAGCGGGAAGATGAATTTTTCGCCCGATTTGCGCCCCCTTGTCGTCAACAGCAGCGAGGGGACGGTCAGCTCGGGGCGGCCCGGCTGCGTCATCTTGTAGAGATGCCCCTCGCTGCCGCCGCTCGCGAGGTAGCGGTTGGCGTGCTCGACCATCCATTGCGGCAGGTTTGGGGCGAGCTTGGCTTCGGTCATGCTTTGCACTCCCTCTTTTGGCAATCAGCCTATCACAGCCGGTAAAAGCGCGATGCGGTGCCGGCGAACAGATCGCTTTTTTCCGACGCCGAGGCGCCGGCGGCGAGCCGCTTGAAGGCGTTCCACATGACGGGATAGCTGCAGGCGCCCTTGTCGACCGGGAAGTTGCTCTCGAACATCGCGCGGCGGGCGCCGAACGCCTCGATGCAGGTCTCGACATAGGGCCGCCAGGCGTTCGCCATCTCGCCCGAGGAGGGCGGCAGCGGCGCCAGGTGAAAATCGAAGGCGTTGACGATCATCGCCAGCCCGCCGAGCTTCACATAGACGTTCGGGCAGGCGGCCAATCTCTTGATGTCGGCGCGCCATTGCGGGAATACCTCGGCGCGCTTATAGGGCCCGACCCCGAGCGGGCCGCCGAAATGGTTGAGCACGATCGGCACGTCCGGGCATTCGTGCGCCGCCTCGGTCAAGCTCTTGATCTGCGGGTGATAGATCCACGCCTCGAAAGTCAGGCCGTGCGCCGGCAGGCGTTTGAGGCCGCGGCGGAAGGCGGGGTCGTCCATCAGCCCCGGCGGCGGCACATAAGAGGACGCGCCGACGATCGCCGGATCGTGCGCCGCGATCTGGCGGATGCCGCGGAACCGCCCGCCGGCCGCCGCGATCTGCCCTTCCAGCACGGCATCGACGTTCGGCAGCCGCAGATCGGCGAAGCTGACGATGCCGGCGCAGATCTTCGCCCGCGTCCGGCGGCGGTCGGCTTCCTCGGCGATCGCCCGCACGAATTCGCTCTCGCCGATCGCCCGCATTTCCTCGGGGCCGCCGGTGCGGTAGCCCGAGCCGCACTGGATGAAGATGGTGGCAATGACGTTGTGCCCCGAATCGACGTCGGCGAGCAGTTCCTCGAGCAGATAGCGGCTGCCCGGGTGGTCCCACAAATGATGATGCGGATCGACGATCGGCAGCTCGGGCTCGAGGATCGCTTCGCTCAGCTTGCCGAGCCATTCGGGGTTCGGCAGCGGCCGCGGATAGGCGCGGGCTTCGGCGGGCATCGGTTTCTCCCTCGCGGTCAAGGCACGTTTTCCGGCGCCGGAACGCAATAGACGACCGGGCACTCCGGCAGGTCGCGCGTCGCGACGCTGCGCAGCCGGGCAACGTCGCCGCCCGCGCAGAACGAGGCATTTGCGACGACGAAGTCCTGGAAATCAGGATTGCCGATAAAGACGAAGCCGTTGCGCGCGATGACGGTTTGTAGCTGCGCGCAGCTGTAGGCCCGCGAGTCGATGCCGGCGGCGAGCGCCGGGAAGGCGAGAGCGAGTGCGGCCAACGCGGGAACGAGCCTCAGCATGTTTCCCTCACAGCGCCGCGCCCGTGCCTGCATAAAGCCGGGCGGCGTCGCGCGCGAAGGCCGCGCGCACGCTGGGGCGCATATACATCATGTGGCCGCCCTCATAGACCGCGAGCCGAATGCGGTCGCGCTGCGCGGCCGGGATCGCCAGCTGATCGACGAACCAGCGCGAGCCGAGATACGGCGTCACCAGATCGTAGCGCCCGTTGGCGATCAGCACCTTGGTTTGCGGGTGCCTGAGCAAGAAGCTCTGCAGCGAGGACAAAGCGAGGCCCAGCCCGCCCTCGCCTTCCTCTGCCCCCTGCCAGTTCCATTGCCGCGATACGGCGCGGGGCAGCACGCGATAAGGCTCGTCCGTGCGGTAGCCGAGATATTCCGGGGCGTAGATGTCGAAGGCGGCGGTGAAGGCGGCGACCGCCGGGCCGAGCAGCGGGTCGCCGCCCCCGCCGCCCTCGCCGGGGGCCGGCTGCGTCACCGTCGCGTCGTAAAGGCTCGCCGCTTCGCCCTTGCCGCGGCCGATCTCGCGCGCGAAGACGCGGCGCGGCACGCGGCCGCGAAATCGGGCAACGATCTTCGGCGACAAGCCGATGGCACGGGCGATTTGTGCGACAAACGGGTTACCGGGCGCCGGCACGCCCTTCATGGCGCCGAGCCCGACGAGATAATCGGAGAGCGCAAAGCGCTCGACGGCCGCCGCATTGCCGGCGCCGTCGCCCTTTCCTGCGAGCGCGGCGGCCGCGGCGGCGTAGGAGGGCAGCTCGACCGCCGGCGCGATCAGGTCGGGGACGCGTTCGTGCAATACCGACAGGTCGAGGGCGGGCGACACCATGACGAGGCCGCTGATCGTCACGCCCTCGTGGCGCTCGAGGCTCTCGGCCATCGCGGCGGCGCGAAACCCGCCGTAGCTTTCGCCGACGAGATAGACGGGCGAAGACCATCGGCGGTGCCGCGTCAGCCACAGCCGAACGACCGCGTCGAGCGAGCGCAGATCGGCGCCGACATTGAAGAACCTCCGGTCGGCGTTGTCGCCCTTGCCCTTGCCCCGGCTGAAGCCGGTGCCGACCGGATCGACGAAGACGAGATCGGTGAATTGCAGCCAGTTCGACGGATTGTCGGCGAGCCGCGCCGGCGCGCCCGGCGCCGCGCCGCTTTCCGGCGTCTCGAGGATGCGCGGCCCGAGCGCTCCCAGATGCAGAAAGACCGAGGCCGCGCCCGGCCCGCCGTCGAAGACGAAGCTGACCGGCCGCTTCGCGCCCGCCGTGCCGTTCGCGACATAGGAAATCGTGAAGACCGATGCCGCAACCGCGCCCTTCCGGTTCGCCAGCGGCAGGGTTTCGGCGATCGCGCGGAAGTCGATCTTTCGCCCGTCGAGGGTAAGGCTGTGCCGCGTCTCGACCTTTGCCAGCGGCGCCGGGGCGGCGGCGGGTTTGCCGCCGGCGTCGGCGTGGGCCGTGTCCGCCAGCGCCAACAACACCGCAGCGATGATCCGCATCAACCATGCTTGTCGTCCCGGCGACGGCCGGGACCCATGGCCGGCCTGGATACCGGCCTTCGCCGGTATGACACCGAGCGGCGGGGAGTTGGCGGACAACGCGCTCAATCCTTCAGATGCGGCATCACCTCGGCGGCAAACGCGTCCATGTTCCGCCGCGTCAGCGCGTCCGACAAGACCCCGAACTGCAGCAGCGCGACGAGAATGCCGAAGCCGGTGCGCTCGCGCATCCGCTCGATGCCGGCCAACACCGTCTTCGGGCTGCCGACGAGCGCCGTGCCACTCTCGATCAGCGCGTCGGCGGTCATCCGCCCGCCGCCCAAGGCGCTGCGCATGCGCACGAAATTCTTCATCGAGCCCATCGAGGTGTAGCCGGGCGGCATCAGCATCTCGAAGCTCTGGCGCAGGAAATCGTTGAACAGGGTCTCGAGCGCATGCCCCGCCTCCTCGCGCGCCCGCGCGTCGCTGTCGGCGACATAGATCGGGCAGGCCCAGCCGAGCTGCGGGGCGGCCGCCTCGTAGCCGTATTCCCGCGCCTTGTCGCGATAGCTCGTGTGGTAGCGGGCGACGAGGTCGGCCGAGGAAAAGGTGACGAGGAACGGGTATTTGCGCGTGGGATCGGCGGCCCAGGCGACGGTCTCGCTCGAGCCCTGCGAGGGGATCCAGATCGGCGGATGCGGGCTCTGATAGGGCCGCGGCCACAGATTGACGTAGCGCAGACTGAAATGCTCGCCGTCGAAGGCGAAGGGCCCCGGCTCGGTCCAGGCGCGGACGATCAGATCATGCGCCTCGTGAAAGCGTTCGTGCGAGAAATAGGGGTTGGTGCCCGACGCGTGGTATTCCGAGCCGATGCCGCGCACGAACCCCGCGATGATGCGGCCCCGCGACAGATTGTCGAGCATCGCGAATTCTTCGGCGATGTAGATCGGGTTGTTCACCAGCGGCAAGGCGCGCCCCAGGATCGCAATCTTGATCTTTTGCGTGCGCTGAATGAGGGCGCTGGCGATCAGATTGGGCGCCGGCATCAGCCCGTAGGCGGTCTGGTGGTGCTCGTTGACGCCGATCGCGTCGAAGCCGAGGGCCTCGGCATAGACGAGCGCCTCGATGTGGGCCGCGTATTCCTCGGCGCCCCTGACCGGGTCGTAGAGGCGGTTCGGCAACACGACCCAGGCCGAGCGGTGCTTCGCCGCCTCTGCCAGATCGAGCGGCCGGTACGGCATCAGGTGGAAGGAGACGAGCTGCATCACCCCACTCCCTCGATGAAGGCGCATACGTCGCGCGCGACGCGCTCGGCGTGTTCGACATGCGGCAGATGCCCGCAATTCTCCAGCATGACGAGGCGCGCCTCGGGCAGGCGCTCGCGCCACAGCGCCGCATAGGCGGGCGGCATGATCTTGTCGTTCTCGCCCCAGACGACGAGCGCCGGCAATTTGATGCGGTGCAGCCACTTTTCGAGGTCGGGGTCGAACCAGCGCGGCTGCCAGCCGAGCTTCGCCACCGTGAAGCGGTTCTTCAGCATCGCGTCCATCTGCTCCTCGCTCGGTTTGACGGCGAGGATGCGGTCGGCGAAGGACTGGTCGTGATAGAGGTTGCGCAGCGCCTCCTCGGGGCCCCAGATGAAATTGTCGCCGCCGGAGACGCCTTTGACGCGGATGCCGGCCGGCGCCAGCTGGACGAGGCTCTTGAACCGCGCCCGGTCGCGAATGAGGATCTCGGCGGCGAGCCAGCCGCCGAGCGAATTGCCGATCAGATGGATGCCGTCGAGACCCGCTTCCTCGACGAGGTCGAGATAGAACATCGCGAGGTCCGCCGTCGAACGGATCCAGGGCGGGTCGTCGGAGCTGCCGAAGCCCGGATGCTCCGGCACCAGGACCTCGTAGCGCTCGGCGAGCAGGTCGAAGAACGGCAGCCATTGCGGCACGCCGCCGGCGCCGTGCAGGAACAGCACGGTCGCGCCGCGACCGGCCCGGCGCAGCCTGACGCCGGCATCGCACACCTTCAGTTCGCTCGTTTGCGCCGGCATGTGAGGCTCTCCCTCGGATGCGCCTTAAGCTGGCCCGATGCTGGCCGCCATGGCAAGCTCGCGATCCCGCGCAACGAGGAGAGCCGCCATGCAGATCGACCGTATCGACCATCTGAACCTGACCGTCGCCGACATCGACCGCAGCCTCGAATTTTACGGCCGCGTCCTCGGCATGCGCGCCGAGAGCATCGGCGAAGGCCGCGCCGCGCTCAATTTCGGGCGGCAGAAGATCAACCTCGACGCCGCCGGCAGCCGGGCGGCGATGGGCGCGGGCCCGCGCCTGCCGGCGCATATCTGCTTCATCACCGAGGCGTCGGTCGGCGAAGTCGTCGCGCATCTCGAACGCTGCGGCGTGCCGATCCGCATCGGTCCGGCGCCGCGCGCCGGCGCGACCGGCCCGATCCAGTCGGTCTATATCGAGGACCCCGACAACAACTCGATCGAAATCTCCAGCTACTGAGCCGGCGGTCGGGCTGTTCTATGCGGCGGCGGCGATCGCCTCCGCGATTCTCTTGTGGCGCGGCCGCGGCGGCTATTGGAACGGGCGGTTTCCGGCCGTCGCGTTAAGCTGATCCGTGCTAAAAGGGCGCATCGTCCTGGAGGATTTCAACCGCCGATGCGCGTCCCGATCCTGCTCTTTACCTTGCTTCTTGCCGTCCAAGTCCGTGCCCAATCGCCGGCCGCGCCGAGAGCGTCGGCGATGCCGCCGCCGAATGCCGGGAACAACATCGAAAGCGAGATCGCCCGCCTGCGCCTCGCCCTGGCCCGCGAGGTGCCGCACCTCATTCGGGACAAGCCGGCGCAGGCCGCCGAATGGATCGCGCTCGCCCGCGCCCAGCTCGCCGCCGGCGGCGACAGGATCGAGCGGGCGCAGCTCCTGGTGGCGGTCGACCGCAATCCGCGGGTGCAGCAGATGCGCATTCTGCTGGCGCGCCCCGACGGGCCGTGGGAGGACCTCGGCGGCACCAAGGTGTCCACCGGGCAGGCGCATCGCGTCGGCTATTTCATCACCCCGCGCGGCGTCTTCAAGCACACCGACGTGATCGTTGACTGGCGCGCCGAGGGGACCTTCAACGAGAACCATATCCGCGGCCTCGGGTTGAAGGGCATGCGGGTCTGGGATTTCGGCTGGCAGAAAGCGCGCCGCGGCTGGGGCAACATGCCGGAGCAGGACGACATCGTGCTGCTGCTGCACGCTACCGACCCTGTCTATCTCGAGCCGCGTCTGGGGCATCCGGCCTCGAAAGGCTGCGTGCGCATCCCCGCCGCGATGAACCGCTTTCTCGACCGCCACGGCGTCCTCGACCGGGAATACGAGATCGCCGCCCTGTCGGACATACGATTCCGCGCGCTGCTGCTGCCGCGCCGCACCCCGACCCCGCTCGCCGGCGACCGGATGGTGGTCTTCGATTCGGCAGAGCCGGCGGCCTCCGTCGGGCAATGATCCGCGGCCGCTCTCAGAGCTGCGGCGAGGCGGCGATGCGCAGCACGGCCGCATACTGGCAGGCGGCGCCGGCCAGCACGAAGCCGTGCCAGATCGCCTGGTGGAAGCGCAAGCTGCGCCAGAGGTGGAAGCCGGCGCCGACGGAATAGAGTACGCCGCCGACGAGCACCAGCATCGCGGTGGCGTCGTCGAGCCCGCCGAGCACGACGCAGCCGCTCCATCCGAAACCGAGGTAGAGCGGCACGTCGATATGCTCGACCGCGCGCGGGTGGGCGAGCTTGACGACGACGCCGGCGAGCGCGGCGAGCCAGACCGCCGCCGTCATCTCGAATGCCCAGCTGCCGCGCAACGCGTCGATCGTGAACGGCGTGTAGGTCCCGGCGATCATCACGAAAATCGCTGCGTGATCGCAGCGCTGCAACAGTTCGCGGCGGGGCGAGGCGCGGCACAAATTGTAGGCGGCGGAGCACGGGAACATCAAAAGCAGCGAGCCGCAATAGACGAGGATCGGCCAGATCGAGGGGCGGCCGGCATGCCAGGCGATATGGAGAAGCGCGGCCGAGCCGCCGATGGCGGCGGCAATCGAGGCGATGTGGAGGGCGCAATCGGCGGCAACCTCGTCGGGACCGTAGCCCCTTTCAGCAGCGCGAAATTCTCCTAGGACTGCCGACACCGAACGTCTCCACGGCTCTCGCCGCCGATCTCCGGCTGCCGCGAGGCAATAAGGACAACAAGAGCGCAGCGCGTTTTGATCCACCGCATCTCGCGCGCCCGGCGCATTGGGACGGCGCCGGGCCGGCCGCCGGATTCCGCTGCGGCAAAAATCGACCGAAGAGCTGTAATTTTTTTGTTTAGCACTCCAGAAGATAGGTTGATAAAATACCGGAAATCATTGAAGAGTTTTGCGAAGTATACATTAAGAATCTTCAAATATTACTTTGACGCGTGGACAGGATGGACGACGCGACGCTGTTGCCATCGATCGAGAGGTCTCGCGGCATCGCCGAACGCGCGCGTGCGCAGCAGCGGCTCGATGCGAGCGAGGAACGCTTTCGCCTGCTGGTCGAGAAGGCACCGGACGCGATCCTGATCTACGATTTCGACCGCAACCTCTTCGTCAGCGCCAATCAGGCGGCCGAGCGGCTGTTCGCGTGCGGCCGCGAGGAGATCGTGCGGCACGGCCCGCAACACTTTTATACGCCCGAGCAGCCCGACGGGCGGGCGGTGCGGGAAACCTTCGATGAGCACAACGCCAGCGTGCTGGCCGGCAAACAGGCGGCCTATCAGCGGCGCATCCGCAACGCCGCCGGCGAGGAACGGCTGTGCGAGGTGACGCTGGTGCGGCTGACTTCCGGCGCCGGGACGCTGATGCGCGCCAGCTTCGTCGACGTCACCGAGCGCTGGCGGGCCGAGCGGCAGCTCGCGGTGCAGGAAGAGCGCTGGCGCAAGAGCCTCGAGGCCACGGTCGGGGCAATCGCCTCGACGGTCGAGATGCGTGACCCCTATACCGCCGGCCATCAGCGGCGGGTCGCCGCGCTCGCCGCCGCGATCGCGCGCGCTCTCGACCTGCCGCCGGACGAGGCTCACGGCCTTTATCTCGCCGGCCTCATCCACGATGTCGGCAAGATCACGATCCCGGCCGAGATCCTCAGCAAGCCCGGCGCGCTTTCCCCGATCGAGCGGCAACTGATAGAGGCGCATGCAGAGGCGGGCTACGACATCCTCAAAGGCATCGACTTTCCGTGGCCGATCGCCGAGACCGTGCGCCAGCACCACGAGCGCCTCGACGGTTCCGGCTACCCGCGCCGGCTGGAAGGCGAGGCGATCCTGCCGGGGGCGCGCATCATCGCCGTCGCCGACGTCGTCGAATCGATGATGTCGCACCGCCCATACCGGCCGGCGCTCGGGGTCGCGGCGGCGCTCGCCGAGATCGAGGCGGGCAGCGGCCGGATCTACGATGCCGCGGCCGCCGCCGCCTGCGCCGCGCTGTTTCGCGGCGAGGGATTCCGGTTTTGAGCAGCGCCCTGGCGCGCGTCGCCGCGGCGGAGCCGGCGCCGACCGTCCTCGCCTATCTGCTCGACGGCGATTCCGAGAACCTGGTGCGCGGCTGTTTCGCCGATATCGGGATGATCGACTGGCAAGTCGTGCGCGGCGGCATCGACCGGGCGATCGAAGAGCTGGCGGGCCGCGCCGCGCCGCGGCTCGTCATCATCGACGTGAGCGGGCTCGCCGATCCGGTGCTGCAGTTGCGGCGCCTTGCCGAGAAATCGGAGGCGGGCTTCGAGGTGATCGTCGTCGGCGACCGCAACGACATCGTGCTGTACCGCGACCTCAAATCGATCGGCGTCGCCGAATATTTCTTCAAGCCGCTGGCGGTGCCGATGATCAACCGCGCCCTCGGGGCGATCCTCGATGGCCGTCCGGCTTATGCGGCGGCGCGCACCGGCAAGCTGATCACGGTGCTCGGCGCGCGCGGCGGCGTCGGCGCCACGACGGTCGCGACCAACCTCGCCTGGCATATCGCTGCAGGCCACGAACGCAGCGTGGTGCTGCTCGACCTCGATCTGCAAGGCGGCGATTGCGCGCTGCAGCTCGACGCCGAGCCGAGTCCGGCCTTGCGCGAGGCGCTCGATCATCCCGACCGCATCGACGACGTGTTCATCGAGCACGCCGTGCGGCACATCACGCCGCGGCTGCACCTGCTCGCCTCGCTCGAAGAACTCGGCCGCCGCTTGATGCCGAGAGAGGATGCGGTAATGCAATTGCTGCAACGCCTGCAAGCCAACTATCGCTATGTGCTGGTCGATCTGCCGCTGGTCGAGGCGTTGCGCTTCCCGCGGCTGCTGGAATTGCCCGGGACGGTGCTGCTCGTCGGCACCGGCACCGCCTCCTGCGCCCGCGAAGTCGCGCGCTGGCGCGAGCGATTGGGCCCCAACACCGCCGAGCGGTCGCTGCTGCACATCCTGAACAAGCGCGGTTCCAAGGCCTCGCTGCGCGAAGACCAGCTGTCGCAGGTCATCGGCCGGCCTGCGGACCTCGCCATTCCTTTCAGCCCGGCAGTGGCGCTCGCCGACCGCATCGGCACGCGGGCGGTGCAGAAACTGAGCGTCATTCGGCGCAGCATGTCGGCGATCTCGTGGCAGGTGGCGGGGCGAGTCTCCGAGCCGCCGCTGCCGAGGTGGCGCTGGATCTTCGCGCGGCCGCGCAAACGGCTGGGCGACGGATAGGGGAATGTTTGAAGCCATCGCCGGGAGAATCGTTCGCCGGCGCCGGCTTGCAACCCCGGTATCGGACATGTTTGGCGCGGCTCCGGCCGCGGCGGCCGCCTTCGGCGGTGCGCAGGCGAGGGCCCGGGGCCGTCCCGAGCCGCCGCCGCCAGCCGAGGCATCGCCCGGCGAGCCGGGCCGGCAGGTGTTCGACGATGGCGGCCTGTTCGTTTCGACGGCGTTGGCGCGAGGGCCCGAACGGCGGCTGGCGGCCGCCCTCGTCATCCTGCTCGCGATCGTCTTCGTGGCGGCGGTTCCGTTCGCACGCAGGCCGCTGCCGCAAGTGCCGGCCTTCATCCCGGTCTACGAATCGGCGCTCGCGATCCTCGATCTCGTGACGGCGATCCTGCTGTTCGGACAGTTCGCCGTGTTGCGCGCCGGCTCGGTGCTCGTCCTCGCAGGCGGATACCTGTTCGCGGCGCTGATGACGATCGCGCATGCGTTGACGTTTCCGGGGCTGTTCGCAGCGCACGGGCTGCTCGGCGCCGGTATGCAGAGCACGGCATGGCTGTACATGTTCTGGCACGGCGGCTTCCCGGCCGCCGTCATTCTCTATGCCCTGCTGAAGGGCGGCCGCTTTGACGGCGCTGCCGTCCGCCGGGCGCCCGCGGCGGCCGTGTTGGGCTGCGCCGCCGCGGTGCTCGGCCTCGTCTGCGGGCTGACATGGCTCGCGACCGCGGGCGCGCCGGCATTGCCCGCGATCATGGACGGCAACCGCTACACGGCGGCGATGATCTTCGTCGTCGGGACCGTCTGGCTGCTCAGCCTCTTGGGCATTGCCGCGCTCCGGCTGCGCCCGCCGCTCACGATGCTCGATCTCTGGCTGACCGCCGTACTCGCCGCCTGGCTGTTCGATATCGGGCTCAGCGCCGTCTTCAACGCCGGCCGCTTCGATCTCGGCTTCTATGCCGGCCGTATTTACGGGCTGCTGGCGACGAGCTTCGTGCTGGCGGTGGTGCTGACCGAGACGAACCGGCTTTATGGCCGCCTGGCGCACGCCGCGACGCAGCTCAGCGGCCGCGTCGGCCGGCTCGAGGATAGCGAACGGGCGCATCTGATCGAGCTCGAACGCTCGAATGCCGAGCTGCGGGCGGAAGCCGCCGAGCGCCGGCGAACCGAAGCGCGGCTCGTGCAGGCACAAAAGATGGAGGCGATCGGTAATCTGACCGGCGGCATGGCGCACGATTTCAACAACATCTTGGGGATCGTGATCGGCAATCTCGATGTCTTGCGCGGCCGCTGTGCGGCCGAGCCCGAGACCGACGAGCTGGCGCGCGAGGCGCTGGAAGCGGCGCTGCGCGGCGCCGAGCTGAACCGGCGGCTGCTCGCCTTCGCGCGGCGTCAGCCGCTGCAGCCGACACGGCTCGACCTCAACGCCTTGATCGAGAGCATCGTCACCCTGCTGCGGCGGGTGCTCGGCGAGCAGATCGAGATCACGCTCGACCTCGGGCGAGAGACCTGGCCGGTGGTCGTCGACGAGGCGCAGCTCGAAGCGGCGATCACCAACCTCGCGACCAATGCGCGCGACGCGATGCCGAAAGGCGGCAGGCTCGCGATCGCTACCCGCAACCGTCGGCTCGATGGCGACTATGCCGCGCAGCACGCCGAGGTGACGGCGGGCGAATACGCCGAGATCGAAGTCGGCGACAACGGCATGGGCATGCCCCCCGAGGTGATGAGCCGGATCTTCGAGCCGTTCTACACGACGAAAGAGCAAGGCCGCGGCACCGGCCTCGGCCTCAGCATGGTGTTCGGCTTCATCAAGCAATCCGGCGGCCACATTTCCGTCTACAGCGAGCCGGGCCTCGGCACGACCTTCCGCCTCTACCTGCCGCGCGCCTCGGCCGGACCCGATGCCGCCGAAACGATCGAGCCCGCCGCCGCGGCGCCGGGAGGCGGCGAAAGGGTGCTGGTGGTCGAGGACAATGCCGGCCTGCGCCGCGTCGCCATCCGTCAGCTGAAAGAGCTCGGCTACGCGGTGATCGAGGCCGATTCGGCCGCCGCTGCGATGGCGGCGCTCGAAAACGGCGGCGCCGATCTTGTCTTCTCGGACGTCGTCATGCCGGGCGGCATCGACGGGTTCGACTTGGCGGCGGCAATCGGCCGGCGCTGGCCCGAGATCCGCGTTCTGCTCACCTCCGGTTTCGGCGGCGGCAATTTGGAGCAGAGCCTCGCTGCGCTGCCCCCCGGCGTGCGCCTGCTCGGCAAGCCGTACCGCAAGGCCGAGCTGGCCGCCGCCTTGCGGTCCGTTCTCGAAACTCCGGCGCCGCGGAGCAGTCGATGAAAGACGCAGCGCCGCGCCTGCTCGTCATCGACGACGACTCCGCTTTCGGCCGGTTGGTGAAGCGGATCGGCCAGCCGCTCGGCATCGAGGTGGCGTGCAGCGACGGCGCAGACTGGGCGGCGCAGCTGCAGCATTGGCGGCCCTCGATCATCATCCTCGACCTGCAAATGCCGGGGATCGACGGGATCGAAATCCTGCGCGGCCTGGCGGCGGCCGGGTGCACCGCGAAAATCCATCTGGCGAGCGGCTCGATCGACGGGCGCACGCTCGAACGGGCGGCCCGGCTCGGCGGCGAGCGCGGCCTCGACATGGGGCCGACCCTGCAAAAGCCGATGCGCGCCGAGAGCCTGCGCGGCGTTCTCGAAGCAACCGGAACGGCGGCGCCGGCGGCCTCGGCGCCGCCTCTCGATGCCGGCATCCGGTCAGACGAGCTGGCGCAGGCGATCGCCGCCCAAGAGCTCTATCTCGATTACCAGCCGCAGATCGAATTGCCGCTCGGCTGCATCGGCGCGGCCGAGGCGCTGGTGCGCTGGCGGCATCCGGTGCGCGGCATCGTGCCGCCCGACCGCTTTATTCCGCTCGCCGAGAAGACGGGGCTGATCGACTCGCTGACCGAATGGGTGGTCGGCACCGCTCTCGCGGCGGCCGGCGAGTGGCGCCGGCGCGGCTGCGCGCTCGGCATCTCGATCAATGTATCCGGGCGCAACGTGCGCGACGTCGGCCTGCCCGACCGGATCGGAGAGCGCTGCAAGGAATTCGGCGTGGCGCCGCAGAGCGTCACCCTCGAACTCACCGAGAGCGATGTCATGGCCGACGCCATCGAGGCGATGGACGTGCTGGTGCGGCTGCGCCTCAAAGGCTTCAAACTGTCGGTCGACGATTTCGGCACCGGCTATTCGTCGCTGGTGCGGCTGCACCGGATGCCATTTTCCGAGCTCAAGATCGACCGCTCGTTCGTCGGCAGGCTGTTGCAGGATCCCGAATGCGGCACCATCGTCGACGCGATTATCGGCCTGGCGGAGAAACTGAACCTCAAATGCATCGCCGAAGGGGTCGAATCCGCGCCGATCCTTGACAGGCTGCGCCGCTTGGGCTGCGACGGCGCCCAGGGCTACCACATTTGCCGACCGGTATCGGCCGAGGCCGTCATCGCGCGCGCCGCCGCGCCGGCCGCGCGGGTGTAGGGAGCGCAACAGGCAACGGACGCAGGGCCGCCGATACAGTCTACCTCACAGTGCCGGCCGCCGTTTCCGCCACTCCGTCGCTTCCTCGTAGGCGTGCGCGAGGCGCAGCACGGTCGCGTCCGCGAAGCGCTTGCCGACAATCTGGAACGACAGCGGCAGGCCGCCATCGGTAAAGCCGCAGCGCACCGACATCGCCGGGCTGCCGGTGACGTTGAACGGCATCGTCAGCAATGGCCGCTCGAAGGTCGCGAATTTGCCGACCGCCTCGATCGGCGGCGCCTCGGTCGGCGCGGCGGCGGTCATCACGAGGTCGAGGCCCGCCATTGCCCGGTCGAGTTCCTCGACGAGCTCGCGCCGGCGCCGCACCGCCTCGACGTAGTCGGCGGCGGTCAGGAGGCCGGCGAGCGCCATGCGGTCGCGGAAGATCTCGCCGTAATCGGTGAAGCGGCGGCGCAGGTTTTCTTCGTGGATCGCGTAAGCCTCGGCCAGCATGATCGTGACGCCGCAGGCGACCCAGTCGGCGAGCGGCGACAATCTCACTTCCGAGACGGTGCAGCCCAATCCTTCGAGGGTCTTCGCCGCGCTCTCGATCGCGCCCTTCACCGCGGCGTTCGCCTCGTTGTCCGCCTCGTAGAAATGCCGCACGAGCCCGATCTTGAGCCCCTTGGCGCCGCCCTTCAGCGCCGCCCGGTAATCCGGGATCGGATGGTTCGCGCTCGCCGGGTCGGCCGGATCGTGGCCGGCCATCGCCTGCAACAGGATTGCGCAATCCTCCGCCGTCCACGCGAGCGGCCCCGCATGGTCGAGCGAGAAGGCGAGCGGCAGGATGCCCATCCGGCTGATGAGCCCGTAGGTCGGCTTCAACCCGGCGAGCCCGCAATAGGCGGCGGGGCCGCGGATCGAGCCGCCGGTGTCGCTGCCGGTGCCGCCGAGCACCAGCCCCGCCGCCACCGCTGCGCCGGTGCCGCTCGATGAGCCGCCGGTGAAGCGGCTCGTATCCCAGGGGTTGCGCGCCGGCGGCCAGGGGACGTCGAAGGAGGGCCCGCCGAGGGCGAATTCATGCGTCGCGAGCTTGCCGACGACGATCGCCCCGGCAGCTTTCAGCCGCGCGACCGAGAAGGCGTCCTGCCGCGGCACGTGGTCCTGCATGACCTTGGAATGCCCGGTCGTCGCGACGCCCGCGGTCTCGTAAATGTCCTTGAGCCCGATCGGAATGCCGTGCAGCGGCCCGCGATAATGCCCGGCGGCGATCTCCGCCTCGGCCTGCCGCGCGGCGGCGCGCGCCTCCTCGGCGAGCACCCGGATGAAGCTGTTGAGCCTGCCGTCGAACTTCGCGATGCGCTCGAGCCGGCTCTCGGTCAGCTCTACCGGCGACAGCTCGCGCTTTTCGATGAGCCGACCCGCCTCCGCGACCGTCAGGTAATCGGGGACCATCGCTCAGCCCTCCGGAAACCGCACGACATGCGCAGGCTCGGCGGCGACGTTGCGCCCGCCCGCAGGGCGCAGCCGCGACGTCATCTCCTCGATCAGATGCGCGGCGGCGGCGATCTCGTCGCGCTCGCGCTCGGGCACTTCCAGCCCCAGCCGCGCCAGCCTCCGGTCGAGTTCGTTGCGCGTCATCGGCATTCTCCCTATTGCGCGATGAAGCCGCCGTCGATCACCAGCTCCGTGCCGGTGACGAAGGAGGCTTCCTCAGAAGCGAGGAACAGCACGCCATAGGCGACCTCGATCGGCTCGCCCAATCGGCGCAGCGGCGTCATCTCGATTTTGTCGGCGCGCTCGTTGGCGTTGGTGGCGTTCAGCATCGGCGGCATGTAGCCGGGATGCACCGAGTTGACGCGCACCCCCATCGGGCCGTAGCGCACCGCCGCTGCCTTCGTATAGATGCGCACCGCGCCTTTCGAGGCGGCGTAGCCCGGATGCCCGCCGGCGCTGCCGACAAACCCCATGATCGAACTGATGTTGACGATCGCGCCGCCGCCGGTCTTCGCCATCGCTTCGGCGGCAAGCTTGGTGCCGAGAAAGACGCTCGTCTGGTTGACCGCGATGATCCGCTCCCAGCCAGCGAGCGCGTCGTGGTCGCCGACCGCGCTGCCGGAGATCCCGGCGTTGTTGACGAGGATGTCGAGCCGGCCGTGGCGCGCGACGGTAGCACCGATCAGCTCGACCCACTGCGGCTCCTGCGTCACGTCGATCGCAGCGGCCCAAGCCTCGCCGCCGGCGGCGCGGATCGCGGCGGCGACGCGCTCGGCCTCGTGCCCCAGGATGTCGGCGGCGACGACCCGGGCGCCTTCCGTCGCGAACAGCCGCGCCTCCGCCTCGCCCATGCCGTGCCCGGCGCCGGTGACGATCGCGACCTTGTCTTTGAGACGCATGGCGGCTCCTCGCGGCTGGTCGGGGACAGTACCCCGACAATAGCCGTTCGGAGCCGGCCTCGCTATCCGCGCGAGGCTACGCCGCCGTCATTTGCAGCAGGCGCAGGTGCAGGGCGGGGCCGCGACCGGATGCACCGGGTGATAGGCGACATGCGCCGGGGCGGCGTAGGCGGCGGGGTAGGGCCGCAAATAGGGATGCCACCACCACGCCGCGCCCCACCACCAGCGGTGCGGCCACCACCAGCGCCAGCCCCAGCCGCCGTGCCACCACCAGCCGCCGCGCCATCCCCCGAAGCGGCCGCCGAAACGGCCGCCGAAACGGCCGACGCCGACGAAACGGTGGCCGCGGAAGACTCCGTGCCGAAAGGCGAAACGATGGCCGACGAACCGGTGGTGCACATGGCCGACGAAATGGCCGTGACCGCCCCAGGGATGGACGCGGGCTTGCGCGGTGCCGGCGGGCGGCATGAGGAATGCGGCCAGAAGGAGCGCCGCAGCGATCAGGAGCTTTCTCGGCATCGAGACCTCCGAAATTGACGGGAGGGGCCCGGCCGGCCCGCGACTCCCGAACATCGACAACGCGTGATAGGCGAATTTCGTTCAGGCCATGCCCGCGGCGGCGGTGACTTTTTAATGTCCCGCCGCCGGGCCGGCCTTCCGCAACAGCCGTTTGACGAGGGAGGCCTTGCCGCATAGCCTCATCTTTCGGGAGGTAAGCGCCATGCAGTTGTCGCCGCCGCAGCTCCGGCAATTCGCCGACGAAGGATACCTGTTCCTGCCCCAATGCTTCTCCGAGGGAGAGGTCGCGGTCTTGCGCGAGGAGGCCGAGCGCATCTATGCCACCGACCGTCGGGAGGTCTGGCGCGAGAAAACGGGGGCGCCGCGCACCGCCTTCGCCGCGCACACCTACAACGAGGCCTTTCGCCTGTTGGGGCATCATCCGCGCCTGATCCGCCCGGTCGAGCAGGTGTTCGGCGAACCGCTCTACATGCACCAGTACAAGATCAACGCCAAGGCCGCCTTCGAGGGCGATGTGTGGCAATGGCACCAGGATTACGGCACCTGGGCGCGCGACGACGGGATGCCGCAGCCGCGCGCCATGAACATCGCCGTCTTCATGGACGAGGTGATGCCGATCAACGGCCCCCTGATGCTGATCCCGCGGAGCCACAAGCACGGCGTTCTCGCGGCCGGGCATGACGAGGAGACGACCTCCTACCCGCTGTGGACGCTCGACAAGGAGACCGTGACCCGGCTCGTCGGTGAAGGCGGCATCGTCGCGCCGACCGGCAAGCCGGGCTGCGTCCTGATGTTCCACGGCAACCTCGTGCATGGCTCGGCGCCGAACATCACCCCATATCCGCGGCGCATCGTGTACCTGACCCTCTGCGCCGTCTCGAACTACATCAGGAAGCCGACCCGGCCCGAATGGATCGCGCATCGCGACTTCGCGCCGATCGCGCCGGTCGCCGACGACGCGCTCCTCAAATACGCAGAGGCCCATCCCGTCTTGAACCCTCCCCCGCAGGCGGGGGAGGGCAGGGTGGGGGCGGCGGCCGCCGAGTAGCGCGCATGAGCCTCTACCATCTCGCGCGCGAGCGCGCCGCCGAGGGCCGGCCGGTCAAGGTCGGGTTGATCGGCGCCGGCAAGTTCGGCTCGATGTTCCTGAACCAGGCGCCGACGATGCCGGGCGTCGAAATCGCGGTCATCGGCGATCTCGATCCCGAGCGGGCGCGCCGCGCCTGCCGCACCGTCGGCTGGGACGCCGCCCGCATCGCGCGCACCCGCTTCCTCGCCTCGGGCGCCGAAGTCTGCGCCGACCCGCGGGTCGATGTCGTCGTCGAGGCGACCGGCAGCCCCTTCGCCGGCGTCGCGCATGCGCGCGCTGCGATCGAAGGGAAGAAGCACATCGTCATGGTCAATGTCGAAGCAGACGTGCTGGCGGGGCCGCTTCTCGCCGAGGAGGCGCGCGCCGCGGGCGTCGTCTATTCGCTCGCCTATGGCGACCAGCCGGCCTTGACCTGCGAACTCGTCGACTGGGCGCGCGCTATCGGCTTCGAAGTCGTCGCGGCGGGGAAGGGGACGAAGTACCTGCCGGCCTACCACGCCGTGACGCCGGCCGATGTCTGGCGGCATTACGGCCTCTCGCCGGAAGAGGCCGAGCGCGGCGGCATGAACAGCCAGATGTTCAACTCCTTTCTCGACGGCACCAAATCGGCGACCGAGATGGCGGCGATCGCCAATGCCAGCGGCCTTGGCGTGCCCCATGACGGCCTGCAATTCCCGCCCTGCGGCGTCGACGACCTGCCGCAAATCCTGCGCGGGCAAGAGGCGGGCGGCGTCCTCGAAAAGGACGGCATGGTCGAGGTCGTCTCCTCGCTCGAGCGCGACGAGCGGCCGGTCTTCCGCGATCTGCGCTGGGGCGTCTATGTCGTCCTCAAGGCGCCGAACGATTATGCCCGCGCCTGCTTCCGGGAATACGGCCTCAAGACCGATCGCTCCGGCTGGTACGCGGCGATGTACAAGCCTTACCACCTGATCGGCCTCGAACTCGGAATCTCGGTCTTGTCGGCGGCCTTGCGCCAAGAGCCGACGGGGCAGGCGACCGGCTTCCGCGGCGATGTCGTCGCTGTCGCGAAGCGCGCGCTGAAAGCCGGCGAAACCCTCGACGGCGAGGGCGGCTTCACGGTCTGGGGGAAGCTCGTGCCGGCCGAGCGAAGCCTCGCCGCGGGCGCATTGCCGATCGGCCTCGCGCACAAGGTGCCGCTGTTACGCGATATCGCCGAGGGCGAGATCGTGCGCTTCGCCGATGTGAAGCTGCCCGACGGCGAGGCAGTGCGCGCCCGCCGCGAGATGGAGCGCCGCTTCGCCCCGCACAGGGCCGCGGCGGCGGAGTAGCGCCTCATCTGAAATAAGGGCAGTGCCGCCATTTAATTCCCGTTTTCGTGAATCGCCGATACGGTCGGCCGCATCGGAACGACGCCTTTGCGCCGAAAGCGGTCGGTCGTGCCAGTGTGCCGAGATTGGTTGCTGTTGGGTTCACCAAGCCGATCTGCCCGGCAACCGGCCGCTCACGCATCCGGCAGTGTGAAGATGGCGCAGGGCGCCGCGATGCCGCGCAGCACGTACTCGCCCAGCGGCACCAACGGCGTGGCGGTCTCGGCGGCGACCGCGCCCGAGATTAGTACCGATCGGCCGAGCGGCCGGCACAGCCCCTCCAGCCGGCTGACCAGGTTGACCGCGGGGCCGATGGCGGTGAAGTCCAGCCGGTCGGCCGAGCCGATATTGCCCCACAATATCTCGCCGAGATGCAGCGCCGCGCCGAAGGGCAGCGGCGGCAGCCCCTGCGCCTGCCGCACCGCATCGAGATGAGCCATGCCGGCGCGGGCGGCGGCGACCGCGCGCAGCGCCGCCTCGCAGGCCTCGGCCGGCGCGCCGGTGACCGGGAAGATCGCCAGCACGCCGTCGCCGATGAACTTCAGCACCTCGCCGCCGAAGGCGTGCACCGCCCCGGCGACGCGGTCGAACCAGGCGTCGAGGATGGAGATCATCACCGCGGGTTCCGTCGCCTCGGACAGGGCGGTGAAGTCGCGCAGATCGGCAGACAGCAGCGCGGCGCGGATCGTTTCCCCGGTGCCGCGGCGCGGCGCGCCGGACTGCACCCGGACGGCACTGCGCCGGCCGAGATAGGCCTCGAGCAGCGCCGCCGCCGCCGCCCGCGCGGCCAGGGCGGCTAGAGGCGCCGCGCCGAAGCGCGCGGCCTGGCGCAGCCGGTCAGCTTCGGCGGGGTCGAACGGCCGGGTCCCGGCCCAGCCCAGCACCGGACTGTCCGGCGCCGGGCCGACCCTGTCCTCCTCCACCGGGCCAAGTCCGGCCAGCCAGTCGCGTCCGGCCTGGCTGAGCGGCCCGAAGCTGAAGCCCAGCGCCTCGATCACCGCTCCGGTTTTCGCCCGCCACATCCAGGTGCGGCGGGCGATGATCGGATGCGGCACCGCGAGCGTCAGGGCGCCGCCGGCCAGCGGCAGGCCGTCGGCCAGCAGGCGTCCGCCGAGTTCGGCCAGGAACCGGTCAGGGCTGGGCGAGGCGCTGGCCTCGTCCACGAGCCAGGCGAGGGGCGCGGGCAGATCCATGCGCAATCATGCCGCCACGGCCCCCGGCCTGTCATCCGCGCAGCGGCGATGGCGCAGCCCGCCCGGCCGTTCTATCCTCGGGGCAACGCCCAGATCCTGGCGCCGGTCGAGCCTCCGCCGCAGGCTGGGCAGACCATCGCAACCATGGGGGACACCGATGCAAGAGGCCCTCTTCGTCCGCCGCGAGACGCACATCCCGGCGCCGCCCGCCGCGGTGTTCGCCCTCCTGACCGATCCGGAGAAGATCCTGCGCTGGATGGGAACGCAGGCGCAGGTCGAACCGCAGCCCGGCGGGCTCTATCTCGTTAACGTCACCGGGGCTCGCTTCGCCCGCGGCTCCTTCCGCGAGGTGGTGCCGGTGCATCGCCTGGCCTACAGCTTTGGCTGGGACGGCAGCGAGGCGGTGCCGCCGGGATCGAGCCTGGTCGAGATCGACCTGATCGAGCAGCCGGACGGAACGCTGCTGCGCCTGACCCACAGCGGCCTGCCCGACGCCGAGCAATGCGCCGGCCATGCGGAAGGCTGGGCGCATTACCTCGGCCGGCTGGCCGAGGTTGCGGCCGGGCGCGACCCGGGCCCGGACCCCTGGCACGGCCGCACCGGCAGGGAGTGACTGCTTTCCGCTCTCGATACCGCCGCGCTTGGGCCTTTGGACCGTCGGGTGCGTCGAACCCGTCGGATGCGTCATCAGCGCCGATTGCGGTCGTCGGCCTCCTATCGATGGGTATCAGGATGGGTCGACCGGGGAGGTCAGGCGAGGTCGAAGCGGTCGAGGTTCATCACCTTGGTCCACGCCGTCGCGAAATCCTTCACGAACTTCTCCTGCGAGTCCGCGTACGCATAGACTTCCGCGAGGGCGCGCAGCTGCGAGTGTGAACCAAAGATCAGGTCGACACGGGTGCCGGTCCACTTGAGCTCGGTCGTCTTCCGGTCGCGCCCCTCGTACACGCCTTCAGAGCCGGCGGATTGCTGCCATTCCGAGCTCATGTCGAGCAGGTTGACGAAGAAGTCGTTCGTCAGCGTCCCCGGCCGCTTGGTGAAGACGCCGTGCGCGGACTGGCCTGCATTCGCGCCGAGGACGCGCAGGCCGCCGACGAGAACCGTCATCTCGGGCGCCGTCAGCGTCAGCAACTGCGCCCGATCCACCAGCAGCTCCTCGGCCGACAGGCGCTGCGTACCGCGCAGATAGTTGCGGAATCCGTCGGCAGTCGGTTCGAGCGGGGCAAAGGATTCGACATCGGTCTGCTCTTGCGATGCGTCCATGCGCCCCGGCGTGAAGGGGATCTTCACGTCGTACCCGGCGTCCTTTGCGGCTTTCTCGATCGCCGCGCAGCCGCCGAGGACGATCAGGTCGGCAAGCGACACCTTCTTCCCGCCGGATTGCGAAGCGTTGAACTCCTTTTGGATCGCTTCGAGCGTCTGCAGCACCCTCGCCAGCTGAGCCGGCTGATTGACGTTCCAGTCCTTTTGCGGCGCGAGGCGAATGCGCGCGCCGTTCGCGCCGCCGCGCTTGTCGGAACCGCGGAACGTCGCCGCCGACGCCCAGGCCGTCGAGACGAGCTGGGAAACTGACAGGCCGGACGCGAGGATTTTCGCCTTCAGAGCGGCAATGTCCTGCTCCCCGATCAGCGGATGATCCACAGCGGGGATAGGGTCCTGCCACGGCAGCTGCTCCTTCGGAACGAGCGGGCCGAGATAACGCACGATCGGGCCCATGTCGCGATGCGTCAGCTTGAACCAGGCCCGGGCAAACGCGTCGGCGAACTGATCCGGGTGCTCGTAGAAGCGCCGCGAGATCTTTTCGTAAATCGGGTCGACCCGCAGCGCGAGGTCCGTCACCAGCATGGTCGGCACGTGCCGCTTCGACGGGTCGTAGGCGTCCGGGATCGTTGCGGCGCCGCTTTTCGCCTTGAACTGCCAGGCGCCGGCCGGGCTCTTCGTCAGCTCCCATTCGTTGTTGAACAGGTTCTCGAAGAAGTGGTTGCTCCACAGCGTCGGCGTCTGCGACCAGGTGACCTCCGGACCGCCGGTGATCGCGTCGGCCCCTTTGCCGGTGCCGAAGCTGCTCTTCCAGCCGAGGCCCTGCTGCTCGATGGGCGCGGCTTCCGGCGCTGGGCCCACCAGTGACGCATCGCCGGCCCCGTGGGTTTTGCCGAAGGTGTGACCACCGGCAATCAGTGCCAGCGTTTCTTCGTCGTTCATCGCCATGCGGCGGAAAGTTTCGCGAATATCCCTGGCCGCCGCGAGCGGATCCGGGTTGCCGTTCGGCCCTTCCGGATTGACGTAGATCAGGCCCATCTGCACCGCGGCGAGAGGATTCTGCAGATCGCGGTCGCCGCTGTAGCGCTCGTCCGCCAGCCATTTGCCTTCGGGGCCCCAGTAGATGGATTCGTCGGGCTCCCAGACGTCGGCGCGCCCGCCGCCGAAACCGAAGGTCTTGAAGCCCATCGACTCGAGGGCGACGTTGCCCGCAAGAATCATGAGATCGGCCCAGGAGAGTTTCCGGCCGTATTTCTGCTTGACCGGCCACAAGAGCCGGCGCGCCTTGTCGAGGCTCGCATTGTCCGGCCAGCTGTTGACCGGTGCGAAGCGTTGCTGGCCGGCGCCGGCGCCGCCGCGGCCGTCGCCGATGCGGTACGTGCCCGCGAGGTGCCAGGCCATGCGAATGAACAGCCCGCCGTAGTGGCCAAAGTCGGCCGGCCACCACTCCTGCGAGTCGGTCATCAAGGCATGCAGGTCCTCGATCACGGCGTTCAAGTCGAGGCTCTCGAATTCTTTGGCGTAATCGAACGCCTCGCCCATCGGATTGGACAGGGCGGAATGTTGGTGGAGAACCTGAAGGTTCAGCTGGTTCGGCCACCAGTCACGGTTCGTGAATGCGCGGGTCCCACCCGGGAACGGGCACTTGCTTTCACTGGCCATGGTTCACTCCGATGTTTTCCGCAATTACGGGTTCGCAGCTCAACCGGGGTCCCGGCATCGGCCGCTCGCTACAACAGCCGGCCGAGGCCCCTCGACGGCAAACGCCCGCCGACGCCGGCGATATGGGGCGCCGCCCTGCCTTGTCAAGAATTAGAATTATTACATATCGAATTCGCCGCCGGGGCGAACCTCGGCGATGATGCGTGCGCCTGATCTCGGCCCTGGCCGATGGCTGCGCCTTGAAAGGGACAAAACAAGAACATATATCCGCCGGTCCCGCGCCGCACATGCTGGCTGCGAACCCCACCGATGCCGGAAGCTGCTGCCGACCCGCCTATTTCGCCCTGTTATTCTCCTGTTTCCGAAATAGGAATCCAGGAATATTAATGGCTTGGTCCTGATCTCTTTTTTCCTCGCGCGCGAGGCCGAACGCAGCGGCTCAAGATCCGGTCAGTTCCTCGCGCAGCCGCGGCTTGTTGATCTTGCCGGTCGGGGTGCGCGGGAATTCACCGGCCGCGCGAAATTGCAGGCGCACCGGCACCTTGTATCGGGCGAGCCGCTTGCGGCAGAAGGCGAGGATCTGGCCCTCCTCGGCCGCCGCCCCCGCCCGCAATTCCACCGCCGCCGCGACGATCTCGCCCTTCGCCCTGTCCGGCACGCCGACGACATAGGCGTCGGCGATGCCGGGGTATTGCCGCAACACCTCTTCGACCTCGAGCGGCGAGACGTTGGCGCCGCCCGTCTTGATCATCTCTTTGAGCCGTCCGCGAAAGCGCACGCGGCCGTCCGTCCCGACGAGCCCGAAATCGCCGGTCAGAAACCAGCCCCCGTTGTCGAATGCCCCGGCGTCGAGTTCGGGCGCCCGGAAATAGCCGGGCGTGACGTGGCCCTTGACCGCCAGCTCGCCGACTTCGCCCGCCGGCAAGGGCTGCCGCGTCAGCGGATCGACGGCGCGGATCGTCATCCCCGGCAATGGCAGCCCCTGCGTCGAGAGGCGCAGCGGCAGCGGGTCGAGGGCGTCGGCGACGGCGCAATTGCCGTAGGTCTCGGTCGCGCCATAGACGTTGCAGAGTTCCTCGGCGCCCAATGCCGCGATCGTCAGCGCGATGTCTTCGGGCGGGCCGATCGTCAACCCCGTGCGCATTGCGCCGAGCCGGCGCCCCGGGTGCTCGGGGTGCTCCGCCAGCGCCCGCGCCATGTTGCCGACGCCGTAATAGACGCTGCAATGCTCGCGCTCGATCAATGCGATCGCCTCGCCGGCCTCGAAGCCCTCTTGCAACACGATCGTGCCGCCATGCGTCATGATTGCCGGGAGCGCATTGGCCGAGCCGAAGGACCAGAAGAGCGGTACCGCGAGCCATACCCGGTCGCTCGCTGAGAGATGCATGCGCTCGCCGATGTCGAAGCCGTTCGCTATCAAGGGCCCGTGCGCCAGCTGCACGCCCTTCGGCGCGGCGGTCGAGCCCGAGGTGTAGAGGATGAACGCGATGTCCTCCGGTCGCACCGCCCGCTGCGCGGCGGCGAGAGCTTCCGGCTCGACCGATCGGCCGGGTTCGAGGAATTCCGGCAGCGTCACGAATCCGGCGGCCGGCCGCCCGTCGAGCTTGACGATCGTGCGCAAGCCCGGGAGCCGCGCTCTCTCCGCCCGCACCGCCCCAAGAAAATCGCGGCGGCGGAAGGCGTCGAGCATGACGAGCGCCTTGGCGCCCGAATGGTCGAGCATAAAAGCGAGTTCGCGTGGGGAAGAGAAGGTGCTGATGGCGGCGGTGACGGCGCCCAGTTTCGCGGCGGCGAAAGCGGCGACGAGCCATTCCGGCCGATTGCTGACGAGCAGCGCTACCCGGTCGCCGCGTCCGATGCCGATCGCGATCAGCGCCTGGGCGAATGCGTCGGCGCGCGACTTGAGCCCGGCATAGTCGAGCCGCTCGCCCTGAAAGACGACGGCTTCCGCCTTCGGGCGCGTGGCGGCCGTCTCGTCGAGGAGGTCGCCGAGCGTGCGGCTTTTCGGACGCGGCGTCTTCTCACTCATAGCGCGGCGTGCGCTTCTCGCGGAACGCGGCGATGCCCTCGGCGAAATCCGGGCTCCTTCGCACCTTGTCGCCCAATTCCTGCTCCATCGCCTCGCGGGAGGCCGCGTGCTCGGCCATCGTCGCGCTGATTTGGCGCTTCACCGCCTGTACCGCGGCGGGGCTGTTGGCGGCGATCCGCTCGGCCGTCGCGACCGCCCAGCCCATCAGCTCTTCGGCCGGCACGACCCGGTTGATGAGGCCGAGGCGCAGCGCCTTCTCGGCCTCGATCAGGCGCGCCGTCAACAGCAAATCCATCGCATGCACGTGGCCGATCTGCCGCACCAGCTTTATCGTCGCGCCGCCGAACGGGTAGATCGACCATTTGACCTCGGGCAGGCCGAAGCGCGCCTTCGGCACGGCGGCGCGGATGTCGGTCGAAAGCAGCAGTTCGAGGCCGCCGCCGACGCAGTCGCCGTTGACCGCCGCGACGATCGGCTTCGAATAAGCGTCGGTCTTGAGAAGCGCGTGGCTGACCATGCGCGCCGTCTCCGGCCCCGCCGAGAGGTCGCCCGAAATGTCGGCGCCGACGGTGAAGGCCCGCTCGCCCGCCCCGGTCAGAACGATGGCGCGGCAGTCGTCGCGCTCCAATTCGTCCCAGAGCCGTCCCAATTCGGCGAGCATCGCGCGCGTCATCGCGTTGCGGCGGCTCTCGTTGTCGATCGTCACGATCGCGACGTGCGGCCCGTGCCGGGCGAGGCGGATCTGCATCTGAGGCGCTCCGGTGTGCTACTCTCGATCATAGCAACGGAGGCTTCGTATGACCGAGATTCCGAATTGGCACATCGTCGGCGAGTGGTTCGACAATTGCAGCTGCGCCGTCCCCTGTCCCTGCACCTTCGCGCAGGTGCCGGACAACGGCTTCTGCGAATCGGTCCTCTTCTGGCATATCCGCGAGGGGCATTTCGGCGAGGTGAAGCTCGACGATCTGAGCTTCGTGCGGGTCGGCCGCTGGGAGGGCGACCTCTGGGCCGGCAAGGCGAAGGGCCGCGCCGGCCTCTATGTCGACGAGCGGGCCGACGACCGGCAGTTCGAGATCCTGCCGAAGATCTTCGGGGGCCAGGTCGGCGGCTTTCCAGGTCGGGTCAACGCGTTCTTCCCGGAGGGCCGCCAGGCTGTCGGCATCGAGCGGGCGCGCATCGGCTTTGAGATCGCCCCCGACCTCGCGCATTGGGGTTGCGAGATCGCCGGCAAGGCAAAGGCCTGGGCGAAGGCGCTCGTCGGCCCGACCGGCACGCCCGGCAAATTTCCGCAGCTGCACAACCCGCCCGGCTCCGAGACCGGTCCCGGCCAGATCGCCACCTGGGGGAAATCGACGGTCTGTCAGGTCGATGCCTTCGGCTTCAAATTCGCCTGGACTGTCAATTCCAGCAAGCACATCCCGTTCGACTGGTCGGGCCCCGAGGCCGATCCCCTCAGTCCTCGCGCGGGCTGAGCACGGCGCGCCCCTCGATGCGGCGGTCGCGCAAGACCGCGAGCGCTTCACCCGCGCGCTCGAGCGGAAACAATGTCGCCGCTGCCGGCTTGAGCTTCCCCGCTTCGTAGAGCGCGAAGATCTCGGCGAAGGCGGCGGCGACCTGCGCCGGGCGGCGCTTCCTGTAGTCGCTGATCTGGAGGCCGCTCAACTCGATGTTCTTCAAGAGCAGGTAGTTTGTCTTGATAGAGGGGATGGCGCCCGCGGCAAAGCCGATCACCACCAGCCGGCCGCGCCAGGCCAATGCCCGCACCGCCGCCTCGAAAACCGCGCCGCCGAGCGGGTCGAGCACGATGTCGGCGCCGCGCCCTTCGGTCACGGCATGGACCTGCTCGCGCAGGCGGTCGCGCAAATCGGCGGCGGCGAGGTCGATGACCGCCTCGGCGCCGGCCGCCAGCGCCGCCGCCGCGCGCTCCGGCCGCGCAATGCCGGCGAGCACGCGCGCCCCCATGGCGCGGCCCAGCTGCACTGCGGCTTGTCCGACGGCGCCCGAGGCGCCGAGCACCAGCACGGTTTCGCCCGGCTCGAGCCGGGCGCGTTCGCGCAAGGCGAACCAGGCGGTGTCATAGGCAAGGCTCATCGACGCGGCCTCGATGAACGACATCGTCGCCGGCAATCGGTAGCACTGGTCGGCGCGTACCGCGGCCGCCTCGGCCCAGCCGCCCGCTTCCGCCATCGCCAATATGCGGTCGCCGATTTGCAGAGTTGTCACTTCCTCTCCGAGCGCCGTCACCACGCCGGACGGGCCCTTGCCGGGAACGAACGGAAGGGGCGGCTGAAACTGATAGCTGCCGCCGGTGACCAGCAGATCGACGTAGTTCACCGGGGCGGCATGAACCGTCACCAAGACTTCGCCGCACTGCGGCATCGGCTGTGTCACTTGCGTGACGCGCAGCCGCTCCGGCGGCCCGAATTCGCTGACCGATATCGCCCGCATCCCGCTACTCCCGCACCGGTATCGGCGTCCAAACGCCTGCCGCCGCTCGTTGCACCAATTCGGGCTTGCGCACCTTGCCGCTGGCGGTCAGCGGCAGCTCGGGCAATGGCAAAATGAATTCCGGCATCTCGTATAACGGCAGGCCGGCGGTGTCGAGATGTGCGAGGATGGCCTGCGGGTCGAGCCGCGCCGCGCCGCGCATCACCACCGCGAGGCAGACGCGCTCGCCGAGCCGCGCGTCGGGCAGGCCAAAGGCCGCTGCCTTCGCGATCGCCTCGTGCCGCAAGGCCAGCGCCTCGATATGCGTCGGGTGAATATTGCGGCCGCCGCGGATGATGACGTCCTTCTTGCGGCCGGTGAGGTGCAGATAGCCCGATTCGTCGAGCCGGCCGAGATCGCCGGTCATGAACCAGCCCTCGGCATTGAAGGCCGCCTCTGTTGCCTTCTGGTCGTCGAAATAACCAAGCATCAGGCTCGCGCCGCGGCCGCCGATCTCGCCCACTTCGCCGGGCGCGGCCTCGCTGTCGGGATCGTCTGCGCGAAAGATGCGCACCTCGTAGCCGGCGCAGGCGCGCCCGCAGCTTTGGGCGATGCGCTCGGGCGGGTCGCCGGGCAAGGTGTATTGGTGCGAGCAGGTCTCGGTCATGCCGTAGCCGCTCTGCGGCTCGATATCGTATTGCAGCAGCTCGGCAATGAGCGGCGCCGGCGCCGCGGCGCCCGAGATGCGAAAGCCGCGCACCAGGCCCGCGCGTGCCGCGCCGCGTTTGCGCAATTCGGCGAGCAGATCGGAGGCATGGGTCGGCACGCCGAACAGAAACTCGGCGCCGGTTTCCACCAGCCGGTCGAGCAGGCTCTCGCCGCGCGGCAGATCGTGCACCACCAGTTCGCCGCCGGCGGCGATCGCGGTGACGAGCGCGCCGAGCCCGAGATTGTGGCTCAATGGGCTCAGCGTGTAGAGCACGGCGCGCTCCAGCCGCCAGTCGCGCGCCATCGCCCGCGCCGTGGCGAGGAGCGTATTGTCGCTGTGCAATACGCCCTTCGGCTCGCCGGTCGTGCCGGAGGTGAAGGGCAGATACATCGCCTGATTGGCGTCGATGCTCGCCTCGCGGTCGAGCATCGGGCCGGGCAGTTCGGCGAACGGCGCGGCGTCGGGCGGGCCGAGGCGCCAGGCGCAGCGCAAGTAGTCGCGGCCGGCCAGTTCCGTGAAGAGGTCGCGGCGGTCGGCGTCGGCGCCCCAGCCGGGCTGCGCGATCACTGCGGCGGCCCGCATGCGGTCGGCCAGCGCGACGATCTCGCCGACCTTATGGTCGCGGTGCAGCGACGGGCAGCAGACATAGCCCTGGCGTGAGCAGGCGAGCAGCCCGATCGCGGTTTCGACCCGGCTCGGCAGCCACAGCGCGACGCGATCGCCCGGCCGCAAGCCGTTGCCGGCGAGATGGGCCGCCAGCCGGTCGGCGGCAGCGACCAGCTCGGCATAATTCAGCCGGCGATGCCGGTCGCGCACCGCATAGGCCCGCGGCGTCGCCCGCGCATGCCGCGCCGCCAGAGCGTAGATCGTCTGCCTGCCCCAGAACCCGGCCGCCGTATAGGCGGCAATCGCCGGCGCATTGAGCAGGGTCAGGATCGGGCTGCTCATGCCGCTGCCGATGACATTCGCTTATGGCTTGTCGGGCCGGGTCAGCAGATGGCCGACGCCGGCCTTTGTCGCCCAGTATTCCCAGGTGCGCCAGGTCTCGACCGAATAGGGGCTGTAGCCGCGGTTGCGGGCGGCGATCTCGCCCGGCGACAGATACTTGATGTCGCCGCCCAATTGCCTCGCCCGCATCAGCGCGCGGGCATTGCGCGGCAGGTAGACCGACAGCCGCACGACCTCGATCAGCGAGCGCGCGGCGGCGGCGAAGCCGTGCCCGCGCATCAGCGCGACATTGTTCGGCCCGAGGCAGGTCGCGAGATCCTCGGCCTGCTCCATGTTCGTGACGAGCAGGTTGGTGTCGCCGAAATGGTCGGCGATGTCCCAGACCGGCACATCGGCGCCGATGAAGCTTCCGGAATGGATGACCGGCCGCAGCTTTGCCGCCGCGGCGATGCCGAAGGGCAGCGTGTCCTCGGCATGCGCATGCACGACCGCCATGACTTCCGGCCGCGCCTTGAAGACGGCGCCATGAATGAAGCGCTCGAGATAGAGGCTGCTTCCGTCCTCGCGCACCGGCCGGCCGTCGAGGTCGAGTTCGACGATGTCGTCGGGGCCGACCAGTTCCGGCGCCAGCGAGCGGGCGATCAGGAAGCGGCCGGGATCCTGCGGGTGCCGCACGCTGACATGACCGTAGGCATCGACGACCTCTTCCGTCGCGAGGATGCGGTTGGCGATCACCAGGTCTTTGATCAAAGCGTCGAGGCTGCTCATCCTCTCACCCCTCTTCTATCGCAACAGCGCCCGGATCCGCTGCGGCGTCGCCGGCAGCCGCGTCACCGCGCCGCGCAGGCCGATCGCCTCGTCGATCGCCGCCGCAATGGCGGCGCCGACCCCGGTGATGCCGCCCTCGCCGACGCTCTTGATGCCGAGCGGGTTCAAGGGGCTCGGCGCGTCCTCGGTCAGGAGTACCTCGACGGCGGGGATTTCGCGCGCGCCCGGCAAAAGATAATCGGCGAAGGTGACGGAAAGCGGCTCGCCGCGCGCGTCGTAGCGGAATTCCTCGTAGAGCGCGCCGCCGAGACCCTGCGCGAAGCCGCCGAGCAGCTGCCCCTCGGCCAGCATCGGATTGACCGACCGGCCGATGTCGTAGGCCAGGAGATAGCGCTCGACGACCGCTTCTCCCGTCTCGGCGTCGATGCGTACGACGCCGATCTGCACGCCGTAGGCATAGGTCATGTGCTCGGCGCGGAACCAGCCCTCGGCTGCGAGGCCGGGGTCGCGCTCGCCGAGCGTCGGGGAGTCGGGGGCGAGATGGCGGGCGATCTCGGCGAGGCTGACCGAGGCGCCCTCGGGCCTGCCGCGATGCACGACGCCGCCGTCGACGATGTCGAGCGCCTCGGCGTTCGCCTGCAGCAGCGCGGCCGCCATGTCGAGCGCCTTGGCGCGCACCTTCAGCGCCGCCGCGTAGGTGGCGCCGCCGGTCATCACCGTGGCGCGCGAGGCATGCGCGCCGACACCGTATTGGATGCGGTCGGTCTGCCCCGCGACGACGCGCACGCGGCGATAGTCGAGGCCGAGCGTCCCGGCGCAGATCTGCGCCATCGCCGTGGCAAACCCCTGGCCGACCGCCGAGCCGCCGGTCACCAATTCGACCGCGCCCGTCGCATCGATGCTGACGCGGGCGCCGTCCATCGGTCCGAGGCCGCCCTTCTCGACAAAGACCGCGAGGCCGGAGCCGACGAGTTCGCCCGCATCACGCCGGCGGCGAAGCTCGCCCTGCAGTTCCGCCCAGCCGATCCGTTCGAGGGCGCTGTCGAGCAGCCGCGCATAGTCGCCGGAATCGTACACGACCTCGGTGCCGAGCGCCTTCAGCGCCCGGCGATAGGGCATCTCGGCGGCGGCGATCAGGTTGCGCCGCCGCACCGTCACGCGATCGAGGCCGAGCCGGTCGGCGACCGCATCGACCAGCCGCTCGCGCACGAAGGTGCCCTCGTACCGTCCCGGCGAGCGGTAGGTCGCGGCCGGCGTCTTGTTGGTCAGCCGGAAACGGCCGAGGCTGCGATAGGCGGGGATGCGGTAGGGCCCGGGCAGCATCGCGGCGGTCATTTCCACGACGCGGGTGCCGTGGGTCCGTATATAGGCCCCCTGGTCGAGCCAGAATTCATCGTCGAGCGCCAGGATGCGGCCCTCGGCATCGACCGCGGCGCGGGCCCGATGGCGCTGCTCGCGCGAATGATTGGCGGCCATCAGGTGCTCGCGCCGGTCCTCGATCCATTTGACCGGGCGGCCCAATCGCATCGCGGCGGCGCAGACGAGAAAATCCTCGGGGTAGAGTTCGCCGCGGATGCCGAAGCCGCCGCCGGTATGGCCTTCCTTCAGGACGACCGCGCTCGCGCTGCGGCCAAAGGCGCGCGCGAGGCCGTCGCGGTTGCGGTGCGGCACCTTGGCCGCGCCGTAGAGTTCGAGCACGTCGCGGCCGGCGTCGAAGCGGGCGAGAGCGCCGCGCGTCTCGAGCGGCACGCCGCTGTGCCGTCCGATGGCGAGATCGAGCTCGACGACCGCATGGGCCGAGGCGAAAGCCGCCTCGATATCGCCGTAGCCGGCGCGCAGTACGCTCGCCTCGGTCGACAGGCCCGGTGCGAAATTATCCGCAGGCGCGCTCGCGTCGAGGGTCGGCGGCAGCTCGTCCGCCGCGACCGACACCAGTTCGGCGGCGTCCTCGGCGAGATACGGGTCGGCCGCGAACACCGCCGCGACCGGCTCGCCGACATAGCGCAGCCGCTCCTGCGCCAAAATCGGCTGGCGGTAGGGGCGCAAGGCGTCCGCGGCCGGATCGCGGAAATCGATCGGCGGCAGGTCGGCGATGTCCGCCGCCGTCCATACCGCGACGACCCCGGGCGCGTCCCGCGCCGCCGCCGTCTCGATGTGGCGCAAGACGGCATTGGCGTAGGGCGAGCGCACGACGCGCATGTGCAGTTGGTGGGGAAAGCCGAGATCGCCGACGAAACTGCCGCGCCCCTCGAGCAGCGGCGGGTCTTCGAGCCGCGGCAGCGCGCGCCCGATGCTGCTCGAGGCAACGTGCGGCAACGGCATCGCGGGCGCGGGCTTCACCGCCGCACTATAGCAGAGCCGCGCTATAGCAGATGCAGGTCGATTGCGGGTGACCCCGGCCGCGCCCGTCGCGTAAAGTCGCAGCCTCGCCGCAGGGAGGAACGCCGCATGCTGGCATTGTGGGTCAAGGTCCGCATCAAGCCCGAGGAACGCGATCGTTTCCTCAACGCCATCGAGGTCGATGCGATCGGCTCGGAGCGCGACGAGCCCGGCTGCTATTGCTTCAATGTTCTGCAGGACCAGCAGGACCGGAACGTCTACTATTTCATGGAAGTCTACCGCGACGAGGCGGCGCTCGAGCAGCACCGCGCCGCGCCGCATTACGCCGTCTGGCGCGCCGCCGCCGACACGCTCGACGGGCCGCCGCAGGCGACGCGCTGCGACACCGTTTTCCCCGCCGCTGCGGATTACTGGCTGCGCAAGCGCGCAACCGCCGGCAGATGAGGCGGGCGATGCAGCGGACAAACGGCTCGGCGCCGATCGTCGAAACCGCGGCCGGCAAGCTGCGCGGCAGCGCCGCCGGCGGCATTTTCGCCTTCAAGGGCATTCCGTACGGCGCTTCGACGGCTGGCGCGAACCGCTTCATGCCGCCGCAACCGCCGGAAAAATGGGCCGGCCTGCGCGACGCGCTCGACTATCGCGGGCATGCGCCGCAATTGCCGGGCCGGCCGGAGCGCCGGCCCGAGCTGCAGACGCTGCTCGGGCCCGCGGATGCGACGCCGGAGGGTGAGGATTGCCTGACCCTCAACGTCTGGAGCCCCGGGCTGGGCGACGGCAAAAGGCCGGTCATGGTGTGGCTGCACGGCGGCGCCTTCGCCTACGGCTCCGGCAACCGCGCCGTCACCGAGGGGGGCAATCTGGCATGCCGCGGCGATGTCGTCGTCGTCAGCGTCAACCATCGCCTCAACATCTTCGGCTTTTTGCACCTGGCCGATATCGGCGGCGAGCGCTGGGCGCATTCCGGCAATGCCGGCATGCTCGACCTCGTCGCCGCGCTCGAATGGGTGCGCGACAACATCGGGGGATTCGGCGGCGACCCCGGTAACGTCACGATCTTCGGCGAGTCGGGCGGCGGCGGAAAGGTCAGCGTGCTGCTCGCGATGCCGGCGGCGCGCGGGCTGTTCCATCGCGCGATCATAGAGAGCGGCGCGACGATCCGCGTCTCGACGCGCGAGCGCGCCGATGTGCTCACTGCGGCCGTCTTGAAAGAGTTGGGCATCGGCCGCGGCGAATGCGGCCGTCTGCAAAGCGTGCCGGCCGAGCGGCTGGCGGCGGCGATCGCCCCGGCCTCGCGCGCGGCCGGACGGCCGCCGCTGCCGCTCCTCGACCGCTACGATTTCGGCCCGGCCGCGGACGGCGCCGACCTGCCGGCGCAGCCCTTCGACCCGGAGGCGCCCACCATCGCCGACGGCATTCCGCTCTTGATCGGCGGCACACACGAGGAGAGCGGCTTTTTCCTCGCCGATGACGACGAAGTGTGGAACCGGCAGCTGACCGAAGCCTCGCTGCGCCGGCGGATCGAGGCGGTGGCCGGCGCCGATATTGGCCGCGTCATCGACCTCTACCGCACCTTGCGGCCCGGCGCGAGCCGCGAGGAATTGCTGATCGCGGCCCTCTCCGGTGCGAATTTCTGGATCCGCACCGTCTTACTCGCCGAGCGCAAGGCGGCGGCCCGCCGCGCGGCGGCCGTCTACATGTACTCGCTCGATTGGCGCTCGCCCTTCTGCGGCGGGCGGCTGCAGGCGCATCATGCGATGGACCTGCCCTTCGTCTTCGACACGGTCGATGTCGCGGATACGACGCGGGGCGCGCCCGGCGCGCGCGAACTGGCCGCCGTCATATCGACGACCTGGGCTGCCTTCGCGCGCACCGGCGATCCGCAGAGTGCCCAGTTGCCTCGCTGGCCGGCCTATACGCCGGAAAGCCGGGCGACGATGGTGCTCGACGGCGAATGCCGGCTCGTCGCCGACCCGGACCGCGATGCGCGCCTCTTGTGGGGGCGCGTCGCGACGCGCGGCTGAAGCGCGAGGGAGGCGGGGTTGACGAAGATCGTCATCATCGGCGGCGGCGTCATCGGCTCGTCGATCGCCTATTACCTGGCGATCGCCGGGCACGCCGCCGACGCCGTCGTGATCGAGCCCGACCCGACTTACGAGTTCGCTGCCAGCCCGCGCGCGACCGGCGGCATCCGGCAATTGTTCACCGTGCCCGAGAACATCCGCATGGCGCAGTACGGGCACGAGATCTATGGGCAGTTCGAGAGCTTGATGGCGGTCGACGGCGAGAAGGCGCCGATCGACTTCCAGCGCATGGGATATCTATGGCTCGGCTCCGGCAAGGCGGACATCGACGCGCTGATGGCGAATTGGCGGGTGCAGAGCGCGCACGGCGTGCGCGTCGAACTGCTCGACCGCAAGGGCGTCAAGCACCGCTTCCCGTCGATGCGGGTCGAGGATATCGACATCGCCGCCTTTTCGCCCGACGACGGGTTTCTCGACCCGCACGGCGCGCTGATGGGCTTTCGCAAGAAGGCGGCGAGCCTCGGCATCCGCTATCGCCGCGACCGCGTCGTCGATTTCGAGGTCGCGAAGAAGCGGGTCGCGGCGGTGCGCCTCGAATCGGGCGAACGCCTCGCCGCCGAGAGCGTCGTCAACGCCGCCAATTGCTGGGGCCCTGCACTGTGCGAGAGGCTCGGCATGAAGGTGCCGGTCTATCCGATGCGCCGGCTGACCTTCTATTTCGAGATCCGCGAGCGGCTGGAGGCGATGCCGCTGACCCGGCACATCAGCCACAACGTCACGTTTCGGCCGCAAGGGGCGGGGTATATCGGCGGCAACACCCGCTACGACGAGCCGCCGGGGTTCAACTGGGACATTGATTACGACTATTTCGACGAGGCGGTCTGGCCCGGTCTCGCCGAGCGCGTGCCGGCCTTTGAGGCCTTGAAGCTGAAGAGCGCCTGGGCCGGGCATTACGACCAGAACAGCTTCGACAACAATGCGATCCTGGGGCCGTGGGTCGGCGGGATCGAGAATTTCCACGTCGCGCTCGGCTTTTCCGGGCACGGGCTGATGCAGGCGCCGGCGGTCGGCCGCGGCTTGAGTGAATTGCTGCTGCACGGCCGCTACCAAACCCTCGATCTCGCGCGCCTCGGCTACCGCCGCATCCTCGACGGCACGCCGCTCTTGGACGAGGTGCCGAAGGCTTGAGCGAGCCGGCCGGCTAAAGCTCGAAACGTCCCGGTCCGGTCCAGCCGGTTTCTTCTCCTGGGTATCCGGGCTGCGCCGAAAGCAGCGGCACGCGATGCCGCTCTGCCGCAAGGCTCCAGTGATGGTGCCCGAAGATCCACGCCCTGACCCCGGCGCCGGAGGCCGCGCCGATCAGATCGTCGCAATCGGAGCAGAAGGCGGGCGCCAGTTCGTTCAAGCCGTGTCCCGGATGGCCGGCGACCGGGTGCGGGGCGTGATGCGTGACGACGATTGTCGGACCGTCATAGGGTTCCGCCAGCTTGCGGGCCAGCCATGCCCGCGAGAGGCGGTGCTCCGCCAGCGCATCCGCCGGGGAAAACAGGGCCGGTCCGTCGCCACGGCGGATCAGGCGATGATCGAGGATCTCCCGCTCGGCGGCGGCCATCGCCGCCTCCGGATCGCCGATAAGGGCGTAATCCGTCCACAAGGTCGCCCCGAGAACGCGCACCGACTTGCCGGCCCGCGCGATCACGGCCTCGCCCCTGTCGAGCACGGTGACGGTCGAATCCGCCGTCGCCAGTAAGGCGGCGCGATCCTCGGCGAAAGATCCGCGATAATATTCGTGATTGCCGGGCACCAGCACGGCAGGGCAATCGAGCAAGGCGGCCGCCTGGCGGGCATAGGAGAGCGGCGACACGTTGCGGGTCGAGCGGAGCCGGCCGATGTCGCCGGCGAGGATCAGCAGGTCAACCTCGCCGCGCAATCCCGTCAGATCGGGCCCGAACGCGAGCGGCACGACGTCGGTCCACGGCGAGGCCGCCGGCGTCTGTTGCCGGATTTCGATGTGCACGTCGCTGAAATAGAGCACTCGCACCGGTGCCTCATCCGCTATTGGCGTGACCAAGGGCGGAGCCGATCGCCGCAATGCTTTCCGCAGTGTCGCCGCCGCCTGCGCGACGACCCGCTCGATGATATCCGCCGCCGGGACTACAATTGCCTGCCGATCCGAATAACGGGAGGTGACGGTGCTGCGAACATCGCTCTGCGACCTGCTCGGGATCGAGGTTCCGATCATCCTGGCGCCGATGGGCTCCGCCAGCTCGGCGGAATTCGCCGCCGCCGTGTCGAACGAGGGCGGGCTCGGCGGCATCGGGTCGCTGTTCCGCACCACCGCGGCCATAAAGCGCGACATCGACGTGGTCAAGACGCTGACCAACCGGCATTATGCGATCAACCACATCCCGCCGATGCTGGACGAGGAGGCATTCCATCACACGCTGGCGGCGCGGCCGGCGGTGGTCTCGTTCGCCCTCGGCGACCCGGGCGATCTGGTGCGGCGAGCGCATGACGCCGGATCGCTCGTCATGGTGCAGGTCACGACCGTCGCGCAGGCCTTCGAAGCCGCGGAGCGCCGCGCCGACGTGATCATCGCGCAGGGCGGCGAGGCCGGCGGGTATGGCGGCGGCGTCAGCACGATGACGCTGGTGCCGCAGGTCGTGGACGCGGTCTCCCCCATCCCCGTCGTTGCGGCCGGCGGCATCTTCGACGGCCGCGGCATCGCCGCGGTGTTGATGCTCGGCGCCGTGGGGGTCAACCTCGGCACGCGCTTTCTCGCCTCCGACGAAGCGCCCGTTTCCGAGATCTGGAAAAAGGCGATTACCGCTGCGCGGTCCGAGGATACCGTCAAGGCGGATGTGCTCAACGACATCACGCCGCTGCCGGGCACCGGCGGCTACCGCACCGTTCTGCGCTCCCTGCGCACGCCGTTTCTGGACGAATGGAACGCCAAGCGCGAGGAGGCGCGTCGCGACCGCGACCGCTTGCGCGAGCACTTCCTGTCGACCCGCCGAGCCGGCCGGCAGCACGAAACCTTGCTGACGGCAGGTCAGACCGCCGGCGGCATCAGCGACATTCTGCCGGTGGCGGTGATCATGCGCCAACTGATCATCGAGGCCGAAACCGCGCTGTCGAGAGGCCCGAGGCCCAACTGACGCAGCGCGCCGCCGGCAAGGGCTGGCGGCGATAGAAACTGCAGCCCGAGAAGGTGAGAGTTGAATGGGCTGATCTTGCTGGAGCCGTGCCGCAACTGCATATGATGTTATCGACATACACGATGGTGCCTTGAATCCTATAGAGATGGGGTCACCGTCAACCTGTGCAGTTCGGTTCCGTCGGCTTGATGCCGTATTCGATTGCGAGCACCGCGCGGATGCCGTCGGCCAATGAAAAGCGCGGGCGCCAGCCGGTCTGCGCGAGAAAGCGGCCGGCATCGATCGACTTGAAGGCGGCGCCGTTGAAGCTGCCGGGGGGATGGACGATCTCGGCCTGCCAGCCGAGGCAGTCGCGGATCGCCGCTGCCGCGGCGCCGATGCTGACCGGCCGGTTGGCCGAGACGTTGAGGATCGTGTCGGAGAACGCGCGGTCGGCGGCGAGGATCGCCTCGATCTGGTCGTCGACATAAAGCAGGTCGCGCCGGTTTTCGGGGCTGCCCCACACCTCGAAATGCCACTCTCCGGCCCGCCATCCGGGCACCGCGCGCGCGATCAGCGCAGTCATGAAATGGGCGCGTTCCGGCTCCTTGTGGTCGAACGGTCCGTACACCGTCGCCAGCACGCAGTGCAGCCAGCAGAGCCCGTACTGCTCGCCATAGACCGCCGAGCCCTCGGCGAGCAGCTGCTTCGCCAAACCATAGCCGCGCACCGAGGGGTGCAGCTTGCCCGTCTGGAACGCCGTCTCGGGGATCGGCGTCGGCAACTCCGGATAGGCGCACGAGCTGCCGGCGCTGATCAGTTTGGCCTGCGGCTGATGGAGCCGCCAGGCTTCCAGCACGTTGAGGTGGATGCTTGCGTTGACCGCGAGCAATTCGCCCTGGATGCCGTATTGCACGGGGCCGGTGCGCTGCCGCGTCGCCAGGTGGAAGATGCGCCCGGCGCGCGGCGCGGCGGCAAGCAGCCGCAGCGTCGTGTCGCGGTCGGCGAGATCGCCGCCGCCGCGTCCAACCGGGTGCACGGGCCAGCCCTGCGCTGCGAAATAGCGCACGAGATGGCGGCCGAGAAAGCCGTCGGCGCCGAGGATAATCGCGGGCTCAGCGGGCGAGGGCATCGCGATACCAGGCGACCGTCGCCCGCATGCCGTCCTCGAGGCCGAGGAAGGGCGGAAGATCGAACAGCCGGCGCAGCTTCCGGGCAGTCGCCCGGCGCATCCTCACGCCGCGATCGGGACCGGCCGCGACGGCAATCGTCTTCGCCGTGCCGGCGGCGGCGATCGCCGCCTCGGCGAGCTGGCGGACGGTCGACGTCTCGCCGCGCGCCAGGTTGCAGCTGTCGTGCTCGCCGCGGCGATCGAGGCTCAGCGCGAAGACGCGCGCAACGTCGGCCGCGTAAATGAAATCGCGCTCGGCCTCGGGGTCGCCGGCGATCTCGAAGAGGGGGCCGGGCCGCAGCGCCTTCATCGCGAAGGCGGGCGCCACATGCGCCGCGGCAGGATCGAGGCTGTCCCAGGGCCCGTAGGGGTTCGTCAGCCGGAACGCCAGCGTGTTGATGCCGTAGAGCCGGCGGTGCAGGTCGGCGACGATCTCGGCCCAGCGCTTCGACCAGGCGTAACCCGCTTCGCCCTTGTGCGGCGGCGCGGCGAGGTCGAGCGGCCGCTCGTCGTCGAGCACATCCCATTCGGCCGGGTAGACGGCGCTCGAACTCGCGAGCCGCACCTCGCCGATGCCGCGCGCGGCGCAGAATTGGTAGATGCGGGTCGCAATCTCGCTGTTGTGCGCGAGGATCGCGCTCTGCTCGCGGGCGAAGCGGCGCGCGTCGTGGCGGCGCGCCGCGGCGGCGGCGACGACGGTCTCGGCCGGCAACGGCGGGATCTCGGCGATCCCGGCGAAGGCGAAAGTGCGGGTCGTCCCCGGCAGTGGGTTGCCGGAGGCGGTGACGCCGTAGAGGAGCGGCACCCGGCCGGCGAACGCCTCGACGAGGTTGCGCCCAACGAACCCGCCGGCGCCGAACAGCACGACCGCTTCTGTCAAGGAACCCATCTCACGCCGCGATTATCGGAGCGCCAGCCGGAAGTTGATCCGCAGCCCGGTGACCCCGCCGACGTTCCGCTTGAATTGGATGAGGCTGTCGTCCGGGACGCCCTCGACCGACGAGATGCCGAGGTCCACGATCGCGACGCCGTCCGCGATAGCCTGCGGACCAGCTCGTAAGCCATGACGTTCATCACCTCTTTGCCGCGACGCTCAAATTTGTCGCCCCACGCCACGAGGGTAATCCCAAATTGGCGCAACCCGGTAGACCAGCGCCGCGGCGGCGATTTCGACGGGTCATGTCTTGACGCGGCCTCGAAAAAGCAGATCTTCGTTGCCGTCCGTCCTAAACTTTCGCTCTCCGGCCTCCCTGTCCGCATCGCGGACCGCAATGGCGTCGGTGCTGTTACGTAATGTGCTGCGGATCGGGGAAGGATTGAAGATGCAGAAACCAACGATGTTGCGGTCTAGGCAGCCGAACTGTAACGGCGTTGGATCGACTCTAGCCACTCCGGCACGCGATCGTACTGGTGCAGGATGACGTGCCGTTTGCCTACGCTGGTGCAGGAAAACGTACCGTCCCATGTTGGTTCTGGCTCCAACAGATGCGGCCTGAACTGATCGATCATATACGGAAAGGCTGTGGTACCTGCCTGGCAGGCCCATCCGTCTTCGCTCATTGTAAAAAGGGTAATTTCCGACCAAGGCCGCAGCGACAACAAAATATTGTACGCCGCCTGATCGGCAGCCTCCAGGCCGGCGGCGCCGACCATGCACTGCTGTAGCCAGAAATCCCGCATAACCCGGATGTCGCCAGCCTGTACACCGCAATTCCATATGGGCCGAGACGCCATGCGCTGGTAAAGCCGTGGGAAGCTGTTCTGCATGCTCTCGTTGCCCCACGGCTCGTCCCGATAACGCAAGCTTTCGCAGCTGGCGCAGATGGTTTTGTCACCGAGATTGGCCGCAAGCCAAACCGACGGGTCACCCTGGAACACGACGTCCCTCACGTCGGTCGCTATGACAAACCTGTACTCGTCGATGTTGGAGAGCTCGCTAAGGTACTCGAAATACACCTGAAACCGGTGCGCGAAATTGTCTTCGGGCGAGAAAGGGTACGCATAACCACCAGCAATCGCAACCGGGTCGAACGGATAGATGTGAAAGCGGAGCGCCTCCAAACGATCAAGAGTATCGCTGTCGGTATCGTGCACCATAACCGCACGGTCGCCGTGAAACCCACAAACGTCAACGCTGTTAGCCCAATATTGCACGGTGCTCCAGTCGTAGCCGGTGAAGCAGCCGATAATAAGGTCCTTCATACGCTTGATCCCATTTCCTTTCGACATTCCCGGATTCTGATTAGTCCTTTGGGAGGAACGAACGGCTAGTCCCCGCCCAATTCCCCGCAGAGGAAGCGACCGTGGCGCTCATAATCATCCGGGACCCTTGCGCGAATTTGACACCCCATTCCGCAGCCGCGTCGATAACCATAATCGGCCGCGTTGGCCCGCGCAACGTCGATCGGTTAGCCGTTCTTCACCTCCGGCCCAAGGGGTGCTGTCGCTGCCGATGTGGCCGGGACTTACCGAGCGCGAGGTAGATTACATTGCGGCGGCGGTCCGAGGGGTGATCAATCAGCGGGGCGCCATTGCTGCTGAATGAGCTGCGCGGCCCGTGCGGCGGTTGGACATCGGTAGCTGCGATCTCAGCCCGGCCGGTCATCCGCCGTCAGGGAAGCTGCTTGAGCACAAGTTCCAGATGGTGGCAGTCTATCTCAACATCCTCTCCGTAACTATAGCGAACAACCATCCTCCGATCCATTGCGACGATTTGATAATAGTGATGCTCAAGAATATGTAAAATGTCCAAGATAAAAAAATCCATGTATTCGGGTGAGAAGCATTCGATCACAGTCGATTTTTTTTCTTGGAACGCGCAATGCAACATGCTGGAGCCGTGAGGCCCAACCAATACCTCGGCATGATGGGCCGCGGCAATCTGCTCAGCGATCGGGAGCGTCGCCATATTCACCGTCGTGAAGCCGTACCGGCCCACGCGTTCGCGCACTTCCTGCGCGTTGACCACGACGCGCGGCGGGGAGCGTTCCAAATAGAGGCGCGGACCAATACCCGACGCGATTGCCGTCGCCGCCGCGATTAACGCGGCGCGTAACGCGAGAAAGAGGTTGCGGTAAGCGATCGTGTCCCAGCACCCTATGGGGGTGGTAAGCCAGGACGATCGAAAGACCGTCGGTTTACGGCACATGATGATTCGGTCGTCTCGGATCCCCAACAACTCGAGAAATCCGGTGGCGAATGGCGGGAGACCCGAAGAATGCCGATCACCAAAAGGCGAGAGGACGTAGCGGCCCTGAAAGCCGCTACGTTCCAGGATCGTTACCTTATAGAGCTCTTCGAAGAAGTGGAAAAAATTATTCGCGTAAAGATTTGATAGGATGCAGACCTCGCCGTCGATCTCATCAACCTCGTCGAGTGGGCGAAAGGGCTGGATGTCGCCTAAGCGTATATCGTCCTGCAGCTCGATGAAGGCGTAGGCGGCGAAATTAGCTTCAGAGGGAACGACGGTGTTGCGCCAGAGCTGAAGGTGGAGCGCCGGCAGGTAGAGGACTTCGCCTGCCGCGCCGATCTCGACCGGCTTGCCGCCCGGGCCAAAATCGACCTCCATGACGCGCGACGGCGCGCTGCTCTTCAACTCGTCGAGGACCGAGCGGCGACTAAGGCGATCGAGATCGGGATTAGGGGCCCTCTCGGCAGATTTGGGCTGCGTTCCAACCCACCCAACCGTGGTCGAGGGGGCGTCATGGACGGCGGTTAGCGACTGCAACAGGAAATCGAGATGATTGCAGTCCACAGCGATATCACCGCCGTATTTATACAGGCGCGCGGCGAGCTGCCCTGTTTCGTACGAAGGGGCTGCCGGATAGGTCAAATTGAAGTAGCGGTGCCCGAGGAGCGCACAGATGTCGAGCATGCACGGGTGCAGGTACTCGGGCGAGAAGCATTCGATCACCGTCGAGCGCTCTTGCAGAAACATGCTGTGAACGAAGGCCGCGCCATGTGGGCCGACAAGGGTGTCCGCCGCGGCAACTGCTGCGATCTGCCTGGCCACGGGCAGTTCGCTCATCTCGACCGCTGTGACACCGTGCCGCCGCAAGCACTCGTCTACCTCTTCGCGATTGACCACCGCACGATGTCGTCCGCCGCGGTCGAGCCAGAGGCGCGGACCGAGGCTCGGCCCCTCGGCCGCCGCCAGCAGCGTATCTCGCAAAGCGAAGAAGACGGCCGGATAGCCGGCCACATTGTTGTGCGCGATATGCGAGGTCAGCCACGCGTTGCGAAAGAGGGTTGGCGCGGCGACGCTCAGCATGCGTTCCTCCGGTATCCCAAGCAACCGCAACAACTCTAGGGCGAAGGTCGGCAGGCTCGCGGCGATCGACGATGGAAAGGGCGAGACGACATATTTACCGGCAAACCCATTTCGTTCGAGGACCACCACTTTGTAGAGTTCTTCGATGAAATGGTAAAAATTGTAAGAATGCAGGTTCGAGAGAATGCAGACTTCTTCGTCAAGCGTGTTAACAACCAGGAGGTCTTTGTGCGTCCGTACGTCAACTTGATAATTCCCGCTGAAAATCAGTGGAACGGCATCGGGGTCGGTGTTGGCTTCCACTGGGATGATGTGGTTGCGCCACACTTGCAGATGCCGCTCGGGCAGGTAGATGAGTTCGTCGACGCGAACCACCTCCACCGGCTTGCCGCCGGGAACATTGACGGTCTCGACCGCTTGCGATTTCTCGCTTTTTAGTAGGTCCAACACCGACCGCGGTTCGAGCCTGTTGAACTTGATCAGCCGGCGCGCATCGACGGTTGCCGCCCCGCTCCTTACGCGGCCGACAATCGCCTTCAACGCTTGATCGACGGCGGCGGCGAATTCCCGCTCGCCGGGTTGCGCGGCTACGAAATCGCGGGTCGCGGCGCACGCCGCCTCGTAGAGCGCGCGATCCTCGATCAGCCGCGAAACGAGATCGATATACATCGCCCGGTTGTCGGCAATCAGCATCGGCACCCGCTCGTGTTCGTGCGTCGGGGTGCGCATCGAGACGATCGGCTTGCTCTTGGCCATGATTTCGCGCCCGGCGACGGTCACATCCCAGGAGGTGTCGAGAAAGATGTCGACCACGTGCCCCCACACATGGCCGTCGACGTACTCGTCGACGAGCACGAGGCGCCCGGTCAGGCCGTGGTCAATGATAAAATCGTGAATCCAATTGCCTTCGCCGGTGCCGCCGAGAGCAACGACCAATTGCGGATGCCGAACCAGCAACGTTTCGATGAGTTGGAGGAAATCGGGCGTGATCTTCGCTAACCGGCCGTAAATGCCGGCGAGCTTCGCATCCCGAGGAAACCGAGCGCGCTCGGCGGCGATCCGAGCCGGATCGACCGGCGGGTCGAGGGGATAGCCTGGCTGATTCCAGGGACCAAGGCCGAGGTCGAAGCAAATCTCCCGATCGAAGCCATCGAGCCTCGGGTCGTAAAACTCGATGCGAAACACCCCATCGATGTTCGCCAGCGGCCAAAACGGCAGCCCGTTTTGAAAGAAAATCTGCACCGGGGCGATCCGCCGCTCGAACAGCACGGTCGGCAGCGCCGAGTTCATGTCGGTAATCAAGATGTCAATCTCATCGGCCGCGACCGCATCAGCCACGACAGCGATGCGTTCGGACATCGATCCCGCAATGAACCGGCGGACGGTAATTCCCCGCTCGATGAGCGGCGCCAGCGAGGCGTCGTCGTACTGACTCCACGCGTAGAGCACTAATTTGTAGGTGCCCGGGAAATATCGCGATAGTCCTTCCAAAACCTCGCCCACGCCACTTCCGATCGGATTTCCAAGCAACACGAACTGCGCCAGATACCCAATTCGCAGCGGCTCGCGACCGAGGGCGCGCGGGGCAATCGTCGGCAGGTCGAGAACCGCTCCGTCGCGGATCGCTCCGGCGACCGGCGCCATCACCCCGGTGACGCCGCGCATCGCTTCCCAGCTGGATGCCCAGTACCAGTGGAGAAAGTACATCAGGTCATAAAACAAACAGAGGGTATCGAGCGGGAGATCCTTTATCGCCAGCGCACGATGGAGCAGCCGTTCGAGCGCCGGGATCAGCGAGCGCCCGCTCGCATGGTGGTACCAGGTGTAGATCGCCTGGACCCGCTCGATCATCGGCAGCTGCTTGCCGACCGGCCAGCTCGCGAATTCGGGGTCGGTGAGAATCTCCTGGATCCGGGCAGTCAGGCGATCGAGGCCTGTCTTTTCGATTTCGTCGTTCGAGAGACCGCGGATCGCCTCGATTCTCGCGGTCAATCCGGCAACGCCGGGGGGTGCGCCGTTGCCGCCCTCGGAGCTTGCGATCTTCAACAACGCGCGGCTTATTTCCTGCGGCATGCCGCCGACATTCGGAAAGCGGTCGGTGACCGTCTGCCACCTCGCGACAGCTTCCCGGTGGTGTCCTCGCAGCGCCGCGGCACGGGCGTAATGCAACGCCGCGGAACTGCTCTGCGGAAATTTCTCGATCGCGGCGGCCAATACCCCTTCGGCTTCGTCGAGCCGGCCCGCTTCCAGCAATGCCCAGCCGCCGTCGACGTACCCGACGTCGTGGTCCGGAAACCGCTGCCGCGCGGCGTCCCAGCGGCGCGCGGCCTCTTGCCAGTCGCGGCGCCGCATCGCCACCCAGCCGTAATGAACGGCGGGCCAGGGGTTGTCCGGGAAGCGTTCGATGCCCGCCGACGATACGGCATCGGCCTCGTCGAGCCGGTCCGCCTCGCGCAACGCCCAGCCGCCCTCGACCCAAGCCACGGGATTATCCGGAAAGCGCGCGCGAACCCGGTCCCAGCGGGCCGCGGCTTCGGGCCAGTCCTTGCGCCGCATGGCGACCCAGCCGTAGTGCACGGCCATCCAGGGATCGTCGGGAAACCGGCCAATGCCCGCCGACAACACCGCATCGGCCTCGTCGAGCCTGTCCGCCTCGCGCAACGCCCAGCCACCCTCGAGGTAAGCGACGGCGAGATCCGGCGATTCCCGGCGGATGACCTCCCACCGGTTTGCGGCATTTTCCCAATCCCGCTCGACCGTCGCATTGTGCGCATCGCGGATCCGCGACGCGATGTCGGCCTCACGGCGCGCTTGTTGCGCGGGCTGCGCCGGCGAGGCCTCTTCTTGCTCGCGCCCAGTGACGAAAGCCGGTGCTTCCATCTGCTCGGACAGGCTCGGGCCCTCGGCGGCGTCCAGCCCTGCGTTGGGCTTGCCTGCGGTTGTTCCGGCGGATGCGGAGGACAGCCGCGCGACCGGTGCTGAGCTGCGCCCGCGGCCAGCGGCATCGTAGAGCGGCGGCGTTTCGAGCTTGTGAGCGAACCACATCGACCCACCGCCGCGCCAGGCCGAGTTCAGATCGTCATCGCCGAAATCGATAAACGGACGCGCCTGCCGTTCCGCGAAACGAGGATCGCGGCAGACGAATTGGGTTGGCAGGATCGGATCGAGGCGCTCCCGCGCGCCGATCATGTAGGCCGCCAACAGGTATTGCTCGTTCCAATACCAGTCGACGAACATGTCGGGATAATCCCAGGGCAGCGTGATGTCGTGCAAATGCACTACGACCCCGGGCCGAAGGCGCGGCAGCACGTCGATCATGAATACGGTGACATCGGAGTTCATGAACGAACGGTGCGATCCGTCGATGAAGACAATATCGCCGGCCCGCAGATCTGTGAAAATCCCGAGGTCGCAGGTCTCGAGGCCTTCCCGGATCACCTCGTCGCAGATTCCGTCGATGGCGGCGCGCGGCTGCGGGTCGATCGATACGATCCGGGTTTCGAGGCCGTGGTCCCTTACCGCTTTGGCGGCGAAGCAGGTGCTGATCCCCGAACCGATCTCGATATAGGTTCGCGGTCTTCGCAGCCTGACCATTGTGTAGAGGGCGAGGGAATCGAACGGTGCAAAAGGGACCTCGAACCACGCTGGCTCGGGCAGTTGGTCAGGACTGAAATCGCGGGGGATCGACGCCAGGTGCGGAACCGAGCGGGCCATCTCTTCCAAAAAGGCGTCATATTCAGCCGCGTGAGCGCTGAACCAGTCGTACAAGGCCGCAATGGGCGGATGCGTGTTACCCCATCGCGGGCGAAGATCACGCGATGGCGGATAATCGAGCGGCAATGCGTATCGCGCGTAGCGGCTTCCGGGAAGCTGGACGATCTCGTCCGCCATTGCCTACCTCGTTACCGCCCGGGTGCCGGGCCGATTGCTCTCGCAGGGCCCGCGACGATCATTGAAAGAACGCCCGCACCTCATGAATGACCCGGTCGATCTCTGTGTCCTCTTGAAAGGCGTCGAGCGGCAGGCTAAGGATCTCGCCGGCGAGGCGCTCGGCGATCGGGAAGTCTCCTGCCGCAAGGCCGAGGTCGCGGTAGGCCGGCTGCAGATGGATCGGCGCCGGGTAGTGAAGATTCGTGCCGATGCCCGCCGCCGTCAAGTAACGCCGCAAGCCGTCTCGGCGACCGCCTCCGACGCGGACGCAGAAGGCGTGCCACACCGGCTCGGCCCAGGCGCGCACCGCCGGCAGGCGCAGCCCGGCGAGATCTGCGAGCCCGGCTCGATACCGCTCGGCGTGCGCGCGGCGGCGCGCATTCCACGTCTCGAGCCGGCGCAGCTTGACGCTCAGCACCGCGGCCTGGATCGGGTCGAGCCGCGAGTTGACGCCGCGCAGCAGATGCTCGTCACGCCGCTCGGCGCCGTAATTGGCAAGAGCACGGACCCGGCGCATCAGCGCCGCATCGTTGCCGACGACGGCTCCCGCATCGCCTAGTGCGCCGAGGTTCTTCGTCGGGTAGAAGCTGAATGCGGCCGCGTCGCCCAAACTGCCGCAGCGCCGGCCGCGGTACCGCGCGCCGTGCGCCTGTGCCGCATCCTCGAGCAGAAAGAGGCCGCGCCGGCCGGCGAGGTCGCGCAGCGTATCCATGTCGGCCGGCTGGCCGTAGAGATGCACCGGGATGACCGCCTTCGTATCGGGCCGCAATGCGGCGGCAACCGCCGCCGGGTCGATATTGCCTGTATCCTCCTCGACATCGACGAAGAGCGGTCGGGCGCCGGTGCGGCTGACGGCCAGTGCGGTGGCGATGAACGTGTTGACCGGGACGACGACGGTATCGCCATCGCCGATCCCGCGCGCCCGCAGCGCCAGCGTCAGGGCGTCGAGGCCGTTCGCCACCCCGACCGCGTGACCGGTTCCGCAATAGTCGGCAAAGGCGTGCTCGAATGCCTCGACCTCTGGCCCGCCGATATAACGCCCCGACCGCACCACGCGGGCGAACGCGCTGTCGATCTCGCCGTCGAGGGCGGCATTAGCACGCGCGAGATCGAGGTAAGGAACCTCGCGTTCCTTCGTCGCTTCCCAGTTGCGGAACTCGGAATAATCGTAGATGTAGTCGGCTTCGTCGAATTCCTGCGAGGCCAGGACGCCGACGATCGTGCCGTCGGCGAAATCGCGAACGACCCGCCAGCAGCCGGGCGGCACGATCAGCGCGCGGTCGGCGCGGTCGAGCCGAAAGACCCAGCGCCGCCCTTGCTTTTCGAGCTCGACGGTAGCTGCGCCATTGAGACAGATCATCGCCTGCCGCAGCGTTTTGTGCGCATGAACGCCGCGCCGACCGCCGGCAGGCACCTCGCTCATGAAATAAAACCGCCGGACGGCGAAGCCGAAATGCGGCGCGAATTCGACAACGCAGAGGCGGCCGCGGTCGCTCTCGAACATCGGCAATGTGACGACGTACGGGAGATCGGCCGCGGCCTCGTCAGGCTCAGCTCGCAACGGAGCCATCTTTCTGCGCCCCTTCCGAAAAGCAGCGGGTGCCTGCGCGACGGGAGGGATTGGCGGAGCCAGACAAATCCGACTTCCTTTTGCGGAACGGGCGCGCCATAGCGAAAAAACAGCTCGTCAGCGAGCCTTCGCGGCGATTGCCGATCCTGCGCCAGTCCGCCGGTTTTCCGCCCGGCACGCCCGATGCCCTCGCGGCAACCGACGAGGCGCCCGTATGAACGAGCGCTAGGCTGGAGTCAAGTCAAGGTTTCCCAGGGGTGAAGCGGTCTCGGATGGGCGTGTTTTCGAAACCCTATGATGTCGAGCCTCGGTGCCGGCTCCCGAAGAGCCGCAGCGGCGGCGGCGCGCCTCATCGATGGCCTTCCGCTGAGCGGTACCGCTTCTGCTGGCTCGCCGCCGCCGCCTTCGTTTGGCGCGCCCGCCGCCGCTGGTGTCTCGGGCGGCGGCGGTCGTAACCCGCGGGCATTCAGTTGTCTGCCGTCGGCCCCAGTAAACACAACTGCCGCGCAGCGGCAGAGGCACGGCCGGCCTTGGGAGAATACCCGCCACAGGCATGACGCTTCGCTCACCCTCCGCCTCCACGACGGTCAATGTCTCGCGACCGCAAAATAGGATGATCTGGCAAGGGCATCCGTGATCCCGACTCCCGCGAGAGAGATGCGAGCCTCGTCCATGTATTCGCTCGGCGCGCCAATAAATCCTCTACTGCATCACCCGATAGCCGATCTTCTGGCCGGCGATCGAGGCGGAGGCGGCGATCGTGAAGGCGCTTGCCGAGAGCGCCGACAGCGAGACGACCGCGGAGCCGGTGCCGATGCCGGTCAACACGACGGTCGGGGTCGAGTCGTAGGCCACATGGAAAGTCACGGTGCAGGCCGTCACCGTGCCGCTGCCGATCGTCACCGTGCCGCGCACGTCGTTGCCGCCGACCGCCGGCGAGGTGCCGCAGGAGGAGGGGGCCGGGGCCGTGCCGCCGAGGCTCGCGAGATGCCCGTTATCCTGGATCTCCAGCCCTGCCGAGTTGGCCTCCGTCAGGTCGAGGAGCCAGTGGCTGCCGTTGTTCCAGCTCTTGATCTGGTGGACCGTGACGCCGCCTTGCTCGAACTGCATCTCGCTGCCGAAGCCGGTGCTGTCGATCGAGAAGGCGTTGAACAGCGATCCCGTGGTGCTGTCGAGCTCCAGGGCGGCTTCGTTGTGCGCGACGGCGGTGCCGAATTGCAGGCTGAGCTGGTTTCGCGACGAAAGAGTGTCGAGGCTCGACGCCAGCATCGTGCCGTATTTCCCCGACGGGACATCGACGGCCTCGTTGCCGTACTCGACGACGCGCGTCGCGGTGCCGCCGATCGAGATCGCGTGCGCGCCGGCCGCCGAATAATTGCTGATCGTGTTGCCGGTGATGACGATGTCGTCGCCGCCCGCCACGTTGACGGCAGAGGCGGCGCTGCTGAAGTTGGCGTCGGCGATCGTGTTGCCGGCGAAGGTGGCCTTGCCCATCCAGGCGGCCGGGGTGCCGCCGCCGATGTAGAATTCGCCGTAGACGAGACCGGCATTGGTGCCGAAGTTCGTCTGGAACTGGTTGCCGGTGACCTCTAGGAAGGCGTGGCTGACGCCCGAGACCGCCTGGATCGCGGCGACCCCGGCGCAGCCCGATTGCTCGATCGAATCGGCGGCGATCCGCATCGTCCCGGTCGGGCCGTAGGTGGCGTTGTCGACGAAGCCGAAGCAGCCGCCGATCAGCTTCGAGCCGGTGATCGCGACGTCGCCGCCGGCCCGGTATTCGAAGCCGGCGAAGGGGCCGTACCAATAGAGCGGCGTGCCGCCGCCCGAGCCGGTCGAGCTGGCGTTGCCGGCGCCGAGGATCGTCAGATGGCCGCTGTCGACGATCGACTGAATGACCTTGTAGCCCGCGATCGCCGTGCCGTTGACGGTGATCGAATTGCCGTTGTTCCACACCGCGATCATGCCGGGCACCAGCCCCGTCGTGTCGTGCGCCACGGTGACGACGTTCGAGCCGCTCACCGTCGCGAACGGGCTCGCCCCTTCGGTGCCGTAGCTCGACGTGCCGAAGGCCCACAGATTGACGCCGGAGTACGAATCATCGCCGCCGTCCGGGTTCTGCGAATTGATCTTCAGGATGCCGTCATGCGCGAAGCCGATCGCCTGAAAATCGCGCACGCGGAGATGGTCCGCCTCGTCGAGCCGCAGCCCGTCGTACATCCCGGTGCAGCCGACATTGTCGATCAGGCTGAAGGCGTTGTAATTGTTGACGCCGCCGCCCGAGGAACCGTTGAGGCTGATGCAGGCCCCGGCGCTGTTGGGCGCCCCGCCGGTCTCATAGGCGTTGTAGCCGGCGATATACACGTCGCGGATGCTGACGGCCGCCATGGTCTCGACCTGGAACACGTCGGCGTTGACCTTCTGAATGATCAAAGTGCCGGAATTATCCGAGGAAAACACCTCGGCGTTGCCGGCGCCCCGGATCGCCAGCCCGGTCGTCACGCTGATCGTGCCGTTGACGATGCACACCCCAGGCGGCAGTTGCAGAACGCCGCCGCCGGGGGCGGCCATGGCCTCGGCCCGCGTCACCGCCGCCTGCAAGGCCGCGGTGTCGTCGGTCGAACCGTCGCACGCGAGGCCGGGGGCGAGGATCGTCGGCTTCGCGCCGAGCTGGTTCGGGGGCCCCCACAACGCCTGCGCATGGGCGCCGGCCGGCAGCAATAGCGCGAGGATCAGTGCGCAGACCAGACGAGTCTTCATCGATTGTCCTCCAAATCCGCTTCAATCGCCGCAAGGTCTGACCTGTCGCCCGGCGACGGGCGCCGCCCCAGCACAGGCGTCCGCTGATGCCTCAAGCGCCGGGACGCTAGGGCCACGCGCCAGCAGCTACGCGCACGTGGCTCTGGTGAGGCTTGTGGCCGCGCAGCCGACGATGCCCGCCGCGCCCTGCTGAAGGCTCGCCAAAGGCATGTGGCCTTGGTGTATGTCGATCAGCCGCCTCTTTTGGCTATAATAGCAATTACGATAGCATAAAAATGCTATTTTGTCAACTATGCGAGCATCAGCTCGAACGCGGTGCCCAAAGAGCTGATTGGCGAACGTACGAACTCGCCTTATCTGATGCCCTGGAGCCGCTGCGGCCAGGGCAATTTGTGCAGGGGCACGCGCCTCGACGCCGCCGCTACGCACCTGTGCGAGCTAGCCCGCCCTATTCATGAGAGTGTGGTGAAATACGCGAAAGTGCAATGCATTCAAGGCGTTCCGGGTCCAAGCCCTGTGGCAAAATTTGCCATGGACCCAACTCCGACATCCCGTGCATCGCCTTGCGTTCGTGGCGG
>DATLKN010000037.1:0-89446 GCA_035538335.1 Allostellaceae bacterium
CGCGAGCGGCCTGCGGGCGACCGCGCCGCCGGCGAGCGTTCGTCGGATCGCCGCGACAGGCCGCCGTCGCGCAACGGCGGCCTGTCGCGAGGCGAGGCCGGGCGCCGCGAAGCGCGAGGCGGCCCGCGCGACGGCCGGCGCGGCAAGGGACCGGGGCGCGACGGACCGAGGAAAGAGGCGCTGCGCGAACTCTATTCGGTGCGCTCGGTCGTCGATCACGGCTTCGAGGATGTCGAGGAAGAGGGCGGCAGCCGCCGCCTCTTCTGGACGATCGAAAAGCGCATGGTCGCAGACCGCAAGAGCGGCCGCTCGATGTCGGCGATCTATGTCCTCGAACGCGACGGCGCCGAGACCGAATATCCCAACCTCGGCGCGGCGCGCGCCGCCGTCAACAAAGTCATCGCCCACCCCGAAAGGCTGACCCGGTCGAAGGCTGAATACGCGGCCGCCAAAGAGACCGGGAAAAGATGAAGATCGGCGTCCTGCAATTTTTCAGCTGGCCGGAGCGCCGGATCGATCTCGCTTCCGTCTATGCCCGCGCGCTCGACCGCATCGCGATCATGGACCGCGGCGGCTATGACGCGGTGTGGCTGGCCGAGCATCATTTCAGCAGCTTCAGCGTCTGCCCCTCGGTGCATATGATGGGAACGCTGGCGGCGGCGCGGACGCAGCGCCTGCGCATCGGCACGGCCGTGTCGCTCGCGCCCTTCTACCACCCGCTGCGGCTCGCCGAGGAAGTGGCGCTGCTCGACATTCTGTCGGGCGGCCGGGTCAATTGGGGCGCCGGGCGGGGCTTCGCGCGGGTCGAGTTCACCGCCTTCGGCGTGCCGCCCGAGGAGAGCACCTCGCGTTTTCACGAGACCGTCGAGATCGTACTGCGCGCCTGGACGCAGGAGCAGCTGCATTTCGCGGGCAAGCATTTCAGTTTCGACGGCATCGAACTGTTGCCGAAGCCGATGCAGCGGCCGCATCCGCCGGTCTGGATGGCGGCCGCCTCGGAGCCGGCGATCGACTGGGCGGCGGGGCGCGGCTTCTCGATCCTGATGGACCCGCATTCGCCGCATGCCGAGATCGGCCGCAAGCGGCGCCGTTACGAAGAAAAGCTGGCGCTCGCCGGGTTTACCGGAGCCGGGCGCGACATCCCGATGGCGCGGCTACTGGCGCTCGCCGGCAGCGCGCCGGAGGCGGCTTCGGTGGCCCGCCGCGGCGCCGAATGGATCGTAGGATCCTATCTCGGGGCGCAGCACCGTCCGGTGCTGAATGCCGAATTCGCGCCGCGCGACGCCGACCCCGTCGAGCGCTATCTCGACGACGTAATCCTCTACGGCACGCCGGAAAAGGTGCTCGACGACATCCTGCGCCTGCGCGAGGAGATCGGGCTCGATTACCTCTTATGCGCACCGCTCAGCCACGAGACTTTCATGTTGCTGACGGAAAAGCTGTTGCCGCGCCTCGTCTGAGGACGCACCCCGGCAGCGCCGTCACAGCAGGTGGTGGGCGATCTCGCGGTAGCGGCCGGGCTCGGCCAGATGCCGCTCGCGCGCCGTTTGGTCGCGATGCACGAAGACCTGCACCACGAACACGATGCCGACGCTCTCGCCGTCATCCGAGAGCGGCATGAACAGCACCTTGGTGTGCCGCTCGACGAGCTGCGTCTGCGGCGATAGGAACAGGCTTTCGGAATAGAGCGGGCGGCGCCGGGCGACGCATTCGTCGTAAAGGGCGAGGACGTGCGCGCGGTAATCGGGCTGCGCCAGCACATCCTCGAGATCGAGGCCGGTGGCGTTGATACCGTGCTCGGCCGCGTTTTCGGTGCCGATCAGCCGGTAGCGGTAGCGCCCCGGCCCGAGCACGTCGACGAGCATGACGTGCGGCAACAGCTTGGGGATCTCGACGGGATCGATGTCGGCACGCGCGGGCATCACCCGGCCGGCGCATTTGCGCTGCCAATAGGCGAGCGCCTCGGCGATCCGCGGATCGGTAATTGGCGAGGCCGAAAAGTTCATCTCCTGCAACCTGAAAGCCAAGCCGCTATTCCTCGCGCGGGCGGCAGCAACTCCTCGCAACCTGCCCCACGCGGCGATACGGCCTGAGCGCCTCGGCGTACCAACGATCGATCCGGCGGTCGAGGAGCGCGTTCATTCGCGCATCGGTTTGACTTTGCGCCGCCGTAATCGCGCCGTCGATTTTCTGCTCGAACGCGGCACCGGTCAATCTTTGATTGAGTTGGTCGGCGAGCATGCCGAGGCCGATCGTGGTGGCGAGCCCGACGATCCCCGCGACCGGTGGCGCCGCGGCCGCGCCGACGGCGCCGCCGCTCGCCATCCCGAGGGCGACCGCTTCGGCCTGGGCCGCGATCGGGGCGGCGAGCTCGCTGAAAAGGCGGACGATGACGCCGGCGAACCGGCTGTCATCCGGCGCCGCGGGCGTCATCCGTTCGGCGGCGATCAAGCGGCCGAGCGCCGCCGCCGAAGGCATTCCCGCACGGTCGGGCGAGGCGCTGCGGCTTGCCGCCATCTCGGCATCGAACCGGCTGTCGGAGCCGCCCGCCTCGGCTTCGACAAACCGCTGCAGCGCCTGCCGCCGCCCTGCCTCGATGCCGGCCCAATGTTGCGCCAGTCGGCGATAGGAGACCGCCAGCGCCGCCGCGAGGCGCGCTTCGGTCGCCCGCGGATGCACCACCCGGGCCCGGTACTGCGCGTCCATGTAGGACGTCAAATGCGCCGTCATCGCGCCGACTTCCCCGGCTCCGGAAGGCCCGCTATAGGGGAGGCTCGCGACCGTGTAGTCCGTGGCCGCGACGAAGGCGTGCGCCATCAGCAGATATCGGGTCGGATAGCTGTAATACCAATCTGCATAGGCGGGGACCCGCGCCTTCATCGCGGCGAAGACCGGGTCGAGCGCGGCGCGGACCGATTGCGCGGCCTCTGCGCGCAGTTCCCGGCGCGCCGCTGCGAGCGCGCGCCTCTCTGCCGACGCGAACCTGCGGAAATCGCGTCCCGCGCCGTGCCGCGGGGCGGGTTCCTCGGACCAGCCGATCGCCGAGGCCAAAGCCGGCAGCCGCGACGGCAGCCCAAGTAGCAGGGCTTGCCATAAGCGAATCTGTTCTAGCAGATAAGTTGCAACGAGCCGCCGCCAATTTCCGTCATGCCGGCCAAGGCGGGTATCCACGCCGGGCATGGGTCCCGGCCTTCGCCGGGACGACGAGACGGGTGGTAAACCTCTAGATCAGCGGAAATCCGCCGGTGCGAGCACGATCGGGGTTCCGTGCGGCGTGCGGCCGGCGGCATGCCGCCACGCCTCGCGGTAGCGCGCCAGCGTTTCGCCGTCGGCGCCGCCCTTTTTCGCGACGAGGCGTTCGACGGCGGCGAGCCAGTGGCGGTAGTAGGTGTCGCCGCGGTCGGGGTCTCCCTGCTCTTGCGCCCGCTTGATCTCGTCCGCCAGGGCGGCGGCCCATTCCTTCCAGGTGAAGAGGCCGCGCTCGTGGAGCGCGAGCGCCAGCGCAAAGGCCTGCGCCTCCCACGGCGCGCGAAAGACCGGGCCCTCGTCATCGCGCGGCAGCTCGGGCAATGCCGCCGCGATCTCTTGCGCGAGACCGCCGCTCATGCCGGATCGAGATAGGGCTCGAAGGCCTCGACCGATACTTTGAGGCCGGGGTCGGCTTCTTCGCCCCACAACTCGCGCCCGGCGAAGACGACCGTATAGAGCCATTGCGGGTTTTCGCCTTCACCGCGCATCACCGCGTCGGGAAAGACGTGGCAGCCGCGCACCGCCTCGACGACCCCCGTATGGCCGCGCGCATAGCGCGGCAGCCGCGTGTGGCTCTCGGGGTTGATGTTGCGCGCGCGCACCCGGTCGCCCGGCGCGAAGCGCGGCTTCTGGTTCGTCGGGCGGGCAAAGGAGCCGCGCGTCATCACGCGATCGACCGCCGCCGCCGTGAGCTTCTCTTTGGACAGCGCCTTTGCCTGGCGCAGCGAATGCCCGGCGGCGAGCTCGTCCTCGCCGACGAGCCCATGCGCGAGCAGGCGGCTCTCGAGCCCCAATTCCCATTTCCGGTAATAGGAGGAGCCGAGATAGGTGAGCGGGGCCAGGCTTTCGAGCGAAAAGCGCGACTGGTCGATGTTCCACAGGCCGAACACGCCCGTCGCCCGGACGATGCCGAGGACGCGCCCTTCCCAGCGGTTATGGAAAGGCGGCTCGTTCGCTTCCGGCTCGACCGCCCCGAAGCCGTGCATGCCGCCCATGTCGTGGACGCCGTTCATGCGAGCAGCTCTCGCGGCGATTTCGGCAGTTCAGTGCCGATCATGCTGTCGCGCGTCACCAATTCGACGAGCTTCTCCTCGCTCCACCCCTCGGTGCCCGCGGGCCGCATCGGCAGCACGATGAAGCGCGTCTCGGCCGTCGAATCCCACACCCGGATCTCGACCTCGGTCGGCAGGCTGACGCCGAAATCCTTGAGCACGCCGCGCGGGTCGATGACCGCGCGCGAGCGGTAAGGGGCCGATTTGTACCAGACGGGCGGCAGGCCCAAGACCTCCCACGGGTAGCAGGAGCACAGCGTGCAGACGATCATGTTGTGGCGCTGGGGCGTGTTCTCGACCGCGATCAGGTGGTCGCCGACGCGGCTGACGTAACCCAGCGAATTGGCCGCCGCCGTCGCGTCATCGAGAAGCCGGCGTTTGAAATCGGCGTCGGCCCAGGCCTTCGCGACGACGCGGGCGCCGTTGTGCGGGCCGACCCGCGTCTCGAACTCCTCGACGATCCGGTCGACCGCCGCGGGGTCGATATAGCCCTTCTCGGTCAAGACGGTTTCGAGGGCGCGCACGCGGATGTCCATCTCCGACAGCTCGGAGCCGGCGCTCCCGGCGTGATCATAGGCATCGGTCTCGGACGACATCACGAAAACTCCTGATTTTCCCCCACCCTAACCCTCCCCCGCTAGCGGGGGAGGGAATGGGAGGGGGCGGCGGCATGTGCGCATCACGCCGGGAACGACAGGAAGCATTTGTCGGAGGCGAGGATGTAGGTCTCCATGTAATCCTGGATCACCGGCTTCCGGTCGAGCGCCTCCATGGCGCCGATCAGCACCATCCAGTTCAGCATCTCGTGCTGGCCGGAATACTCCATCTCCTCGAGCGAGCGCTTGCGCCAGGTCTCCCAGTCGCGCCGGCCGATCGCGTCGAACAGCAGCCGGTCGCCTTCCTGGTCCGGCCACAGATAGCCGTTCTTCGGCGAGAGGAAGGCATGCGACCAGGAGGAGGAGGCGATCAGCGCGGCACGGTAGGGCGATTGGGCGAGCGTCTCGGCGACCGCCCTGCCGACCTCCATGCAGCGCCACGGCGCCGGCGCCGGCGGGTCTTCCGATTCCGAAGCCGGGCGCGGCGGCTTGAACAGATGCGCGAGGCCGCCCTTCGAGTAGAGCAGGTTGCGGCCGTAGCAATTCACTGCGAAGGGGATCGCCGGATAGGGGAAGCCCTGCCGGTCCCAATCGAGGTAGAGGAAGGTGTTGGTGAAGGCGTGCGCCATCGGGTGGTGCAGCGGCTTGTACGCATAGGCCGTGTCGATGCCGCGCTCGAGGAGGCCGGTGGCGAGGCATTTCGCCGCCTCGCGGTGCCCCTTCAGCTTCAGCGTCCAGTCGCCGGGCTCGTCCCAGCGGTTGCGTTTGCCGCCGTTGCCGTTTTGCCACGGCTGCAATTCGAAATCGTCGTCGTAGCCGTGCACGCAAAAGGCCGGCACGATGTCCTCGCGGAAATTCTCGTACTGGTCGTCGCCCCAGATGACGACGACGTCGGGGTTGAAATCGTCGAGGATCTTGCGGATCGCGCGGAAATCGTTGCCGAAGCGCTCGCCGCAGCGGTTGGCGGCCGAGAGCCCTTCGTCATTGCCCAGCTCGGCCAGCATTTCCGGCGGCCAGTTGGCCGGGTCCTTGCGCTCGGGCGCGACGTTGGGCGCCGTCAGCGTCGTCTTGAAGACCTGCAGCAAGCCGTCGTTCGGCAGGCACAAGGTTGGCCAATGCGTGCAGCCCAGTCCCAGAATTTCCGCCATCTCGGTGTTCCTCCGTTATCCCGGTTGCGTCTCGTATATCTCGTCGCCCTCGGGCAATACCACCCAGGGCTGTTTGCTGCGCGTCCAGAAATGCGTGGTCGGCCGCAGCGAGGACCTGTCGTCGAGCGTGCCGGCGCGGACCCGGCGGATCATCTCCCCCGGGGCACGGCCCGGCTGTGGCCCGCTGGCGATCCAGCCGCCGCATTCGGGGCAAATCCATCGCGTCACGGTACGCCCGCTGTCGGCGGAGCGTTCGACGAGCCGCGGTTCGCCCTTGCTGACGCGGAAGGCGCGGTCCGGCACGACGATGGCGAGGGAGAACGCGCTGCCTGTGGTGCGCTGGCATTCGGTGCAGTGGCAGGTATAAGTCGCCAGCGGCGCTTCGCTGATTTCATAACGCAAGGCGCCGCATTGGCAGCCGCCGGTCATGGAGAGCGTCATCGCGCCGGTCCTTCCGTTCAGCCGGGCCGTTTCGCGAAGCGCGGGATGTCGCCCGCCACCGATACCCAGGCCAGCGCGTCGTCGCGAAAGATCTCGCGCGCCGGGCTCGCCGCTTCCGGTTCGTCGAAGGTGCCGACGGTCAGGATGATCATGCCCGGCCGCGTCCCCGGCTCCTCGGCGATCGAGGAGCCGTATTCGGGGCAGAAATGGCGCAGGATCGGCTTGCCGCTGCCGCCGATGCTGCTGAAGGTCTTCAGCGTGCCCTCGATCGTCACCCTGTTCTTCGGCACGAGCACCAATGCGGCAAAGGCGCTGCCGGTGAATTTCTGGCAATCGCGGCAATGGCAGACCGTCGCGCTCGGCGCGTCGGCCTCGGCCCTATAGCGTACCGCGCCGCAGAGACAACCGCCCGTGATCGTCGCCAACGCCGCCCTCCCGCTCGATACCGCCCTTCCGCGCGGCTCTTCGATTGTAGTCCGGGTGGCGGCTGCCGGCAATTGCACCGCCGCAACGGACCGCGTAGCCTCGGCGCATTCGTTGGAGAGATGGGCGATGGCGGATGACGGCTTGAGCTGGGACGAGGCGACAAGGCTCGTGCAGGATGTCGAGGATGCCTTCGCCGCCGCCGATCTCGACCGCATCTCGCGCGGCTTCACCGAAGACGCGGTCGCCCGCTTCGCCGATTTTCCGGAGCTGCGCGGGCGCGCGGCGGTGATGGATTTCCTCGCCGCCCGTTTTGCCCGCACCAAGGGCTAACGGCTCAAGAAGACGCTGCACATGCTGATGGGCGACCGGCTCGCCAACAGCTGGGAAGCGAGCTGGGAAGACGCCAAGACCGGCAAACCGATGCAGGGCCGCGGCGTCGAGATCTGGATCGTGCGCGGCCGCCGGATCGCGCGCTGGGACGCGGCCTTCAACGCTTGGGAAGAGGGCGGCCCGCCGCTGACCCCGGTCGTGTGAGCCGCCGCGCCCGGCTATTCGGCCGCGAGCGCGGGGGCCGCGGCGCCGCGCAGCTTTTCCATGACCTCCCAATTCGTATAGCGGGTGAAGCCGTTCTCGTCGAAGAACAGCACCGCGCCGTTGCAGATGAACAGGTAGGTCGTGTCCTCGAGCGCGGTCGTCGCGTCGTGCAGGATGCCGGAAGGCTCGTAGACGTAATCGCCGGCGCCGAGCACGCCGCCCCGCACCTGCAATTTGCCGGAGATGATGAAGGCGTGAGCGCCCGCCAGATGCTTGTGCGGCGGCGCGACATAGCCCTTTTTCCAGCAATGCAGCGAGGCCCAGGTTCCGGTCTCGCGCCCGACCCACAACACCTTGACCGAGGAAAGCGGGGTCTGCTCGACCCACGGCGCGTCGGCGCGCACCAGCGTGTCCTGGATGTCCTGGAATATCGGGCGGATGTCTTGCGGCAGCGGCATATTCGCTCCCCTCTCGGCTCGACGATGCGGGAGGGCCGAGCTTAGGCCGGGGAGCGGCCGCCGCGAAAGGGTTTGCGGCGGGCGTCCGCCGATCATAGCTAATAAGCTCCCGCCAACTTCGGTGATTGCCCTTGATGTCCGACGCCTCTCCCCCGCCCCGTCTCAGGGTGCGTGCGCTGCGTCTCGACGGGCCGGTCGGCGTCAAGATCATCGACCTGTTGGTCTGGATCGTCGGCGAGGGCCTGCGGGGCGTCGCCGCGGCCGAGCTTTTCGACGGGCTGTGCCGCCGCCTCGCCGCGGCCGGCGTGCCGCTGTGGCGCGCCTTTGCCGGCATGCGCACGCTGCATCCGCAATGGGCCGGCTACGGCTACACTTGGCGGCGCGACATCGAGGCGGTCGAGCCGAGCCAATTCCCCCGCGGAGCCGAGTACGAGGAGCTGGTGCTCGAAAGCCCGTTCGGCCTGTTGAGCCGGCAGCTCAGGGCAGAGGGCGCCGGGGCCAATCCCTGGGCGAGCCTGCGGCGCCGACTCGCCGGACCCGAGGCGCAGCGCGACTTCCCGATCCTCGAGCGCCTGGCGGCGGCGGGGGCGTCCGATTACTTCGCCGAATCGGTGCAATTCGGCACGGAAGGGGATCCCTCGCGCGGCAGCGGCGTCGGATTTTCCTTCGCCACCGACCGGCCGGAGGGGTTCGCGGAGGATGACATCCGCCTCTTCCAGTCGGTGCTGCCGGCCGCGGCGCTGGCGATGATGGGGCATGCCGCCGATACGATCGCGAGCGGCCTTCTCGAAGCCTATCTCGGCCGCGATGCCGGACGCCGCGTGCATGCCGGTGCGGTCGAGCGCGGCTCGGTCGAGAGCATCCGCGCCGTTCTGTGGTACGCCGACATCCGCGGCTTCACGGCGCTCGCCGACCGCAGCGCCGGGGCGCTCGTCGTCGAGCTGCTCGACGACGTGTTCGAAACGCTCGCCGCGCCGCTGCGCCGGCGCGGCGGCGAGATCCTCAAATTTTTGGGCGACGGCATGCTGGCGAGCTTTCCCTTTGCCGAGGGCGAGCAGCGGGAAACCTGCGGCCGCGCGCTCGACGCCGCCGCCGAGGCGATGCGCGCGCTCGACCGGCTGAACGAGGCGCGGCGGGCCGCGATGAAGCCCGTTGTCGCGGTCGATCTGGCACTGCATCTGGGCGAAGTGCTCTACGGCAACGTCGGCGCCGTCGGCCGGCTCGATTTCACGCTGATCGGCCCGGCCGTCAACGAAGTCGCGCGGCTCGAAGCCTTGTGCGAGCCCTTGGGGGCGCGCGTCGTGGTGTCGGCCGAGTTGGCCGCGGCCTGCGGCGCCACGCGCCGCCTGCGCCCGCTAGGCCGCCACCCGCTGCGCGGCGTGCGGCACGAGCGCGAGGTCTTCGCGCTCGATCTCGAAGCGGGAGGAACGCAATGAGCGAGGCCCACGGCAACCCCCGAGGCGATCCCCGGGGCGATCCGGTCAAACGGCAGGTCGCGGCGCACTGGAACCGGCGCGCCAAGCATTTCGACGAGGATTTCGGGCACAGCATCGGCACCGCCGCCGAGCGCGCCGCCTGGGACCGCATTCTCGATCTCGTGCTCGCCGGGCGCGGCCCGCTCGAGGTCGTCGACCTCGGTTGCGGCACCGGGTTTCTGGCGCTCGAGCTGGCGCAGCGCGGCCACCGGGTAACGGGCGTCGATTTCGCGCCGGCGATGGTCGCCGCGGCGCGGCGGAAGGCGCAGGAGCGCGGCGTTGCCGTGCGCTTCGAGGAGGCGGACGCCGAAGCGCTGGCCTTCGCGCCCGCCGCCTTCGATCTGGCGGTCAGCCGGCATCTCTTGTGGACCCTGCCGCACCCCGAGGCGGCGATCGCCGAATGGGTCCGGGTATTGCGGCCGGGCGGCCGGCTCGCCGTCATCGACGGCATCGCTGACCCGCGGGCCGCCGCGGCATTGCCGCAGGAGAGCGCGCATTCGAGCCCCGAATACCGGGCGATCGGCGGCCGGCTGCCCTATCTCGACGGCCGGCCGCGCGGCGGCATCGAGCGGCTCTTCGCAGCGCACGGCCTTGTCGGCGTCGGCGGCGACGACCTCGCGGACCTCGTCTTGGCGCAGGAGGCGCGAATGCAGGCTGAAGGGATCGCTGCCCGCCGCCGCCGGCGCTACGTCGTCTGGGGCGATGTGCCGAGGTGAGGCGGCTCCATCCTCGTCTTGTCCGATAATCGAACTCAAATCGGCCAAGTTCACCGCAAGCGATAAGATCGCGTCCGCTAGGGCACTTACCGTGCAGCTCGAACCACTTTGTTCGTCTTGGCCGGGCTTGACCCGGCCATCCATGGACCCGCGGGCCAAGCCCGCGGGAGACGGACTTTTTTTGCGGATACAGCCGAACGGAAAATGCTCTAGAGAAGCAGCCGGGACGGGTGGCGGCGGATGTTACATTCCGCCCTATTTTGCTGGTTTAATCGGACAAGGCGACTCATAGGTTCCGGACTTGTACGTTCCCACCGCGCCGTATACCGAGACACAATGCGGCGCCTTGATCGCGCCCATTTCGATCATTGAGTTCGGGGGGCCGCACTCCACTTTAGGCGTTGGGATCCTGCTGTAAGCGATCCCACCGTTGCTTACCGGTGCCCACAGCGCGGCGGTTACCGGCTTGTTGTCCGCGTATACATAGCTGACGGCGTCAGTCACGTTGGTACAGGAGTACTTCAGATTGGCTTGCTGGCAGGCAACCAAGGACTGGTACGTGCCCGACGCGGAAACCTGGCAGGTTCCGCCCGAAAACTCCCACATCTGCTTAGTGTCGTAGGGTGTTGTGTTGCCGTTCGGACACAGCGTCACCTGGTACTTCGCATACGACATCGTCGGCGTCGCGTGCGACGACGGGCAGCTCTGCAGCGCGAACGCGTCGTCGAACTGCCAGCTATAGGCAATAACGCCCATTTGATGGAGCCGCTGCACATAGTGGGTATTTTGTGTTGCGTCCCGTCCGTTCTGGTGGGGGCCAACTTCCGCCTGACCACCGGAGCCGGAGGGGCAGGCCACATCCGCATTGGCCGGGTTCGGGTCGCAGGCGCCAGCAGCATAATAACTTACCGAGGTACACTTGCCCCTTCCGCACTCTGGGCTCGTCGTGTTAGCGCCTACGGGGGGGTTCCCGAGCGCGCCCGGCGGTTCGAACCAATGAAAGGGAGCGACACAGGCGCTGCCTTGGCCTGCAATCTGGGTCAGAAGGCTGATCCCAGTTTTGATCAGCGTTTGCTGCTTCGAATCGGTGGAGAAGAGCGTATCGGCGTCCTCGCTGGGACAGCTGGCCAGGTCCAGCCCCGACGCATCGATCTTGGTGATCGGGGCAGAGCCGCTGCATGTCCCCTGCGTCGCCCCCATCGGCGGCGTCACCTCTATCGTCATGGGCAAGGTGTACCCATCGACCGCGCTGACGTCATAATTGTCGAAAAACCCTAAGGACTCGCAATTCTCGCGATCGGGGGCAGCTTGGCAATTAGGAGCAGGGGAACTGGGGTTGAAAGCACAACCCCGCTGATTTGGCAGGCTGTTGGGATTTGTTGTGCAGCCGAAGGTCGCCTCGAACAGCGTATTGATCCCGGACGTTTGTGTACCTGGCACGCCCCCCATTTTGCACATGGTGCCGCTGGCGAACGGGGAGCCGCTACATCCCAGATAGAAGCTTAAATTCACACTTGGCGCCCCGGCGTTTGGAATGCGGAGCGAGAGCATGCCGCCCGACTTAATGGGGGGCGCCGCCATCTGCTGGGGAACATAAACATTGGAACTTTTGGGCGCGGTTACCGCCGATTGCGCCGCGTTGGCGAGCGTTATCGACGAACCGTTAACTGCCAGGATCGTCGTGATGAGGTTGCCCCCACTCTCCCCCGCTCCCACGATCCCGATGATCTGGCCGACTTTGAAGTTCGAGGGGTTCGGATTGGGAGTCGACATCAGGGTCATGGACCCCCGACCAATGGTCCCGGTGAAACCGGTGGGGGTCCAGGAATTGTTCTTCGAGGTGAAGACGGGAAGTTGGTCACGTATAATCTGGCCCGACTTCGTCGTCACGTATTGCTGAAACCAGCCCCCGGAATTGTATAATGCCGCCCCTTGGGTGCCGTTTCCACCCGGCGTCAACACCGCCCAAACGGGATCTTTGCATTGATTGACGATGGTCAGACGCGGCTGACTTTGTGCGCTCGCAGCGTCGGGAATGCCGAGCACCATCGCGACGCCGATCAGGAACGGCCAAGCCGGGCCCTTCATTGCGGTTTCCTCCCTGCCTCGGCGGACACTTTAACCGACATTCTCCCGATTGCAGCAAGCGCGCTCACCGGGAGGGTGTTCTCGATGGCGGAAAGCACACCCTCATCCTCAGGCGCCTCGCGCAGCGAGGCCTCGAAGGACGCACGGCGCTCACCCAGCCTATCGCGCCTCGGTCCAGCTTTCGGAGAAGGCCAGCGCGCAGGTGCTGAAGGGGCGGCCTTCGCGCTCCATCGGCCACGGCCGGCCGGCCGCGTCGATGCCGTTGCGCGTGAGGCGCGCGCCGAGCGCCGGCACCAGCAGCGTGCACACGCCGTAGCGCCGGCCGCCTTCGCCCGGCTGCGTGTGGATCAAGAGCGGCTCGCCGATATCGTACCAGGTCAGCGCGATCTGCTCGTCGCGGGCCGTGACCGTCTCGGTCCAGAAATAATGCGGGTCGCCCGATTTCGTGAAGACCGCGTCGGTCGCCGGGATCGCGTGCTCGGCGGTCTCCGCGTTCAGCATCCCCTGCACGGTCGACTGCAGCCAGCGCGCCATCGCGATATTGTCGGTATAGATGCGCCAGCGGTTTTCGATCAGCGGGCTTTTGAGATAGAGAACGTGACCCGGCCCCGCGGGGCAAAGGATGATGCGCCAAAAGCTGGCGTTGGTGGTGAGCGGACCGCCGTCGGTCTCGCTCAGGCGGATGAACGGGTTCTCGCCGGTCAGGATCGTGCGGTTCGGGTCGGCGGCCATGCTGCGGGTCCTCCTTTGTTTGGGCGGCGGCACAGCATAGCGTTCGGGGAGAGGCGGAGGCGAGGATGATCGGCTGGAGAGCAAGGCTCGGGTTTCTCGTGCCTCCCGGCAACCCCACCGTCGAGCCCGAAATGGCCGTGCTCGCGCCGGCCGGCGTCTCGGTGCATTTCCACCGCATGGTGGCGCGGGGCGAAGGCGGCGCGCATGCGGGCCAGGCCGAGCGCAACCGCATGATGATCGGGCACCTCGAAGAGAGCGCCTCGCTGCTCGCGATGGTGAAGCCGCAGGTCATCGCCCTCGCGCACACCGCGACGAGCTACGCGCTCGGCCGCGACGGCGAGGCGCGGTTGCTCGAGCGGCTCGAGGCGGCGGCCGGCACGCGCGTCGTCACCGCGTTCGGCGCGATTGCAGCCGCGCTCGAGCGGCTCGGCGTCAAGCGGCTCGCCTATGGCACGCCCTATTCCGAGGAGACGACGCGGCAGGGCCGGGCGCATCTCGAGGCGCACGGTTTCGAGATCGTGCGCTGCGAGCGCCTTCCGGGCGTCGCCAACATCTATGACGAGACGCCCGAGCGTGCCTACCGGCTCGCCCGCATGGCCGATGCCCCCGATGCCGAGGCGGTGCTGCTTTCCGGCACCGGACTGCCGACCCTCGGCGTGCTGCGGGCGCTCGAAAGCGACCTCGGCAAGCCGGTCCTCTCGAGCAACGCCGCGATGATGTGGCACGCGCTGCGCCTCGCCGGCGTCGGCGAGAGCATCGCCGGGTACGGGCGCCTCCTGACCCTCGGCTGACGCACATTCCCGGCCCCCTCCCATTCCCTCCCCCGCATGCGGGGGAGGGAATGGGAGGGGGCTACTCGGCGGCGGCCCGCACCTCGGTTTCGGCGAGCACGGCGGCGGCCTCCTTTGCCACTCGCGTGCCCTCGAAGAAACGCGGGTTTTGCGCGCCCCAGAGCCGCACCGCATTGGCGAAGGTGAAATCGCGGAAGTCGCGCTCGGCGATGACGCCATCTTCGACCAGTTCGTAGGCCTCCGGCACCGGATGGCGCATGTCGATCACGTCGAAATGCCCGATGTCGGAGCCGAAGATCGCGTTGAGGCGCGCCCCGAACGGGTTGCCCTTGGCGAAGGCGGTCGCGTTCATCCGGTCGTCGGCCTCGCAGCCGAAGAAGAACGGCTTGGCATAGAGTTCGCGCCAATCCTCCTTGCGGGCGATCTTGCAGGCGGCGAAATCGTCGAGATCTTCGACCCCGCCCGTCAGATGCTGCCCTTCCGGGTCGGGCCAGCCGTCGCGGGCGCGCAAGGCCGCGGCGGTGTCGGCGTAGCCGTATTTCTCGACGAGAGAAAGCAGCAGCTTGCGGTCGAGCTTTTGCGGGTCCATCAGCTCGAGCGCCTTGGCGTTGCGCCGCTCCCAATGCTCGATCAGGTCGCCGAACAGCTGCGCCCCCCAGCCGACCCCGCCTTCGAGGAAGGCGAAGCGCAGATTGGGGAAGCGCCGCGTCACGCCGCCGAGGAATATCGCCTTCGCGACGGCGTGGCCGGCGGCGGCGAAATGGCCGATATGGTTGTAGCAGAAATTGCTGGGCGACAGCCGCAGGCCCTGGTTGCTGCTCGCGCTGTGGAAGCTCGGCGCGATTTTCAGCTCCTCGCATTTCGCCCAGACCGGGTCGTAGTCATGGTCGCTGTCGATGCCGATCACGTCGTGCCACACCGCGAACCGGGCGGTGTCCGGATCGTTGGCGGTCGCCGCCGGCACGCGGCGCGTGAAGCCGCTGCCGAACATGCCGACCTTGGAGCCGAGCTCTCGCGTCACGAATTCGAGCTCGGCGATCGCCTCCTCGGGCGTGTGCATCGGAATGATCGCGGCCGGCGTCATGCGGTCGCCGAGGCCCTGGAAATATTCGGCCGAGACGATGTTGTAGCCGCGGATGACGGCGCGCCGCGTCTCGTCGTCGGCGATGCGCGGGAAGCGCAGCCCGGCCGTTGGATAGATGATCGCGAAGTCGATGCCGAGTTCGTCGAGGCGGTCGTAGAGCATCTTCGGCATCATTGCGGTGGCGCGGTCGAGCGTGTTGGCCGCCTGCCGGCTCCAGAACCCCTGCTGGCCGATCCGCTTGCGGCGGCGCTCGGCGAGCGGCATACCGAGCGAGTCGCGCGTCGTCTGCATCGCCGCGAGGAAGCCGTCCGCGCCCTTGTCGCCGACGACCTTGCGCATGCGCTCGCTGAAGACCGGGTCGTATTCGACCCAGTGGCCGTCGGCGTCGATGATCGGGTGGCCGACGCGGGAACGGATTTCGGCTGGGCTGTGATGGGCGCTCATCCTTTCCTCCTGACGCGCTTCTACCGCTGCGATCCTGTAACGATTTCGCCCGCCGCGCCAGCCTTCTTTCGCGGCATTCTCGGCGTCTCGCCGGCGGCTGCGCGAAGCGGCCGGGGCCGGGCATTAACGGCGCCTTAACCGCGGCGGGCGATAGATAGCGGCGTCCAATCGTCGATTGTGCTAGGTTTCGGTCGGGGACAATGCTCGCGGACACAGCGATGGTCGTCGATGCCGAGCGACTGCGGCGGCGGGCCGGCTGGGCCGGGGAGCGCGTGCATGTGCACGCCATCCGCCGGCTGACGAGCTTTGCGCTCGTCGTCGCCGGCGTCGGAGGCGGTTTCGGCATCCTCTATCTCGCCCGCGTCGTCTCCGGCATGCATGTCGTGATGGCGGCATTCGTCCTGACGGCGCTCGCCGGGCTCGCCGCCATCGCCTTCATGGCCGCCCGCGTGCTGCATGCGGCGGTGGCGCACCGGCTCGACATATTGATCCAGGCGCTCGACGCCTCGCCCGACGCGCAGCTGATCCTGTCGCCGGACGGCCGCCTGGCGCACGCCAACATTGCCTTCCACGAGCTGTTCCCCGATGAGGGCGAACCGCCGCTAGAGCGCATCGAGCGGGCGCTCGCCGCCGCCCCGGAGAGCCAGGCCGATTTCCGCCGGCTGCGCGACCGCGGCGCGGCCGGGGCGCGGGCGATCGCGGCATTGTCGCTGCGCAATTCGCGCGGCGGCGCGGCCGGGCGCTTCAACATCTCGGTCAACCCGATCGCCGGCCGGCCCGGCTACACGCTGTGGAACGTGCAGGACATCACCGCGCAGCACGAGATGGAGGCGGTCATCCGCGACGAGCGCAACAAGCTCGTCGACTTCCTCGACAACGCGCCGGTCGGCTTTTATTCGGTCGATGCGCAGGGGCGCTTTCTGTTCGTCAATCAGACCCTGGCGCAATGGCTCGGCAGCACCGCCGCCGAAATCGTCGCCGGCGCCCAGCGGCTGCACGACTTTCTCGAAACGCCGCCGCCTGAGGGGACGCCCCCCTTCGAGGCCGCGCACGACCCGCAGGACGGGGTCGAGCGCGCCGCCGTTGTCTTCATGGGGTTGCAGGGCCGGCGCGTGCATGCCGCGGTGCGCCAGAGCGTCGTCGGCGCGGAGGGCGAATTGCGCACCCGCTCGGTGGTGCGCGACCTCACCCCCGAGCGCGAATGGGAAACCGCCCTCAGACTGTCGCGCGAGCGCTTCCAGCGGTTTTTCGTCAACGCCCCGGTCGGCATCGCGCTGCTCGACCGCTTTGGCCGGCTCGAGGAAGTCAATCGCGCGGTCGGCGAGCTGTTCGGCGCGCCGGCGCAGGATCTGATCGGGCAGCCGCTGATCGGCTTTCTGTTCGAGGAAGACCGCCGCGACTTCACCGTCAGGCTCGCCGCCGCGGCGGCCGGCGAGCCCGGGCAGGGGCCGCTTGAGGCGCGCCTCAAGCGGCCGCGCGAGAAGACGCTCGCCGTCTATCTCAGCCGCCTCGACGGCGGCGAGGACAGCGACGGTGGGGTCATTCTGCATTTCATCGACGTGACCGAGCAGAAGAACCTCGAGCTGCAATTCGGGCAGTCGCAGAAGATGCAGGCGGTCGGCCAGCTGGCGGGCGGCGTGGCGCATGATTTCAACAATCTCTTGACCGCGATGATCGGCTTCTGCGACCTGTTGCTGCTGCGCTTCCGGCCCGGCGACCCGTCCTTCGCCGACATCATGCAGATCAAGCAGAACGCCAACCGGGCGGCCAATCTGGTGCGGCAGCTGCTGGCCTTCTCGCGGCAGCAGACGTTGCAGCCGCGCATCCTCGACATCACCGACGTGCTCGTCGAGCTGTCGCACCTGCTGCGGCGCCTCATTGGCGAGAACATCGAGTTGAAGGTCGTGCTCGGCCGCGACCTCGGCCTCGCCAAGGTCGATCAGGGCCAGCTCGAGCAGGTCATCATCAACCTCGCCGTCAACGCCCGCGACGCGATGCCGAACGGCGGCCGTCTCCAGATCCGCACCGCCAACGTCAGCCAGGCGCGCCCGGTGCGGCGCGGCCTCGAGGTGATGCCGGCCGGCGAATACGTGCTGATCGAGGTCGCCGACACCGGGGTCGGCATCGCGCCGGAAAATCTCGTGCGCATCTTCGAGCCGTTCTTTTCGACGAAGGAGGTCGGTTCGGGGACGGGGCTCGGCCTTTCCACCGTCTACGGCATCGTCAAGCAGACGGGCGGCTTCATCTTCGTCGACAGTGCCCCCGGCCGGGGCGCCACCTTCGAGATCCACCTGCCGCGCCACGAGGCGGTAGAAGGCGCGCTGCCGGCGCGCCCGGAGGCCGTCGAGACGCCGCTCGCCAGCAAGGACCTGACCGGGATCGGTACGGTCATGCTGGTCGAGGACGACGACCCGGTGCGCATCTTCAGCGCCCGCGCGTTGCGCAACAAGGGCTACCGGGTCATCGAAGCCTCGAGCGGCGAAGCCGCGCTCGAGCTGATCCGGGAGGGCAGCGAAAAGATCGACCTGCTCGTCACCGACGTGGTGATGCCGCGCATCGACGGGCCGGGCCTAATCCGCGAAGTGCGCGAGCTCTACCCCGGCATGAAGGTCATCTTCATCTCGGGCTATGCCGAGGATTCGTTCCGCCAGCGGCTCGACGCCGACAGCGAGCTGCATTTCCTGCCGAAGCCCTTCAGCCTGAAGCAGCTCGCCTCCAAGGTGAAGGAGCTGATGGAGGAGGGCGAGGCGTAGCCGGCGGCGTGCCCCTCTCGCAGCTTTCTACCGCTCCCGCTAAAGAGGCATCGGGCAAACAGTTCGGACGGGGAGCCGACGGTCCGCCGGAAAATCAGTCTGGCTCACGTTGCGAACGGACCCGCACACCTCCTCCTCACCCCCGCGCAAGCGGGGGTCCAGGGCAGCCGTCTCATCGCCCGCTCTAGGTTCCCGCTTCCGCGGGAACGACGATCTATTTGGTCGGATGGCGCTCTGGTGGTTCGAACCTGACGCTTGCTGCCGAGCGCCGGGCCACCGAGATTGCTTCGCGGAGCCTGTCCTCGGGCCGCGCGCAGCGCGGACCCGTGGGCTCGGAATGACACCGCTAAGTGTCTGTCATTGCGAGGAGCGCGGCGACGAAGCAATCTCGATCCGGGTTCGCACGACGGGAGCCGTCCGTCAGGTTCGAACCATTAGGTTCGCGGGCAAGTCCGCGCCCGGAATGACGAGTTCGCAATTTTGCCCTTGCATGCCGGAACAAAAGAGGTACATTCCTCCCGTTCGGCTCGCGTTGCGCGGTTTCGCCGGCTGTGGAATAAGGGAGGACGGGATAAATGCAGACAGCGTTGCGCCTCGTGGACAGGCAGGCAATGGACAAGCAGCGCGCCCTCGAGGCGGCACTCGGCCAGATCGAACGCGCCTTCGGCAAGGGCTCGATCATGAAACTGGGCTCGCGCGAGGCGGCGACCGACACCGAGGTGGTCTCGACCGGCTCTTTGGGGCTCGACATCGCGCTCGGCATCGGCGGCCTGCCGCGCGGCCGGGTCATCGAGATCTACGGCCCCGAGAGCTCGGGCAAGACGACATTGGCGCTGCACGTCATCGCCGAGGCGCAGCGCCTCGGCGGCACCTGCGGCTTCATCGACGCCGAGCACGCGCTCGACCCGGCCTATGCCAAAAAGCTCGGCGTCAATGTCGACGAACTGTTGATCTCGCAGCCGGACGCCGGCGAGCAGGCGCTCGAAATCACCGACACGCTGGTGCGCTCGGGCGCGATCGACGTGCTCGTCATCGATTCGGTCGCCGCCCTCGTCCCGCGCGCCGAATTGGAAGGCGAGATGGGCGACAGCCATATGGGGCTGCACGCGCGGCTGATGAGCCAGGCCTTGCGCAAATTGACCGGCTCGATCTCGCGCTCGCGCACGATCGTCGTCTTCATCAACCAGATCCGGATGAAGATCGGCGTCATGTTCGGCAATCCGGAGACGACGACCGGCGGCAACGCGCTCAAATTCTACGCCTCGGTGCGGCTCGACATCCGCCGCATCGGCGCCATCAAGGAGCGCGACCAGGTGATCGGCAACCAGACCCGCGTCAAGGTCGTTAAGAACAAAATGGCGCCGCCCTTCAAGGCCGTCGATTTCGACATCATGTACGGCGAAGGCATCTCGAAGCGCGGCGAACTGATCGACCTCGGCGTGCAGGCGAACGTCGTCGAGAAATCGGGCTCCTGGTTCTCCTATGACGGCCAGCGCATCGGCCAGGGCCGCGAGAACGCCAAGGCTTATCTGCTCGAAAAGCCGGACGTCGCCGAGGCGATCGAGCGGGCGATCCGCGCCAACGCCGGGCTCGTCGCCGAGGCGATGATGACCTCGCCCGGCGAGGCCGCGGCCGAGGAATAGCCGCGCGGCCCCGGCGCTTGCGCCGGCTGCTGATTCTCTGCCGAAGCAGCGCGGAAGCAGCGAAAAAGGGCGTCTGGCGGACGGCGATTCTCCCCGCTCCCCGCGCCCGGGGTGGGGGCTCTTCCAGGATTATCCGGCGACCTGCGCCCGCGGCGCCGGCGGCGCGCCCACGGGTTCGAGGAAGTCCTCGGCGTCGACATCGGCGCCGACCGGCTCCCACCGGATGCTGAGCGTCGTCACGAGGCTGATGAGCGGCACGACGACCAAGAGCAGCAAGGTCGCCCCCAAGCCGACATGCTCGCGGACGAGCGGGAAGAAGAAAAAGCCGATCGTGCTGCCGACCCGCAGCATGCCCTGCGCCCAGCCCGTGCCGGCGCCGCGGATCGAGGTCGGGAAGGAGAGCGTCGCCATCGTCATCCCCTGCGAGCCCTGGCCGAAGCTGTGGAAGCACAGGAAGACGCCGAGCACGACGAACACCAGCACCGGCGGCAGGTGCCCGTAGCCGAGGCCGACGACGAGCAGCGAGGCGATGACGCCGATGAGCCCGATGATCGTCAGCGTGCGGGCGCCGAGGCGGGTGGAAGCCCAGAATACGAGCCACAATCCGCCGGCGAGGCCGAACAGGTTGAAGAGCAGCGAGGCGCTGATCGCCCGCAACAGCGATTGCCCGAACAGCGTCGTGGAGATCACCGGGAAATAGAATGCGACCGCGTAGTATTCCAGGCTCTGCATCGCCCCGATGACCGCCACCAGAATGGCGCGCGATCGGTAGGCCGGCGAGAATATCTTGGCGAAATTGCGCAACGAGTAGACCTCGGCCAGCCCGGCCGGGGCCTCGGCGTCCGCCGCGACGACGACGTCGAGCCCGTACATCTTGCGCAGCACGCGCGCCGCCTCTTCCAGGCTCTGATGCGCCGCCCACATCGGGCTCTCTTCCATGTAGATGAAGCGCAGGACCAGGATGACGAGCGCCGGCAGCGCCCCCAACCCGACGGCCCATCGCCACAGGCTGGTGCCGACGCCGGCGAAATAGAAAGGCAGGATCGCGACAAAGCCCGCGATCGTCGCGATGAACCAGGTCGGCCCCCACCAGTTGACGTACTTCGCCTTGCCGGAGGTGGTGGTGTATTCGGCGACGAAGCTGAGGGCGACCGGGAAATCGAGGCCGACGCCGACCCCCATCAGCAGGCGGAACAAGATGAGGACGTAGTAGTTCGGCGCGAGCGCGGCGCCGATCGCGGAGATCACGAAGAATATGAGGTCGAGCAGGAACATGCGCAGCCGGCCGACCTTGTCGACGTAGTAGCCGCCGAAGAGCGCGCCGAAGAGCGCCCCGATCGCCATCGAGGCGGTGATGAGGCCGAGCGCGGCCGGGGTTAGCTGAAACTCCTGTCGCAGCTGGATCGCCCCGATCCCGAGGCTGGTGAAGTCATAGGCGTCGATGAACGTGCCGCCGATGGCGATCAGCACGATCCAGAACCGCGTCTGTCCGACGGCCCCCTGATTGATCAACTCGACGACGTCGCGGCGGCTGCGCAGCACGATCGGTTGTGCCATCTTTTCTCTCCTCCCTGTCAGACCCCCTCGGACCCGCCCTGCCGGCGCCGCCGGCTAGAGGCTCAGGAACCGGCGGGCGTTGCCGCCGAGAATTTTCGTCTGGGCGGGCTCGGAGAGCCCCGTCATGTGGCGTTTCAGCTCGGCGACGGCCCCCGGGAAGATCGCGTCCCAATGCGGGTAGTCCGAAGCCCAGCAGACATGATCCTCGCCGATGAAGTCGACGACGGCGGGGATCGTCGCTTCGTCGGGATCGCAGGAAATCATGCATTGCCGCTTGAAGCAGGCGATCGGATCGGTTTCGAGCCAGGGCACCTCCTGCGCGCGTTTTTCGAAATGCTCGTGCATGCGGTGCAGCCAGAAGGGAAGCCAGCCGCAGCCCGACTCGAGAAATGCGACCTTGAGGCGCGGAAAGCGCTCGACGACGCCGCACCCGATCATCGACAGCGCCGCCAGCATCTGCTCGAACGGGTGGGAGATCATATGCGTCATGAAGAAATTGTCGTAGCGGTCGAGCCCCGCCGTCGGCAGCTGGCCGTCGGTGCCTTCATGGAACATGACCGGCACTTGCAGCCGCTCCGCCTCCGCCCAAAACGGGTCATGCGCGGGATCGTGAAGCGCCCGGCCGCCGACCGGGTTGGGCCGCAGGTAAGCGCCCTTGAAGCCGAAAGCGGTGACGGTGCGCCGCAGTTCCTCGATCGCCGCGCCGACATCGAGAAGGCTGATCATGCCGACGCCGACGAGGCGAGCGCGGTCGGCGGACAGATACTCCTCGTAAAGCCAATTGTTGTAGGCGCGGCAGATCGCGACGTTGAGGTCCGGGTCGCGCGCGTCGACCGTATAAAGCCCGAGCGTGGGAAACGGCACGGCGATGTCGATCCCTTCGCGATCCATGGCTTCGAGCCGGGATTGCGGCAGGACGACCGTCTCGGAGCGGAAGCGCGTGCCGCCGGCGGGCCGGTACCAGAATTCCGGCAGGCCCGGAAAGCCCTTGCCGTAGCCCGCGGGCTGCGGGTAGAGCCGGCCTTCCAGCGCGATCCGGGTGTCGCCGTTGTTGTCCTTGACGAGACGCGGCGCCTTCTCGCGCAGCGCCCCTTCGAGATAGCGCTCCCACAAATCGTGCGGCTCGACGAGGTGGCCGTCGCAATCGATGATCTCTTGGCGCGTCATCGCGGCTCCTCCCATCGTTCGGCTTTTCGCGATCCTAGCACAATCGTGCCGATGCGCCCCGCTCTTCTGGCGTCCGGGGCCCTCGCAAGCTGGACACCGGCGCGGCCGGGCTGCGATAAGCTACCGCCGCCTCTTGTAGAACCGGCGCGAAGGGCCACAATCTGTCCATGCCGACGACCAACGACATCCGCAGCGCCTTTCTCGACTATTTCGCCAAACACGGGCACGAAATCGTGCCGTCGAGCCCGCTGGTGCCGCGCAACGACCCGACCTTGCTGTTCACCAACGCCGGCATGGTGCAGTTCAAGAACGTCTTCACCGGCCTCGAAAAGCGGCCCTACAGCCGCGCCACGACGGCGCAGAAATGCGTGCGCGCCGGCGGCAAGCACAACGATCTCGAAAACGTCGGCTACACCGCCCGGCACCACACCTTTTTCGAGATGCTGGGGAATTTCTCGTTCGGCGACTATTTCAAGGACCTCGCGATCGAGCTGGCGTGGAAACTGATCACGCGGGAGTTCGGCCTGGCGAAAGAGCGGCTGCTCGTCACCGTCTATGCCGAGGACGAGGAGGCGGCGGCGCTGTGGGCCAGGATCGCCGGGCTGCCGCGCTCCAGGATCATCCGCATCGCCAGCTCCGACAATTTCTGGGCGATGGGCGATACGGGGCCGTGCGGCCCGTGCTCGGAGATCTTCTACGATCATGGCGACAAGGTCGCCGGCGGCCCGCCCGGCAGCGCCGACGAGGAGGGCGACCGTTTCATCGAGATCTGGAACCTCGTCTTCATGCAGTACGAGCAGCAGCCGGGCGGCGAGCGCACGGCCCTGCCGCGCCCCTCGATCGACACCGGCATGGGGCTGGAGCGCATCGCCGCCGTGCTGCAGGGCAAGCACGACAATTACGACATCGACCTGTTCCGCGCGTTGATCGCCGCCTCGGCCGAGGCCTCCGGCGTCGCCGCCGACGGGCCGCACGCGGTGTCGCACCGGGTCATCGCCGACCATCTGCGCGCCAGCGCCTTTCTGATCGCCGACGGCGTCCTGCCGTCGAAGGAAGGGCGCGGCTATGTGCTGCGCCGCATCATGCGCCGCGCCATGGGCCACGCCCACACGATGGGCGCGAAGGAGCCGCTGATGTGGCGCCTCGTGCCGGCCTTGGTGCAGCAGATGGGCGCCGCCTTTCCCGAGCTGATCCGGGCGCAGCCGCTCGTCGCCGAGACGCTGCGGCTCGAAGAGGGGAACTTCCGGCAGACCCTCGAGCGCGGCTATGAGGAGCTGCGCCAGCTCACCGGCGATTTCGGCGCGCGGTTCGGGCCGGGCCTCGACCCGTCGCAAAAGGTGCTCGCCGGATCGAACGCCTTCGCCCTCTACGACACCCGCGGCTTCCCGCTCGACATGACGCAGGACATTCTGCGCCGGCACGGCATGAGCGTTGATGTGGCCGGGTTCGAGGCCGAGATGGCGCGGCAGCGGGAGCGCTCCCGCGCCGCCTGGGCGGGCTCCGGCGAGGCGGCGGAGGGGATGTGGTTCCAGCTGCGCGAGGAAGTCGGCGCGACCGAGTTTCTCGGCTACGAGACGCTCGAGGCCGAAGGCGTCGTCACGGCGCTGTTGCAGGGCGGCGAGCGGGTAGATGAGGCGAGGGCGGGCGAGGAGATCACGGTCCTCCTCAACCAGACGCCGTTCTACGCCGAGTCGGGCGGGCAGGTCGGCGATGTCGGGGTCATGTTCTCGGCCGCTGGCGCCGAACTGGCGGTGCGCGACACGCAGAAAAAGGCAGGCGATCTGCACGTCCATCTCGCGACCGTGACGCGCGGCGCGATCCGAGTGGGCGAGGCGGTCGAGCTGCGCGTCGACGCGGCGCGCCGGCGCCTGTTGCGCGCCAACCACTCGGCGACGCACCTCTTGCATCAGGCGTTGCGCCGCCGGCTCGGGGCGCATGTGACGCAAAAGGGCTCGCTCGTCGCGCCCGACCGGCTGCGCTTCGACTTCAGCCATCCGCGGCCGCTGTCGCCCGAGGACATCCGGGCGATCGAGGCCGAGGTCAACGACCGGATCCGCTTCAACGCCGCCGTGCGGACGCGGCTTCTGACGCCCGAGCGCGCCGTTGCCGAGGGGGCGCTGGCGCTCTTCGGCGAGAAATACGGCGAGGAGGTGCGGGTCGTCGCGATGGGCGCGGCGAACGACGACGAGCCGGCGTTTTCGGTCGAGCTGTGCGGCGGCACGCATGTCGCGCGCACCGGCGACATCGGTCTCTTCAAGATCGTCGGCGAGAGCGCCGTCGCCTCCGGCGTGCGCCGCATCGAGGCGCTGACCGGGGCGGCCGCCGAAGCCTATCTCGCCGAGGAGGAGGGGCTGCTGCGGCGGGCCGCGGGGGCGCTGCGCACCAGCCCCGCCGACCTGCCGGAGCGGGTCGAGAGCCTCCTCGAGGAGCGCCGCCGGCTCGAGCGCGAACTCGCCGATGCGCGGCGCCAGCTCGCGGGCGCCGGTTCCGCGGCGCGGCCCGCGGCGAAGCGGGTCGGTGACATCGCCTTCGACGGCAGGGTTGTCGAGGACGTGCCGGCGCGCGAGTTGAAGCCGCTGGTCGACGATCTGAAGCGGCGTATCGGCTCCGGCATCGTCGCCGTCGTCTCGAAGAGCGAGGGTAAGGCGGCGATCGTCGTCGGCGTCACCGCCGATCTGGCGCCGCGGTTCGACGCTGTCGATCTGGTGCGGCGCGCGGCGGCGGCGCTCGGCGGCAAGGGCGGCGGCGGCCGCGCCGAGATGGCGCAGGCCGGCGGCCCCGACGGCGCGCTTGCCGAGGCGGCGATCGCCGTCGTCGAAGCGGCGATCGCCGAGCGCGCGCAAGTCGCCGCCTGAGCTGCGTTTTCTCGCCGCCGGAGGGGCCGGCGCAGGCGATTCGCGCCGCAACCGCTGCGCGGATCGTCGATCGAGCCGTTCGCTCATCCATAACGCATTGAAATAACGTAGATTTTGAGAGCGGCGCCGGTGACATTGCCGGGACCGGCTAATCTTGCCGGGGGATTATCTCGATCGTCGGCGGCGACCGGCTGCGGGCGAGTTTTCGGGATTGGGGGGATGAAGAACTCTAAAGGGACGCTTCGCGCCGCCTGCGCCGTAGCGGTCATGGCCCTCGCCGGCTGCGTCACCACGACTATGCCGACGCAGTTCGACCCGCTGGGGCTCAACGGACGCGACGGCGGCGGGAAGCCGCCGGGCTATCCGGCATTGATGAAGATCGGGGTGACGGCGCGGGAGAACGGCGACCTCGCGACGGCGCTTGCCGTGCTGCGGCGCGCCGCCGAGCTGGCGCAGCCGGGCGACCCGGCCCCGTATGTCGAAATCGGCGGCACGCTGCTCGACATGGGCAAGCCCAACGAGGCGATTCTCGCCTACAATTCGGCGCTGGCGCGCAACGCCCACGATTGGCCGGCGCAGCGCGGCCTCGCGATCGCCTTTCTGCATACGGCGCGTCCCGAGCTGGCGTTCGCGCCGCTGGCGAAGGCGCTGGTCGACGGCCCAAAGGATCCGGGGCTGTACGTCCTGCTTGGGGTCGCCAATGACATGGCGGGCCGGCATGCGGCGGCGCAGGGGTGGTACCGCGAGGGCCTCACGCTCGCGCCGGCCGATGCGGTGCTGACCGTCGATTTGGCATTGTCGCTGGCGCTGTCGGATCATCTCGTCGCGGCCGTCAACGTTCTCGGCCCGCTAGCTGACGCGCCGCAGGCGAGCGCCTCCGAGCGGCAGACGATGTCGCTGCTCTATGGCCTCGAAGGCGATCGGGTGGCGGCGGCGCGGCTCGCCCGCGTCGATCTCGACGAGGCCTCGGTCGAGCACAATCTCGCCTATTTCGAAAGCCTGCGGGCCTTGTCGCCGCAGGCGCGCCACCGCGCCATCCTGTCGCTCGGCAACGGCGGCGGCCACCCCGGCGTGCTGTAAAGCGGCCGGCCGGCGGTGCGCCCGCCGGCGCCGTCAGCGGCCCGGCGCGGCCGTGGACTTTGGCGCCGACGCGACCTCGACCGGCGCATGCGCGGCGAGCGCGAAATGTTGGCTGAAATGCGGAATGTAATAAAGGCGGACCTCGTCGCGGCCGGCAGTCGGGGTGGTCAGCAGGACCCGGGTCACAGCCGGCGGGACGGGCGTGCTGGTGCGGACAAACGCGGCCTGGTCGGTGATCGGCTTGGGCGTGCCGGCGGGCACCACGACGACCCGCTCGTCGAAGCCCGAGGCGAGGGCGCGGGCATCGACATCGACGACGATCCGCTCGCCGAGGCTGTAGCTCTTCTTCGTCGGCCGCAGCGAGGCGGCCGGCAGATTTACCGCGTCGCCGGCGGGCGAGGCCTTCGTCGACGCGCCGCCGAACGGCGCTTCCTGATCCGCCGGCAGGCCGACATCGCCGGCGCCGGCGCCGGTGTCGGCGTCCCCGGCCGGAGGCAGGGATTCGGTCGGCGAGACGCCGGTCGAGACGACGCCTCCGGTCGAGATCGTGCCGCTCTTCTCGCGCGAAGCGATGTTGCCCGTCGGCGTCTGCCGCGACTTGCCGGAGAACACGTCGATGATGCCGAGCGCGGCGGGACCCAGCAGCACGATGAAGAGCGTCGGCAGAATGAAGACGATCATCGGCACGGTCAGCAGCGCCGGCAGGCGCGCCGCCTTCTCTTCCGCCTTCGTCATCCGCTGCTGGCGGAACTCGGCCGCCAGGACGCGCAGCGAATGGGCGAGCGGCGTGCCGAATTTGGCGGTTTGCAACAGCGTGTTGACGACAGCGCGGATGGCTTCCGAACTGGTCCGGTGGTTGAGGTTGTCGAGGGCCACCCGCCGATCGGGCAGGAAGGTCAGTTCCGCGGCGGTGATCCCGAGCTCCTCGGCGAGCGCCGGCCACGTGGTCGCGAGCTCGCGGGACACCCGCACCAGGGTCGCGTCGAGGCTCAACCCCGCCTCGGCGCAGATCACCATCAGGTCGAGCCCGTCCGGCAAACCGAGCTGCAATGCCTTCGCGCGCTTGGTTGCGACATTTTTCAGATAGGTCTTCGGCGTGTAGAACCCGGCGATGATGCCGACCATTATCGCGATCAGCTGAAACCGCGGCGGGATCGGCACGAGGTGCAGCGCATAGCCGTTGAGCGCAACCGCGGCGCCGAAGAGGATCGGCAGCGTCACCTGCGCGAACAGGTAGCCGACGACCGCGTCCTGCGAGCGGATTCCCGCTCGCGTCAACATCGTTCGCGCCTGCTCGGCATGCTGCGACCGCAATAGGTTGAGCCGCGTCACCGCCTGCCGCATCAACCCGACCGGGCTGCCGCCGCCTTGCCGTCGCCGCGGCGCCGCCAGCGCGGCTCGGCGCAGGCCTTCCTTGCGTTCCACGATATGCGAGAAGCGCCGCTCGAAGGCGCCCTGACCGCGCAGCGCGTGCCACACCGCCATCATGGTCAACAGCGCCGCCAAGCCCGCCAGGGCGGCGATCAGGTCGCTCAAATGGACGCCCGGCGGCAGCCAATCGGCGATGTGGAAATCCTGGACGCGTGTGCTGTTCATATCTCGAAATGCGCCATTCTGGTCATGATGAAGATGCCGCTTCCCAGCATCGCGAGCGCGACGATGTCGAGGAAGATGCCGCGGATGTCGGTGTACATCGGCGCCAGGTAATTGGGAGACGTCATCATCAATAGCGCGATGACGACGATCGGCAGGCCGCCGAGGATCATCGTCGTGGCGCGCGTCTCGCTCGCCATGGCGCGCACCTTGGCGCGCATCTGCCGCCGTTTGCGCAGCACGTCGCCGAGGTTGGTCAGGGTCTCGCCGAGATTGCCGCCGGTCTCGCGCTGGACGCTGAGGGCGATCACGAAAAACCGGAACTCCGGCACGTCGATGCGTTTGGCGGTGTCCCACAGCAGCTTTTCGAGATCGCGCCCCATGCGCATGCCGCCCTCGATCTGGCGCAGCTCGGCGCCGACCGGCCCTGGGATCTCATGGCCGGCATTGATGATGGCCTCGCTGATCGGCAAGCCCGAGCGCAGGGCCCGCACCATCAAGTCGATCGCCTCCGGGAAGAGCGCGATGAAGCCGTTGATGCGGCGCTTGCCGAGATAGCCGATCGCCATGTGCGGCAGCAAAACCGCAACAAAAAGGCCGACGAGAAAAGAGGCCGGCAGCGTGATCGGCGACAGCACAGCCACCGTAATCGTGACCATCGCACCGATTACCAGCATGGCGATCGAGTATTGGCCGATGCTGATCGACATTCCAGTCCGCGCGAGCCGGGTGCCGAGGGCGTCCTTGCGGGGCAGCCAGCGCCGCGCGATGCGATCGATGCCCGGCGTCGCGCTTTCCCGCTTCGACAGCGAGCGGGCGGCGACGGCGCTCGCGGTGACGATGCCGCGCGCCTGGTCGCGCACCGTGTGTAGGCGCCGGTTCAAGCGCCGGTGGCCGAGCCCGTCGCTGAGCGCCAGGGCGATGAGGCCGAAAGCGAGCCCGATGCCGAGGCCGCACAGGAGGGCGATGCTGGTCGCCTGATCGAGGAAGGCAGACATGGCTCAGATGACCTCGATGAGCGCCTTTTCGAGACCGAAATATTCGGCGCGCGGCAGAAAGTTGGGACGTACCCCGCTCGAGACGAATTTCCCCTGCAACTTGCCGTCTACGCCTTCCCCTTGGAACTGGAAGGTGAAGAGGTCTTGGGTGGTGATCACGTCGCCCTCCATGCCGACCACTTCCATGATGTTGATGACGCGGCGCACGCCGTCGCGCATGCGGTTGACCTGCACGATCAGGTGGACGGCGGCGGCGATCTGCGTGCGCACCGCCCGCGAGGGCAGGTTGATGCCGGTCATGCCGACCATGTTCTCGAGCCGGGTCAGCGCCTCGCGCGGCCGGTTAGCATGAATCGTCGACATCGAGCCGTCATGGCCGGTGTTCATCGCCTGCAGCACGTCGAGCGCTTCGGCGCCGCGAATCTCGCCGAGGATGATGCGGTCGGGCCGCATGCGCAGCGCATTGCGCAACAAATCGCGCATCGTGATCTCGCCGCTGCCCTCGAGGTTCGGCGGCCGGGTTTCGAGGCGCACGACGTGCGGCTGCTGCAATTGCAGCTCGGCCGCGTCCTCGATCGTCACCGTGCGCTCGGCCGGGTCGATCAGCCGCGACAGCGCGTTGAGCAGCGTCGTCTTGCCCGAGCCGGTGCCGCCCGAGATCAGGATGTTGAGCCGGCAGCGGGCGGCGATCTTCAACAGCGTTGCCATCTGCGCCGAGATATTCTGCTGCTGCGCCATGATGTCGAGCGTGATCGACTTCTTGGAGAATTTGCGGATCGAGATCGACGGACCGTCGATCGCGAGCGGCGGGATGATGACGTTGACGCGGCTGCCGTCCTGCAGCCGCGCGTCGCAGAGCGGCGTTGATTCGTCGATGCGGCGGCCGATCCGGGTGACGATCTTGGTGACGACGTTCATTACGTGCTGATCGTCGCGAAACTGCACGTCGCTCAGCTCGAGCTTGCCGCGCCGCTCGACATAGACTTGCTTGGCGCCATTGACCATGATGTCGGTGACGGTCTCGTCGGCGAGCAGCGGCTCGAGCGGCCCCAGCCCGAGCATGTCGGCGATCAGCGAGTCGACGAGCGCGCGCTGCTCGATGAAGTTGAGCTGGATCTTGGCTTCGGCGAGCAGCTCCCTGACCCAGTTGCCGAGCTGCGCCTCGAAGGCGGCGCGCGGCATCTCGGCCGCGGCGGCAACGTCCATGTGTTCGAGGACGAGCGGTTGGATCTGCGCCTTGGCGGCATCGACCGCGGCATGGTTGGCGAGCCGGCGCACGCCGGCGCCGTCGGCCGCGGCGTCGCCGCCCGGCTTGACAAGGCTCTGCACGCGCAGCGCCTGGATGATGGCGGTGACGAGGTCGCGCCGTTCGAGCCCGTCCAGTTCGAATTCTTGCCTCTTGCAATAAGCATCGACGGCGCCGTCCACGAGCTTGGCGAGCTCTTCCCGGGAGAGCGGCACGGCGCGTGCCGTCGTCGCTGCGGCGAGTTCGGCGACCAGCTGCTCGCGTGCCGCCGCGATTTGGTCCTGCGCCGGAGCCGATGACTTCGGCGGCGCCGGCTTGGCCGCCGCCGGTTTGGCGACGACCGGCTCGACCGCGATCGGATGGGCGGCGGGCTCGGCGTCGGCAGGCGCGACAGCCGGCGCCGGTACTGCGGCGGCGGACGGCACGACCGACTCGGGGCGCACCCGCCGCTGCGACAACACGGCGATGCGCGCCTCGAGGCTCGCCTCGCCGTTCGGGCGCTTGAACAGGCCTACCATAGCGATTTCAGCGCGAACAGACGCCGTTTCGGGGTGCCTTCGATCGGTCCGGTGAGTATCGTGATGAGCTGCCGCAGGTCGCGCAGCATCGGGCTGCGCGGCGCCGACACCGGCAGCGGCTGGCCGGCGTTGGTGGCGCTGCCGACGGATTTCGGGTCATAGGAAAAGCTCGCATCGAGCGGCTTGCCGATGCCCTTTTCGAATTCCGCCTTGCCGATCAGCGCGCGCTCGCCGGGGGCGCCGGCTTCGGCCAGGATGATGCGCGCCTGCGGCGCCTGCTCGCGCAGTACGGTTTGCAGCCGGATCGTGTCGCGCAGGCCGGGCAGGCTGCGCTCGCAGACGATGACGGTGCGGCTCGCCGTTGCCAGCACGGTGCGTTGGATCGGGCTCGCGCCGCGCGGCAGATCGACCACGACCCAGGCGAATTTGCGGCGCAGCTCGTGGAACAGGAGGTCGATCGCGCCGGGGTCGACAGTGAGCGGCTCGCTGGCCGAAGCCTCGGCCGCAAGCACGCGCAGGCGGTCGGTGACTTTGACCATGGCGCCATCGATGAACAGGCTGTCGATGCGCGAGGGCTGGCCGAGCGCCTCGCACAATCCGCCGCCCGGGTCGGTGTCGAGCTTAAGCGCCACCGTCCCGAAGTGCAGATCGAGATCGACGAGGGCAGTCGTCGCCTGCCGTTCCTCGGCCAGCAGCCAGGCGCAGGAAACGGCGGCGGTGGTGGTGCCGACGCCGCCGCGGCTGCCGAGAAAGACGATGACCTGGCCAAGCCCGCCCTCCGCGTCGTTGGCGGATTCGTTGGCCGGCCTGGCGAGCGCGTTGGCAAAGGTCTCGCGGCTCGCCGGCTTGACGATGTAGTCGCTGGCTCCGGCCGAGATCAGATCGCGGAACAGGGTCACATCGTTGAGGGTGCCGAGCACCACCAGCTTGACGTCGCGGCCGCCGACCGCCCGCGCCGCGCTGACCTCGGCGATCGGCGCCGCAGCGTCGGAGATGTCGAGCACCAGCAGGCGCGGCGCCAGCCCGGCATGGATGCGCCGCATCGCGGCGTCAAGCGTGCCCTCGACGATCAACTCGTCGCTCAGCTGCTGCTCCCTGATGACGCTCTGCACGCGCTCGAGGGTCGCCTCGTCCTGCAGGATTGCGAGGACGCCGGCGCGCTCCGGGCGCGATGCGGCGGCGTCTTTACGAAGCGCGCTCATTGCTGGTTCCCTCCGCCGCCGGAACCGCCGCCGCCCGAAGGCGTCGCCGTGAACGGCGTCGCCCCGCCCGTGGACGGCAGCACGACCTTGTCGGCGAGATAGCGGTTTTCGGCGTTGACCGCCGGCCTGGCGAGGGCGGGGCCGACCGGGCGTCCGCTGACGAGATCGCCCGGGCTCGCCACCATCAAGCCGAGATTGCTCGCGGTAGCGCAGCCGAAATTGCTCGACGGCTCGTTCGTGAAATCGGCGTAGGGCTGCTGGCTCCAGTTCGGGCACGCCGGCAGCGTCACGAGGTAGCGCTCGACGATGACCGTCGCGTGATTGGCCGGAACGGCGAAAAGCGGATGCCGCGCGGCGACGATGTCATAGCGCAGCAGCTCGCGCTGCAGCGCCGCTTCGCGCAAGCCGGCCAGGCGCGGTCCGCCGGCGGCGGCGATCGCGATGCGGTCCGAGGGCCGCAGATGCCCATCGAGGGCGAACTGCCGCAGCCTGGCGCTCTCGCCCGGCGCCAGTCGGGCCGTGCCGGCGATGAACCGAACCTCGTATTGCTGGCCGGCGCTGTCGAGTTTGACGGCGGCGGGGGCCTCGGTCTTCGTGTACTCGGCGACCCCGGACCGACAGGCGCTGAGGGCGAGCAGCAGCGGGATCGCTGCGCGGTAAAGGCGGATGTTCATGATCTCGCTCCGTCCTCGGTTCAATTGAGCCGGAAACCCGCCGGTCCGATCAGGCCCTGACCGCCGGCCCCGAGCGGGCCGCGCGCAGGCGCCGGCAGGCTTTGTCGATTGGTCGCGCCGGTGAGAATGCGCTGCATGTCGTGCGGCGGCACGAAGCCGTCCAAGGGCGAGGCGGCCGCGGTGCGCACCGGGTTGACGAGGTAGGGGGTGACGATAATCACCAGCTCGCTCTCGTCGCGCTGAAAGCGATCGGAGCGGAACAGCGCGCCGAGGACCGGAATGTCGCCGAGCCCCGGTACCTTGGAGATGTCCTGCGTCGAGGTGTGCTGCAGCAGGCCCGCGAGGGCGAAGCTCTCGCCGCTGCCGAGCTCTACGGTCGTCTGGGCGCGGCGCACCGTCAGCGCCGGGATCGTGACGCTCGAGGTGCCGCTGAGCGGCAGCGAGACCGCGCCATTCGTCGACAGCTGGCTGACCTCCGGTTCGATCTTGAGATTGAGGTGCGTCGCGTCGATGATCGTCGGCGTGAAGGCCAGGCTGACGCCGAAGGTCTTGAACTCGACGGTGATCGTCGGCGTGCCGTTGCTCGTCGAACCGGCGATCGGCACCGGAAATTCGCCGCCCGCGAGGAAGCTCGCCTTCTGGCCGTTCATCGCGGTCAGGTTCGGCTCCGCCAGGGTGGTGATGAAGCCTTCCTGGGTCAGCGCATCGAGCTCGGCGGAGACCGATTGGCCGCTGAGCCGGCCGATTTGGGCGAAATTCTGCGCCTCGCTGCCGATCGTCGTCGGGTTGGCGGTCAGAAAGCTCAGCGTCGAGCCGAACTTGCGCCAGTTGACGCCGAGCTCCTTCAGCACCGAGCGGTCGACCTCGTCGATGCGCACCCGCAAGTTGATCTGATTGGGGGTGGCGATGACGAGATGGTTGATGACGCGCGCGCCCTTGGCGTCGCCGAGGATCGAGAGGGCGAGCGTGCGCGCCTTCTGGGCGGCGGCCGCGCTCGTGGCGGTGCCGCTCAAGACGACGTTGCCGGCGACCGAGGAGACGCTGATCCGCTGGTCCGCCATCAGCGCCGCCAGCGATTGCCGCACCGCGCTCAGATCGGGTTCGACATCGACCGGCGAGCGCAGCAGCACCTTGTCGTTGGCGTCGACCGCATAGATGACGGTCTGACCCGGGTGCTTCGCGCTCAGATAAATGAGCAAGGGCGATTTTACTTGCACATCGGCAATGTCGGGGTTGGCGACGAATACCGTGCTCGCCGGCCGCGGCAGGCGAATCAGCGTACCCTTGCCGGTCTCCAGCGCGATCGGCGCGCCGCTCGCGGGGATCTGACTCGCCCCGCCGGTAAGCTCAGGTTGCGCCGCCATGCTGGTAACGCTCAAGAAAAGCATCGGCGCCGCAAGAATTGACAGCCATCGCATCACAGACCTCGAGATGCAGGTTGCGATCTCACAGGTTGCGCGCTCTGTTGTCCCCCACGCAAGATGGTGACGATGCCGTCGTCAGAATTACCTTTAGAAGACAAAGGCTTAGAGATAAGCGGGCTGATCTCGCTGTCGAGCGTATATGTGACTTGCCGGTTGCCGCCGGTGGAATCGGCGAGTTGCTGATCGCCCGGATTGACAAGGCTTCTGAGGCTCAGGGACAAATTTCCCATCTGGCTCGCGACTGCGATAATTTCGCTCTGCTTGGGCGTCACTTCGAGGGTCGCGGTATGGGCGACGGTCGCTTCTCCGTCTTTGCTGACGAGCTTCTGGTCGATCGCGATCACCCGCACGTCGCTCAGCACCGTCTCCGCCGCCTTGTGCACGATCGGGTGGCCGTGGCCGTTCTTGAGGCGCACCGGATAGGTGATCAGCAGATCGACCCGGTCGCCGGGAAAGACGAAGCCCGATATCCCCGAGGTCACCGTGATCGGCACCGACACGGCGCGCATCCCGGGACGCAGCACGGCGGCGAGAAAGCCGCGGTTGCCGGGGGCGACGATCTTCGCCTCGGTGACCGGCTCGCCGGGAGCCATCGGCGTGCGCGCGACCCAGCCGGCGAATGCCCCGATCGGACGGGTGCCGGCCAGGATATAGGCTCGGTCAAGCGTACCGTTCGGCCAGACCTGCCAGGAAAGGTCCCGCGGCTTCAATATCTGGCCGCGCGCCAGCGGCTTGCGGGCGACCAGCACGGATTTGGCCGGGGCCTGCTTGGGCACGGCAATGGCGGCCGCCTTGGCCGCCTGCTCGGCGAGCCAGCCGCGGGCGATCAACGTGGTGCCGCCGGCGAGCGCCAGAGCGACGGTGAAGAGGATGAGGCTGCGAGGGCGCATCGGGGGGTCCGTCAGCTGAAGTGGGGGGGGACGACGACAATGATCGCGGCCGCCGCGATGGCGAGCCCGTACGGCACGGAATTGCTTTCGAGGGCGCTGTCGGCCGGGCCGAGCGCGGCCCCGCGCAACGCCGAAAGCTGCATGCCGAGGGGCGTCAGCAGGAAGAGCGCCAGCACGCCGCCGAACAGGCCTGTCAGGATGACGAGTTGCGGCGTGCCGCCGGCGCCGCTCCACAAGACGGCCGCCGCCAGCAGCTTGACGTCGCCGCCGCCGATCAGCCCGCGCGCGAACAGGGCGGCGCCGATGGCGAAGACCAGGGACGCGCAGCCGATGGCGGCCAGCAGCGGCAGCGGGGCGATCGGTGCCGGCCCGACGATCAGCTCGAGCGGCCACAACGCCAAGAGCGCCAGCACCAGCGGGTTGGGGATGATCAGCCGCCGACAATCCTCGAACGCGGCCGTTATGATAACGCCCGCGAATCCGGCGACAGGCAGGAGATCGAGGAAGGGCCGCATTCAAAGGCTCCGTAGTGCAGATTCCGCGTGCCGTCGATCCTGCCCGCTATTGGTTAATGAAGGCATAACCGGGCCGGCGTCGCCGCGGCGGCCCATCCGGAGCGCGGCCGGGCTGTACCGGCGGCGCGCGGAATACCGAGACAGGCGGCCGGAGGCCCTGCTCGAAGGGGCGGCACCCGCCGCGGCCGCACCCGGGTCTGGGAAACGAGGGGCCAGGCGTGGATTGCCGTTCGGCGCAATCTGCGCTACCTAATCTTTAAAGCAATCGGCTCCTGGGCGGGCGCTTCCCTGTGCGCGGGCGAGCTTCTTGACCTTCGTTGCGACCCTCGTCGGATTTTCCGGCGCCGCTCTTCTGATCGGCGGCCTTGTCGCCCTGCTGCTGCGCGCCGAGCAGTTCTTTCCGATCGAGAGCGGTCACCCGCGCGCCGAGGTGGTGCTCGACTACAAGCTCGTCTCGCTCAACGTTTTTCCTAATCTGCTGCTGTCGCCGGCGACGGGTGCCTGCGCGGCGCTCCTCGTCGCCGCCGCGGGCGGCGGCCTCATTCCGCTGCGCGCCGATGGCTGGTGGTTTCTGCTGTCGCTCGCGCTCTTCATCCTCGCCAACGACCTCTTCGCCTATTGGGTGCACCGCGCGCAGCACCGCATCCCGGCCCTTTGGGCGATGCATTCGCTGCATCACAGCGCCGAGGCCGTGACGCTGGTCACCGGCGCCCGGCATTTCTGGCTCGAGCAGATGACCCTCACCGCGTTTTTCCCGGTCGTCGCCATGTTGTTCAAGACGCCGCCAGCTGTGGTTACCGCCGCGTCTTTTCTTTATTTTACCTTCGATAATTGCGCTCACTTGAACGTCAGGATTCCTCTTGGGAAATTCGCTATAATGTTAAATAATCCTCAGTTCCATCGGATACATCATTCGATCAAAGCAGAACATAACAATAAGAATTTCTGCAAAATGTTGCCGCTCATCGATTATTTGTTCGGCACGCTATGGGTGCCTGGCAAAGAGGAATTTCCGCCGACCGGCCTCGTCTCGCGCGAGAAGCCGCAAGGCCTCCTGGACGGCGCGCTGTGGCCGCTGCATCGCCGCCGGCTGCCGGCGGTTACCCGCACGCAGTTCGATCCAGCGCAGGGCGCGGCCGGCTGAGTTCGTAAAATATTAAAGAGGGCGAACAAACGGGAAAACTGGAGGAAAGACCCGTTGCCGCCATTGCGGTGTTTCGCTCTGCGGCTGCGCCGGAACCGCCGTATCGAGACTGCCGCAGGATGCGCGCGGCCTTGCCGGAAGGGAACGATGGAATCTACAGCCTGGCGAAGCCTGTTGCTCGCGCTTAAGTCGCCAGGACAGCACGCCATCTCGCCGAAAGGACTTGAGTTCCCTGGTGTTTGTGATAAAAAAGGGGCAAATTCGACGAATTTCGGGCCGGGCGGAAGCCTAGCCTCGAAACTGGAAGGCATCCTCGGGTCTTAGGAAGTCTTTTAAAGCGGAGGGTTTTGCGATGGTTAAGATCGTACGGCGGCTCGTAAAGGACCGATCGGGTTCGAACGCCCTCGAATATGGGTTGATCGTGGCTCTCGTGTCGCTGGCCGTCGTCGCCGGCGCGGCGGTGGCCGGGACCGACCTCGGCGCGATGTTCGACGCGATCGGCGCCAAGATCACGAGCGTTACGGCCGGCCTCTGACGGCCGCGCCCTAAACGCGTCGCCCGCTGTCGGGCGTCGCCACGCGACCCCAGCCCACTTCCGGGCTGGCGGTGCTCGGAAGGAGATATACGTGTTGCACTCTTTGAAATATTTCCTCGGTGATCGCTCTGGCTCGAACGCGCTCGAATACGGGCTGATCGTCGCCCTCGTCTCGCTCGCCGTCGTCGCCGGCGCAGCGGTGGCCGGGACTGACCTCGGTGCACTGTTCACCGCGATCGGCGACAAACTGACGAGCATTACCGCAGGCATATAGCAAGGCTTGCGACTGCGGCCCGGCGCCGGCCGCAAAACCGGCGCCGCCGCGGGTGTAAGCCCGCCATTCGGAGGGCTTGTCGATGAGGGCACGCGGCCTGGTGCTTCTCGCGATTTCCTTGATTCTCGGGCTGGTGGCGCTCTACGCCGTGCGCGGCGCGCGAGGCCCGCAAACGGCCGCCGCAGTTGCGGCGGGCCCCAGCGTCGTCGTGGCCAAGACGGCGCTGCATTTCGGCGATCCGATCACGCCGAACGATCTCGAACTCGTGCACTGGCCGTCGAAAGCGGTGCCGCCGGGCGCTTTCAAGGAGATCGAACAGATCTGCGAGAAAGGTCACGAGCGCGTCGCGCTGGGCGCGATCGAGCCGGGCGAGCCGGTGTTGGCGGGCAAGGTCTCGGGGCCCAACGGCCGGGCGTCGCTGTCGAGCATCATCGGCAAGAACATGCTGGCGGTGACGTTGCGCGTCAATGACGCGACCGGGGTCGCCGGGTTCGTCCTGCCGAACGATCGTGTCGATGTGCTGTTGACCCGCACCGAGGACAAGAACAATCCGCAGACCGTCATTTTGTTGCAGAATGTAAAGGTGCTCGGCGTCGATCAGGTGGCCAACGACCCGAAGCTCAACAAGCCGATCGTCGCCAAGGCGGTGACGCTCGAGGTCTCGCCGGACGATGCGCAAAAGCTGACGCTCGGCGTCCAGGTCGGCAGCTTGAGCCTGGCGCTGCGCAACGTCGCCGATGCCCGGCAAGTGCCGAGCCACCCGTTCTCGCTCAACGATCTGCGGCCGGCTCCGGTCGACGGCAAGAAAGAGGCGCCGGCGTCAATCACCGTTACGGTGCTGCGCGGCGCGGGCGGTCCCGCCAAGTGAGCGAGCCGGGTGCGTTGCATGATAGGGCACAACGATCCGCCCTCCCGAAAAGGTTCGAGCGGCACGCCAGCGTCTGACTGCCGCGCACTGCTCGACCGGTTCCTTGCATGCCCGGCCGCATGGCTCAGCCGCGGCAGGCGGCGGGCCGGCAGCGTCGCCATCGTCACCGCCATCGCGTTTCCGGTGATGATCGGCTTCGTCGGCCTCACGATCGAGGTCGGCATGTGGCTTCTGGTCAAGCGCGCGATGCAGGGGGCGGCCGATGTCGCGTCCTACAGCGGCGCGGTCGCCTTGCTGAACGGCAGCCCGAATTTCACTGCCCAGGCGATCGCCGTCGCAGCCCAGAACGGCTATGCCAACGGCGCCGACAACATCACCGTCACGGTCAACAACCCGCCGCAGTTCGGCCGCCTCGCCGGCAATCCGAACGGTGTCGAGGTGATCATTCAGCAGCCGCAACCGCGGATGATATCGGCACTGCTGCCCGGCACGAGCGTGACCACCGTCGCGGCCCGATCGGTGACGGCGCCGACCGTGGGGGGCGACATCCTGCTGGCGCTCGATTCGAATGTCACTGATGTCGGCATCAACGCACAGGGCAACGGCACGGTAACGCTGCAGAATGCCGGCTTTATCGACAACGCCTCGCTGAACATCCAGGGCAGCGGCACGGTCAATGCGGCAGCGGGCTCCATGCGCGGCTCCGTCACGCTGCAAGGCGGCGCCGGCGCCGTGCTCAACCCGGCGGACCCCTACATTTTCAGCAGGCCGGTTCCCGACCCTTATGCGAACCGCCCGCTGCCGACACCGGCCCCCTGCACGGCGGCCAACACCGGGATTTCGTACAAAAGCACGACGCAGAACATAAACCCCGGCACCTATTGCGGCGGGCTGTTGTTCGACAGTAATGCGAACATCACGCTGAACCCCGGCGTCTACATCATTTACGGCGGCGTATTCAACGTGCGCTCGAACGCCGCCATCAGCGGCAACGGCGTGACCATCGTCTTGACCGGCAGCACCGGCGACGGTTTCCACCCAAATGATTACGCGACCGCCAACGTGTCGAGCACCGGCAGCTTCAACCTCATCGCACCATCTGCCGCGCCGCCGGGCTGCCCCGGCTGCACCGGCCTGGCCTTCTTTCAGGACCGCAACGCGCCCCTCAATCCATTGGGAGCCTCCTCGCTCGGCGGCAACGGCAGCTTGAGTATCACCGGGGCGTTGGATTTTCCGGCGCAACAGCTGACCTACAACGGCAACGGCGGCAGCGGCTCGGCGTGCACGCAGATCGTCGCCTACCAGGTCGTGCTGCAGGGCAACGGCTCGTTGCAAGACAACTGCGCCGGCACCGGCGTCGCTCAAATCATCGGTCCCGGACAGATCTCGGTGTTCGAATGACCGCCCGCGACCGACGGCGCGCAACCGGCTGGCGTGCCGTATTGCGCCGCCTGTTGCGTCACGTCGGCGGCAATGTCGCCGCCGAGATGGGGATCGTCGCCATCCTGCTGACCACGCTGATTTCCGGAACCCTCGAATTCGGCATGATCATTTTTCAGATCATGGAGGTCAACAACGCCGCCGAGAACGGCGCGGCCTATGCGGCGATCAACGGCTTCAACTGCCCCGGAAACCCAGGCACGCCGCAATGCATCCAGACCGCGGTTACATCGGCGACCGGGCTGCAAAACGTCGCGGCGACGCCGGCGCCGAGCACCTTTTGCGGTTGCCCCGCGACGAGCGGGATAGCCGCTGCGAGCTGCACCGCGACCTGCTCAAACGGCGACCAGGCAGGGATCTATGTCACCGTTAATGCGCAGTACAGCTTCGTCTTCGGGCGATACGCCAAGCTGCTCGGCGTCCCCGACCCGCTCACCGCGGCCTCGACAGTCCGCGTCCAATAGCGCAATGAAGAACCTGGCTGCACCGATCATTTATCTACTGCGGCACTGCGGCGTGCTGCGCGACCGGCGCGGCGGGCCGGCGGTCGAGATGGCGTTCGTGCTGCCGTTCCTGATCGCCATGGTGCTCGCCGTCATCGAAACCGGGCGCCTGTTGTGGACGGTGACGGTGCTGCAGTTCGCCGTCGAGCAGGCGGCGCGCTGTGCCGTCGTCGACAGCGCTGCATGCGGCGGCACCGGCACCAACACGGCGCAGTGCAATGCCGCGGGATGGGCGCTGGGGCTCGGCCTCGGGTGCGGCGATTTCACGCTCGCCAGCTGCGCGAACGGGGCCGGCAAGGAGGTGTCGATCAGCTACACGTTTCAGTCGGTGGCGCTGGAGATATTGCCGGGCGGCAAGTTCTTCACCGTCAATCTCAACGCCGGCTCCTGCTACCCGGTCTGAGCCGAGCGATGCGGCCTCGGATCGCGAGTCTCGCTGCGGCGCCGCCGCGGCATCGCGAGAAGCGCGGCTGGACGCCGCGCCGAGGATGGCGCTATTGTTCGCATCCCGTTGGTCTTGAGGCCGGGATCGGGTTGAACATGGCGGATTCGTCCGCGATTTCCGAGACACACGGACGCAGCGACGCCGGCGAGCCGGGGGCGGCGTCTTCGCCTGCGGGCCAGCCTGCCCTCGTCGCCGCCCTGCTCAAGAGCGCCGAGGCGGAGCAGGCCCTCAAGGAGGCGATCGGCGCCGGCCAAAGCGGCGCGCGGTTGCACACCGCGGTCGTTCCGCGGCTCGAACTCGCCGGACTCTACGGCCTCGAGGGCGACATCGTCTTCGTCGAGGTCGAGGTCGGCGATCCGCAGGAGATGCAGGTATTGGCCGAGTTCGTCGCCGACCGGGCGACGGCGCCGGTCGTCGTCACCTCGCCGCGGCTCGACTTCGCCGCGATGCGCGAGTTCATGCATATCGGCGTGCACGACGTGGTTCCGCAACCGCTCGACCCGGCGGAACTGGCCGAGGCGTTGCGCCAGGCGATGGCGCGCCGGCCGGCCGCGGCCCCGAAGGCGAGCGGCGAGCGCGGTCTCGTCATCAGCTTCATCTCGAGCGGCGGCGGGGTCGGGTGCACCAGCCTCGTCGTCCAGGGCGCCTGCGCGCTCGCCCGCCGCAAGGGGATGGAGCGGCTGTGCGTGCTCGATTTCGACATTCAATTCGGCTGCGCCTCGCTGTTCCTCGATACCGAGCCGAAAAGCAGCGTCATGGATCTGATCCAGTCGCCCGAGCGGCTCGACGGCACCCTGCTGCGGGGCGCCATGGTGCGCGCGCACGAGCGCTTCGATCTGCTGGGATCGCCGGCCTCCGTCTATCCGGTCGACAGCATAGACCCGGCGGCGATCATCGCCACGATTGCCACCGCAAGCCGGGAATACACGCACACGCTGATCGACCTGCCGCTGCTCTGGGCGCATTGGACGCATGCCGTGCTGCGCGCCTCGAGCGCCATTGTCCTCATCGTGCAATTGAACGTGCCGTCATTGCGGCAAGGGCGCCGTCAGCTCGACATGCTGCGCCAGGAGGAGCTCGACGACGTGCCGGTGATCGTCGTCGCGAACCGCGTCTCGAGCGGTTTTTTCGGCCGCGGCGGCGTGTCGCTGAAGGCGGCCGAGAAGGCGCTCGGACGCAAGGTCGATCACGTCGTTCCGGAGAGCCCGGCGATAAGGGCCGCCGCTGAGGCCGGGGTGCCGCTCAACGAAGCGAGCGGCGGCCGCTCGGCCGAGAAGAAGCTCGTGCAGGTCATGGAGGCGATCATCCGCGCCGCGCAGCCCGCGTCGGCCGCGGTACAGCCGGGAGGCTAGCATGTTTGGCGTCCGCACGATCAAGAAGCCCGATGCCGCTCCCGAGCCGGCGGCGCGGCCGCTCGCGCCGGCGGCGCCGCGCGCCGCCGAGATCTCGCCACTTCCGCCCCTGCCGGTCATTGTCGAGCCGAATTTTCTCGATCTGAAGGTCCGCCTGCATCAGCAGCTGCTCGGCGAGATCAACCTCTCCGTCATCGAGCGTATGCCGCGCGAGCAGTTCATGGGCGAAGTCGGCAATATCATCCGCGAGCTGCTGACGAAGGAAGCAACCCCGCTCAACGAGCGCGAGCGCACCCAGCTGGTCGCCGATGTGCTCGACGAGATACTCGGTCTCGGGCCGCTCGAACCGTTGCTCAAGGACGACACGATCTCCGACATTCTCGTCAATACCCACAATCAGATCTATGTCGAGCGGCGCGGCCAGCTCGACATCACCCCGGTCCAGTTCAAGGACGAGCAGCACCTGCTGCGCGTCATCAACAAGATGGTCACCGCCGTCGGCCGCCACATCGACGAGGCGCATCCGCTGGTCGACGCCCGGCTCGCCGACGGCTCGCGGATCAATGCGGTGGTGGCACCGATCGCGGTCGACGGCCCGCTGTTGTCGATCCGGAAATTCGCCAAGGTCCCGATGGACCTCGAGCGGCTCGTCCGCTTCGGCGCGCTGACCCCGAAGATCAAGGAATTGATCGAAGCGATGGTCAAGGCGCGGATGTCGATCCTCGTTTCGGGCGGCACCGGCTCGGGCAAGACCTCGATGCTCAACGCCATGTCGCAGGCGATCGACCCGCGCGAGCGCATCGTCACGATCGAGGACGCCGCCGAGCTGCAACTGCAGCAGCCGCATGTCGCGCGCATGGAGACGCGCCCGCCCAATGCCGAGGGCAAGGGCGAGATTACCCAGCGCGATCTGATCAAGAATGCGCTGCGCATGCGCCCCGACCGCATCATCCTCGGCGAGGTGCGGGCGGGCGAAGCGTTCGACATGCTGCAGGCGATGAACACCGGCCACGACGGCTCGATGTCGACGATTCACGCCAACACGCCGCGCGACGCCATCTCCCGCCTCGAGCAGATGATCGGCATGGCCGGCCTCGACATGTCGCCGCGCACGATCCGCATGCAGATCGCCTCTGCGATCCATGCCGTCATCCAGCTCGGGCGCCTGTCGGACGGCACGCGGCGGCTGCTCAGCATTCAGGAACTCGCCGGCATGGAAGGCGAGATCGTGACGATGAACGAGGTCTTCCGATACGTGCGCACCGGGATCGACGAGGAAGGCAAGGTGATCGGCAGCTTCCAGGCGACCGGCATCCGGCCGAAATTCATGCAACAGCTCGAAACGCGCGGCCTCAAGCTCTCGGCCGACATCTTCGACCCCAGCCGCCCTCTCGATTGAGGAGGTGACCTTTCCCACGCGCCTCGCCCCCTCCCATTCACTCTCCCGCCAGCGGGGGAGGGTTAGGGTGGGGGCTCGGCTAGGCTACGGAGCGGCGTCTGACGCAGGTGCGCGTGTGCGGCTACTGAAGAGAGGATCTTGATGCACCTCGACCCATTGACCGTCTTCTATGTCGCCATCGTCGTGGGTGTGCTCGCGCTGCTCGAGGGCTTCTATCTGTTGATCGCGGCGCGCAGCACCGACAAGCTCGCCAACCGCCGCCTGCGGCTGATCGCGAGCCAACCCGACCAGCGCTCGGCATACCAGCTGCTGCGCCGAAAGACGTTCGGCGAGGGGTCGGCGCCGTGGCTCGTCAAGACGCTGCAATCGTCGCCGCTGCGCGCCCTCGATGAGTTGATCGCGACGAGCGGGATGACGCTGACGACGCGACAGGTGTGCCTGATCATGGCCGCTCTCGTGCCGCCCATCTTCATCCTCGCGCTGCTGTTCAGCGGCCTCGGCGGGGTGATCTCGCTGGTGCTCGCGGTCATCGTCGCGATCGCGCTGCCGTTGATGATGATCGGCCGGGTGCGCAAGCGCCGCCTCGCGCATATCGGCTCGCAGCTGCCCGACGCGATCGACATGCTCGCCCGTTCGCTGCGCGCCGGGCACCCGGTGCCGATGGGCATCCAGATGGTGGCGCAAGAGATGGCCGACCCGATCGGCAGCGAATTCGGTCTCGTCTCGGACGAGATGTCCTATGGCCTCGACTTCAAGGACGCGCTCGAAAAGATGGGCAAGCGGGTGCCGCTGCCGGATATCAACTACATGATCGTAGCGATGCGCATTCAGCACGGCACCGGCGGCAGCCTCGCCGAGATCTTGACCTCGCTCGCCAGCGTCATTCGCGCCCGGCAAAACCTGTTTGGCAAGGTGCGGGCGTTGTCTGCGGAATCCCGCTTTGCCGGCAAGATCCTTGGCGGCATGCCGTTTGCCGTCGTCGGCGTGCTGTTGTTGATGAACCCGCATTACTACGACGACGCGAAGACGAGCACCGGCCTCGCCATCACCTTGGGGGTGGCCGCCTTTCTCGCCGTGATCGGCGTGCTCGGAATGCGCAAGGTCGTCAATATTCGGGTGTAAGGAAGCGATGAACATGCTCGCGAGCCTCAACGGCCTTCTCTACGACCTCGTTGTCGTCGGCGGGGTCGGCTGCGCGGTGTTCGGCGCCGCCGCCATCTTCGCCTCGGACGACCGCGCTCGGCGCTTGCGCCCGGCGGCGGCGCGCGCCGAAGCCGGCCCCTCGGTGCGGCGCGGCGGCTCGGCGTGGGAGCACTACATTACCCGGCCGTTCAAGGACAAATTCGTACCCTCCGACGAGAAGGAGCGCACCGGCCTCAATCTGTGGCTGCTGCAGGCCGGCTACGATTCGCCGCTCGCGGCGCAGAGCTATTATGCGATCCGCATCGGTTTCGGAGTCATCGTGCTGCCGGCGATCGTCATGCTGGCCATGCTCGCGATCCGCGGCTCGCATGGCGGCACGGCGATCCTGTTCGGCGGATTGATCGCGATGGTGGTCGGCTTCGAGCTGCCGGTGTTTTTGGTCGGCCACCAGCGCAAAGCGCGGCAGCGGCAGGTCTCCGACGGCTTGCCGGACATCCTCGATCTGCTGCTGGTCTGCACCGAGGCCGGGCTCGGGCTCGACACCTCGATCGACCGGGTCGGCGAAGAGACGAGGCATTCGCAGCCGGGGCTGTCGGGCGAATTGCGTCTGATCTCGAACGAGTTGCGCGCCGGCCGACAGCGGCAGGACGCGATGCGGGCGTTCTCGACCCGCACCGGCGTCGAGGAAGTGCGCTCGCTCGTCAACCTGCTCGTCCAGGCCGACGTTTTCGGCACCAGCATCGCCGCGACATTGCGGGTCTTCTCCGAAGATTTGCGCATGCGCCGCCTGCTGCGGGCGGAGGAGGCGGCGAACAAGGTCACGGTCAAGCTGTCGATGATCCTCGTCGGCTGCTTTCTGCCGGCGCTGGTCGTCGCGATCATGGCGCCGGTGCTTTATCATGCGGCGCAGAACTTTCACAAAATCCAGATGTGAAGAAGGACGCGGGAGCCGGGCGATGATCGGCGGCCGCGCCGCGGAGATCGCGCCGCTCGCCGCCTATTGCGGGTTGCTCGCGGTTGCCGTCGCGACCGATGTCCGGGACTTGCGGATCCCCAATTTCGTGCCGCTGTTCGTGGCGCTGCTGTTCGTGCCGGCGGCGCTGTTGTCGCCGGGCCCGGTCGATTGGGCCTCGCACTTGGCGGCGGCGGCGATTTCGCTCGCCGTCGGCGTCGGGCTTTTCGCCTGGGGCAAGCTCGGCGGCGGCGACGTCAAGCTGATAGCGGCGGTGGCGCTGTGGCAGGGGCTGAAGCTGCTGCCGGCATTCGTTCTGCTGATCGGGATCGTCGGCGGGATCGCCGCAGTCCTCTGTCTCTTGCTGCGCTGGGCCGGCCTTGGGCGCTTTCTGGCGGCGCGCGGCGCCGATCTGATGGCGTTGCGCGCCGGCGCCGACATTCCGTACGCGGTGGCGATCGCGGGGGCGGCCGGGCTCATGTTGCTGGTGCCGCAATGAAGCCGGCGGCCGCGGCGAAAGCGGGCGACGCGCTCGCCAGATGCGGCCTCGCGCTGTGGTTCTTCTTTGTCGCCGTCGTGCTGGTGCCGCAACTGCGGGCCGCGTCCGCGTCCGCCGCGAGCCCGGCCGGGCTACTCGGACTGTTCGCCAAGCTGGCGCTTTTCGGCTTTTGCCTGACCGTCGTCGCACTGGCGCTGACGCGGCCGCGGCCGCTGGCGAAATTGGCGGGGTTGCGGCCGCGGCTCGAGGCGGCGCTCGGCGCCTTCCTTGTCTATGCGCTGCCGTTCCTGCCGCCGGCGCGGCGCGGACCGGCGCTCGAAGCCGCCTCGGGGGCGCTGGTCGCCTGCGGCACGGCGCTGGCCCTCGTCAGCATGCTGACGCTCGGGCGTTCGTTCAGCGTCATGGCCGAGGCGCGGGCGCTCGTGACGAGCGGCCCGTTCCGGCTGATCCGCCACCCGCTTTATCTCGCGGAGGGGTTGGCCGCCCTCGGCGCCGCGATCCAGTTCGTCTGGCCGGCCTCGCTGGCCCTCGTCGCCGCGCAGCTCGCCTTCCAGATCCGCCGCATCTTCAACGAAGAGACGCTGTTGCGGCGGATCTTTCCGGAATACGCCGCCTATGCGGCGCGCACCGCCCGTCTCGTGCCCGGACTCTGGTAGGGCGCGCGATGTTCTTTTTGCCCACTCTGCTCATTCTCGCCGGCACCTATTCGGCGCTCCTCGCGCTGGTCCTCTTGGCGCGCGCCGTCGAGCGGGTTCGGCCGGTCGAGCGCGACCAAAGCCGTGCCCACCTGTTGCTCGACTGGAAGCTCGCGGCGGTCAACATCGGCCTCAACAGTCTCTTCGCGCCGGCGGCGAAGGCGAGCGGCGCCTTTATCGTCAACTGGGCGGGCGGCGGCTGGATCGCGCTCAGGGCCGACGGCTGGTGGTTTCTGCCGTCCTTCGCGCTCGTCCTTCTGGCGAACGATCTCTTCGCCTATCTCTGGCACCGCGCGCAGCACAAGCTTCCGGCCCTGTGGGCGATGCATTCGCTGCATCACTCCGCCGAAGCGCTCAACATCATCACCGGAGCGCGGCATTTCTGGCTCGAAACCGTCATCACGACGGCGTTTTTGCCGGTGTTGGCCATCCTCTTCAAGATCCCGCACGCGATCGTCGTCGCGGTGGTGGCGTCCGCGCTGCTGCCGGACGGCGCCTCGCATCTGAACCTGCGGCTGCCGCTCGGGCGCTTCGCGCTCCTCGTCAACAACCCGCAGTACCACCGCATCCACCATTCCCTCGAGCCGCAGCACCAGAACAAGAATTTCTGCAAGGTGCTGCCGCTCTTCGACGTGATCTTCGGCACCGCGTGGCGGCCGGGGCGCGACGAGTTTCCCGCCCCGGGCCTGCTGCCGCACGATGTGCCGGCGGGCTTCCTCGACGGCATCCGCTGGCCGCTGCGCCGTTGGTTCCTCGCGCGGCCGGCAAAGCGCGCCGATCTCGGCCCGGAGAGGGCATGAGCGCGGCGCCGCCCAACCTCTACAGCCGGACGCTGCTCTATGGCTGCGCGGCCCTCGTGGCGCTCTACGGCTGGTTTCTCGCCGCCGCCTGGGCGCATGGCTATTCACTGCTCGCACCGACGAATGGGCCGGCCAATTTCGACTTCTCGGCGTTCTGGGCGGCCGGACGCCTGGCGTCGCACGGGCAGGCGCAGGCGGCCTACCAATGGGACCATCTCGAAGAGGTGTTGCAACGCGCCCTCGGCCGATCCTTCGCGATTCAGGTGCTGCCCTGGTTCTACCCGCCGATCTTCCTGCTGGCGGTGACGCCGCTCGGGCTCTTGCCCTATGGGACCGCCGCCGCCTTGTGGCTCGGCGCGACGCTCGCGGCCTATCTCGCAGCCGCCCGAGCGATCCTGCCCGGCGGCACCGCGGCATTCGCCTCGCTCGCCGCCCCGGCGGTCGCCTTCAATCTCTGGTCGGGCCAGAACGGGCTTCTGACGGCAGCCTTGCTCGGCGGCGGGCTGTTTCTTCTCGACGCGAGCCCGGTCGCGAGCGGCATCCTCTTCGGGCTGCTCTGCTACAAGCCGCAATTCGGGCTGTTGCTGCCGCTGTTTCTTGCCGCGACCGGACGCTGGCGTGTGTTTTTCGCCGCCGCCGCGACGGTGCTGACGCTCGTCTCGCTGACCGCGGCGGCCTTTGGCTGGCAGATCTTCGCCATCTTTCTCGGCGCGCTCCATACCGCGAACGACATGAACCTCGGCGCCGGCCGGCAGCTCGGGCATGTCGCATGGAGCCACCTGCAGAGCGTCTACGGCATGCTGCGCGCGCTGGGGGCGGCAGGCGGCGTCGCCTGGGCGGCGCAGATCCTCGTCAGCCTCGGCGCCGGCGGCGTCGCGCTGGCGGTCGCGGCGCGCGGAGTGTCGCCCTCGCTCGAGGCGGCGCTCGTCGCCACCGCCGCGTTCGTCGTTACCCCCTACAGCCAGACCTACGATCTGACGGTGCCGACGCTCGGGCTTGCCTTCCTCGTGCGCGATGGGCTCGAAGGCGGCTTCCGGCCGTGGGAAAAGCCGGCGCTCCTTGCGGTCTTTCTGTTGCCGCTCGGCTTTCTGTCGCTGCGCTCGATGGTCGGTCTCGGACCGCTGACCTCGGCGCTCCTCGCCGCCGTGATCGCGGCGCGAGGCAAACGGCAATTGCTGCCGGCCTCAATCATTTCCTAACCATTTTCTGCTGGAAATGACGGCTGCCGCGGCGCGCGCGGCGGCAGGAGCGACATGGACGTTTCGATCGTCATCCCGGTCTATAACGAAAGCGACGCGCTGCCCGCCCTTTATGCCGCGCTCGCCGACACTCTCGACCGCCTGCCGCAATCGGCGGAGATCGTTTTCGCCGACGACGGTTCGCGCGACGGCTCGGCGGCCGTGCTCGACCGCTTCGCGGCCGAGGACCCGCGGGTGCGGGTATTGCACCTGGCGCGCAATTACGGCCAGACCGCCGCGATGATGGCGGCGATCCGCGGCAGCACGGGCGACGTCGTCATCCCGATGGACGCCGACGGCCAGAACGACCCCGCCGACATCCCGCGCCTGCTCGACAAGCTCGCCGAAGGCTATGACGTCGTCTCGGGCTGGCGCCGCCAGCGCGAGGACGCGGCCCTGACCCGGCGGCTGCCGTCGATCCTCGCCAACCGGCTGATCTCGGGGCTGCTGCACGTGCCGCTGCACGATTACGGCTGCACCCTCAAGGCCTACCGGCGCGAGGTCGTCGAGGATGTGCGGCTCTACGGCGAGATGCACCGTTTCATCCCGGTATATGCCGCCTGGGAAGGGGCGCGCGTCGCCGAGATCCCGGTCGCCCATCACCCGCGGCGGCACGGCGCGTCGAAATACGGGCTGGGGCGCGTCGCCCGCGTCGTGCTCGATCTCTTCATCCTTTATTTCATCGACCGGGCCTTCGACCGGCCGATCCAGTTTTTCGGCAAGTTCGGCCTGTTCTTTCTCGGGCTTTCGCTGTCGGTCTTCGCGACCGCACTGACCCTCAAATACGGCTTCTCCGTCTCGCTGATCGAGACGCCGCTGCCGCTGCTCGCCGCCGTGATCGGGCTCTCGGGCCTGCTCTTTCTGCTGCTCGGCGTCATCGCCGAGGTGCAGGCGCGGATCTATTTCGAGGCGCGCGGGCGCCCGCCGTACAAGGTCAGGAGCGAGGTTCGGCACGCCGCGCGGCCGCGGCTGCGGGTCGCGCAGTCGCGGTGGTAATATGTGCGGCATAGCCGGGTTCACCGCGCCCGGCCGCGGCGCCCGCCAGGTGCTCGCCGCGATGAACCGGGCGCTGGCGCATCGCGGGCCCGACGGCAGCGGCCTCTTCGTCGATGGCAGGATCGCCTTCGCCCATACGCGGCTCGCGATCATCGACCCCGCGGGCGGTGCGCAGCCGCGGGTCGACCGCGAAACCGGCGACGCGCTCGTCTTCAACGGCGAGATCTATGGCTACCGGGCGCTCGCCGACGAGCTGTCGCGCAGCGGCGTCCAGCTTCGCGACCGGTCGGACACCGAGGTTCTCTTTCAGCTGATCCGCCGGCTCGGCGTCGCGCGCGCGGTGGCGCGGGTCGACGGCATGTTCGCCTTCGCCTATCGCGACGGTTCTACCGGCACGCTCTATCTGGCGCGCGACCGTTTCGGCGAGAAGCCGCTCTATTACGGGCTCGCCGGCGGCGCGCTGATCTTCGCCTCGGAGGCGCCGGCGATCCTTGCCCATCCGGCGTTTCGCGGCGCCGCCCTAGACCGGGAGGCCGCCTACCGTTTTCTGTTCTTCGAATACCTGCCGGGCAACGCCTCCGGCTGGGCCGGCATCGAGAAGCTCGAACCGGCGACGATCCTCTGCTTCCACAAGGGCGGCATCGTGCGCGAGCGCTGGTGGCGGCCGCAGGTCGCGCGCCGCGACCGTCGCGGCGTCGGCGAAGGCGAGGCGGTCGAGCGGCTCGACGCGCTGTTGCGCGATTCGGTGCGGCGCCGCGTCGTCGCCGACGTGCCGGTCGGGGTGTTTCTCTCCGGCGGGCTCGATTCGAGCCTGTTGACGGCGCTGGCGGCCGAGGCGTCATCCGACCTGACAGCCTTCAGCGTGCGGGTCCCCGGCGCCGGCTTCGACGAGACGCCGCAGGCGCAAGCGGTGGCGCGCCAGCTCGGCGTGCGGCACGAGATCGTCGAGCTGGGCGAACCCGACCTGCTCGACGCGATCGACGCGGTCACTGCCGGGCTCGGCGAGCCGCTTGCCGATGCTTCGCTGTTGCCGACCTGGCTCTTGTGCCGCGCGGCGCGGCGGCGGATGCGGGTAGCGCTCGGCGGCGACGGCGCGGACGAGCTCTTCGCCGGCTATCCCAATTTCCCGGTGCAGCGCTGGGCCGCGGCGATGCGGCTGCTGCCGCAGGGGCTCGGGCGGCTCTGCCGGCGCCTCGTCGCAGCATTGCCGGCCGGCGAGCATTACATGAACCGGCTCTTTCTTTTGAGCCAGCTGAGCCAGGGTTTCGGCGCCGCGACGCACCGGCAATCCTTTTTGTGGATGGCGCCGATCGAGCCCAATGCAATGGCGCGGTTGTGGCGGACCTCGGCGCTGCCCGAAGCGGGCGCCGAAGCCGCCTTTCGCGCCATCGACGGGCACGCCGCCGATGCCGCGCGCCTGTCGCAGATCGACCGGCTGCTGCATCTCTTTCTCTTGACCTATCTGCCCGAGGACATTCTGGCGAAGACCGATCGCGCCTCGATGATGAACGGGTTGGAAGTTCGTGCGCCGTTCCTCGACCGCGACTTCGCCGAATACGCCGCCGCCTTGCCGAAGACGCTGAAGCTCGACGGCGGCACGACGAAATATGTCCTGAAGCGGCTCGCCGGCCGCTACCTGCCGCAATGGGTCGTCGAGCGCCGCAAGCACGGTTTCGCGGTGCCGATCGGACGGCTGATCCGCACGCTTTATCGCGAGCGTTGCCGCGACATGCTGTTGTCGCGGCAGAACCCGGTCGCCGACTGGTTCGAGCACAGCGCCATCGAGAGCCTGATCGACGAGCACGAGAGCGGCGGCCGCGACCACGGCAAAAAGCTTTGGGCGCTTTATGTGCTGTTTGCCGTGGCGGGCGGCGCGAGACCGCCGGCGAGCCTCGCCGCGGCGGCGGATTGACGGGGGAGAGGACGGGATGACGAGCGAGGCCTTCGGGCGTGATTATTCGGGTTCGCCCGATCGTTTCGGCTATGAGTGGCAGACCTATTGCGAGATCCGCCCCGAATACGAGGAGCAGTTCCGCCGCTGGACCCCGCATCTCGACGCCGGGGATTGGCGGCAAAAGACTTTTCTCGATGTCGGCTGCGGCACCGGGCGCAACAGCTGGTGGCCGACGGCTTACGGGGCAGCGGGCGGCTGCGCCGTCGATATCGACGAGCGCTCGCTGGCGAGCGCGCGGACCAATCTCGCGCCGTTTCCGGCGGTCGAGGTGCGGCGCGCGAGCGCCTACGACCTGCCCTTCACGGACCGTTTCGACATCGCCTTCTCGATCGGCGTCGTGCACCACCTCGAAGACCCCGCGGCGGCGCTCGCGGCGATGAGGCGGGCGGTCAAGCCCGGCGGCAAGGTGCTGATCTGGGTCTATGGCCGCGAGGGCAACGAGGCGCTGCTGCGCGTCCTCGACCCGCTGCGCCGCGCCCTTTTCAGCCGGCTGCCGATCGGCTTCGTGCATCGCCTGTCGCTTTATCCGGCCGCCCTGTTGTGGCTGCTGCTGCGGGCCGGGCTGCGCCGCAATGCGTATTGGCGGCTGATCGCCGGGTTCCAATTCCCGCATCTGCGCTCGATCGTCTTCGATCAGATGCTGCCCCGCATCGCGCATTATTGGACGCGCGAGGAAGTCGAGCGGCTGATGGCGGGGGCAGGGCTCGAAGACGTGCGGCTGGCGGCGGTCAACGGCATGTCCTGGTCGGCGATCGGCACGCGGCCCGCTGCCGACCGCGGCAGGGGAGCTTGAGGCGTGCTGGAGCCGCGGACGCTCGCCGGGTTCTTGGCCGTCATCGGCTGCACCGTCGGCGCCAATCTGATGCTGAAGCTCGGCGCCGCCGCACCCACTTCCGAGCGGATCTTTTTCGGAGTTTTCGGTTGGGAATCGGCCGCCGGTTTCGCGCTTTTCGGCTGCGGCGGCATCCTTTACGCCGTCCTGCTGCGCCGCGTGCCGCTCAATATTGCGCAGGTATTCGCAGCGGCGCAGTTCGTCGGCATCGTCGCCGCTGCCCGGCTCGTTCTCGACGAACCGATCTCGCCGGCGCGCTGGCTCGGCGTCCTCTTCATCTCGCTCGGGATCGTCGTTTCCGGCCTAACCGCGAGCGCCTAGCCGATATCCGCCGCGGCGGGCGGCCGCCGCCGATTTGATCCGCGCGAGGCGGCTCGCCGCAGCTTCCGGCAGTCGACGGACGATCGCATTGCGCACTCGATGCGGCAACGGGTAGTAATCAGGCAGCGATTCGTCTTCGGCAATGCGGGCGGCGCGGAACGGTTCGCGGAGCGCGGCGAGCTTCTCGTCCGTGACATACAGTATCGTATTGTACCGGTACCACCACTGAATCTCGCGGTCGGCGAAAACCAGCGGGCGAAGATAATCGACCGCGGCATATCCATTGTCGCGGAAGAGCGCGCGCCAATAGGAGAGCGGCTGCTCGTTGACGTGCTGCTCGCCGCCCTGCCCGGGCACGGCGGCGGAGAACAGGATGCAGGCGCTGTGCCGGCACAGCGTATCGATGAACTGCTGCGCTTTTGCCTGCGGCAGGTGCTCGGCGACTTCCAGGCTCTGCACCAGGTCGAAGCGGCGGCCGAGGTCGATTCGCTCGCCGAGGTCGGCGGCGCGGAATTCGCCGGCCTCGATCAACAGGCGGGAGCGGTCGACATAAGGTCCGTCAACACCCAGCACGGCGGCGCCCGTCGCGCGCCACACGCGCAGCCAGGCGCCCTGGCCGCAGCCGAAATCGGCGACGCTCGCGATCGGCAGGGCCGCGGCGAGGTGCGGCACCACGCGATCCGCCGAGCGCAGCGCGAGCGGCGCGAGATAGCTATAAAAATCAGGCGCGTATTCGTACATCGGCGGCGGCTGTCACACCGGCGTCGCGACGACGAGGGCCGACACCCCGAAGGGCGGCCGCACCAGCGGCGCGGTGCGGACGTCCAAGCGGAACAGCCGGGACAATATGCGGTTGAGCCACGGCGCGTTGATCTCGCCTTCGCTCGCGACGCGCAGCGGCAGCACGCGCATCAGGCGGCGCAGCACCAGGATCGGCAAAAACAGGAGGTAGTTGAAATAGAAATGACGTTCCGGCGATAACCTCGCGTCGCCGATCCGCTCGAGCAGGTCGGACAGCCGGTAACGCCGCTTGTGATGGCCGACCTCATCCTGCAAGCCCCAGAGCAGCTCGAAGGCGGGCACGGTCAACAGCAGGTGCCCTCTCGGCTTCAGCACGCGGCGCAGCTCGCGCAATGCCAAAAGGTCGTCGTCCACATGCTCGATGATGTCGGTGGCGAGAACGAGGTCGAAGTGGCGGTCTGGAAACGGCAGGGCTTGAACGTCGCCGAGCTCGACCGGCCCCAGCCCCTTATCGGCGCAGAACCGCGCCGCTTCGCGGCTGCGGTCGAGCCCGAGCACGCGATCGAAGCCGAGCTCGCGCAGCATGCGCAGATTGCTGCCGGTGCCGGTGCCGACATCGAGGATGGACGAGCCCGGCGGCAATGAGAACTCGCCGATGATCTGCGACAGCAGAAGCCGCCGGCCGGCGAACCACCAGTGGTCCCTCTCGATCGCGGCCTCAGTGGCGTAGATGCCGATGTCCATGTGTGAATCCGGCGGGGGAGGGCGGTCTCTTCCGCCTCGCGCTCGCAATCGAGAGATAACCGCGGATTGGTGAATAGAGGATGAATCCGGACCGGATCTTTTCTGCTTCGCCTGCCGCGACGGCCGGCCGGGGAGGGGCGGCGAGGGCGTTGCTGCCCGGGCTTTATGCGCTCTTCGGGTTGCTGACGATCTCGCCCTTGTTCTGGGTTCGGGTGCCCGCGCTCGTCGACTACCCGAACCACCTCGCCCGCATGTGGATCCTGGCGCAGCACGGACAATTCCCGGCGCTCAGCGCGAACTATCTGGTCGCCTGGCGGATCTTGCCGGATTTGGCGATGGATCTCATCGTCCCGCCGCTGACGCGCATTATTTCGATCGAGACAGCCGGGCGGGTTTTCGTCGCGCTGACGATGCTGGCGCTGATCGCCGGCACGGCTACTCTCCACCGTGTCCTAAATGGGCGATGGGCGCTCTGGCCGCTGTGGTCGGCGCTCTTCGTCTACAATGCGGTGCTGTTCTGGGGCTTTCTCAACTGCCTCTTCGGCGTCGGCGCCTGCCTCTTCGCGCTCGCCGGCTGGATTGCGACGCACGAGTGGCGCATGGCGCCGCGCATTCTCGTGTTCGCCGGCGTCGCCAGCCTGCTGCTGCTGCTTCACCTGTTCGCCTTCGGCCTCTACGGGCTTTCGGTTGCGCTCTACGAGATCGGTGAGCGGATCAGGACACGCCGCCTGTCGCTGCCGAGCTTTTTGTCGCTGATTGCCGCAGGGCTGCAATTCCTGCCGGGCATGGCGCTTTGGTATGTGAGCCTCGAGCACAGCGGCTCGACGGTGACGACCTACGGCAGCCTCGCCGATAAGCTCTACGCCCTGATTTCACCCTTCGCCTTCGGCTATCTGCCGGTGCCGTTCGACGGCGCCGTAGGCTTGCTGGCGGTTGCTTTTCTCGGCCTTGCGCTGCCGTCGCGCTCGCTGCGGGTAGCGGCGCAATTCCGCATCCCGCTCGCCGGCCTGGCGCTCGCGGCGCTCGTCATGCCGAATGTGCTGAGCGGTAGCTGGGGCGCGGATATGCGGCTGCCCGTCGCGCTGCCGTTTCTGCTGATCGCCGCGTCCCGCTTCACCGCGCCGCAGCCGCGCGCGGCCGTCATTTTCGCGGCATTCGCGCTGGCGGTGCTGGGCTTGCGCGTTTGGAGCGTGACGCAAAGCTGGCGCGATTATGACGGCCGGTTCGCCGAGTTCAGGTCCGCCGCGCGCGTCATTGCGCCGGGCTCGCGGCTGATGATCGTCGAACGCCTTGCATCGGGGCGGATAATGCCTCTCGTCGGCGTGCCGGCCGGTTTCGCGGTATTGCAAAGGGTGGCGTTCATTCACATGGCCGCGCTGTCGGTCATCGACCGCTCCGCCTTCGTGCCCTACCTGTTCACCGGCTGGACGACGATCGCGGTGGCGCCGGGCAACCGGCGGATCGCGCAGCGCGTCGGCTTGCCGGCGACGCCCGGCGAATTGCGCAAGAGCGCCGATCCCGAGACGAGCGAGAAGCTCGACACCGGCCCCGACATCTATGGCGAGCGCCCCTATTGGCGCGATTGGCCAAAGCGGTTCGATTATGTGCTCTGGATCGATTTCGGCTCGCCGCCGACCCGTGTGCCGCGGCAGCTGCGCCTATCGGCGCGCGGCAGCTTCTTCGACATCTATCGCGTAGAGCGGCCAGCGTTGCGATGATACGTGGCTCTCTCAGCTACAGATTGGCGGCGATGCTGCCGAAAAAGAGGTTGCTGACGTCGGTGCCGATCTGGGTGACGACGCCGACGATGACAATCGAGATCAAGCCCGCAATAAGGGCGTATTCGATGGCGGTGACGCCCGCTTGATCCTTGGCTGGCCTAATCCTTACGTCGGGCATGGCGGACCTCCTGCGCCGCAATCTCGCGAAGTTCTCAACCGGTCTGGTGGCGTCGATGCCTCCGAATGTGCGATAGACAGCCACAGATGTTCTTGCCCGGGCGCAACGCCGGCGCTCGGTCGGCAAAATCGCCGATCGGCGCCGGCGAACGCGGCCCACGCCGGTTGCCAAACTTCAGAGATTGTTGGCGACCGTGGTGAAGGTGCTGGTCAGGTTGGTGCCGACCGTGCCCATCACGGTGACGGCGGCGACGGCGATCAGCGCGGCGATGAGGCCGTATTCGATCGCGGTCACGCCCGATTCGTTCTTCAAAAGCTTCGAAAGCACTGCAAACATGTGATTCTCCAGTGGATTTGGCGTCGCTACGAGGAGGAATTTGGCACGAAGATCCTTCCAAACGGTTAAGGCGGCTTACCGGGGCCTTACAATTTTGGCCGGCATAGATGGCGAGATGCGCAGCGCCCTCGGGTGCCGTGTCGCCAAAAAAAAGCCGCCGTCCGGAAGCCCGGCGGCGACTTGTGAAGAAGTGGCGGAAGGTGGTCGGCGCGCAACGGATGGGGAGGCGGTGTTGCGCGACGACCGACCATCGCGTGGAGTTAGAGGTTGTTGGCGACCGTCGTGAAGGTGCTGGTCAGGTTGGTGCCGACCGTGCCCATCACGGTGACGGCGGCGACGGCGATCAGGGAGGCGATGAGGCCGTATTCGATCGCGGTCACACCGGACTCGTTCTTCAGAAGGCGCTTGAACGTGGAAAACATAAGGGATCTCCTGGTGGTGAACCGTTGCTACCAGGAGGAAAATGCCCTAGAAAGTTTGCGAAACCGTTAATCGCGGCGGAAATATCCGCAAGACTTACAGCCCGCGCGGCTTTTCTCATCAATATCGCCTAAAGCTTTATCGAGTATCATCGGTCGAGTTTTGGCGCAGACTGGCGAGGGCCTCGCCGAACCGGCCTCGGGACGATGCGAATGGACGATCTGCAACGAGACGCCGAGCTTCGATTGCCGGGCGGGCGCGAGCCCGGCGATGCCAGCACGGCCGAGCTCGCGGTCGTCATTCCGACGCTCAACGAAGTCGACAACGTCGCCATTATCGTCGAGCGGCTCGCCGCCGTGCTCGACGGCGTCCACTGGGAGGCGATCTTCGTCGACGACGATTCGGCGGACGGCACGGCCGATCGGGTGCGCGAGATCGCCCGCGCCCGCGGCAACATCCGCTGCCTGCAGCGCCTCGGGCGCCGCGGCCTCGCCTCGGCCTGCATCGAAGGCGTCCTCGCCAGCGCCGCCCCCTATGTCGCGGTCATGGACGGCGATCTGCAGCACGACGAGAGCCTCATCCCGGCCATGCTCGCGGCGATCAAGGAGCGCCGGCTCGACGTCGTCGTGGCGAGCCGGCACAAGCCGGGAGGCGGGCTCGGCGACTGGCAACGCTCGCGCGTCAGGATCAGCGACATCGCGAGCCGGCTCGGCCGCCTCGTCATCAAGGCCGAATTGTCGGACCCGATGAGCGGCTTCTTCCTGATCGAGCGCGGCGCCTTCGAGAAGACGATGCGCGGCCTCTCGGGGCAGGGCTTCAAGCTGTTGCTCGACATCTTCGCCTCTTCGCCCGTCCCGCTCGCCTTCGCCGAGCTGCCCTACCGGTTCCGCCGGCGCCTCCATGGCGAGAGCAAGCTCGACACGCTCGTCGCCTGGGAATATCTGATGCTGCTGCTGGACAAGCTGACGGGCGGCATCGTGCCGGTGCGGTTTCTACTGTTCGGGCTGATCGGCGGGCTCGGCATCCTGACGCATCTGGCGACGCTGTGGGCCATGCTGCGCTCCGGCTTCGTCGATTTTCCGGCGGCGCAGGGGATCGCCACGGTCGTCGCGATGACCGGCAATTTTCTGCTCAACAACCTCTTCACCTATCGCGACCGCCGGCTCAAGGGCTGGCGCATCCTGACCGGCCTCTTGTCGTTCTATGCGGTATGCGGCGTCGGTGCGGCCGCTAATGTCGGGGTCGCCTTCGAGCTGTTCGGCGCCGGCCATGCGTGGTGGCTCGCCGGGCTCGGCGGCGCGGCCGTCGGGGTGGTGTGGAACTACGCGGTCTCTTCGCTCGTCACCTGGAATTCGGGCGGGCTGCGGCGCGCCGCCTGACCGCTCGGGAAACCGGCGATTTCGCGCCCGGCCGCCGCGGCGGCAAGACCGAAGAGCGCGAGGGCGGCGAGCGGCCCGAGCGGCACATGCCAGCTGTTCGCGACGCTGCGCGCCACCAGCGGCGTCATGAAGAGAGCCGACAGCAGCAGCTTTTCCCACGGCAGAAACCCGCTTTCCCGCCCGGCGCGGACGAGCCAGGCGGCGGCGACCGCGCCGAGCACCAGATCGTAGAAAAGGACGACCGGGATGGCGACGATCGTCGCTGCCGCCAGCACCGCGGCGCGCAACGGCAGGCTCGCGCCGCGCCGCCACACGAAGGCGACGAGGCCGGCGCAGGCGAGAAACGCGGCCACCTGCACGGCGTAGGCGAGCCATTTTCCGCCGCCGACCACGAGCACGGCGCCGAACGGGTTGACGAAGGCGGCGTGATCGACCGCGCCGCCTTCGTAAGTGCTGTGCGAGCCGAGCAAGGCAAGAAGAAACCCGCGCCACGCCTCGATGCCGAAGATCGCGATCGACAACAGGGTGAGGGCCGCGGCCGAGAAGGCGGCGGCGCCGAAGGCCCGCCAATTCTTTTGCGCGGCGAGCGCGACCGGCACGAGAAGCCCGAAATGCGGCTTGTAGCAAAGCGCCCCAAAAAGCAGCCCGGCGACGACCGGCCGGCGATCGACGAAGAGCGTTGCCGCGCCGAAGAGCGCCGCCGTCAACAGCGAATTCTGGCCGAAGCCGAACGTCCACAGCACCGGCGGGAAGGCGAGGATCGGCAGCATGATCGCCCAGCCGCGCTCGTCGAGGACGCGGCGCATGACGAAGAGATACGGCAACAGCGTTGCGAGACCGAACAGGGCAAAGCCGCCGAGATAGGGAAGCCGCGCCAGCAGCCCACAGATCAACAGATAAACCGGCGGGTAGAAGAAATGCACATAGTCGATGCCCGGCTGCGTCGCCCGTTGCTCGGCCGCGTAATGCGCCGCCTCGTCGTAAGCGAGCACCGGCCTCCCCGCATCGGCGAGCGTGCCTGCCGCATAGAAGCTGACGAAGTCGGTCGTCGTCGGCTTGTCGAGCGGGACGATCAGCCCGTGCGTCCCGGCAACAAGAAAGGCGGCGCCGAACAGCTCGAGCGCGAGCAGCACGCCGGCGAGGAGAACGAGGCGCCCGCGCCCGGGGCCGGCGCCGTCTCTCAGCCCCCAAAGGAGCTTCCCCCAAAACCCCGCCATCGCCGGCCCTCGCGCGAGAATCGCGCAGCGAGCCTACCGGCGCACGGTTAGGAAAGGATTAAGCCTGCTCCCCGCTCGCGGGGAGAGAGCCGGGGTGAGGGGCGCGGCGACCGACGAGGACCGAGGGGTGAGCGGGCAATCACCCGGCGGCGATCGCGTCGATCTCTTCGTCGGTCGGAAACCGGCCGAGCGCCTTTTTCGAAAAGGCGAGCCGGCCGTCGACGGTTATCTCGAAGACGCCGTTCGAGCCTTTGACGAGCTCGACCTCGGCACCCGATTTGTCGACCAACTGCGCCCTCGCACGGAGGGCCCGAGGTTCGTAGTTTCACTTTAGGCAGTATTCGATCCTGACCTTCATCGCCCGCAACCCCGCTGCATCCGTCCGCCGAGCCTAGCATGGGCGATGCCGGCCGTCATGCGGCCATTCGCCGGTAGAGGTTCGCCAATTCCTTCAAAGCCCCTCGGCACGAGGATGTTCTTGATGGCATCCGGAATGCCCCTCATCCTGAGGCGCCTCGCGCAGCGAGGCCTCGAAGGACGCGCGGAGAGCGAGCGATGGCGGAAGCGGACGGCAGCGAGAGATGGCAGGATGCGCTCTACGATCTGTTGAAGAAGGGCGGCGTCACGCAGTTCGCTTATGTGCCCGATGCCGGGCACCGTGTGCTGATCGACCGCTCGCTCGCCGATCCCGAGGTGCATTCGGTAGCGCTGACGACCGAGGAAGAGGGGGTGGCGCTTATCGCCGGCGCCGATCTCGGCGGCGCCCGCGCGGTGCTGCTCCTGCAGTCGAGCGGGGTCGGCAACTGCATCAACATGCTGTCGCTGGTCAAGGGCGGGCGCTTTCCGTTTCTCGCCTTCGTCAGCATGCGCGGCGATTTCGGCGAGGGAAACCCGTGGCAGTTCCCGATGGGGCAGGCGGTCGAGCCGGTCTTGCAGGCGATGGGCGTCATCTGCCTCAGGGCCGAGCGCCCGGACGAGGTCGTGCCGACGGCCGCGGCGGCGCTGACGATGGTGTTCCAGAGCGGCAACGCGGTCGCCGTGCTGCTGACGCAGAAACTGCTCGGCGCGAAGCAATTCTGAGGGAGGCGGGCGATGCCGCAATCGGGACCGGAATTCATCCTCGACCGGCGCGACGCGGTGCCGGCGATCGTCGGCCGGCAAGAGGATTTCCTCTTCGTCGCCGGGCTCGCCGGCACGAGCCGCGATGTCGCCGCGCTGACCCGCGACGGCGCCAACAGCTATACGATGGCGGGGGCGATGGGCGGGGCGGCGATGATCGGGCTCGGCCTCGCGCTCGCGCGGCCCGACAAGCGCGTGCTGGTGGTGACGGGCGACGGCGAACTGTTGATGAATTTGAGCGCGCTGGCGACGATCGCGGTGTTGAACCCGGCCAATCTCGCGATCCTCTGCGTCGATAACGGTCATTACGGCGAGACCGGCTATCAGAAGAGCCATACGAGCCTCGGCGTCGATCTCGAAAAGATCGCCGCCGGCTGCGGTATCGCCCGCACCCGCACGGTGGCGCACGAAGAGGAGATCGCCGACGGCGCGCGGATGCTGCGCGACGGCAACGGCGCGGCCTTCGTCGTGCTGCGCGTCAAGCCGACGGATCCGCCCGCCTACAAGCGCAATTTCGACCCCGCCTTCTGCCGCAACCGCTTCAAGACCGCGCTCGCCGACGGGGAGTAACGCCGGCGTCGCCCCTCACCCCAACCCTCTCCCCGCGTGCGGGGAGAGGGAGGGACCCGCGGCGAAGCCGTGGGAGGGTGAGGGGCAGAAAGCGACGCCTACCCCGCCGCCAGGGCCGACGCGACAAAGGCGGGGTCGAAGATGCGGTCGGCCATCACCTGGCAGCGTTTGATGAGGCGCGGTTCGTCCGCCCGGTAGTCGGGGTGCGCGTAGTGCAATGTGCCGATGTCGTCCCAGAAGAGCAGGTCGCCCTCGCTCCAGCGGTGCCGCCAGCGGTATTTCGCCTGCAATTGGTGCTCGAAGAGGAATTGGAGGATGCGCTCGCTCTCCTCATCCGGCAGCTCGTTGATGCGCACAGCATAGCCGGGATTGGCGTAGAGCACCTTTTCCCCGGTGATCGGGTGCGTCAGAAAGATCGGGTGCGAGACGGGCGGTTTCTTCGCCCGCTGCTCCGGCGTCAGCGGTCCCCGCGTGCTCCCCGGCCGCGCCCGCATGCGGTCCCAGAACTTCGCGAAGTCGTGCAGCACGGTCATGCCGTCGAGGCGCTGTTTCAATTCCGCCGGCAGCCCCGCATAGGCGGCGCGCATGTTGGCGAATTCGGTGTCGCCGAGCGGCCTGCCGTCGCGCCGCGGCACGCGGATCGCGTAGAGCGCGTTGGCGAACGCGATCTCTTCGCTGTACGACATGTCGGTGTGCCAGTCCTGGCCGGCATCGGCGAGCCCCAAGGGGCGCCCGTCCTCGACGATGTTCGACAGCGTCATGACCTCCGGATGCGCACCGTCCTGATAGGCGGCGGCGACATTGATCTCGAGCCCGCCGAAGCGCCCGGCGAAGGCCTTCAACGAAGCCGCATCGAGCTGTTGCCCGGGGAAGCAGAGGACGCCGTGGCGACCGAGCGCCAGCAGGATCCGGCCGAACGCGCGGACGTCGAGCGGCTCGCGCAAGTCGAGCCCCGTGACCCTCGCGCCCAGCACCTCGCCCGAGGGCTCGACCCCGATCATCGCGCTTCCCCGGCAAAGCCCTGCCGCAGCGCCTCGAGGCGGGCGAGCGCGGCCGGCGGCAGCGGGCCTTTCGCGACCGCGGCAGCGGCGTATTCGAGCTGGTCGAGGGTCGAATAGCCGACGAGCGTCGTCGTGACGGCCGGGTGCGCGATGACGAAGCGGATCGCCGCCTCGACGAGGCTTGCCGCATGTCCCTCGCGCAGCAGCGGCTCTAAGCGGCGGGCGCGCTCGACGTCGGTCTTGTAATCGCGGCCCGAGGCGATCGGCTCGACCGAGGGCGAGCCGAGCGGATGGCGGTCTTCGGTGCCGCTGAGCGCCCCGGCGGCCAGCACCCGGATCGCGATGACGCCCATCTGCGCCCGCCCGATGCGCGCCAAGAGGTTCTTGTAGTCATGCGCCGGATAGCCGGCGGCCACCGTGGCGCCGGCGCTCGGGTTCAGCATGTTGTAGGGGACTTGCGCGCTATCGAAGGCGCCCGCCTCGACGACCTGCTCGAGAGCTTCCGTGTCGCCGACCGCGGTGATGCCGAGAAAGCGGGTCTTGCCGTCGCGCTGCAAGCGTTCGAAGGCCGGCACCGCTTCGCCGAGCACCTGCTCGGGGGTGAGCGCGTCGTCGTGCCCCGCAAGCGTGATGTGGTTGTGCAATTGGAACAGATCGACATGGTCGAGCTGCAGCCGCCCGAGGCTCGCTTCCAGCGAGGCGGCGATCGCGGCGCGGATGCGGCCTTTCTTTTCGGGCGGCACCCGCACCTTGGTGCCGACGAGCACATCGGGCTTGAGGCTCTTCAGCACGCGCCCCAGATTGCGCTCCGACTGGCCCTGCCCGTACATCGCGGCGGTGTCGAAATAATTGGTGCCGAGCTCGATCGCGCGGGCGACGGCGCGCTCCTGGTCGGCCGGGCTGCCGCGCACCATCAGCCCGCCGACCGCGCCGCAGCCGAAGCCGAGGAGCGAAAGCCCGAGGCCGCTCTTGCCGAGCACGCGATGTTCCATTCCGACCTCCCGCAATGCGGTACGAATCAATCCTCGGCCGGCGGGGCTGTCAATCGGCCGCCGATTCGCCGCCGCCATGCGGCGCGGAGCCCCGGCCCGCGGCCGATCGCCGCCGCGGGCGGGCGCCGGCAGATCGGGGCTGACGTTTGCCGCGATCGGCGCGAGAATAGCAAAATTGCCGGAGAGAAATCCCATGCACGCCTTGTTCGACGGCGTCTCGATCCTCCCGGTCCTGACGATCGACCGGCTGGAGGATGCGGTGCCGCTCGCCCGCGCGCTTCGCGACGGCGGCCTCTCGGTCTTGGAGGTGACGTTGCGCACGCCGGCGGCGCCGGCGGCAATCGCCGCCATCGCCCGCGAATTGCCCGAGGTCGCGGTCGGCGCCGGAACCGTGCAGCGCCCGGCCGATGTCGTGCGCGCGGCGGCGGTTGGGGCGCGTTTTCTGGTGAGCCCGGGCTTGACCGCGGAACTCGCCGCCTCGGCCTTGGGCAGCCGGCTGCCTTATCTGCCGGGCGTCGCCACCCCGTCGGAGGTGATGGCCGCGCGCGAACTCGGCATCTGCTTCCTTAAGCTCTTCCCGGCCGAGGCCATGGGCGGCGCGGCATTGCTGCGCGCGCTCGCGCCGGTTTTCCCGGGCGTCGCTTTCTGCCCGACGGGCGGCGTCGACGAGACCAGCGCGCCCGCCTATCTCGGACTGCCGAACGTGCCGATGGTCGGCGGCTCTTGGATGGCGCCGGCGGACGCCGTCGCGAAGCGCGACTGGGCGCGCGTGCGCCGGCTCGCCGAGCGCGCCCGCGCGATCGGGCGCCGGGAAGCCGCCTAATACGTCGCGCGGCCGCGGGAGATGTCGAAGACGGCGCCGGTCGAGAACGAGCATTCCTCGGATGAGAGCCACGCGACGATCGCGGCGATCTCCTCGACGCGGACGAACCGGCCCATCGGGATCTTCGACAGCATGTAGTCGATCTGCGCCTCGGTCATCTGCTCGAAGATCGCGGTGCGGGCGGCGGCGGGCGTCACGCAGTTGACCCGGATGCCGGTCGCGGCCAGTTCCTTCCCCAGCGACTTGGTCAGGCCGATGACGCCGGCCTTCGCTGCCGAGTAGGCCGACGCGTTGGGGTTGCCTTCCTTGCCGGCGATCGAGGCGATGTTGACGATGCGCCCATAGCCTGCCTTCCGCATCAGCGGCACCGCGGCCCGGCAGCAGTTGAAGACGCCGACGAGGTCGATCTCGACGACCCGCCGCCATTCCTCGGGCGGGTATTCGTCGAGCGGGAAATTCGGCCCCGATATCCCGGCTTGTTGACGAGGATGGCGGGCGGCCCGATTTGCGCCACCGTCGCCGCCAGCGCCGCGGCGATCGATCGCGGATCGGTCACGTCGGCGAGATAGGAGGCGGCGCCCTCGATCGCGGCCGCCGTCGCCGTCGCCGCCCCGGCATCGACGTCCCAGATCGCGACCCGCGCGCCCGAGGCCGCGAGCCGCTCGGCGATCGCCCGCCCGATGCCGCGCGCCGCGCCGGTGACGATCGCGCTGCGCCCCGCCAGATTGATCCGGTTCATGTCGCCCCCCAGTCGTCGAAGCCGCGTTGCCGCAATTCCTCGACGACCCGATTAAAATGCGCCGGCGCCGAGCGGTCGAGCCCTTCGAGCCAGTTCTGGTCGAGAAACGAGGCGAGCGCCGGCTGCCCGAGCGAGGCTTCCCACAGGATGCCGAGGAGCGAGGCCTGCGCCTCGTCTTCTTCGCGCTGCAGGACCGGCAATGTCGCGGCGCGCGCCGCCGCCTCGCGGTCGCGCGTGTCGGGGCCGGGGCCGAGGCCGAAATCGACGAGCCGGCGCCGCTCGGGCGGGGCGAGCGCGAAATGCGCCGCCTCGTGCAGGATCACATAGGCTTCGACCGAGCCGTCGAGCGCGGTGCCGTCCCAGTTGAACCGGCATCGCGTGCCCTGGGGGTGCACCCCCATGCCGAGCGAGCGGGCGACGGCCAAGGCGGCGCGACGGTGCCGCTCGGCCTCTTCGCCCGCGGCGCGCTCGGGCGAACTCGCGCGGATATCCCCGAAGGCGGCCCGCGCGAGCGGCCCCGCCAGCCCCGCGGCAAAGCGGTCGAGCGCCGGGGCCAAGGCCGCGCGCGGGATCGGCGTCAGAATCATGGGTAACAGATAGCGCCTCCCGGCCCCGATCCGCTACCCCGGCCAGCGGCGGCTACTGCGCGGCGAGATCCGGGTGGCCCGTCCTGGCCGGCGTGATCGTCCCGAAGAGGCCGTCGGTTTCGCCATTCGGGCCGGCGGTGAAGAAGAGCGTGTCGGAACTCGATTTGGCGCCGCCGCCCAGTGTCAAGGTCCACAGCCCGTCGATCGCTAGCGGCTTGCCGTGACCATCCGCGAGTTGGTCGACGAAATGCCCGTCGGAATCGAACACGTTGATGCGCCCATTGCCGAAATTTCCGATCAGGATATCGCCGCTGAAGCGGCCGAAGGCGAATGAGGCGCGGGCGACGCCCCATGGCGAGTTGAGCTGGCCGTGCTGCGCAAAGCGTTGCAGGAGGTGCCCGTCGGTGTCGAACACATCGACGAAGCCGTGCCCCTGGCCGGCCACGTCGTCATGTTTTTGCGCGTCCTGCAAAGCATAGGTGACGAACAGGTCGCCGTTGATGTTCTGTATGCCGAACGGCGCATAACCCACTGGAATATTTGGATCGCTAAATCCGCCGTCGGTCGTCGCCGGCTTGAAGCTATGGTCGAACACGTCGATCGTGCCGGCGCGGAAATTGGTTGCGAAGAGGAAGTCGCCATTGATGTTGACGCCGAAGGCGAGCCCCTTGTAGACGGCGCCCGGCCCGGTCTTCGAATTGTCGGCCGCGAGCACCGCCTGGTTCGCCGGGTTGAGCCCGGGCGCCCAGGCCGAAACCGTCCCGTCCTCGGTGTCGAAGATAAAGAGCGCGGGAATGCTTGTGCCGGGCACGAGGAACGCGGTGGTCGGGTTCGTCGTTGGGTTCCACACAATGCCGGTCGGCGCCGCGACGAAGTTCGGCGGCGAGCCGTTCGGCCCGGGGATGATCACTCCGCCCGGCGGGCTTGGATTGATCGTCACGATCGTGCCGTCACCCTGGTAGAGCGTGGCCAGTCCGCTCGCGTTGTCGTTGATCCAGAAAGGGCTGCCGGCCGGGGTGAAGGCGACGCCCCAGGCATTCTTCAAATTCGTGTCCTGGACCTTCGCCACCCCCGCCAGATCGGAGACCAGCTTGGTGACGACATAGGCGTTGCGCCCGTTTCCGGAGCCCATGTCTTGGGCGCGCGCAGCCATCATGCCGCCGACGAGCAATGCCATCGCGCTCGCGACGACTACCTGTCGATAGAAAGATTTCATCGCGGGATCCTTCCTTTCGGCCTTTCAGCGAGCGACAATCGATCGCCCGTCCTAGAATGATCGAAAGGAAGATAACCACTCCTATCACATCTTCGTTATTAGCATGACATATTTGTGGCGGATTAATCTTGATAGTAACTTAAACTGGATGTTAGTTTTCGATTTTATTGTAACGATATGTTCTTGCATGGCCGTTCCACAGCAGCGATCCGCAATGGCGAGCGGGGCCATTCTTCGCCGTAGAGATGTCGCCGCAGCCGTCCGCGCGCCCGCGACAGCCGCGACATCACGGTGCCGATCGGTACGCCGAGCACTCGCGCCGCTTCTCCATAGGAGAGTTCCTCGAGGCCGATCAGCAGCAGCACCGCGCGTTGCTGCTCGGGCAGCGCGGCGACGGCCCGCACGATGTCGCGATGAACGAGGCTGCCGTCTTGTCCGCCGCACGCCGTGGGCAGCGCCTCCTCGCGTATCTGCGACAAATCAGCATGCGCGCCCCGCCGCCGGCGGCGCTCCTCGCCGCTCAAAAAGCGGTTGTAGAGGATCGTATAAAGCCAGCCGCGCAGATCGCCGCCCGGCCGCCGGCGATCCCATGCGAGAAGCGCACGCTCGAGCGTGTCCTGCACCAGATCGTCGGCTTCTTCGCAATTGCCGCGCAGCAAGGCGCGCGCAAAGCGGCGCAGCCCTGCGATGTGCGACTCGAGATGGGCGGTGCGCTCTCGAATTGTGGCTTCCACGACACCTGCTTCCAGATTTGAGAAATATTGCTGCCAGAAAGCCGGCGATGACGCCTCGCTTCCCGACGAGAAGATTGCCAGACGAAAATTACCGCGATCCGCCAACAAGACCTCGATCACATCTTCGTTAGGTAAGAGACATTTTTGCGTCATTCTAAACCTCTTGTTAGAAAGTGAATGTTTGTTTAGACGAGTATTGAAGAAGATCGGATCGGAATAAGTGCTCCGCCGTCGGGTCGTAGAGGTCGGTTGCCTCCGACGGAGAGAGATATCATGACCGACCTGCGCGAATTTCTGCGGCCGCGGCATACGCGGCGCACGCTGCTCCGCGGCTTCGCCGCGATCCTCGGTTCCGCTCCGATGATCGGCGCCGGCGCCGATCCTGCGGCAGCGCAGCAAAAGGTGGCGCCGACCGTCGTCGGCTATGAGGACCACCCTGACGGCGGCAAGGAATGCGCGAAATGCGCCCAATTCCAGCCGCCCGACGCTTGCCGGCTGGTCGCGGGCCGGATCAGCCCGCAAGGTTCCTGCCGGCTCTTCGTGCCGAAATCGGCGTCGTGAGGCCGCGGGCGCGTCTCGCCTCGCTCCGTGAGATCGCTGCGGTGGTCGCGGCGCTCGCGGCGGCGTCTTCGCCGCGAGCGGTTTCCGCCTTGCCGCTCTATGCGCGGCAGACGGGCGAGCCTTGCGCGAGCTGTCACACCGCCTTTCCCGAGCTGACGCCGTTCGGACGGCGGTTCAAGCTCGGCGGCTACACGCTCGGCGGCGGGAAGTCGAACCTGCCGCCCTTTGCGGTGATGCTGCAGCCGACTTTCACGCATACAGCGGCCGGGCAGCCGCAAGGCGCGGCGCCGCATTTCGGCCCGAACGACAATTTAGCGGTGCAACAGGCGAGCCTCTTCAGCGGCGGGCGGATCACCGACAATGTCGGCGCTTTCATCCAGGCGACCTACGACAGCGCCGCGCGGCGCTTCGGCTGGGACAATACCGACATTCGCTTTTCCGAGAGCGGCAACATCGCCGGTCACAGCCTCCTCTGGGGGCTCTCGCTCAACAACAATCCGACCGTCCAGGACGTGTGGAACACGACGCCCGCCTGGCGCTTTCCCTACATATCCTCGGAACTGGCGCCGCAGCCGGTCGCGAGCACGCTGATCGAGGGCCCGCTCGCGCAGCGCACGCTCGGCCTCGGCGCCTACGGTTTTCTCGACGACAGCTTCTATGCCGAGCTCTCCGCCTATCGCGACCTGTCGAAATCGGCGCAAACCGCGCTCGGCGTCGATACGACGGGCGAAAGCCCGGTCGACGGCGCCGCCCCCTATTGGCGCGTCGCCTTTGAGCGCGATTTCGGCAAGCATAGCCTCGAATTCGGCACCTTCGGCCTCAAGGCCAATCTTGTGCCGCTGCGCATGCCCGGGGCAGGGACCGACGCCGTCACCGACATCGGGGTCGATACGCAATACCAATTTATCGCCGGCCGGCAGGCGGTCACCTTGCGCGCGAGCTGGATCGACGAGTCGCATGATCTGGCGGCGAGTCGAGCCTTGGGGCTCGCCGACAATTCCCGCGACAAACTGCGCAGCCTGCGCGCCTCGGCATCCTACACGTTCGGCGATACCTGGAGCCTGACGGCCGGGCGCTTCGTGCTCGCCGGCACGCCCGACGCGGCGCTCTACGGTACGTCCAGCGGCAGCCCGAACAGCAGCGGCTGGGTCTTGGAGGCCGCCTATCTCCCCTTCATGCATGGCGGCCCGTCCTTCTGGCCGTGGTTCAATGCACGGGTCGGCCTGCAATATACGGTCTACAACAAATTCGACGGCGCAACCCGCGGCGCTGGGGACAACAACACGCTGTTTCTCTACACCTGGATCATGTTCTAACTCTCCCCTGCCAGGCGGACGGCGGAGGCGGGCGATGGCCGGGGCGTTGTTGTTTTCGAGCCGGGACGACGATCCGGTGGACTGGTCGCGCGCGCTGCTGGCGCGGATGCCGCAGCTTGAGATCCGCATCTCGCCCGAACTCGGCGACCCGTCGGAGATCGAGACGGCGCTCGTGTGGAAGCCGCCCGCCGGCGAGCTCGGCCGGCTGCCCAATCTGCGGCTCGTCATCAGCCTCGCCGCCGGCGTCGACCCGCTGCTCGAAGATGAGAGCCTCTCCCCGGGCATCCCGATCGTGCGGCTCGGCGAGAGCGGCATGGCGCCGATGATGTGCCAATATATCGCACACGCTGTGTTGCGCCTGCACCGACGGATCGAATTCTTCGAACGGGCGCAGCGCGCGCGGCGCTGGGATTACGCCCTGCCGCCGGCGGCGGACGCAAGCCGCGTCGGGGTCATGGGGCTCGGCTCATTGGGCCTGCCGGCGGCGCAGACTCTGGCGGCACTCGGCTTTCCGGTCGCCGGCTGGGCACGCTCGGCCAAGTCGATCCCGGGCATCGAGTGCTTTCACGGGGCGGCCGGGCTCGCGCCTTTTCTCGCCCGCACCGACATCCTCGTCGCGCTCCTGCCGCTGACCGCCGCGACGCGCGGACTGATCGACCGCCAGGTGTTCTCCGGCCTGCCGCGCGGGGCGCGGCTCGTCAGCTGCGGGCGCGGCGCGACCCTCGTCGAAGCCGATCTGATCGCCGCGCTCAACGACGGCCGCATCGCTGCGGCGGTCATCGACGTCTTCGAAAAGGAGCCGCTCGCTCCCGACCACCCCTTCTGGGCGATGGAACAGGTGCTGGTGACACCGCACATCGCGACCGCTCCCGTTCCCGACGTCGCAAGCGCGGGCGTCGTCGAAAACATCCGCCGGCTGCGCGCCGGCGAGACGCTGCTCTATCCGGTGGACAGAGAACGCGGCTACTGAGAGGCGAGCCCCGTCAGCCGCGCGCTTTCCTCCCAGAGGGCGCGTGCCAATGCCGGGTCCCGCGCCTGCGGGTCGGTCTCGGCCCGCTCGCGGCCGACCACATAGGCGCCGTGGAACGGCGCCGGGTCGGCGACCGTCGCGAGAAAGACCGAGGTCTCGGCGCCCTTTTCGGGGCTTACCATGAAGGGCCTGCCGAGCCGCCAGAAGAGGCCGACGAGCCCGTGCGCGGCGATCGCGGTGGCGACCACTCCCGGATGCAGACAGGTCGCGACGACGCCGCTGCCGTCGAGCCGGCGCGCCAATTCGGCGGTGAACAGGATGTTGCAGAGTTTCGAGCGGCTGTAGGCCTTGACCATGCTCCAGTCGCGCGGCCCGTTGACGGTGGCGAGGTCGAGCCGGGCGCGGCGATGCGCCGCCGAGGCGACGGTGATGACGCGCGCTGGCGTCGACGCCTTGAGCCGGTCGAGGAGGAGATTGGTCAAGAGAAACGGCGCCAGATGGTTGACCGCGAAGGTCGTTTCGTTGCCGTCGGCGGTGCGTGCGAACTGCGCTATCGACAGCCCCGCATTGTTGACGAGCACATCGATCCGCGCTTCGCTCGCGAGCAACTCAGCGGCCAGCCGGCGCACCGCGGCGAGGCTCGCGAAATCGGCGGCCGCGATGGCGAGCCTGGTGCCGTCCGTGCGCTCGGCGACGAACCGGCGGCCGGCGTCGAGGCGGCCCGCGTCGCGCCCGACCATGACGACGCGCATGCCCGCCCGCGCGAGGCCGAGCGCGGTGTAGAGGCCGATCCCGCCATTGGCGCCGGTGACGATTGCGGTGCCTTTGGTCATTGCCCTTCACCCCGCCTCTGCACGCCGTCGGCGAAAGGCTCGCCGGAACCCGATAATGGCGGCGCACCCGGAAACTCGTCCAGCCCCCGAGTGTCTCGGTTTGGCGTTGCACAGGACCGGGCGGCGGAACCTTCGCCAAATGTTGAGTGTTTCCGGAGTGCTGCAACCAGAAGGATCGGCGATGTCGCTCAACAACGCCAAGCCAGCCGCCGCCAGCCGCGTTACCGCGGTGTTCAAGACCGGCGCGCTGTCCTTCCCCTTACCCGCGGGTACCACATTCGAGGGCCTCGCAGCCCATCTCGAAGGCCTCTGCGCGGCCAACGGCAAGGCAATCGCCGTCGCGGTTCGCGTCGGAGCGTCGCCGCAGCAGTGGAGCTGATCGTCCGAGCATCGCGGATCTCGTAACCCACCCGGAGACACGCATGTCGACGCATTCTCTTCTCGTCATGCTGGTCGTGGGCCTGGTCGCCGGATGGCTCGCCGGCAAGATCGTCCGCGGCACCGGCTTTGGCCTGGTCGGCGACCTCGCGATCGGAATTATCGGGGCTTTCCTCGGGAATTGGCTGTTTTTGCAGTTCGGCGTTCACCTCGCCGGCGGGATCGTCGGAGCGATCGTGACTGCGACGATTGGGGCCGTGGTCCTGCTTCTGATAGTGGGGCTCCTCAGGCACCGCAGCCGCTGGTATGGCGGCGGCTGGGGCCGACGCTGGGGCAATTGGGGGAGCCGCCGGTTCTGGTGAAGGCGCCGCCCTGGGCTAAATCCCCCTGGGCTAAATCCCCCTGGGCTACATCGCCCTGAGCTAAATCCCGTCGAGGCCGTGCGACCAGCGGCGGCAGATCTGGTGGGCGATCGCAACCGGACCGGGCAGCGCCGGACGCGACGGGTCTTCCTCGCCCGTGGCGGCGCGCGCCACCATATCGCGGATCTCCGCGCGCTCGAACCAGCGCGCCTCGGCTATTTCCTCCGGATCGACGGTGATCTCCTCCGAGATCGCCTCGGCGAGAAACCCCATCATCAGGTTCGACGGGAAGGGCCAGGGCTGCGAGGCGAGATAGCGCACCCGGCCGATGCGAATGCCCGATTCCTCGAACACCTCGCGGCGCACCGCCTCTTCGAGGCTCTCGCCCGGGTCCATGAAGCCGGCGAGGCAGGAGAAGCGGTTCCCCGCCCGCCGCCGGTTGCGCCCCAACAGACACCGCTCGCCCTTGACCGCGAGCATGATGACGACCGGGTCGGTGCGCGGGAAGTGATGCGCCCCGCAGTTCGGGCAATGCCGCTGCCAGCCGCTGCAGGCGACGAGCGTCTGCGCGCCGCAGGCGGCGCAGAAGCCGTGCCGCGCGTGCCAATCGATCAGCGAGCGCGCCTCGGCGAGGATCGCCGCGTCGGAAGCGGTCAGCCTCGGCGCGGCCTCGCGGACGTCGGCGAACTCGCCCTCGGTGTTCCCGGCCGCCGTCGCATCGAGCGCGAAAAAGGCGCGCCCATCGTCGTCGAGGCCGAGGAATATCAGCGTCGCGCCCTCAGCGATCAGCTTGCGCCACGGCGCGGCCGGCCGCCAGTCGAGGCGCGACGCCGAATCGTGCACGAGGCGCGGCTTCAGATCGACGAGCGGCAGCATCCCGGTGCGGGGATCGTCGAGCAGCGAGCCGACCCAGGCGGCATCCGCCCGGCGCGGGGCGGCGCGGTCGAGCCGATTGCCGGCAAAACAGTAAATCTCTTCCATCCGCAACGAGCCTCCATTCACAGCTCCGCGATCCTAGCATGTCCGCTGTCGCTCGGGCGCGGCAGGCGCGCTATCATCGCAGCGCAACCGACGAAAGGAGAGAATGATGTCACTCGAAGACACGCTGCGCGGGGTGCGGGAAGCCTCGGCGAAGCGCATCCCGCCGGAGAAGGCGGCGGTCATGCACCGCGCCACGGAGGAGCTGCGCCGCTCGGGCATCATGAGCCGGGTGATCAAGGTGGGCGACCCGCTGCCGTCTTTCGCCTTGCCGAATGCCGATGGGCAGGAGGTGCGCTCGGCGGACCTGCTCGCCAATGGCCCGCTCGTTCTGACCTTCTTCCGCGGCGCCTGGTGACCCTATTGCAATGCAGAGCTGTATGCTTTGCAGCAAGTTGTGGGCACATTGAAGGAGCTGGGAGCGACGGTCTGCGCCCTATCGCCGCAACTGCCGGAGGCGATCAAAACGCTGATGGAACGGCACAAGATCAGCTTCGACATTTTGCGGGACGCCGGCAATGACTACGCGGCGAAACTCGGGCTTCGCTTCACGCTGCCGGAGGATTTGCGGGAGGTTTATCGCAGTTTCGGCAACGATCTCGCGCAGCGCAACGGCGAGGGCAGTTGGACCTTGCCGATGCCGGGGCGGTTCGTCATCGACGGCAAGGGCATCGTGCGCGCCGCCGACGTCGATCCCGACTATCGCTACCGGCCGGAGCCGGAAAAGACGATCGAGGATGTGAAGGCGATCAAATAAACGCGGTTTTCAGATCGGCAGCACGATCAATATGTCGACGCGGCGCGATTCGAGCACCGCATGGCGCGATTTGAGGCGCAGTTCGCCGCCTTCTTCGACGATGCGATCGACGTATTTGCCGGCGGCGAACAGTTCGGTGGCGCGGCCCTGGATCGTGCGGTAGAGGGCGAAGTTCGTGCGCGCGGCGATGTCGCCTTCCGCCGCACGTTCGAGCAGCGGCTGCGCCAGCAGATGGCAGTAGGCGTGCGGCTCGTAGATGTTGGCGTCGCGCAGCGCGGCGATGCGGTCCCGCATCATGCCGCGCCCGGCGCAGGTCATGATGCCGAGCGGGTGGCCGGCCTCGTAACCTTCCCGCGGGATGATCTGGTAGAAGCCGTCTTCGGTGAAGAAATCCGGCCAGCGCTCGACTTCGCCGTCGTCGATCGCCGCCGCCAGCGCACCGAGCAGGTCCTCGATCCGCGCCCTCAGTTCCGGCTCGACCGCCACGGCTTCAGAGCCCCATCAACTCGCGATACGCCTGCCAGAAGCCGCGGATGCCGGTTTCGGTGGCGCGCGAATTGTCCGATGAGGCGACCGCGCGCCCGCCCATCTCGACAAAAGCCGCTTCGTCCGGGCTGCCGCGCGTGCCGCGCTGCACGAACTCGTTGATGCAGCCGTCCTCGAGCGAGACGAGCCCGGCGGCGCCGGTGAGATTGCCCTGGATCGCGCGCATGTCGGCCTGCCGCGGATCGTCCTCCTCGCGCCCGAGATAGATCCAGAACAACTCCGTCTCGTCGAGCCCGCGCGGCGTGAAGAAGCGGATCGCGATCGAATTGAGGGTGAACTGTACGCCGAGCGTCGGAAAGATCGCCTGGATCGCATGCGTGATGCCGTCCGGCCACTCGTCGAAGGTGTCGAGCAGCCGTGGGCCTTCGAGGGCGGAAGCGGATTGCGCCGAGCGCATCCCCTCCAATTCCTCGCTCGCCTGCAAGGTGGCGCGCTTCGAATAGCTGACCGAATGCCGGCCGTCCTCGGAGAGGAGCATGCCGCCGTCCATGTCGACGCGGTTGATTTTGAAGGCCGTATAGAAGGTATGCAGGAGGCTCGCGTGGTAGGAATCGCGCAAATTCTCGGCGTAGAGCTTCCAGTTGTTGTGCAGCATCTGGCTGTGCATGCCGAGCAGCCGGTGCGGGCGCCCGAGCGCGCGGCGGATGAGGCCGCTCGTCATCGGCCCGAGAAATGCTTCGATGGGCGGCGTCGCGGCCGAGAAGGTGCCGAAGACGAGACCGCAGAAGGTCTCTACGCGCAGCCTTTCGAGCCGGTGCTGCGTCATGTCGAAATCCTCCGGCATGCCGCCCTTGCCGCGCACGCCGCGGCGGAAGGCGACGCTCTGCAGCCGGCCTTCGAGATCGTAGCTCCAGGAATGATAGGCGCAGGTCAGCGCCTTCTGCCGATCGCGCTCCTTGAGGCAGACGAGGGCGCCGCGATGGGCGCAGCGGTTGACCATCGCGTTGACCGCACCCTTCTCGTCGCGCGTCACGACGATCGGCGTCTCGCCGACGCTCGCGAGGCGGATGTCGCTGGGCTGCGGGATCTCGATTTCGAGGCACAGAAAATGCCATACCGGCCCGCGGAAGATCCGCTCCTCCTCGAGCCGGTAGATCTCGGGTTCGGTGAAGACGCGGTACGGCACCCGCGTCACGCCCTCGGCGGGCCAGTCGAGAAGCGGCTCGTTCGAACGCCTCACTGCCGACATGATCGAAAACTCCGTAGCCTGCCGCCGCAGCAACATATCGGAGCGGCAGCGAAATTACCAAGCTCCGGGCCGTCAGGCGGCCGTCATCTGCCCCGCTCGTGCAAGGAGTCGCGGTCGAGCGGGCCGACGTCGAGCGGCCAGCCCTCTTTCATGCGCGCGCGGCTTCGGGCCCAAGCCGCTTCCTGCTCCGACGTCCGAGGCCTCACCCATGCTTCGGGTCGCCGACAGCTGGCGGGTCGCGCGACAGCGCCTCGTCGATGCGGCTCTGCTCGACCGCGACCTCGACGCCGGCGCGTTCGAGCTGGATACGCATCGGCGAGCGCGAGTCGAGATGGCCCCAGCCGCGGTTCAGCGCTTCCGACAATTCGGCGAGCGCCAGGTTGGCGATCCGCATCGGCACCCCGAAATCGCGGCCGAGCTGGGTGGCGAGGCTCATGTCCTTGTGCGCGAGGCGCAGCGCGAAGGCGGCGGGCTCGTATTTGCCCGGCAGGAACTGGTCGATGAGCCCGTCGAAGGTACGCCGCCGGCCGCTCGCGCCGTCGCGCACCGCCTCCCACAGCGCCAGCGGCTCGACGCCGGCCTTGACGCCGACCGAGAACATCTCGGCGAGCGCGGTCTGGATGCAATAGCCGGCGCCGTTGTGCACGAGCTTCGCCACCGAGCCCGCGCCGATCGGCCCGACGTAGCGCGCCTTGTCGCCGATCGCGTCGAGGACGCTCTTGTGCCGGTTGAAGATCTGCTCGTCGCCGCCGACCCAGAGCGCGAGCTTGCCGGTGCGGGCACCGCGCGGACCGCCGCTGACCGGCGAATCGAGCATGTAGACATTGCGCTCGGCGAAGGCGGCGTTGATCTTGCGCACCATGTTGGGCGAGTTGGTCGAGAGGTCGAAATAGGCTTTGCCGTCGCTCATGCCGGCGAGCAGCCCGTTCGGCCCCAGCGCCACCGCTTCGACCTCGGGCGGGCCGGGCAGCGAGGTGAAGACGAGTTCGCTCTGTTCGGCGACGGCGCGCGGGCTGTCGGCCCACACCGCGCCCTTTGCCAGATAGGGCTCGGCCGCGGCCCGCCGCAGATCGTGGACGACGAGCTCGTGCCCCGCCTTTTGCAGGTTGGCCGCCATCCCCGAACCCATCATCCCCAAACCGATGAACCCGATCTTCATCTTTCTTCTCCCTTGCCCCTCACCCGAGCCGCCGCCATCCTAACCCTCCCCCGCAATCGGGAGAGGCAATGGGAGGCGGTTACCGCTGCGCGAACACGTCCTTGGCGACGAGCGCTGCGGTCATCGCCGCCGGCCGGCCGGCGTAGAAGGCGAGATGCGTGATGACCTCGCTCAATTCCTGCTTGGTCAGGCCGTTGTCGAGGGCGCGCTGCAGGTGCCCGACCAGCTGCTTCTCGCGGCCGAGCGCGATCAGGGTGGCGCAGACGATCAGGCTGCGGTCGCGTTTCGACAGGCCCGGGCGCTCCCAGACCTCGCCGAACAGCACCCGCTCGGTCAGCTCGATGAGGCCCGGGACGGTGTCGCGCACCTGGTCGCGCGCGGAAGAGGGCGGCTGTGGCATGGTTCCTCCGTTGCTTCGAGAGTTCTGCGATCGCGGCCGAGCCTAGCACGCGGTTCGCCGGCGCGGCCAGATATGGGGCCGTGCGAATTCTGGACACCGGCTCGGCCCTCGGCGCATGTTGAGGGCTGCGACCAATCAGGGGAGAAGAGCGATGCGAACCCGCAGCCTCAGCGCCGCCGCGGCGGCCGCGATCCTCGCCGCCGCCGGCACGCCGCCGGCCGCTGCCGCCGGCGGCCGCGCGGTGGAGCTGGCCGATGGCCTCAAATACACCGATACGACGGTCGGCAGCGGCGCCGCCGCCAGCGCCGGGCGCAAAGTCGTCGTCAACTACACCGGCTGGCTTTGGCAGCAGGGGCGCAAGGGCGACAAATTCGACAGCTCGCTCGACCGCGGCGAGCCGTTCAGCTTCGTGCTCGGCGCGCACCAGGTGATCCGCGGCTGGGACGAGGGGGTGGCCGGCATGAAGGTCGGCGGCAAGCGCACGCTGATCATCCCGCCCGATCTCGCCTACGGCAAGAGCGGCGCGGGCGGGGTCATTCCGCCCAATGCGACGCTGTTGTTCGATGTCGAGCTGTTGCGCGTCGAATGATTGCCGTCCCGGCACTGTGGAGGCGACCGCCGATGAAGACACCGCATCCTCTGTGGCTCCGCGCCTTCCGCGCGCTGCTGCTCGGCCTCTTCGCTGTCGCGATGGCGCCGCCGCCGGCCGGCGCCGCGATGGGCGACTATCGCATTTTGTGCGACGACAATTCGCCGACCTGCACCGAGCCCTCCGACGCCTATAGTTACGACGGCCGCTACATCGGTCACGACGAGCCGGCGGTGATCTTCTATTCGGCGACGCCGGGCTCGGGCAATTCGAGCGCGTACATATTGCGCCTGCCGCAGGACCCGCCGACTGCGCCAACGCAGGACGGCACCGGCGGCACCGACAATTTCCAGCTGCACCCGGCCTTCTGGTTCGGCATGGCGATTTGCGACTCGCAGTCGGCGCCGAACCCCGGCAAGAACTGCACGCCCGACAGCGACGCCAATATCTTCGACAGCGGCAATCCGAGCTCGCCGCGATATATCGGCAAGCACCCCGGCACGGCATTCATGGAGATGCAGTTCTACCCGCCCGGCTGGGCGCCGTGGCCGGCAGGCGTCAGCTGCGACGCGACGCGCTGGTGCGCCGCGCTCAATATCGACAGTCTGTCGCAGAACATGAATACCGGCCAGTCGTTGAACCTGGCCTGCCAGCGGAAGGTCGGCATCGAATACGTCAATTTCGCCTTCATCACGATGAGCGGCGTGCCGCAGGCGCCGGCCAATCCGGTGGAGGCGACGAGCGGCACCTTTACGCCCGATCCGGCGAAGGACCTGTTCATGAATTCGGGCGATGTGCTGTCGGTTCGGATCGGCGACACCTCGCAGGGACTGCAGGTCGTGATCGACGATCAGACGAGCGGCGAGAGCGGCTCGATGACGGCGAGCGCCGCCAACGGCTTCGGCCAGGTGAAATTCGCGCCGGCCGGTAAGGGCTGCACCAACATTCCGTACGATTTTCACCCGATGTACGCGACCTCTTCCGAGCACACCCGGGTGCCGTGGGCGGCGCATTCCTACAATATCGCGTTTTCCGACGAGATCGGCCATTTCGAGTACTGCAATGCCGTCGACGCCGGCGGCAATTGCGTCAGCGCCGGGGCGAGCGACCCCGGCGGACTCGACAAGGACGACAAGGCCTGTTTCGACGCCTCTGCCTCGCTCGCCGTGGCGATCGCCGGCTGCGTCGATTCCGACATCGATTTCGACGGCCCGCCCTATCGTCGCGATTGGCCCGGGGCGCGGCGCAGCGCAAAGGCGAACCGAGAGCGCAATCCGAGCCCGATCCAATTCACCAGCCCGCTTTTCGTGCCGACCGATCGCCCGGCAAAGACGCGCAACTACGACGCCGTCGCCTTCGAGACCGATCTGCCGCGTATCGAGGGCGGGTCCAAGCCGCGCTGCGATCGCGCGACCGGCGAGAATTGCGTCAACCCGCCCGCCGGCGCCCGGTTCTACCCGTTTTACACGACGACCGCCGCCGCCGGCTTTGGCTGCATGTGGCAGCTCGGCGGGGCCAACCTTCCGAACGTCAAGGACGATTTCGGCGGCAGCTCGGCAACGGAGTACGGCAAGCTGTTGCAGCTGGCCTATCCGAGCAGCGGCGACATCGTGGTCCGCGCCTTCAACGACTTTCGCCGCGTGCTGGGTTCGAACCCTTGCCCGCAATCCGGAACGGGCGCGTCAGCCCAGGCGTTCAACGAATAGCCGCTCGTATTGGCAGAGCAACGCAAGGAGATTGGCGATGTCCGCAGCGACTGAAACTCGGCGATTGGGGAAATGGACGACCCTGGCGGCCACCTCGCTGGCGCTCGGCGCCTTGGCGATGCCGCTTCAGCCGGCCTCGGCGCAGGTCTATTTGGGCTGGGATTTCGGCAACGGCTTCGGGATCGGCCTCGGCGCCCCGCCTTCGGCTTACGAACGGTGCCCGAACTACGGGCTCGGCCCCGAATACTGCCGTCCTCCGATTCGTCCTCCGTACTAAGACCGCGAGGAGAACGGCGAGATCCCCGCTCGGCGCGTGCCGGGCGGGGATTTCAATTTTAGAGCATTTTCCGTTCGGCTGTATCCGCAAAGAAAAGTCCGTCTCCCGCGGGCTTGACCCGCGGGTCCATGGATGGCCGGGTCAAGCCCGGCCAAGACGAACAAAGTGGTTCAAGCTGCCCGGTAAGCGCCCTAGGCGGCGAGCGCTTCGTCGAGGTCGCGGATCAAATCCTCGGCCGCTTCGAGCCCGATCGACAGCCGCACGACATCGGGCCCGGCGCCGGCCGCCTCGCGCTGTTCGTCGGAAAGCTGCCGATGCGTCGTCGAGGCGGGGTGCAGGATCAGGCTGCGCGTATCGCCGATATTGGCGAGGTGCGAGAAGAGCCGGACATTCTCGACGAGTCGGATGCCGGCCTCCCAGCCGCCCTTGACGCCGAAGGTGAAGACGGCGCCCGCCCCCTTCGGCAGGTATTTCTGCGCCAGCTCGTAATAGGGGCTCTGTTTCAGCCCGGCATAGGACACCCACGCGACGCGCGGATGGTCGGCCAAGAATTTTGCGACCTTCTGCGCATTTTCGACGTGCCGCTCCATGCGCAGCGGTAAGGTTTCGATGCCGGTCAGCGTCAGGAATGCGTTCATCGGCGAGAGCGTCGGGCCGAAGTCGCGCAGCGCCACGGCGCGCGCCTTGGTAGTGAAGGCGAAATCGCCGAAATTCTCGTAGAATTTGAGCCCGTGATAGGCGGGTTCGGGCTCCGTCAGCGAGCGGAATCGGCCGCCTTGCGCCCAGTCGAACCGCCCCGATTCGACGAGCACGCCGCCCAATGCGTGGCCGTGGCCGGACAGAAATTTCGTTGTCGAATGGCAGATGAGGTCGGCCCCCCAGTCGAACGGCCGGCACAGATAGGGGGTGGCGAGCGTGTTGTCGACGATCAGCGGAATGCCGGCTTCGTGGGCGATCGCCGCCACCTTTTCGAGATCGACGACGATGCCGCCGGGATTGGCGAGATTCTCGAGAAAGATCGCCTTGGTGCGCGGGGTCAGCGCGTTGCGGAAATTCTCCGGCTCGCCCGGATCGACGAAACGGCAGGTCCAGCCGAGCTTTTTGAACGACAGCCCGAATTGCGTCAGCGACCCGCCATAGAGGCTCTTCGAGGCGATGAACTCGTCGCCCGGTTCGAGCAAGGTGACGAAGATCAGGAACTGCGCGGCATGCCCCGAGGCGGCGGCGAGCGCGGCGCGCCCGCCTTCGAGGCTCGCGACCCGCTCTTCGAGGACGGCGACGGTCGGGTTCGTCAGGCGCGAATAGATGTAGCCGAAATTGTGCAGGTTGAAGAGCGAGGCGGCGTGATCGACGTCCTCGAAGACATACGAGGTCGTCTGATAGATCGGCGTCGAGCGCGCCCCCGTCGTCGGATCGGGCGCGGCGCCGGCGTGGATCGCCCGCGTCTCGAAGCCATAGGTGCGGTTGCCGCCGGCAGGCGGGGCCGCGTCGCGCCGCGGCCGGCGCGCTTGCGCGTTCGGCGGCTCCGGGGCGCGGTTGCGGATGAGGCCGCTGTTGACGCCGCTCCACGACAATTCGCCCCCCAACCGGCCGAATTCGATCTTCGGGCAGCGGTTCATGACAACTTCGATGCCGGCCGCCTCGGCCAGCCGCGCCGCCTCGTCGTGGCGGATGCCGAGCTGCATCCACAGCACCTTGGCGCCGATTGCGATCGCCTGTTCGGCGATCCCCGGCGCCTCGGCGGCCGGGCGGAAGACATCGACCATGTCGACCGGCTCCGGGATCTCGGCAAGCGCGGCATAGACGCGCTCGCCCAAGAGGGTCTGCCCGGCGATGCCGGGATTGACCGGAATCACCCGGTAGCCCTTCCCCTGCAGATACTTCATGACGAAGTAGCTCGGCCGGTTCCAGTTCGAGGAAGCGCCGACCATCGCGATCGTCTTGACGCGTGCGAGGATCGCGGCGATCTGCGCGTCGGGATAGGGGATCGGTTCGAGTTCCATCGTGGTCCTCACGCAAGCGCGGTCATTGCGAGCGGAGCGAAGCAATCCCGACAAGATTGCTTCGCCGCTGCGCGCCTCGCAATGACATCGGGGCAGGGCGTCACCCCGGCAAATTCCACCCGAGCCAGTCGCAAACGCCCTTGCCCATGACGAGTTCGAGATCGCGTCCCGAGAGCCACGACAGCTCCTCTGTGAACATCGTCACGCACTCCTTCCACGAGCACGGCATGCGGGTGATGTCGGTGCCCCAGAAAAAGCGCTGCGGCCCGAAGGCGTCGTAGAGCCGGTGGATGTATTTGTGGATGTTGCGGTAGGGATAGGGTCCGCTCGATTCGCCGGCCGCGCCGGTCGCCTTCAGCGCGATGTTCGGATGTTTCGCGAGCGCCGCCACCTCCTCGGCGTTCGAGAAGGCTTCGTCGTCCTTGCCGCCGCGGCGCCGGCCGAAATGGTCGACGATCAGCTTCAAGCCCGGATGCCGCTCGGCGACCCGTGCGACGACCGGGAGGAAGTCGCTCGCCATCAGCGCGACCGGGATCCCCGCCCCTTCGCAAGCCGGCCACAGCCAGTCGATCGTGCCGTCGGTCGGCCATGTCCGCTGATGCGGCGCGAGCAGCGCAAAGCGCAGCCCGAGCATTCCGGGCCGCTTTTTCCAGCCCTCGATCAGACCCCGGCTTTCCGGCTTGTCGAGCGGGAAATTGCCGAGTATCGCGAAGCGGTTCGGGTATGTCTTCGCCGCCGCCTCGGCGATCGCGCCGGAATTGGCGTCCCAGCCCGGCGGATGGATCAGCGCGGCGTCGACGCCGCCCGCATCCATCTCGGCGAGACACTCCTCGGCCGTGAAATGCGACACCTGGCGGTGCGCGGCGTTGCCCGGGATCCCGTTCTCCCACAGATGGATCTGCGCATCGACGATCTTCATAGATTTCTCCGGCGTCAGCTATTGGATTTGGTCGTCCCGGCGAAGGCCGGGACCCAGGCTTCCGTTGGCTCGATTCCCAAGCATTTCCAAAGATGCGGGATTGCCCGCTCCGATCGCGCGGCGGATCGGTAGACCCCGGCCTCCGCCGGGGTGACGAGACGCTCGATGGTGACCGCCATATCCGTGTCTTGCTCTTCAAAGAGGCGCCGTCAGCGCGCCATGCCGGGTGCGCCGGCCGGCACGTCGTAGAAGGCGAGCGTCATCGAGACGCTCGTGTAATAGCCCATCAGGCATATGACGTCGGTGATCCCGACATGGCTCAACAGTTCGACGGCGCGCTCGTAGAGGCCTTTCCCCACCCACCGCGAATTGGCGAGCGCCGTCGCCATCTCGTAGACGACCTGCTCGCGCGGGTCGGCGAACGAGGCCGGCAGGCCCGACAACAGCGCCTCGACCTTGTCGGCCGGCAGCCCCACCTCTTTGCCGCGGCGCTCATGCGCATTCGTCGGATAGGCCGAATGCCATTTGCTGTTGATGATGCACACCGCGATCTCGCGCTCGCGCTCGGAGAGCGAATAGTGGCCGGGGTGGAAATGCGCGCCGATCGCCGCCGAGGCCTTGGCGAGCTTCGGATTGTGCACCCAGATCTTGTTCGGGCCGGGCAGCCGCCCGCGCGCCTCCATAAGCGTGTGATAGCCTTCCTGTTGCTCCGGCGTCATCTCGTCGTACGGGATCTCGGCATAGCGGCCGAAGGTCGGCTCGTGCGGCATCGGGCGTTCCCTTTTCTGTTCTCGACTGTCGGAGGCGAAAGCCTGCCGCCTCGCAGCGCCCCGCGCCAGCGAAAAACGCGGGCGCCCCGCTTGCTGGTTTTCGCGCCCGGCTTGGCGTAGGCTTGAGCGCCAGCGGCGAGGAGGGTGCGATGCCGGCGCGCAGCGGACAGCAATATCTCGCGGGGCTGCGGGAGATGGAGCGGGAGGTTTGGCTCGGCGGTGAGCGCGTGCGCGACGTGACCCGCCATCCCGGGCTCGCCGGCGGCGCGCAGGCCGTCGCCGCGCTCTACGACATGCAGCACGACCCGAACTGGCGCGAGAGGATGACCTATGTGTCGCCGAAATCGGGCGAGCGGGTCGGGCTCTCCTTCATCGTCCCGAAGACGCGCGAGGACCTCGAGCGGCGCCGCGACATGATGCTCGCCTGGGCGCGCAAGAGCTGCGGCATGATGGGCCGCTCGCCCGATTTCATGAACGTGACCTACGCCGCCTGGGCGGGAGCGGCGAAATATTTCGCCGCCGGTCGGCCGGAATTCGCCGACAACATGGTGCGCTATTACGAGCACATCCGCGAGAACGACCTGACGCTGACGCATGCGCTGATCAACCTGCAAAAGAGCCGCACGGTCTCCGGCATCTTCAACCTGGAGGAAGGCACCGCGCTGCAGGTGGTGCGCGAGACCGACGCCGGCATCGTCGTCCGCGGCGCCCGCATCCTCGCGACATTGGGGCCGCTGTCGGACGAAATCGCCGTCTATTCGCCGCGCATGGCCCGCCACGCCGAAACGCACAGCCCGTTCGCGGTCAGCTTCGCCATCCCCTGCGACACCCGCGGGCTGCGCTTTCTCTGCCGCGACAGCTTCGACCAGGGCCGCTCGCATTTCGACCAGCCGCTCTCCTCGCGCTTCGAGGAGATGGACTGCATCGTTTTTTTCGACGACGTGCTGGTGCCCTGGGAGCGCGTCTTTCTGTTGGGCGATGTCGATCTGTTGAACGGCACCGCGACGCGGACCCATTCCTCGGCGCATTCGGCGCATCAAGGGGCGGCGAAGAACCTCGCCAAATGCGAGTTCGTGCTCGGCATCGCGCTGTTGATGACGCAGGCGCTCGGCAACGCGCATCTGCCGCATGCCGAGGAGCGGATCGGCGAATTGATGCTCTATGCGCAGCTGACGCGCGCCTGCATGCGCGCCGCCGAGGCCGACGCGCAGCTCGACGAATGGGGCGTCATGTGCCCGGATCCGCTGCTCGTCGAGAGCACGCGCAATCTCTTCATGACCGCCTATCCGCGGATGATCGAGATATTGCAGCTCTTGGGCTCGTCGAGCTTTCTCTTGACCCCGTCGGAAGCCGATTTCAAGGGCCCGCTGAAGAACCACATCGAGCAGTATCTGGCGACCGACAACACCGAGGCGACTGACCGCGTCAAGCTCTTCCGCCTCGCCTGGGACGTGGCCGGCAGCGCCTTCGGCAGCCGCCAGGTGCTTTACGAGCGGTTTTTCGCGAGCGACCCCCTGACCCGCGCCCGCGCGCTCGCCGCGATCTACCCGAAGAAGGAAGTCATCGACCGCGTCCTCGATTTCCTCGGCCGCGAGGATTAACCAGTGAGACAGCGAGGCAGTGAGATAGCGAACTTCCTGCGATGCCGTACGAACATGATCCGCTAACCGAGACGATTATCGGCTTCGCCATAGAGGTACACCGCCAGCTCGGTCCCGGTCTGCTGGAATCGGCCTATGAGGAATGCCTTTGCTTTGAGCTGAAGCAGGCGGGCGTTGGCTTCCGGCGCCAGGTCCCGCTTCCCGTTATTTATAAGGCCATTCGGCTCGACTGCGGATATAGGCTGGACATCCTGGTTGAAAATCGAGTCATCATCGAGATCAAGAGTGTCGAGCGCTTGATGCCGATTCACGAGGCGCAGATGCTGACCTACATGAAGGTGAGCGGTACCCGTGCCGGCTTGCTCTTGAATTTCAACACAGCCGTCCTCAAAGAGGGCATGAGGAGGCTGATGCTGTAAGGCCTCTCACTGTCCCACTGCCTCACTGGTGAATTAGCGGAGAACCGAAATGAGCTACCGCCCGAAATATCTGGGGCATGTCAACCTCTACGTGCGCGACGCCGAGCGCTCGAAGAGGTGGTACGAGGAGGTCCTCGACCTCCACACCTACGAATACCGGCCCGGTTGGGCCGCCTTCATGTCGGCCGACCCCGACCAGTCGCACGAGGTGGCGCTGATGCAGCTCGGCCCCGACGCGCCGTTGCAGCAGCGCGGCCAGGTCGGGCTCAACCATATGGCTTGGCGGCTCGAGAGCCTCGACGATCTGAAGGAATTCTATCACCGCATCAAGGACAAGAAGATCCCGATCGACCACATCGCCGACCACGGCATCTCGCTCGGCATCTACATGCGCGACCCGGACGGGAACGGCGTCGAAGTCTATTACGAATTGCCGCGCGCCGAATGGCCGGTCGATTACCACGTCTTCACGCGCGAGCTCGTCGGCCGCGGCCGCTTCCCGGGCCCGTGGGACGAGGAAGTCGCGGTCGGCATGGCGCCGGCGCAAGCCGCACAGTAGCGCCCGCTGCCCCGAGATTGCTTCGTCGCTCCGCTCCTCGCAATGACAGCCCTTTGAGGCGTCATTGCGAGCGGAGCGAAGCAATCTCGTCGGGCTGGCTTACGCCTGCTTGAAGAAGCGGGCGGCGTTGCCCCACAGCACCTTTTTCGTCGTCTCCGGCTTCAGGCTCTTCCAGGCGATGATGTTGTCGACCGAGTTCGGAAACTGGCATTCCGAATGCGGATAGTCGGAGGCGTACATCAGCACGTCGTCGCCCAGGAACTGGGTGACGTGGTTGAACATGTCCTCGCCCTCGTGATGCTCGATGCTGCAGAAGAAGCGGCCGCTCTGCATGTATTCGCTCGGCTTCATCTTGAGGTCGGCGACGCCGCCGACATAGACCGCCTGCTCGTCCAGCCGCCGCGCCCAGAAGGGCAGCCAGCCGAAGCCGCATTCGAGGACGCCCATGCGCAATTTCGGATAGCGGTCGTAGATGCCGCCGCCGATGAACGAGCCGACAAACCGCATCGCGCCCCAGGGATGGGCGGCCGCCCGGCCGAGGAAGATGTTCTCCCAGAGGTCGAGATAGCCGGGATAATAGGGCGGGTTCCAGGTGAAGCTGTGGTTGGCGATCGGCAGGTCGTATTCCTGCGCCGCCGCCCAGATCGGCTCGAGGCTCGGATGGTCGGCCGGCACGTCCTTCGCCAAGAGCGGCATCACCGCGACGGCCCATCGCGATTTGCCCCATTCGCGGATTTCGCGCACCGCTTCCTCCGGCACGCGCGAGGAGGCGACGATCATGCTCTTGAGGCGATCGGGGAACTGGCCGCAGAAATCGGCCATATGGCGGTGATAGGCGCGGGTCATCTGCACCTCGAAGGCCGGGTCGTCGAGGCCGCAGACGCTGAGCCACGAGGTCGGGATCAGGAAATGTACGTCGGTGCCCTCGTCGTCCATATCGGCGACGCGGTTGGCGGCCTGATCGTCCTGGATGCCGGGGCGCGGCTTCTTGGTGCCCATCCAGCGCGTGTCGCGGCCGGTAAAGGTGTCGCGCGGCGCCGCTTCGCCCAGAACGCGGCGGTAGAGTTTGGTGCCGATCCGGTAATTGTGCAGCTCGCTCGGTCCCTCGACGGCGTTGTGCAACGGCACGAGATAGGGGTTCAACTCGGCGAGCCGGGGGCGGAAGCCCGGATCGACGTATTTGTCGATGATCTCGGCGGCGGGGTTGACGTGCGTGTCGGAATCGTACACGCGCCAGCCGTTTCTCATGCGTCCTCTCCTTAGCTGCGGCCTTTCGCCTCTTTGTCGCGGCGATGATAGGAGCGCCGCGCGGCTTTGTCGATTGCGGCCGATGCGCGCCGATTGTGATAGGCTGCGGCCGTCGATCTATACCGGGGCGGTCCATGAGCGAGCGCGACGAGGCGATAACCCGGCTGCTGCTGCATCGCGAGATCGAGGAATTCCTTTATCGCGAAGCCGATCTGCTGGACGAGCGGCGCTACGAGGAATGGCTCGCGCTGCTCACCGAGGACGTGCGCTACTGGATGCCGATGCGGCGCAACGTCAAATTCGGCGAAGAGAGCCGCGAGTTCACGCGCGAGAAGGAGGACATCGCCTGGTTCGACGAGGGCAAGGACACGCTGACCCGGCGCGTCAGGCAGATATTGACCGGCATCCATTGGGCCGAGGAGCCGGTATCGCGCATCTCGCATCTGGTGTCGAACGTCGAGCTCGCCGAGATCACCCCCTCGCTCGCCGCGCCGGGCGAAGTCCTCGTCAAATGCCGCTTTCTCGTCTACCGCAACCGGGTCGAGACCGAGACCGACCTGCTCGTCGGCAAGCGCGAGGATGTGCTGCGCCGCGAAGCAGGCGGCTGGCGCATCGCGCGGCGCAAGATCGTCCTCGACCAGAACGTGCTGATGACCAAGAATCTGACGTTCTTTTTTTGAATAAACCAGTGAGGCGGTGAGACGGTGAGAAAACTTTCTTGTCGTCCCGGCGAAGGCCGGGACCCAGGCCTGCCGTGGATACCGGCCTTCGCCGGTATGACAACCAACCCGCACCGTCTCGCCGCGTCGCCGGTGAAGACATAGGGGCAGGAAATGGCCTACCGATCAGGGCTCATCGACCTCGACAAGGGCGAGATCAGCCGCGAGATCTTCGTCGACGAGGCGATCTACCGGGAGGAGCAGGAGCGCCTCTTCGCGCGCGCCTGGCTCTTTGTCGGGCATGAGAGCCAGGTTGCGAAGCCGGGCGATTTCGCCGTCTCCTGCATGGGCGAGGAGTCGGTGATCCTGTGCCGCGACCGGGTGGGGCAGATCCACGTCTTTCTCAATTCCTGCCGGCATCGCGGCATGAAGGTGTGCCGCTACGACGAGGGCTCGACGACCGTCTTCACCTGCCCATATCACGGCTGGAGCTACGGGCTCGACGGCAAGCTCGTCGGCGTCCCCTATTTCAAGGAAGCCTATGAGAGCCGCCTCGACCGCGCGAGATGGGGGCTCGTCGAGGTGGCGCAGCTGTGCTGCTACAAGGGCAGCGTGTGGGCGAATTGGGACGAAGCGGCGCCGGCTTTTCTCCAATATCTCGGCGAATTCCGCCATTTCCTCGACCTCGTGCTCGACGGCTGGGATGGCGGCGAGGGCGGCACCGAGATCCTCGGCGGCGTCCAGAAGTGGCTGATCCCGTGCAACTGGAAATTCCCGGCCGAGAATTTCAGCGGCGACAGCTACCACAACATCAGCCACCGCTCGGTCGATCTCGCCGGCATCGGCCCATCCGGGAGCAATCGCCGTGACATGCCGGAGCTGCTGGCGGCGCGCAAGCTGCACATCGCCCTACCCGAACGCGGCCATCAGACGACGAGCTTCCTGCTGCCGCGGGCGGCGCCGGTGTCGGCCGCCTATCAGGGCTCGCCGGTCGTCGCCGATTATTTCCAGGCCTGCGAGGAGGCGCGCCGACGGCGCAAGGGCGAGTGGGGCCGGATGATGCCGCTCGTCGGCGAAATCTTCCCCAGCACCGCCTTTCTCGGGCGCCAGCCCCGCTCGATCGCAGTATGGCACCCGCGCGGCGCGCACCAGACCGAGGTTTGGCGCTGGTACCTCGTCGACCGTGAGGCGCCGCGCGAGGTCAAGGAGTATCTGCGCGACTACTACATCCGCTATTCGGGCCCGGCCGGCATGACCGAGCAGGACGACATGGAAAACTGGAACTACGCGCACGCGGCCAGCCGCGGCGTCGTCGCCCGCCGCCACCCCTACAATTACGAGCAGGCGATGGGACAGGAGGTCGAGAATTACGAATTCGACGGGTTTCGCGTGCCGGGCAGCACGCTCGACATCACGGACGCGAAATCGAGCGAGCACAATCTGCGCAATTTCTACCGCCGCTGGGCGCAGTTCATGGAGGCGGAAAGCTGGGAAGCGCTCGCGCCCCGGCCCGACCGCGCCGAAGCGGCAGAATGACGATTACCGGTGAGGCAGCGAGACGGTGAGGACCCTATTGTCATACCGGCGAAGGCCGGTATCCACGGAGGCGTAGGTCCCGACCTTCGTCGGGACGACGAAACAAGGAATCTCACTGTCTCACTGCGTCGCCGGTGAAAACACAGGGGCAGGAAATGGCCTATCGACCCGCCCTCGTTGACCTCGACAAGGGGCATATTAGCCGCGAGATCTTCGTCGACGAGGCGATCTACCGAGAGGAGCAGCAGCGCGTCTTCGCGCGCGCCTGGCTGTTCGTCGGGCACGAGAGCCAGGTTGCGAAGCCGGGCGATTTTGCCGTCTCCTGCATGGGCGAGGAGTCGGTGATCCTGTGCCGCGACCGGGTGGGGCAGATCCACGTCTTTCTCAATTCCTGCCGGCATCGCGGCATGAAGGTGTGCCGCTACGACGAAGGCTCGACGACCGTCTTCACCTGC
>DATLKN010000038.1:0-76565 GCA_035538335.1 Allostellaceae bacterium
ACAAGCTCCGCGCCGCTGGAAAAACCGCAAAACAGGCCCTCACCGCCTGCATGCGAAAACTCCTCGTCATCCTCAACGCCATCCTGCGAGACCGCAAACCATGGCAGCCCGCTTGACACCGCAGACAGTCGCTCAGCATGACGAGGTTCTTGGTGGCACCACGAAAAGCCGTCATCCTGAGGTGCTTCGCGCAGCGAAGCCTCGAAGGACGCAGGATGCCTCTCCAGGTGAAAGTTTCAAGCCACCGCTCGGCCGCTCTCGGCAGAAGGGCCGGCAGATGACCCTCGACGCGCCGCCGGGATTGCCGATCGGCCGGCCTATGCCGCGGCCGGCGACGCGTCGGCTTGTCGAAGGGCGCGGCCGCTATGTCGACGATTTCGTGCTGCCGCGCATGCTGCACGCCGCCTTTCTGAGGAGCCCCTACGCGCGCGCCGCGATCGAGCGGCTCGATACCGCGGAAGCCGCCCGCATGCCCGGTGTCGCGCGCATTTTTACTGGCAACGAACTGGCGCAGGTCTGCCGCGGCTGGCGCGGCAATTCGGCGGCCTATCCGGGGATGAATTCGCCGGTGCAGCGGCCGCTCGCGATCGGCCGGGCGAACTTTCAGGGCGAGCCGGTGGCGCTCGTCCTCGCCGACAGCCGGGCGCAGGCGGAGGACGCCGCCGAGAAGATCGCCGTCGAGTGGTGCCCCGAACCCGCCACCTCGAGCCTCGAAGCGGCGGCCGGCGAGCCGCCCGCGCACCCCGAGTTGGCGAGCAATCTCGGCTGGCGTCATGAAATTCAGACGCCGGGCTTCGCGCCGGCCTTCGCCGGCGCCGCGACGATCGTCGAGGACTGCCTCGTCTTCGGCCGGCATACCGGCGTGCCGCTCGAGCCGCGCGGGCTCGTCGCCGAGTACGACGCCGGCGACGAGGTCCTGACGCTGCATCATTCGCACCAGGTGCCGCACCAGATGCAGCAGCATTTCGCCGACCTCTTGGGGCTCGGCGAGCACCGCGTGCGCGTCCAATGCCCCGATGTCGGCGGCGGCTTCGGCATCAAGCTGCATCTCTACCCCGACGAGATCGCGATCGCCGCCGCGGCCCTCCTCGTGCGCCGCCCGATCAAGTGGATCGCCGACCGGCTCGAATCGATGATGAGCGACATCCACGCGCGCGAGAACGCCGTTGCGGCGCGGATGGCGCTCGACGCGGAGGGCCGCCTCATCGGCTTCGAGTTCCGCGACGTCTGCGGCATGGGCGCCTATTCGATCTATCCGCGCGCGAGCCCGGGCGAGGCGCTCGGCGCCGTGCGCACGCTGGGCGCGCCCTACTCCTTCCGGCATTTCCGCGCCGCGGTCGAAGCCGTCTTCCAGAACCGGCCGCCGACCGCGATGTACCGCGCCGTCGGCTTTCCGATCGGCACGACGACGACCGAGCGGCTCGTCGACCGCGCCGCCCGCGCGCTCGGCGAGGATCCGGCGGCGTTGCGGCGACGCCTTTACATGCGGCCCGAAGAGATGCCGTGCACCTCGCCGAACGGCACCCGGCTGTTCGAATTGTCGCACGAGGCCTGTCTCGATCGCCTCCTCCAGCTCATGGATTACGAGGCGCTGAAGGCCGAGCGCGAGCGGCTGCGCGGGCAGCACGTCTTCCGCGGCATCGGGCTCGCCGCCTTTGTCGAGCTGACGGCGGCCGGGGTCGAGGTCTACGGCGCCGCCGAACGGCCGGTGATCGCGATGGACAGCGTCGCGCTCAAGATCGAGCCATCGGGCGGCGTGCGCGTCCTGGCGAGCGTCACCGAGCAGGGCCAGGGGACGAGCGCGGCGATCGCGCAGATCGTCGCGGCGGCGCTCGGGGTCGGGGTCGAGGCGGTGCACGTCGCGACCGGCGACACCGCTTTCGTGCCGGCGGGCGGCGGCGCCTGGGCGTCTCGCGGCGTCGCGATCGGCGGGGAAGCCGCGTGGGAAGCCGGCCGGCGCCTCAAGGACCAGGTCTTGCGCATGGCCGGCCGGCTGCTGCAGGTCGAGGCGCAGGCGCTCGACCTCGTCGGCGGCGCGGTCGTCGAGCGCGACAGCGGCGCGGCGCGCATGCCGCTCAAGGAACTCGCCGAACTCGCCTATATGCGCGGCCACTTGCTGCCACCCGACGCGCCCCTCGAACTGGCCGTCTCGCACCAATACCGCCGCACGGCGGAAGCCTGGATTCCGACCAACGGCATCCAGGCCTCCTATCTCGAACTCGATCCCGAGACCGGCCTTGTCAGGCTGCTCAAGCACTGGTGCGTCGAGGATTGCGGCCGTGTCGTCAACCCGCTGCTGCTCGACGAGCAGATCCGCGGCGGCGTCGTGCAGGGGATCGGCGGCGCGCTCTTCGAAGCCTGCCGCTACGACGAAGAGGGCCAGCTTTTGAGCGGCACGCTGGCGGATTACCTGGTGCCGATGACGGGCGAGATGCCCGACATCGTCATCGGCCATGTCGAGACGCCATTTTCCGGCACCGCGCTAGGCGCCAAGGGCGCCGGCGAGAGCGGCACCTGCGCCGCTGCCGCGGCATTGCTCAACGCCGTCAACGACGCGCTCGCGCCGCTGGGCGCCGAAGTGTGCGAGCTGCCGATGACCCCCGCCGCGATCCTCGCCGCGCTCGAAAAGGCGCGCGCGGCGAAGTAGGATTCCGCGGTAACCGGGAGTGAGCGCATGGAAATCGGCATATTTCACGAATTCGGGCGGCGCCGCGGGCAGAGCGAAGCGCACGCTTTTGCCGAGGGCTTCGATCTCGTCGACGCCGCTGAGCGCTTCGGGCTCGACGCGGTCTGGCTGGCTGAGCTTCACGTCGCGCCCGAGCGCTCGGTGCTGTCCGCGCCGCTCAACATCGCCACCGCGGTCGCCTGCCGCACCGAGCGCATCAAGATCGGCATCGCCGTGCAGGTATTGCCGCTCTGCCATCCGCTGCGGCTCGCCGAGGAGGCCGCGACCGTCGATCACATCAGGCAAGGGCAGGCCGATTTTCGGGGCCGGGCGCAGCGGCCTGCCGCGCACCTACGAGGCCTACGGGCTGCCCTACGGCGAAAGCCGCGAGCGCTTCAACGAGACGCTCGACATCCTGCGACACGCCTGGACCGAGGAGCGCTTTTCCTTCCGCGGCAACTACTACAAGTTCGACAATGTCTGCCTCGTGCCGAAACCCTATCAGCGCCCGCACCCGCCGATCCGGGTCGCCGCCAACAGCGACGACACGTTCGCCGCGATGGGCCGGCTCGGCCTGCCGATCCTGGTGGCGGTGCGGCGCGGCACGCTCGAAGAACTCGCGCCGAATCTGGCGGTTTATCGCGAGGCCTGGCGGGCATCCGGTCACCCGGGCGAGGGCGAAGTCTATCTGCGCGTGCCGGTCCATGTCGGCGGCACCGACGCCGAGGCGCGCGCCGTGCCGGAAGAGAGCATCATGTATTTCTACCGCTATCTCGGCGAGCGGCTCGCCGATTCGGCGACCCGCGCCGGGGTGTCGGACGCGGTCGACCGCGCGGCCCGCGGCCAGCGCCTGCAGAACATCACCTACGAGGAGGCGCTGCGCGACAAGGTCATCGTCGGCAGCCCGGCGAGCGTCGTCGATCGCTTGAAGGGGCTGGAGCGCGACCTCGGCATCGACGGCATCCTCGCCGAATTGAATTGCGGCGGGCTCCTTTCGGCCGAAGACGTAACCCGCTCGCTGCAACTCTTGTGCGCCGAGGTCATGTCGGCAGTCCACTGAATCAATCGAGGGAGGAGAGCCGATGAAGCTCGTCAGCTTTACCCAATCGGGGAAAAATTCCTACGGCATCGTCTCGGGCGAGGGGATCGTCGATCTCGGCCGCCGCCTCGGCGACCGCTATCCGAGCCTGCGCGCGGCGATCGCCGGCGGCGCTTTCGCCGACAAGAGCCTCGCGCAGGGAAAGCCGGATGTCGCGCTCGCCCGCGTGACGCTGCTGCCGCCGATCCCCGACCCCGACAAGATCATCTGCGCGGGGCTCAATTATCGCGCCCACGCCGCCGAAGCCGGCGCCAAGCCGCCCGAGCACCCGCCGGTCTTCCTGCGCCTTACGAACACGCTCGTCGGGCATGACGGGGCGATGGTGTGCCCGAGCATCTCCGGCGATTTCGACTATGAGGGCGAGCTGGCGCTCGTCATCGGCAAGCCCGGCCGCCACATCCGGCGCGAGGACGCGCTGCAACACGTCTTCGGCTATTCGTGCTTCAACGACGGCTCGATCCGCGACGTCCAGTTCAAGCACTCGATCGCCGCCGGCAAGAATTTTCACAAGACCGGCGGCTTCGGGCCCTGGCTCGTCACCGCCGACGAGATCCCTGACCCGAGCCGCCTGCACATGACGACCCGGCTCAACGGGACGCAGGTGCAACACACAGGCATCGACGATCTGATCTTCGACATCCCGGCGCTGATTTCATATTGCTCGGATTGGACGCCGCTGTTGCCGGGCGACGTGATCTCGACCGGCACGCCCTCGGGCGTCGGCTTTGCGCGGAAGCCGCCCCTGTGGATGAAGCCGGGCGACGTCGTCGAGGTCGAGATCAGCGGCATCGGCCTATTGCGCAACCCGATCGTCGCCGAGGGCTGACCCCCTCCCCGCCCTCCCCCGCGAGCGGGGGAGGGTCAGGGTGGGGGCCAGAACTGGCGGGAGGCGAGGCGGGCGCCCTCGGCCATGCTCTTCAGCTTCGCCCAGACGACGAGCGGGTCGACGGCGGCCTGCCCGACCCAGGTGCCGTAGCCGCAATCGCTGCCGGCGATGACGTTCTCGCGCCCGACGAGACGGGCATAGCGCGCGATGCGCTCGGCAACGAGTTCGGGATGCTCGATGAAATTGGTCTTCGATTCGAGAACGCCCGGGATCAGCACCTTGCCGTCCGGCAATTTCACCTCCTCGAAGACCTTCCATTCATGCGCATGGCGCGGGTTTGCCGCCTCGAAGGAAAGCCCCGTCGGCTTTGCCGTAAGGACGATGTCGATGATGTCCTTCAACGGCACGTCGCAATGATGCGGGCCCTCGTAATTGCCCCAGCACAGATGGACGCGCATGCGGTCGGCCGGGATGTTCCTGACCGCGTGGTTGAGCGCCTCGATATGGAGCCGCATCATCTTGCGGAATTCGTCGAGGCCGAGCGCGGCATACTGGATGTGCCGGCCCATCGCGAGGTCGGGGCAGTCGAGCTGCAGGACGAGGCCCGAGTTGACGATTGTCTCGTATTCCGGCCGCATCGCCTCGGCGATCGCCGCGAGATAGCTCTCGCGATCGCGATAATGGCCATTGTGGAAGAAGAGCGAGATGAGGCCCGGCGACGCCGCGCTGAGGAACCCCTCCGCGGCAGAGACGCGCGACAGCGCCGCTTTCAGATTGTCGGCGTCGGTCTCGGCGGCGCGTGCGTCCCGGACCGCGATCGGGGCGTTGCAACCGGGCGTTTTGCGGCGGGCGCGGCCGGGGTCGCCGAAGACGCGGCGCGCCAGTTCCGGGAAATCGACCAGATCCTGGTAGGTCAGCGGCCGGCTCTCGCCGCCGAAGCCGGAAAGCCGGTCCTTGATGTAGGTGGCGTAGCTCGGCTTCGAGATCTCGCCATCGTTGATGATGTCGATGCCGGCCGCCGCCTGCTTCTCGACGATTTCGCCGACCGCCTCCCGGATGCGCGCGGCGAGCGCGGCGGCGTCGACCGGCACCCCCTCCTCTTTCGCGAACATCATGCGCACGAGATCTTCCGGGCGCGGCAGGCTGCCGGTGTGCGTCGTCAGAAAGCGCTCGGTGCTCCGTCTCATCGAATACCTCCGTGATCGGAAAGCTCGGCTGCCGCGACCGGTTCCGGCATAGAATGCGAGTCCGATGAGCCGGGAGGAAGAGCGATGAGCGAGAATGGCAGAGCGGCAGTCGTAACCGGCGCGGCAGGCGGCATCGGGGTGCAACTGGTGCGCGGCCTTCTCGGCGCCGGGATGCGCGTCGCCGCCGCCGACCGCGACCGCGGAAGGCTCGCGGCATTGGCAGCCGAGCATGAGACGGAAGCGCTGCTGACGATCGAAGCCGACCTCGCGCGCGACGAAGGGGCGCAGGCGATCGTCGCGGCGGCCACCGCCCGCTTCGGAGAGATCGACATACTCGTCAACAATGCCGGGGTCGGGCCCGGTGCGATCCGCGCGGACAGCTGGCAGAACCCGCTCAAATTCTGGGAGATTACCTCGGACCAGTGGCGCCTTTACCTCGCCGTGCACACGACCGCGCCGCTCGCCTTGGCACGGGCGCTGGCGCCGCCGATGACGCGGCGCGGCTGGGGACGCATCGTCAACGTGACGACGAGCCTCGGCACGATGTTGAACGCCGGCTTCCCGACCTATGGCCCCTCGAAGGCAGCGCTCGAAGCGATGAGCGCGATCTGGGCGAAAGACCTCGCCGGCAGCGGCGTCACGGTCAATGTGCTGGTGCCGGGCGGGGTTACCGACACGCCGATGATCTCGGAGGAGGCCGGCTTCGACCGGGCCCGGCTGATCCGGCCGCGGATCATGGTGCCGCCGCTCTTGTGGCTCTTATCCGACAACGCCGCCGCGGTGACCGGCCGGCGCTTCATCGCCGCGCATTGGGATACCGCGCTCTCGCCCGCGGCCGCGGCCGCGAAGGCGGGCGCGCCCGTCGCCTGGACCCAAATCGCGGCGCAGCCGATCGCGCCGGACCGCTGATGCTCACAGGTTGAAGCGGAAGTGCATGACGTCGCCATCCGCGACGACGTAGTCGGCGCCTTCGAGCCGCATGCGGCCGGCGTCCTTGGCGCCCTGTTCGCCGCCACTGGCGACGAAGTCGGCATAGGCGATCGTCTCGGCGCGGATGAAGCCCTTTTCGAAATCGGTGTGGATGGAGCCCGCCGCCTCGCGCGCTTTAGTGCCGCGCGGGATCGTCCAGGCACGTGCTTCCTTGGGCCCGGCCGTGAAGAAGGTGATCAGGTCGAGCAGCGCATAGCCTTCGCGGATGACGCGCGCGAGCCCGGTTTCCTCGAGGCCGATCGCGGCGAGGAATTCGCGCTTTTCTTGCGCATCGGCGAGCCCCGCCACCTCCGCCTCGATGGCCGCCGAGATGACGACGGTGCGCGCCCCCTTGGCCGCCGCCCAGCGGGCCAGCCTGTCGCTTTGCGCATTGCCGGCGGCCGCGCTCGCCTCCTCGACATTGGCGACATAAAGCACCGGCTTCGCGGTCAGCAGCTGCAGCGCCGGCAGCAATCTGCTCTGCTCCGCGTCGAGGCCGGCGCCGCGCGCCGGCACGCCGCCGCGCAATCCCGCCAGCACCGGCTCGACGACGCGCAGCAGCGCGCGCGCCTCCTTGTCGTCGCCGCGCGCGCGCTTTTCCAGCATCGCGGCGCGCCGCTCGAGGCTGTCGAGATCGGCGAGCATCAGCTCGGTCTCGACCGTCTCGGCGTCGCGGACCGGGTCGATCGAGCCCTCGACATGGGCGACGTTGTCGTCGGCGAAGGCGCGCACGACATGCAGGATCGCATCGACTTCGCGGATGTGCCCGAGGAACTGATTGCCGAGGCCCTCGCCCTTATGGGCGCCGCGCGCGAGCCCCGCGATATCGACGAATTCGAGCTGTGTCGGCACGATCTTCGCCGAGCGCGCGAGCCCGGCGAGCGTGTCGAGCCGCTCGTCCGGCACCGCGACCCGCCCGATGTTCGGCTCGATCGTGCAGAACGGATAATTCGCCGCCTCGGCCGCCTGCGTCGCGGTCAGCGCGTTGAAGAGCGTCGACTTGCCGACGTTCGGCAAGCCGACGATGCCGCAATTGAAACCCATGTCGTTATTCGCTCACCTCGTCGGGCGGCGCGAAGCGGCGCGCCACCTCGCTCATGAAGGCGTCGGGCGCGCCGGACAGCAACAGCCCGATCGTCTCGGCGACCGCGTCGAGCAGCGGCGCCACCCAGCCTGTCGCCTCCTCGGCCGGGAAGTTCTGCAGGACATAGGGATAGACCAGCTCCTTCACTCCCGGGTGCCCGATGCCGAGGCGCACGCGCCAGTAATCGGGGCCGATCAGCGCGTCGATCGAGCGCAGCCCGTTGTGCCCGGCATTGCCGCCGCCGCGCTTGACACGGAGTTTGCCGGGCCGCAGATCGAGCTCGTCGTGCAGGACGACGATCTCCTCGGGCGGGATCTTGTAGAACTGCGCCGCGGCGAGGACCGCTTCGCCGGAATCGTTCATGAAAGTCTGCGGCTTCAACAGAAGCCGCTTTTCCTCGGCGATCACCCCTTCCGAAAACTCGCCCTTGAAGCGGTTGCGAAAAGCCGGAAAGCCGTGCCGCCGGGCGATCGCGTCGGCCGCCATGAAGCCGATGTTGTGGCGGTTTCTGGCATAGCGCGAGCCGGGGTTTCCGAGGCCGACGACGAGGCGCATAGAGAGGGTGGCGGCGATGCCCTTACTGGGTCTCGGCCGCCGGCGCCGCTTCCGGCTGCTCCTCGGTGGGCTCGGGCGGCGGCGCCGCGGCGGCCGCCGCCGCTTCCTCGCGCACCGCCGAGGAGGCGGCGATCGTGGCGATCGTGAAATCGCGCCCGGTGATCGTCGGCCGCGCGCCTTCCGGCAAAGTCACCGCGCTGATGTGCACGCTGTCGCCGATCTCGAGGCCGGCGAGATCGACCACCAGCCGGTCGGGAATGTTGTCGACGGCGGCGTTCAGCTCGACGCCGTGGCGCACGATGTTGAGGATGCCGCCGCGTCGCAGGCCAGGCGCCTGCTCGTGGTTGATGAACATGACGGGCACCGTCACCGTCACCCGGCTGCCGGGGGCGACGCGCATGAAATCGACGTGCAGCGCCGCGTCACTGAGCGGGTGGTACTGAACCTCGCGCGGCACCGTGCGCTCGGCGGCGCCGTCGATCGTGACATCGACGAGGGTCGCGAGGAAGCCGGGCCGGGCGAGCGCCCGCGCCAGCTCGCGCGGTTCGAGGGTAATAAGGCGCGGCTCGTTCTCGCCGCCGTAGATGATGGCGGGTACCCGCCCCGTCCGCCGCACCGCCCGCGCGGCGCCTTTTCCGGTGCGCTCGCGCGGCTGCGCCGAAAGAGCGATGATCTCGGGCATTCTCTGATGCTCCTCAAAAGCAATTCACGAAGATAGGGCGGGCGGCTAATCGAAGAGGCTCGATACCGAACGCTCTTCGCTGATCCGCCGGATCGCCTCGGCCATCAGCGGCGCGATCGTCACCTGGCGGATGTTGCGCGCCGTACGCACGGCGTCGGTGGCGACGATGCTGTCGGTCGTGACCATCGATTCGATCGGCGAGGCGACGACCCGCGCCACCGCGCCGCCCGAGAAGACGCCGTGCGTCACATAGGCATAAACGGCCTCGGCCCCGGAACTCATCAGTGCCTCGGCGGCATTGCACAGCGTGCCGGCGCTGTCGACGATGTCGTCGACGAGGATGCAGCGCCGCCCGGCGACGTCGCCGATGATGTTCATAACCTCCGACACGCCGGCGCGCTCGCGCCGCTTATCGACGATCGCGAGGTCGGCGTCGAGCCGGCGGGCGATCTGGCGGGCGCGGAAGACGCCCCCGACATCGGGCGACACGATGACGAGATCCTCGCCCGAATGGTTCTCGTGGATATCCTTCACGAGCACCGGCTCGGCGTAGAGATTGTCGGTCGGGATGTCGAAAAAACCCTGTATCTGCCCGGCATGCAGGTCGAGCGTCAGCACCCGGTGGGCGCCGGCGGCGGTGATCATGTTGGCGACGAGCTTTGCCGAAATCGGGGTGCGCGAGCCCGATTTGCGGTCCTGCCGGGCATATCCGTAATAGGGAATGACCGCGGTGGCGCGGCGCGCCGAGGCGCGGCGCAGCGCATCGAGGGTGACGAGCAGCTCCATCAGATGGTCGTTCGCCGGATAGGAGGTCGGCTGGATCACGAACACATCCTCGCCGCGCACGTTTTCGAGGATCTCGACGAACACCTCCATATCGGAGAAACGGCGTACGCTCGCCTTGGTGAGCGGCAGGCCGAGATAGGTCGAGATGGCCTCGGCGAGCGGGCGGTTGCTGTTGCCGGTAAGGATCTTCATCGCGCTGACACAAAAGGCGCGCCGGCGGGCCGGACCCGGCGGCATGACGCGGCCGGACTGTAACAAAGCCGTCGCGTTCTGGCAATCTTACGACTTCCCCGCCTGCGAGATGCCGCGGATGACGAGCTGCATGATCCCCTCGCGCGCCGCGGCGGCCACCAGATAGGCAGTATCGCCCCACTTGCCGTCGAGCGAGCCGGCGGCCACGTCGTTCTGCTGGGCGACGGTGCCGATCATGCCGCCCCCCGCCCGGCGCATTTGCCACACGATGCTGATGTGTTGCTTGCCCCCCTTCGCCTTGCCGAGCGTCACCAAGGCGTCGAGAACGAGATCGGGCTTCTCTTTCCCGTCGGCGAGGATCTCGACGCCTTGGCTCTTCAGGACAAAGGCGATCGCCGTCGCGAGCGATTTGCCGCCATCGCCCGGGGCGCCCTCGACGCCGGCGACCGCGATGCGCGGGCGCCTCGGCTTTGCCGCGCTGGCGACGCTCGGCGGGCGTCCGAGAAAGAGGATCGCGAGCTTGTCGGCGCTCGCCGCGGCGAGGCGCGCGACGGCGCCGCCCGAATTGTCCCGCCACTCCTCGGCCGGCGCCTCGAGGCGCGAAGCGCTCCGCCCCAGCGGATGGCCGGCGGCATCCTCGAGCTGCCACCGCACCGTCACCGCCATCCGGCCGTCAGCGCCGGGCGCCGCCGCGAGCGTCCCCAGAAGCTCGTCGCTGCCGATGCCGGCGGTGCGACTGCTCGCCGCGATGCCGTGCTTGCGCAAGGCCTTCGCCACCGCCCCGGCGAGCGCCCCCGCCACCTGCCGGGGCTCGCCCGCGACCGGAGCGACGGACAGGCTGACACTGTCGCGCACCCGCAAGAGGCCGGGCGGCGGCACGTCGTCGGCGAAGGGGTGCGGCAGAGGTTGACAGGCGGCGAAGAGCAGCGCCGCCGCGACGGCCATCCGCGCACACCAGCGCAACGCGCTCACGGCCGGCGCCGCTGATCCTCGAGCGCGATCGCGGAGAGCCCGCGACCGTAACAGGGCTCGCCGCGCAAAAAGGCGCGGCGATAGCTGAAGAACGACCCCTCCTCTGCGACGGTGTCGCGGCCGGCGCGCCCGATCGCCGCGACCCCGCTGCGCGCCAGCCGGCGCGCGATATAGGCTTCGAGGTCGAACATCGCATGGCCGGGCCGCTGCGCCGGGGCGAAAAAGTCGCGGTTCGCGGCATCCTCTTCGAGGAAGGCGTCGACGAAGTCGGCCCCGACTTCATAGGACCGCCCGCCGATGCACGGCCCAATCGCGGCACGGATGTGCCTGCGTTCGGCCCCCAGCTCCTGCATGCGCGCGATCGTCGCCTCGAGGATGCCGGCGCGCGCGCCGCGCCAGCCGGCATGCGCCGCGCCGATGACGCCGGCGTCCGGGTCGGCGAAGAGGACCGGGGCGCAATCGGCGGCGAGGACGCCGAGGGCGATGCCAGGCCGCCGCGTGACGAGCCCGTCGGCGCGCGGCGCCTCGGCCGGGCGCCATGGCTGCTCGACGACGATCGCCTCGGCGCTGTGCACCTGGTAGCAGGTGACGAGCCGATCGCCGGCGACACCGAGGCTCTCGGCCGCGATCGCCCGGTTGCGGGCGACGCTTTCGCCGCGATCGCCGGAACCGAAGCCGCAATTGAGCGAGGAAAAATGCCCGTCGCTGACGCCGCCCCGGCGCGTGAAGAAGGCATGCCGGACGCTGCCGGCGGCGAGCTCGGCGAGCGCGATCACCGCGCCTCTCCGGCGCCGGCGAAACCGTCCGGCGCGAGCCCCGGCGAGGAGATCGCGAGCGCCTTGAAGCGGGTGCCCATCTCGCCCGGATCGAGGAGGCGCCGGATGCCTGTCTCCAGCTGCGTCCGCTGCGCCGGGCTCGCCCGCGCGGCGAGCGCCGCGAGGCGCGCCTCGATGCCGAGCGCAAGCAGAAACTCGCGTTGCGTGACCGGCCCCGCGACGGCGGCGCCGGCCGCGCGCGCCGCCTCGGCGAAGGCGGCGAAATCGACCGCGGCGGAGAGGTCCGCTTCGCCCGGCTCGTCGAGCGCCGAGACCGCGCCATGCCGCCGGAAGGCGCGCAGCGTCGGACCGGCGCGCTCCTCGCCGTAGCCGTAATCGATGAAGAGCGCTGCGCCCGGCTCGCACGCGAAACGCGCTGCGAGCGCGGCCGCGAGGGCGAGCGCGGAGGGGCAGATTTCGATGATCGTCCCGGGTGCGGCGGTATGGCGCAGCGGCTCGGGAACGAAGAGGCCCGCGGCATCGCTCTCGGGGCCGCCGACAAATACTCGCCGACCCTCGGCGTCGAGCCCGACGAGGCGTTCCGACCATCCCCGGGGCCCGCGCGTCAGCTGGCGGATCGGCAACGCGTCGAGGAACTCGTTGGCGACGACGAGAAGCGGCCCCGGCGGCAGCTCGTCGATGCTGGCGACCCAGCGCGGGCCAACCTCGCCGAGGCGCCGCGCCTGTTCGGCGCGCAACAGCGGGCTCGCCTCGAGGAGACAGAGCCGCAGGGCGCGGCGGAAGCCAGGCACGGCGGCGGCGGCGCGCAGCAGATCCTCGGCCATGACGCCGCGCCCCGGTCCGAGTTCCGCGAGCCGCACGGGGGCGGGCCGCCCCATCTGCGCCCAAAGCTCGGCGCACCACAGCCCGATCAGTTCGCCGAAGATCTGACTGATCTCGGGTGCCGTAACGTAGTCGCCCGCCAGGCCGATCGGCTGCCGGCGAGTGTAATAGCCGGCCTCGGCGTCGTGCAGGGCGACCGCCATGAATTGCGACAGCGACAACGGGCCTTCGCTGCGGATGCGGCGGTCGAGCCGGTCGCCGAGCACGCTCACGACGCGCTCGACGCGGGCGCGGCGCGGCGCGCCCACAGGATGATCGCGAGGCCGGCGAAGAGCACCGGGATCGACAACAGCTGTCCCTCGGTCGTGCCGAACCACAGATAGCCGATCTGCGGGTCGGGCTGGCGGAACATCTCGCCGATGATGCGCGCGACGGCGTAGCCGGCGAGGAAGAGCCCGGTCTCCTGCCCCGGCCGCAGGCGCGCGCCGCGCCGCTCGGCGACGAAAAGCAGCGTGAACAGCACGATGCCTTCGAGAAACGCCTCGTAGAGCTCGCTCGGGTGGCGCGGCACCTGACGCGGGTCGCTGGGGAATATCATCGCCCACCACACATTGCTCGGCCGGCCGAATAATTCGCCGTTGATGAAATTGGCGATCCGCCCGAAGAAAAGCCCGATCGGCAGGGCCTCGGCGATGACGTCGGAAAAGGCGAAGATCGGGATCTTGCGCGCCCGTGCGAAAAGGCAGATGGCGAGCGTCACGCCGATCGCGCCGCCGTGGAACGACATGCCGCCGCGCCAGACCTCGAAGATCTGCAACGGGTGATGATAATAAATCGGGAAGTTGTAGAAGAGGACGTAGCCGATCCGGCCGCCGAGCACGACGCCGAGCGTCGCCCAGACAAGAAAATCATCGACGTCGCGCCGCTCGACCAGCTTCGGCCGCCGGTCGGCGAGCGCCATGCAATAGCGCCAGCCGATCAGCAGCCCGACGATATAGGCGAGCGCGTACCAGCGAATCTCGATCGGCCCGAACGCGATCGCAACCGGATTGATGGCGGGATAGGGGATCAGAAAAAACGGCATCCGCTGCAGAGACTCGTGACGCCGGGCGGGCGCGACCGCCCCTCGATCGCCGCTCTTATAGGCAGCGGCCGCAGTTTCGCCAATCACCGAGACCGAGCGGCATCGCGTCGCGGCGCGGCCGGCGGCGGCAGGCGGCTTATACCGCCCGCGCCAGCTGCGGCCGCGCTTCCCGCGCCGAGCGCAGCAGCAGGAAGCCGAGAACCAGGAGGTTCAAGAGGTTGAACCCGGCGCCGGCGGCGAATGCCGGGGCGTAGAAGCCGAAATGGTCATAGAGCGCGCCGGCGAACCAACTGCCGAACGCCATTCCGGCCATGCCGAACAACAGAAACGCCGGCACGCGCCAGGATGCCTCGCGCGACGGAAACAGCTCGCGAATCGCCAAGACATAGGCCGGCACGATGCCGCTGAAGCCGAGCCCGAAAGCCGCCGAGACCGCGAAGAGCCCGAATTCGTTCTGGGTCGCGAGAAAGGCGGCGATCGCCAGCGTCTGGCAGGCCGAGGCCACCAGCACCGCGCGCAGCCCGCCGATGTTATCGGCCAGCCAGCCCCAGAATTGCCGGCTCAGAAAAGCCGCCCCCAGCAGCACCGACAGCATCGCCGCGCCTTGCGCGGCCGGAATGCCGAGGTCGCTGCAGAACGCGACCAGATGCGCCGACGGGATCGCCATCGGCACGCAGCACAGGAACCCGGCAAAGCACAAGAGCGCCTGCACCTGGTTTACCGGCATTCCGAGCACCCGCGACCGGCGCCGCGCGCGCGGCGCCACGGGGCGCGCCGGCAGCGGCTGCGGCGCCGGCCGCAGCGCCAGCGCCAAGGGAACGATGCCGACGACGGTCAGCCCGGCGAAAGCGAGCATCGTCCCCCGCCAGGCGATATGCGAAAGCCCCAATTCGAAGACCGACGGCCACAGCACGCCGGCGATGTACTGCCCGGACGAAATCAACGCGATCGCGGTGCCGCGGCGCCGGTCGAACCAACGGCTGACATAGATGACGAGCGGCGGATAGATGGCGCCGTTGCCGAGAATGCCGACCAGCAAGCCGTGACCGATGTAGAGCGCCCAAAGCTGCCCGGTCGCCGACAGCGCGAGGCCGGCGGCGGTCATCAACGCTCCGAAGATGACGGTCTTGCGCACCCCGATGCGATCCGCCACCCAGCCCATCAGGATGCCGCCGAGCCCCATGCCGAGCCAGGCGAGCGCGCCGGCCAAGGCGATCGCCGAACGGTCGGCGGCGAGCGAGGCGGCGATCGGCTTCAGGCCGACGATGACGATCAGCGCCGAGCCGTAGGAAACCGACAGGATCGCGAGGCTGACGAACGCCGTCACCCAGGAGGCTCGGTTTTCAATGCTGTCGGGGAATTCGCGATCCCGCGCGCCCGCCATGCTCGTGCTCGGTCTTTCCGCTCGGCTCGATCGCGACCCGCGGTCAGATTGGGGGCGATTTGCCCGGCTGACAAGCAGCATTGCAGGAAAATGCCCGTCGCAGAGGCAACCCGCGCGCATGGCTGCCGTTCCCAGCTCGGCATTGACACAGATCAATGCGCCGCCCAGGGACCGCCCGGCCTGATAACCGGGAGTGCCACCGAGAGGCCCCGATGCTGGACGAACTGGAATTCATCAGCCCCTATCTGCTTTCGCCGGCCCGCTCGCTCGGCGAGGCCTGCCGGGAAATCGGCCGGAACGAAGGCGGAGCGCACTGTCCCGTCTGTCGGCTGAGAGAGCTGTGCCAGAGCGAGGCGCGCTGGCTCGTGCGCCGCTCGACCCGGCCACAGGGTTTTCCGACGGGCGGCTGCTTTCCCCGCAATTGATCGAGATCAAGGAAGCGGCGGCCCGCCGGCGCAAGCTCGTCCCGCCAGTTGAGGAGGAGCGATGCCATGCCGATGTTCGATGTGGCGGTTCTGGTCTACATCATCGCGGCGTTCGCGGCGTTTGCCGCGACGCTCGCCTGGGTATCGCGCAGCGGGACGACGCGGCGGCGGCGTTCAGGCCGCTTCTTTCACAAGCGCGGCCCAGCGATCGAGCACCGGTAGGATTTCCTCGGCCGGCGCGGACGGCAGGCTGACGACCGCGCGCGCGACCCCGAGATCGCGGTAGCGTTCGAGCGCCGCGCGATCCTCGGCGACGCCCCACACGGTCAACGGCACGGTCGCCGGATCGCGGCCTGCCTCGGCCGCCATCTGCCGCCAACGCGGCATAAACGCAACGACATCGCCGTATTGCGGGCGGCTGGCATGCGGGATCCAGCCGTCGCCGTAAGCGAGCGCGCGGCGTGCGCCATAGGGAAAGGCGCCGCCGACGATGACCGGCGGATGCGGCTTCTGCACCGGCTTCGGCCAGGTCATCATCGGCGGGAAGTCGACCATCTCGCCGTGGTATTCGGGCTTCGTCTTGGTCCAGATCTCCTTCATCGCCTCGATGCGCTCGCGCATCAATTCAAAGCGCGTTTTGAACTCGGTGCCGTGATCGGCGATCTCCTCGGCGTTCCAGCCGCCGCCGACGCCGAAGAGAAACCGGCCGCCCGACACCTGATCGATCGAGGCGACGAGCTTTGCCGTCTGGATGGGATCGCGCTGCGTGACGAGGCAGACGCCGGTGCCGAGCTTGAGCCCCGTCGTCGCCGCCGCGGCGGCGGTCAGCGACACGAACGGGTCCATCGCCTCGCAGTATTTTTTCGGCAGCTCGCCGCCGGCGGGAAAGGGCGTCGTGCGCGACAGCGGAATGTGCGAGTGCTCGGGCGCCCAGACGGATTCGAAGCCGCGCTTTTCGAGGGCCCGGGCGAGCGCCCCCGGGGCCATCGAATAATCGGTGAAGAACATCGCCGCGCCGAACTGCATCGGCTGCTCCAGCGGTTTATTTCGGGTCCGGCCCTCTCGGGCCGCCCCGGAATGACAGCGAGGGGCTAAGCGAGGCGAACCCGGACCGCCTCGGGACCCTTGCGGCCTTCGGCGACGTCGATGACGACGCGCTGTCCTTCGCTGAGGCTCGCCACGCCGGAGCGCTCGAGCACCGAGGCGTGGATGAACGCATCCTTGCCGCCGCCCTCGCGCACGATAAAGCCGAAGCCCTTCTGGGCGTTGAACCACTTTACCGTTCCCGCCTCCTCGACGGCGGAGTCGAGCGAGGGCCGCGGCGGCCCGCTGGCGAAACCCGTGCGGCGCGGCGCGGCGGCGCCGGTGCCGGGCTCGACCGAGATGATTTCGGTGACCTGCGGGCCCTTTTGCCCGGGCGCCACCCGCAGGGTCAGCCCATCGCCGGGCCGCACCGCGGTGACGCCGCTGCGCTCGAGCACGCTCGCATGGAGGAAGGCGTCGCCGCCCCCCTCGGCGAGCTCGACGAACCCGAACCCGCGTTCGGGCTTAAACCATTTGACGACGGCCTGTACGGGCGGGCCGGAAGGCGTTTCGAAGCGAGGCTCGGCGAACCGGGGGGCGGCGCCGAATTCGCGCGGGTGGGGGTCGTAGCTGTCTTCGTCGAAATCGCGGCGGCGAGACTGACGAAAATTCCGATCTCTGTTCAAGTGGGTTTCCTGTCGGGTCGTATCGCGGCCGCTCGGTGGCCGCCCGACCGAATTCTTTCAAAAAATCGATGGCGGCGCGAGCAGATAAATGCGGTGGCGATATGAAATGTCGATGAAGGCTCCGTGGGTCCCGCTTCGCTCACAGCGCCAACAGCCGGTCGCGCAGCTCTTTGTCTTCACGCAACTGGCTAGCCGGCCCCTCGAAGCGCACGGCGCCCTTTTCGAGGACATACACGCGGTCGGCGAGCGATAAGGCAAAATCGATGCCCTGCTCGGCCAAGAGAATGGTCAGCCCCTGCTCCTTCAGTTCGCCGATCTTGGCGCGCAGCATCTCGACGATCAGCGGCGCCAGCCCCTCCGACGGCTCGTCGAGGAGCAGCAGCTCGGGGTTGCCCATCAACGTGCGCGCGATGGTCAGCATCTGCTGCTCGCCGCCCGAGAGATAGCCGCCGCGCTGGTCGCGCCGCTCGCGCAATATCGGGAACAATTCGCCGACCGCCTCGATCGTCCAGCGGCCGGCGCGGCGGGCCGCGCGGGCGCCGACTTCGAGGTTCTCGCGGACGGTAAGCTCGGCGAAGATCCGGCGGTCTTCCGGCACAAAGCCGATGCCGGCGCGCGCCGCCTTGTGCGGCGCCCAGCCGGTCACCTCGCGCCCCTGCCAGAAGACGCGGCCGCGGCTCGGCGGCGTCAGCCCCATGATCGAGCGCAACGTCGTCGTCTTGCCGACGCCGTTGCGGCCCAACAGGCTGACGCATTCCCCCGGCTCGATCTCGATGGAGATGCCGAAGAGCACCCGCGAGAGGCCGTAGGCGGTGTGGATTTCCTCAACCGAGAGCAGCGGCATCAGGCGTGTTCGCCCAGATAGACGCGGCGCACCTCGGGGTCCCGGCGCACCTCCTGCGGCGTCCCCTCGGCGAGAAGCCGGCCCTGATAGAGGACGGCGATCTTCTCGGCGATGCCGAACACTACCTCCATGTCGTGCTCGGTGAAGAGCAGCGTCAGCCCGCGCTCGGCCGCGATCTTCTGCAACAGGCGGATGGCATCGTGCGTTTCGTTCGCCGACATGCCGGCGGTCGGCTCGTCGAGGAGCAGCACCATCGGCTCGCTGGCGAGCGCGATGCCGAGCTCAATCTGCTTCTGCGCGCCGTAGGACAGCGTGCCGGCGATCGCCTGCGCCTGGCCTTCGAGACCGATCGCGGCGAGCAGCGCCTCGGTGTCGTCGCGGTAAAAGCTTTCCGAGCGCGACCAGAAATCGCGGCCGCGCCCGCGATGCGCGAGAAACGCCGCCTGCACGTTTTCGAACACGCTCAGCTTCGGAAAGATATTCGTGCGCTGGAACGAGCGCCCGATGCCCATGCGGCAGATGCGGTGCGGCGGCTGCCCCGTGATATCGCGGCCGTCGAGCAGGACGCGGCCGCCATCGGCCGGCAAATGCCCGGTGATCAGGTTGAAGAAGGTCGATTTTCCCGCCCCGTTCGGGCCGATGACGGCGGCGATCTGGCGCGTCTCGACGGTGAGGCTAACCTCGTTGACGGCAACGAAGCCGGCAAAGCTCTTGCTCAGAGAGTGAACCTCAAGCATCGCGCGGCGCCAGATAATGCCGCAGGCGGCGGAAGCCGCCGACAAACCCGCCGACAATGCCACCGGGGAATACGAACAGCAGCACCAGCAGGATCATGCCGAGGACGAACGGCCAATACTGCGTGTAGTCGGTGATCTCCTGGTTGAGCCAGACGAGGGCCAGCGCCCCGACCGGCGGGCCCCAGAAAAATTCGACGCCTCCGAGAATCGTCATGATGATGACCTCGGCGGATTTCGACCAGAACACGTAGTCGGCGAAGACGCCGCGGCTGAAAATGCCGTACAGCGCGCCGGCGAGCCCAGCAAAGCCGCCGGCGACGACAAAGGCGGCGAGCTCGTAGGCGCGCACGTTGAGGCCGATGAAGGCGGCGCGCTCGGGATTGTCGCGGATCGTCGTCAGCATGCGGCCGAAGGGCGAGCGCACGATCTGGTGCAACACCGCCAGCGAGACCGCGACGATCGCGAGGGTCAAGAGGTAAAAGCGCGCGCCGACCGCGAGGTCGCCGAGCCCGGGGATCGCCGCCATCCAATGCATGTCGGGATAGGGCACCTCCGGTATGCCCTGGTCGCCGCCAGTCACCGAGTTCCACTTGTAGGCGATCGCCCAGACGATCTGCGAGAAGGCGAGCGTCAGCATGGCGAAATAGATGCGCGTCAGGCGGACGCAGAAATATCCCGCGATCAGCGCGAATAAGGCGGCGCCGAGCCCGGCCGCCGGAAAGGCGAGGACGAACGGCACGCCGTAGGTCTTCATCAGGATGCCGCAGACATAGGCGCCGACGCCGAAATAGGCGACATGGCCGAAGGAGACGAGCCCCGTCGTGCCGACGAGCAGGTTGAGGCTGACCGCGAACAGTGCGTCGATGACGATCTGGGTGCCGAGAAACGTGTAATAGCGCGAGCCGACCCAGGGCAGCCAGAGCAGCACGAAAAACAGGATCAGGGTCCACGGGATGCTGCCGACGAGTCGGGTGCGGCGGCGGATCATCGGATCGGCCGGCCCAACAGGCCCCAGGGACGCACGATCAGGATCACCGCCATCAGCGCGAACACCGAGAACAGCGAGAAGCCGGGAAAGATCAAGATGCCGAAAGACAGCACTTGGCCGTAGATCACGGCGCCCCAGAAGGTGCCCCAGAACGAGCCCAGCCCGCCGATCACGACGACGATGAAGGCCTGCACGATGATCAGCACGTCCATGCCGGGGACGATGCTGACGATCGGCGTGATCAGCGCGCCCGAAAGCCCGGCGAGGAACGAGCTGACCATGAACATTCCAGTGTAGATGGCGCCGACATTGGCGCCGAGCGCATCGAGCATCTCGCGGTCATAGGCGGCCGCGCGCACCAGCCGGCCGGCGTTGGAGCGCGTCAGCACCAGCCAGCCGGCGAGCGCAATGGCCGGGCCGAGCGCCATGATGAACAGGTTGTAATAGGGCTGGATCGTGCCGAGGATATGCAGGCCGCCCTCGAGCACCGGCGGCCGCGACACCGACAGCTGGCCGGTGCCCCAAATGTATTTGGCGACGTCGCCGAGGATCAGCACCAGCGCATAGGTGAACAGCAGCTGATAGAGCTCGTCGCGGCCGTAGAGGTAGCGGAAGAAGAGGCGCTCGACGATCCCGCCCAACAGCGCGATTGTGAGACCGGCCATCAGCGCCGCCGCCCAGAACGCCGCGCCCGAGGGCTGGAACCACTGCACGCCCTGCCAGGCGAGGTAGGCGCCGAGCATGTAGAACGAGCCGTGCGCGAAGTTGATGACGCGCATGACCCCGAAGACGAGCGACAGGCCCGAGGCGATCAGAAACAAGAACATCGCCGTCGTCAGGCCGCTCATCACCTGTTGCAGAACGGACGAGGCCGACACCGCTAATATTCCAACGCTGAAACTCGAAATGCCTTACCGCCGTGTCATCCCGGCGAAAGCCAGGACCCACTTCGGGCATCGATACCGCCCTCCGCCGGTATGACGAACGGCCGGGAGCAGCGGCTCGGATCCCGTCAAATTTTCGATCACCGCAGCCGCGCCCCGTAACCGTTAAGCCTCGTCCGTCCTCCTACCCGCTCAGTTGGTCGCCGGCGGCGGCAACAGCTCCGGGCCCTTCATGACGGCAAAGGGATACTTCGCCGCTTTGACCATCTGGCCCCAATATTCAGGGGCATCGGTCTCGTGCGTCTTGGCGTTGTAGGTGCGCTTGCCGACCGGCGTGTCGATCGAGAGGCCGAGCATGGCCTGGGCGACCTTGGCCGAGTCGGTGCTGCCGGCCTTCTTGATCCCGGCAGCGAGCGCCTCGATCGACTGGTAGCCGACGATGGCCCAGCCCGAGCCGTATTTCGACTTCATGAAGGCCCGCAGCGCCGTCTCGTAGGCCTTGTGCGCCGCCGGCTCCTTGCCGTTCCAGATCACCGGGTCGTAGGCGTCGGACCAGATCCCATAGGGATAGGCGCCACCGAGCGCTCCGGCCTCGTCGACCGTGCCGACCTCCGCGCCGTCGGCGAGACGGTTCTTGATCGCCGTGAAATAGCCGAGCGGCACCGCCTGCTTGACGAAGTTGATGAAGTCGCCGGCGAAGAGCGCGCAATAGATGGCATCCGGCTTCTTGCCCATCTGCGCCGTGATGAACGGCGTGAAATTGTTCTGCCCCAGTTTCGGCCATTCCTGGTCGACGATCGTCACGTCGGGGCGCAGCTTCTTGATGTTGGCAATGAAGGCGGCGATCGCATCGCGGCCATAGGCGTAGTCGGGGCCGATCGTGGCGATCCGCTTCACGCCCTTCCACCGCGCCACGATCGAGGCGCCCGCCTTGCCTTCGATCGCAGTGTTGGAGGACGTGCGGAAGATGTAGGGGTGAAGGTTCGACGCCTCGGTGAGTTCGGTCAGCTTCGCGGTCGGGGCGACGAAGACGATCTTGTTCTCCTTGGCGACCGTCGACACCGCCGGCGCCTCGGCCGAGGTCAACGTGCCAGCGAGGAATTCGACGTTGTTCTTGATGATCAGCTCGCGCGCAAGGCGCACCGCTTCATCGGCGTTCGCCTTGCTGTCGCGCGGCAGGATCTCGAGTTGGCGGCCGAGGACGCCGCCCTTGGCGTTGATTTGCTGAACGGCGAGCTGGGCGCCTTGCAATATCGGCACGCCGTAAGTCGCGGTGGGACCCGAAAGCGGGATCGGAAACCCGATCTTGATCGGCTCTTTCGCGGCTGCCGCGAGCGGAGCAATCGCAACCGCGGCGCAGGCCAGCGCCGCAATATGTCGGCCGAACATACCTTCCTCCCTATTCTCGATTCGCGTGCGCCATGGCAGATGGCGGGCGCCATATGCTGGGAGCGCTCGATCTCTGTCAAGCGGTGGCGCGGATCATAGCTATCGCGAATGGGCCCCGGCCTGCGGCAGACTGCCGCTTGCGCGCCGGGGCCGCCGTCTAGCCGGAGCAGCCTCGCCCGAACGTCGTCAATTCGACCCGACGAGGTCGGTGACCACTTCCTTCAGCGACATATCCATCGCCATCAACGCGGCGAAGCCCATGAGGATGGTGAAAAGCACGATCCTCATTCCGGAGGAAGGGCGAAAGAGCGTCAATGTCATGACGCTAACGGCGGCGGCGAAAAGCAACATTGGAGTTGCCTCTGCTCTGCTATCGTGCCTCACCTGCAACGATGCGCGTTATTCGTTAAAGAAGCGTTAACGAGATCTCACAACTACTGAATAAATCGGCAAACCACACCGGGGACTTCTTGCTTGTTTGCGATTGCCGAAAGAAAGCGCGCCACCCGCCTCGAAGCCAGGCTGAACAGTCTGGCGCAGACGCTCGCGAGACCATTTGAGAATTATCGAAAATTACTTAAAATTAAAACTGTTTCAATTAATCCGCAGTAGCTGACTTTGCCGGTCCGCGGGAACTTTGCGGGCCTTGCCGATGCCTTAACCTATGCGTTTCCAAGCCGCGTCATCACGGGCGCCTCGCCCGGCGAGGATCCGGATCGCCGCGGCCGCGCGTTTGGTGTAGAGGACCCTATGCCGCCGATCGAGCTCGCCGAACGCCTCTTTCTGCTGCTCGCGCTCGCGTTCTTTTTCGGCCTCGCCTTCGAGGAAACCTACAAGCGCGAGGAACGGCAGGTGCCAGGCGGGGTGCGCACGTTTCCGCTACTTGCCCTCGCCGGGGCGTTGCTCTACCTCGTCGAGCCTAATCCCGCCCTGGCGTTCGTCGCGGGGGTTCTCGCGCTTGCGCTCTGGCTCTATGGAATGCTGCGCGGCAACGCGCAGCCCTCCGGCGAGGGTGCGCTGTCGTTGATCGTCCCGGCCGCCAACCTGCTCGTCTTTGCGCTGGGGCCGGTCGCCTTGAGCGAACCTCCCTGGGTGGCGGTCGGCTCGACCGTCGCCGCGGTGCTGCTGATCGGCACGCGGGAGCGGATCCACGGCCTGGCGCGCATTGTTCCGCAGGACGAGCTGTTGACCGCCGGCAAATTCCTCATCCTCGTCGGCATCGTCCTGCCGCTTTTGCCCGATACGCCGATCATCGCGGCGGCGCCGGTGACGCCCTACCGCGTCTGGTTCGCGGTAGTGGCGATCTCCTCGCTGTCCTATGCCAGCTATCTCGTCGAGCGCTATCGGCCGTCGCGCGAAGGCGCGCTATTGCCGGCGCTGATCGGCGGCGCCTATTCCTCGACGGCCACGACCGTCGTGCTCGCCAAGCGGCAGAACGAGGCCGGCGCCGAGCGCCCGGCGATCGCGGCGGGCATCGTCGCCGCCACGGCGATCATGTATCCCCGCCTCGCCGTCGTGGTCGCGGTCTTCAACCTGCGCGTCGCCGCGGCGCTGCTGCCCGCGGTGCTCGGCCTCTTTGCCGCCGGCGCAGCGCTCGCATGGTGGGAGTGGCGCAAGACGAGCCGCGAGCCCGCCGTCGAAGCGCTGAGCGTCCCAGTCGCCAACCCCTTGCAGCTGACGACCGCGCTCGTCTTCGCCGCGCTCTTTCTCGGGATATCGCTGCTGACCGCCTGGGTGCAGTCGATCTTCGGGCAGGCCGGGATCTTTTCATTGGCGGGACTGGTGGGCCTCACCGATATCGACCCGTTCGTGCTGACCCTGGCGCAAGGCGGCGCGGCCGGCATGCCGGTGCCGGCGGTCGCCGCCGCGATCCTCGTCGCGGCATCCGCCAACAACCTTGCGAAAGCAGGCTACGCGCTCGGCTTCGGCGGCCTCAAACCCGCCCGGCGCGCGGCCGCGATGCTGGTCCTTCTCGGCTGCCTCGGCTTTGCCGCCGCGGCCCTCTACCTGCGCTGATCAGCGGCGGGCGGCAAAGAATTGGCGCAGCAGCCGGGCGGCGGGCGTCTCGCCGATGCCACCGTAGATTTCGGGCCGGTGATGGCAGGTCGGCTGGTCAAAGATGCGCGGTCCGTGCTCGACGCCGCCGCCTTTCGCGTCATAGGCGCCGAAATAGAGCCGGCGCAGCCGGGCAAAGCCGATCGCCGCCGCGCACATCGGACAGGGCTCGAGGGTCACGTAGAGGTCGCAACCGGCGAGAAACGCGGTCCCGAGCCGGGCCGCGGCTTGCCGCAGCGCGAGCATCTCGGCATGCGCCGTGGGATCGCGGCCGGTTTCGACCCGGTTGTGTGCGGCGGCGACGAGGCGGCCGGCGCCGTCCACCAGAACCGCGCCGACCGGCACCTCGCCCGCCGCCGCCGCCTTTTCGGCTTCGGCAAGCGCCGCCGTCATCGCCTCGGGGATCCTTCTCACCCGCCGTGCGCCCGCCGGATCGGCTCGGGAATTGCGATCGGCCGCCGCGTCGCGAGCCGCATGAAGACGCCTTCCTGATCGGCTTCGGCATGCAGCACGGCCCCGACCGTGAATTGCGCGGCGAGCCGCCAGCGCACGCGGCCCAGTTCCTTGACGCGGATGCGTCCCAAGAGCCGGTCGCCGATCACCACCGGACGATGATAACGGATGCGCGTCTCGATCAGGACCGGGGCGACCCCGTCGGCGACCGCCCGGGCGAGCGGGTAGCTCTCCTCCATCAGGCCGAGGCGCAGATCCTCGAGCCAGCGGACAAACACGATGTTGCCGACGATGCCGGCAAAGTCTATGTCGTAGGTGCGGATCGGCAGCGCCACTTCGTAGAATTCGCTCATCGCCCTCGCCGGTTCGGTGGGATGCAAAGCATGGCACAGCCGGTCATCGGCCTCACTCTCGATCACGAGCCGCCGGGCGGCTATTCGAATTTTCCATGGTACGCGATCCGCGAGAACTACGTGCGCGCGGTGCGGAATGCCGGCGGGCTGCCGATCTTGCTGCCGCACGAGCCGGACATGGCGGATGCCTATCTCGACCGCATCGATGCGCTCGTCGTCACCGGCGGCGGCTTCGACGTCGATCCGGCGTTGTTCGGCGAGGCCAACCGGCACCCGAGTGTCAAGACGAAGGACCGCCGCACCGCCTTCGAACTGGCAGCAACGACGGGCGCGCTCGCCCGCGAGATGCCGGTGCTCGGCATTTGCGGCGGCCAGCAGCTCTTGAACGTCGCGCTGGGCGGCACGCTCCACCAGCACATCCCCGACGACGTGCCGAATGCGCTGGCGCATCGCCAGCCGAACCCGCGCGACGAGCCGGGGCATACGGTCGAGATCGTCGCCGGCACGTTTCTGCACCGCATCACCGGCGAGTTGCGCCTGCCCGTCAACAGCGCCCATCACCAGGCGGTCAAGACGCCGGGCCCGGGGGTCGTCGTCGATGCGCGCGCCCCGGACGGCGTCGTCGAAGGCATCGAGGACCCGCGCCGGCATTTCTGCCTCGGCATCCAGTGGCACCCGGAATTCGAGATCAGCGAAGCCGACCGGAGGATCTTCCGCGCTCTCCTCGAAGCCGCGCGCGGGTGAAGCGCGCGGCCGAGAGCGCGGCCGCTTCGGGCGAGAAACCCGAGCGCATCGCCAAGGTGCTGGCGCGCGCCGGTTTGTGCTCGCGGCGCGAGGCGGAGCGCTGGATCGCCGAGGGCCGGGTCGCAGTCGACGGGGCGGTGCTGACGAGTCCGGCGGTGACGGTCGGCGCGGCCAACGAGGTGCGCGTCGACGGCAAGCCCCTGCCGGTGCCCGAGCGAACCCGCCTGTTCCGCTACCACAAGCCGAAAGGGCTGGTGACGACGCATCGCGACGAAGCCGGGCGCCGCACCGTCTTCGCGGCGCTGCCGCCGGGATTGCCGCGCGTCGTTTCGATCGGCCGGCTCGACCTCAATTCGGAAGGGTTGCTGCTGTTGACCAACGACGGCGACCTCGCCCGCCGGCTGGAATTGCCGGCGACCGGCTGGGTGCGGCGCTACCGCGCCCGCGTGCACGGCGCCGTCGAGGAAGAACGCCTCGCCGCGCTCGAAAGCGGCCTCAAGATCGCGGGGGTCGCCTATGGCCCGATCCGGGCTCGGCTCGAACGGGTGCAGGGCAGCAACGCCTGGCTCGCCGTGGCGCTGGCGGAGGGCAAGAACCGCGAGATCCGCAAGGTGCTCGAGCATCTGGGGCTGAGCGTGACGCGCCTCATCCGCCTCTCCTACGGACCCTTCCAGCTCGGCCACCTGCCGCGCGGCGCGGTCGAGGAGGTGGCGGGCAAGGTGCTGGCCGAACAGCTCGGGCTCGCGCGCAGCCCCAAGCGCGATGCGCATCGTCGGCGGTAGGCATCGCGGCCGGCGCATTCTGGCGCCGCCGGGCGAGGCGGTGCGGCCGACCAGCGACCGCGCGCGCGAAGCGCTCTTCAACATTCTCTCGCACGGAAAATATGCCGCCGCCGGCCCGCCTTTCGCGGGGGCGCGCGTGCTCGACGGCTTCGCCGGGACGGGCGCGATCGGGCTCGAAGCCTTGTCGCGCGGCGCCAGCGCGGCGATCTTCGTCGAGCGCGACCGGGCGGCGCTCGACGCCTTGCGGCGCAACATCGCCTCGCTCGGCGAAACCGACCGTGCGCGCATCCTCGCGATCGACGTGACGCAGCCGCCGCGCACCGCCGAGCCCTGCGCGCTCGCCTTTCTCGACCCGCCCTACCAGAGCGGGCTCGCGGCTCCGGCGCTCGCTGCCCTCGCCGAGGCGGGCTGGCTGGGTGGCGGCGCGCTCGTCGTCGTCGAGCTCGCCGCCCGCGAAGCCTTCGCCGCGCCGACCGGTTTCAGCCTCATCGAAGAGCGCGTCTACGGGGCGGCGCGCCTCGTCTTTCTGCGCGCTCCGTAGCCGCGCCGCTTAGCCTTCGGAAAAGATCAGGATCGCGCCATTCGCCTCGCCCGGCCCGATGGCGAGGCTCTTGTCCGGCCTCTCGTGAAAGGCGACCCCGCTTCTCGCGAGATGATCGGCCGTCTGCCGCAGGCGGCCGACCGCGAGTTCGAGCGAGACGATCGCCGGCAGCGGCAAATCGGCCGGCAGGTCGAGCCCCGGGTGCATCGTCAGAAAATCGTCCGCCGTGCTGAAGACGATACGCTGGCCGCCGACATGCACCGCGGCGACGGCGTCGGTCGTAGTCACCTGCGGCATCCCGAGGAGGCGGTCATAGGCGGGCAAAAGCGAGCCCGTCTCGGCGACCAGCACATGGATCGCGTTCAAGGCGAGGACACCGTTCGCGTGCGCGAGCCATTCCGCGCGCCGCATCAGCTCCGGCGTCAGGTGGCAACAGACGAAGCTGTCGAGGCCCGGCGTCTCCTCGGGCGGCAGTGCGAGCAGGCTGAATCGCGGCACGCTGTCGCCTTCGGGAAGCTCGATCCGGCGGCCGAGCGGCCGCGGCTCGGATGGATGGCAGCCGCGGCGCAACAGCGCTTCGCGCACCGCCTCGGGCGACCCGGCAGGTGCGAAGGCGAGCCCCATCGGCCCCTCCCTCTGCGCGAGAAGGCCTGCGAGCCGGTGCGCTCCCTCGGCCGGATCGACGACGCCGAGAAGCTCCAGATAGTTGGGACCGAACATAATGCAGTAATTGCCGGTGCCCTGGCCGATGTGGCGGCCGCGCGGCGTCGGCGTGAAGCCGAGGCGCACCCAGTTCCCGCGCGCGGCTTCGAGGTCGCGCACGCCGATGATCACGTGATCGATGCCGGCTATGCCGTCGGCCATGACCGCCCGCTCTTCAGTTCGCACGCGGGAAGGCGAAGGGGCTCATCTCGTCGGCGGTGCGCCCGAGCGCATCCCAATCGGCCCAGCCGGCCCAGATCCTGTCGCCCGCCGCCTGCGCCGCCTGCCGCAGCGCGGCGAAATCGACGCCCGGGATGCGGCCGCCCTCGACCCGCACGACGCCATCGACGATGACCGTGTCGATATCGTCGCCGATGCCGCACTCGACGAGGCTCTTGATCGGATCGCGCACGGGACCCAGGCGCAGCGTGTCGCGCCCGGAGAGATCGACGATGACGATATCCGCCTTGGCGCCCGGCGCGAGGCGGCCCAGATCCTCGCGCCCGAGCGAACGCGCGCCGCCCGAAGTCGCCGCCTCGAACACCTCGCCGGCCGTCGCGGTCTTCAGGTTGCGGCTGGCGATCTTGCCGACATACGAGGCGATCCGCATCTGCATGATCATGTCGCGCGGATAGGTGTCGGTGCCGAGCGCAATGTTGACGCCGGCCTTGCGGTAGCGCTCCCAGGAATCGAGGAAGCGGGCGCGCCGCGCAACGTTGACCGGGCAGTGCGAGACGGCGCAGCGGTGCGCGCCCATGATTTCGAGGTCGCGGCCGCCGGAATAGTTCATCAGCGGGTTCTCGGCGACGAAATTGCCGTGGCCGATGTTGAGCGTCGGCGACATCAGCCCAACTTTTTCAAGCAGCTCGATCGACGTCATCTGGTATTCGCGGATGATGTCGAAGAACTCGTGGATGTTGTAGGCAGCGTGAATCGCTACCGGCAGGTGCCGCGCCGCGGCTTCGCGCGCCGCCGCGCGCAGCAGATCGAGCGTGCAGGTCTCGACTTCGCGCGGCACCAGAATGCCGCGCAGACGATCGCCATGGGCGCCGGCGCGCCGTTCGATGAAGTCGAGCGCCAATGCGAATTCGCGCTCGCCCGCGGCTTCATCGATGACGCGAGTGAGCCGGCCATCCGGCCCGCCGACCCAGCGGCCGCTGTCGAAGCCGGGACCGAGATAGGCCCGGATGCCGAGTTCGCCGACTTCCTTGTCGAGCGCCTCCTGCACCTTCAGCTGGCTGCCGAACTCGACAAAAGTGGTGACGCCGTTGCGCAGGAGTTCGGCGACCGTGAAGCGGGCGTTGAGGGCGAGGTCCTCGCTCGCCGCCCGGTCGTCGGGGCGCGCATAGCGCGAGTCGCCGCCGACCCGGGTTCCCGCCTTCGGCACGCTGATCTCGAAAAACGGCTGGCCGAAATAGTCGGGCCGGCCGACATCAGTGATGAGCCGGTGCGAGGCGCGGTGTCCGGAATGGACGTGCGTGTCGATGAAGCCGGGCGCGACGAGCTTGCCGCGCGCGTCGATGACGCGGTCGGATTCGCCCGCGAAGCGCTCGCCTATGAAGAGGATCTCGCTTCCCTCATAGACGAGTTCGGCATCGCGCCACAAATTGTGGCTGCCTGCCGCATGGCCGACGAGCCAGCCGCATTGGATTTTCGTTCTCACGCTACAATGCTCCCGGGCGACCGTTCTGTCGGCGGCGACCCCTCACCCCTCCCTCTCCCCGCTCGCGGGGAGAGGGAGGGACCCGCAGCGGGTGACCGAACTCGTTTTCTTCAACCCGTCGCCGACTGCAGCTTCAAGAGCTCTGGGTCGGCGTATTGCGGACGCAACGGCTGCGGCTTTGCGAGCAGCGTCTGCAATTGGCAATCGCCCTCGCCCGTGTTGAAGACTTCGTGCTGCAGAAAGGGCGGCAAGGCGACGAGGTCCCAGCGCCCGAGCTTGATGTCGGTGCTCTCCTCGCCGTCCCAGCAGCGCACCAGGCATTCCCCGTCGAGGATGAAGAACACCTCCTGCGTTTCGTGGCAATGCACCGGGATGCGGTTGCCGGGCGGCATCGTCTGGATCGACATCGTGAACGCGGTCGCCGGGATCGAGCCGCGCAGATCTTTGGGATCCGTCGAGCCGCTGGCGCCGAGATAGCGGCGCTGCGCGCGCGCAAAATGCGGATCGCGGGCGGTCTCGAAGCCGAATACTGTCCAATCCTCGCGCCGGTCGGCAAAGCGTGCGACGCAGCCGGCGAGCCGGTCCTTCAGCGCAACGGCGGTTTTCGTCTCCATCGCCCCTCTCCTTTCGCAACCGACGATACTGCGGCCGCGGGCAAACCGACAACTCGCATCAAATCACGCCGCCGACCGGCATCGCGCCGCCGTACCGATGGCGCACCACCCGCTCGGCGAGTTCGACCGCCCCGTAGAGCGCGAGGCCGATGCCGCACAAGAGCACGATCGCGGCCAGCACGGTCGCAGTCTCGCCCGCCCCGGCGGCGAACAGGATGATGTAGCCGAGCCCCTTCTGCACGGTGATGAACTCGCCGACGACGACCCCGATCATCGCCATCGTCACGCCAACCTTCATGCCGGCGAAGATGAAGGGCATCGCATAGGGAAACCGCACCATGTGGAAGACTTGCCATTCGCTGGCGGCGAGCGAGCGGCACAGCTGCAGGACCTCGGGCTTGGCGCTGACGAGCCCGGTCGCGCTCGACACCACGACCGGAAAGAACGCGATGAAGACGGCGACGACCGTCGCGGTCTTCTCGCCGACCCCGAGCCAGACGATGAAGAGCGGCGCCAGCGCGATCTTCGGGATCAGCTGGAACATGACGAGGTTCGGGTAGAACGCCTCGCGGATCCAGGCGGAGAAGGTCAATGCCACGGCGAGCGCGACCCCGAGAAGGCTCGCGACAGCAAAGCTGACGATGGTCTCGGTCGCGGTCGGCAGCGCCTGCTGCAGCAGAATGCCGTAATTGTCCCGCAGCACCGCCCACACGGCCGATGGCGGCGGCAGCAGGATCGGCGGCACCCGCAGCCACTCGCAGAGGATCTGCCAAGTGAGGATCACCAGCACCGCAAAGCCGAGCGGCAGCAGCACGCCGCGCGCGAAGCGGGCGGGCGACGCCGCTTCGCCGGTTTGGCCGATTTCCTCGAGGACGGCCATGTCGCCTCAGTGCCGGCCGTAGACGCGGCGCACGCCGCGCTCGGCGAGCGCGACCGCGCCGTAGAGCGCCACCCCGAGCGCGCACAGGACGACGAGCGCGGCGAACACATCGGGCGTGTCGAGCCGCGAACCGGCGTTCAGGATGTAAAAGCCGAGCCCCGCCTGCGAGGAGATGAACTCGCCGATGATGACACCGATGACCGCCATCGTCATCGCCACCTTCATGCCACTGAAGATTGCCGGCAGAGCGAACGGAAAGCGCACCAGCACGAAGGACCGCCATTCCGAGGCGGTCAGCGAACGGCACAGCCGCAACGCCGCCGGGTCGGTGCCTTCAAGGCCGACGGCCGCGGAGATGACGACCGGGAAAAAGCTGACGAAGCCGGCGAAGACGACGCGCGAGGGACTGCCGATGCCGAGCCAGATGACGAAGAGCGGCGCCAGCGCAACCTTCGGCACCAGCTGGAAGAAGACGAGGTTGGGGTACAGCATGTCGCGCAACAGCGGCGAATAGGTAATGACAACGGCGAGCCCGACCCCGAGCACGCTCGCCGCCGCGAACGCCATCAGCGTGTCGCGGGTGGTCGGCAGCGCCTGGGCAAGAAGCGTCGGCAGCGCCCGCCACAGCTCCCCGCCGATCTCGACCGGCGTCGGCAGGACGAGCGAGGGCACGTGCAAGAGAATATCGGCGACCTGCCATCCAAGCAGCATCGCCGCGGCGGCCGCGAGCGGCAGCAGCACCGGCCGCGAGCCGCGCAGGCGCGGACCGAGCGCGCCGGCGCCTGCCGGCGCGGCGACCGCGGATGCCGCCGCGCTGTCGACGCTCACGACAGCGGCTCCGTGCCGGCCCGGCGCGAGCGCGGCCGGTCGTGGCCTTCTTCGATGCGCTCTCGCAGATGCGCGCAGATCTCGTTGAATTCGCGGCTCTCGCCGATCGAGATCGCGCGCGGCCGGGCGAAGGGGATGGCAAGATCCTCGACGATCGTCGCCGGCCGCTTCGTCATCACCAGCACGCGGTCCGCGAGCAATACCGCCTCGCGGATGCTGTGCGTCACGAAGAGGGCGGTCTTCCGGTATTGCTGCCACAGATCGAGCAGCAATTCGTTCATCTCGTCGCGGCTGATCGCGTCCAAGGCGCTGAACGGCTCGTCCATCAGCATGAGGTCGGGCTCGTAGACGAGCGTGCGGCAGATCGCGACCCGCTGGCGCATGCCGCCCGACAATTCGTGCGGCCGCTTGTGTTCGAACCCCTCGAGGCCAACGCGCTCGAGCAACCGGCGGGCAGTCTCGCGGTATTCCGCGATCGGCCGCTTCAGCACGCGGATCGGGAAGAGAACGTTGTCGAGCGCACTCTTCCACGGCAACAGCGTCGGGTCCTGGAACATGATGCCGATCGAGGTGCGGGGGCCCGTCATCGGCGCGCCGTCGACGAGGATACTGCCGGCCGATACCGGCTCGAGCCCGCCGACCATCATCAACAGCGTGCTCTTGCCGCAGCCACTGGGCCCCAGGATCGCAACGAACTGCCCGTGCGGCACCGCGAAGCTGACGCTGCTCACCGCCTCCACCGCGGCCGCCGTGCCGCGGCGGTAGATCTTGCTGACGCCGCTCGCCTCGATGCAGCGCGCCGCCGCGCCAGCCGACATCGACCGTTCTTCCAACGGCGGCCTTTCCGCAAGCGGCGCGCCAACACTCATCAGGTCACGTAAGCGCGGAATTCCTGCGCATTCTTCAGCGTATGGGCGAACTCGGCCGGCGAGATCTTGACGCTGCCGGCGAAGCGGTTGGTCATCAGCGAAGCCATCGTCGGCCGCTTGTCGCCGGGCTTCGCGAGGTACTGCATGACCATGTCGGCCTGCGCCTGGTACGCCTTCGGCTCGATCCAGCCCAGCCCCTTCGTCTTGATGACCGGGTTGGCCGCGACATAGACCATGATGCCGGTGCCGACGCGGATCTGCTCGCGCGCCTGCGCCGCCAGCGCCATTTCCGGGACCTGCTTGAAGAACAGCTTCATCGCCTCGACGGGGCCGAGCATCGTCGCCTTCAGGCCTTGCAGCAATCCGTCGGCGAAGGCGGCGCACAATTGCGGCTCGGCGGCGAGCCGGTGCGGCTGCGTCAGCAGCACATACCCGTAATTGACGAGGCCGACGGCGCTGTAGAGCATGAAATGCGCCTTGACGCCGGTCGCGGCATAGATCGGCATGATGCTGACGGCGAAGCCCGAGATCGCATCGACCTTGCGCTCGGGCAAGAGGCGGTTGCGCACGTTGGGGTCGGTCTGGATGCGCGTCACCTTGGCGAGGTCGAAACCGGCCTTTGCGGCATAGGCCGGCAACAGCGGGTAGTCGCCCGAGGTCACGGTCGAGGCGAGCTTGTGGCCGACGAGGTCCTTCGGCGTCTTGATCGGCCCGTCGTCGAGGACGCCGATCCCCATCGTGCCGTCATATTGGCAGCAGGCGAGCGCCGTCACCGGCAAACCCTTGACGTTCTGCAGGATGGCGGCGGGCGCCGCGGCCATACCGAAATCGAAGCGGCCGGTGCCGGTCGCTTCCGCCGCCGCCACCGACCCCATGCCGCGCGCCACCGAGACGTCGAGCCCGTGCTTGTCCCAAAAGCCCATGCCCTTGGCGGTGAAGGCGAAGAGGTCGCTGCCTTCGGGGACCCACGGCAGGGTGAATTTGATCTGCTTCTTCGTCTGCGCAAAGACGAGGCGCGGAGCCGCCAATCCGGCGGCGATGCCGCCGCCCGCCGCAGCCGCCGCGCCGAGCAGGCGGCGGCGCGTATACCGGCGATCGATGCTCATAATTGTCTCCCTGGCGAAGCTCTATCGCATTTGTCACGCACGGATCGTGCCACACTAGCGCCCGCGGCGCTCCGGGAACAGCGCCAACAGCCCCTCGGCCGAGGCCGCGGCGATGCCGCGTTCGGTGACGAGGCCACCGACGAGCCGCGCCGGCGTCACGTCGAAGGCGTAATTGGCCGCCGCGCTCGATTCGGGCGTGAGCCGCACCGCGACCCGCCTGCCCTCCTCGGTCCAGCCCTCGACATGCGTCACCTCGCGCGCCTCGCGCATTTCGATCGGGATCTCGGCGCCGTCCTCGATGCGCCAATCGATCGAGGGCGACGGCGCGGCGACATAGAAGGGGATGCCGTTGTCGCGCGCGGCGAGCGCCTTCAGATAGGTGCCGATTTTGTTCGCGACGTCGCCCGAGGCGGTCGTGCGGTCGGTGCCGACGATCACCAGATCGACGAGGCCCTGCCGCATCAGATGGCCGGCCGCATTGTCGACGACGACAGTGTGGGCGACGCCGTGCTGGCCGAGCTCCCAGGCCGTCAGGCCGGCACCCTGGTTGCGCGGGCGGGTTTCATCGACCCAGACATGCAGCGGCACGCCGTCGTCATGGGCGCGGTAGATCGGCGCCAGCGCCGTGCCCCAATCGACGGTGGCGAGCCAGCCGGCGTTACAGTGCGTGAGCAGATTGACGCGCTCGCCCTTGCGCCGCCACGCCGCCTCAATCAGCGGCGCGCCATGCTCGCCGATCGCCTTGTTCATCGCGACATCGGCGTCGGCGATGCGCTGCGCCTCCTCGAGCGCGAGCCGCGGCCGGCTCTGCCGGCCGACGGCGAGCAGCGCGCGCTGCATCTCTTCGAGCGCCCAGCGCAGGTTGACCGCGGTAGGCCGCGTCGCGGCGAGTTGTTCGGCGGCGGCGGCGAGCGTCGCATCCGAGGCGTCGCGCTGCGCCGCCAATGCCATGCCGTAGGCGGCGGTCGCGCCGATCAGCGGCGCGCCGCGAACCTGCATCGTGCGGATCGCCTCCGCCACCTCGTCCAAGGTTTCGAGACGGCGGATCAGGAGTTCGTGCGGCAGCCGCGTTTGGTCGATGATCTCGACCGCGCGCTCGTCCGGAGCGAGCCAGATCGTGCGCATCGGCCGTCCCGCAACGCGCATCCCGCCTCCTTCAGTGTCGCGCCGTGGAGGCTACTCCCGAAGCGCGGGGGAAGAACAGCGGTCAATCACGGCGTCGCAATACCCGCCCGGCGACCGCGTCGAGGCGGGCGACGAACGCCGGATCGCGCCGCTCGGGCGCGGTGATCAGTGCATTCTCGAGGGCGTGCCGGCAGCCTTCCGGGCAAGGCCCCCGATGCGCCGCGACGAGCGGCACGACCGCCTTGACGACCGCCTTCGCCTTTTCCGCATTGGCCCGCAGCACCGCGACGATCTCGCCGACCGTTACCGCGCCGTGCACCTCGTGCCAGCAATCGTAGTCGGTGACCATCGCCACCGTTGCGTAGCAGATCTCCGCCTCGCGGGCGAGCTTGGCTTCCGGCATGTTGGTCATGCCGATCACGTCATAGCCCATGCGGCGGTAGAGTTCGCTCTCGGCGCGGCTGGAGAATTGCGGCCCCTCCATGACGAGATAGGTGCCGCCGCGCTTCATGCTTGGGCCGCCCGCCTGCGCCAGCGCCGCGCCGAGCCGGGCGCATACCGGGCGCGCCATCGAGACGTGCGCGACGCAGCCGGTGCCGAAAAAGCTCTTCGCCCGCGCGAAGGTCTGGTCGACGAACTGGTCGATGACGACGAAATCGCCGGGCGCCAAATCCTCGCGCAGGCTGCCGACCGCCGACAGCGAGACGATATCGGCAACGCCGCAGCGCTTCAGCGCGTCGATATTGGCGCGGAACGGGATTTCCGACGGCGGGATTTCGTGGCCGCGGCCGTGCCGCGGCAGGAAGGCGATGCGCGCGCCGCCGAGCGTGCCGAAGCAGATGTCGTCCGAGGGCCGCCCGAAGGGGCTTTCAACCGACCGCCACTCGACGTCGGCGAGCCCGTCAATCTGGTAGAGCCCGCTGCCGCCGATGATGCCGATGACGGAAGGGCTCATCTTCCGCTCAGTGGATGCGCGACCAGATCTTGCGCTTGGCGGCGTAGAAGACGCCGGCCGCGATGACGAGGAACAAGATCACCTTGAAGCCGGTGCGGTGGCGCTCGTCGAGATTGGGGTGCGAGGCCCAGGCGAGGAAACTGGCGACGTCGTGCGCCATTTGCGGCACCGTCGCCGATGTGCCGTCGGCGTATTTGACGGCGTTCGGCTGCAACGGCGGCGGCATCGCGATGATGTGGCCGAGGAAATACTTGTTGTAATAGCGCCCCGGCGGGACCGTTACGTCCTTCGGCGCGTCGGTGAAGCCAGTGAGGATGCCGTAGACGTAGTCGGGGCCGCCCTCGCGCTGCTTGACGATCATCGACAGATCGGGCGGCGCCGTCCCGCCGAAGGTTGCGGCCGCCGCTTCCTCGTTGGGGAATGGCCCGACCCAATTGTCGGATGGGCGAGCCGGGCGCTTGAACATCTTGCCCTCTTTGTCGGGCCCGTCGGTGACCTGCGACTGCGCGGCGATCGCCTTGATCTGGTCGGCGTCGTAGCCGATGCCAGCGAGGTCGCTGTAGCGCAGATGGTCGAGGTTGTGGCAGGCCGAGCAGACCTGCTTGTAGACCTGGAAGCCGCGCTGCAGCGCCGCCTCGTCGTAGGTGCCGAAGATGCCGCGGAACGGCCATTCCTGCTTCGGCAACGGCGGCTGGTCCTCGGCCCGTGCCAGACCCGGCGCGAACGCCAGCCCGCAGGCGATGACGGCGGCGGCAGCTACTTTCAACATTCGCGTCACCGTGTCTCGACCGGCGTGCCGGCGGCCCGCAGGCGCGCCTCGCCGAGCACCGCCGCGCCGATGCTGGCGGGCAGCGGCCGCGGCCGCTCGAGCTTGCCGATCAGCGGGAAGAGGATCAGGAAGTGGACGAAATAATAGAGCGTCGCGAGCCGGCCGATCAGTACGAACATCCCCTCCGGCGGGTGGTCGCCGACCCAGCCGAGAATGACGACATCGATCGCCAGCAGCCAGAACACCCATTTGTAGATCGGCCGGAAGCGGGCGCTGCGCACGGCCGAGGTGTCGAGCCACGGCAGCACGAACAGGATGCCGATCGAGGAGAACAGCAAGATGACGCCGAACAGCTTGCTCGGCACCGATCTGAGGATCGCGTAGAACGGCAGAAAATACCATTCGGGCACGATGTCGAGCGGCGTCTTCAGCGGATCGGCTGGGATGTAGTTGTCGGGATTGGTCAGAAAATTCGGCGCGTAAAATACGATGAAGGCAAAAAAGATCAGAAAGACGATCAACCCGAACATATCCTTGATCGTGTAGTACGGGTGAAACGGGATCGAATCCTGCGGACCCTTGGCGTCGATGCCGAGGGGATTGTTCGAGCCGTGCGTGTGCAGCGCGATCAGATGCAGCCCGACCACGGCAACGATGACGAAGGGCAACAGATAGTGCAGCGAATAGAAGCGGTTGAGCGTCGGGTTGGCGACGGCGAAACCGCCCCACAAAAACGTGACGATGCCGTGCCCGACTACGGGAATCGCGGAAAACAGGTTGGTGATGACGGTGGCGGCCCAATAGCTCATCTGCCCCCAAGGCAGCACGTAGCCCATGAAGGCGGTCGCCATCATCAGGAGCAGGATGACGACGCCGATCATCCACAACAGCTCGCGCGGCGTCTTGTATGAGCCGTAATAAAGGCCGCGAAAGATGTGTATATAAACCAGCATGAAAAACATCGACGCGCCGTTCATATGGATGTAGCGCAAGAGCCATCCGTAATTCACGTCGCGCATGATGCGCTCGACCGAATCGAAGGCCATGCCAGCGTTCGGCGTATATTGCATTGCCAGGAATATGCCGGTAAGGATCATTATTACGAGCATGATCCCGGCAAGAGACCCGAAATTCCACCAATAATTCAGGTTGCGCGGCGTCGGGTATTCGTAGAGTTCGTGTTCGATGAACTTGACGAAAGGCAGCCGGTAATCGATCCAGCGGACGATCCCGTTCGAGGGGCCCGGTCGGGCGTCGGCCATCATGCTCTCCTAAGCGATCCCGAAACTCTCGCCGCCGCGCGAGCGGCTCGGCGCAACAGTAACTCGCGATTGAACCAACCCGAACACGCAAAACCCCCAGCCGCCCGCCGGCAACCCCCGGCGCCGCCCCCGATCGCAAGCTATACTGTTGAAATTCCCGAACTATGCGACAGACTGCCGCATAAACCGCGACCAGAACAGCCAAGGACGAAGCCGGTATAATGCGATCGGCGCCGAATGAAAACCCGCATGATGGCGAGGCCGCGATTTCGTTGCGGCTCGCCCTATTCGAGCCGGACATTCCGCAGAATGCCGGGGCCTTGTTGCGGCTTGCCGCCTGCTTCGGCGTCGCGGTCGACCTGATCGAGCCGATGGGCTTTCTGTTCGACGACAAGCGGCTGCGGCGGGCTGCCCTTGACTATGCCGCACGAGTGCCGATCCGCCGGCACGCCTCCTGGGCGGCGTTCCTCGCCGGCCGCGACTCCGCTTCGCGGCTCGTCCTCTTGACGACGCGGGGCACCGTGCCGCTCTGTCGTTTTGCCTTCGCGCCGGCCGACACGCTGCTGCTCGGCCGGGAGACCGCCGGCGTCCCGGATGCGGTGCACCGGGCCGCCGCGGCCCGCCTCGTCATCCCCTTGCGCCCGCCCGCGCGCTCGCTCAACGTCGCACTGGCGGGCGCCATCGCGCTCGCCGAGGCGCTGCGCCAGACCGGAGGGTTCGCCGAAGGATGAGAGAGGGATTTCCGCCCGATCCCGGACGCTGCGCGCGGGCCGAGGCGTGGTTCGCCGAACTGCGCGACCGGATCTGCGCGGCCTTCGAGGCGATCGAGGACGAGTTCGCGAGGGATCCCGCCGCCGCGGGCGGCGGGCCCGCCCGTTTCGAGCGACGGCCATGGCAGCGCCCAGGCGGCGGCGGCGGCACCATCGCGATCATGAAAGGGCGCGTCTTCGAAAAGGTCGGGGTCAACATTTCGACGGTGCACGGCGAATTCACCCCGGAATTCAGGAACGACATCCCGGGCGCGACGCAGGACCCGCGCTTCTGGGCCGGCGGCATCTCGCTCGTCGCGCATATGTGCTCGCCGCTGGTGCCGGCGGTGCACATGAACACCCGGCACCTCGTCACCACCAAGGCGTGGTTCGGCGGCGGCGCCGATCTGACGCCGATCTATCCCGACCCAGCCGCGGCCGAGGAGTTTCACGCCGCGCTCGCCGCCGCCTGCGAATCCTACGACCCCGCCTGCCATGCGCGCTTCAAGGCGTGGTGCGACGAATATTTCTTTCTGAAGCATCGCGGCGAGCCGCGCGGCGCAGGCGGCATCTTTTTCGATTACCTCGACGGCGGCGACTGGGAACGCGACTTCGGCTTCGTGCAGGCGGTCGGGCTCGCCTTTCTCGAGGTCTTTCCGGCGATCGTGCGGGCGCGCATGCGGCGGCCGTGGACGGCGCGACAGCGCGAGCATCAGCTGGTCCGCCGCGGTCGCTACGTCGAGTTCAACCTGCTCTACGACCGCGGCACGATCTTCGGGCTGAAGACCGGCGGCAACGTCGAGGCGATCCTGATGTCGCTGCCGCCGCTGGCCGCCTGGCCGTGAGCGCCCGCCCCCTATACCTGGTGGATCGCCGACAGCAGCCAGTCGCCCGCGCCGCGGCGCGCGAACGTCCACATCTCCTCGATCTCGACCGGCGTGCGCGGATCGCCGCTGACGAGTTCGGGCGCACCGGGCCCGGCTGCCGGCCGCACCACATAGTCGATCGCCCGCCAGCGCAGAAGCGCCGTCGCGTATTGCGCCTCGCCCTCCCGGCGCGCTTCGCAGGGCTCGATTGCGAGCAGCTCGAGGCGGGCGACGACGTTGCGCCGACCCTCGCGCGCGAGGCGCGCGAGTTCGCCGGCGAAATAGGCCGTCATCGCGGGCGTCGCCAGCCGCTTCAGCACTGCGAGATCGCCCTCGCTCAATGCCTTCTGCACGGCACCGTGCAGCGTCGCGAATCGCGCGATATCGGCGGCGCTGACATCCGTGCCCCGGCCGCCGGCCGGCCGCCGCCGGCGCCATAATCGAGCGAAGCCCGCTATCGGCATCCGAGGTCTCCCATCCGCTTTCGCCGCATCGCTTGATTCTGCGTCCGCACCGTCCCAAATCATCGGGTGAAATCGCCGGTCGGGCGCCGCATGCGGGCCCGGCCGGACCGCTCTCGCTCGACGACGAGGAGAAGAAAGCATGTCCCGGCTGTCGCTGTTCAATTCTCCCCTGCTCCTGGGGTTCGATCATTTCGAGCGGGCGCTCGATCGGGTCAGCAAAGTGTCGACCGACGGCTACCCGCCCTACAACATCGAGCAGCTCGGCGAGAACTCGCTGCGCATCACCCTCGCCGTCGCCGGGTTCAGGATGGCCGATCTCGCGATCACCGTCGAAGACAACCAGCTGGTCGTGCGCGGCAAGCAGACCGAGGACGGCGAGCGGGTGTACCTGCACCGCGGGATCGCCGCCCGGCAATTCCAGCGCTCCTTCGTGCTCGCCGAGGGGATCGAGGTCAGCGGCGCCTCGCTCGACAACGGGCTGCTCAACATCGACCTGGTTCGCCCGGCGCTCGAGACGCGCGTGCGCACCGTCGAGATCACGAGCCGCGACGCCGGCGAGGAGAACGCGCCATGAACCGGACCGAATGGCTCGCCGAGATCTCGCAGGGCGAATTCGCGCGCCTCGGCATCGAGCAGATCGCCTATGTGAAGCAGGTCGTCGTCAACGACGTCGTCGGCTATGCCGTGCATGCCGCGGACGGCACGCAGATCGCGCTGTTGCCGAGCCGCGAGCTGGCGGCGGCGACGCTGATGCAGCACGACATCGAGGCGCTCAGCCTCCATTGACCGGGCGACCGGCGCACGCCGATCAAGCCGCGTGCGTCGCGGTGCGGTCGGTCAGCAGCGCGTAGAGCGCATCCGGCTTGTCGGTGCCGCGCAGCTTTTCGCACACCGCGCGGTCGCGCAGCAGCCGCGAGACGAGCGCCAGCGCCTTCAGATGGTCGGCGCCTGCCCCCTCCGGCGCGAGCAGCAGAAATATGAGATCGACCGGCTGATCGTCGATCGCTTCGAACTCGATCGGCTTTTCCAGGCGGGCGAAGACCCCATAGAGCCGCGCCAGACCGGGAACCCGCGCATGCGGGATGGCGATGCCCATGCCGATGCCGGTAGTACCGAGCCGCTCGCGCTCCATCACGAGGTCGTAGATCGCCCGCTCCTCGGTGCCGCTGACGGAAGCGGCCCGCTTCGCCAGTTCGGCCAGCGCCTGCTTCTTGCTCGGCGTGCGCAGCTGCGAGATGACGCCGCGCAGCGCGAGCAGATCGCTGATCTCCATGGATCGACCCGCTGAACCCTGTTGGGCCTCAGTTCGGCGGCATAGTCGCGCGCATCCGGATCAGGCCGATCGCCGGGTCCGCCGGCCGGCGGGATCCAGTGCGGGGTCGATCCACCCGATATTACCATCGGCCCGGCGATAGACCAAATTCAGCTCGCCATGCGAGCGGTTGCGGAACAGCAGCACCGGCGCGTCGGCCAGATCCATGCGCATCGCCGCCTCGCCGACCGTCAAATTCGGCAATTCGGTGCTCATCTCGGCGACGACAGCGGGCGCATTGCCTTCCTCGCCGCCTTCCGGTTCGTCCTCGGGCGGCGCCAGGATGTAGGCGCGGGCCAGCTCGCTCGCCTCCTCGCGAGCCGTCGAATGGTGGTCGCGCAGCCGCCGCTTGTAGCGCCGCAGCTGCTTGCCGAGGCGCTCGGCAGCCGCGTCGAAGGCGGGATAAAAACCTGCGGCGGAGGCCGCGGCGTTGACGAGGATGCCGCGGCCGACCCGGATCGAGATGTCGGCGCGGTCGAGATGCGCCTCCTTGGCAAAGACGACATGCGCCTCGATGGCGGTGCGGAAATATTTGCCGAGGATCGCCTCAAGGCTCGTCTCGACATGGCCGCGCAGCGCGCCGCCGACATCGACCTGCTTGCCGGTGACGGTCAGATGCATCGCCAGGCCCACCTTTGGCTGCCGGGGTTCTACCCCCGGCAGCCAAAGGTGGGAACGCGGGCCGGAGTGGTCAAGCCGAGGCTCGCCAGCGGTCACGGCGCGAATGCCTTTTCGCGGCGGCGCTGCACCGAGGAGGGGATGCGCATCACGTCGCGATACTTCGCCACCGTGCGCCGGGCGATATCGACGCCCTCCTGCTGCAACAGCTCGACGATGCGCTCGTCGGACAGCGTTTCGCCGGCCGGCTCGCCGTCGATCATGCTCTTGATGCGGAAGCGCACCGCCTCAGCCGAATGCGCGTCGCCGCCGTTGGCCGCCGCGATCGAGGAGGTGAAGAAATACTTCAGTTCATAAACCCCGCGCGGCGTAGCCATGTATTTGTTCGTGGTCACCCGGCTGACCGTGCTTTCGTGCATGCCGATCGCGTCGGCGATGTCGCGCAGGATCAGCGGCCGCAAGGACTGCACGCCGCGACGAAAGAACGCGTCCTGCTGGCGGACGATCTCGGCGGCGACCTTGAGGATCGTGGTGGCGCGCTGGTGCAGCGATTTGACGAGCCAATTCGCAGCATGCAGCCGTTCGGCGAGATATTCCTTGTCGGCCTTGCTGCGCGCCGCACCGCTGACCCGCGCGTAATAGCGGCGGTTGACCAGCACCCGCGGCAAGGTCTCGGCATTGAGCTCGACGACCCAGCCGCCGCGCGGCAGCGCGTGCATCAGGATATCGGGCACCACCGGTTGCGCCAGCGGCGGGTCGAAGGCGAGGCCGGGGCGCGGATCGAGCGACCTGATCTCGGCCAGCATGTCGGCGAGGTCCGGCGCGTCGACGCGACACAGGCGCAGCAGCGCCGGGATGTTGCGCGCGGCGACGAGCGGCAGATTGTCGAGCAACGCCTGCATCGCCGGATCGAGGCGGTTGCGGTCGCGCAATTGCAGCGCCAGGCATTCCGGCAGGCTGCGCGCGAACACCCCGGCCGGGTCGAATTGCTGCAGCCGCGCGAGCACCCGCTCGAGGTCGCCGGGCTCGCAACCGAGCAGGTGCATCACGCTGTCGAGCGGGCCGCGCAGATAACCGGCCTCGTCGATCAGATCGAGCAGGTGCAGCGCGGTGACGCGGTCGCGCGGATCGGCGAGGTCGGCGCCGATCTGCTCGAGCAGGTGCTCGCGCAGCGTGCGCGGCTTCGTTGCGGTATCCTCGAAACCGGAGCGGTCGTCGCCCTCGAAGTCGCGCGCGGGCCCGCGCCGGGATTTGTAATCGCCGCCAAAATCGGCGCCGTCCTCAACCGCGTCGGCCGGCCAGTCCTCACCCTCCGCCGGACCGAGATCACCGGTCAGCGGCTGCTCCGGCGCGGTGGCCGGCCCGCCGTCGATCGCCGCCAGGCGCTCCGGCGGCGCCTCGCCGGCACCCCGCTCCAGCTGTTCGAGCAACGGGTTCTGTTCGATCTCGCCGTTGACCAGTTCGGTCAGTTCGAGATTGGAGAGCTGCAGCATCTTAATCGCCTGCTGCAACTGCGGCGTCATGATCAACGCCTGCGACTGGCGAAGCTCCAGCCGCTGCGAAAAGCCGATCCTGTTCACGTGATCTCGGACCCGGTGCGGCCTATAGGCTGAACCTCTCGCCGAGGTAGACGCGCCTGACATCGGCGTCGGCGACGATCTCGGCGGGTTCGCCCTCCCTCAATACCGCGCCTTCGTGCAGGATATAGGCGCGGTCGACGATCTCGAGGGTTTCGCGGACATTGTGGTCGGTGATCAAGACGCCGATGCCGCGATCCTTCAGATGAACGACGAGATCCCGGATGTCGGCGAGCGCGATCGGGTCGATGCCGGCGAGCGGCTCGTCGAGCAGGATGAAGTGCGGTCGCGTGGCGAGCGCACGGGCGATCTCGCAGCGCCGCCGCTCGCCTCCCGACAGCGCCATCGCCGGGGCGCGGCGCAGATGGGTGATCGAGAACTCGGCGAGCAGCGCGTCGAGCATCGCCTCGCGCGTTTCCCGATCGGGTTCGGCGACCTCGAGAATGGCGCGCAGGTTCTGCTCGACCGTCAGCCCGCGGAAGATCGAGGCCTCCTGCGGCAGGTAGCCGATCCCGAGGCGGGCGCGCCGGTACATCGGCAGGTCGGTGAGGTCCCGCCCGTCGAGGCTGACCGTGCCGGTGTCGGCCGCGATCAGCCCGATGATGATGTAGAAGCAGGTCGTCTTGCCGGCTCCGTTCGGGCCGAGCAACCCGACCACCTCGCCGCGCTGCACCGAAACATTAACGTCCCGCAGGACCGGCCGGCCCTTGAACACCTTGCCGAGCCCCCGCCCCGACAGCCCGCGATTGTCGGCAACCAGGCGCGGCCGGCTCTCCGGCCGCGCGGCGGCGCCGAGAGAGAAGAAGGGCTCGCCTCCGCGCATCACGGCTTGCCCGCGGCCGGATGGGTGGGCGCCGGCTGGGGCTGGCGCACGAGCAGCGCCTGCACGCGCGGGTGCGGGCCCCCGGGGTTGGCGACCGTCATCATCCGGCTGATGTTTCGATTGAGATCCATCACCGCATATTCGCCGCGGATCGTATCTTCGCCATGCGTGATCGTGACGTGGTGGAGCAGTGTGACGATGCCGGTCTTGGCGTTGTACACGCCGTAATCGCCGCGCCCGGTATCGGTCGGAGTCGTCACCACGACATGGCCTTGCGCGTCGACCCGGCTGATCCGCGATTCTTCCTCATTCGGGCGCGCCGCCGGCGTCCCCGCTTTGGCCGGGGCCGCGGGCTTTACGGCGGCCTTGGCGCCGCTTGCCGAGTTCTTTTCCATGTAGGCGGTCAGGATGTCGGCGCGGATGCGGCGGTCGGCGCGCACCGCGACCGCATCGCCGCGGGCGACCGCCACCTGCTTCTGATCGTACCATTCGAGGCTGTCGCGCGCCGTCACGACGTCTTGCGGGGTCGTCATCTTTAGCCCCTTGCCGGTGACGACGACGATGCCCTTATCGACATCGTAGACGGCATGGTCGCCGACCACTGTCTGCGTCGGGCCCTTGAGCAGCACGTGGCCGTCGGCGTCGATGCGGTAGATCTGCGTATCGCCGCCGAGACTGCCGGACCCAGAGTTTGCCGCGGCCGGCGCCGGCGATGGCGGCGCGCCCTTGACCCGGCGGTAATAGGCGGTCAGCGTGTCGGCGTGCACCTCGGTCGATCCCCGCGTCGCCACCGCGTGGCCGCGGGCGATGTAGACCTGCTGGTCCTGTTGCCACTCGATGCCCGAATCGGCCTGGATCTGGACCGGCTGGTTGCCGGTGCCGCCGCCGAGAGAAAGCCCCTGCGCGAGCGCGGTCGGCGGCACGAAGAGCAGCAGCAGGAGGAACAGAGTTTTCATCGCCGACCCGTGCCGTCGTCCAGGTCTTCCGGCGGGTGCGGCTTGGCGCCGGGCTGCGGCACGGCTGCGGCCTCGATCGCCGCGGCGGTCCTCGCCGTCCCAGGCGGCAGGGCGGCCGGCGGCGCCGCCGGCCGCGTCATCCTGCCGCTCTTGAGGAATACCGTGGAGTGTCCGGTAAAGATGACCGTGTCGCCCTTATTCAGAATGCGGAAGCCCTCGCCGGTCACGTCGCCGTCCGGCCCGTGACCGACCACCCTGTCATGGCCCTCGGCGGAATTGTCGGCGAAATTCAGGTGCGCGGTCGAGGTGCGAAAATGCGTACCGTCCCGGCGGACGAGATCGACTTGGCCGAACAAGTCGAGCAGTTGCGCCTGCGACTGGTACATCCCGGTCGCGGCGCTGACGAAGATCGGGTCGCCGTGCGCCGTCACCATATGCGACTTCGGCTCTTTCAACGACAGCAGATCGTTGCGGTCCGGGATCTGCCGGGCGACTGCGGCTGTCACGGTGTAGGGCCGGTTGCTGCGGTCGAGACCCTCATAGCGCGGATCGACCATCGTCAATTCGCGCGCTGCCCGCAGATCGATCGCCGGGAGCCCGAGGCCGACGCTCTCGATCATCGGCCGCAGCCGCGGCCAGGCCGCGACGAGCAGCAACAGCGCCACCCCGAGCGCCGGCAGCAACAGCCGCAGCAGCGCCACACGCCGGCTGTAGCGGTCGCGCGACAGGCGCGATACGCCACCGGCCAACGGACGTCCGGCGGCGTTCATGCGACCCCCGCGCGCAGGCAGTCGTGCATGTGGAGAAAGCCGGTGGGTGAGCCGCCGTCGTCGACCACGAAGAGCGAGGTGATGGCCGACCGGTTCATCAGCCCCAGCGCCTCGGCCGCCAGCGCCTGGGCCGAGATCGTCCTCGGATCGCGATGCATGATTTCGGCGACGCCGCACAGCAGCAGCGCATCGCTCATGTGGCGGCGCAAATCGCCGTCAGTGACGACGCCGACCAGCTTTCCTGCGCCGTCGCAAACGCCGACGCAGCCGAAGCTCTTCGCGGTCATCACGAGGATCGCCTCGGACATCCGCGCCTGCGACCCGACGATCGGGACCGCCGCCGCCCGGTGCATGATGTCGCCGACCCGCAAAAGCTTGCGCCCGAGCTTGCCGCCGGGGTGCAAAACGCGGAAATCGGACGACGAGAAGCCCTTGCGTTCCAAGAGCGCAATCGCCAGCGCGTCGCCGAGCGCCATCATCATCGTCGTCGAGGTCGTCGGGGCCAGCCCCATCGGGCAGGCCTCGGCCACCGGCGGCAACAGCAGCACGGCATCGGCCGCCTCGGCCAAGCTCGACCCGGCGCCGGCGGTGATCGCGACGAGCGGTATCTTGAAGCGCCGCGAGTAGGCGACGATGTCGGCGAACTCGGCGGTCTCGCCGGAGTTCGACAAGGCCAGGATCGCGTCCTGCGAGCCGATCATGCCAAGGTCGCCGTGGCTCGCCTCGGCCGGGTGGACGAACTGCGCCGGCGTGCCGGTCGAGGCGAGGGTGGCGGCCAGCTTGTGCGCGACGTGACCGCTCTTGCCGATCCCGGTGACGATGATGCGTCCCTTCGCCGCGGCGCACAAATCGGCGGCGCGGACGAATTCGGAATCGAGCGCCGAGGCGAGGCTCTCGAGACCGCTGATCTCGGCCCGAATGACGCGGCGCGCCACCGCGAGATCGTCGTCGCGGCGCGCCAGGCTGGCGTCAAGGGTCTCTAGCTCGCTGTGCATCGAATGGTTCGGCAGCGCATTAAACAGACTATGGACCGCGCCCCTTTCCGGCGCAACGCGAGAGGCGGCGCGGGCTAATGGGCAAAGATGTCGGGTTCCACCCAACCGCCGAGATCGAGCAGCACCCGCTGCGGCAGGAAATCGAAGCAGGCTTGCGCCAGCGCCGTCCGCCCTTCGCGTGCCAGCATCGTGTCGAGCCGCGCGCGCAGCGCGTGCAGATGCAGCACGTCGGCGGCGGCGTAGCGCAGCTGTTCCTCGGTCAACTCGGGCGCGCCCCAATCGGAACTCTGCTGCTGCTTCGACAGATCGACGTTGAGCAACTCCTTGCAGAGCTCGCGCAACCCGTGCTTGTCGGTGAAGGTGCGCACCAGGCGCGAAGCGATCTTCGTGCAGTAGGCCGGCCCCGCCATCACCCCGAGATAACGGTACAGCGCCGCCAGGTCGAAGCGCGCGAAATGATAGAGCTTGACGATTGCCGGGTCGGCGAGCAACCGCTTCAGCCGCGGCGCCGCATAGGCGCCGGGCGCAAACTGCACGAGATGCGCATTGCCGTCGCCCGAGGACAGCTGCACGAGGCACAGCCGGTCGCGCCCGGGATTCAGCCCCATCGTCTCGGTGTCGATCGCGACGCAGGCGCCGAAATCGAGTCCCTCGGGCAAATCGCCGCGGTGGAGCGTGTGGCTCATGCGACGATCGCGCTGTGCGGTGGTGCCCAGGAGAAGACTCGAACTTCCACGAGCTTTCGCCCACTAGAACCTGAATCTAGCGCGTCTACCAATTCCGCCACCTGGGCCAGCGAAGAAGGCGGAGATAGATCCGCCCCCCGGCGATGTCAACCAATTCGCCGGAAATCTGTCGGTAACGCGTCATCTGTCCGGTCTTTGTAGCAGTTGATCTGTCCGGCTTGAAAATCTGCCGGGCAGCGGAGGCCGCCGAATCGGGCTCTTTCGCCCACCCGCCGCGGCGTTATAAAAATTCGGCGGCAAACGGACCGCGAGACGCAGGAAGGAACTCATGCCCACTCACCGGACCTGCGTGCTCGGCGGATCGGGGTTCATCGGCCGCTATGTCGTCAAGCGGCTGGCGGCCCAGGGCAGTGTCGTGGCGGTCGGCTGCCGGCACGCCGAGGAAGCCAAGTTCCTGCGGCCGATGGGCAATGTCGGGCAGATCGCGACGCTCAACGTCGGGATCGGCGACGAGGAGCTGCTGCGCGCCTTCCTCGCCGGCAACGATTGGCTCGTCAATTGCGTCGGCATCCTTGCCGAGCGCGGCGCGCAGCGTTTCGAGCGGATCCACCACGAAGGGCCGGCGCGGCTCGCGCGGCTCGCCCGCGAAGCCGGCATCGAGCGTTTCGTGCATCTGTCGGCGATCGGCGCCGATCCGCGCGCGTCCTCCCGTTACGCGAAGAGTAAAGGGGAAGGCGAGCAGGCGGTGCGCGACGCCTTTCCGACCGCGACGATCCTGCGCCCGTCGGTCGTGTTCGGGCCGGAGGACCAGTTCTTCAACCGCCTCGCGCAGATGGCGATGCTGTCGCCGGTGGTGCCGCTGATCGGCGGCGGCGAGACGCGCTTTCAGCCGGTCTATGTCGGCGACGTCGCCGAGGCGGTGGTGCGGGCATTGGCCGATCCCGCGACCGCCGGGCGCACCTACGAGCTCGGCGGGCCGAAGGTCTACAGCCTGCGCGAACTGACCGAGCTGGTACTCCAGGAGACTCGCCGGAAGCGGCTGCTCATCGACCTCCCGTTTGGCCTCGCCGCCTTGCAGGCGCGGCTGATGTCGCTGCTGCCGAGCCCACCGCTGACGCCCGACCAGGTCGAGATGTTGAAAGAGGACAATGTCGTCGCGCCGGGCGCGCTCGGCCTCTCGGCCCTCGGCATCGCGCCGACCGCGGTCGAGGCGATCCTGCCGACCTATCTCGACCGCTTCCGCCGCGGCGGCTGGTACGAGCGGCGCCCCTGACCCGCTTTCGCCGCCCCCGACGATCGGCTAGGGTCCGGCGATCACCGACATGCGGGAGCATAAAATGGCGGCCGAGCTCGAAAACACGATCTATCTCGATTTGGCCCAAGGCCGCGTCGTCGTCGCGCTGCGCCCCGACCTGGCGCCGGCGCACTGCGCCCAGATCAAAGCGCTGGTGCGCCGCGGCTTTTACGACGGCCTCGCCTTCCATCGGGTGATCCCGGGGTTCATGGCGCAGACGGGCGACCCGCTCGGCAACGGCACCGGCGGCTCGGGCAATCGGCTGCAGGCCGAATTTTCCGCAGCGAAGCATGTGCGCGGCACCCTGTCGATGGCGCGCGCCGCCGATCCGCACAGCGCAGACAGCCAGTTTTTCATCATGTTCGCGCCGGCACCGCACCTCGATGGCCAATACACCGTGTGGGGCGAGGTCGTCTCCGGCATGGAATTCGTCGATGCGATCAAGCAAGGCGACCCGGCGCGCAACGGCAGCGTCGCCCAGCCGGACCGCATCGTCACGATGCGTGTCGCCGCCGATATCGGGACCGCCGCCGCTCCGTGACGTCGGTCGCGCCGCAGCAGGAAGACGAAGCGGCCGCGGCCGCCGCGCCGCCCGATGAGAGAAGAGGTTGGCTCCATTCGCTCGCGGTCTATCGCGAGCCGCGGCTCATCGCCATCCTGTTCATGGGGTTTTCGAGCGGGCTGCCGCTGGCGCTGACCTTCGGAACGCTGTCGTTCCGGCTGGCCGAGCTCGGCGTCTCGCGCACCTCGATCGGCCTCTTTTCGCTGGTCGGCGTCTCCTACAGCGTCAAGTTCCTGTGGTCGCCGCTGATCGACCGGCTGCCGATCCCGGTCCTCTCCGCGCGGCTCGGCCGGCGGCGCGGCTGGGCGCTCGCGATCCAGCCGGCGCTGGGGCTCGCAATCCTCGCGCTCGGGCTCACCGATCCCGCTTCCGACCCGGCGGCGACCGCGCTTGCCGCCGTTGTCGTGGCCTTCCTGTCGGCGAGCCAGGACATCGTCATCGACGCCTACCGCATCGAGCTGTTGCGCCCCGAGGAGCAGGGCGCCGGCGCGGCGGCGACGCAGTGGGGCTACCGCTTCGGCATGCTCGCCTCCTCGGCCGGGGCGCTTTACGCCGCCAGCTTCGGCGGCTGGCGGTTCGCCTACGCGGTCATGGCGGCGCTGATGTTCGTCGGCATGGCGACGGTGTGGCTGACGCCCGAGCCGGGCGGCATTCGCAGCCTCGAGCCGCTCGCCGGCGACAGCCCGCTCGAACGCGCGGCGCATTGGCTCCAGCGCGCCGTCGTCGCGCCCTTCGCCGATATCCTCAAGCGGCCGGGCGCGCTCGCCATCCTCGGCTTCGTCATTCTCTACAAATACGGCGACGCGCTCGCCGGCACGATGTCGAACCCGCTTTACGTCTCGCTCGGCTTCTCGAAAGTCGAGGTCGCCAATATCGGCAAGCTCTACGGCTTTGTCGCGAGCCTCGCCGGGCTCGGCCTCGGCGGGCTCGTCGTCCTGCGCCTCGGCGTGCTGCGCGCGCTGCTTGTCTGCGGCATCCTGCAGGCGCTCTCGAACCTGCTCTATGCGCTGCAGGCGGCGGTCGGCCATAACCTGCCGATGCTGGCGCTGACGATCGGCGTCGAGAACCTGACCGGGGCGATGGGCTCGGCGGCGTTCGTCGCCTATCTCTCGGGGCTGTGCACGCTGTCGTTCACGGCGACGCAATATGCGCTGCTCTCCTCGCTCGCCGCCGTCGGGCGCACGATCCTGTCGGCCTCGGGCGGCGCGCTCGCCGACGCCTTCGGCTGGTACCGCTTCTTTTTCATCAGCACCGCCGTGTGCGTGCCGGCGCTCGTGCTGCTCCTGTGGATGATGCGCCGGCCGGCCTTTGCTAGCGGGCTGCCGCGACCTTGATGAAATCGTAGGGCCCGACGCCCTGCACCAGGAGAAATCTGGTATCGCCAGCGGAGCGGTTCGAGATCAGATGCGCCGTCTTCGCCGGAATGCGGTAGGTCGCTCCGGCCGAGAGTGCCTGCCGGTCGGCCGGCGCGCGCGTCTCGATCGACAGCGTGCCCTCGGTCACGAGATACCAGTCGGCGACGTTGCTGTGGAAATGCCAGGGAATTTCCTCGCCCGGCGCGAGCGTGAAGATGCGCGCCTGCACGTCGCTGCCGACCGCGATCGACTCGACCGATTTGACCGTGTATCCCGGGTTCTCCGCCATCATGCCCTCCTCCGCCGGATCAGCCGTAGCATAACAGAGTGCTGCGGTTGCGCCTGAGCCATGCGCGCGCCTGCGCGCTGTTCGGCGACAGCCGCTCGACGATCTGCCAGAAACGCTTTCCGTGGTTCATCTCGGCGAGGTGCGCCACCTCGTGCGCGACGACATAGGCAAGCACGCTTTCAGGCGCCAGGATCAGCCGCCAGCTGAATGAAAGATTGCCCTTCGAGGAGCAGCTGCCCCAGCGGCTCTTGCCGTCGCGCACGCCGATGCGCGCCGCCTTGCGGTCGATCGCCGCGGCGAGCGGGCGCACCCGCCGCGCCAATTCCACCCGTGCCGCCTGCCCGAGGTGATCGCGCACCCGCCGCGCCAGATGCGCGCGGTCGCCGCGCACGCGGATCTCGCCCGCGACAATCGCGACCGGCGGCGCCGCCGGATCGGTTTCGACGACGATGCGGTGCGGCAGCCCGAGGATCGGCACGACCGCGCCCTCGGCGAAGGGCACGCGCTCGGGCAATGCCCGCAGTCGGGCGAGCACCCAGCCGCGCCGTTCGGCGAGAAAGGCGAGGCCGCGCGCCCGGCTGACGCCCTTCGGCAGCACCAGCTCGACCTGCCGCGCCGCCGCATCGACGCGCAGCACGAGGCGCCGCGCCCGCGCGCTGACGCGCAGCCGGACGGCGGCCTCGATCTCCTGCGCCCCGCTGTCGAGCCGCAACAGCTCGCGCGCGTTTCCCATGCCGCATTCTAACGCGGCGGCAGGGCGCCGCGCAGCATCAGCGGCGGTCGATCAGATGAACGAAGGAACCGGCGACGTTGCCGCGCCGCAGCCCGGCCGGCCCGAGACCGCGCCCCGCCGCATCGCTGGCGCGAAACAGCGAATCGGCGCCCTTCTCCCGCACGACGGCCGCGTAGTGGAATTCGTGGCCGCGATAGACCGCGCCCCTGGGGCCGAGCGGGCCCGCCTGCGTCAATCCCACCTCGCGATAGCCGAGAAGCCGCTTCTTCTCGGCAAAGCTCGTCGCGAGCGGCAGCAGCCCCGCCATCGGGTGGGCGCGCCCGTCGGCGTCGATCAGGCTCTCGCCGAGCACCATGTAGCCGCCGCACTCGCCGTAGACGGGCTTGCCCTCGCCCGCCGCCCGGCGCAACCCGGCGAGAAAGGCGTGCGCCGCGGCGAGCCAGCCCGCATGCAGCTCGGGGTAGCCGCCCGGCAGGAAGACCGCATCGGCCGACGGATCGGGCGGTTCGCCGGCGAGCGGCGAGAAAAAGGCGAGCGCGGCGCCCTGCCTTCGCCAGCCTTCAAGGATGGCCGGATAGAGAAAGGCGAAGGCCGCGTCCCGCGCCACCGCGATGCGCCCGCCCAATGCCGGCACCGGCGGCGACGCCGCAGCCGCGGGCGGCAGCGCCGCCGGCCGCGCCAGGCCGATCAGCCGGTCGATGTCGAGAAAGCGGCCGACCTGCGCGGCCGCCCGTTCGCATAAGGCCTCGGCATCGGCGATCTCGCCGGCCGCGACGAGCCCCAGATGCCGCGACGGCATGGCGAGCGCCGGATCGGCCGGCAGCGCGCCGAGACAGGCCAGAAGCGGCAGATGGCGGGCGACGGCGCTCGCGAGCAGCGCCGCGTGCCGCTCCCCCGCCACCCGGTTGAAGACGACGCCGGCGAGCGGCACGCCCTCGCCGTGCAGCGCGAAGCCGCGCAACAAGGCGGCGATGGAGGCGCCCTGCCCGCGCGCATCGACGACGAGGATCACGGGCCAGCCGAGTGCGCGGGCGAGGGAAGCGGTCGAGCCCGCCTCGCCGTCGGCGCCGGCGCCGTCGAAGAGCCCCATCGCGCCTTCGCACAACACGATGTCCGCTCCTTCCTCGAGCCCGCCGACGAGCGAGGCCAGCGTCGCTTCGCGCATCGCCCAGAGGTCGAGATTGAGGCAAGCGCGGCCACTCGCCGCGGCGTGAAAGGTCGGATCGAGATAATCGGGGCCCGCCTTCGCGGCGGCGACGGAGAGGCCGCGGCGCACGAGATGGCGGACGAGGCCGAGCGTCAGCAGCGTCTTGCCGCTGCCGGAAGCGGGCGCCGCGACGATGAGGCCGCCCGGCCTCATGGCGGCTCGCGCGGCGCCTCGGGCGGCAGCCAGGCGAGCGCGGCGTGCAGGCGCACGACGTTGCCGACCGCGATGATCGCCGGCGTCTCCATTCCGGCCGCCCGGTCGGCGGCTTCGGCGAGGGTCGTCACCAGGACGCGCTGCGCCGGCGTCGTGGCGCGGCTGACCACAGCCACCGGCTCGTCCGGCGGCCGCCCCGCCTCGATCAGCCGCCGCGCGATGTTCCGCAGATGCTTCAGGCCCATGTAGAAGACGAGCACCGGCGCGCCGCGGGCGATCGCCTGCCAATCGAGCGCGTCGGGCAGGCCGCCGTCGCTGTTGTGCCCGGTCAGGAGCGTCACGGCCGAGTTGGTGTCGCGGTGCGTCAGCGGGATGCCGGCATAAGCGAGCCCGCCGATGCCGGCGGTGATCCCCGGCACGATGCGGAACGGCACTTGCGCCTCGGCGAGCGCCAGCGCCTCTTCGCCGCCGCGCCCGAAGACGCAGGGGTCGCCGCCCTTCAGGCGCAGCACCCGGCGCCCGGCGCGGGCGAGGCCAACCAGACGCGCCGAGATGTCCGGCTGGCGGGGCCCCGGCCGGCCGCCGCGCTTGCCGGCAAACTCAAGCGCCGCCTCCGGCCGGGCGAGAGCGAGGATGCGCTCGTCGACGAGCGCGTCGTAGACGACGCTGTCCGCTTGCCCGAGGGCATAGAGCGCCAACACCGACAGCAGACCCGGGTCGCCCGGCCCGGCGCCGACCAGCCAGACGCTGCCCGCGGCGAATTCCGGCAATGCCAAGCGCGCGCTGTCGATCACGAAAACATCCTTTAGCCTGCCACAGGACCGGGAGAAATCTCGACCCAGGTCAGGCGCCCTCCCCTCTTCGCCGCGTCCGCGCTCGCCCCCGTCTTCCTATGCGCAGGCGCGAGGCAAAAAGGATCGGGAGCAAGGCATTTATATCGCGCAACCCCCTTATCGCAGGTCCGCGACCGGGACAAGACCCCCGCCGCCTGGCTGTTCTCGCTGTTTTTTGCAGGCAGAAGATCAGCTAGCCGGCGCACGCTCCACCCGCCTCCGGCGCCCGGCGCCGGGAACCGCGACCCGTTCGCTGCTTCTGCTGGAAAATTGCAGCCAGCCCCTTTCCGCCCGGAAGCCATAAGACATATCGTTGCCGATACCATACGATGTGAATATGGCAAAATTAGCGTCTGCGTGGACCAGCCTAAATTATCGACCTGTTGAAAGCTCGCGCCCGGTGAGATGCCCGGTTATGGCCCCGAAGCTGGCTCTCCTAAGGTCCGCTGTCTAGCAACGAGGTTGACCACGCTGGCGTGTAATTGAGTCAGCCCTTTTGCCGCAACATTTCGGCCTCCTTGCGCCAAGCCGACCAGTCGACCATTGCCGATTCTTCAACCGCCATGTCCTCCGGCGCGAGCTGGTCCGTGAATACTACTAGGTTGTGACAGTGCCATCGGGTGCTGGGGACCAGCAGGCCATCGAACCCGAGGAAATAGGCGGCGTCGCCAATCGCTTGGGTGCGCTCATAGTCGGGTCCGCCATAGCGATCCCCGCGCACGCCGAGCGCCTCGACCGCCGACAGGTCCAAGAGCTGCAGGGCACGCCGGGTGCGGAGCGTGATACGGTGCAGCACCGAGACCAACTTGGATGGGAACACCGGTTGGCGGCTCAGGTGAAAGTGAATCTCCGCAAGCGATCCCTCGCGCGCGAGCGAGGTGTAGATCACGTCGAACGTGCCTGGATCCCACCGTGCGGAAGCGGGATAGCCCTGCAGCGGGTCGCGACCCTCACGCGCGATCCGCCACACGGTCCCTTCATAGGGCGTCCGGGGCAGCGCATCGACTTTATCCAGCAGCTCGAGGTCGCGGGGGCGTCGGCCTGCCATGGACCCCGCTCAGATGTAGGCGCCCGAGTCGAGGCGCTCGATCACCGCCAGCACCTCCTCGGTGCGGCCCTCGTTGATCAGGTCGATTGCGCGTTCGCCGTTCAGCAGTGGATGGCGCGCGTGCAGCCACAGCCGCGTCTCGTCCGGGGTGTAGAAGTCGGAGAGGCGATCCACGACATAGCGCAGCTCGGCGATCACCGTCTGTGTGCGCAGCGAAGGGACCCCGTTGCCGCGCGACCAGCGCGACACGGTGGGCGGCGAGGCCCCCACGATGTTGGCGATGTCCTTGCCCTGCAGGCCCCCGCGCTCGCGCAGGTCGTCCAGGATGCGGGCGATGGCGGTCGCCATCACCGCCTCGCGGCGCGAGCGCCGGCCGCCCCGCTGCCGCGGCGCGCCGGAGCCTTCTGATGTGTGAACGTCGAGGCCTCGACCACCACACGCTCCACCGGGAGGCGGCCGGCCGCGAGAAGCTTCTCGACCTGACGATGGAAGGCACCCAGCCGCAAGTAATGCGCAACCGGCTCCGGCTGGGGGTGCAGATAGACGACGTTCTTGGACATGCGGTGCTCCACAGTACGTAGGGAGTCATATACAATTTTATTTCACAAATTTCAACTCCTGAAATCGTAATGGAACCAGCCTCCTGCTCTTGGAGCGGTTCGCCCGCGGGACTGAAGGGTCCGGAAGTTGGCGCGGCTCCAAGGCCCGCTGTCGGCGCAGGGGTGTTATCCGATGCGGCAGACGACAGTTGGCCGTCCACAAACAGCGGAAATTCAAACCGCGGCGCTACCCCACCCTATTTGATCGTCATGGCAAGGCTTTCCATTCGTCATCCCGGCCCACGGGTCAGCGCCGCGCACGGCCCGGGGATAGTCTCCGGCCCGAACCGAGCCTTCCGCAGGCCCGGATTCGAAAGCATTTTGCAAGGTCCTAGAACGACCTGCTCCGATCGTGCGGCGGATAGGTGGACCCCGGCCTGCGCCGGGGTGACGACACGTTCGGCACCGATGGTGGCCCGCGGGTCGCCTCCGGAACGGCCCGCAAGGGCCCGTCGGCCTGCGCCGGGGCGACGACACGTTCGGCACCGACGTCGGCCCGGGTCGCCCGGCCCGGCGCCGACCAGCAGACGCTGCCCGCGGCGAGTTCCGGCAATGCCGATCGCGCGCTGTCGATCGCGAACTCGCCCCGGCCCTTTCCCGCCTTCGCCGCACCGGCGAAGGCCGGTATCCATCGGCGGTCGTGGCTCCCGGCGTTCGCCGGGACGACAATGCAGGACGGCAACGTAGTCATTTCCCGGCGTTTTGCTAAGATCACGCGCATGGCGCGAGAAGAAAACCCGTTGCTGCGCCGCGGCTGGACGACCGGCGCCTGCGCCGCCGCCGCCGCCCGCGCCGCCTATACGGCGCTCGTTTCGGGCCGCTTTCCCGATCCCGTGGCCTTGCGCCTGCCGCGCGGCGAGACGCCTTCCTTTCCGCTCGCGCTCAAGGAAATCGGCGCCGGCTTTGCCCGCGCCGGCATCCTCAAGGATGCCGGCGACGATCCCGACGTAACGCACGGCGCGCTCGTCATCAGCGAAATCGCCCACGCGCCGGCGGGCGCCGGCATCGTCTTCGCCGCCGGCGAGGGCGTCGGCACCGTCACCCGCCCGGGCCTCGCGCTGCCGGTCGGCGAGCCGGCGATTAATCCCGGCCCGCGCAAGATGCTGAAGGGCGCGCTTTTCGAGGTCGCCGAAGCGAACGGGCTGCCGCCCCCCGACCTCAAGGTGACGATCGCGATCCCCGGCGGCGGCAAGCTCGCCGAGAAGACCGTCAACGCGCGGCTGGGAATCGTCGGCGGGCTGTCGGTCCTCGGCACCACCGGCATCGTCGTGCCTTATTCCTGCGCCTCCTGGATCCATGCGATACATCGCGGCATCGACGTGGCGCGCGCCGCCGGCATCGACCATATCGCGGCGGCGACCGGCAAGACCTCGGAAGATGCGGTGCGGCGCCTCTACGGCCTGCCGGAGCACGCGCTGATCGACATGGGCGATTTCGTCGGCGGCACGCTCAAATACCTGCGCCGCCATCCGGTGCGCCGGCTGACGATCGCCGGCGGGTTCGCCAAGCTGGCGAAGCTGGCGCAAGGGCACCTCGACCTGCATTCCTCGCGCAGCGCGGTCGATCTGGCGGCGCTCGGCGGCATGCTCGCGGCGGCGGGCGGCGAGCCGCCGATGGCGGCGGCGAGCGCCGGCGAGCTGCTGCATGCGGCCGGCGGGCACAAAGATGCGCTCGCCCATGCCGTCGCCGCGCGCGCCCGCGAGGCGGCGCTCGCGGCGCTCGCCGGCGGCATTGCGGTCGAGGTCGCGATCATCGACCGCGACGGCGGCCTTCTCGCGCGGGTCGGCGGATGAGCGCGGAACGCCTCCTGATCCTCGGCGGCACCTTTGAGGCCGGCGCGCTGGCGCGGGCGGCGCTCGCCCGCTTCGGCGAGCGCCTCGAGGTCACGACATCGCTCGCCGGGCGCACGCAGCGGCCGGGACCCCTCCCCGGCGAGGTGCGCATCGGCGGGTTCGGCGGGCCGGAGGGGCTCGCCCAATACCTGCGCGAGCACGAGATAGACCGGCTGATCGACGCGACGCACCCGTTTGCCAGCCGAATCTCGGCCGAGGCGCGGATTGCCTGCGAGCTTGCCGCGGTGCCGCGCCTCATCCTGCTGCGCCCGCCGTGGCGCCGGCATCCGCTCGACCGCTGGGTCGAGGCGGACGACATCCCGGCGGCCGCCGCGATCGTCGGGCGCCTCGCCCGGCGTGCCTTTCTGACCGTCGGGCACAGCGACATCGCCGCCTTCGCCGCCGCCCCGCAGGTGCGCTTTCTCGTGCGCCTCGTCGACCCGCCGCGCACGCCGCTGCCATTGCGCTTTCACGAAATCATCCTGGCGCGCGGGCCCTTCACCCTCGCCGCCGAGCGGCACCTGCTGCAGCGCTATGCGATCGAGGCGCTCGTGTGCAAGGCGAGCGGCGGCGCGGCGACCGAGGCGAAAATCCTCGCCGCGCGGGATTTGAGCCTGCCGGTCGTCATGGTTCGCCGGCCGCCCGTCGAAGCCGGGCCGCGGGCCGATTCGATCGAGGCAGCGCTCGACTGGCTCGCCGGCCCCGCCGCCGCCTTCACAGCCAGGAGCGCGCGATGAGACCCCGCCTGATTGCGATGCTGCCGTTCGCCGCCGCGGTCCTCGTGCCGCTGGGTCCCGCCGCGGCGCAGTCGGACTCGCCCTCGGCTCCCTCGCTGCCGCTCTGGAGCACCGCGCCCGGCGCCTTCAGCGGCTACTACAACAACGTCGCGCGGGCGGCGGCGCAGAGCGACGCTGCCAAAGTGCAGCTCCTCATCAGCGACGGCGCAAGCCCCAACGATACCGACGACCGCGGCCGCACCGGGCTGCACATTGCCGCGATGAACGGCAACCTGCAGATCATCGCGATCCTGATCAAGGCGGGCGCCAAGATCGACCTGCAAGACCAGCTCGGCGACACGCCGCTTTTCCTCGCAATCGACCGCGATCAGGGCGAGGTGGTGCGGTTCCTGCTCAGGGCCGGCGCGCGGGTAAACGCCCAGAATCGGAACGGGCTGACGCCGCTGATGGTCGCGGCGCGCCAGGGCAATCTCGATATCGTGCGGCTGCTGCTCGCCAAAGGGGCCAGCGTCGAGGAGACCGACTACACCGGGCGCGACGCGCTCGGCTGGGCCGCGGAAGGCCACAATCAGGCCGTCGTCGCGGCGCTGAAGCGGGCCGGCGCCGGAAAGGACGATTGAGGGTTCAGCTGCGCCGCGGCCGCAGCAGATGGTGGTGGTCGGCGGCGTAGAGGCGGCTTTCCGCCGCGTTCTCGGCGGCGAGTACGCGGCCGACCAGGATCAGCGCGGTGCGGGTGATGCCGGCACGCTTCACCCGCTCGCGAATGTCGGCGAGGGTGCCGCGGATCAGCCGCTCGTCCGGCCAGCTGACGCGGTGCGCGACGACCGCCGGGCAGTCGGCCCCGTAATGCGGAGCGAGCGAGCGCACGACGCGGGCGAGATTGGCGACCGACAGATGGATTGCGAGCGTCGCGCCGCTGATCGCCAGGCTTTCGAGCGCCTCGCCCGCGGGCATCGGCGACGAGCGCGTCGCGGTGCGGGTCAGGATCACGGTCTGGGCGATTTCGGGAAGCGTCAGCTCGCGCCCGAGCGCCGCCGCGGCGGCCGCGAAGGACGGCACTCCCGGCGTCACGTCGAAGGCGATGCCGAGCGCCGCGAGGCGCCGCATCTGCTCGCCGATCGCGCCGTAGAGCGAAGGGTCGCCCGAGTGCAGCCGCGCCACGTCGAGCCCGGCCCGGTCGGCCGCGCGCATGTGCTCGACGATCTCCTCGAGCGTCAGCGGCGCGGTGTCGACGATCTGCGCGCCGGGGGGTGCGGCGGCGAGGATCGCGCGCGGCACCAGCGAGCCCGCATAAAGGCAGACGGCGCAGCTTTCGACGAGGCGCAGGCCGCGCAACGTGATCAGGTCCGGTGCGCCCGGGCCGGCGCCGATGAAATGCACGGTCATCTGGGCGCCCGGTCGAAATAGCCGCGCGGCGTGTAGAGGCGCGGCGGGTCGCCGTCGAGACGGCGCGTGCGGCTGCTGCCGACGATGACGAGGCTCAGCATGTCGAGCTCGGCCTCGGCGAGTTCGGCGAGGGTGAGAAGGCGACCGCTCTCCCCGGCACGGCCGAGATTGCGGGCGACGAAGACCGGCGTCTGCGGCGCGCGGTGGCGCAGCAGGATCGCCGCCGCCTGCGCAAGCCGCGTCTGCCGCCGCGCCGAGCGCGGGTTGTAGAGGGCGAGGACGAAATCCCCTGCTGCCGCCATGTCGAGCCGCTTCTCGATCGCCTGCCACGGCGTCATCAGGTCGGACAGCGAAATCGCGCAGAAATCGTGGCCGAGCGGCGCGCCGGCCCGCGCCGCCGCCGCCTGCAATGCCGAGACGCCGGGGCAGACGTTGACCGCGACCGCTCGCCAGTCGGGGCGCGACTCACGATCGAGCAGCTCGAAGACGAGCGCGGCGAGACCGTAGATCCCGGCGTCGCCCGAGGAGACGAGCGCGACCGAGCGGCCTTCGGCGGCGAGGTCGAGCGCGAGGCGCACGCGCGCTTCCTCTTTGCCGAGCGTACCGCGGTGCAGGTTCTTGGCTGCGACCGCGGCGCCCAACAGATCGAGATAAAGCCCGTAGCCGACGATGTCGGTGGCGGCGGCGAGCGCGGCGTCCGCCTCGCCGGTGCGCGACGCCGGGTCGCCGGGGCCGATGCCGACGACGGCCAGCGCGCCGCGGGCGCGGCCGAGCGCCTGCGCGTCGATCGGGCGGGCGGCGCGGGCAACGGCGCAAGTGGCGCCGCGCGACTTCCGCTTTGCGACGACGAGCACGCCGCCCTCGCCGGCCGCCGCGAGCGCCGCTCCTTCCGCGACGCCCCAGCAGCCGGTGGCGCGGTAGGCCGCCGCCGAGCGCTCGGTCAGCCGCGGCGTCTCGTCGAGCAGACGCTGCGCCGTGAAGAACCGCGCCGGCACGCCGAGCGATTGGGCGAGCGCGTGAATGCCGGGCTCGGCGAGCTTCCTGTCGACCGAGACGACCGCCGCGACCGCCTGCGGCGCGAGCCCCGCCGCGGCAAGGCTCGCATATGCCAGATCGGCGATCTCCCCGGCCGGGCATTCCCGCTCGCAGCCGATGCCGAGGGCCAGGATCGGCGGATGAAAGACGAGCGCCGGCGTCTGTGCGGCGGCGGCGCGGTCGCTGACCAGCACGCGCGCCTCGGCCTCGGCGGCCCAGGCGATCGGCGCAGCCCGCAGCCAATCGGCGCTGCCGGTCTCGTCGATCAGCGCGACGCTCGCCCCGGCGAGGAGCGCCGCGGCGACCCGCTTCGCGGCCTCGGGATCGGCGATATGCCAGCCCGGCGGCGGCTCGTCGAGGGCCAGGCCGAAGCGCAGATCCTCGGCCGTGGTGACCGCCGCGACTGCGCGCAGATGCTCGGCAAGATGCCGCGCCAGCGCATTGCCGCCGTGATGCCCGCCGAGCAGCGGCACCGCGGCGCTGCCGTCGGCGGCGAGCGCGACGAGCGGCGGCTCTTTCTGCTTGTCGGCGACGAGCGGCGCCACCGCGCGGACGAGGATGCCGCTCGCGCAGATCCCGAGGATCGGCCGGCCGGCGGCGAAGAGGGCAGCGATATGCGGGACCGCCCGGTCGTAGCTTTCGTCCCACGGCCCGCCGCGCCCGCGCGGCCCGTGCACGCGCGCCCCGGGCAGGATCTCCTGCACCCGGCGGGCCAATGCCGCGGCGCGCCGGCCGAGGACGACGATCGCCACCCCCTCGGGAACGCTCCCTTCCATTTTCCGAGCTAGCAATCGAACGGGTCGAGCGGCCACACCGGACGGCGGACTTTCGTGAACAGCTCCGGCGTGTAGATTTCGGAGCACAGGGCGCCAGTGTCGACGAGGATGATTTCGCGGGCGATCGGTTCGAAGGCGGCGCGGAAATGCTGCATCGATTTGACGCAGACCGTCGCGTAGCGCGTCGGGTCGATGCCGAGCGAGGTGAACTGCCCGAGATCGGTCGCCTGCCCGTTGTTGGTGATCAGCACGATATCGATGCCGCCGACGCGGAACACCATCGAGGGCCCGTAATTGCGTTCGACGCCGCCGCCCATCGGCCCATAGGCGATGAAATGCCCGTTCGTCAGGCACACAACCTCGCCCTCGAGCGTCAGCGGGCCGCCGCCCAGCGTAGGATCGGTCTTGCCGCCGAGCGTCAGCGCGGTCTTCGCGCCGACCCCCGCCCGCATGCCGTCGGCGATCACCTGCGCGTCGCAGATCGCGTGAAACGCGACGCCCTCGACGCCGGCCGCGACCAGCCCCTCCAGCAGCGCCGTCGCATCGCCGTAGCCGCCGCCGCCCGGGTTGTCGGTGTAATCGGCGATGACGAGCGGCTTGTCGCCGGGACGCCCCCCCTTGGCGCGCGCGACGGCCTCGGCCACCGGCAGCAGCTTGACGCTCGTATAGCCGCGGGTCCGCCAGGCGTGATCCATGAACTCCTCGGCGATCGCCGTTCCGCGCGGGCTCATGCCGTCGGTCGTCACCGTCACCGACGGCCCGACATCGCGGATGTCGGCGCGGCTGAAGCCGGCGCAGATGCTGACGACGAGCGCCTCGCCCGCCGTCTCGAGCGCTTCGCCGCGGGCGATCAGCTCGGCCATCGGCCCCGCCTGCGTGCGCCCGTGGTCGAGGCCGTAGATCATCGGCCGCCGGGCGATCACCGTCTTCGGCCGCACTTCGCCCCGCATCGCCCGCTCGAGCAGCCGCGCGCCTTGCCAGGCGCGCTCGTACATGTCGATGTGCGGATAGGTGCGAAAGGCGATGAGGGCATTCGCATGCTCGGCCATCGCCGCGGTGACGTTCGCGTGCAGGTCGAGGGTGACGACGATCGGCGCGTCCGGGCCGAGAACGCCGCGCAACCGCGCGAGCAGCTCGCCTTCGGCATCCTCGAAGCGCTCGCTGACCATGGCGCCGTGCAGATGCAGCAGGGCGCCGTCGATCGGCCCGCGTTCGCGGGCGGCCTCCAGGATCATGCCGGCGACCGTCTCGAAGGCCTCGCTCGTGACGATCCCCGACGGGTTCGGGTTGGCAGACACCGGATGCACGAGCCGCCAGCCGAACTGGTCGGCCGCCTCGAAGGAGGCGCCGATCGCCGAGCGGGTGCCGCGGAACGCCGGCGGGATCTCGTTTTCGCGATGAAAATCGCGCCGGCGGATCATCGCCATGTCCGTCGGCACGCGGCTGAAGGTGTTGGTTTCGTGCATAAAGCGGGCGAGGAGGACGCACGCCACGGCTCACCTCCGGGATAGGGGCGCGAAGTTTAGCGGCAAATGAGCGAGACCGATCTCGACAAATCGTTACGAATTGTTAATATCAGCACGCTACAACCGGCGAGTGAGAGCGCGGACGGGCGGGCGCCGATGGGGCCGCGCTGCCTCGCTCCAGCACATTGTTGCAAGGCGACGCATAAAATGATGCTCGAGGGCGACCAATCCCACTGCGACGACGCCGGCGCCGCGGGAAAGACGGTGCTGATCGTCGAGGACAACGAGCTGAATATGAAGCTCTTCAACGATCTGTTGGAGGCGCAGGGCTATCGTACATTGCAGACGCGCAACGGCACGGAAGCGATCACGCTGGCGCGCCGGCACCATCCCGATCTGATCCTGATGGACATCCAGCTTCCGGAAATCTCCGGTCTCGAAGTCACCAAATGGATCAAGGAAGACGACGAGTTGCGCGGGATCCCGGTGATCGCGGTGACCGCGTTTGCGATGAAGGGAGACGACGAGAAGATCCGCAGCGGCGGCTGCGAGGCTTACATGGCGAAGCCGATCTCGGTCGCGCGCTTTCTGGAAACGGTCGGACGATTTCTGTCGTGAGCCTGTTGTTTGCCGGTGAGCGGGTGCGCCTATGACTGCGCGCGTTCTGGTCGTCGATGATGTCGAACTGAACGTCAAGCTGCTCGAAGCCAAGCTGTCGAGCGAATACTTCGACGTTCTGAAGGCGTATGACGGCGCCGCCGCGCTTGAAATCGCCGGCGCGCAGTCGCCCGACGTGATCCTGCTCGACGTGATGATGCCGCAGATGGACGGCTTCGAAGTATGCCAGCGACTGCGGACCGACCCGCACACCGCCGATCTTCCGGTCGTCATGGTGACGGCGCTTTCGGACCTATCGGATCGCTTGCACGGGCTCGAGGTCGGCGCCGACGATTTCCTGACGAAGCCGGTCAACGACATGGAATTGTTCGCCCGCGTCCGCTCGCTCGTCCGCTTGAAGCGGATGACCGAGGAGTTGCGGGTGCGCGACGCGATTTGCGGCCGTTTCGGCAGCCGCATGGCCGAGGCCGAGGCCGGACCGAGCCCCGGAAGCATCCTCGTGATCGAGGAGAACGCCTTCGACGCCGCCCGCATGGTCGAGACGCTGAAGCCGCTGGCGACGACGGTCTTGAGCGCCGGCACGCATGCCGAGGCGCGCGAGAAGCTCGATGCCGCGACCGAACTGGTGATCGCCAGCCTCTCCGTGCGGGACGGCGACACGCTGCGGCTCCTCTCGCAATTCCGCGCCGAGGACAGCCGGCGTCAGCTGCCGGTGCTGCTGGTTGCCGATATGCCCGACCTGGCGCGGCTCGCCAAGGGGCTCGATCTCGGCGCCAACGATTATCTCGTGCGCCCGGTGGACCGCAGCGAATTGGTGGCGAGAGCGAGGACCCAGCTGCGGCGCAAGCGGCTGCACGACCGCCTGCGGGAAAACCATCTGAGAAGCCTCGCGCTCGCCCTCACCGACGAACTGACCGGGCTCTACAACCGCCGATACGCGGTCGCCCATCTGCAGGAGGTCATCGGGCGGGCGGCGCAGGGCGGCTCGCCGGCGGCCGTTCTGCTCTTCGATATCGATCATTTCAAACGGGTGAACGACACCCTCGGCCACGCGGTCGGCGACGAGGTCCTGCGCGAACTCGCCAGCCGGGTGACGCACAATCTGCGGACCTTCGATCTCGTCGCGCGGTGGGGGGGCGACGAGTTCATCGTGGTGATGCCGGAGACCGACGCCGGCACCGCCGAAGCGGTGGCGGAGCGGCTGCGCATGATCGTCGCCGATCGGCCCTTCCCGCTCGCCGGAAAGAGCCGCGGGCTCGATTTGACGATCAGCGTCGGGGTGACGACGACCGCCGGCGAGGATTTCGCACAGCTTCTCGATCGCGCAGACAGCGCCCTCTACACGGCAAAATACGGCGGCCGCAACCGTCTGGCGCTGTGCCTGTCGGAAGAAAAATCCGTCGCCGCGGCTTCGTGACGCCCGGCAGCCCTATTTTATCTTCGCCTCTTTGAAGAGGACGTGCTTGCGGGCCACGGGGTCGAACTTCTTCAGCTCCAGTTTGGCAGTCTTCGCACGGGGATTCTTCTTGGTTACGTAATAGTAACCGGTGTCGGCACTGCTGACGAGCTTTATGAGTACGGTGTTCGACTTGGCCATGGGGCTCTCTCTTGGGCTCGAAATTGCCGCGGTTTCGACAATAGCGATCTTTCGGGAGGTGTCAAGCGCGGCCCGGCGGCCGGCCGGCCCGGCTGCCGCGGCGTGGCGGCGAGATTGGGGGCGGGCGCGATAAGCCGCACCGCCTCGCCGTACAGCGCCGGGTCGGAGATCAGGCGCTTGGCGACTTGGAGATCGATCGGATGCTTGCCGTGGCGCGGCGGGCAGGAGAGGCGTAATGCCGCCCAGCCGCGTTCGTCGAGCAAGGCGCGCGGGCGCGCGGCCAGCGGCGAGGCTGTGGCCGGCGCCATCGCCCGCCGCAGCGCGAGCTGCAGCCCCTCGGCGCCGAGGCCGCTCGTGCAGACGGTCGGAACGACGCCGTGCAGATTTAGGAAATAGCCGGACGGCGTGATGAGGAACGCCCAGGTCAGGATCAACTCGCCGCGATTGGGCAAGCGCAGCACGGTCTGCACCGTGCCCTTTCCGTAGGAGGCGCTGCCCACGACCACCGCCCGGCCGACATCCTGCAGGGTCGAGGCGACGATCTCTGCTGCCGAAGCGGAATTGCCGTCGATCAGGATGACGACCGGCAGCTTCGGGGCGATGGCGTCACCGGCGGCGGCGAAATACTGCCGGCTCGCCGGGTTGCGGCCGATCGCCCCGGCGATCGGGCCCTTGCCGACGAAGATGTCGGCGAGAGCGACCGCCTGGCCGAGCAGCCCGCCGGGGTCGCTGCGCAAATCGAGCACGACTCCCGAGAGCGGCGGCCCCTCATGCTGCGCGGCGCGCAGCGTCTTCGCCACGATGCGCGCCGTGCTCTCGTTGAAGCTGGCGATGCGGAAGATGAGGATGCCGCCGTCGCGCGCGACCGTCACCGTCGGCACCACGATCAGCCGGCGCTTTATGCGGAAATCGCGCTCCCGCCCGAGGCCCGGGCGATGGACGGCGAGCTCGACCGGGCGGCCGACCGGCCCGCGCAGCGCGTCGACCACTGCCTCCTGCGATTTGCCGGCGGTCGGCACGCCGTCGATGCCGACGATCCGGTCTTGCGGGCGGACCCCGGCGAGACCGGCCGGCCCCTGCGGCATGACCTCGGTGACGAGGAACTTGCCGCTATCCTCTTCGACCGTCAGCCCGACGCCGCCGAAGCCGTCGCGCATTGCGCTTTCCTCGCTCGCCTCGGCGGGCGGCGAATAGCGCGAAAAGCGATCGAGCGCGCCCGTCATGCCGCCGAGCAAGGCCGTGTCGATCTTGTCCTCGGAAGCTTCGGCGAGAACGGGCGAGGCCGCCCGCGCCTCGGCGACGAGACGCCCGGCGAGCCGGGCCCAGGCGTCGGCGTCAGCCGCGCCGGGCTCGGGATAGAGCGCGATCTGGCGCATGCCGTATTCGAGAACCAGCTCGCCTTGCGCGGCCGGCGTCTCGTTCACCTGCACCTGGCGGTCGAGATGCGACAGGCCGCGGGCGGCGGCGAGGACCAGATTGCGGTCGGAAACCGGCTCGATGTAGTAGCGGGCGACATCCTCGAGCCCGGCGGCGACGAGGCGCGCCGCCGGGTCGGCCGGCGGCGGCGGCGCGCCGCCGGCGCAGGCGGCAAGCGCAGAGATGGCGGCGGCGACGCTGACGCGCAGCAACGCAGCGGCAGGACGGAACGACAAAACCGGCTCCCCACCCCCTCGCTTGTCGCCGACGAAACTAGAGCCTCGGCGCCGGCCGATCAACGATAACGGGGTCGCCGCCCGCGCCGCGCCGCGCCGCCCGAGCCGCTCTCCTCGAGCGCGAGGACGAGGCGCGCGCTCAGCGCGTCCGCTTCAAGAAGACGCACCGAGACCGCGTCGCCGATCGTGAAGGCGCGGCGCGAACGCCGGCCGACGAGCGAATGCCCCCGCTCGTCGCGCCGGTAATAGTCGTCGCCGAGCGAAGAGATCGGCACCAGCCCATCGGCGCCGACGCCGGCAAGGCTGACGAACATGCCGAACTCGGCAATGCCGGTGATGCGGGCGGCGAAAACCTGACCGACCGCCGCGGCGAGAAAGGCGGCGCGGTAGCGATCGAGAGCGGCGCGCTCGGCCGCCACGGCGCGCCGCTCGGTGGCCGAGATATGGGCGCCGATTTCGGCGAAATCCTGCGCCGCGGCGAGCGGCGGCTCGCCCAGCAGGGCGCGGTGCACGAGCAGGTCGGCATAGCGCCGGATGGGCGAGGTAAAATGCGCGTAGCGCCGCAGCGCCAGCCCGAAATGGCCGATATTGGCGGGGCTGTAGAGCGCCTGCGCCTGGGCGCGCAAGACCAGCTCGTTGACGAGAGCGGCAACCGGCGTCGCGGCGGCGCGGGCGAGGATCCGGTTGAAGACCGCCGGCTTCGGCGCCTGGCCCTTGGCGACACCGAGGCCGGGCAGCCCGAGATCGTCGAGAAACTCGCTGAGCGCGGCGAGCTTTGCCGGGTCGGGCGCGTCGTGCACGCGGTACATGCAGGGCCGCCCGAGCCGCTCCAGCTCCTCGGCGGCGGCGACATTCGCCAGGATCATGAACTCTTCGATCAGGCGATGGCTGTCGAGGCGCCGGCGCGGCTCGATCGAAGCGGGCCTGCCATTGCCGTCGAGCAGCACCCGGTATTCGGGCAGGTCGAGGTCGATGGCGCCGCGCCGGCGCCGCGCCTCGTCGAGCGCCGCCCAGGCCGCATAGAGCGGCCGCAGGCGTTGCGTCGGCGCGCCCGTCGCATGCCGCGCCCGCTCCACTTCCTCATAGGTCAGACGCGCCTGCGACCGCATCAGCGCACGCTCGAAGCGATGGCGGCGCTTGCGCCCCGCCGCATCGATCCACAGATGCGCAGCGAGGCAGGCGCGATCGGCATTCGGCTTCAGCGAGCACAGCTCGTTCGACAAGGCCGGCGGCAGCATCGGCACGACGCGGTCGGGGAAATAAACCGAATTGCCGCGGTTCTGCGCCTCGCGGTCGAGCGCCGAGCCGGGCCGGACGTACCAAGCGACATCGGCGATCGCGACGAGGATATGCCAGCCGCCGCGGTTGTCCGGATCGGGGTCGGGCTCGGCCCACACCGCGTCGTCGAAATCGCGCGCGTCGGCGCCGTCGATCGTGACCAGCGGCACATCGCGCAGATCGGCGCGGCCCTTTACATCGACCGGCATGGCGGCGGCCGCCTCGCTCAGCGCCGCGGTGGGAAACTCTGTCGGGATATCGTTCTCGGCGATCGCGATGAGGCTCGCCGCGTGCGGCTCGGATGCGGGGCCGAGGCGCTCGACGATGCGCACTTGCGCCGGACCCTGGCGGCGCGCCGGCAGCGTCTCGGCGATGACGAGATCGTCCTCGCGGGCGCCGTTCGCCTCGCCCGGCAGCACGCGGTAGAGCGTGCGGTTGCGGCGGTCGGCGGGCACCACTTCCGGGCCGCCGCGGCCGTGGCGAAAGAGCCCGACGACGCGCTCGCGGTCGCGGTCGAGGCGGCGCAGGATGCGCGCCTCGAATTCGCCGTCTTCAGTGCGCCGCAAGCGGGCGGCGGCGCGGCCGCCGATCGGCAGGCTGTCGCCGGCCTCGACGAGACGCATGACGGGCGCCTCGCCCGGCCGCGGCCAGGCGATCGGCCGAACCAGCGGCAGCCCGTCCTCGTCGCTGCCGAAGCGCTCGACGACGGCGACCTCGGGAAACGCCGGCGGCCTCGCCAGGCGGCCCTCGCGAGCGCCGCGGCGGCGGCCGAAGGTGACCGAGGCAGCGCGCTTCACGAAGGCTGCGCGCGCGGGCGCGGCTTCGATTTCGCAGCGGCGCGCGGCCGCTTGGCCTTTGCCGGGGCGGCGCGGGTGGCTTTCTTTTCCACCGCAGCGCCGTTGCCGCGCGCGGCCTTGCGGCCTTTCGCCTTGCGGCCCTTGCCGCGGGCGCGCTGCGCATCGACGAGCGCCACCGCCTCGGCGAGCGACAGCGCGGCGGGATCGGCCTTCTTCGGCAGCGAGGCGATGACGCCGTCATGGCTGACATAGGGGCCGTAGCGCCCGCGGTAGAGGCCGATCGTGCCGCCCGCCGGATGGGCGCCCAACTCGCGCAGCATGGCGGGCGCGCCGCGCCGGGCGGCATTCGGCTCGGCGAGCAGCATGACGGCGCGGTTCAAGCCGATGTTCAGCACGTCGTCGTCGGCGCCGAGCGACTTGAAGCTCGAACCGTGCTTGATGTAGGGCCCGAAGCGGCCGATGCCGGCGACGATCGGCTCGCCGGTCTCGGGGTGCCGGCCGAGCGTGCGCGGCAGCGCCAGCAGCTTCAAGGCGGTGTCGAGGCCGATGTCGGAGGGTTTGAGCGAGCGCGGCAGCGCGACGCGCTTCGGCTTTTCCTCGCCCGTGCCGTCGCCGAGCTGCACATAGTGGCCGTACGGGCCCTTTTTGAGGAAGACGGCGAGCCCCGTTTCCGGGTCGCTGCCGAGCATCGCATCGGCGGCGGCGCTCGATTCGGCTTCGTTCTCGATCGTCAGCGCCCGCGTGTAGCGGCAGTTCGGATAATTCGAGCAGCCGATGAAGGCGCCGAACTTGCCGAGCTTGAGGCTCAACCGCCCGGCGGCGCAGAGCGGGCACAGACGCGGATCGCGGCCGGAGCCGTCGTCGGGGAAGAAGTGGCGCCCCAGGTCCTCGTCGAGCGCCGCCAGCACCTGCTTGATCGAGAGATCGCTGGTGCCCGCGATTGCGGTCGAGAAATCGCGCCAGAAATTGCGCAATACCTCCTTCCAATCGAGCCGCCCGCCGGAGACCTCGTCGAGCTGATTTTCGAGGTCGGCGGTAAAGCCGTATTCGACATAGCGCTCGAAAAAGTTCGTCAGAAAAGCGGTGACGAGCCGGCCGCGGTCCTCCGGCACGAAGCGGCGCTTTTCAAAGCGGACATATTCGCGGTCCTGCAATACCTGCAGGATGGCCGCATAGGTCGAGGGACGGCCGATGCCCAGCTCCTCCAGGCGTTTGACGAGGCTCGCCTCGCTGTAGCGCGGCGGCGGCTGCGTGAAATGCTGGCGCGGATCGACCTTGCCGCGGGCAAGCTTTTCCTGCGCCCGCATCGCCGGCAGGCGGCTGCCTTCGCCCTCCTCATCGGCCGCGGGATCGTCGCGGTCTTCCTGGTAGAGCGCGAGAAAACCGTCAAAGACAACGACCGAACCGGCGGCGCGCAGCCGAAGCCGGCCGGCCGCGTCGGTGATGTCGACCGACACCTGCTCGAGCTGGGCCGAGGCCATCTGGCTCGCCACCGTGCGCTTCCAGATCAGCTCGTAGAGCCGGCGCTGGTCGGCGTCGAGCCAGCGCGCGACATCGGCCGGGCGGCGGCCGATGTCGGTCGGGCGGATCGCCTCGTGCGCCTCCTGCGCGTTCTTTGCCGGGCTCTTGTAGACGCGCGGGCTGTCGGGCAGATATCTCGCGCCGAAATCGCCGCCGATCAGGTGGCGGGCGGCGGCGATCGCCTCGCCGGCGATGGCGACGCCGTCGGTGCGCATGTAGGTGATGAGGCCGACGGGCTCGCCGCCGAGATCGACGCCCTCGTAGAGGCGCTGCGCGATGCGCATCGTGCGGCTCGCGCCCAATCCCAGCTTGCGCGAGGCTTCCTGCTGCAGGGTCGAGGTCGTGAAGGGCGGGAACGGGTTGCGGCGGACCTGCCGGCGTTCGATCTCGGCGACCGCGAAACCGGCGGCGCGGGCGACCGCCTCGGCGGCGGCGCGGGCCTTCGCTTCGCTGTCGAGATCGAAGCGGTCGAGCTTCCTGCCGTCGAGATGCGTCAGACGCGCGGTGAAGCTCTGTCCCGCCTCGGTCCTGAACTCGACCTCGATCGACCAGTACTCGCGCGCCCGGAAGGCCTCGATCTCGGCCTCGCGCTCGCAGACGAGGCGCAACGCCACCGACTGCACGCGCCCGGCCGAGCGGCTGCCCGGCAGCTTGCGCCACAAGACGGGCGACAGCGTGAAGCCGACGAGGTAATCGAGGGCGCGGCGCGCCAGATAGGCTTCGACCAGCTCGCGGTCGATCTCGCGCGGCCGGCGGAAGGCGTCGAGCACCGCGCTCTTCGTCACCTCGTTGAAGACGACCCGGCTCACGTCGAGGTCTTTCAGCGCCTTGCGGGCGCGCAACACTTCGCGCACGTGCCAAGAGATCGCCTCGCCCTCGCGGTCGGGGTCGGTGGCGAGAAAGAGGCTGTCGGCCTGCCGCGCCGCCTGCACGATCGCGGACATATGCTTTTCCGACTTGCCGTCGATCTCCCACGACATCGCGAAATCGGCATCCGGCAGGACCGAGCCGTCCTTCGCCGGCAGATCGCGGACATGCCCGTAGCTCGCAACGACGCGGTAATCGCGCCCGAGGTACTTCTCGATGGTTTTCGCCTTGGCCGGCGATTCGACGACGACGACTTTCATGAACCCGTTCACATTGGGGCCGCGCATTGGCGCGGCAAGGGTCAACACAGCGAGACGAGATTGCCGGGGTGGCGTTCGACCCTGCCGCTCAGCTCCAATTCCAAGAGCAGCGTGGCGACGGCGGCGGCGGACAATTGGCATTGCCGGATCAGTTCGTCAACCGCCACCGGCGTCGGCCCCAAACGTTCGAGGATCAGCGCGAGCCCGCCTTCCGCCGCCAGGCTCTCGGCCGCGGGCGCGGCGGCGGGCGGCATCGGAATCGCGGGCAATGGCGGCGGCGGGGAGGCGCGCGGCAGCGGCGCGGCGCCGCGCAACAGCGGCGCGAGCGGCGTGAGGATGTCCTCGGCGGCCTCGGTCAGACTGGCGCCGTTGCGGATCAGATCATTGGTGCCGCGGCAGCGCGGATCGAGGGGCGAACCCGGTACGGCGAAGACGTCGCGCCCCTGCTCCAGCGCATAGCGGGCGGTGATGAGGGACCCCGAGCGCGCCGCCGCCTCGACTACCAGCACGGCGAGCGCCATCCCCGAGATGATGCGGTTGCGGCGCGGGAAATGGCGAGCCTGCGGCTCGGTGCCGGGCGGCAATTCAGCGACGATCGCGCCGTCGCGGGCAATCGCCTCGTAGAGACCGCGATTCTCTTCCGGGTAGACGACGTCGATGCCGCCGGCGACCACGGCGACGGTGCCGGTGGCGAGCGCCCCCGCATGGGCGGCCGCATCGATGCCGCGCGCCAGGCCCGAGGTCACGACGAGGCCGCCCTCGCCCAGCCCCGCGGCGAGTTCGCGCGCGAGCCGCCGGCCGTTGGCCGAGGCGTTTCTCGCGCCGACGACCGCGACCATAGGCCGGCCGAGCAGCTCCGCCCGGCCGATGACGGCGACGACCGGCGGCGCGTCCTCGATCGCGGCGAGCGCCTCGGGATATTCCGGCTCGCCCCAACAAAGGATGCCCGCGCCGAAGCGGCCGAGCGCCAGCAGCTCGGCCTCCGCCTCGGCCCGGCTGCAGGCGGCGACCGGGCGGGCCCGCTCGGACTTGCGGGCGAGCCGCGGCAGCGCCTCGAGCGCGGCAGCGGCCGAGCCGAAGCGCCGCAGCATCGCATAAAAGGTGATCGGGCCGACCGTTTCGGTGCGCGCGAGGCGCAGCCAATCGAGCCGCTCCTGCGGGTCGAGCGCGCGTGGGGCCAAGCTGCGTCAGCCCTTGCGGAACGAGATCCGGCTTTCCTCGCCCGCCAAGAGGCGCCGGATGTTCGCATGATGCCGCAGGATGACGAGAATCGCGATGCCGGCGACGACGAGGGCGCTCTTCGCGTCGACGAAGAAGGCCGCGAGCCCGGCGCTGGCGGCGGCCGCGACGAGCGCGGCGAGCGAGGAATAGTGGAAGAGAAGCGCGGTCGCCAGCCACAACAGCGCGGCGAGCAATGCCAGCGGCCAGGCGAGCGCCAGCAATACGCCGAGCGCGGTCGCCACCCCCTTGCCGCCGCGGAAGCCGAGCCAGACCGGGAACATGTGGCCGAGGATCACGGCCGCCGCCGCGGCGAGCGCCGGCTCTCTCCCCCAATGGGCGGCGAGCGCGACCGCCGCGCTGCCCTTGCCGAGGTCGAGAAGCAACGTCAGGGCGGCGAGCCCCTTTCTGCCGGTGCGCAGCACATTGGTGGCGCCGATGTTGCCGGAGCCGATATCGCGGATGTCGCCGAGACCCGAGAGGCGCGTCAAGAGCCAGCCGAACGGAATCGAGCCGAGCAGATAGCCGAACAGCGCGGCGGCAAGGAACGGGGTCATCGCGTTCGAACCGAACCTGGCCTCTACCGCGTCCGAAAAAGGGGTTGATAATCGGGCCGCCGCGCAATATGCCACCCGCGCGCTTCCTGCGCCAGCGAGCTCGGGGCGCGCCGCCGCCCGTTCCAAATTGCGGAGTCTCAAGCAGCGCGCGAATGACCGGGAAAAAGCGGGACATCAACTCGATCAACGATCTCGAAGACGCCGAGATCGAGGACATTTTTGCGCTAGCCGACGAATATTCGAAGACCATGGCGAGGCCGGGCGCGCCGCATCGGATTCGCGGGCGGCGCAGCGAGGCCGGCGATTTCATTCTCGCCACCCTCTTTTACGAACCGAGCACCCGGACCCGGTTTTCCTTCGAATCGGCGATGTTGCGCCTGGGCGGCAGCGTCCTCGCCTCGTCCGATCCGGCGACGACCTCGGCCGCCAAGGGCGAGAGCCTCGCCGACACCGTCAGGGTGATCGAGAACTACGCCGACCTCATCGTGCTGCGCCACCCCTGCGAGGGCGCCTCCCGGGCAGCGGCGGAATATGTCGACATCCCGATCATCAACGGCGGCGACGGCGCGCACGAGCACCCGACCCAGACGCTGTGCGACCTCTATACGCTGCGCAGCGAGCGCAAATCGATCAAAGGCCTCAACGTGCTGTTGATCGGCGATTTGAAGAACGGGCGGACCGTCCATTCGCTCGTCTTCGGGCTGGCGCGTTTCGGGGCGAACATCATCACGATGCCGGCGGAAGGCCTGGAATTGCCGAGGGAAGTGCACGACCGGCTGCACGACGAATTCCGCTGCGACGTCAAGACCGGCGGCACGACCGCGCTGTCGGGCAAGGACGGCGAAAGGGCCATCGGCGCGGTCTACATCGCGTCCGCGCAGGGGCCGCAATTCAGCCTGCTCGAAAACGACGATGCGGACGTGATCGACCTGCAGGAGCGGTTGGGGACGAAGATCGATGTTTGCTACGTTACCCGACCGCAAAAGGAAAGGTTTTCTTCGGCCGAAAACAATTTGTCCGAATATCCCGTTGTCAATCGGGAGTTCCTGCAAGGAGAACAATACAAAAAGACCAGAGTATTGCATCCGCTGCCGCGGGTCGGCGAACTCGATTACGAACTCGACCGCGACCCGCGCGGCGTCTATTTCAAGCAGGCGGGATACGGCGTGCCGATCCGGATGGCGCTGATCGCCAAGGTGCTCGGCATCGCGCCGTTCAAATCGGTGCATGTAGCGGCCGGCGGCTCGGCCCAGATCTACGAGCACGAGCACGGCATCCTTTGCCCGAACCCGAGATGCATCACCCATAATCCGGCCGAGCAGCGCTATCTGGCGCAGCGCGCCCAGGTGCTGACGCGGGAGGGCGTGTCGCTGCGCTGCGCCTATTGCGACGCGGCCATCCCGGTCGCCGTTCTCGGCCACAAGCGGACGAAGACCTACGAGCCCAATGCCGGGACGAGCCGGCCCGTCCGCCTCGCCGACACGGCGTTCTTCCGGGATGAAGAGGAGGCGCGGCGGGCAGGCTACCGGCCGAGGGGCGAGGGCCGCCGCGAGCACGGATAGCCGGCTGGTCCGCGCCGGCTTTCAGGCGACGCTGACCTTCGTCGTCCGCGCCGCCTCAACCTGCTTGATCGCCGCGATGGCCGCTTTCTCGCCGGTGACCCAGGCGCCCGGCAGCGAGCTGCGCTGCAGCAGCGAAGCGGCTTCCCCGGCGAAGTAAAGCTGATCGTCGACGGGCTGCGTCAGGACAGTGCGGAGCGGCACGTTGCCCGGCGGCGCGTAGCTGTAGGAGCCATGGGCGAACGGGTCCGTCCACCAACTCGGCGCGTCCCACTTGACGAGGTGCGAAGCAGGGTCGCCGCCGAAGATCGCCTTCATCGTTTCGAGGCCGAGGGCGAGCAGCGCGCGCTTGCCTTTCTCGGCCGCCGCTTGCGCTTCGGGGCCGGCGGCGAAGCAGACGCCGACGTTGCTGTCCCACTCTCTCGCGTAGACAACGCGGGCCGAGAGTGAATCGCGAAACAGCGTGGAGAATGTATTGAGGGAGGTGCGCGCCTCGAGGCCAGGGAACACGTTGGGGGTGTCGAACTGCATGACGATCTTCTCGACGACCCCCATCGGCAAGCCGGCGAACGCGTCCTGATATTGCGACGGCAGCGGCGGGGTGAATGCCGGTCCGTCGGCGGAAATCAGCACGCTCGGCGGGATCGTGATGATCGCCGTCTTCGCCGTGACGGTGCCCCGGCTGGTAGCGATCGTCACGCCGCCGGCGCCGCGGTTGATCGACAGGACTTTCGTGTTCAAGCTGATCGCCAGACCGGCCGCGAGAAAATCGCGCAAAAAATTGCCCAACCCATACGGCGTCAGCCAGTTGAACGGGCTCGGCAGCTCCGGGGTCGGCCCGAGCGAGTAGAGGTTGGCGATGTCGAGAACGCCGAGCTTGTCGATGGTGACGCCGAACGAGGCGGCGGTCGCGCCGGCGTCGAGATGCCCCCAGGGCTGGTTCAGAAATCCCTCGTTCTCGAGGAGTTGCTGAAACGAGAGATCGGCCAATGTCCCCGAATTGATCGCCTCGCCGGCCTTCGCGACCGCGTCGTCCATCTCGAGAAGAAGCGCCGCAGCGGCCAGCGTCTCGGGGTTGGTGAGCGGCAGTTTCTGCCGGTTGCGGTAGAATGCTCGGTCGAAGAGATCGGGCTGCAACCGGAGCAAGCGGTTGACCCGCGCATCCGACAGCGACAGCGCGGCCGCAATGTCGAAGAGCGGGTTGTTGGTGCCCGTGCCAGCGGCGTTCGGCGTCACCATCTGGAACCATTGGGCACCGAGGTCCACCGGGATCACGAAACTGCTGCTGGTGGTGCAGCGGCCGCCGACGCGGCCGCGCGCCTCGAGCACGACATAATCGACCAAGTTTTGGCAGGCGCGGGCCGCTGCGATGCCGGCAGCACCGGCGCCGATGATCGCGACGTCGACCGGATGACCAGGGAGCGACGCGGCGGAAGCCGGAAGGGCGGCACGGGCGGCGCCGCGCAGCGCCGCTGCGGCGAGCGCACCCGCCGCAAAGCCGCGCCGCGTCGGAGCGCGCGAGAATGTGCTGCGAAACGTTACGGCCATCCTCGTCCCCCGGAAATCCGGTGTTCAACTCTCGCGCGAAGTAGATGCCGTTGTCAATCACCTGCTCATCCAAGGTGATGTACGGAGATTTGTGTCAGGGCTGTGAGAGGGGGTACTCGGCGGGTTGCTGAAGTCCGCAAAGAGGAGCACCCCCAATGCCACAGGCTGTGACGATCGCGAGCTTACCGAGGGCCTTCGAGTTGGTGAAGGGC
>DATLKN010000039.1:0-94485 GCA_035538335.1 Allostellaceae bacterium
AGACGCCGAACCCGGCCAATGGGCGTCTTCTCCGACCGCACCTCGATGGACCGCATCCTGTTCGCCGTCTTCAACCACGAAAACCAAAACCAGGGCGTCAGCACCCCTCTCCTGCTGACACAAACCTTTTGACGTCACCGGTTCGCCGATGGCCGGCGGAGTCTTTTGCGCGCCCGGCCCGCGGCGTGCTAGCATCGCGGTGCGATGCGACAGGGAAGTCCGGTGCGATACCGGCGCTGCCCCCGCAACTGTAAGCGGCGAGTCCGCGGCATTCGGCCACTGGTTCGGGCTTGAGGCTCGGCCGGGAAGGCGCCGCGGGCGACGACCCCGAGCCAGGAGACCTCCGCATCGCCGTGAGGAGGGACGATTCCTCGGGCGGAGGAGGGACCTGTAATGTCGCGCGCGGGCTTTTGCGGCTCCGAACCGGCGCTTCCGACGGTGACCTTGGTGTTGGGCGGTGCCCGCTCGGGCAAGAGCGGCTATGCCGAGCGCCTCGTCGAGGACGCCGCCGGCCGCGCCGTCTATTGCGCCACCGGCGAGGCGAAGGACGAAGAGATGGCGCGGCGAATCGCCGCCCATCGCGCCCGCCGCGGCGCCTTCTGGCGGACGGTCGAGGCGCCGCTCGCGCTCGCCCCGGCGCTCGCCGCCGCCGGCGGCCGGGACACCCCCGTCCTCGTCGATTGCCTGACCTTGTGGCTCTCGAACCTGCTGCTCGCCGGCGAGCCCGTTGAGCCGCGGATCGAGGAGTTGTGCGCCGCGCTCTCCCGGATGCCGGGGCCGGTCGTCCTCGTCGCCAACGAGGTCGGGCTGGGGGTGGTGCCGGAAACCCCGCTCGGCCGCCGGTTCCGCGACTTGGCGGGCATGCTCAACCAGCGCATCGCCGCCCTTGCCGGCCGCGTCGTCTTCGTCGCCGCCGGGCTGCCGCTCGTGCTCAAGGGCGTCTCGTAATGCGCCGCGTCCCGGCAACCGTCATCACCGGTTTTCTCGGCGCCGGCAAGACGAGCCTCGTGCGCCACCTGCTCGCCAATGCCGGCGGCCGGCGGCTCGCCGTCCTCGTCAACGAGTTCGGCGAACTCGGCATCGACCGCGAGCTTTTGACGGGCTGCGGCGACATTTCGTGCCGCGATGACGACATCGTCGAATTGGCGAACGGCTGCATCTGCTGCACGGTCGCAGAGGATTTTCTGCCGACCCTCGAACGGCTCCTCGACCGCGCGGACCCGCCCGAGCACATCCTGATCGAGACTTCCGGCCTCGCGCTCCCGAAGCCGCTGGTGCAGGCCTTCGCCTGGCCCGAGATCCGCGCCCGCACGACCGTCGATGGCGTGCTGGCAGTCATCGACGGGGCCGCTGCCGCGGCCGGGCAGTTTGCGCCGCCGGATGCGGTTGCATCGCACGACAATCCGATCGAAGAAGTCTTCGCCGACCAGCTCGCCGCGGCCGATCTCGCGATCCTCAACAAATCCGACCTCCTCGGCCCGGCACGCCTCGAAGCTGTGCGCAGCGAGATTGCGGCGGGGCTGCGCCCCGGGGTGCGGCTCGTCACCGCGTGCGACGGCAGGGTGCCGCCCGCCGTCGTGCTGGGCCTCGCCGCGGCCGCCGAGGACGATCTCGCCGCGCGCCTGTCGCGTCACGAGCTGCAAGGCGAGCACGATCACGACGATTTCGAGAGCTTTGTCGTCGAGCTCGGACCCGTCGCCGACGAGGCTGCGCTCTTTGCCCGGCTTGTCGCGGTGATCCGCGAGCATACGGTGTTGCGCGTCAAAGGCTTCCTCGATCGGCCCGGGCGCGAGCGGCGGCTCGCCGTGCAGGCGGTGGGCCTGCGGCTGCAGCATTATTTCGACCGCCCGTGGCGGGCGGGCGAAGAACGCGCGAGCCGCCTCGTCGTCATCGGCCTCAAAGGCCTCGACCGCGCCGCGATCTCGGCCGGGCTGGCGCTCTAATGCACCTGCTCGCGACCGAGCCGGGCACGATCGCCGACGGGTCGGCGGCAGTCGATCTGGCGCAGACGCCCGGCGACATCGTCGTGCTGTCGGCGGCCGACACGGAGCTCGCGCTGATCGCCGCGGCGCAGGCTCGTCTTATCGCCGAGGATCAGCGCGTCCCGAGCCTGCGCCTCGCCTCGATCCTGCGCCTCGGCCACAATTTCTCGGTCGATCTCTACATGGCAACGGCGGTGCAGGCGCGGCTCGTCGTCGCGCGCCTGCTCGGCGGCAGCGGCTATTGGCCTTACGGCGTCGATCGCCTCGTCGAGACCTGCCGGGACGCCAACATCCCGCTCGCGTTGCTGCCGGGGGATGACAAGCCGGACCCCGAGCTCACGGCGCTTTCGAGCCTGCCGCCCGACGGCGCGGCGCGGCTGTGGCGCTATCTCGTCGAGGGCGGGCCGGCGAATGCCGAGAATTTCCTGCGTTACGCCGCCTCGCTGATCGGGCATCGGGCGGTATGGGCCGAGCCCGCGCCGCTGTTGCGCGCCGGCTTTTATTGGCCCGGCCGGGCAATCTCCAGCCTCGCCGACATCGCCGCCGAATGGCGAGGCGAGGGGGCCGTCGCTGCGCTCGTTTTCTATCGGGCGCTCGTGCAGTCCGGCAACACCGCGCCCGTCGATACGCTGATCGCGGCGCTCGCGGAGCGCCGGCTGAAACCGCTGCCGATCTTCGTGCAGAGCCTGAAGGACGGTGAGGCGCGCGCCCTTCTCGACGGCGCCTTCCGCGCCGCGCCGCCGGCCGTGATCCTCAATGCGACCGGCTTTTCGATCCGAGCCGGCGGCGCCGCCGACCCGCTCGCCGCCGCCGATTGCCCGGTATTGCAGACGGTTTTCGCCGGCATCGACGAGGAGAGCTGGCGCGCGGGTACGCGCGGGCTATCTCCGCGCGACCTCGCGATGAACGTGGTGCTGCCGGAGATTGACGGCCGCATCCTCTCGCGTGCGGTCTCGTTCAAGGCGCCGCTCGGCCGCGATCCCTCGACCGAAGCTGATCTCGTCGGCTACCGCCCGGTCGCCGACCGGATCGCCTTCGTCGCCGATCTGGCGCGCAACTGGACGCGCCTGCGCGCGAAAGGCGCGAGCGAACGGCGGCTCGCGATCGTCCTCGCCAACTATCCGAACCGCGACGGGCGCATCGGCAACGGTGTCGGGCTCGACACGCCGGCTTCCGCGCTCGTGATCCTGCGGGCGCTGGCCCGGGCCGGCTATTGCCTCGGGCCGCTGCCGGACGATCCGCAAGCCCTGATCGAGCGCCTCCTTGCCGGCCCGACCAATGCGCGCCCCTTTGCGCCCTACGAAGAGGCCCTGTCTTTCGCCCAGTATTCGATGTTCTTCGGGTCGCTGCCGCCGGCCGCGCAATCCGCCGTGACGGCGCGCTGGGGCGAGGCCGAGCGCGACCCGTTCTTCCGGCCGGGCTCGGTCGATTGCGGCCGCTTCGCGATCGCCGGCTTTTGCCTCGGCAATGTCGCGCTGCTGGTGCAGCCGGCGCGCGGCTACCACATCGACCCGCAGGCGAGCTATCACGACCCGGCATTGGTGCCGCCGCATTCCTATTTCGCAGCCTATGCCTGGCTCGTGCAGGATTTTCGCGCCGATGCGATCATCCATCTCGGCAAGCACGGCACCCTCGAATGGCTGCCGGGGAAGGCGCTCGCGCTGTCCTGCGAATGCTTCCCCGAAGCCGCGTTTGCGCCGCTGCCGCATCTCTACCCGTTCATCGTCAACGATCCCGGCGAGGGCAGCCAAGCGAAACGGCGCACGGCGGCCGTCATCATCGACCATCTGACGCCGCCTCTGACGCGCGCCGGCAGCTACGGCGTGCTCGCCGAATTGGAGCGGCTCATCGACGAATACAGCGAGGCGCGGCGCCAGGACCCGCGGCGCGTCGACACGCTCGCCGCCGCCATCCTCGAAGGGGCGCGGATGGCCGGCCTCGACCGCGATTGCGGTATCGTGCCGGGCGAGGAGCGCGAGGCGGCGCTGCAAAAGCTCGACGGGTTTCTGTGCGAGCTGAAGGAATTGCAAATCCGCGACGGGCTGCATGTCTTCGGCATCAGCCCCGACGGCGCGCGGCTCGATGCGCTGCTCGTCGCGATCGCCCGCGCCGAGCGCGGCGCGCAGCCGCAGGATGCCTCGCTGACCCGCGCGCTCGCCGAAGATCTCGGCCTCGGCCCCGGCGACGTCGAACAGCTCGAGGATCTGGCGTTGCGCCTCGTCGCCGCAGAAATGCCGCCCGGCCCCGCTTGGCACAAAAGCCGCGTTGTCCTCGACTGGATCGAGCGCGTGCTGCGCCCCGCCGTCGCGGGCAGTGGCGATGCTGAGATCGCGGCGCTCTTGCATGGCCTCGACGGCGGCTTCGTCGCCCCCGGCCCCGCCGGCGCGCCGAGCCGCGGCCGCCCCGACGTGCTGCCGACCGGGCGCAATTTCCATTCGCTCGACACCCGCGCCGTGCCGACCGAAGCGGCTTGGCGGCTCGGTTGGAAATCAGCCTCGCTGCTCGTCGAGCGCTACGCGCAGGAGCACGGGCAACCGCCGCGCCGTGTCGCGCTCTCCGCCTGGGGCACGGCGAACATGCGCACCGGCGGCGACGACATCGCGCAGGCCCTCGCGCTGATGGGCGTGTGCCCCCTTTGGGAGCGTGCGAGCGGCCGGGTGACCGGTTTCGAGATCCTGCCCGCTTCCGTCCTCGGCCGGCCGCGGGTCGATGTGACATTGCGCGTCTCGGGCTTCTTTCGCGATGCGTTTCCGGGGCTGATCGACCTCTTCGATTCGGCAGCCCGCGCCGTCGCGGCGCTCGCCGAGCCGGCGGACGTCAACCCGCTCGCGGCGCGCGTCGCCGAGGATGCGCAGGCGCTGGAAGCCGCCGGCGTTCCGGCCGAAGAAGCGCGGCTGCGTGCCGGCTACCGCGTCTTCGGCTCGCGCCCTGGCGCTTATGGCGCCGGGCTGCAGGTACCGATCGACGAGGGCGTCTGGGATACGCAGGAAGACCTCGCCGAAACCTATCTCGCCTGGAGCCATTGGGCCTACGGCGCCGGCAGCGAAGGGCGGGCCGAGCGCCAGATGCTGGAGCGTCGTCTGGCGGAGACGCAGGCGGTGCTGCACAACCAGGACAACCGCGAGCACGACCTCCTCGACAGCGACGATTATTACCAGTTCGAGGGCGGGCTGGCGCTCGTCGTGCGCTGTCTCTCCGGCCGGGCGCCGGCCGTCTACCACAGCGACCATTCGCGCCCGGAGGCGCCGCGCATCCGAAGCCTGTCGGAGGAGTTGGGGCTCGTCGTCCGCGGCCGCGCCGCCAACCCGCGCTGGATCAAAGGCGTCATGCGGCACGGCTACAAGGGCGCGGCCGAGATCGCCGCCACCGTCGATTACCTCTACGCCTTTGCCGCGACCTCGCGCGCCGTCGAGGATTCGCATTTCGAGGCGCTCTTCGAGGCCTATCTCGTAGACGAGGAAGTGCGCGGCTTCATCGCCGCGCACAACCGGCCGGCGCTCGTCGAGACGAGCCGCCGTTTCCTCGATGCGATCGAGCGCGGGTTGTGGCGGCCGCGCCGCAACAGCGCCGCCCAATCTCTGCGCGAATGGAGCCGCGGGTGAAGAGCCCGATCGATCCTTGCTCGTCGTCCCGGCGAAGGCCGGGACCCAGGGCCGCCGTGGATACCGGCCTTCGCCGGTATGACGGGAAAAATCGAGGCGGTTATGACTGATCTCTGCGATGCCGAAGCCGAACTGAACCGCCGCCATCACGAGAAGATGGCGCGGCGCAAGGCGGCGCGCGACCGCATGCTGGCGACGAAAACGCGGAAAAAGGGCTTGCTGATCGTCCATACCGGCACCGGCAAGGGCAAATCGACCGCGGCCTTCGGCATGGTGTTGCGCTGCCTCGGGCATGGCATGCCGGTCGGCATCGTGCAGTTCGTCAAGGGCGCCTGGACGAGCGGCGAGCGGCTGTTGTTCGAGCGCTTCCCCGATCTCGTCGCCTGCCGGGCGATGGGCGAGGGCTTCACCTGGGACACGCAGGACCGCGTCCGCGACATCGCCGCCGCCCGCGCCGCCTGGGACGCGGCAAAGGCGATGATCGCCGACCCGCGCTACCGGCTCGTGCTCTTGGACGAGCTCAACATCGTGCTGCGCTACGATTACCTGCCGCTTGCCGAGGTGCTGGCCGTGCTCGCGGCAAAGCCGCCCGAGCTGCATGTCGTCGTTACCGGCCGCAACGCGCCGAAGGAGCTTATCGAGATCGCCGATCTCGTGACCGAGATGACGCTCGTCAAGCATCCGTTCAGGAGCGGCGTCAAGGCGCAGCGGGGAATCGAATTTTGACCGGTCGCGCGCTGATGCTGCAAGGGACCGGCTCCGATGTCGGCAAGTCGCTGCTGGTCGCCGGTTTGGCGCGTGCCTTCACCCGCCGCGGCCTGCGCGTGCGGCCCTTCAAGCCGCAGAACATGTCGAACAACGCGGCGGTGACCGAGGACGGCGGCGAGATCGGCCGCGCGCAGGCCTTGCAGGCGCGCGCCTGCGGCCTCGCCCCGACCGCCGACATGAACCCGGTGCTGCTGAAGCCGCAGGACGACAAGGGGGCGCAGATCATTCTCGGCGGCCGGCTCTGGGGCTCGGCGAATGCGGCCGAATACCGGCGTCTCGCACCGGGATTTCTGCCGCGGGTCCTGCATTCCTTCGCTTGCCTCGCGCAAGCGGCCGACCTCGTCCTCGTCGAAGGCGCGGGCAGCCCGGCCGAAGTTAATCTGCGCCCGGGCGACATCGCCAATATGGGCTTTGCCGAAGCAGCCCGGGTGCCGGTCGTGCTCGTCGGCGACATCGAGCGCGGCGGCGTCATCGCCCAGCTCGCCGGCACGGTCGCGCTGCTCTCGGACAGCGAGCGGGCGCTGCTCGCCGGCTATGTGGTCAACAAGTTCCGGGGCGACCCGGCGCTCTTTGCCGGCGGCATCGCCGCGCTCGGCGAGCGCACCGGCCTTTCCTGTTTCGGCGTCGTGCCGCATTTCGCCGATGCCGCGCTGCTGCCGGCGGAAGATTCGCTGGCGCTGCGCCAAACCCCCTCCCTTCCCTCCCCCGCAGGCGGGGGAGGGTTAGGGTGGGGGCGGGGTGAGGGAAGGGACGGCGCTGCGTGGGGCAAGAGCTTGAGGATCGCCGTGCCGCTTCTGCCGCGCATCGCCAATTTCGACGATCTCGACCCGCTCGCGGTCGAGCCCGATGTCGATCTCCTCATGGTGCCGCCCGGCCGGCCGCTGCCGCGCGAGGCGGCGCTGATTATCCTGCCGGGCTCCAAATCGACGATCGCCGACCTCGAATGCTTGCGCGCCGAGGGCTGGGACATCGATCTCCTCGCGCACCGCCGCCAGGGCGGGCACATTCTCGGCCTTTGCGGCGGCTATCAGATGCTGGGCCGGGAAGTCGCCGACCCGCTCGGCCTCGAAGGCGCGCCGCGCGCGGTCGCGGGGCTCGGGCTGCTCGAGGTGAAGACGGTGCTCGCCCCGGAAAAGCGCCTGCGGCTCGCCTCGGGTTTGGAGATTGCGAGCGGCATGCCGGTAGAAGGCTACGAGATGCATCTCGGCAGCACGACCGGCGACGGGCTCGCGCGGCCGATGCTTCGCCTCGCCGATGGCGATGGCGGCGCGGTCTCCGCCGACGGGCGGATTTCGGGGTGCTATCTGCACGGACTCTTTGCGAGCGATGCTTTTCGCCGCGCCTTTCTCGCCCGGCTCGGTGCCGCGGCCGGCGATTTTTCCTACTCGACGCGGATCGACGAAATTCTCGATCGGCTCGCGCAGCATCTCGAAGCGAGCCTCGACTTGGACGCTCTCTTCGCCGCCGCGCGCTCCCCGCGCCTCACAGAGGCAGCCTGAAATGCAGCGCGAGCCAAGCGCCGAACAGAAGCCCGCCTTGCAGCAGGCAAGCGAGCACGTAGAGATTGAGCGCGCGGGCGATGTCGGCGGCGGCGGCGCGCGCCGTGCCGTCGCCGAGCCAGGGGTCGGCGACGACGCCGGAGGCGTACCGCCGCGGGCCGGCGAGCGCCAGCTTCAGCGCGCCCGCCATCGCCGCCTCGGGCCAGCCGGCGTTCGGCGAATGGTGCTTCCTGCCGTCGCGCAGCATGATCCTCAGCGCGGCTGCCGGCTGCGAGCCCTTGGCAAAGATGGCGGCGCCGGAGATCAACAGGCCCGAGATCGGCGCCGGCGCGAGGTTGAGGACATCGTCGAGGCGCGCCGCCGCCCAGCCGAAGCTACGATAGCGCGGCGTCTTGTGCCCGATCATGCTGTCGAGCGTGTTCGCCATCTTGTAGGCGAAGAGGCCGGGCAGCCCGAGCGCGAGATACCAGAAGACCGGCGCCACGACGCCGTCGCTGAAATTCTCGGCGAGGCTTTCGATCGCGCCGCGCGCGACGCCGTGCTGGTCGAGGCTTGCGGGATCGCGCCCGACGATGTGCCTGACCGCCGCGCGCCCGGCCGCGAGCCCATCGTGCTCGAGCGCGAGGCCGACGGCCGCGACATGCTCGAAGAGGCTCTTCTGCGCGACGAGCGAGGCGATCAAGAGGATCTCGATCGCGGCGCCGATGAGGCTGCCGCGCGCCAGCCATTGCACGAGCGCGCCCGCCGCCGCCGCTGCCCCGACGAGGATCGCGACGGTCGCGATGCCGCGCGCCCGGCGGTCCGCTTCGCCGCGGCTGTCGCGGTTGAGCTTTCTGTCGAAATAGGCGACGGCGCGGCCGGCGAGGACCGTCGGATGCGGCACATGCCGGAACGGCGCCTCGCCGAGGACCGCGTCGAGCGCGAGGCCGGCAATCAGCATCAGAAGCGGATCATGGACGACGACCGGGATCATCGGCGAAAGGACCTTGGATGACGAAGAGCGCGGTGCTGATCTGCGGGCACGGCAGCCGTGACGCCGCCGCGGTCGATGAATTCGAGGCGCTCGCGGCGGCCTTGGCCCGGCATTTTCCCGAAACCGATCTCGCCGCCGGCTATCTCGAATTCGCCCGGCCGACAATCCGCGACGCGCTCGCCGCGCTCTACGCGCGCGGCGCCCGCCGCATTCTCGCGGTGCCGGCGATGTTGTTCGCGGCGAGCCATGTCAAGAACGACCTCCCTTGGGAAGTGAACAGCTTCGCCGCGGAGCACCCGGATGTCGATATCCGCCTCGGCCGCGATCTGTCGATCGACGCGAAGCTGCTCGGCGCCGCGGCGGCGTGCATCGCCGAAACCGACGGCGACGGCGCCGCACGGCGGGCCGAGAGCCTGCTCGTCATCGTCGGGCGCGGTACCAACGACCCCGACGCCAATTCCAACATTTCGAAGCTCGCGCGCATGCTGTGGGAGGGGATGGGCTTCGCCTGGGCCGAGACCGCCTTCAGCGGCGTCGCGCAGCCGCGCGTCGCGCCGGCGCTCGAGCGCGCCGCCCGGCTCGGCTTTCGCCGTATCGTCGTCTTTCCCTATTTCCTCTTCACCGGCGTCCTGGTGAAGCGCGTCTATGCCGAGACCGACCGCGCCGCGCCGCTCTTCCCCGCGATCGAATTCGTGAAGGCGCCTTATCTGCGCGACCATCCGCTCGTCGTCGAGACCTTCCTCGACCGCATCGCAGAGATCGACAGCGGCGATCCGCGCATGAACTGCCAGCTTTGCAAATACCGCGCGCAACTGGTCGGCTACGAAAAGGATGTCGGCGCCGTGCAGGCGGCGCATCATCATCATGTGCGCGGCATCGGCACGGACGCCGATCATCACCAGCATCATCACCACGATCACGACCGGTCTTGAGCGATGGCGCTTTTCGACAGCTATGTCGTCGTCGATTGGAGCGCCGCCAATGCGCCGCGCCAGGGGCGCGACAGCATCTGGATCTGCCGGCATGACGGCAGCGGCATCGTCGCCGAAAATCCGCGAACCCGGCATGCGGCGCAAATCCGCCTCGCGGAACTGATCGTGGCCGGTCTCGACAAGGGCCGGCGGATGCTCGTCGGCTTCGATTTTCCGTTCGGTTATCCGGCCGGCTTTGCCGCCCGGCTCGGGCTCCCAGGGGCGCCCTGGCGGGCCGTATGGGACGAGATTTCCCGCCTTCTCGACGACGACGAGCGGAATCGCAACAACCGCTTCGAAGTGGCCGAAATCCTCAATCGCCGCGTCTCGCGCCGCGGCTTTCCGTTCTGGGGCTGCCCCGCCGCGCGCGCCAACGGTTTTCTCGCGCCGAAGCATCACCGCGGCCACAGGGATGACGGACTGGCCGAGCGGCGTCTCGTCGATCTCTATGTGCCGAGCGCGCAGCCCTGCTGGAAGCTTCTGGGCGTCGGTTCGGTCGGCAGCCAGGCCTTGACCGGAATCCCGGTCGTGCGCGCGTTGCGCGACGATCCGCACTGGCGCGGGCGGGCCGCCGTGTGGCCGTTCGAGACCGGTCTCGGGCCGCCGAACGGCGCGCAGCTCGTTTTCGCCGAGGTCTATCCCTCGCTCTGGGGCAAACCGCTTTCCGCCGCGCCGAGCGCGACCAAGGACGAGGCCCAGGTGCGCGCGGTGTCGGAATTCTTCGCGGCCCGCGACGCGGCGGGCGACTTCGGCGCGCTCTTCGCCGGCGATCCGCGTCTGTCGCCCGCCGAGCGGCATCGTATCGAGACCGAGGAAGCCTGGATGCTCGGGCTCACCGAAAGGCGGGTCCGAGCGGGACAGGCGCAGGTCCCTCACTCTCCCCGCCTGCCCCCTCCCATTCCCTCCCCCGCATGCGGGGGAGGGTTAGGGTGGGGGCGGGGTGAGGGGCGATACGACTACCTCCGCGACCCCGCCGAGATCTATCGCCGGTCCTTCGCATTGATCCGTGCCGAGGCGCCGCTCGACCGCTTCCCACCCGACATCGAAGGCATGGCCCTGCGGCTCGCGCACGCCGCCGGCGATGCGGCGATCCTCGCCGATCTCGCCTGGTCGCCGGGCGCCGTTCGGCGCGGCAAAAAAGCGCTCGCCGCCGGCGCCCCGATCCTCGTCGATGCGGCGATGGTGGCGGCCGGGATCGCGAGCGAGCGGCTGCCGGCCGCGAACCGGATCATCTGCACGCTGCGCGAACCCGAAACCGTGCATCTTGCGGCGAAGCTGCGCACGACGCGCTCGGCGGCGGCGGTCGAGCTGTGGCGCCCCAATCTCGCGGGCGCTCTGGTCGCGATCGGCAATGCGCCGACAGCGCTCTTCCGCCTGCTTGAACTGGTCGCGGCGGGCGCCGGAAAGCCGGCCCTGATCCTCGGCTTTCCGGTCGGCTTTGTCGGCGCCGCCGAGGCGAAGGCGGCGCTCGCCGCGTTCGGCCGCGGCCTCGCCTTCGTGACCCTGCATGGCCGGCGCGGCGGCAGCGCCCTTGCCGCTGCCGCGGTCAACGCGCTGCTCGGCGCCAGATGAAGCGCTGGCTCGCGGTCGTCGGCATCGGCGAAGAGGGGCTGGCCGGGCTCGCCCCGGCGGCGCGTACTCTCGTCGAGACCGCCGAAATCCTCGTCGGCGGTGCGCGCCATCTCGCGATGGTGCCCGAGGGTGCGGCCGAGCGGCAGCTGTGGGAGAGCCCGCTCAAACGCTCGATCGAACGCATCGAAGGGCATCGCGGCCGGCGGGTCGTCGTGCTCGCGAGCGGCGATCCGATGTGGTACGGCATCGGCGTCACGCTGGCGCGGCATTTCGCCCGCGAGGAGATGGCGATCCTGCCATGCCTCGGCGCCTTCAGCCTCGCCGCATCCCGGCTCGGCTGGCCGCTCGCGGATTGCGCGCTGTTGACCTTGCACGGGCGGCCGCTCGATCTCTTGCGCCTTCACCTCGCGCCGAACCGCCGGCTTCTCGTCCTTTCCGAGGACGGGGCGACGCCGCAGGCGGTGGCGGCGCGGCTGACCGGCCTCGGCTGGGGCAGCAGCACGCTCCAGGTCTTCGCCCATCTCGGCGGCGGCAATGAAGAGGCTTTCGCCGCCGAAGCGCGACACTGGGGCGAGCGCCGCGTCCCCAACCTCAACACGATCGCGCTTCTCTGCCGGCCGGCGCCCGGCGCCCGCATCCTGTCGCGGCTGCCGGGCCTGCCCGACGACGCCTTCGAGCATGACGGCCAGCTGACGAAGCGCGAAGTGCGCGCCATGACCCTCGCCGCCCTCGCCCCGCTGCCGGGAGAGACATTGTGGGATGTCGGCGCCGGCTGCGGCTCGATCGCGATCGAATGGCTGCGCGCGGGCGAAGGCTGCCGCGCCGTCGCCGTCGAGCGGGACCCCGAGCGTGCCGCCGTGATCGCGCGCAACGCCGCCGCGCTCGGCGTTCCCGGGTTGCGCATCGTCATCGGCGCTGCGCCCGCGGCGCTCTCCGGCCTGCCCGCTCCCGACGCGGTCTTTGTCGGCGGCGGGATCGGCGGCGGAGAGCTGCTGCCGGCCGTGTGGGAAAGGCTCTGCGAGGGCGGCCGGCTCGTCGCCAACGCCGTCACCGCCGAGGGCGAGGCGCGGCTCCTCGATTGGCACGCAAGCCGCGGCGGTACCCTGACCCGGCTCGCCGCCAGCCGCGCCGAAAAGGCGGGCGCGCACCATCTGTGGCGGCCGCTCGCCACGGTGACGCAGCTGGCGGCGACGAAGCTGCCCGCACAGGGCGGCCGGTCTTGAGCGAGGCTTTGCCGGCGGCAGCGCGCGAGCGCACCGGCGGGTTCGTCCTTTACGCGCTTCTCGCGCTGCTCTCGCTCGCGCTCTATCTGCCGGGAATTGCCGCGATCCCGCCCTTCGACCGCGACGAGGCGCGGTTCGCCGAGGCGAGCCGACAGATGCTCGAAAGCGGGGACTTGATCCGCATCCGCTTTCAGGACGCAGCCCGCAACAAGAAGCCGGCCGGCATCTACTGGCTGCAGGCGGCCTCGGTCGCGCTCTTCAGCACGCCGCAGAGCCGCGCCATCTGGCCCTATCGGCTGCCCTCCGTGCTCGGCGCGACCGCCGCGGCGCTGTTGACGCTCGCCTTCGGCCGCCGGTTCTTTCCCGGGCAAGCCCGCGCCGGCCCGGCCGCCGCGGTGCTGCTGGGCTCTTCCCTCGCCCTCGTCGCCGAGGCGCACCTTGCCAAGACCGACGCAATGCTCCTCGCGACGGTGGTTGCCGCGCAGGGAGCGCTCGGCCTCGTTTATGCACAGCGGCGCACCGGCCGGCAGCCAGGCTGGGGGCCGGCGCTTCTCTTCTGGATCGCGCAAGCGCTCGCCATTTTGCTGAAGGGGCCGGTGGAGCCCGCCATCGCGCTGTTGACGATCGCGGCGCTCGCGATCGCCGACCGCGACATCGGCTGGATCGCGGCCTTGCGGCCGCTGCCGGGGCTCGTCGTGACCGCAGCGCTCGTCATGCCGTGGCTGGTTGCGGTCGAGCGGGCGACCGGCGGGCGGTTTCTCGCCGCCGCGCTCGGCCACGATCTGCTGCCGAAGCTGTTGGGCGGAGCGGAGTCGCACGGTGCCCCGCCCGGGTCTTATCTATTTCTTCTGCCGGCGACATTCTGGCCGGGCTCGCTCTACGTCGTGCCGGCGCTCTATTGCGGCTGGCGGCAGCGCCAAGAGGCGGCGCAGCGCTTTCTGCTCGCCTGGCTCATCCCCGCCTGGGTCCTATTCGAGTTGGTGCCGACGAAACTGCCGCATTATGTGCTGCCGCTCTATCCGGCTTTGGCGCTGCTCGCCGGCCGGGCCCTTGCCGAGGGACCGGCGCTGGCGCTGCCGCGCGCCGTGCTCTTGGCCGATCGCGCCGTCGCGGTGCTGTGGAGCGCGGTGACGCTGGCGCTGGCGTTGTTCATCGTCGCGCTGCCGCTCTATCTCGGGCACGGGCCGAGGATCGCGGCGATTGCCGGCGCGGCGCTGACGCTTGCGATCGGCGTCGCGCTGTTTCTCTCGGGCCGGCGCTACCTCCTCGTCGCACCGCTCGCCTTCGTTCTGGTCCTCAGTCTCGCGGCAGTTTTGCCGGGGCTCGACCGCCTGTGGCTCAGCCGTTCGGCAGCGGCGCTCGTCGTCCGCGACCCGCCGGCGCCGGGCGAGCCCATCCTCTCGATCGGCTACAGCGAGCCGAGCCTCGTTTTTCTGCTCGGGCCCCGGACTCGGTTCGTGAGCCCGTCCACCGCCGCGCTCGCGCTCTCGCATGGCGGCCGGGCGTTCGTCAGCGACAGCGATCGCGCCGCCTTCATGGCGGCGCTCGCCGCGCGCGGGCTCGTCGGCCGCCGCCAAGGCGCCGTGTCGGGTTTCGATTATTCGATCGGGAAGAGGCTCGTCTTGACCCTTTACGCCGTGCCGCGGGGATGACATGACCGGCCGGCTGTTCGGGCTCGGGGTCGGCCCGGGCGACCCGGAACTCCTGACCTTGAAGGCGCTGCGGCTGCTGCGCGCCGCCGATGTCGTCGCCTATCCGGCGCCGGAGGAAGGGGCGAGCTTTGCCCGCTCGATCGTCGCCCGATGGCTCGACCGGGCTCAGCGCGAGATCGCGATCCGCGTTCCGATGCGCCTCGGCCCGGTGCCGGCCGGCGCCTATGACGCCGGCGCGGCGGCGCTCGCCGCCGAACTCGAGCGCGGCAATGACGTCGCGCTTCTGTGCCAGGGCGACCCGCTCCTCTACGGCAGCTTCATCGAGCTTTTCGCGCGGCTCGCCGGGCGCTGCGAGGTCGAGATCGTCCCCGGCGTTTCCTCGCCCTCGGCCGGCGCGGCGGCGGCGCGGCTGCCGCTCGTCAGCCGCGACGAAAGCCTCTTGGTGCTGCCGGCGACGCTCGCCGAAGCGGAATTTCGCCGCCGCCTCGCGGCCGCCGATACCGTCGTCGTCGTCAAGCTCGGGCGGCATCTCGCGAAAATCCGCCGCGTGCTCGACCGGCTCGGCCTGCTCGACCGGGCGAGCTATGTCGAGCGCGCGAGCCTGCCCGACGAGCGGGTGCTACCGCTCGCCGCGGTCGAGGGCGATGCCGCGCCCTATTTCTCGCTGGCGATCGTGCGGCCTCAAAGGACCGAGTCGACCCACTCGTAGAGCTTCGACTTCGGCAGGGCGCCGATCTTGGTGGCGGCGACTTTGCCATCCTTGAAGAGGATCATCGTCGGGATGCCGCGGATGCCGTATTTCATCGGCGTCTGCGGGTTCTCGTCGACATTGACCTTGGCGACGGTGAGCTTGCCCGCCTTGTCGGCCGCCAGCTCTTCGAGATGCGGGGCGATCATCTTGCAGGGGCCGCACCATTCGGCCCAGAAGTCGACGAGGACGGGCTCGCTCGCCTTCAGCACCGCAGTCTCGAACGTGCTGTCGCTGACTGCTGTCGGTTTCATGCGTCTTGTCCCTCCGTACTGATTGCGCAAATAAAGGGTGCCGCGAAAGCCGCGTCAAGCGAGGTAGCCCTCCAGTCTTTCAGGGCTGACCGGCATCAACAGCGGGCCGTCTGTCCACAGTAGCGCGCAACGGATCTCGCGCCCCGGAAAGATGCGTGCGAGCGCGGCGCGATAGATCGCCAGCTGGCGCAGATAGGCGGGCGCGACCTCTGCCTCGCTCGCCGGCGCCGGCCGCAATGTCTTGAAATCGACGATCAGTACGCGGCTCTCCTCGACGACGAGCCGATCGATCTGGCCGGCGACGGCACGGCCCCGGATGAGCCCCGTCAGCGGCACCTCGGCGAGCGAGCCCGGGCCGAACAGTGGCGCGAAATCGGGATGCCGCAGCACGGCGAAGACTTCGCGGCCGATCTCCTCCTGCGCCGCCTCGTCGAGGCCGTGCGTCGGCGCCGCGAGAAAGCGCCGCGCCGCCGTTTCGCGCTCGCTTTCCGGCAGCTCGGGCAGGCTCTGCAGCAGCCGGTGGATGACGAGGCCGCGCTTGAAGCGGTCGCGCCCGTCCCGCGCGAGCGGCGACAGCGCCGCGGGTTCGGCTTCCGCCGGGCGCGACGGCACCAGCGGCTTCGGCGGGTCGGGTTCGGCGGGGGCCGGACGGTCGAGCCAGTCGGGCGCGGCGCCAGCGGCGCGTGCCCTCGTTTCTTCTTTCTTGCGCGTCGGCGCGGCGGTCTGCGCCGCGACCAGCCGCAATCCCTCGCCGGCCCAGCCGTCGCGCCCGATCAGCGGCGTCGCGTCGAAGGCGAAGGGCTGCGCGACGCCGGCGAGCCCGGCGCGGCACAGCGTATGCCAGCACAGCTCGGTCGGCGGGCGCTGCGTCTGCCAGCCGCAAATGTAGAGCCGGTCCTGCGCCCGCGTCAGCGCGACATAGAGCAGGCGCCGGTATTCCTCGAGCTGCCGGCGGCGCACCCAATCCCGCTCCGCGGCGTAAGGCGGCACCGGGACGTCGGCGCGCGGTCGCCACAACGGCAGCCCGTCCCGCTCGCTCCACAGCAATGTCGAGGGCGGGTTCGGCACCTGCATCGTGTCCGGCAGGAAAACGATCGGCGCTTCCAGGCCCTTGGCGCCGTGCACCGTCAGCATCCGCACCTCGTCGCGCGGCCGCGCCCCGAAATCGCGCTTCACTTCGCTGTCGCCGGCCGCGAGCCAGTGCAGAAAGCCCTGCAGCGAGGGAACGTGCTCGCGCTCGTAGGCGAGCGCCAGCGCGAGGAACTCCTCGATCGGGTCGGCGGCCTCGGAGCCGAGGCGTTCGAGAATCAGCCGCCGCCCGCCCTCGGCGCCGAGGATCTCGGCATAAAGCTCGTAAGGCGGCGTGAAATCGGCGCGTGCGAGCAAGCCGGCGAGCCGTTCGGCGGCTTGTCGCAACAGCGCGTCCGCCGGCGCCGCTTCGCGCAGCCGCTGCCACAATGTTTTCCGCGCCCGGTTGTGGGCGAGGCCGAAGAGCCTGTCCTCGTCGATCCCGAAAAGCGGGCCCTTCAGCACGGCCGCGAGCGTCAGATCGTCCTCGGGCAACAGCAGGAAGCGGCCGAGCGCGGCGAGGTCCTGCACGGCAAGCTCCTTGCCGAGCAGCAGCCGGTCGGTGCCGGCGACCGGGATGCCGCGCGCCTTCAGGACGCGCACCAGCTCGTCGAGAAAGAGGGTGCGCCGCCGCACCAGCACCATGATGTCGCCGGGTCGGATCGCACGGCCGTGCGCCTCGAGCCGCTCGCCGGTCTCGATCCAGCCGGCGATCGTCGCGGCGATCGCCGCGGCGAGCCGGGCATAGGGCTCGGCGGCGCGGCGGCGGGCCACCGGCAGCGCCTCGGGGTCGAGCGCCTCCTGTTCCGGCACGACCGCCGGCCACAGCTCGACAACGCCCGCCTGTCCCTCGCGCGCGGCCCGATGGCGGATCTCGCCGCCTTCCAACTCAACGCCGTCGCGCGCCGCCTCGGCGCCGAATATTGCGTCGACCGCGCGCAGGATGGGCTCGGTCGAGCGGAACGAGGTGTCGAGCGGCACGATCCGCCAGGTCTGCCGGGCGGCGACGATGCGCGTCTCGAAATGTCGGCGCATCGCGAGAAAGGCGCGCGGGTCGGCACGCTGAAAACTGTAGATCGACTGTTTCGCGTCGCCGACGGCGAAGATCGTGCGCAGCGCGTCGCGGGCTCCCTCGCCGGCAAAGAATTCCTGCGCCAGCGCCGCAACGATCTCCCACTGCTCGGGGTTGGTGTCCTGCGCCTCGTCGATCAGGATGTGGTCGAGCCCGCCGTCGAGCTTGAACAGCACCCAAGGGGCGACCTCGGGCCGGCGCAGCAGGTCTCGCGTCCTTTCGATCAGATCGTCGTAATCGAGCGCCCCCATCGCCGTCTTGCGGCGTTCGTAGGCGCGCAGCACGCCGGCGCCGAGGCGGGCGAGCGCGAGGCTCGCCTCGGCGATCGCGATCGCCGCCCGCGCGGTCGCGAATTCCTTGACCCGCCGCGCCTCGGCCGCGAGGACGGAAAGGCACGGCGCCCCCTTGCCGGCGAGCCGCTGGCGGATTTCGCCGCCTTCGGTCAGGAAGATCTGCAGGTAACTGGAGAGGAGCGCCGGCCGATCGCCCGCATCCTCGCACCAGCGCGCGAGGATGCGGGCGTGCTGGCGGTCGCTCTTGCCGCCCTCGGCGAGGGCCTTCGCCGCCGCGGCGAGCGCGGCGAGGTTGCCGCCGGTGCAGAATGCCGCAAGCAGCGTTTGCGGCGACGCCTCGCCCGGCAGCGCCAGATGCCGCCAGATTTTCATGCGCAGCGCCGGGGCGCCGCCGGCCAGCGCCGCGCGCAACTTGCCGCGCTCGGCCATCAGGCCCGTCAGCAATTGCTGGAAGCGCTCCTCCGTCATGTACCGGGTGAGGCTCGCGAGCGCCGCGGCGAGATCGGGGTCGGCGCCGCCGCGGGCGGTGAGGATCACGGTTTCGCCGGCCTCGGCGAGCGCCTCTTGCGCGCTGCGCTCGTCGAGGACGGCGAATTCGGGCGACACGCCCGCCTCGAGCGGAAAGCGGCGCAGCAGGGACTGGCAGAAGGCGTGAATGGTGGCGATCTTGATGCCGCCCGGCGTATCGAGCACGTGCGCGAAGAGCTGGCGGGCGCGCGCGAGGTAATCTTCGTCGGGGTCGTGCCCGGTCAGCTCCACCAGTTCTTCGGCGAGCGCGCCTTCGGGCAGCGTCGCCCATGACGCCAGCCGCTCGTTGAGCCGGTTGGCCATTTCCGCGGCAGCGGCGCGGGTGAAGGTCAGGCAGAGGACGCGCGCCGGGTCGGTGCCGCCGAGCATCAGGGCGAGCAGCCTGTCGGTCAGAACCTTGGTCTTGCCGGTGCCGGCCGAGGCGGCGACCCACACCGAGGCGGCGGGATCGATCGCCCGGCGTTGCGGGGTCTCGGGGGCGAGGGGCCTCACCATTCCTCGTCCTCGCCCTCGTCGAGCCGCTCCAGATGCTCGTAGTCGGAGTAGCGCGGCTTCAGATGTGGCGCCGGCGCCGCCAGATAGGGGGTCGCCGGGTCGTCGAAGGCGTCGATCAGCCGCCGCAGCCGGCCGAGCGCCAGATCGACGAGGCGGCCGGGGTCGCCGTTGCCGATCTCTTTGCGCTCGCCCGCTGGCTCGCGCCCCGTCAGCCGCCAATATTCGAGCCGCGCCGCGATGCCGCGAAGCTCGCCGAAGCCGCCGTCGCGCAGGATCGCGCCTTCGAGCGGCAGCTGCGCGGCAAGGCTCGCCTCGATCTCCCATTTCTGCGGCAGCGAACCGGTCTTGTAATCGATGATCGCGAACCCGCCCTCGCGCAGCCTGTCGATGCGGTCGGCCTTGGCGGTCAGCGTGAACGGGCCGCCCCGCGCCTCGATGACGAGGCTGCCGCGGCATTCGCCGCGGCTGCCTTCGAGCTCGCGCCGGTAAATCCCCTCTTCGACCACGAGCCACTCGGCGATACGCGAGAAGCGCGGCCACCAGAAGGCCCACACCCCGGGGCGCGACAGCCACGCGCCGAAGCAGTCTTCGCCGATGCGCAAGAGTTCCGCTTGCGCCTCCGCTGCGGCCGGAAGGCCATGCGGAAAGCGCCTCAGAAACCGGTCGAGGGCGTCGTGGACGATGGTCCCCAGCTCGGCGAAGCTGGGGTCGGCGTCGAGCATGTCGAGCGCGTCGAGCCGCAGGATATGGCGCGCATAGATCGCGTACGGGTCGCGCATCCAGGTCTCGATCTGAGTCACCGAGAGCCGCCGCGGGCGGGCGGCGAGCGGCGGGCGCGGCTCGGCCGGCGGCAGCGGCCGATAGCGGCGCGGCATGTCGAGCTTCGCCGCCGCCTCCGCGATCGCCGCGTCGCCGGCAAGGGCCTCGCCGAGACCTGCCGCGCGCAATACCGCGTCGAGCCGCAACAGCCAGCGCGACGGCACCGTCGGGGCGCCTTCGCGCCGCGCCGCGCGGGTCAGTGCCACTTGCGGCGCTCCGAGGGCCTGCGCGAAGTCGTGCGCGGCGATCCCGATCGTGCGCTCCGGCAATGCCAGGCCGAACTCGCTGCGCATCTGCCGCGACATCCACGGGTCGTGCGCGGTCGCCGCCGGCCAAGTGCCTTCGTTGAGCCCGCCGACTACGAAAAGGTCGGGCTGCTGCAGCCGCGCCTCGACGAGCCCCCAGATGGAGAGCCGCGGATGCCGCCCGTATTGCGGCCGCACTGCGGCGCCGCCGGCGAGCGCCTCGAAGAGCGCCGGATAATGACGCCCCGGGATCGGTGGAAAATCTTGCGCCGCCTCGATCAGCTCGTGGCAGAAGCGGGCCGCCGTCTCGCCCGCCGCCTCCCGCCACAAGCGCTCGATGCCGCTCTCCTCGGCGCTGGCGGCGAGCCGCTCGGCGGCCGCGACATGCGCCTCGGCAAGGGCGGCGAGCGGCGCATTGTCGGCACCGAGCAGAGCCGGAAATTCGCCGAGGCAGGCCTCGATGCGACGGACCAGCCGCGCGAGCGCCCTGCCGTGCTCGCCGAGCGCGGCAAAGAGCCCGTCGATGCCCGGCGCCGGCCGCGGCCCTCTGATCGCCCTTTCGAGCCGCCGCACGAGATCGCGAAACTGCTCCGGCCGCATGCCGCCGGCGGCGAGCGGATGCTTGAGCGCGGCGAACAGCGGCACCGGCGCCAGGCGGCTCTCCGCGAGCTCGGCGACAAGGCGCAGAAAAGCCCCCGGCGGCGTGCGGTTGAGCGGCAGCCCGGCGGAATCGTCGATGTCGATGCCCCAGCGGCGCAACTCCGCGGCCACCCGGCGGGCCAGTTCGCGGTCCGGCGTGACGAGCGCGGCGGTGGCTCCCGGCGTCTCCAGTTTTTGCCGCAGCAGAAGCGCGATCGTCAGCGCCTCGTCCTCGGCCGTGTCGCAGTCGAAGCGCGACAGGCCGGCGAGCGCCTCGCGGCCCTGCGGCCCCAACTCGCGCCAGCGGTGCGTCGCCTCGGGCGGCCGCAGCGCCTCGGCAACGAGCCGCATGCGCGCGGCGCGCGATCCCCACCCGGACCCTCCCCCGCGTGACCCCCTCCCTAACCCTCCCCCGCTCGCGGGGGAGGGAAGGGTGGGGGCGGGGGCGACCGGAAGTCCTGCCGGCCAGTCCCGCACCTCGACCGGTGCCGCTCCCAGCTCTTTCAGGAGCAGCGCCAGCAGATGCTGCGGATGCGCCTCGTCCGCCTCGATGCCGGCCCAATCCGCGGGCTCGCAAAAGCGGTCGAGACCGGGCAGCACGACGGCGCCGCACGGCAGCGCGCCGACCACCGAGACGAGTTCGCTGAGCGCCGGAATGCCGCCCATGAGGCCGGCGGCGATGACCGGCTCGGCGGGCGGCGAGGCGCGCCATCGCGCGGCCTGCCATTTGAGCAGTCGGTTGCGGCGGTCGGCCGGGTCGAGTGCCCCCTCGGCGGCGAGCACCTTCGGCCATGCGCCGGGCAGGATTTCGAGAAAACGGTGCACGATCTGCCAATGCTCGGCATGGTTCGCCGGGACCAGATCGGCGAGGCGCGCGAAATCCGCGCCCGCGGTCGCCGCTTCGTCGAGAAAGCGGGCGAGCGCGCCGGCGAGCGCCGCCGCCTGGCCGGGCAGCAGCGGCTCCTCCAGGGCCCCCTCGCTCCAGCGCAGCACGAGCCGCGCCAGCAACAGGCGACGCCGCAGCTCGGGGATCGCCGGCGGCAGCGCCAGCGCTTCCTCGCCGGCCTCTGCATCGCCGAGCGACAATTCGTCGGCGTCGAGATCGCCCACCGCCCGCATTCGCGGCAAGAGCAGCGGCGCGCCTTCGGCGCGGCCCGGCATGGCCGTTGCGAGAAAGGTTTCACGCAAGGCCCGCACCGCGCGCCGCGTCGGCAGGAGGACCGTGACGCGCGGCAGGTAGAGCGGATCGCCGCCGCCCATCGCCAGGATTCCCGAGGCGAGGGCCGGCAGAAACGGGCGGTCCGGCGCGATCGTGTAGAGCTTTGGCGGCAACGGCCGCGCTACCGCTCGATGCGGTGCGAGGCGAGGCGCTGGCGGGTCGCCTTCAGCCCCTCCGGCGTGCCGATGTGAAACCATTCGCCGTCGTGCACGAGAGCGGCGAGGCGGCCCGCCGCCTCGGCTCGGTCGAAGAGCTTGACGAGCGAGAAGACGCTGTCCTCGACGCCGTCGAACAGGCGGCGGTGCAGGAGTTGAATGCCGGCGAACAGATAGGGCGCGATCTCGCGTTCGCGGCGGCGGCGCGGGCGCCCGAGCGGGTCGAGGAAATAGTCGCCGTTGCCGTCGTAGCCGATCGCCGACACGGTCTTCTGCAACAAGAGGATCGCATCCATGCGCCGGGGGTTGAAGGCGCGGGCGAGGCGCAGCAGCGCATGGTCCCGGCCGTCGAGCCAGAAGACGTCGCCGTTGACGACATAGAACGCCTCGCCGAGGAGCGGCAGCGCATGCCGCACCCCGCCGCCGGTTTCGAGCAGCTTTTCCTCGCGCGACAGCTTTATGCGCGGCCGCTCGCGATGCGCGAGCTGCGCCGCCAGCATCGCCGGCTTGTAGTGCAGGTTGACGACGACTTCCTCGACGCCGGCCAATTCCAGCCGGTCGATCGCATGGTCGAGCAGCGTGCGGCCGGCGATCTCGACCAGCGGCTTCGGCAGCGTTTCGGTCAACGGGCGCAGCCGCGTGCCGAGCCCGGCGGCGAGCACCATGCCCTGTTTCGGCGGCTCGCTCACGGCGCGGCTCGCGGCTCGGGGGCGCGTCGCATCGCCGGCGGCAGATGGCGGTCGAGCCAGCCCGCGATCGGGGCGAGGGCGGGCTCGTGCAGATCCTCCTCCAGAAGCCGCCAAACGCGCGCAATGTGCGGCAGGTATTGCGGCTTGCCGTCGCGCCGCCAGAGGCGCGTGAAGATGCCGATGATCTTCGCGTTGCGCTGCGCGGCGAGGATCGCGGCGGCGCGCCGGAAGGCGAGGTGGTCGAGGTCCGGAAAGGCGGCGAGATAGCGCGCGGCGGCGCTTTCGCGCAGCGCCGGCGGCACGTCGCGCCGCGCGTCTTCGAGAAGCGAGACGAGATCGTAGGCCGGGTGGCCGACGACGGCGTCCTGGAAATCCAGCAGCCCGCAGCCGCGCACTCCCTCTCTGCCCGGCAGCAGCATCAGGTTGTCGACGTGATAGTCGCGCAGCACCAGGGTGGCGGGGCAGGGCGCGATCGCGCGCAGCACGCCGCGCCAGCGCGCGAAATAGTCCTCGCGCTCCGCCTCCTCGAGCGCGTTGCCCGTCGCCGCCGGATAATACCAGTCGGCGAGCAGCGCCGCCTCGGCGAGGAGCCGCGCTTCGTCGTATGGCGGCAGATCGGGGGCGCCTGCGGCGGCGGCCGCCCGCTGCAGCGCGACGAGCGTGTCGATCGCCAGGCCGTAGAGCGCGGCTTCGTCCGCCCCGCGGCCGAGGAGGCGCGTATAGGTGTCGTCGCCGAAATCTTCGATCAGGAGAAAGCCGTGGCGGCGGTCCTCGGCCATCACCTCCGGCGCGCTGAGGCCGAGACGCCGCAGCAGCGCGGCGACCGCGATATAAGGTGCGACATCTTCTTGCGGCGGCGGCGCATCCATCAGGACCGCGCGGCGCCGGCCGTCGGCGAGGCGATGATAGGTGCGGAACGAGGCGTCGGCGGTGAGCGGCTGCGGCTCGATGCCGCGCCAGCCGTTCGCATCGAGAAGGCGCCGCATCGCCTGCTGCCGCGGCGCGGCCGCAGGAAACGGCGCGAGCGCGGCGAGGCTAGGCATCGGCGGTCAGCCGCTGCAGCCGCGCCTGCCATTCGGCGCCGCCCGAAAGCGTTGCCCGCCGGGCGCTCGGCGCATCGCCGAAAGCGAGGTGCACCTCGAGGCGCCGCGCCGGCAGCAGGGTCCCGAGCCGCTCCGGCCATTCGATCAGCGAGATGCCCTCGGCAAAAGCCTCCTCGATGCCGAGTTCCCAGGCTTCTTGCGCCGCTGCAAGCCGGTAGAGATCGAAATGCCAGACCGCCGCGCCGGGCAGTTCGTAGACCTGAACGAGCGTGAATGTCGGGCTAGGCACCTCTTCGCCGCCGCCGCGGGCGCCGATGAAGGCGCGGGCAAAGCTCGTTTTGCCGGTCCCGAGTTCGCCTTTGAGGGCGATCACGTCGCCCGCCCGGCAATGCGCGGCGAGCCCCTTCGCGAGCGCCGCGGTCGCCGCCTCGTCCGGCAAGTCGATGCTGATCATCACCTAAGCGTTGTATATCGTCGCCGCAATTACCCGCAAGATCTGCTTGGGCGCCCGCGCTGCGGCTTGGCGCCCCACGGGCGCGGCGCTATGCTCCGGCGGATGCAGAACGCTTGCCAAGACGCCGATGTGGCGATCATCGGCGCCGGCCCCGTCGGTCTTTTCGCGATCTTCGAATGCGGCATGCTCAACATGCGGTGCTGCCTCTTCGACGTGCTCGCGGTGCCGGGCGGGCAATGCGCCGCACTCTATCCGGAAAAGCCGATTTACGACATCCCGGGCCACCCGCGAATCGATGCCGCCGAGCTGGTCGCCCGGCTCGTCGAGCAGGCCGCGCCCTTTCGCCCGGATTATCTGCTGGGAAGCGCGGTCACGGCGCTGCAGCGGACGGATGCGGGGTTCGTCGTCGAGAATGCGGCCGGGCAGCGCGTCGCCGTGCGCGCCGTCGTCATCGCCGCCGGCGCCGGCGCCTTCGGGCCGAACCGGCCGCCGCTCGCCGGCCTCGAAGATTTCGAGGGCAGAAGCGTCTTCTACCTCGTCGAGCGCCGGGAGGATTTCCGCGGCCGCCGCGTCGTCATCGCCGGCGGCGGCGATTCCGCGGTCGATTGGGCGCTGTCGCTCGCCGAGATTGCGCAGCAGGTGACGCTCGTCCACCGCCGCGCCAAGTTCCGCGCGGCGCCGCAATCGGTCGAGCGGCTGCACGAGGTCGCGCGCTCGGGCCGCGTCGAGATCGTCGTGCCGTACCAGCTCGCGGCAATCGAGGGGGCGGGCGGCGAGCTCGAAACCGTGACCGTCGCCGATTTGGACGGCGGCACGCGGCGTATCGCCGCCGACCGGCTGCTCGCGCTCTTTGGCTTGGCGACCGATCTCGGGCCGCTCGCCGCCTGGGATCTCGCTCTCGACCGCGACCGCATCGCCGTCGATCCCTCGAGCTGCGCGACGTCGCGCCCCGGCATCTTCGCGATCGGCGACATCGCCAGCTATCCGGGAAAGCTGAAACTGATTCTCTCGGGCTTCGCCGAAGCGGCGATCACGGCGCATGCGATCCACCCGCTCGTCTATCCCGGCCAGGCGCTGCATTTCGAATATTCGACGACGAAGGGCGTGCCGGGGCGCTGAGCCCCCGGTCAGCAGGCGGCGTTTGCGGCGGCGGCCTGGGTGGCGGGAAGCCGGCAGGTCACCCTCGTCCCGCCGCCGGGCGTCGATTCGAGCGCGACACTGCCGCCGTGCAGCTCGATGAGGCTCTTGACGAGGGACAGCCCGAGCCCGGCGCCGGACTGTCGGGCGCCGCGCTCGAACTTGTCGAAAACGCGGCTTTGATCCGCCTCCGGGATGCCGATCCCGGTGTCGGCGACGGAAAGCGTCACGCCGCCCTCCAGCCGTTCCGCCGAGACGGTGATCGTACCGCCCGCCGGGGAGAACTTTATGGCGTTGGAAACGAGGTTGAAGAGCGCCTGCTTCAGGCGCCGCTCGTCGCCCTCGATGGTGCCGATGTCCGGCGGGCAGCGGGCGAGGAGGGACAATTCCTGGCTGCGCGCCCGCTCGCGGGTCAGGGTCAGCACGCCTTCGACCAGCACGGACAGGTCGGTCTCGGCCGTCTCCAGCGCCATGTATCCGGCCTCGATCGTCGCCAAATCGAGAATGTCGTTGATCAGCGTCATCAGCTGCTGCGCGCCGTCGAGAATGCCGCGGCTGTATTCAAGCTGCCGCGGGTTGAGATCGCCGAAATAGCGGTTCGCGAGAATCTCGGCGAAACCGAGCACGGCGTTGAGCGGCGTGCGCAATTCATAGGACACGTTGGCGATGAACTCGCTCTTGAGGCGGTCCATCGTTTCGAGCGCCTCGTTGCGCTCCCGCAACGCCCGCTCGACGCGCGCGGTATCGCTGACATCGAGGCAAGTGAACAGCACATTGCCGTCGGGCAGCGGCACGGTGGCGAGCTGCAGGCTCGAACCGTCGGGCCGCTCGAGCGGCCCGATCGAGGGCGCGCGCGTCGTGATCTTGCCGATGATGTCCGCCTTTCGCGCGGGCCAGTCGGCGCCGTCGTCGAGGTAAGAGCGGATCTTTTCGACGACGTCGGCGATGTGCGGCTCGCCCGCGAGGCCGCTTTCCGTCAAGCCCCAGATCTGCCGGAATGCCGGATTGTGCAGCTTCACGCGCCCGTCGCTGCCGAAGACGGCGATCCCTTCGTGCAGGTTGTCGAGGGTCTCGCGCTGCACTTCGGCAAGCGTGTTGTAGGAGCGCTCGAGCGCCAGCCGGTCGGTCACGTCCTCGTAAACGAAGGTGAGGCCGCCGAGAGGATGCGGCGTCATCAACAGGCGCAAGGTGCGTCCGTCGGGCAGGTGCAGCAGTTCCTCCAGCGGCTCGATCAGCGAGGTGAACAGCTCGACGTGCTTGCTCTTGAAGGCGCGGAAATCGGCGACCTCGGGGATGTGCCGCCGTTCGCGCAACCGCTCCAGCACCTCCTCGAGCTGCGGCGCCGCGGCGAGCCATTCCTCCTCGATGTCCCACAGCGCGGCGAAGCCGGCATTGAAGAATCTGAGCCGCCGGTCGGCGCCGTAGATGGCGACCGCCGCATGGATGCTCTCGAGCACCTCGGCATGCGCCTCGATGTGCCGGGCGAGCTCGGTCTCGGCCGTCTCGATGTCGGTGCGATCGACCGCGATGCCGAGCGTGCCGCCGGTCGGGACCGGCACCTCGGTAATCTCGACGAGGCGCCGCTCGCCGCCGATCACCAGGTGCCGCCGTTCGCTGCGCCGGCCGGAAGCGGCGCCGGCGGCAAAGCGCAGCGCCTCGTTGCGGCCGCCGCGCGGGGCGAGTTCGCGGCCTTCGGCGAGCACGGTCTCGCGCGAGGCGTCGAGCGCGGCCGCATAAGCGGGGTTGCAGTCGATGATCGCGAGGTTCATGTCGCGCCGCCACATCGGCAGCGGAGTCGTCTCGAAGACCGCCGTGAGGCTCGCGAGCCTCGCCCCGTCCCGCGCGCGGGCGCTTTCCCCGGCAACCGTCGCGGAGACGTCGAAGAGCCACAGCACGCTGCCGCCCGTCGCGGTCCGCCGGCCTTCGATCCGGTAGGCGGCGCCGTCCGGCACGGCCGCGGGAACCGAGAACGACGTGCCGTCGGCATTCAGCGCCGATCGGGCTGCCTCGATGCGGGCGGCCTCGCTCGGTGCGAATCGGTCGAGAAAATCGCGGTAATCGGAAGCCGCGATCGTCGCCGCGGCGGCGCCGATCGCTTCGCCTGCGCCGGCCTCTTCGCCCGGCGGCCAATAAAAGCCGGCGAGCGGGTTCGTCGCGACGAGGCCGGCCAATTCGTCGCGCCGCCGCGCAAGGTCCTCCGAGGCTTTTGCAATCGCGCGCAGCCGGCGCCAGGCAAGAAGCAGCAACGCGCCGATCAGCGCGATGACGAGCAGCGATCCGCAGGCGAGCGCAATCACCGCCGCGCGCCTCCCTCCCCCGGTTACCCCGACGGCCCCTATTTTGCTACAACCCAGCGCGATTCGATAGTTGACAAACGCGAGGGCGGCGCCGACAGCCGGCGCTCGGCTCAGTAGCGATAGTGCTCCGGCTTGAAGGGCCCCGCGCGATCGAGGCCGAGATAGCGCGCCTGTGTGGGGTTGAGCGTCGTCAGTTTGGCACCGAGCTTGTCGAGATGCAACGCCGCCACCTTCTCGTCGAGGTGTTTCGGCAGCACGTAGACCCGGTTCTCGTACTTGCCGTGATTGGTCCACAGCTCGATTTGCGCGAGCACCTGGTTGGTGAAGGAGGCGCTCATCACGAAGCTCGGGTGGCCGGTCGCGCACCCCAGATTGACCAGCCGGCCCTTCGCCAGCACGATCAGCCGCTTGCCGTCCGGGAAGACGACCTCGTCGACCTGCGGCTTGACCTCCTCCCAGGGATAATTCCGCAGCGAATCAATTTGGATTTCGCTGTCGAAGTGGCCGATGTTGCAGACGATCGCGCGGTCCTTCATGTGCCGCATGTGGTCGATCGTGATGACGTCGACATTGCCGGTCGCGGTGACGAAGATGTCGGCGATCGGCGCCGCTTCCTCCATCGTCGTCACCTGATAGCCTTCCATCGCCGCCTGCAGCGCGCAGATCGGATCGACCTCGGTGACCAGCACGCGGGCGCCCTGGCCGCGCAAGCTTGCCGCCGAGCCCTTGCCGACGTTGCCGAAGCCGCAGACGACCGCTACCTTGCCGGCGAGCATCACGTCGGTGGCGCGCTTGATGCCGTCGATCAGGCTCTCGCGGCAGCCGTAGAGATTGTCGAATTTCGACTTCGTGACGCTGTCGTTGACGTTGATCGCCGGCGCCTTCAGCGCGCCTGTGCGCGTCATCTCGTAAAGCCGCGCGACGCCGGTCGTGGTTTCCTCCGAGATGCCCCGGACGCCCTCGAGCAGATCCGGGTGATTGTCATGCAGGATCTTGGTCGCGTCGCCGCCGTCGTCGAGCACCATGTTCGGCGTCCAGCCGTCAGGTCCGCGCAAGGTCTGCTCGATGCACCACTCGTATTCTTCCTCGCTCTCGCCCTTCCAGGCGAAGACCGGCACGCCGCGCGCCGCGATGGCGGCGGCGGCATGGTCCTGCGTCGAGAAGATGTTGCACGAGCTCCAGCGCACGGTGGCGCCGAGATGCTGGAGGGTCTCGATCAGCACGGCGGTCTGGATCGTCATGTGCAGGCAGCCGACGATGCGGGCGCCCGAGAGCGGCCGCGCTGCCCCGAATTCCTCGCGCAGCGCCATCAGCCCGGGCATCTCGGTCTCGGCGATCGCGATCTCGCGCCGCCCCCAATCGGCGAGCGAGATATCGGCGACCTTGTAGTCGGGGCTGGCGGGCATCGGGCGGTGTCTCCTCGATCGGGGTGCGCAGAGAGATATAGAGATATCTTTATGTCGTCAATTGGGTGTTGTGCCGCGCATCAGTCGCGACGCGTTAAGACCCGGCCGCGGCGGCCGAAAATGTGCGGCCGAGTTCCTCACCGGTTCTGGGCGCGGCCGAGCCAGGCCTGCAGCATCAGCACGTTCCACAGCGGATAGGCCCAGTTGCGCCGGCCGCTGCGGTGCTCGCTCCAGCGCGCGGCGGCGACATCGGCGGCGAGCCCGCTCTCCCTGAGGCTCGCGGGTGCGAGGAGGTCGTCCGCCCACTCCCTCAGCGCCCCGCGCAGCCATAGGCCGATGGGCGGCTCGAAGCCTTGCTTCGGCCGGTCGACGAGGGCCCGCGGCACGCGTCGGAACAAGGCTTCGCGCATGACCAGCTTGGGGCCGCCCGCGACCGCCAGCGCGGCCGGCAGCGACCAGGCGAATTCGGCGATGCGCGGGTCGAGCAGCGGCGCGCGCGCCTCGAGCCCGAAGGCCATGCTGGCGCGGTCGATCTTGACGAGCAGATCGTCCGGCAGATAGCTCGTGGCATCGATCAGCATGAAGGCCTGCTCGAGCGAGGCGAGCTGCGGGAAGAGCGGCGCGGCGAACTCGGCCGCTTCCGGGCTGAGCGCCGGCGTCAGCCCGTCGCCGTCGCGCCAGCGCGACAGGAAATCGCCGTAGAGCGCGCGGGCGCTCTCGTGCCCCCAGGGTTCGAGGAGCTTGCGCAGGCGGCGCCAGGGGCGCGTGTTGCTGCCTGCCAGCGGCCGGGCGAGATGGCGCGCCGCGGCGCGCCAGCCGCGCGGCGCCCGTTCGGTGCGCCGCCAGCGCGCGGCGGCGGCCGCATAGCGGGAATAGCCGCCGAAGAGCTCGTCGCCGCCGTCACCGGAGAGGCTCACCTTGACGGCGCTGCGGGTCAGCCGGCAGAGCAGCAAGGTCGGGATCTGCGAGGCGTCGGCGAAAGGCTCGTCATAGACCTCGCAGAGCCGCGGCAATACCTCGCGGCATTCGGCATCGCTGACGGTAAAGCTCGTATGCACGGTCCCGAGATGCTGCGCCACCAGCGCGGCGTGACGGGATTCGTCGTGGGCGCTGTCGGGAAAACCGATGCTGAAGGTGCGCACCGCCCCCGGCCGGGCGCGCTGCATGGCGGCGGCGACCGTCGAGGAATCGATGCCGCCCGAGAGAAAGGCGCCGAGCGGCACGTCGGCTTCCAGGCGCGAGGACACCGCCCGATCGACGAGCGCCTCGAGGCGGCCGGCGGCGGCGGCGAGATCGCCCGCGAACGGGCGCTGCGCCGCCGCCGCGGCGCATTCGGCGGCCGACCAATAGGGGATCGCAGGACCCGCCTCGCCCGCGGCGGAGACCGACAGGTAATGCCCGGGCGGCAGTTTCTTGATGCCGGCAAAGGCCGAATAGGGCGCCGGCACATAGGAGCGGCGCAGGAACAGTGCCATGGCGGCCCGGTCCAATTCGCCGCTCCAGGCCGGATGCGCGGCGAGCGCCTTCAGCTCGGAGCCGAACAGGAAGACCCCGCCGCGGCTGCCGTAATAGAGTGGCTTCTCGCCGAACCGGTCGCGCGCCAGCATCAGGCGGCGCGCCCGCTTGTCCCATACCGCGATCGCGAACATGCCGTCGAGGCGCGGCAGCGCCTCGGCGAAGCCCCAGCGCTCGATCGCCGCGAGCAGTACCTCGCTGTCGCTGTGGCCGCGCCACGGCGTGCCGGCGAGTTCGTCGCGCAAGGCGCGGAAATTGTAGATCTCGCCGTTGTAGACCATCACCAGGCCGCCTTGCGCGGACAGCATCGGCTGCCGGCCGGCCGGCGACAGGTCGATGATAGAGAGCCGCCGAAAGCCGAGCCCGACGCCCGCCTCGCCGTCGATCCACACCGCCTCGTCGTCGGGGCCACGATGCGCGAGCGTGCCGGCCATATGGCGAGCGGTCGCGGCGAATTCGGCCGGGTCGAGGCGGCGCCCGGGGTCGAGAAAGCCGGCGAGCCCGCACAAGAGGGTCAGCCTTCCGGCGCCCGCCGGGCGAGGCTGCGGCGCAGCGCTTGCGGCGCCATCTTGAGCCAGCGGCCGAGGCGGGGCTCGGCGTCGCGCAATGCGCGGCGGTAGAGATCGGGGTGGACGAGGGCGGCCGGCTCCAGGGGGCTCGCGGCGGCGGCGGCGGCGAGATTCGGATAGGCGGCGAACGCGCTCCCGTCGGCGAAGAGCAAGAGGTTCTGCTTGTACCAGAAGGCGACCGCCGGGTCGTCCCAGACGCGCTGGCGCAGTATGTCGATCGCGCGATAGCCGCGCGCCGCGAAGAGCCGCGCCCAGTAGAGCGGCCACTGCTCGTTGAAGTGATGCACGCCGCCCTGCCCCGGCACGGCGGCGGAAAAGAGGACGAGCGGGGCGAGCCGCGTCAACTCCTCGACAAAGCCGCCGGCGCGCTCGGGCGGCAGATGCTCGGCGACTTCGAGGCTCATCGCGAGATCGAACCGGCGCTCGATGCCGAACGGTTGGTCGAGCCGCACCCGGCGCAGCTGCGCCGGCGCGATCTTGAGCCGCGCTTCCTCGATCCACGGGCCTTCGAGGCCCAGTATCTCGCCGGCGCCGCAAGCGAGCGCCGCGGCGAGCCAGGCGCCGTCGCCACAGCCGACATCGACAACGCTGCGCGCCGGCGCCAGCTCGAACACGAGCGGCAATATCGCCCTCGCCGAAGCCACGGAGGTATCGTCGAGCGCGCGGTAGAATTCGTCGCTGTAGCCGTCCGAGGCTTCTTTCATCCACCGCTCCACGAGGCGCCGCGGGCGCGCTCGGCGCCCGGCAGCCATTCCGGCGGGCGGTCGCTCTTGCCGTCGGGCGTGAAGGCGGCGAGCGCCTTTTCGATGGCCCGTGCGCGGTCGACCGGCAATGGCAGGCGGCTCGCGGCGAGGCGCAGAAAATGGCCGTTGAAGAACGCGCCGCCGCCTTGGTGGCGGTGAAAGCGCCAGGCGCGCGACAAGGCGCGCCGGTAGGCGAGCGCCTTATGCTGCTCGCTTATGCGGGGGTTCTCGGCGACGAGGTAGTAGAGCGCCAGCACGGATTCGTAGCGGCTGCGGCGGCGCTGCTGCGACAGGCGCCCGGGCGCTTCCCTGGGCACAAGGGCGACGGGCCCCTCCAGCCGCACCCCACCGCCCGACGCGAACAGCCGCAAGAACAGCGCCTGGTCGGGCGAGACGAGGCGCTCGTCGCATCCGCCGGCCTCGCGGTAACGTGCCGCCGAGACGAGGATCGAGCTGGAATTGGCCGGGCAATTGCGGATGAAGCGGGCAAGCCCGTCTTCTTCCGGCGCGAAGGAGGAAAGGGCGGCGCGGCCGCGAAACGGGTCGGCGTCCGCGGGATCGTAGAAGTCGAGCCCGCCATAGGCGAGGGATTGCCCGCTCGCCGCCGCCGCCGCGACCAGGTTCTGCGTCGCCGCCGGCAGCAGCAGATCGTCGCCGTCGACGAGCTTCAGCCACGGCAAGGAGGCCTTCGCCGCGCCGTGATTGGTCGCCGCCGCGGCGCCGCGGTTCTCCTGGCGCAGGATCAGCACGGGATCGTCCCAGCCGGCCGTCAGCTCGCCGAGCAACTCGGCCGAGCCGTCAGTCGAGCCGTCGTCGACGAACACGAATTCGCGGCGAAACGGCCCCGCTTGCCCGGCGAGCGCGGCGACGACGCGCGGCAGGTAGGCGCGTTTGTCGAAGACCGTGACGATGAACGAGACGCCGTCCACTAGCATTTCACCATATGGGCGACCTTGCCGAAGCGGCTCTGCCGGATCGCCTCGGGAGCCTCGCGGCGCGCGAGAAAGGCGTGCACCGCCTTGCGGCAGCCCTCCCAGGCATAATAATCGTCGATCAGCACGAGGGCGCCGGGCAACAGGCTATCCCAGAATTTTTCGAGGCACAGCAGCGTCGATTCGTACCAGTCCGCATCGAGGCGCAGCACCGCGACCGGCGGCACGGTGACGGTCGGGAAGGTGTCGGCGAAGAACCCGGCGCAGATGTGCACGCGCTCGCGCGGCAGCCCGACCGCGGCGATGACGCGGGCGAACTCTTCGCGGTCCGCCCGGCAATTGTCGAGGAAGCTAGGCCCCGCGGTGTCGGCCTGCCAGCGCCTCGCCGCATCGCCGTCCTCGGCGCCGACCGGCGGCAGCCCGGCGAAGGAATCGAAAAACCAATATTCCCGAGCCGCCCCGCCGAGCGTCGCCAGCCCCGCCGCCATGCCGCCTCGCCAGGTGCCGCATTCGACGACGGCGCCGCCGGCGAGCGCGGGGTTGGCGAAGGCCCGATCGGCGAGGTAGAGGTTGGCGATATAGGCCTTGCGCGCGACCATCGTGAAGCTGCGGAATTTGCGATGAACGCGGTGATAGAGCAGAAAGCGAGGCAGTGCCGCGAGCCCGCGCACCGAGCGCGGCGCGGCGAGCCGCTCGCCGGCGGCAAGGGCCGCGGTCATCCGGCGGGCAGCGTTGCGGCGCGCGCCCGGTCGACCGCCAGGAGGTTGAGCGAAAGGCCGATCGCCGGCCGGTCGCGGGCGGCGAGCGGCTCGAGGTCGAGCCGGCCCTCGGCGGCGGGCGGCGTGCCGCGCCAGATCGGCCGATAGAGCGCGTAGCCGCAACCTTCGAGCAGCTCGAGCGGCGCCAGCATCCCCGCCCGGTCCTCGGGCCGGTGCCAGGATTCGAAGACGATCATCGGCCGCGCCCGGCGCAGCAGTTCGAGCCCGCCGAGCAGCACCTCGTTCTCGTGCCCTTCGACATCGATCTTGAGCAGATCGGGGGCCGGCAGATCGAGCCCGTCGAGGCGGCGCACCCTCGCGCGCTCGCTGCGGCCCCGGTGATCCGGTGCCGCGATGCGGGCGAGATAGCTGTGCTTCTCCCTCGTCAAGCGAACCTCGCCGTCGCGAGCCGACAAGCCGTAGCCGTGTACCCGCACCTGCGCCTCGAGCCCGGCATCGCGCACCAGCTGGCGCAGTCCCGCGGCCGTCCGCGGGCCGATCTCGAAGGCATGGATCTCGCCCGTGAAGCGCGGATCGGTGCCGAGCAGCAGCGGGTAATAGCCCCAATTGGCGCCGATATCGTAAACGACACGCAACCGCGGGGCCAGATGGGTGACGAGCGCCGTCACCTCGGGCTCGACCGCGCCGTCCCGTTCGAGGCGCTGGGCGAAGTCGAGAAAGGCGGTGTCGGCGCAATCGACGGGGAACAGGGTCCCGTTCTCGAGCCGCATCACGGCGCGCGCCGGCAGGCCGAGCCGCCGGTGCACCAGCGAGAACGCGGTGCGCACGAGCTTGCGGCGCCAGCGGCGCTTCCCGTCGAGGCGCAAGACTCCCCGCGCCAGCGGCGAGGAGACCTGCAACAGCGCGGGCGAGCGCAAGCTGAGCGACAGCGAGATCGGCGCGCTCATCGCCGGGCCGGCGCCGGCAGGCGCCGGTCGCGCGGATAGCCGGTGAAATCGCGGGCGAGGTAGAGCGCATAGCGGCGCTTGGCGCCCGGCCCGATCGGAATGACGAGATGGCGCAGCCGCGAGACCGAGGCGAAGGCGCCTTGCAGCTCGCCGAAGATATGGTCGGCCGAGACGACGAGGAAATTGCCGCCGGGATAGTGCGTCAGATCGTTCGTCAAATCCCATTGGTTCTTGGCGATCCGCCCCGGGTTCCAGTGGACCGCATCGAAGGGGTGCGGCCGCACGTAATAGACCAGGGCGGCGAGGCTCTCGCGATCGTCGGCGAGCAGATGCCAGCCCGGATGCGCGGCGAGCACGCCGCCGACTTCCCGCCCGAGCGTGCGCCAGCCGCGCAGCCGGTGCAGCGGGTCCCAGCGGGCCGGCAGCGGGCGGCCGAGCGCGGCGAGCGCCGGGGGGCCGGCAAAAATCAGTGCGGCGGCAGCGAGATGCAGCGCCACCGAGAAGCCGACGAGGGCCCGCCAGCCGCGGCCGAGCGCGAAGGCAACGACCAGGACGCTCGCCGACACATAGGCCGGCGCCGCCCAATTGGCATGCGCCCGCGACAGCCAGCTGACGACGAGGATGATGACGAGCGTCGGCAACGCGAAAGCGGCGAGCAGCCGGGCGCGCGGCTCGGCCAGAAGCCGCGGCATCGCCGCCAGCCACAGCAAGAGTGCGAAGAAAACGGGGCCGAAGACCGCGAATTGCGACAGGAAGAATTCGGCGAGCTGGCCCTTATGGTAGAGCGGGCCCGACAGGTCGGCGTTGTCGCGCAGATGCAGATAGCTGGCGAAGCCGTTGTGCCAGTTCCACCACAAATTCGGCAGGTAGAGGAGAAGCGCGAGCGCGAACGCGCCACAGAGGGCCGGCAGATGGCGCCGCTCGGCGCGGCTCGCAAGGACGAGAGCGAAGGCCGACAGCAGCCAGTAGCCCATCGCATATTTTGCGAGCAGGCCGAGCCCTGTCGCGAGGCCGACGGCGAGCCACCACGCCCCGCCCGCCTCGCGCGCCCGGATGAAGGCATAGAGCGCGGCGGCCCAGCACGCCAGCAGCACCGCGTCGGTCGAGATCACGAAGCCCGAGACCGACACCCCGGGCAAGGTGAGATAGGCGAAGCCGGCCCAAAAACCGACCCGCCGATCGTAAAGCCGCGAGCCGATGCCGTAGACGAAGGCAGCGGCGATCGCGTGGCAAAGCGGCGCCGGCAGCCGGATCGCAAAGCTGCCGTCGCCGAACAGCGCCGTCGTCAAAGCGATCGCCCAGGCGACGAGCGGCGGCTTCGAGTAGTAGCCGAAGGCGAGATGGCGCGACCACAGCCAGTATTGCGCCTCGTCGGGATAAAGCCCGGCCGGCTGAATGGCGAGCCAGAGGAGCCGCAACAGGGTTATCGCGAGCGTCGCGGCGAGCATCGCCGCCCCCCAATTGGCGCCGCCGGAGAGCGACCGCGCCGCCGTGCCGCTCACGTCATCGTGAACGCAGGCCGCTGGCGAAACCCGCTCGTGCGTCATTTTGTGCTTCTGGAGCCGCCGGTGCTCGACTAGGGTAGGGTACGTTGACGCTTTACGGGAGCGGACCGATGCAAATGAAACCATCGCTGGTCGCCTTTGCGTTCGCATTCGGCGTGGCTGCGGCAGCCGCGCAAGCGCAGACGGTCAACTTCATGGCCGATCTGAGCAGCGCGCAGGAGGTTCCGAAAGTTGCCGGCGACGGCAAGGGCATGGCCACGGTGTCGCTCAACACCGCGACCGATACGCTGAGCTGGGAGGTGACTTATTCGGGATTGAGCGGCAAGGCGCTTGCCGGCCATATCCACGGCCCGGCCGCCGCTGGCGCCAATGCCCCGGTCCTCGTGCCGTTCACAGGGCCGCTGGCGAGCCCGATCAAGGGTTCGGCGAAAGTGACTCCCGCTCAAATCAAGCAGCTGGAATCGGGCCAGATGTATGTGAACATTCACACGGCCGAGCATAAGGCGGGCGAGATTCGTGGTCAATTGACGCCGATGAAGTAAACGCTGCCGGCGTATTTGCCGGTCCGTTTCGCGCGGGCCGGATAAACCTTTTGCGAGCGAGACGCCGTGCGCCGTTGTGGCGTGCGGCGTTTTGCATTCCCGCCCGGCGGCGAGCGGAAGCCGCCGGCACGGGAACCCTTCGCCCGGCTCGGCGGTTCAAAGCGCGGACCCAGCAAAGAGAGAGACATCGGACGGCGGGCCTTGCCGCCGTCCGATCGGGCCCGTCGTTTCGTTGTATCGGGGGATCGGTATGAGAATCGCTCAAGTAGCACCGCTCTATGAAAGCTGTCCGCCGCGCCTCTATGGCGGCACCGAGCGGGTCGTGTCGTATCTTACCGAAGAGCTCGTGCGGCAAGGGCACGAGGTGACGTTGTTCGCCAGCGGCGATTCGAAAACCGCGGCAAGGCTCGAATCCGTTTGCGAGGAGGCGTTGCGGCTCGCCGAGGCGCGCTACGACCCGCTCGCCCGGCATTTATTGATGCTAAACCGGGTGGCGCGCTGCGCCGACGAGTTCGACATCATCCATTTCCATATCGACTGTCTGCACTTCCCGCTGTTCGCGCGGCTCTGGGGCAGGACGCTAACGACGCTGCACGGCCGCCTCGACCTGCCGGACCTGCCGGCGGTTATGCGCGAATTTCCGATGCTGCCGCTCGCCTCGATTTCGAATGCGCAGCGCGCGCCGCTCGCCGGCGTCAACTGGTACGGTACGGTGCACCACGGCTTGCCGCGCGAGCTCTACCAGCTCGGCTGCGGCGACGGCGGGTATCTCGCCTTCGTCGGCCGGATCTGCCCCGAGAAGGCCCCCGACCGGGCGATCGAGGTGGCCCGCCGCGTCGGCATTCCGATGACGATCGCGGCCAAGGTCGACAAGGTCGACCGCGCCTACTACAAGACGCGGATCAAGCCGCTCTTCAAGGATCCGCTGATCGACTTCATCGGCGAGATCAGCGAAGCGGAAAAGGGAGCGCTGTTCGGCGATGCGCTCGCGGTGCTGTTCCCGATCGATTGGCCCGAGCCGTTCGGCCTCGTCCTCATCGAGGCGATGGCGAACGGCACGCCGGTGATCGCCTTCGGGCGTGGCTCGGTGTCGGAGATCGTCGAGGACGGCGTCACCGGCTACATCGTCAAGGACGTGGACGAAGCGGTCGCCGCCGTGCCGCTGGCGCGGTCGCTCGACCGGGCCCGCATCCGCCGCCGCTTCGAGGCGCGCTTCACTGCCGAGCGGATGGCGAACAATTATCTGACCCTATACGACGCGGTGCTGCGCCGTGCCGCGGCTGGGGCCCCGTTCGGCTATGCCGCGGAAGCCTCGAACGCCGCGTGACGGATGGGGCGGTGAAGAAACCCGCAGCACCCTCGGCCGGGCGCGACAACGGGGCTGCTTCGCGCTTCTCGATCGAGACGAGCCCGTCGCCGCGGGAGCGCCGGCCGCGGGTGCTGAAGCACGGCCACACCTTTGCCGTGTTCGATGCGCGCGGCGACATCGTCGATCGCGACGGCGGCTCCGACGGGCTCTACCACCGCGACACGCGCTATCTGTCGCGCCTCGTCTTGACGCTCAACGGCGCGCCGCTGTTGCTGCTTAGTTCGAACGTGCAGACCGACAACGCGGTTCTGGCGGTCGATCTGGCGAACCCGGATCTGGGTTTGTCCCGCCGGCCGGCGTTGCGCGGCGAGCTGATCCACGTCAACCGGCTCAAATTCGTCTGGCAGGACGCGGTTTACGAACGGCTGCTCATTCGCAATTACGACGTCGTCCCGCACCGCCTCGTGCTCGGCATCGCCTTTGCCGCCGATTTCGCCGATCTCTTCGAAGTGCGCGGGACGCGGCGGACACACCACGGCGAGGCCACGGCCGAGCGGCGCGACGCGGCCTCGGTCGTGCTGCGCTATCGCGGCCTCGACGGCATCGCGCGGGCGACCTGCGTCGGCTTCGATCCGGCGCCGGACAGGCTCGACACGGCGGCGGCGGAGTTCGAGTTGGCGCTGGCGCCCGGCGAGGGGGTGCGGCTCGCCATGCGGATCGATTGTCAGGCGATCGACCGGCCACGGCCGGTCGGCGCGGGCCTCTACAGCGCGCTGCGCCTGGCGCGGCGGGCGTTGAGAAATTCGAGCGGCCGGGCGGCGAGCCTTGCCAGCTCGAACACGGTCTTCAACGAGTTTGCGCGGCGCTCGATCGCCGATCTCTACATGCTGCTGACCGACACCGAGCACGGGCCCTACCCGTTCGCCGGCATTCCCTGGTTCAGCACCGTGTTCGGGCGCGACGGCATCATCACCGCGCTGCTGACGCTGTGGCTCGACCCGGCGATCGCCAAAGGCGTTCTCTATTTTCTCGCAGCGACGCAGGCGAGCGAAACCGACCCCGAGCGCGACGCCGAGCCGGGCAAGATCGTGCATGAGATGCGCGAGGGCGAGATGGCCCTGCTCGGCGAGGTGCCGTTCGCGCGCTATTACGGCAGCGTCGACGCGACGCCGCTCTTCGTCATGCTGCTCGGCGAATATGTCGAGCGCACCGGCGACATCGCGACGGCGCGCGCTCTGTGGCCGAATGTCGAGCGGGCGCTCCATTGGATCGACCACGAGGGCGATCCCGACGGCGACGGCTTTGTCGAATATGCGCGCCGCAACGCGATGGGGCTCGTCAACCAGGGCTGGAAGGATTCGCACGACGCCATCATTCACGCGGACGGCAGCACGGCGCAGGGGCCGATCGCGCTGTGCGAGGTGCAGGGCTACGTCTATGCCGCAAAGCGGCACGCCGCACGGCTCGCGGTGGCGCTCGACCACAGCGCGGCCGCCGCGATACTGGCGCAGCAGGCCGAGGCGCTGCGGGAAAATTTCGAGCGCGCCTTCTGGTGCGAGGAGCTGGGCTGCTACGCCCTCGCCCTCGACGGCGACAAGCGGCCCTGCCGCGTCGTCACCTCGAATGCCGGGCAGGTGTTGCTGTCCGGCATCGCCGATGCGGCGCGCGCGCGGCGCGTCGCCGAGACGCTGCTCGGCGTCGCCTCGTTCGCCGGCTGGGGGGTGCGCACCCTGGCGCTGACGGCGCCTCGCTACAACCCGATGTCGTATCACAACGGCTCGATCTGGCCGCACGACAACGCGCTGATCGCGCTGGGGCTGGCGCGCTACGGGCTGAAAGAGGCGGTGGCGCGGATCTTCGAAGGGCTCTACGCCGCCGCCGGCTACATGGATTTGCGGCGTCTGCCGGAGCTGTTCTGCGGCTTTCCGGCACGCCGGCTGACGGCGCCCACCCTTTATCCCGTCGCCTGCTCGCCGCAGGCCTGGGCGAGCGGTGCTGTCTTCGCCCTCGTACAGGCGAGCCTCGGGCTGTCTTTCGCCGAGGCGGCGGGCGAGATCCGTTTCGAGCGGCCCTTGCTGCCGCGTTTTCTCGACGACCTGCATCTGCGCGGATTGCGGCTGCGCGAGGGCGCGGCCGATGTGCTGCTGCACCGCTACGGCGACGAGGTCGCGGTCACCGTCACCCGGCGCGAGGGCGACATGCGCATCGTCGTTCTGCACTGAGCGGCAAGTGCTGCGGGTTTAAGCTTAATTTAATCTATCCGAGTCATGAGAAGGGGGTCGGCGGTTTGGCCGGCAACCTGGGTACTATGCACATGCTCGACTGGTTCAAACGGGTCGCGGCCCCCCTCCCGGCGGAGCGGGCGGCCAATCGGGAACGGGTGACGCTGTCGACCGAGGAGAAGGTCGAACGGCTGGTCGGCCGTCTGCGGGCCGGCGAGAATTCGGCCGACGAGCGGGCGGACCAGCCTCCGCCGATCGCGGAGAGGGTCGAGGGGCAGGAGGAATTGCCGCCGGCCGCCGAGGATTGTGCCGCGGCGCCCGAGGAACACCACGCCGCAGACGCGCAGCCGGACCGGGTGACGGCGTTGCCCGTTAGCCGGTTACCGGTCGAATATCCGGGGCGATCGAGGGGTATGCGGGTGATCGTGGTGGCGAGCCAGAAGGGCGGCTCGGGCAAGACGACGATCGCCGCCCATCTGGCCGTCCAGGCCGGCATGGTGGGCGACGGGCCGGCGGTGCTGGTCGATGCCGACTGGCAGGGCTCGCTCGCCGAATGGTGGCGCGCGCGCAACGACGACACGCTGGCGCTGGCGACGGTCAATCCCGGCGAGATCGCCGCGATGCGGGCGGACGGCTTGGCGCTCAATCTCAGCGAGCTGCGCAGGCGCGGCTTCGGCGTCGCGATCATCGACACGCCGCCGGCGCGCACTGCGGCGATCGAGCAGGTAATCGCCGTTGCCGATCTGGTTCTGATCCCGGCGCGGCCGAGCCCGCACGATCTGCATGCCGTCGCCGCCACGGTCGATATGGCGCGGCGCGCGGGGAAACCGTTTCTCTTCATCGTCAACGGCGCGGCGCCGCGCGCCAACATCACGGTGCAAGCCGTGGCGGCGCTCTCCGAGCACGGCCCGGTGGCGCCGGTCATCCTTTACCAGCGCACCGAATTCGCCGCCGCGATGATCGACGGCCGCACCGTCATCGAAGCGGCGCCTTCCGGAAAATCGGCCCACGAGATCGCGGAGCTGTGGAAGCACGTCTATTCGCGGCTCAGCATGCGCGCGGCGGCGTAGACGCCATGGCTTACGCAAAACTCTCGAGCTCGATGCTCGTCTGCAAGGAACCGTCGGCGACGGCGCCGAAGCAGAGCACTGCGGCCGGCATAACCCTGATCCCGGAGGAGCGGGAAGAGGCCAGACTGCTGGCCGGTTGTCTGAAGGCGCTGAAGCTGCCGACCTTCCTGCGCGATTGGGAGGAGGCGGCCCGGCAATGCGCCGCCCAGGGGCTCGGCCATCCCCGTTATCTGCTGCGCCTCGCCGAGGCCGAACTGGCGGAACGGCACGGCCGCAAGGTCGAGCGCCTTGTCAAGCAGGCGCGGTTCCCGGCAGTGAAGAGCCTCGACGAATTCGAGTTCGAGAGGGTCCCCGGGCTCGACAAGGGAGCCGTGCTGGAACTCGCGGAGTGCGAATACGTCGCCCGCCGGGAGAACGTCGTCGCCGTCGGACCGGGCGGCACCGGCAAGACCCATATCGCGCTCGGGCTCGGCCTCGCGGCCTGCCGGAAGGGGATTTCGGTCGGCTTCACGACCGTCGCCTCGCTGACCGAGGAACTCGTCGAAGCGCGCGCCGAGAAGCGTCTCGTGCGGCTCGAACGGCGGCTCGACGCCTGCAGCCTGCTGATCGTTGACGAACTCGGCTATGCGCCGCTCTCGGCCGCCGGCGCCGAATTGTTTTTCGAAGTCGTCAGTCGGCGCTGCGAACGCGGCTCGATCATCCTCACCAGCAGCCTGCCGATGCAGGAATGGGTCGGCATCTTCGGCAGCGAACGGTTGACGGCCGCGCTGCTCGACCGGCTGAGCCGGCGCCTGCACGTTATCGAAACCGACGGCGAGAGCTATCGGCTCGAGCACGGCGAGCCGCCCGCCGCGTCGCCTTTCGTCTTCGCCAAGCTGGCCGGCTGACGTACTCCTGGCAAGCCGGGCCCGTCGCCTCGCACCCCCGCAGGCTGCTATGATCGCAAGCCCGAGGAGGTGGAGAGATGACCGCAACGCTTGTCGAGAAAAGCTGCACGCCCTGCCGCGGCGGCGTGCCGCCGCTGTCGCCGAAAGAGGCCGCCGATTTCCTCGCCGAGACGCCGGATTGGGCGCTGCTCGACGGCGCCGGCCGCATCGAGCGCACTTATAAATTCAGGAATTTCCGCGAGGCCTTCGGCTTTGTCGAACGCGCCGCCGCGCTCGCCGAAGCGGAAGGCCACCACCCCGACATCAGCTTCGGCTGGGGCTACGCGACGGTGTCGCTGCGCACCAAGAAGATCAAGGGGCTGCACGAGAACGACTTCATCATGGCGGCAAAGCTCGACCGCATCGCCGCCGCTACAGCCTCCTAGCCTTCGCCCGGCTCGCGGGTGCATGCTGCCGGCAAAGACGAATGCGGGAGGATGGGCCGTGCCGACCTACATCATGCTCGCCAACTGGACCGATCAGGGTGCGCGCCAGGTGCGCGACTCGCCGAAGCGGGTCGAGAGCGCGAAAAAGGCGCTCGCCGAGATGGGCGGCGAGTTCAAATCGCTCTACATGACGATGGGCGATTATGACCTCGTCGCCGTCTACGAGGCGCCCGATGATGCGGTCGCGGCGCGCTTCACGCTGCTGCTGGGGCAGCTCGGGACGCTACGCACCAAGACGATGAAGGCATTTCCCGAGGCCGCCTATCGCGAGATCATGGCCTCGCTCGGCTGACGATTTCCCGTCACCCCCGGGCCCAGGGCGAGCGACGAGAACCCGGGGCCTGCGGGTCCCGCTTACGCGAGAACGACGGCTTCATTCCTATTCGAGCGCGACGGCCTCGCGGCGCGCGGCGCGCGGCCGCCGCAGCAGCAGCAAAAGCGGCAGCGAGACGAGGACGATCGCCATCATGAACTCGAAATCGTCGATATAGGCGACCATCGCCGCCTGCCGCGTCGCCTCGGCGTTGAGCGCCATCACCCCTGCCGGCGCCGACAGGCTGAAGGGCGCCGAGAGGTACGGCGCCTGCGTCAGCGGGTTGTCGGGGCGCAGCCCCTCGACCAGCCGCGAGTGCACGATCTGCGTATTTTCCTGCAGCAGCGCCTCGACGATGGCGATGCCGACGCTGCCGCCGATGTTGCGCGTCAGGCTGAAGATCGCGGTGCCCTGCGTCAAAACGTGCCGCGGCAGGGTCGAAAAGGTGATCGTCGACAGCGGCGTGAAGATGAAGCCGAGGCCGAAGCCCTGCACCAGCCCCGAGATGATGACCGGCCCCATGCCCATATAGAGCGAGAACCCGGTCATTTGCCACAGCGATGCGGCGGTCAGCGCAAAGCCGCAGACGACGATCCAGCGCATATCGATGAGGCTGACGAGGCGCACGACCATGATCATCGCGATCATCGTGCCGACGCCGCGCGGCATCGTCACGAGCCCGGTCGTCACGACGGGATAGTTCATCAGCTGCTGCAGCATCGTCGGGATCAGCGCCAAGGTGCCGTTCAGGATGATGCCGACGAAGAAGATGAGGACGACCCCGACGACGAGATTCAGATCCTTCAGCATGTCGCGGTTGAGGAATGAGCGGTCGGTCGCCGTGACGGTGTGAACGACGAAGAGATACAGGGCGACGGATGCGATCGTCGCTTCGGCCCAGATCTCGGTCGAGCCGAACCAGTCCTTCAATTCGCCGCGGTCGAGCAGCATCTGCAGCGCGCCGATCGCAAAGCTCAGCGTCACGAAGCCGAAGAAGTCGAAAAGCTCGCGATGGGCGCGCCGGCTCTCGTGGATGAAGATCAGGATGCCGAGCGCCGACAGCACGCCGATCGGCAGGTTGATGTAGAAGACCCAGCGCCAGTTGTAATTGTCGGTCAAATAGCCGCCGAGCGCCGGCCCGATGATCGGTCCCAGAATGGTGCCGGTGCCCCACACCGCCATCGCCCGCGCGTGCCGCTCGGGCGGGTTGATCTGCAACAGCACCGATTGCGACAGCGGCACGAGGGCGGCGCCGCAGACGCCTTGCAGCAGGCGATAGAAGACGAGGGCGGCGAGGCTCGTCGCGCTGCCGCAGAGCGCCGAAGCGATCGTGAAGCCGACGACCGAGATGAAGAACACCCATTTGACGCCGAAGCGGCCGGCGAGCCAGCCGGTCAAGGGCGTCATGATCGCTGCGGCGACGATGTAGGAAGTCAGTACCCAGGCGACCTGGTCCTGCGAGGCGGACAGCGAACCCTGGATGTGCGGCAGCGCGACGTTGGCGATCGTCGTATCGACGCCCTGCATGATCGTCGCCAGCATGATCGAGAGGGTGACCGCCCCGCGATTGAGCGGCAGCGATGCTTCGCCTCGCATTGCGCGCCTCAATCGTCTGCCGCCGAGGCGCGCTCGGCGAGCGCGGCGCGCGGCCGGCGCACCAGCAGCAGGAACGGCACCGACGCAAGGACGATCAGCATCATCAGCGCGAAATCGTCGATATAGGCGACCATCGCCGCCTGCCGGGTGACCTCGGCATTGAGCGCGGCGACGCCGAACGGGGTGGACAGGCTGAACGGCGCCGGCAGATAGGGCGCGTGCGCCAGCGGATTATCGGGCCGCAGGCCTTCGACCAGCCGCGAATGCACGATCTGCGTGTTCTGCGCGAGCAACGCTTCGAGGATCGAGATGCCGACGCTGCCGCCCAGATTGCGCATCAGGCTCCGGATCGCGGTGCCTTGGGTCATCATGTGCCGCGGCAGGGTCGACAGCGCGATCGTGTTCAGCGGCACGAAGGTGCAGCCCAGCCCGAAGCCTTGCAGAAGGCCGGAAACGAGGATCGGCCCGACGCCCATATAAAGCGAGAATTCGGTCATCTGCCACAGCGACACGACGGTCAGCGCGAGGCCTGCCAGAATGATGAGGCGGGTGTCGACGCGACCGATCAGGCGCCCGACGAGAAACATCGCGATCATCGTGCCGAAGCCGCGCGGCGTGGTGACGAGGCCGGTGGTGACGACCGGATAGTTCAAGAGGGCCTGCAGCATCGTCGGCAGCAGCGCCAGCGTGCCGGAGAGAATGCCGCCGATGAAGAACATCAGCACCGTGCCGGCGACGAAATTCGGGCTCTTCAACAGGGCGCGGTTGAGGAACGAGCGGTCGGTCGCGGTCACGGTATGGACTATGAACAAATAAAACGCGACCCCGGAGACGATCGCCTCCGTCCAGATCTCGGTCGAGTTGAACCAGTCCTTCAGCTGGCCGCGGTCGAGCAGCAGCTGCAATGCGCCGATGCCGATGCTCAAGGTCGCGAAACCGAAAAAGTCGAAGATCTCCCGGTGCGCGTGCCGGCGCTCCTGGATGAAGATCATGATGCCGAGCGCCGAGACGATGCCGATCGGCACGTTGATGTAGAAGACCCAGCGCCAGTCGTAATTGTAGGTCAGCCAGCCGCCGAGCGCCGGCCCGGCGATCGGCCCGACCATGACGCCGACACCCCAGACGGCCATCGCCTGGCCGTGCCGCTCGACGGGGTTGATCTGCAACAGCGTCGATTGCGACAGCGGCACGAGCGCGGCGCCGCAGACCCCTTGCAGCAGGCGATAGATGACAAGTTGGCTGAGGCTCGTCGCGCTGCCGCACAAGGCCGAGGCGATCGTGAAGCCGATCACCGAGACGAAGAACACGTATTTGATGCCGAAGCGACCGGCGAGCCAGCCGGTCAGCGGCATCATGATCGCCGCCGCGACGATGTAGGACGTCAGCACCCAGGCGATCTGGTCCTGCGCCGCCGAGAGGCTGCCTTGAATGTGCGGCAGGGCGACGTTGGCGATCGTGTTGTCGACGCCCTGCATGATCGTCGCCAGCATGATCGAGAAGGTGATCGCGCCGCGATTGACTTCGGGGGCGCCGTCGCGTCCGCGCATCGCGCTAATCCGCCTGGGCCGGGCGGGTCGCCGCCGCCCCGAGACCGGGCTCCGTGCGCGCCGGCAGCGGCCCCTGCCGGCGCACCAGCAGCAACAGCGGCAGGGCGACGACGACGAGAATCATCATCAGCTTGAAATCGTCGATATAGGCGACCATCGCCGCCTGACGGGTGACCTCGGCGTTGAGTGCGGCGACCCCGGCGGGGGCGCTGAGGCTCCATGGCGGCGCCATGTAGGGCGGGTGCATTAGCGGGTTGTCGGGCCGCAGCCCCTCGACCAGCCGCGAATGGACGATCTGCGTGTTCTCGGTCAGCCGCGCCTCGAGAACGGCGATGCCGATGCTGCCGCCGAGGTTGCGCATCAGGCTTCTGAGCGCGGTGCCCTGCGTCAGGATCGGGCGCGGCAGGTGCGACAGTGCCAGCGTGTTGATCGGCACGAAGATGCACCCCACCCCGAACCCCTGCCCCAGGCCCGACAGCACGACGAGCCCCATCCCCATCTGCAGCGAGAAGCCGGTCATCTGCCACAGCGAGACGGCCGTCGTCAGGAGGCCGAAGAGGATCAGCAGCCGCGTGTCGACGCGGCCGATCAGGCGCGCCACCATGAACATCGCCAGCATCGTGCCGACGGCGCGCGGCGCCGTCGCGATGCCGGCCGTCAGGACGGGATAGTTCATCAGCGCCTGCAGCATCGTCGGCAACAGCGCCAGCGTGCCGTTGAGGACCATGCCGAGAAAAAACATCAGGACGACGCCGACGACGAAGTTCGGGCTCTTCAACAATTCGCGGTTGAGGAAGGACTGGCCGGTCGCGGTCAGCGTATGGATCAGCAAGAGGTAGAAGGCGACGGCGGCGATCGTCGCCTCGATCCAGATCTCGGTCGAGCCGAACCAATCCTTCTGCTGGCCGCGGTCAAGCAGCATCTGCAAGGCGCCGACCGCGACGCTCAGGGCGACGAAGCCGAAGAAATCGAAGCTCTCTTGATGCGCCCGCCGCGTCTCGCGCAGAAACAAGAGGATGCCGGCCGTGGCGAGCACGCCGACCGGCAGGTTGATGTAGAAGACCCAGCGCCAGCTGTAATTCTCGGTCAGCCAGCCGCCGAGCACCGGACCGGTGATCGGCCCCAGTATCGAGCCGATGCCGAAGATCGCCATCGCCTGGCCGTGCCGCTCGACCGGGTAGATCTGCAGCAGCACCGCCTGCGACAGCGGCACCATGCCGGCGCCGCACACCCCTTGCAGCACGCGGTAGAGGATGAGGCTCGAAAGGCTCGTAGCGCTGCCGCACAAGGCCGAGGCGACGGTGAAGCCGGCGACCGAGGCGAGGTAGACGTATTTGATGCCGAGCCGGCCGGCGAGCCAGCCGGTCAGCGGCATCATCACCGCCGCCGCCACGATGTAGGAGGTCAAAACCCACGAGATCTCGGCCTGCGAGGCGGAAAGCGAGCCCTGGATGTGCGGCAGCGCGACGTTGGCGATCGTCGTGTCGAGCCCCTGCATGATGCGCGGCAGCATGATCGACACCGCGATCGCGCCGCGATTGGCGGCCGTCCCGGGCGTCACGCCCCTCATCGCGGCGCCCTTTTCCCGCCGCCCGGCGTCAATCGGCGCCGACCAGCCGGGGCTGCCGCCGCACCAACAGCAGAAACGGCAGCGAGACGATGACGATGATCATCATCAGCTTGAACGCGTCGAGATAGGCGACCATTGCCGCCTGCCGCGTCACCTCGGCATTGAGCGCCGCCACCCCCGAGGGCGTGACGAGGCTGAACGGCGCCGAGAGATAGGGCGCGTGCATCATCGGATTGTCCGGCCGCAGCCCTTCGACGAGGCGCGAATGGACGATCTGGGTGTTCTGCGTCAGCTGCGCCTCGAGCACCGCGATGCCGATGCTGCCGCCGAGATTGCGCATCAGGCTGCGGATCGCGGTGCCCTGCGTCAGGATCGAGCGCGGCAGGCTGGAGAGCGCCAACGTGTTGAGCGGCACAAAAGTCATGCCGAGCCCGAAGCCCTGCAACAGGCCGCTGACGACGACGAGTTCGGAATCCATCTGCAGCGAGAATTGCGTCATCTGCCACATCGACAGCGCGGTCACGAGAAAGCCGCCCAAGATGATCAGCCGGCTGTCGAAGCGGTTGATCAGCCGCGCCACGAGGAACATCGCAAACATCGTGCCGATGCCGCGCGGCATCGTGACGAGCCCGGTCGTCAGCGCCGGATAGTTCATCAGCTGCTGCAGCATCGTCGGCAGCAGCGCGAGCGTGCCGTTCATGATCAGGCCGACGAGGAACATCAGCACCGTGGCGGCAACGAAATTTGGGCTCTTCAACAGCTCGCGGTTGAGGAACGAGCGCTCGCCGGCCGTCGCCGTGTGCACGATGAACAGATAAAAGGCGATGCCGGTGACCGCCGTCTCGATCCAGATTTCGCGCGAGCCGTACCAATCCTTGAGCTGGCCGCGGTCGAGCAGCAGTTGCAGCGCGCCGATGCCGATGCTCAAGGTCGCAAAGCCGAAAAAGTCGAACAGCTCGCGATGGCCGTGCCGGCGTTCCTGGATGAAGACGAAGATGCCGAGCGCCGAGACGATGCCGATCGGCACGTTGATGTAGAACACCCAGCGCCAGTCGTAGTCGTAAGTAAGCCAGCCGCCGAGCACCGGCCCGGCGGTCGGGCCGAGCAGCGTGCCGATCCCGAACACGGCCATCGCCTGGCCGTGCCGCTCGGGCGGATTGATCTGCAGCAGCACCGATTGCGACAGCGGAATGAGGCCGGCGCCGCACACCCCTTGCAGCGCGCGATAGAGCACGAGCTCGGTCAGGCTCGTCGCGCTGCCGCACAGGGCGGAGGCGACGGTGAAGCCGGCGACCGAGAACAGGAACACGTATTTGATGCCGAAGCGGCCGGCGAACCAGCCGGTCAGCGGCATCGTGATCGCGGCGGCGACGATGTAGGAGGTGAGGACCCAGGCGATCTGGTCCTGCGCCGCCGACAGGCTCCCCTGGATGTGCGGCAGGGCCACGTTGGCGATCGTGGTGTCGAGGCCCTGCATGATGTTGGCCAACATGATCGAGAAGGTGATGGCCCCGCGATTGGCGGGGCCGCGGAACTCACCTCTCACCGCACCGCTACTCCGATGCTTTTCTCGGCGCTGCCTGCGACGTCCAACTGCCGGTGATCCAGGAGAGGATGCGGCCGATTCGCGCGAGCAGCGGCCGCTGGTAGTGCGTGTCGACTTCGGCGGTGACGCTCAGCCCGGCATGCAGCGGCGCCTCTGGAAAGGTCTTCGTCAAGCGCAGCCGCACCGGCAGGCGCTGCACCACCTTGACCCAGTTGCCGGTGGCGTTCTCGGCCGGCAGCAGCGAGAAGGTGAGGCCGGTGCCGGGGGAGAGGCTCTCGACCTTGGCGGGAAAGACGACGTCCGGATAGGTGTCGACCCAGACGCTGGCGTCCTGCCCGGCGCGCATGTGCGTCAGCTCGGTCTCCTTATAGTTCGCCGTGATCCAGACATCGTGGTCGGAGACGAGCGAGAAGAGCGAGGTCGGCGGCGCTCCGGTGTTGACGCCTTGCACCCAGTCGCCGACCTGCAGCTGATCGACCTTGGTGACGATGCCGTCCAGCGGTGCGCGCACGACGGTGTAGGAGAGGTTTAGCTCGGCATTGTCGAGCGCCGCCTGCGCGCTCTCGACGGTGGGGTGCCGATCGATCGGGATGTCGGGATTGCCGCCGAGGGACGCCAGCACGTTGGCGATGTCGTGCTTGGTCGCTTCGAGCTGTTGGCGGGCGACCTCGTAGGAATGCTCGGCCTGGTCGAATTGCTGCTGCGAGGCGGTGCCGGATCGCAACAGGCGCTGCTGCCTGTCGCGTTCGCGCTGCATGAAGCCGACCGTGGATTCGGCCGCCATCTCGTCGGCCAGCTTTTCGCGATAGGTTGCCTTCAGCGCCTCGATTTGGAGCCGGGCGCCGGCAAGGTCCGCCTTCGCCCGCTCGACCGCGATCTGAAACGGCCGCGGGTCGAGGCGGAACAGCACCTGGCCTTGCTTCACGTGTTGGTTGTCCGTAACCGCGATTTCGACGACGCGGCCCGAAACATCGTTGCTGATCTGCACGCGCGCCGCCTGGACATAGGCGTCGTCGGTCGAGACGTAACGGCCGCCCGTCAGATACCAGTAGCCGACCGCCAGCAGCACGATGAGCGGTCCGCCGACCATCAGCGGCAGGCGCACGCGCTGGCGCCACGGCCGGCGCGCCATGGCGAGCGGCGAGCGGGCATCGAGCGCGGTGCGGCGGGTGCCGAGCGCGGCGCCCGCGTCGTTGTCGGTGGAGGTCGTCACCCTTCGCCTCCGAGCGCCGTTTCGAGCACCGCCTGCCGCGGCTCGCGCAGCGCGACTGGGCGGCGGGTCGGCATGTCGCGTTCGGGCATCGCCGCGCCGAGGCGTTCCGACATGCCGTTGTGGATGCGCCGCAGCAGATCGACGAGCGCCTGCCCGTCCGCCTCCGAAAGGCTCGCGAACGCCTCGTTGCGGACCTCGGCGGAAAGCTCGCGGATGCGGGCGAGGATCGGACGCGCCTTGGCGGTCAAGACGAGCCGGCGTGCCCGTCGGTCCGCCGGGTCGGGCCGGCGTTCGATCCAGCCGTCCTGCTCCATGCGGTCGATCTGGCGGACGAGCGTCATCGGCTTGATTTCGAGCAGTTCGGCGAGGCCGGCCTGGTTGATCCCCTCGTTGCGCGCGAGATAGCCGAGCACTCGGCATTGCGCGCGCGTCAGCCCGAGCACCTGTACCGAACGCTGATTGAACCGGCGCGCGAACAGGCGCGCCACGTCGTGCACGAGAAATCCGAAGCTGGGTTCCGTTTCCATCCCCTGACCGCGTTGCAGCCGAAACAACTGGCGATAGGTGATAATAAGCATCGGTAACAAAAACGCAAAAAACGCATCGCTGTCAGTCCCGCCGTCATCGCGGGGCTGGTAGTCGCGAATTCGATAGCTCCCGCGGCTACAGCAGGCGCTGCCGGCGCATAAGATCTGTACCGCAGGTTGCGCCCAAGTGGAGCGTACCGCGCACGCCATCGCCGCAACGAGGAAAAAAAGTTGTGGCGCTGAACCAATCTTGACGCGCATCGTTTACCGCTGGTTGACGCTGCGGTTTTGCGAGGGAAAGAGAGAGATGGAACGAAAGACGAGAATTGCCGCGCTCGCCGTTGCGGCGGCGCTGATGGCCGCCCCATTGGCGGCGCAGGCGCAGATCGTCGTCAGGGTCGGCCCGCCGGCGCTGCGCGTCGAGGCGGTGCCGGCGCCGCGCCCCGGCTTCGTGTGGGCGCCCGGCCGCTGGCACTGGGTCGGCGGCCGTTATGTCTGGAATTCGGGGCGCTGGCTGCGCGGCCGCCCCGGCTACCGGTGGGTGCCGGGCGAATGGGGGCACCGGGGCGCCGGCTGGGGTTACGCGCGCGGGCACTGGGTGCGCTGAGCCTTCCGGAAAACGGCCCGGCCGGCGGGCGGAGCGCGTTGCGTGCCGCTCGCCGGCTGCGGTCGGCTGCGGCAGGCGGGCTTTTCTGGCTGTCGGCGCTGGCGATCGCCTCGGCTCTCGGCGGGTGTGCCCCCGCGGCGCCGCAACAAGATCCCTATTCGCAGCCGCAGATCCTGCGCGGCAATGACGGCGGCGGGGGCGGCGGCGGGATGTAGCGATGGCGCTACGCCGCAGCGCTCACCGGACGCGCTTCAACAGCTCCCATATCGGCACCGCGGTAACGCCGCCGACGAGACCGCCGAGATAAGCGGGAATACTGGCGTTGAAGAGCCGGTACCACAGCAGGCCGGCGAAGAAGCTCGTCAGCAGCATCCCGGCAAGCGCTATCGGAACTCTTTGCCAGAGCGGCACCGCGCCCCTCCGTCGGTGCCTGCCGAGACGGTCCGCGCCAACCGCCGGACACGACCCGACAGCAAAAAAAATGGCGCGCCCGGAGAGATTCGAACTCCCAACCCCCAGATCCGTAGTCTGGTGCTCTATCCAATTGAGCTACGGGCGCATGGCCGTACCGCCTGCTCGGTGCGAGGCGGCGCGCGGGCAGACAACTACCCCGCGGAACGGCGCAACGCAAGCGCTGGCGGCGGCGCAGAGCGCTATCTAATATCGCCGCGAACGGTTTGCGAGCCCGGAACATGCCGAGCAGGGAGAACGAGCCGCAGATCATGCGGCTCGGCTGGGACGCGTTGCACGCGGAGGTTCGCGGGCTGGCCCGTCGGCTTGCGGCGCTGGGGCCGTGGCGCGGCCTCGTCGCGGTCGCGCGCGGCGGCTTGGTGCCGGCCGCGATCGTCGCCGAGGAGTTGCAGCTCGGTCTTGTCGACACGCTCGCGATCGCCAGCTATGACGGCATGCGCCGCGGCGCGCCGCGCATTCTGAAAGGCCTCGCGGGGCCGGGCGAGGGGCTTCTCGTCGTCGACGACATCGCCGACAGCGGCGCGACCGCGCGGCTCGTGCGCGCGATGCTGCCGCAGGCGCATCTCGCGGCGGTCTATGCGAAACCGGCCGGCCGGCCGTTCGTCGACAGCTTTGCCGCCGCGGTTGCGCAGGATAGCTGGATCGTCTTTCCATGGGAAACCTCGCCCTGACCGAAGCCGCCGCGGCGCCCCCCGACGACCCGGCGAGCCGCCCCGCTGTGGCATTGCTGCCGGGGCGGCACCGGCGCGCCGAAAGCGGGCATCCGTGGGTCTATTCGAACGAGATCCGCATGGACGCGGCGGCGAAGGCGCTGCCGCCCGGCGGCCTCGTCACGCTGCGGCGGGCCGATGACAGCCCGCTCGGCGTCGCGATGTTCAACCCGCATACCCTGATCGCGGCGCGGCTCCTGGACCGCGACGCGCTGCGGCCGATCGGCGCGCGCTTTGTCGCGGGCCGGCTCGAACGCGCGCTCGGACTGCGCGAGCGGCTCTTCGATGAGCCCTATTACCGGCTCGTCCATGCCGAGGCGGACGGGCTGCCGGGGCTGGTCGCCGACCGCTTCGGCGAGGTTGTCGTCGTCGAGGCGAACGCCGCCGGGGCGGCGTGGCTCGAGCCGCTGATCCTCGACGCACTCGCGCGCCTGTTGTCGCCTGCCGCGATCCTGCTGCGCAACGACAGCCCGGCACGGGCGCTCGAAGGGCTGCCGCTCGAAACGCGCCTCGCGCGCGGCGCGCTGCCCGACCCCGTTCTGCTGCGCGAGGGCGGCCTCGTCTTCCCGATCGACCCGGTCGCCGGGCAAAAGACGGGCTGGTTCTTCGACCAGCGCGAGAGCCGCGCCTTTGTCGCGCGGCTCTGTCGCGGCGCGCGGATGCTCGATCTTTATTGCGGCGCCGGCGGTTTTGCCGTGGCGGCGGCCGGCGCCGGGGCGGCAGCCGTCGAGGCGGTCGACCGCTCGGAAGCGGCGCTCGCCTCGGCGCGGGCGGCGGCCGCGATGAACGGGTTCGCGGCGCGCTGCGAGTTCCGGCGCGGCGAGGCCTTTGCGGAAGCGGCCCGGCTCGCCGCCGCCGGCGAGCGCTTCGACGTCGTCGCCGCCGATCCGCCGGCCTTTGCGAAATCCAAGAAAGAGCAGGGGCCTGCGCTGCGCGGCTACCGCAAGCTCGCGCGGCTCGCCGCCGCGCTCGTCGGCCGGGCCGGGTTTCTCTTTCTCGCCTCCTGCTCCTATCACGTCGCGGAAGCGGAGTTTCTCGAAGCGGTGCGCCGAGGCGTCGCCGATGCCGGCCGCGCGGCGCGCATCCTGCGCGTCGCCGGCGCCGGGCCCGACCACCCGATCCACCCGCTCTTGCCCGAGACCGCCTATCTCAAGTCCGTGACGCTGGCGCTCGATTAGAGCGCTATCCGACCAAATAGATCGTCGTTCCCGCGAAAGCGGGAACCTGGAGCGGGCGATGAGACGGCTGCCCTGGACCCCCGCTTGCGCGGGGGTGACGAGGACAGGGCGGCGGCAGGCTTTCGCCTCAGCTTGCCCGCCGTCGCCGAGCGCAAGAGATTGGCCTTTCAGTCGCGCGGCGTCAGGCGACCTCGGCCACTGCTGTGGCGGGCGAGGAAGGCCTCGATCAGGCGATCGAAAAATTTCGGAGGCAGGAAGCCGTAGTCGTACCGGTCGCTCTGGGGAAGCCTGCGCAAGTCGTAGCCGGGCCACAGGAATTCGTTGCCTTCTTCGACGACGATCCACGAGCGTTCGTCGTCGAGACCGAGATGCCGCTTCACAGGCGAGGGGATCTCGACGGCTGAAGCCGGGTCGGCTGGCGAACTATGCGTGACCGGCAACACGGTGACGATGGTCTCGCCGTCCGACGAACGCTCGACGGCGACGATGATGACGCTCGGGCGATCCTTTTCCCCTTCTTCCCGTCCGGCGCGGTATTCGTCGTGCCATAGATACGCATAGGAGATGACAAGCCCGGGTTCCGGGTTCGGGATCGGCATACTTTCCCGTTATTTGGGGTCGAGTATCTCGTCGAGATGCGCGTGCCGCGCATCCATCCGGGAACGGCGGATCGCCTCAACTTTTTCTTCGGGCAGGTCGACGGTCGCGAAGCTGCGCCGGCTTTCCTGGAATCGCAAGAACTCCTCGTACTCGTCGGGGCCGATGAAGTACCCGGTGATCCGGCCATGGCTCGATACCGCGACGGCTCCGCGCTGGGCGCGCATCCGATAGCGGCCGAAGTTGCGGGTGAACTCGGAAGCCGGGACGCTCTCGGACCTTTCCATGGATCATCCTCCTTGGGTATTTACAATACGCAATTCCTGCGAGTTGCGCAAGACACGAAAAACTCAATGCGGCCAGGCGACGGCGTTGAAATCGTCGAGCAGCGCCGCGATGCGCCCCGTATCGGTCTGGTCCATGATCGCCCGCGCGCGCCGCGTCGCGGCCACCATGTCGAGGTTGCGGATGCGCTGTTTGACGCGCGGGATGTTGCGCGGCGACATCGACAGGTTGCGCAGGCCGAGGCCGAGCAAGAGGGCCGTGTAGCGCGGGTCGCCGGCCATCTCGCCGCAGACGCTGACCGGCATGCGGTGGCGCAATGCCGCCTCGACGGCGAATTGAATGAGGCGCAGCACGGCCGGGTGCAGCGGGTTGTAGAGATGCGCGACCTCCTCGTCGCTGCGGTCGATCGCGAGCGTGTACTGCACGAGGTCGTTGGTGCCGATGGCGAAGAAATCGGCTTCCGCCGCGAGCGCGTCGGCGGCGAGCGCGGCGCCCGGCACCTCGATCATCGCGCCGAGCGGCGGCAGCGCGTTCGGCAGCTTGACGCCGCGCCGCTTCAAGCGCCGCGCCACCTGGTCCATCGCCGCGCGCACCTGGCGGATCTCGCCCGCCGTCGAGATCATCGGCAAGAGGATCCGCACCGGCCCGTCGCAGGCGGCGCGCAATATCGCCGCGAGCTGCGGGTCGAGCAGCCGGCGGTCCTTCAGCGACAGCCGGATCGCCCGCAGGCCGAGCGCCGGGTTGGCCGGCTCGTTGCCGGTGAAGTCGGAAAGCGATTGGGCGATCTTGTCGCCGCCGATATCGAGCGTGCGGATCGTCACCGGCTTTCCCTCCATGCCGCGCGCCAGGGCCGAGAAGACGGCGTACTGCTCGTCCTCGCCGGGCAGGTCGTCGCGGTTCATGTAGAGGAATTCCGAGCGCACGAGGCCCAGTCCCACGGCCCCGACGGCCCGCGCCTGGTCGAGCTCGATCGGCAGTTCGAGATTGCCTTCGAGCGCGATCTCGATACCGTCGCGGGTCACCGCCGGCAGCTTCTTCAACCGCGAGAGATTGCGCTGTTCGCGCAGGAGGGCGTCGCGCCGCGCCTCGTATTCGCGGATCGTTCGCGGCGAGGGCGCGATGACGACGGTGCCCGCGGTGCCGTCGATCACCACCGTCTCGCCGCTCTTCGTCTCTTCGAGCAGCCCCTCGACCGCGAGCACCGCCGGCATCCCCAGCGCCCGGGCGACGATCGCGGTATGGCTGTCGGCGCCACCGAATTCGGTCGCAAAGCCGGCGATGCGCTGCGGATCCATGACGGCGGCGTCGGCCGGGCTGATTTCCTCGGCGAGCACGATCGCCCCCGCGCTCGCCGGCGAATAGGCGAGATAGGGCTTCTTGATCAGGTTGCGGATGAGGCGCGCGCCGACGACGCGGACATCCTCGATGCGGGCCGCGAGATAGGCGTCCGGCATCTTGGCGAAGCTTTCGCCAAGCGCCGCGATCTCGATCTGCACGGCGCGCTCGGCATTGACGCGGGCCTTGGCGATGCGCGCTTCGACGCCGCGGGTGAGGCGCGAATTCGACAGCATCGCGATATGTGCGTCGAACAGGTAGCCGATTTCCTCGGCAGCGGAGCCGGGCAGCGTCGCCGCCCGCGCCTTGAGCTTGCGCAATTGTGCGAGCGCGGCGGATTTGGCTTCGACAAAGCGGGCCTGCTCGCCCGCGACATCGGCTTCGGCGATGTGCCGCTCGCTGACCGGCAGGTCGTCGGCCTCGCCGACATAGGCCGGGCCGATCGCGATCCCCGGCGACACGCCGAGACCCGACAATCTGCGCTCCGCGCCGGCGCTCTGCCGGCTGCCGCCGCCGCAGCTGTCGTCAAGCCTCATCGAATTTGCATTCGATCAGATCGGCGAGCGCCGCCACCGCCGCTTCCGCCTGCCGCCCGGTGGCGGTCAACTCGACGATCGTGCCGGCGGCGGCGGCCAGCATCATCAGCCCCATGATCGAACGGCCGGATACTGCATTGCCGTTCTTGCGCACCAGGATCTCGGCGTCGAATTGCGCCGCTGTCTTGACGAAGCGGGCGGCGGCGCGCGCGTGCAGCCCTTTCTGGTTGCAGATCGTCGCCAGCCGGCGGACGGTCGGCATAATCGCCCCGTCCTGGTCGTACGGCCCCTCGCTCATCGCCGCGCGTCGCTCAGCAGTTGCGAGGCCACGTTGATGTATTTGCGGCCGGCTTCCTGCGCGCCGAGCACCGCGCGTTCGAGGCTCTCGCTCTGGCGCAGGCTCGCGAGCTTGATCAGCATCGGCAGGTTGATGCCCGCGATGACCTCGATCTTGGCGCGGTCCATCACCGAGATCGCGAGGTTCGAGGGCGTGCCGCCGAACATGTCGGTCAGAAGCACCGCGCCGTCGCCGCTGTCGACCTCGGCGATCGAGCGCATTATGTCGCCCCGCCGCGCCTCCATGTCGTCCTCCGGTCCGATGCAGATGGCGGCGATCTGCGATTGCGGGCCGACGACGTGCTCGAGCGCGGCGACGAACTCCGCCGCGAGCCGTCCATGCGTCACCAGCACCATGCCGATCATGAAGTCCCTCTGGGGGTTCCTCTGGTGGGATCGCAAGCTGCCCGTCGCGGCGGCTCACACGGCCGCGACGGCCGCCTCCGCTCGCGCCGGCGCGGCTGAGCCGAATAACGGGATATGACGGTGCTCCAGTTCCACCGGCCGTCCGTCGCCGCGGACAAGCGCCGCCAGACGCTCGGCGACGTACACCGAGCGATGCCGGCCGCCGGTGCATCCGACGGCGATCGTCAGATAGGCCTTGCCTTCCTTTTCGTAGCGCGGCAACAGCGGGCCGAGCCAGCCCCACAACCGGTCGAGAAACGGCTGCAGGCCGGGGTCTCTCTCGATATGGGCGGCGACGGCGGGATCGAGGCCGGTGAGCCCGCGCAGTTGCGGGATGTAATGCGGATTGTCGAGAAAGCGCACGTCGAAGATCAAATCCGCCTCGCGCGGTATGCCGTAGCGGTAGGAGAACGAGGTGATGAAGATCCGCAGCGGTCTCGCATCGAGCGCGAAATGCCCGGTCACCAGCCGTTTCAAATCGGCCGGGGTCGATTGCGAGGTGTCGATCACGAGGTCGGCGCGGCCGCGCAAGCTGTACAGCACGCGCCGTTCGAGCCGGATCCCGTCCATCACCGGACGGTCGCCGGCCAGCGGATGCGGCCGCCGCGTCTCGGTGTAGCGGCGCTCGAGCCGATCGTCGTCGCAATCGACGAACAGGATCTTCAGCTCGCGCCCGGTGCGGCTAACCGCCAGGTCCAGCGTTTCGATCATCCTCTCGATGCCGAAGCCGCGGGTGCGCGCGTCGGCGCCGACCGCGATCGCCGGGGCGTCGGCGGCGGCGCTTTCGATCAGGGCGGGGACGAGCGACAGCGGCAGGTTGTCTATCGCTTCGTAGCCGATGTCTTCGAGGGCCTTGAGCGCGGTCGAGCGTCCCGCGCCGGACATCCCTGTCACCAGCAGCACGCGGGCCGGGAGGATGCCCGCCGTTCCGGCGTTGGCGCGGCCTGGAGCATCGCTCGCGCGTGATGCCGCGCCGGGACCGCAATCGGTCATCATCAGCCTATTATATCCGCCCCCGTCGGTGTCGCAAAGGCGCGCCGCGCGAGCTGCAGCTTGGCCGCGGCCGATGCTTCGAACGGGGCCAGCGCGATTTTCGGGACGCGATGGCCGAGAACTTCTTCGCTTTCCCGCTCGGGCAGGCGCTCGATCGCGGCGGGCGCCACCAGATCGACGATCAGCGCGAGCGGCGCCTCGTCGAGCGCCGCAATGCGCAGGATGCCGAGGCCGCGAACCTCGATCAAACCCTTGATCGCGGCGGGCGCCGTCACCCAGACGCGGCCGCCGGCCCGGCGCAGCAGGGCCTGGTCGTCGGCCACGAGCTGCGCTCCAGCGTCGATCAGCCGCAGGGCGAGATCCGATTTTCCCGCTCCGGAGGGACCGCGGATCAACACCGCGCCGCCGTCGATCGCGACGGCGCTGGCGTGCACCAGCTGGCTGTCTGTCATTGTTCGGACGGCAGGCGGATGCAGAACCGCGCGCCGAGCACCTTGCCGTTCGCGGCTCTGCGGTTCTCCGCCCAGATCATCCCGCGATGCGCCTCGACGACCTGCCGCGAAATCGACAGCCCGAGCCCGGAATGCGTGCCGAATTTCTCGCCGGCCGGCCGCTCGGTATAGAAGCGGTCGAAAATCGCGGTCAATTTATCCTCCGGGACGCCCGGCCCCTCGTCTTCGACGGTGACGAGGACGGCGCGCCCGTCAGGCCGCGCGGTAAGGCGGATCTCGCCGCCGGGGGGACTGAACGAGAGGGCGTTGGCGATCAGGTTGCGGAAGACCTGCGACAGCCGCGTCTCGATGCCCGGCACGATCAGCTCGCGCCCGCGTTCCGGCAGGTCGAGCACGAGATGCGGCGAGCCTTCGCTTTCCGCTGCCTGGTGCACCTCGACGAGCGCCCGCAGCATCGCGCCGACATCGATCGGCTCCAATTCGATGCGCGATAGCTCGGCATCGAGGCGCGATGCGTCCGAGATGTCGGTGATCAGCCGGTCGAGCCGCTGCACGTCGTCGAGAACGACCGACAGCAGCCGCCGCTGCTTCGCCGGGTCTTCGATCCGCGCCGCGGTCTCGACCGCGCTGCGCAGCGAGGAGAGCGGGTTCTTGATCTCGTGCGTGACGTCGGCGGCAAAGCTCTCGATCGCGCTCATCCGCTCCCACAGCGCATCGGTCATCTCGCGCAGCGAGCCGGAAAGATCGCCGATCTCGTCGCCGCGGCCGGTGAAGTCGGGAATCTCGACGCGGGCGCCGCGGCCGCGCGCGCGCTCGGCGGCGGCCGCCAGGCGTCGGATCGGACGGACGATTGTGCCGGCGAGATAGAAGGACAGCAGCACGGTGACTAAGAGCGCCGCGCCGAATATGCGCAACAGTTCGAAGCGGACGTTGCGCAGTTCCTCTTCTATCTCGCCGCTGCCGCTCGACAGCATGACTGCGCCGAGCACCTGCTTGAAGCGCTCGATCGGGACGGCGACGCTGATGACGAGCCCGCCGGTCGTCGGGTCGCGCCGTACCGCCGAGCCGGCCTCGCCGCGCAAGGCCTGCATCACTTCGCCGTAATCCTCCGCCCGCGGCGTCGCCTTCTCGCGGTAGATCGGGTAGTGGGCCGGGGGAAGCAGCTTTCGGACGGTCAAGTCGTACAGCCGATCGGCGAACCCGAGCATCGGATTGGGCGGCGGCAGCGGGGCGAGGCGGAGCACGCGGGCCTGGCCGGCCGTCGCGCGCAGCACCCGGCTGTCGGCGATGATGTTGCCCTCGGCGTCGAATAGTCTCGCGCGGATGCGGGTCGGCTCGACGAGCCGGCTCATCATCTGCCGCGCCAGGTCGGGGAGCAGCACCTCGCCCTCGTCGACCGAATCGAGCACCGCGCCTTCACCGAGCGCGGCGCCGAAGATCTCGCCCTGGGTCTTTAGCGATTCGATCTGCTGACCGATCAGGCTCGCCTGGTATTTGCCGAGATAGAGAAAGCCGCCGGCGAGCAGCGCCAGCGCCAATACGTTGACCGCGAGGATGCGCCGGGTGAGCGGCGAAACCCGCCACCACCGGCGGCTCCGGCCGAGCCCGAGCTCGAGGCTCGAGCCCAGCCCGCGCGACGATGCCGCGCCGACTGGGCCCGGAACGGGCGGTCCCCCGCGATCCGCCTCCGGCAGCTGCGCCGGCGCGATGCGAGGTTCAGCGGTCGCGGTATCGATATCCGACACCATAGAGCGTTTCGATATGCGCGAACTCGGTATCGACGGCTTTGAACTTCTTGCGCAACCGTTTGATGTGGCTGTCGATCGTGCGGTCGTCGACATAGATGTGCTCGCCGTAGGCGGCGTCCATCAGCTGGTCGCGGTTCTTGACGTGCCCCGGCCGGTGCGCCAGCGACTTCAGGATCAGGAATTCGGTGACGGTCAGTTCGACCGGCTCGCCGCGCCAGGTGCACATGTGGCGCGCCGGGTCGAGGATCATCTGGCCGCGCACGATCACCGGCTCGCCCTGCGGGTCGCCGCGCTCGCGCGCCAGCTCGTCGCGGCGGATCAGCGCCCGGATGCGCTCGATCAGCAGGCGCTGCGAGAACGGCTTCTTGATGTAGTCGTCGGCGCCCATGCGCAGGCCGAGCAGCTCGTCCACCTCGTCCTCCTTCGAGGTCAGGAAGATGACCGGGATGTGGCTCTGGCGGCGCAGCTGGCCCAGCAGCTCCATGCCGTCCATGCGCGGCATCTTGATGTCGAGGATGGCGAGATCGACCGGTTGCGCGGAAAGGCCTTTGAGCGCTTCCGCCCCGTCGCTGAAGCAGCGCACCGAAAACCCCTCGGCTTCGAGGGCCATCGAGACCGAAGTCAGGATGTTGCGGTCGTCGTCGACGAGAGCGATCGTGTTCGCCACGCGAGGGTCCCCCTCCCGGCTCCGCCGCGGCCGGATGGCCGACGCACGGATGGTTCACCGGCTAAAATATGGCTCGGCGGCGGCAAAGGCAAAGCCATCCGCCACTTTTGTCCTATTTTGTCTCGGTTGTGCCCACCAACGGTAGTATTGCCGGGGGCCCGCCGAAACCCTTGACGCGAGCCCGCGCCTCGGGGTTCTTGTCGGGCGTCATGGCCGCGAATCCGATTCGATCCGGCGCCGGCGAGGGCGCCGCCTTCGCCCGCTCGCTGGCGCGCCGCCGCGACCGCGCCGCGCTCGCCACAATCCAGCGCGGCGAGGGGCTCGACGGGACGCCTTACGCCTCGCTGGCGCTGCTCGCGCTCGACGTCGATGCGAGCCCGCTCTTCTATCTTTCCGATCTCGCCCAGCACACGAAAAACCTCAAATCCGACGCCCGCGCCTCGCTGTTGATCGACAGCCCTGCGCCGGGGCCCGACGTGCTCGCCGCACCGCGGCTGACGCTCGTCGGCGAGATCCGCCCGGCCGACGATGCGCGCCGCCTGCAACGTTTTATGGCGCGACACCCCTCCAGCCTCCCCTATGCCGGCTTTGGCGATTTTCACCTCTATCGAATGACGGTGACGCGCGCGCATCTCGTCGCCGGGTTCGGCCGCATCGCGTGGATCGAGGGGCGCGATTTCCTGTTTGGCGGCGAGGCGAGCGCGCTCGCCGCCGGCGAGGCGGATTTTCTCGGCGAGCTGAACGGCTGGCATTCCTCGGTCCTCGCGCATTGCGCCGCTCGCGCCTCGGGCGCGACGGGGGCGGGGTGGCAGGCAACCGGGGTCGATCCGGAGGGGATCGACCTGCGGCGCGGCGGCGAGGTGACGCGCCTCGAATTCGCCGCGCCGGCGGTGACCCCCGAGGCGGCGCGGCAGGCGCTGCACGCAATCGCCGTAGCGGCGGGGTGGAGCGGCCGGCTTTAGGGAACCATTCCGCTCCACCGCCGGTTTCCCCGGCTACTTGCCACCGCGGGACCGCCCGACTATCGTGCCGTGCTGCCGGTGATCGTCGGCGGTGGCGCTTCATTGCGCTCATCGTCTCCGGCGGTCGGGAGGAAGCGTTGTAAAAAGGGGCAAAGCCCATGACGGAACGAAAGCCCCGGTTCGGGCTGCAAAACCAGGGCGTGCATCATCTCGGGGCGGTGCACTGGAACCTGTCGCCGCCGATCCTCTACGAGCACGCGGCGCGGCGGCGCGAAGGCGAGGTCGGCGCCGGCGGCAGCTTCGTCGCCCGCACCGGCGTGCATACCGGCCGCTCGCCGAAGGACAAGTACATCGTCGAGGAGCCCGGGACCAAGGAGACGGTGTGGTGGGGCCCGATCAACCAGCCGGTTGGCCCCGAGCGCTTCCACAGCATGCGTGAGCGCATGGTCGCCTATTTTCAGGGCAAGGAGGTGTTCGTCCAGGATCTCTACGCCGGCGCCGATCCCGAGTACCGCCTGCCGGTGCGCGTCGTCAGCGACAGCGCCTGGCACAGTCTCTTTTCGCGCAGCATGTTCATTCGCCCGCCGACGGGCGAACTGGAAACTTTCGAGCCCGCCTTCACGATCCTGCATGCGCCGAACTTCATGGCGATCCCGGCGGTCGACAAGATCCGTTCCGAGGTCTTCATCTTCGTCAATTTCGCCGAGCGTCTCGTGCTGATCGGCGGCACCTCCTACGCCGGCGAGATCAAAAAGGCGGTGTTCGGCTATCTCAATTTCATCCTGCCGGCGCGCGACGTGCTGCCGATGCATGCCTCGGCCAATGTCGGCCCGAAGGGCGACTGCGCCATCTTCTTCGGGCTTTCGGGCACCGGCAAGACGACGCTTTCGGCCGATAATTCGCGCACCCTGATCGGCGACGACGAGCACGGCTGGAGCCGCAACGGCATCTTCAATTTCGAGGGCGGCTGCTACGCCAAGGTCATCAACCTGTCGCCGGCGCAGGAGCCGGAGATCTACGCGACGATCACCCGCTTCGGGACGGTGCTGGAGAATGTCGTCCTCGATCCCGAGACGCGGTTTCCCGATGTCGACGATGCGAGCCTCACCGAGAACACCCGCGCCTGCTATCCGATTGACTTCATCCCGAACGCCGACCTGACGGGGCTCGCGCCGCACCCGCGGAATGTCATCATGCTGACGGCGGACGCTTTCGGCGTCATGCCGCCGATCGCCAAGCTGACGCCGGAGCAGGCGATGTATCATTTCCTCTCCGGCTATACCGCGCGCGTCGCCGGCACCGAGAAGGGGCTCGGCAACGCCCCGGAGGCGACGTTCTCCACCTGCTTCGGGGCGCCCTTCATGCCGCGCCACCCGGCGGTCTACGCCAAGATGCTGGGCGAGCGGATCGTGCGCCACGAGGCGCAATGCTGGCTCGTCAACACCGGCTGGTCCGGCGGCGCCTACGGCACCGGCCAGCGCATGTCGATCGCCTATACGCGGGCGCTCTTGCGCGCTGCGCTCGACGGCCGCCTCGCCGCCGCCCCGGTGCGCCAAGAGAAGAATTTCGGCCTCTATGTGCCCGAGAGCTGCCCCGAGGTGCCGAGCGAGGTGCTCGACCCGCGCGGCACCTGGTCGGACAAGGAGGCCTACGATGCGACGGCGCGCGAACTGACCCGCCGGTTCGAAGAGAATTTCAGCGAGTACGAGCCGTTCGTCGCCAACGAAGTAAAAAAAGTCGCGATCCGCGCCGCCGCTTGAGGCGAACGTTCCCTCCCCCGCAGGCGGGGGAGGGTTAGGGTGGGGGCAAATGCCGGCGCAGCGCCGCGGCGAAGGCGTCGGCCTCGGCGTCCTCCAGATCGAAGCGGCACACGAACCGGGCGAGCGTCGCGCTGCGCCGATAGAACTGGAACCCGTCGGAATTACGGGAATTACGGGAATTACGGTGACAGTGCATTTATTAAGAATTACGGTGACAGTGCATAGAATTACGAATTACGGTGACAGTGCATTTATTAGGACCTGATCGCTCATAATCGGATACCAATAGCGTACCAAGCCAAAATAAAATGCACTGTCACTGTAATTAGTAATTAAATAAAATGCACTGTCACCGTAATTCCACCGTAATTCGTGTCACCGTAATTCGAGACGCGCCCTGAAGGGCGCTCCTCAGCATGAGGAATTTGCTGCCGGCACCAGGAAAGAGCCTCACCCTGAGGAGGCCGCGAAGCGGCCGTCTCGAAGGGCGCTCCCCGGCATGGAGGCGACACCTCGCTTCGCGGGGTGTCAGGGGTCAGCCGAGATGCCGCCGCAGCGCCTCGGGCAGCGCGTCGGCTTCGGCGTCTGTCAAATCGTAGCGGCAGACGAAGCGGGCGAGGCTCGCGCTGCGCCGATAGAACTGGAACCCGTCGCGCTCCAGCGCGTCCATGACCGCGCCCGGCAGTTCGAGAAAGATCTCGTTCGCCTCGACCGGCGCCTTGAGCCGCGCGCCCGGGATCACCGCAAGCGCCTTGCCGATCCGCGCCGCGGCAGCGTTGGCGGCGGCCGCCATGCGCAGCCACAGCCCACCCTCGACATAGGCAATCAGCTGCGCCGAAGAAAAGCGCATCTTCGACCAGGTCTGGCCGGCGCGGCGCAATTGCGGCGCGAGCGCGTCGGCGAGGCCCGGCGCGAACACGACGATGGCGTCGCACAAGGCGCCGCCGTTCTTCGTCGCGCCGAACGACATGATGTCGACGCCCAACCGCCAGCTCGCTTCGGCCGGGCTGCATTGCAGCCGCGCCAGCGCATTGGCGAAGCGCGCGCCGTCGAGATGCACCTTGAGGCCGCGCGCCTTTGCCGCCGCGGCGATCGCGCGGACCTCGTCGAGCGCATAGACGGCGCCGAGATCGGTCGCCTGGGTCAGGCTGACGGCGCTCGGCACGCCCTTGTGGATCTGGCCCGGCGCAATGCCGGCGAGCGCCGCCTCGAAGGCCGCGAGGTCGATCTTCCCGGCCGTGCCGGGCAGCGGCGCGAGCTTGAGGCCGCCGCCGAAAAAGCCGGCGGCGTTCGCTTCCGACGTATTGATATGCGCTGCCTCGCTGCAATAGACGATGCCCCAGCTCGGGCCCAGCGCGGCCAGCGCCAAGGCGTTGGCGGCCGTGCCGGTCGCCACCGGAAACACCCTGACCGCGGTCTCGAACAGCTCGGAGAAGCGCTGCTGCAGCCGCGCCGTCCATTCGTCGCCGCCATAGCCGAGCGCGGTACCGCGGTTCGCCTCGACAAGCGCGGCGAGGATCTCCGGCGCCGCCCCTCCGGTGTTGTCGCTGCGGAAGTCGATCACGGCGCCGGCTTCTTCTTTGCGGGCAGGTGGAGCATGCGGAATTTGACGGCGACCGCCGGGTGCGGTTTCGCCGCCGCATGCACGGCGCGGGCGCGGATCAGCAGGCGCTTGGGTTCGGCGCGGGCATAGGCCGGAACCCGGAAATGCGCCCCGGCTGCGTGGCGGCGAAGCTCCGGCCGCGCCGCCGGCCGGGTCTTTGCCGCCAGCCGATGCAGCCGCGTCGCGACGCTCGCATGCGCGAGCCGCCGCTGCGGCGCGACGGCGACGCGGACGACCCGCGCCGCTCCCTTCTTCTGCGCCACGATCGGCGGCGGCGCGAGTGCGCGCACCATCGCCGGCGTCACGCGCGGCGAGCCCATGATCGCCGGCGCCTCGCGCAATCTCTCCTGCGGCAGCTGCAACAGGGCGAGCGCCACCGGGCGGCCTTCGGCGAAGGCCGGCCGCGGCACGACGCTGGCGGCCAGTCGGTTGAGGAAATGCCAGTTGACGATTTCGACCGGCGGCTTGCCGCGCCCGCCGACGCGGATCGTATCGGCGTTCGCCACGTCGGGCCGGTTGAGCGCGCGTATATAGCCGAGGTCGCCCGTGTAGCTCGGCCAGTAAATCTCGCCCGGGGCGAGCGGAAACCAACCGATCGCCGGTCCGTGCCCGCCGGCATAGCTGATCCCGACCCCGGCGGTGCCGATGAACGCGACGAGCGCCGGGGCATAGATCGGGTCCGCCGCCTTGCGGCCCGGCAGCCAGCCCCATTTGCCGCCGATCTCGGCCCAGCGGCCGAAATGCGAGGGCGCGAACCCCCAGGGCCGATCGTCGATCCAGGTCCAGCCCCAGGGCTCGATCCACGCCCAATGGCCGTCGCGGTAGGGCACCCAATCCGCCGGCACGCCGCTCGGATACCACACGGCGCCGAGCCCGGCGATCTGCGACCAGCTGCCGGCCGCCGCGAGATCCGCGACCCCGGTCATGTTTGCGCCGACATCGGCGGGAACGGGCAGCTTGGCGTCGGCGTCGGCAGGCGCATTGCCGGCCGGCTGGAGCGCCGCCGAAACCGGTTTCTCGCCGTTCAGCACGGCGGTGCGGCCCGGCTCGACGGCGAGGTCGGCGCCATTGCCGGAAAACCGCGCCCGGCCCGTGAAGACGGCGAGCCGCGAGGGCTGCTGCGCGCTGCCGGCGGCAATCTCGTAATTGCCCGGCGCGCGCAGCCGCGCCGCGCCGCGCGGCAGCTCGATGGTAACGCTCTCGCCGGCGCCGAGACGGGCGAGGCGAAAGCCGATCCCGCCGCGGGTGATCCTGAGGTCGATGCTGTGCGCGTCGAGCGCCGCGACGGCGATCTCGGTATCGCCCGACAGCGACAGGCGATCGGCGCCGATCTCGAGTTGCGCCTGCGCTCCGGGCGCGGTTTCAAATCCTTCGCCGGCGGCGACCGGGTAGTTGACGCCCGCCGGCGACCAGCGGGTCTCCCCGGCGGCGCGGAAGGAAAGACCGCCGGCCGCCGCGCTCACCCGCCCGACGCGGGCCGGCGGCACCGCGAGGCTCGCCGCTTGCGCCCCTTTGCCGGCGACCGGGCCGTCCGGCGCCGCCGCCAGTGCCGGCGCTGCGGCCGTTGCGGCAGCCGCGATCGTCAGGATTTTAAGGAGAGGTCGCATCGCTCCCACCCGCGCCGATGACGCCCGTTGCCGGCAAAAAACCATGCCTTGCCCGAATCGACAACCCTCTTGCGCGCCGGCGCCGGAATTCCGCCGGCTTGCTTGATCCCGTTCGGCAAGGGCGTATATTCGGCAGGACAACAAAAATCTCGCCGCCGCGGCGGACGGGACGCGATCGAACGGAGGAGGACATCGCCATGGCTAGCGAAGCGGCCGCCATTTCCGTGCCCTGGTACAAGACGCTGAACCGCGAGCAGTGGGGCGTGCTGCTCGCCTCGAACCTCGGCTGGCTGTTCGACGGGTTCGAGATCTACGCGCTGTTCCTGACCGTCGGCTTCGCGCTGCACCAGCTGCTCGAAGTGGCGCAGTACAAGGCGATCCCGGAATATGCGGGCTACATCCTGGCGACGACGGTGTTCGGCTGGGCGACGGGCGGCGTCATCGGCGGCATCGTCGCCGACTATATCGGCCGCAAGCGGACGATGATGCTGGCGATCCTCGCCTATTCGCTGACGACCGGCTTGAGCGCCATCGCCTGGAATTGGGAATCCTTCGCGATATTGCGCTTTCTCGTCGGCGTCGGGATCGGCTCGGAATGGGCGACCGGCGCCTCGATCGTTTCCGAATTGTGGCCAGACCACGCCCGCGGCAAGGGCGGCGGGCTGTTGCAGAGCGGCGCCGGGCTCGGCAGCATCCTCGCCTCCGGCGTTTGGTTGCTGATCGGCGGGCTCGGGCCGAACGCCTGGCGCTGGATGTACCTGATCGGCATCTTGCCGGCTCTTCTGGTGTTGTGGATCCGCCGCAAAATCCCCGAGTCGCCGCGCTGGGAAGAAGCGAACCAACGGCGCCGGCTCGCGCACGCGCAAAGGCAGAGCGGCGCCGTGCTCGAGGGTGTTGACGCCGCCCTGACCCGGTTCACGGTCCACGATCTGTTGACCGATCAGAGCGTCCGCCGGCCGCTGATCTTTTCATTCCTGATGATGCTGTCGGTCACCTTCGCGTTCTGGGGCGTCGCCACCTTCATCCCGACCTTTGTCGGCGGGGTCGCCGCCAAGGCCGGCCTCTCGGCCCCGACCTACGCGGCCTACGCCGGGCTGACCACCAGTGTCTTCGGCACCATCGGCTTCGTCAGCCTCGGCTTCCTCGCCGACGCGATCGGCCGCAAGCCGACCGCTATGCTGTGGTACGCGATGTGCCTCGTGCTGACCCCGGTCGTCTACCTGATGAACCACAGCATGGGCGGGCTGTTCGTCGCCGTCGCCGTGTTCGGGTTCTTCACGCTCGGGATCTGGGCCTGGGCGCCGGTTTGGCTGCCGGAGCTGTTCCCGACGCGGATGCGGGGCACCGCCGTCGCGTTCTGCTTCAACGCGCCGCGCTTCGTCTCCTGCATCGGTCCGATCATCGGCGGCACATTGATCGTCGCGCTCGGCGGCTTCGGCCGCGCCGCGACACTGGTCGGCCTGTTCTTCCTGCTCGGCGTGATCGCGGCGCCGTTCCTGCCCGAGACCAACGGCAAGCCGCTGCCGCACGCGTTGTGGCGCGAGACTCCCGAGGCATCGACCGGTTAGGCTCGCGCCGCCGCAAACAAGACCGGGCGCGCCGCGGCCGCGCCGATGATGGAGAACGAGATGAAGCTTCGCGGCGCGACGATACCGGAAGAGATCGCCGCCCGCGTCGTCGCGCGGCGCGGCACGGCGCACTCCTTCGCCGAGCTCGACCCGAAGCGGACGGCGCTCGTCGTCATCGATTTGCAGAACGGCATCATGCCCGAGACCAACGGCAAGCCGCCGCCCGAGGTCATCGATCCGAGGTTGGCGATCGAGGCCGTGCCGGCGCAATCGGCCTGAAAAGCCCGCGGCGCTTCCCTTCCGAGAGGAGAAATCGGCAGCGAAACCCTCCCCGTCGCGCTAATCTGCCGGCAAAACCAGCGGGAGGGATCGCCGGATGCGGCACGCCCATCACAGTTCAATCACCGCTTCCCGCCGGCAATTTGTCGGCGGGCTTGCGGCGTTCGGCGCCACGGCTATCGCGGCCGGGAGATCGGCGCTCGGGCAGCCGGCATCCTCGATCGGGAAATTGATCGACACCCACCACCACTATTACCCGCCCGAGATCATCCGGGCCTGGAGCGACTATTCGGCGGCGCGCAAGCAGATGCCGCTGCCGCCCCTGGTCGCCCACTGGCAGCCGAAGACCTCGCTCGCCGAGATGGACGGGAGCGGCGTCGCCAGCGCGGTTCTGTCGCTCGCCTCGATCCCCGGCGTGTGGTTCGGCCTCGACGCCGCGGGAATGCGGCGGATGGCGCGTCTGTGCAACGAATTCGCGGCCAAGATGGCGGCCGACCATCGCGGGCGCTACGCCCGCTTCGCCGCGCTGCCGATGCCCGATGTCGAGGGCTCGCTGAAGGAGATCGAATACGCGTTCGACACGCTGAAGGCCGACGGCATCAACCTGCCGACGAGCTTTGGCGACCGGTGGCCGGGCGACCCGGCCTTCAAGCCGGTGTTCGAAGAGCTGAACCGCCGCAAGGCGACGGTATTCTTCCACCCTTACGCACCCAATTGCTGCGCCGGTCTGAAGACGGGAATACCCGACGGCGTGCTCGAATTTCCCTACGACACCGGCCGCGCCATCGTCAGCCTTCTGTTCAGCGGCACGCTCGCCCGGCTGCGCGGCATCAAATACCTTTTCTCGCACGGCGGCGGCGTCATGCCGATGCTGGCCGGGCGGGTCGCCTATTTCGCGCGCTTGCGCAAGGACATCAAGGAGATCGCGCCGCAGGGCGTCATCGCCGAATTGCAGCGCCTCTATTACGATACGGCGAACGCCGCCTGGGCGCCCTCGATGGCCGGCCTGTCGAAGCTCGTTCCAGCCTCGCAAATCGTCTTCGGGACCGATTTTCCCTATGTGAAAACGCAGCTGCAGAAGGAACAATTGCTGCGCGACGGCCTGTCGCCCGCGGCGCTTGCCGCGATCGCCCACGAAAATGCGGTCCGCCTCGTCCCGCGGCTGCAAGCATGAAGGAGGTCCCGATGAAGCTTCGCGGCGCGACAATTCCGCAGGAGATCGTCGAGCGCGTCGTGGCGCGGCGCGGCAGGGCGCACTGCTTCGCCGACCTCGAAGCGAAGCAGACCGCGCTCGTCGTCATCGATTTGCAGAACGCCTTCATGGACGAGGCGGTCGGTCATGCCGTCTGCCCGGCGGCGATCGACATCGTGCCGACCGTCAACCGCCTCGCCCGCGCCCTGCGCGCCGCGGGCGGCGGCGTTTTCTGGGTGCGCATGACGCATGACGCGCGCTGCCTCGAGGACTGGTCGGTCGCGCATGCGATCGCGACCCCCGAGATGCGCGACAAGCGCATCGCCGCGCTGACTGCCGGCTCGAAGGGTCACGCGCTGTGGCCCGATCTCGATGTGCTCCCGGAAGACGAGATCGTCGACAAGTATCGCTACAGCGGCTTTCTGCCGGGCACCTCGGAATTGCGCGACCGCCTGCGCACCCGCGGCTTCGACACGCTGCTCGTCACCGGCACGGTGACGAATGTGTGCTGCGAAAGCTCGGCGCGCGACGCCAGCATGCTGAATTTCCGCACGATCATGGTGTCGGACGGCAACGCCGCCGCGAGCCAGGCCGAACACGACGCTGCGCTCGCCGCCTTCTACAACGTCTTCGGCGACGTCATGGACAGCGCGATGATCCTCGATCTGCTCGGCGCCGGCTAGACTGGTTCTCTCCCTCTCCCCGCGCGCGGGGAGAAGGTCGGGGTGAGGGGCCTTTTCTACCGCGTGATGTCGGCGAGGTAGTTCTCGACCGCGCCGGCGCCGTTCTCGGGCACCGCGAGCGCGATGTAGCCGTCGGGCCGGATCAGAAAGGCGCCGTGCTCGATGCCGCCGTATTTGCGCGCGAGATCGGCGGCGACCGTGTCGATCGGGGTTAGAAGATTGCCGAAGCGCTGCATCAGCGGTTCGTAGGCGGCGCTCGCCGAGGCGCCGCCGAGAAGGACGAATTTCGGCTCGCCGCCGGCGCCGATGCGCTTCGCGAAATCGCGGTCGAGCGGCGCGCGCTCGCCGGGCTTCGGCAGCCCGCGGCCGGCAGCGGCGCCAGGCACGGCGCGGTTGAGCGGGCTGTCCGGATAGGCGATGTCGAGTTCGGCGAGCGTCGCGGCAATACGCCGCTGCACCGGCGGTAGCTCGCCCAACAGCGCCACGATGTTGTTGCGGATGATCTGGCCGAGCGGGTTTTTGAGGATCGCCACATGCGTCAATCGCGCGGCGTTCTTCAGCACCATTTCGCCGACGGCGCTGCGCTCCGCGCTGTAGCTGTCGAGAAGGGGCCCATGGCCGCCGATGCCGCGGCAGACGAGCGCCAGCTTCCAGGCGAGGTTGCAGGCGTCCTGGATGCCGGTGTTCATGCCCTGGCCGCCGGCCGGGCTGTGGATATGCGCGGCATCGCCGGCGAGGAAGACGCGCCCCTTGCGGTAATCGGCGACCTTGCGCTCGTTGACGCGGAAATTGGCGAGCCATACCGGGTCCGAGAGCCGCAAGCCCTTGGGACCGCGCTCGTCCACCAGCCGCTGCACCTCCGCGAGGCTCGGGTCGGGGCGCGGCCGGTCGTTCGGCGCCGGCCCGAGATCGGCGATGACGCGCGCGCGGCCCGCCGCAAACGGAAAGATGCCGAGCACGCCGTCCTTGTGCCAGAAGAGGCCGAGTTCGCCCGAGCGGAAGCCGGCGCCTTCGATCCGCACGTCGGCGAGCAGGAAATCGGCGGGCTCCGTCACCCCGGTAAACGGCACTTGCAGCACGTGCCGCACCGTGCTGTGCGCGCCGTCGCAGCCGATCAGCCAGTCGCACTCGACCTCTTCCTGGCCGCCGCCGGGCCGCGCGAGGCGGGCTCGCACGCCCGTCTCGGACTGACTGAAATCGACGAGCGCGGTCTCGCGCTCGACCCGTACGCCCAGACGCGAGAGATGCTCCGTGAACAGCCGCTCGGTTTCGCTCTGCGGGATCGCGAGCGCGTAGGGATGCGGCGTGTCGAGGCCCGAGACGTCGAGATTGGCGAGCAGCCTGCCCTCGGCGGAGATCGTCGCGCCGCGCAGCCGCATGCCGGCGGCGAGAAAATCTGCGCCGCAGCCCATCCGGTCGATCAGCTCCAGCGTGCGGCTCCAAATGACGAGCGCCTTCGACTTGTCGCTGGGCGCCGCCGCCTTGTCGATGAGCCGCACCGCGACGCCATAGCGCGTGAGTTCCGCCGCCATCGCCAGCCCGACCGGCCCCGCGCCGACGACGAGCGCCGTTGTTCTGGTCGTCACGATTTTCCCCCGATTTCGAAGCCGCTCACGAATATAGCGAACCGGCGTGCCTCTTGCCGCGTTCCCGTGATTACGTGATTACGGTGATATCGCGCGCCCGCGGAACACCACGGATCTTGGCCTCGGGCCGGGCGTAGGGACGCTAAAGTCGCCACATTGCAGGCGTATAAGACGCCCGTGATAACCAGGAAGCGGAACGGCCAGTCTGCAAATTTCCAGCAGAAGCGGGGGAACAGGGTCGCGTCTCGCAGATGCCGCGTCCGACCGCCGCGGGGCCGGCGGCTGGCGTCGGCTCGCTGATCTTTTCCTGCAGAAAACTGCGAAAGCAGCAAGCGTCTTCTGCCTGCCCCGCCGCCTTCCGACGGCGCCGCATGCCGCGCTCTACGCGCCACGAACCTTGTCCCGCCGATAGAGCCGCGTATAAGGGTTGGGCAGCGGCGGGCTTCCGCCGGAACGGCACCGATCGAGGAGAAAGCGATGAGCGACCAGAGAGGGATCAGCGTCCTCGGCATCTGCGGCAGCCTGCGCAAGGCGTCCTTCAACCGCGCGACGCTCAATACCGCGATCGAGTTGAAGCCGCCGGGGATGGCGATCGAAGTCGCCGAGATCGGCGACATTCCGCTCTACAACGAGGATGTGCGCGCGCAGGGCTTTCCGCCGCCGGTCGAGCGCTTGCGGCGGCAGATTGCGGCGGCCGATGCGCTGCTCTTCGTCACCCCGGAATACAATTATTCGATGTCGGGGGTCTTGAAGAACGCGATCGACTGGGCTTCGCGCCCGCCGGAGCAGCCCTTTGCCGGGAAACCGGTGGCGATCACGGGCGCCGCCGCCGGCATGGGCGGGACGGCGCGCGCGCAATACGATCTGCGCCGCAGCTGCGTCTTTCTCGACATGCACCCGGTCAACAAGCCGGAAGTCTTCATCGGCCAGGCGCAGACCAAGTTCGACGCCGAGGGCCGATTGCTCGACGAGGCGGCGAAGGGCTTCATCCGCGATCTGCTCGTCGCCCTCGAGGCGTGGACGCGGCATATCGGCCGCAAATAAGCGCGAAAGGGAGGAAACGCGATGGATTTCACCGGCAAGGTGGCGCTGGTCACCGGCGCGGCGAATGGCATCGGGCGCGCGACGGCGCTCAATTTCGCGAAGGGCGGCGCGAGGCTCGTCCTGGTAGATCGCGACCGCGACGCCGGCGAGGCGGCCGCCGGCGTCATCCGGCAGCAGGGCGGCGAGGCGCGCTTTGTCGCCGCCGACGTCACCAAATCGGCCGAGGTCGCGGCCTATGTAAAGGCGGCGCTCGACGCCTACGGCAGCATCGACTGCTTCTTCAACAATGCCGGGATCGAGGGCAAATGGGCGCACACCGCGGTCTATGACGAGGACATGTTCGACGCCGTCATCGCCGTCAACGTCAAGGGCGTCTTTCTCGGGTTGCGCCACGTGCTGCCGGTGATGCTGCGGCAAAAGCGCGGGGCGATCGTCAATACGGCGTCCGTCGCCGGGCTCGTCGCCACGCCCGGCATGCCGGCCTATGTCGCTTCGAAGCACGCCGTCATCGGCCTCACCAAGACCGCCGCCGGCGAGGTGGCGCGGGACGGCGTGCGGGTCAACGCGGTGTGCCCCGGCCCGGTCGACACGCGCATGATCCATTCGCTGGAGGCGCAGCTCAACCCGGCCGATCCGGGCAAGATCGCGCGGCGCTACCAGGCGGCGCAGCCGACCGGGCGCTACACGACGCCCGAAGAGATCGCCAATGTCGTCGCGTTTCTGTGCTCCGATCTCGCCTCCAACATCACCGGCGCGCAGTACGTCGTCGATGGCGGGCGCACCGCCGTCGGCGGCGCCGTGACGGCGGTCGTCGAGAACTGACCGAAAGAGCTCGGGAGGCCGAGATGGACGAGCCCAAAACCCTCGCGATCGATATCGGCGGCACCGGCATCAAGGCAGCGCTGCTCGACGCAAGCGGCGCGATCGTCGGGCAGCACGTGCGCGTCGCGACGCCGCCCAAGCCGGTGCCGCCCGCCGAGCTGTTGCGGGCGATCGACGAGGCGGCGGCGCCGGTCGGGGCGTTCGATCGGGTGTCGGTCGGCTTTCCCGGTTATGTGCGCAACGGCAGGATCTTGACCGCGCCCAATCTCGGCAATGCGCTGCTCGCCGGCTATGATCTGCAATCGGCGCTCGGCGCGCATTGGGGAAAGCCGGTGCGCGTGCTCAACGATGCCGACGTGCAGGGCTACGGCGCGATCCGCGGCGAGGGGATCGAGATGGTGCTGACGCTCGGCACCGGCGCCGGCACGGCGATCTTCCGCGATGGCCAGCTGATGCCGCATCTCGAACTCGCCCACCATCCGGTGCGCGGCAGGAAGAGCTACGACGAATACATCGGCAATGCCGCGCTGATGCGCAAAGGCAAGAAGATTTGGAACAAGCGGCTCGCCCGCATCATCGACATCCTGCGCTCGCTCGTGCATTTCGATCATCTCTATCTCGGCGGCGGCAATTCGCGGCACGTGACGCTGAAGCTGCCTCCCGATGTCGGCATCGTGCCGAATGTCGACGGCTTGCTCGGCGGCATCGCGTTGTGGCGCGCCGAAAAAGCTGCGGCGGCCAAGCCGGCGCCCCCTGACCGGCCGCAGGCCGGAACGGCCGCGTGATACGGAAAACCCTCCCCCTCGATGGGGGAGGGCAGGGTGGGGGTGAACCGGCCAATCGCATGAACATCGGCACGATTTGGCGGCGCTCGGCCATCCTCCCCTTGTCGCTGCTCGCCGCCTGCGCGGCGCCGAAAGCGCCGCCGCCCGCCGCCATCTCGCCGACAACCTATCTCGAGGCGCACATCCCGCCCTTTGCCCGCATTCCCTACATGCCGTTCTCGCGCGTTGCGGCGATCGAGATCGCCGAGGCGGAATGGCGCGCCTTCAAGTCGCCCGTATATACGCCGAATGCGGTCGAGACGGAGGACGAGGAGCGCGAGAACGGGCTCTGGCAGCGGGTCGGGCTCTATTGGTGGCTCGCTCTCGATCCGCGCTGGTACCAGCAGCGCTGGACCGGCAAGTACGACCAGAACGGGCAGAAATTTCCGGTGTCCGACAACGGCAACTACGCCTGGTCGGCGGCATTCATTTCCTACGTCATGCGGCTTGCCGGGGCCGGCAATAAATTCCCTTATTCGATCGACCATGCCGACTACATCAACGCTGCCCGCCGGCACGGGCTCGGCGAGGAGCCGGGCATCGCCGTCACCGCCGAGCCGCCGCAGAGCTACGCGCCGGGGCTCGGCGATCTCGTCTGCGAGTGGCGCAGCGGCGTGCCTGTGACCTTCGCCGGCCTGCCGACGCCCGAGCGCTTTCCGAGCCATTGCGACATTATCGTCGGCCGGGAGCCGGGCCTCATCGACGGCATCGGCGGCAACCTCAACGACGCCGTCGCAATGGAAAAGATCCCGGTCACCGCGGACGGGCATATCGCCAATCCCGACGGGACCATCCTCGATCCGGATCGTCCGTGGTTCGTCGTGATAAAGGTCGATTACGACCGCTGAGCCGATCGCCGCCGCAATCTGCGCGCGGCGCAGGCGACTTCGCGGCCCCGCCCGTTCAGCGTCATGGCAATGGCAAGCGTCGGGTCGCGGGCGAGCGCCTTGCGGTATAGCCGCGCTGCCGCCTCGAGGATCTCGCCGCCGCGGCCGAGCAGCGCGTCGCCCAGTTCGAGGATGCGCAGATTGGGCCAGGCTTTCGGGCGCAGACGCAAGACGGCGTCGAGCGCCGCCGCGGCCGGGCTCTCGGGTTGCCGCGCGAGCAGGATCAGCGCCGCCGCCGCCGTCGATCGCGACACGCCGGCATGGCAGTGAACGAGCAGGTGCGCCTCGGGTCCCATCTGCCGCCCGAAGGCGAGAAGTTGCTCGACATTGAGCGGTTCCGGCGCGACCCGCCCCGGCTGCGGATCGATGATGTCGTGAAACCTCAGTTCGAGGCGGCGGCAGGCGTCATAGGCGGCGAGCACCTCCGGGGCGGGCCAGTCGGGATCGAGAATGGACAGCAGGTGCGTTACGCCCGCGGCCCGGTGCGCCGCCAGCTCGTCGATGCCGCATACCGTGCAGCGCAGCGTCGTCATCGCCATTGCGCAAGCCTTTCGCGCGGGCGCCGCTCGCTCGGGCCTTGCGTCCGCCCAATGGGCGGCGATAGTAGCCGCATCGAGGCGAATTGCGCGGAGCAGCTTATGGGCATCATCCTTTACGATCTCGCCGGCGCCGAGGCCGAGCGCCGCTTCAGCCCCTATTGCTGGCGCACGCGCATGGCGCTCGCCCATAAGGGGCTCGACGTCGAGACCATGCCGTGGCGTTTCACCGAAAAGGACAGAATCGCGTTTTCCGGCCAGGGACGGGTGCCCGTCATCGTCGACGGCGACCGGGTCGTCAGCGATTCCTCGGCGATCGCCGATTATCTCGAAGAGCGTTATCCCGATCGTCCCTCGCTGTTCGGCGGCGAGGCCGGCCGGGCGCTCGGCCGGTTCGTCGCCAACTGGACCGACGCGGTGCTGCACCCCGGCATCATTCGTTTCGTCGTTCTCGACATCCACCGGCATGTGGATCCGCGGGACAAGGAATATTTCCGTCGCTCGCGCGAGGAGCGGTTCGGCACGACGCTCGAAAATTTCGTCGCCGACCGCGAGGCCCGGCTGCAAGGGTTCCGCGACAGCCTCGCCGTGCTGCGGCGCACTCTCGAGGCGCAGGATTTCCTCGGCGGCGCGCGCCCGCTCTATGCCGATTACATCGTGTTCGGCGCCTTTCAATGGGTCCGCGCGATCAGCGATTTCGAGCTTCTCGCCGGCGACGATCCGATTGCCCGGTGGCGCGGCCGGATGCTCGACCTGCACGGCGGCTTGGCGCGCCGGGCGCCTGCCTACGGTGCCCCCTGATGGACTCGACGATCGCCATCGCGACGCTCGCGCTGACCCTGCACAGTCTGTCGGCCGTTGTTTGGGTCGGCGGCATGTTTTTCGCCCACCAGATCCTGCGGCCGGCCGCACTGCCGCTCGAGCCGGGCCCGCGCCTCGAGCTGTGGGAGCGGGTATTGAGTCGCTTTTTCGTTTGGGTTTACGCGGCGATCGTGCTGCTGCTCGCGAGCGGCTATGCGATGGTGTACGGGGTCTTTGCCGGGTTCGGCGGGATCGGCCTGCATGTCCAGCTGATGATGGGCATCGGCATCCTGATGATGCTGCTCTTTCTGCACCTCTACTTCGCCCCGTGGCGGCGCTTCCGCGACGCAGTCGCGCGGCAGGACTGGGCGCTCGCCGGCCGTCAGCTCGGGCAGATCCGCATGATCGTCGGCATCAACCTCGTACTCGGCCTGGTGACGGTCGCGCTCGGCAGCAGCGGCCGCTATTGGGGCTAATCGGCGGCGGCGTTGCGGGCGAAGCGCTGCGGGTCGAGGCGGCGCAGGCTCGCGCGCATCTTCACCGCTCCGTCGGGCGCCACCCAGGTCGCTCCGAGGCTGCCGTCGGGCCGCGGCCAGAAGCGCAGCGTGCTCTGCCCCTTGCCGGCGAAGACAAAAGCGTTGTCGACGATATGCCCGGTGCGGCGCACCCAATGGGATGGCTCGCCTTTGCGGATGCCGGGGCCGATCACATAGACCGCCCTCAGATCGTCGCCGTGCACGCCTTCGATCGCGAACAGCACCTCGCGGCCGTTCGGGTAGAAGCCGTACCAGGCGTCGCGCACCGGTCCGGGCGCGGGGCCGCTGCTGCTGCCTTCGCCCGAGGAGCGCGTGCCGGCGGCGCTGATCTCGGTCGCCGGGCCGGCCCGCAATTCGCTCGGCAGCGCCAATTCGGCGCTCGGCGCATCGCCCCATATCGGATGGCAATTCAGCCCGCCCTTCAGTCCGTCATCGGCAATGAAGCGGCTGATGCAGCTGCCGAAGCGCCGCAGGAAGAGCCCGCTCGAGGCGGCGAGATGGCCGGTGAAATACTCGGGCTGATCGACGACCGCGTAGCCGAGCCCGCGCTTGGCGAGAATTTCGCGCGAGCGGGAGCCGCGTCCGCCGGGATCGAAATTGTCGTTATGGAAAAAGAACAGCATGACCCGGGCGCGCTTCACCTGCTGCAGCACCGGGTAGAGCCGGGTCGCGTTGAGCCGCCAGGAATCGTAGAAATCCTGAAAGCTGCCAAAGGCCGCCGGCGCCGTCGCGACGACCGCGTCGACGGCGGCCGATTGGTCGGCCGCCATCAGCGAGAGAAAGGCGCCGAAGGACTGCCCGGCCAGCACCACCCGCTTGTAGCCTTCGGCCTTGAATTGGGCGGCATGCCGGGCAAGGCGCCGCGAGCTCGATCCGAGCGTGTCGCCGTCGCGCAGGCGGTCGAAGCGCAGCACGTCCCAGCCGGCCGCACGCAGCACGCGCAGATAGGGCGGGGTCGGCGATTTCATGTCTTCGGTATAAATCGAGCGCCCGTGGCTCCAGACGACGAGCCCTTTCGCAGCCTTCGGCCCCAACAGCGGCCCGGGAAAGGCGTGATCGATCCGCGCCTGGGCCGGCAGGCCATGCGACAAGCCCCAGACGCCGAACACGCAGCCGACAAGCTTTGCGAAGACTTCCCGCCTCATTACTGGTTCCCCCCGTCCCCGAACACTGGGCAAACCCGTCCAAGGGGAACCTTAACAGACTGTGACCCTTTGTGTCACTTCGTAAATATCGGAGGCACCGCGGCGGGCAGGCTAAAATATTGACAGGGTTCGGCAATCGCCGAGCTGCGACGAGTTGGCGCAAGCGGCGGAGTAAGGCTTTATGGTCGAATTCGGCGCTTTGCCGAGCTTACTCTTCCTGGAGAGTAATGAGCACGAGTGCCGCGAGCAGGACGCCGAAGGCCTCGATCCCGGTGTCGATCTGGCCGAAAGCCATGCTGATGAGGGTGATCGCGATGGTGGCGGAGCCGATCAGGAGCGGCATGGCGGGGTTCCGGCGGTTGACTTCATGCACGAGGCAGCGTTCTAACGGGCGAGGGCGCCGCCTTATTCCTCGTCTCTCGGGCGCATGAGGGCGAAAGCGATGGCTGTTCTTTATGTCGCGCGCAGCGCCAGGCTCAGCCGCTGGGCTTCCGACGTCGGGCTCGGCAAGCACGTCTACAAGGTCGGCGTCGCCGACGGCGATCCGAAGCCGCTCGCGGCGCAAGGCTGGGCCGGCGAGACTGACTGGACGATCGTCGGCAAGGAGAATGTCGAAGGCTTGAGCGAGGAGGAAGCGCTGGAGCGGCTCGCGCGCAAGGAACGGCTCGTCGAGCCGCGCCTCTATCCGAAGCTCAAGGGGACGGCGGGCGTCTTTCGCCTCGGCGCCGCCAAGGTCGAGAACCACATCCTCGTGACGCGCGCTCTGGCCGGCGAATCGGACAGCCGCGAGATGAAGCTGAAGCCCGCCGACTTCGCCCGCTATCTTATCGCGAACGCGACGCGCTGACGCTCGCCCGTCGGCCCCTCGCGCGCCTGCGCGGCCAGCCGCACGGCGGCGTTGGCGGCCCCGAACCCCTGATAGCCGCGCCGCTCGACCACCTCGAAGAACAGCCGGTCGGCAAAGCTCGCCGTGTAGGCGTGCAGGAAGACGCCGCTCTCGTCACGGTCGTAGAGGAGGTTGGCTCCGCGCAGCTCTTCGATCTCCGCCGCCGCGAGATCGAAGCGGGCCGCGAGGTCGTCGTAGTAATTGGCCGGGATCTCCAGCGTCCGGGCGCCCGCCGCCCGCAATGCCGCCAGCGTCTGCCGGATATCGGCCGCGGCAAAGGCCAGATGGTGGATGCCGGCTCCGGCATAGGCCGAGAGAAACCGCCCGGTCGCCGTTTGCCGGCTTTCCGAGACGTTGAGCGGCAGGCGCAACGTCCCTTTGGAGCTCGTCATCGCGCGGCTGCGGATCAAGCCATAGGGATCGGGGATCTCCCACAGGGGCTGCGGCTCGAGCCCGAAGGCGGCGCGCCAGAAGAGGACGAACGCATCGAGCCGCTCGTAGGGCAGCGCCTGCGCGACGTGATCGACGGAAATGAGGCCGATGCCGGCGGCCGGCGCGCCCGTCAGGCGGAAATCGTCCTCCCAGATCGTGCGGCCGGCCGGGTCGGGCGCGACGAGGTGGATCAGCATGCCGTCGGGGGCGCGCACCGCCGGGATATGGCGCTCGCCTTCGCCGACCCTTTCCTCCCAGATCGAGCAGGCGAGCGCCTTGGCGCGCGCGATCGCGCGCTCGGTGTCGTCGATGCCGAGCCCGATCGCGCAGACGGACGGCCCGTGCAGTTCGAAATGATAGGACGCCGCGCTGTCCGGCTCGCGGTTCAGGATTAGCGTGATCCTGCCCTGGCGATAGAGATCGACCGCCTTCGAGCGGTGATGCCCCGTTTGCGCAAAGCCGAGGCGCCCGAGAAAATCGGCGAGCGCCGCGCCCGACTGGTCGTCGACCGCGAATTCGACGAACTCGACCCCCGAAAGCGTCGGCAGCGCCGGCAGCGGACGCCCCCCCGCTTCGGCCTCGACGAAGACCAGCGAGCGCATGCCGTCGCGCGCCGTCAGCTGCGGCGCCGTCGCGCGGAAGGCGTCGTTGAAGATTTCGAGCGACAGCGGCCCTTCGTAGCCGGCGGCGAAGACGGCGCGCATGAACCCGACGACATCGAGATCGCCCTGGCCGGGGAAGTTGCGGTGATGCCGGCTCCAGGAAAGCGGGTCGCTCGCGAGCAGCGGCGCGTCCGCCAGTTGCACGAAAAAGATCTTCGCGGCCGGCAACCGGGCGATCGCTCCGATATCGTCGCCGAGGGCGAGCGCATGAAAGCTGTCGAGGACGAGGCCGAGCGCCTCGTGGTCCGCCATCTCGACGACCTTCCAGGCGTCCTGCCAGTGCCGCACGTGCCGGCCCCAGGCGAGCGCTTCGTAGCCAATGCGCAAGCCCTGGCGCCGGGCGCGCTCGGCCATCTCGCCGAGGTCGCCGGCGGCGCGCGCCCTATCGTCGATGGCGGCGCCGTGCACATTGCTGCACACGAGAAGGAGATCGGTGCCGAGCGCATGCATGACATCGAACTTGCGCTCGGCGCGCTCGAAGTTGCGGCTGCGCGCCGACTCCGGCATCGCCTCGAAATCGCGGAACGGCTGCAGCATCAGGATTTTGAGGCCGAGATCCTCGGCCAGCCGCCGCACCTCGGCGGGGCTGCCGGCGAAGGTCAGAAGATCGTTCTCGAAGATCTCGATGCCGTCGAAGCCGGCGCCCGCGGCGGCCTCGAGCTTCTCCGGCAAGGTGCCGGCAAGCGAGACGGTCGCGATCGAGCGCAAGCGCGGCTTTGCCATTGCCCGATCTCTAGCAGAGGGCTAATCCGATGACCAGCGCGGAACCGTGAGCGAGGGGGCGAGTGCCGGGCGGAAAATCATATCTGGTCGGGCTGATCGGCGCCGGCATCGGCGCCTCGCGCACCCCGGCGATGCACGAGCGCGAGGCCGACGCCCTGGGCTTGCGTTATCTCTACCGCCGGATCGATCTCGAGGCGCTCGGCCTCGGCGTCGAGGCGTTGCCCGAACTGTTGCGCGCCGCCGAGCGCATGGGCTTTGACGGGCTCAACATCACGCATCCCTGCAAGCAGGCGGTGCTGCCGCTGCTCGACGAACTCTCCGACGACGCGCGCGTCCTCGGCGCGGTCAACACGGTCCTGCTGCGCGACGGGCGGCGGATCGGCCACAACACCGACTGGTCCGGCTTCGCGCGCGCCTTCGAGCGGGCGCTGCCGGAGGTCGCGAAAACCCGCGCGGTGCAACTGGGTGCCGGCGGCGCCGGCGCGGCGGTGGCGCATGCGGCGCTCGTCCTCGGCATCGGCGAGCTCGCGATCTTCGACATCGATCGGGCGCACGCGCAGGCGCTTGCGCGCCAGCTGGCCGGGCGCTTCGGCGAGGGCCGCGCGGTCGCGCCCGATGACCTCGCCGCGACGCTGGCGAAGGCCGACGGCCTCATTCACGCGACCCCGACCGGCATGGCGAGCCATCCCGGCCTGCCGCTCGACGAGACGCTGTTGCGGCCGCAGCTATGGGTCGCCGAGATCGTCTATTTCCCGCTCGAAACGGAACTGCTGCGCCGCGCCCGGGCGCTCGGCTGCCGGGTCATGGACGGCGGCGGCATGGCGGTTTACCAGGCAATCGAGGCGTTTCGCCTATTCACCGGCATCGCCCCCGACGCCGACCGCATGCGCCGCCATTTCGCGGCCCCCTCACCCTGACCCTCCCCCGCTCGCGGGGAGAGGGAGGGGCCCGCGTCAGCGGGAGGGTGAGGGCAACGCTCACCCCGCGACGCGCGCCGGGATGCTCTCGCGCAGCGCGTCGAGCGCCTCGGGCGTGTCGATGTCGAGGAAGATGCCGTCGTCCTCCATCTCGACCTCGGCGACGAGATCGGCGTGCTCGCCGATCAGGTGCCTGGCGCCGACATCGCCCGCCGTCTTGCCCATCTCGGGGAAGAACTGCTTTCCCCAAAGCACCGGGTTGCCGCGCTTGCCGCGCCGCGTCGGCACGATGATCGCGCGCCCTTCCAAGGGGTTGAAGGCGGCGGCCAGCCGGTCGAGATGGCGGCCCGAGACGAGCGGCATGTCGCCGAGGCAGACGATGACGCCGTCCGCATCTGGCGGCAATGCGGCGAGGCCGCGCCTCAGCGAGGTCGAGAGCCCCTGTGCGAAATCGGGGTTGCGCACGCGCTCGACCGGCAGCCGCCCGAGCGCGGCATCGACCGCGTCGGCATCGCTGCCGAGCACTGCGACGATTGGGCGGGCGCGCGCGGCCAAGAGGCGCTGCGCGACGCGCGCCACCATCGGCCGGCCGTCCACCTCGGCCAAGAGCTTGTTCGGGCCGCCCATCCGCGTCGAGCGCCCGGCGGCGAGCAGCAATACGGCGATCTTCGGGCCGGCCGGCCGTGCCTCCTGCTTCGCCGCCGGCTCGGGCTTGGCGTCGGCGCGCGGCAGCCCGCGCATCGGCGTTTCGGCGAGGAGCCCGCCCGCTCCCATGCGCATGATCTCGGCGGGGCCGACTTCGAGCCCCGCAACGAGGCGCTGCAGCACCCAGTCGAAGCCGTTCTCCTTCGGGCTGCGGGCGCAACCCGGCAGTCCCAGCACCACCTTTCCGCCGACCCGGCCGAGCAGCAGCAGGTTGCCGGGATCGACCGGCATGCCGAAATGCTCGATCCGCCCGCCGGCCGCGACGATTGCCGCCGGGATCACGTCGCGCCGGTCGGCGATCGCCGAGGCGCCGTGGACGAACACCATGTCGGCGCCATGCGCCAGCGCCTCGCGCACGAGCGGCGCGAGCTCGGCCGTCGCATGGCCGCAGCGCGCCTCGCCGACAAGCCGGCAACCGAGCGCGGCGAGGCGCGTTTCCGTGACTTGCCGCGTCTTGTCGAGGATGGTTTCCTTGAGGCCCGGCAGCCGCGTCTGAATGAGCGCCACGTCGTGCGGCCGGAAGGCGGCGACGGACAGCAGCGGGCCGCCCTCGGCGGCGATCGCGGCGCAGGTCGCGACGGCGGCGGCAGGGGCGGCGAAGGGGATGATCTTGACCGTCGCGACCATCTCGTCGGGCGCAACGACGGCATAGGGCGCCAAGGTGCCGAGCGTCGTCGCCTCATCGACGAGGTTCAAGCGGTCGAGCCGGTCGCGGTCGAAGACGAGGACGCCGCGCACCGTAGCGTGCAGATTGGCGCGGCCGGTAAAGGGCGGCGCGAGCCTCACTCCCGGTCCCGACGCGGCCTCGGCGATATGCCGCGCCGCTTCGTTCTCGGCGACGTCGCCGGGATCAAGCCGCGCGACGGTGATGACCGGCGGTCCCGCCTCGGTCAACAGCGCGATGTCCTCGCGCGACAGCACCCGGCCTTTTTTGAAGGCCTTGTCGCCCAGTCGCATGCTGTGGACGAGGATCGCCCCTTCGGCGTCGCCGACTGGAACTTCGCCGAACCTCATGCCTCCTCTCCAAAGCGCCGGCGACCGCCGCTCGCTCCGACCCCCACCGTAACCCTCCCCCGCATGCGGGGGAGGGAAGGGAGGGGGCTTGCGGCTGGGTTCATGCCTCCTCCGCCTTCGTCCCGCGCCGCAGGACTTCAGTCATCTGGCCGACGATCGAGACCGCCACTTCGGCCGGCGACACGGCAGCGATCGAGAGGCCAACGGGGCCGTGGATGCGGGCCATTTCGGCGTCGCTGAAGCCCATTTCGGCGAGACGGGCGCAGCGCGCGGCATGCGTGCGGCGCGAGCCGAGCGCGCCGATGTAGAAGCATTCCGAGCGCAGCGCCGCGGCGAGCGCCGGGTCGTCGAGCTTCGGGTCGTGCGTCAAGGTGACGATCGCCGAGCGATGGTCCGGCTTCATCCGCTCGAGCGCCTCATCGGGCCACTCGGTCGAGAGTTCGACGCCTGGAAAGCGCGCCGCCGTCGCAAAAGACTGGCGCGGGTCGATGACGATGGCGCGGTAGTCGGCGAGCGTCAGCATCTGCACGAGCGGCTGCGCGATGTGCACCGCCCCGACGACGAAGCAGCGCCGCGGCGGGCTGAACACCTCGATGAAGACGCGGGTGCCGCCAGCCGTCTCGATCGTCTGGTTGCGGTCGGCGCGCAGTGCCTCGCGCAATTTTGCGAGCGCCGCCTCGTCGAGCGCCAGATCGCCGTCGGCCTTCTCGCCGTCGACCAACAGTTGCTTGCCGCTCGCCAGATCGGTCGCGAGCGCCACCGAGCGGCCGTCGCGCTCGGCCGCGAGCACGGTCTCGAGAAAGCGGCCCTTCATTCGACGCGCTCGACGAAGATCTCGATCTTGCCGCCGCAGGCGAGCCCGACCTCCCAGGCCTCCTCGTTGCTGACGCCGAAGCCGAGGAGGCGCGGCTTGCCGTCGCGGATCACTTCCAGCGCCTCGGTGACGACCGCGCCCTCGACGCAACCGCCCGAGACCGAGCCGACGAATTCGCCGCCTTCGTTGACCGCCAGCTTGGCGCCGACCGGCCGGGGCGAGGAGCCCCAGGTCTTGACGACGGTGGCGAGCGCCACGCCCGTGCCCTGCGCGCGCCAGCGCGACGCTTCTTCGAGGATCTCGACCGTGTCGCTCATGCTGCGATCTCTCCCGATAATGGTTGTGCCGGTCCGGCGATGCCGCGCCGGGCGGCCGGGCCGCTCAGCACCTCGATCAGGCTTTCGAGGCTTTCGAGATTGTGCACCGGGCGGAAATCGTCGACATGCGGCAGCATCGCCCTCATGCCGAGAGATCTTGGTTCGAAGCCCTCATAGCGCAACAGCGGATTGAGCCAGATGAGGCGCCGGCAGGAACGGTGCAGCCGGTCCATGGCGCACGCGAGGCCTTGGCCTGCGTCGCGGTCGAGCCCGTCGCTGATCAACAGCACGATCGCGCCCTGGCCCAAGACGCGGCGCGACCACAGCCGGTTGAATTCCTCGATGGCGTGGCCGATGCGGGTGCCGCCCGACCAGTCGCTGACGACTTCGCCGACTTTCTCGAGCGCCAGATCGACGTCGCGGAAGCGCAGATAGCGGGTGATGTTGGTCAGCCGCGTGCCGAAGACGAAGGTATAGACGCGGTCGCGGTCGTTGGTGATCGCGTGCATGAAATGCAGGAAGACGCGGCTGTAGCGGCTCATCGAGCCGGAGATGTCGCACAGGATGACGAGCGGCGGCGGGCGCCGGCGCGGGCTCTTGCGTTTGAGTTCGACGAGGCCGCCCGAGCGCAGCGCGGCGCGCATCGTCGCGCGCAGGTCGGCGCGCCGGCCCCTGGGATCGGCGGCGAAGCGGCGGGTCGGCACGTCGATGATCGGCAGCTTGAGGCGCGCGATCGCCGCCTTGGCGCGCGCCAGCTCTTCCAGCGACATCTTCTCGAAATCCATGCCGTGCAATTGCTCGCGGTCGGAGAAGGTCATCGCCGCGTCGATCTCGACTTCGCTTTCTTCGCTCTCGCGCGCTTCGGGCGGGTTCGGGTGCAAGGCTTCGGCGAGCCGGCGCAGCATCTCGGCGCCCTTGTCCTCTTCGCCCTCGATGCGCAGTTCCGGGAGCACCAGCCCCATCATCTTTTTCAACAGCTCGGGATTGCGCCAGAAGATGTGAAAGGCCTGGTCGAAAATGAGGCGCTGGTCCGGCCGGTTGACGAAAACCGCGTGGAGCGTCCAGTAGAAGTCGCGGCGGTCGGTGATGCCGACTGTCCGCACCGCAGCGACCGCGTCGATGACCTTGCCCGGCCCGACCGGCAGCCCGGCGGCGCGCAAGGTGCGCGCGAAATGCATCAGATTGGCGAGCAGCATGCCGCCCCGCTCTTCTCCCTCTCCCCGCGTGCGGGGAGAGGGGCGGGGTGAGGGGCTCGCCGACGGTTGGTTCATGCCTTTGCCGTCGCCGCCTCGGCCTTCACCTGTTCGAGGAGCCGCGCGGCTTCGCTGCCCTGCAGGCGGGCGATGTCGTCCTGGTATTTGAGGAGGACCCCCAAAGTGTCGTTGATCGCGTGCGGCGTCAGCTCGAGCACGTCGAGCTGCATCAAGGCTTCGGTCCAGTCGATCGTCTCGGCGATGCCGGGCAGTTTGAAAAGGTCCATCTGGCGCAGCTGCTGCACGAAGCCGACGACCTGCCGCGACAGCGCTTCGCTTGCCCCCGGCGCCTTGCGCTTTAGGATTTCGAGTTCGCGCGCCGCGCTCGGGTAATCGACCCAGTAATAGAAGCAGCGGCGTTTCAGCGCGTCGTGGATCTCGCGCGTGCGGTTCGAGGTGATGATGACGATCGGCGGCGCCTCGGCGCGGATCGTGCCGATTTCGGGGATCGTCACCTGGAAATCGGAGAGCAGTTCCAAGAGGTAAGCCTCGAACGGCTCGTCGGTGCGGTCGAGTTCGTCGATCAACAGCACGGGCGGGCCCGAGATCTCGGGTTCGAGGGCCTGCAACAGCGGCCGCTTGATTAGAAAGCGCTCGGAGAAGATCGTGCTTTCGATCTCGCCGCGGTCCTCCTCGGCGGCTTCCGCGAGGCGGATCTCGATCATCTGCCGCGCATAGTCCCATTCGTAGACGGCCGAGGCGACATCGAGCCCCTCATAGCATTGCAGGCGAATGAGCCGGCGCTGCAGGCCGCCCGCGAGAACCTTGGCGATCTCGGTCTTGCCGACCCCCGCCTCGCCTTCGAGAAATAGCGGGCGCTTCAGGTGCAGCGCCAAATGGACGGCCGTCGCGAGGCTCTTGTCGGCGACGTAATCCTGGCTGCCCAAAAGCGCTAGCGTCGCCTCGACCGAGGCGGGAACTTTGACGGGGGCTGAAACATCCATTGCGCAGAATTCCGTTCGCAACAAAATCCCTCTCCCGCCGGGAGAGGGGCGAGGAGGGGCCGGGCGCGGCCCGCCTCCCATCCGATATTTAGTGCGCTGGCGCAGCCCGCGCCACCCCGGCGGCTCAGTCGCCGAGGTTCGGCAGCCGGTAGCGGTCCTGCGGGTCGTTCCACCCCTTGAAGCGCGGCGGCCGCTTCTCGGCGAAGGCAGCGCGCGATTCGATGAGGTCCTCCTTCGCGCCGTGCTCGTGCAACGCCGCGGCGAGGCTCTGCAATTCGGGCGAGGGGGCGGGACGCATACGGCGCATCATGTGCACGGTATTGACGCGCGAGGCGGGCGGCAGCGTCAACAAATGCTCGCCCATCGCCAGCGCGCTCGCCATCAACTCCTCGGCCTCGACCAGGCGATTGATAAAGCCGAGCTCGTAGAACCGCTCCACCGAAAAGCGAAAGCCCAATGCCATCTCCATCGCGATCGGGTAGGGGAGGTTGGCGATGTGCCCGTGATTGTAGCCGCCGAGCAGCCAGCGCTTCGCCTCGGAGACCTCGAACACCGCGCCCTTCGCGGCGACCCGCAGATCGGTGCGCTCGACCAGCATGAAGCCGCCGCCCATCGCATAGCCGTTGACGGCGGCGATGACCGGCTTTTCGAGCGCGCCCGACATGAACGGGTCCGGGATCGCCGGCCGCTTGCCGCCGGGGGTTCCGTGCGCCAGCGATTCCTTCATGTCCTCGCCGGCGCAGAAGGCGCGGCCCGCGCCGGTGAAGATCGCGACTTCGAGCCCGTCGTCATGCCGGAACTCCGTCCAGATCTCGGCGAGCCGTGTGCGCATATCATGGTTGAGGGCGTTCAAGCGCTCGGGCCGGTTCATCCGCACGACGAGGATCTGCCCGTGGCGCTCCGTTTCGACGACAGCCATTTCTTGCCTCTCGGATTTTTCCCGCGCACCCTAACAGGCGGGATGCGGCGGGCAAACCCGGCAGATCGGGAGACGAGGATGAACGATGCGGGCGCTCTACCCCGGCATATGCTCGAGGTGCGGGAACTGACGCCGGCGGCCTTCGCGCCCTATGGCGAGGTCGTGCTGCCGCTGCGCACGGGCGGGCAGGGGGCCGAAACGCAGTACGATCCGGAAGCCTCGGCGAGCGAAGCCAGGCTCGTCCTCGGCAACGGCGTGCCGCGGCTCTGGGTCATGCACCTGCCGCATGTGGGTCTCGGCTTCAGCCGCATTGCGCGGCACCGGCGGGTGACGCAATGCCTCGGCTCATTGGGCGGCAAGGAATGGCTGATCGGCGTCGCGCCGCCCGGCGATTTCGTCGACGAGGCGCGCCCGCGGATCGAGGACATCGCCGCTTTCCGGGTGCCGGGCGACCGCCTCGTCAAGCTGCATGTCGGCACCTGGCATGCGGGGCCGCACTTCGTCCACGACGAGTGCCTGTTCTTCAACCTCGAAAACCTCGACACCAACCGGCGCGACTTCCACGCCGTCTCGCTTCCCGCCGAGTGCCGCTACCGGCTCTGAGCCGGATCACGGCCCGCGTTGATCCTCCCGCCCGGTGTTATCATATGATAGCGGAGCCGGGAGGCAGGAATGGCGCAGCTTTTGGTCAGGGGCGTTCCTCAGGACGTCGTCGATGCGCTGAAGCGCCGCGCTGCCGCCCGCGGCCGCAGCGCCGAGGCCGAGCATCGGGCGATCCTTGAAGAGACGCTCAAGCCTGGCCGAGAGAGTTTTTGGGAAAGAGCGGCGGTGCTGCGTGCCGAAACGCGCGGCCGCAAGCTGACGAATTCGACGGAGCTTATTCGCCAGGATCGAGACGAGCGGTGAGCGTCGTTGTCGATGCGTCGGTTGCTCTGAAATGGGTCATCGAGGAACCCGGCAGCGAGGCGGCGATCGAGTTGCGCGATGAGGAACTGATCGCGCCCGGGCTTTGGCTCGCCGAAGCGGCAAATGCGCTTTGGCGGCACGTTCGGCTGAACGAGCTTACCGCGGAGGATGCGTTGACGCGGCTGGACCAATTGTCCAACGCTCCTGTCACTCCGTTTGCGGCCGAGCGTCTTATCGCTGACGCGCTGCGGCTGGCGGTAAAGATTCCCCATTCGGTTTACGACTGCATATATCTGGCGGTCGCTATCCGGCACGACAGCTACGTCGTTACCGACGATCGCCGGTTCTTCAGCGCGGCGAGCGCGCCGACGCTTGCCGGGCGCGTGCGGCTCCTCGGCGCGTGATCGATCCGCTAACGCAGGCTCTTTTCACAACGCGCCCGCAATTGCCGGTCGCCGACTTTGCCGCACAGGCTGCGGTCGCGCGTCGCGTAGGCCAGGTTCTGGAAGCAGGCGTCTCGATAGAGGGCTGCCGGGGATTCGTATGCCGGGACCGAGGACGCGTCTTCGATTTCCCCGCACAGGCTCGCCTGTTGCTTTTTGGCGGCGGCATCCACCAGGCACGCAAAGCGGGTGGTCCTGAATTCGACCGAGCGGCACAACCCTTCGTCGCCGGTGCGGACGGCGAGGACCTTGAGACAATTGGACCGCTTCGTCACCTCGGAATAGGCGCGGCACTGGTCGGGCCCAGAAGGGGCAAGGAGAGTGTAGGCGGCCGCGGCGTATCCGACGAAAGCCAACGCTGCGACTGAGCCGGCCGCTCTTACGAGCTTCCCCGAGGTCAGCACGAACGCAACCGTCGCGATGATGACGACAGGCACGGCCAGCCATGAGAAGAACACAAGGCCGATTCCGCAAAGGGCGCCGGGCCGCGAGCCGAGAAAACAAGGCAGGGCGCTAATTGCCTCCAGGATCGACGGAATGAAAACGACGACCGCGTACCCGATCCTGAAATTCGCCCGCACGCCGACAAGGATGACGCAGGCAACGAAAATGACCGACAGATTGGCAGCGAGCCCGCCGATGTGAAAGTACACGCCGAAAGAGCCGGTCGGGTCGGCGAGTTCCAGGACATCGACGATATTCGGGTAGTCGTAGTCGATCAGGGTCGCGGCAACCGCCGAAGCGAGAATCGCGAGCGGTACCAGCCAGATTTTTCTGGCGAGCATCACGGGTCGCAGGCTCGCCCCCACGACCCGCGGCTCGTCTCGGTGCCGGGCGCCGGCTACCCGCAGGCTTGGACGGCGCGGCGGGCCATCACGTTGACGAGATGGGCGCGGTATTCGGCGCTCGCATGAATGTCGGAGTTGAGGCCGTCCTGCGGGATCTGGATGTCTTTGATCGCGTCGGCGGCGAAGGATTTGGCCAAGGCCGTTTCCATCTCGGGGACGCGGAAGACGCTAGGGCCCGCGCCCGTCACCGCGACGCGCACGCCCCCCGCGGTGCGGGCGACGAAGACGCCGACGATCGCATAGCGCGAGGCCGGGTTTTTGAATTTCTGATAGGCCGCGGCCTGCGGCTTCGGAAAGCGTACCTGCGTCACGATCTCATCCGCGCCGAGCGCCGTCTCGAACATGCCGGTGAAGAACTGGTCGGCGGCAATGTCGCGCTTGTTGGTGCGCACCGTCGCGCCGAGCCCGACGATTGCGGCCGGATAGTCGGCGGCCGGATCGTTGTTGGCGATCGAGCCGCCGATCGTGCCGCGGTTTCTGACCGCCGGGTCGCCGATGAGGCCGGCGAGTGCAGATAATGCCGGGATCGCACGCTTGACGGCGGCCGAGCGCTGCACCTCGGCATGCCGGGTCATCGCGCCGATGATGAGCGTGTCGCCCTCTTCGGTGATCCCCTTCAAGCCGCCGATCGCGCCCAGATCGACGAGGTCGGAGGGCCGCGCCAATCGTTGCTTCAAGGTCGGGATCAAGGTCATGCCGCCGGCGACGAGCTTTGCCTCGCCGTGGCTGCCGAGAAAGCGGGCGGCATCGTCGAGGCTCGCCGGGCGGTGGTAGTCGAATTCGTACATCGGGCTCTCCCTAATTCGTCTGTTGCCGCCCCTCACCCTCCGGCGTCTGCGCCGCGGGTCCCTCCCTCTCACCGCTCGCGGGGAGAGGGTCGGGGTGAGGGGCTATTCGGCGGCCAACGCCGGGATGTGCCGGTGAATGACCTGCCAGAGTTTGTGCGCCGTCATCGGCATATCGACGTGGCGGACGCCATGTGGCTTCAGCGCATCGACGATGGCGTTGGCGATCGCCGCCGGGGCGCCGATCGCGCCTGCTTCGCCGCAGCCTTTGACGCCGAGCGGGTTGTGCGTGCACAGCGTCACGTTGGTCGACAGCGCGAAGGACGGCAGGTCGTCGGCGCGCGGCATCGCGTAGTCGTTGTATGAGCCGGTCAGCAGCTGCCCCGTCGCCTTGTCGTAGACGCACCCCTCCAGGAGCGCCTGGCCGATCCCCTGCGCGAGCCCGCCATGCACCTGGCCCGAGACGATCATCGGGTTGATGATGCGCCCGAAATCGTCGCTTGCCGTGAAGTTGGCGATCGTCACATGCCCGGTGTCGGGATCGATCTCGATCTCGGCGATGTGCGCGCCCGACGGATAGGTGAAGTTCTTCGGGTCGTAGAACGCCGTCTCGTCGAGCCCGGGCTCCAGTTCCTCGTGCGGGTAGTTGTGCGGCACATAGGCGGTCAGCGCGATCTCGCCGAGGGTCTTCGCGCGGTCGGTGCCGGCGACCGAGAATTTGCCGTCCTTGAACTCGATGTCGGCTTCCGAGGCTTCGAGCAGATGGGCGGCGATCTTCTTGCCCTTGGCGACGATCTTGTCCATGGCCTTGACGATGGCGGTGCCGCCGACGGCGAGCGAGCGCGAGCCGTAGGTGCCCATGCCGTAGGGGATCTTGGCGGTGTCGCCGTGCACGATCTCGACAGACTCGATCGGGATGCCGAGCCCGTCGGCGACTAGCTGGGCGAAGGTCGTCTCGTGCCCCTGGCCGTGACTGTGCGAGCCGGTCAGGATCGAGACGCTGCCGGTCGGATGGACGCGCACGGCGGCGCTTTCGAAGAGCCCGGCGCGCGCCCCCAATGAGCCGACGACCGCCGAGGGGGCGATGCCGCAGGCCTCGATATAGGTGGCGAGGCCGATGCCGCGCAGTTTGCCGCGCCGCGCCGCCTCCGCCCGCCGCGCCTCGAAGCCGGCGTAGTCGGCCGCCTTCAGCGCGAGGTCGAGCGTCGTGAAATAGTCGCCGCTGTCGTATTGCAACGCGACCGGCGTCTGGTACGGGAAGGCGTCCTTCGGGATGAAGTTGCGGCGGCGCAATTCGGCCGGGTCGATGCCGAGCTCGTCGGCCGCGATATCGACGATGCGTTCGAGCAGATAGGTCGCCTCCGGCCGTCCCGCGCCGCGATAGGCATCGACCGGCACGGTATGGGTGAAGACCGCCCTAGTCTCGACGCAGATGACGGGAGTCGTATAGGTGCCCGCCAGCAATGTGCCGTAGAGGTAGGTCGGGATGCAGGGCGCAAAGGTCGAGAGGTAAGCGCCCATGTTGGCGACGGTCGATACCTTCAACGCCGTGAACTTGCCGTTCCCGTCGAGCCCCAGCTCGACATGCGTGACGTGGTCGCGGCCATGCGCGTCGGAGATGAAGCTTTCCGAGCGCTCGGCAGTCCACTTTACCGGCCGCTTCAGCTTGCCGGCGGCCCAGGTGACGATCGCCTCCTCGGCGTAATGATAGATCTTCGACCCGAAGCCGCCGCCGACATCGGGGGCGACGACGCGCAGCCGGTTCTCCGGGATGTGCAGCACGAAGGCGCCCATCAAAAGCCGGATCACATGCGGGTTCTGGCTCGTCGTGAAGAGGGTGTATTCCTGCGTCGCGCGGTCGTATTCGCCGATCGCGGCGCGCGGCTCCATCGCGTTCGGAACGAGCCGGTTGTTGACGAGGTCGAGGCGGGCGACATGGCTCGCGCCCGCCAGCGCCGCATCGACCGCGGCCGCATCGCCCAATTGCCAGTCGTAGCACAGATTGCCCGCCTCCCACACTTTGGGCGCGCCGGGCCTCAGCGCGTCGGCCGGGTCGGTGACGGCCGGCAGCACGGTGTAATCGACGCGCAGCAGTTCCGAGGCGTCGCGCGCCGCGGCGAGGCTGTCGGCGACGATGACGGCGACCGGGTCGCCGACATAGCGCGTCTCGCCTTGCGCCAAGACCGGATGCGGCGGCTCGGCCATCGGCGTCCCGTCCTTCGAATGCACCTGCCAGCCGCAGGGCAGGCCGCCGATCCCGTCCTTTTCCATGTCGGCGCCGGTGAAGACGGCGACGACGCCGGGAGCGCCGCGGGCGGCCGAGCTGTCGATCGCCCCCAATTTCGCATGCGCGTGCGGGCTGCGCAGGATGTAGGCGTAGAGCTGGCCCGGCCGGTCGATGTCGGCCGTGTAGGTGCCCTGTCCGGTGAGGAAGCGGTAGTCCTCGCGCCGCCGGACCGGCGCTCCGATCGCGGCCACCGCCGTTACTCCGCCGCCCTCGCAGGAGTTGCTCCGCGCATCGCCGCCGCCCCCTCTTTGATCGCCAGCACGATGTTGTGATAGCCGGTGCAGCGGCACAGATTGCCCTCGAGATATTCGCGGATCTCGCGCTCGCTCGGGTCGGGGTTGTTCTTGACGAGGTCGAGCGCGCTCATGACCATGCCGGGCGTGCAGAAGCCGCATTGCAGCGCGTGGTTGTTGCGGAAGGCTTCCTGCATCGGGTGCAATGTGTCGCCGTTGGCGACGCCCTCGATCGTCAGCACGTTGCGCCCCTCGGCCTGGACCGCGAGCAACGTGCAGGATTTGACCGCCTCGCCGTCGACATGCACGACGCAGGCGCCGCACTGGCTGGTGTCGCAGCCGACATGCGTGCCGGTGAGGCCGAGCTGCTCGCGCAGCATCTGCACCAGCAGGGTGCGGCCTTCGACCTCGGCCGAAACCGGCTTGCCGTTGACCGTCAGGCTCACCGTCTTGCGCATTTACGCCTCCCTCGATCACGCGCCGTGGCCGTCATGCGCCGGCCCGTCCTGCACAAAGTTTCCCGCGCCCCGCTCTTGCGGTCAAGGCGCGCCGAAGCCGTGCCCGGCGAAGATATAGAGCATCAATCCGACGATCGCGACGAGCCCGGAAATCCACAGATAGGGCGGCAGGCGCAGTTCGGCCGCGGCGGCCGCGGCGGCGGCCGGCGCGCGCGGCGCGGCCT
>DATLKN010000040.1:0-13336 GCA_035538335.1 Allostellaceae bacterium
ATACGAAAGGGACACGCATTGGCAGCCAAAATCGATCGAAGAGCGGCGTCTCGGCGACCTGATCGTCGTCCCTGCACGCTGTTCCACAACATCACCACGTCCCGCAGCAGCGCGATCGCCCCTTATTCAGATGTTCCCTAGCTCATTTCGCCGGGCCTCCCCGGATGGCGACCAATCCGATCAATGCGCCTACCAGGCCGGCTAACGCGGAGATGATGGTGGCAAGCGTCGTGAGCCAGAGCCGATTGATCTCGCCTCGTTCTTTACGTTCTCTGCGAATTGCATCGCGTAGATCCCCCCTCGCCTTAATGGTAAGATGAGAGCCGCCATAGGTGTCACATTTTTCGTAGGTGTCGCCGGGCCTGTACTCCGGGGTGGGGATTAGCAGCTTTTCCGCTTGTCCTAGGAGGTAAGAGCTGTGAAGGCCTGCGACTTCCTCGTCGTGACGGCGATCAAACGCAATGAGGTCATCAAAGACCTTGTTTTTCTCGGTTTCGTCGCCGCGGTGTTGCGCCGCGTAAAACCTAGGCCTGTATTCGCGGCGCGCATGGCGATAGCGACGGTTAGCAAACCATAGCCTGAAGCGAAACCGGAAAACGTCAAGCATAGTGGCGGTTCGGCTAAAGTGCCGGATGGACCTGAGCGATCAGCGCCAGAACACCCGCGCCAATCACATGACCCGCCACATGCTCCATAACGCGCCTTAAAGCGTCGAGAGCGCCGCGAATGCGCCCGGTGTCGGGGATGCGCTCCGATGCAGCGCTTCGCAGTTCTGCCAACGCTTGGAGAGCCTCTCCGCGCACAGGCTCGGGAAGATCCGAATTCGGGACCAACCTCTCGGCTTCCTGAACAAGCTTCATGACTGATGCGGCGAGTGCTTCCGCATTGAGGTTCTGCCGGGCCGTAATCCTTGCATTGTCGCCAAAGCTACCGACCCCAACGGCGTTGCCGATGCTCCCGATGTTTATGGTCACCCCCCGAGCCTTCTTCGTTTCAACGGGCGAAAAAGATAAGCCATCGCCGCGGATTCCGACAGCTTCGAGGTTCAGAGCCCAATCCAAAATTGCATTGCGCACCGCGTCAATGATGGCGGCTACGGAAGCTCTCGAGACATGCTGTTTTATGTCGGCGACGAAACCTAGATCTCGGCAGAGAATGGAGGATATCTGAGCCGAAACAGAAACTACGAAGATTCCTTGTGGATTTGTGCTTTCCAAAAGAGAGAGAAGTTCGGCTATCGGAACTCCGCAATGCCAAGTCGGAGGGGCCCCGACGATGGGACACCAGCCACGATAGGGGTTGAAGAACTTCAGCTCTGCGTGTAGCACTCGATAGGGCGGCAGCTTTTTATCTTTGTAACCGGATAATTCGCTTTCGATCCATTCGATTAGATCGGTCCGCTTTAATTTGACGGCGGCGGCCTTTGTTTTCCGAAGCAGGTCCGCAATCGAGATATTACGGTCAAGCGCATCGGCTTGAAGCTGCTCGACCAAGGTAGCCACGAGACGCACCCCCAAGGTGAGAAAATCCTCCCCCATCAACCCGTCTAGTATCAACGCTCGGCCAGATCAAGGGAAAGCCCGGAATTTTGGGCGCTTTCCTCAATGCCCCGGCGGGGCGGCAGCGGGCGCGAGGTAAAGCCCGGCGAAGACGAGCGCCGTGCCGACCCCCATCAGCGCGAAGGCGATCGGCAGGCGCGCCTGCCTGCTGCGGGTCAGGTAATAGGCGAAGGCCATCACGACGAAGCCGCCGAGGCTGACGAGATTGAGCCCGAACAGGATCTCGCGGGTGAAAATCGGCATCACGGCGGCTCGCTCGAAAAGACGATCGTGCCCGAGGCGGCGAACATGCCGCCGACGCCGTGGCAGACCGACACCTTGGCGCCCGCGACCTGCGCCGGCGCGATGCCGCGCATCTGACGCACGCTCTCCTGCAGCGCGTACATGCCGTACATGCCGGAATGCATGTAGGAGAGCCCGCCGCCATTGGTGTTGAGCGGCAGCTTGCCGCCGGGGGCGGTGTTGCGCGCCTCGATGAAGCGGCCGGCTTCGCCCCGCGGCACGAAGCCGAGGTCCTCCAGCCCGAAGATCGGCAGATGCGCGAAGGCGTCGTAGATCATCAGATGATCGACATCGCCATGCGCGATGCCGGCCTCGGCGAAGGCTTGTCCGCCCGAGACGCGAAAGGCCCGCGAAGAGGTGAAATCGGCCATCTGGCTGACCATCGGCGTCTCGACGCTCTCGCCGGTGCCGAGGATGTAGACGGGCCTCTGCGGAAAATCCTTGGCGCGCTCGGCCGAAGTGAGAATGAGCGCGCCGCCGCCGTCGGTGACGAGGCAGCACTGCAAGAGCCGGAACGGGTAGGCGATCATCCGCGAATTGAGCACGTCCTCGACGGTGATCGGCGCCCGGAAGGTGGCGCGCGGGTTCTTGCCCGCCCATTCGCGCTGCACCACCGCTACCATCGCCAGCTGCTCGTGGCTGAGGCCATAGGTCTTCATGTAGCGCAGCACGGGAATCGGGAAGAGCGTCGGCGGCCCCATCGGCCCGTAGGGCAATTCGAACTGCCCGGCGAGGCTCGTCGGGGCCGGCGTGACGCGCGTCTGGCCGACGCGCGAGCGGCCGCTCTCGCCATGCGTGATGAGCACCGTGTCGCACAGCCCCGAGGCGATCGCCGCGGCGGCGTGGCGCGTGTGGATCATGAAGGAGCAGCCGCCGACCGCCGTGCCGTCCACCCATTTCGGCGTGATGCCGAGATAATGCGCGACCGTCACCGGCGTCTCGCCGGCCGTCGCGACGCCGTCGATGTCGGAGGGTTTCAAGCCGGCGTCGGCGATCGCGTTCAATGCCGCGTCGGCGTGCAATTGGATCTGCGACATGTTCGGGATGACGCCCATTTCGGTCGTCTCGGCGGCGCCGACGACGGCGATCGATTTCGGTTTCATCGGCCGATACTCCTCCGGTCGAGACATCCGAAACCGTCATGCCCGGACTTGCTCCGGGCATCCACGGCCACAGCCGCGAAAGCTTCCAAATCGTGGATGGCCGGGACAAGCCCGGCCAAGACGAACAAAGAAATGCGTGAAACCCGAATTGTCTTGTCCATCGGCCTCAGCTCCACGCCGGCCGGAAGAGCGGCAGGGTGATCTCGTCGTCGATCTTTTCGAAGGCGGCTTCGAGCGGCATATCGAGCTGCAGAGCTTCCGGCGTCTGCGGGCAACCCGTGATGTTGCTCATCAACCGCGGCCCTTCCTCGAGTTCGACGACGGCGATCGCATAGGGCGGCGTAAAGCCCGGCGCCGGCCGGTGATGGATCACATAGCTGAAGAGCCGGCCCCGGCCGCTGGCGCGGAACACCGCGACCTTGCGCGAGGCGCAATTTGGGCAGAAGGGGCGCGGCGGGAAATACGCCTTGCCGCAATCCTCGCAGCGCTGCAGGCGCAACTCGCCCGCCCGCGTCCCCTCCCAGAAATGCGCGGTCTCCGGCGTCGGCGCCGGCCGCGCGCGCCTTCCTTCCGACATGCCCCCTCCCCTATGCTCTACGCGATGCGACTTTGACGCCTCGCGCGGCTTCGGGCAAACGGAAGATGGCGGGCGGCCGCGCGTGACATCCGGCAGACCGGTTGCTATCCTCGGCTCGGCCTCCGCGCGGGAGTGGGCAATAATTGGCCGAGGAACGGGTCGAGAGGCGGCTGGCAGCGATATTGTGCGCCGATGTCGTCGGCTATTCACGGCTCATGGGCGCGAACGAGGAAGGCACGCTCGCGGCGCTCAAAAGCCACCGGCGGGAATTGATCGATCCGCTGATCGCGCAACACCGCGGACGCATCTTCAAGACAACCGGCGACGGCATCCTGATCGAGTTCGCCTCGGTGGTCGATGCCGTGCGCTGCGCCGTCGTGCTGCAGCAGGGGATGGAGGATCGCAACGCCGATCTCGCCGAGAGCGAGCGCATTCGCTTTCGCATCGGCATCAATGTCGGCGACGTGATCGTCGATGAAGGCGATATGTTCGGCGACGGCGTCAATGTCGCCGCACGGCTCGAGCAATTGGCCGAGCCCGGCGAAATCCGTGTCAGCGCGGCGGTGCGCGGCAGATCGGCGAGAAGCTGCCGATCGGATTTGCCGATCTCGGGCATCACGGCGTCAAGAACATCGGCCGACCGGTCCAAGTCTATCGCGTCGAGAAACGCCCCGAAGGCCCCGCGAGCGAGCCGCCGGCATCGGTCGCGCCGTCCGACAGGCCCTCCCTCGCGGTGATGCCGTTCACCAACATGAGCGGCGATCCGGAGCAGGAATATTTCGTCGACGGCATCGTCGAGGACATCATCACCGGGCTGTCGCGCATCAAATGGCTGCTCGTCATCGCGCGCAACTCGACTTTTATCTACAAGGGCCGCGCCGTCGACGTGAAACAGGTCGGGCGCGAATTGGGCGTGCGCTATGTGCTCGAAGGCAGCCTGCGAAAAACCGGCAACCGCATTCGTCTGACGGCGCAGCTGATCGAGGCGGCGAGCGGCGGGCATGTCTGGGCCGAGCGTTACGACCGCGCGCTCGACGACATCTTCGAATTGCAGGACGAGATCACGCTGAGCGTCGTAGGGACGATCGAGCCGAGCCTGCGCCGGGCGGAAATCGAGCGGTCCAAACGCCAGCGCCCGGAGAGCCTGGACGCCTACGACCTTTATTTGCGCGCCCTGCCCCATACCCACGCCTCGATGCCGGGCGAAGCGGACAGGGCGCTTGTGCTGTTGCGGCAGGCGTTGGAATTGGATCCGGATTTTGCCGCCGCGCACGCGGCCGCCGCCTTCAGCTAAGAGAACCGCTACATGCGCGGCGGCCTCGGCGCGGCCGACAAGGCCGCCGCCCTCCACCACGCCCGCGCCGCGATCGAGGCCGGCGCCGACGACGCATTGACCTTGGCGACCGCCGGCTTCGTGATCGGGCTCGTCGACCACGATTACGAGACGGCGATGGACGCGATCGACCACGCGCTGACCCTTACCGGCGGCTCGGCCTGGGCGCTCGGCTCGGGCGCCATCATCCTCGGCCACGCCGGAGAGGCGGCGCGCGGCATCGATTACGCCGAGCGCGCGATCCGGCTGAACCCGCGCGACCCCGAGATCTGGCACTCCTATACCGGCCTCGCGATCGCCCAATGCGCCGCCCGAAACTGGGAGGCCGTAATCACCGCCAGCCGCCGGGCTTCGCAGGCCAATCCGCGCTTCAGCCTGCCTTATTTCCTGCAGGCCGCCGCGCTGTCGGAACTCGGCCGGATCGAGGAAGCGAGGCTTGCCGGCCGGCGCGGGGCCGAGTTGGAGCCCGGCTTTACGGTTGCCGGCTTTGTCCGCGCGCATACCGGCCGGGCCGAGATCTGGGAGCCGATCGGCGAGGCATTGCGGCGCTTGGGCTTCCCGGAATAAGCCTTACCGGTCAAAGCGAGGGAGGCCAGCATGGCAGCTGTCATCGCGGCGGCGGAACTGCGCCGCCGAATCGTGGCCCGAGGCGAGATCGCGCTGCTTGACGCGCGCGAGGAGGCTAGCTTCTGGGAGAGCCATCTCTTGCTGGCCTCCTGCCTGCCCTTGTCGCGGCTCGAACTCTTGGCGTCAGCGATGCTGCCGCGCAAAGGCGTGCCGATCGTCGTCATGGACAATGGCGAAGGGCTCGCGGAGCGCGCGGCAAACCGCCTCGCCGAGGGCGGCTGGCGTGACCTCGCGGTGCTGGATGGCGGGGTTGCCGCCTGGGGCGCGGCCGGGTTTCCGCTCTACAGCGGCGTGCATGTGCCGAGCAAAGCCTTCGCCGAAGCCGTCGAGCACGAATGCGAGACGCCCTCAATCTCCGCCGAGGAACTCGCCGAGCGGCAGCGCCGCGGCGACGATCTGAAGATCTTCGACAGCCGCTCCTTCGAGGAATACCACTCGAACAGCATCCCCGGCGCGACGAGCGTTCCCGGCGCCGAACTCGTCTACCGCTTCGCCGACCTCGTGCCCTCGGCCGAGACGTTCGTCGTCGTCAATTGCGGCGGCCGCACGCGCAGCATCATCGGCGCGCAGGCGCTGATCGAGGCCGGGGTGCCGAACAAGGTCGTCTCGCTGAAGAACGGCACGATGGCCTGGCACTTGGCCGGCCTTGGGGTCGTCAACGGGGCGACGGCACGGGCGCCCGCCGTTTCGGAAAAGGGCCTCCGCCTGGCGCGGCAGCGGGCCGAGGCGGTCGCCCGGCGCTATGGCGTCCCGACGATCGGCCGCGGGCTGCTGGCGCAGTGGCAGGACGAAGCCGAGGAACGCACGCTCTACCTGCTCGACGTGCGCGATCCCGCCGAATACCGCGGTGGGCATCTGCCGGGCTCGCTGTCGGCGCCGGGCGGGCAACTCGTGCAGGAGACCGACAGCTGGCTCGCGGTCTGGGGGGCGCGGGTCGTGCTCGTCGACGACACCGGCGTGCGCGCGCGGATGACCGCCTCGTGGCTCAAACGCATGGGCTGGGACGCGGTTGTGCTCGACGGCGGGCTCGAGGGCGCCCGCCTCGAAGAGGGGATGCCGGCCGCCGACTTTAGCGACTTCCCGCTCGCCGGCCCGGCGCCGGCCGAGATCGAACCGCGCGCGCTCGACCCTAAATCCGCAATCGTCGTCGATCTGGCGCTCTCCAAGCACCACCGCGCCGGCCACGTCCCGGGCGCCCATTTCGCGATCCGGGCGCGGCTCGGCGAGGCGCTCGCGCAGCTGCCGCCCGGCAGCAACATCGTGCTGACGAGCGAGGACGGGGCGCTGGCGCGCTTCGCCGCCGCCGAAGCGGGCCCCAAGGTTGCGGTGCTGAAGGGCGGGACGGACGCCTGGCGCGCCGCCGGGCTGGCGCTCGAAGAGGGCATGGGCCGATTGCTCTCGCAGCCCGACGACGTGGCGCTGTCGGCACGCGACCGCCCGCCGGAGGAGCGCGAGCGGCGGATGCGCGAGTATCTCGACTGGGAGGTCGATCTCGTCAACCAGATCGCCCGAGATGCGGATTGCCGGTTTACACTTTCTCCGGTCACCGGCGTTTCGGCGGATTAGCCTTCTGTCGCAAAACCTCGTTTCGTCATTCCGGCGAAGGCCGGAATCTACCGTTCGGCCGCTCCTGCGCCGGATGGGTGGGTCCCGGCCTTCCCCGGGACGACAGGAGAAGAAATAGGCGCGGCGCGGGGAGAGCCGTGATCCGGCGCCGAAACATCGTCATACCGGCGAAAGCCGGTATCCATGGTCGATCTGGGTCCCGGCCTTCGCCAGGCCTTCGCCGGAACGACGCATAGGGGTGCCGCCGCGCCGAGGAAAACTGCTTGCGGGCCGGGGCGATGGCGCGACAATGGCCGGCATCAGGCGCGGGAGGAAGCCATGAGCGGATCGAGCTACATCCATGGGGCGAGTCCGCAGCCGCTGATCGGCGAGACGATCGGGCGCCATTTCGACCATATCGCCGCCCGCTTCGCCGAGCGCGACGCGCTCGTCGTGCGGCACCAGGGAGTGCGCTGGTCCTATGCCGAGCTGAAAGAGCGCGTCGATCAGTTCGCGGCTGGGCTTCTGGCGCTCGGCCTCGAGCGCGGCCAGCGCATCGGCATCTGGTCGCCCAACAATTCGGAATGGGTGGTCGCGCAGTTCGCCACCGCCAAGGCTGGGCTCATCCTCGTCAACATCAACCCCGCCTACCGCACCGTCGAACTCGAATACGCGCTCAACAAGGCCGGCTGCGCGGCGCTGATCACCGCGCCCTCTTTCAAGACGAGCGATTACCTCCCAATGCTGCGCGAACTCGCCCCCGAACTGGACGGCGCCGCGCCGGGCGCGCTCGAGGCGGCGCGGCTGCCCGATCTGCGCCTCGTCGTCACGATCGGCGAGGGGCGCGTCGCCGGTGCATTGCGGTTCGGCGACGTGGCGGGGCTCGCCGGGCCGGCCGAGCGCCAGCGGCTCGAAACTCTCGCCGAGGAATTGCAGTTCGACGACCCGATCAACATCCAGTTCACCAGCGGCACGACCGGCTCTCCCAAGGGCGCGACGCTGACCCACCATAACATCCTCAACAACGGCTTCTTCATCGCCGAGGCGATGAAGTTTTCGGAGCGCGACCGGGTGTGCATCCCGGTGCCGCTCTATCATTGCTTCGGCATGGTGATCGGCAACCTCGGCGCGCTGACGCACGGCGCCGCGATGGTCTATCCGAGCGAGGGCTTCGAGCCGCTCGCCACATTGGCGGCGATCGAGGCCGAGCGCTGCACCGTGTTGCACGGCGTGCCGACGATGTTCATCGCGCAGCTCGATCATCCGGAATTCGCGCGCTTCGACCTCTCTTCATTGCGCACCGGCGTAATGGCCGGCAGCCCCTGCCCGATCGAGGTCATGCGGCGCGCCGTCGAGCGCATGCACTTGTCGGAAATCGTCATCGGCTACGGCATGACCGAGACGAGCCCGGCCTCCACGGTGACGAGCGCCGACGACCCGCTCGAGCGGCGCGTCTCGACGGTCGGGCGCGCGATGCCGCATGTCGAAGTCAAGATCGTCGACGCCGAGGGCCGCATCGTGCCGCGCGGAATGCCGGGCGAATTGTTGACGCGCGGCTATCTCGTCATGCTGGGATATTGGAACGACCCGGAAAAGACAGAGGAGGCGGTGGACGAAGCGGGCTGGATGCACACCGGCGACCTCGCGACGATCGACGACGAGGGCTATTGCAACATCGTCGGGCGCATCAAGGACATGGTGATCCGCGGCGGCGAGAACGTCTATCCGCGCGAGATCGAGGAATTCCTCTACCGCCACCCGAAGGTCCAGGAGGTACAGGTCATCGGCGTTCCCGACCCTCGCCTGGGGGAGGAATTATGCGCCTGGATCCGGCTGCGCGAGGGCGAGGGTGCGAGCGCCGAGGAGATCCAGCTCTTCTGCCGCGGCCGGATCGCGCATTTCAAGATCCCGCGCTACATCAAATTCGTCGACGCCTTCCCGATGACCGTCACCGGCAAGATCCAGAAATTCGTCATGCGCGAGACGATGATTCGCGAATTGGGACTCAGTTTGCAGAAGACGGCGTGAGCTGCAGCACCGATCGGCGCTCGTGCGTCCTTCGAGGCCTCGCTCAGCGAGGCGCCTCGGGATGAAGGGTTTTCTCAATGCCAGGAAGGACACCCTCATGCTGAGGAGCGCCTGAAAGGCGCGTCTCGAAGCACGCGGGATTACGATGACAGCGGGATTACGGTGACAGTTCACTTGACTCCGATCGGGTGCATCCCGCGGTGTTCAAAATTCGGATTTAGTGAACTGTCACCGTAATCTTGTCACCGTAATCTTACTTGGCTGCGCTCGGCGGGATCGGCATCAGCGTCGTTTCGCGGGCGCAGATGCGCGGAAACGGGCCGGGGTTGGTCCCCGAGAACGTTATGTTTTCGACAAACGGGGCCGCCGTGGCAGTCACGATCGCCTTGTTCCCCTGGGCGATGTAGGCATCGACGGTCCAGTTGTCGATCGTGAAGGTCTGCCCGGCACGCGGCCCGGTGTCTATCGTCCCGGTGAATGTGGAGCTGCCGGCGGTAAGGGTGAGCCCGCCGTGGCCGTTGCTCGTATAGGTGAACGGGACGTTTGTCCCGTGCGAGGAGCTGCCGCCTGCGAGCCCTACCGTGACATTGTTGAAGCTCACGGTGCCGGTGCCGTTCTTCTTGAACGTGTAGACCGCCAGCCCGTTGCCGGTACTCGTGGAGGCGTTCGCCGGAGTGTTGGGTTGGAAATTGGCGTCGAACCCGCCGGCGGCGGTCACGCACGCCAATGTGCCGACGCCGCCATAGGTCCCGTTCGGTTTCGGGCTCGCCGCAACGGCGCTCCCCGATGCCAACAGCCAGGCAAAGAGACCCGTGGCCGCCAACAGTAATACTGCACTCCGATTCATGATCAACTCCACCAAACGTGCGCTAAGGGCGATTATCGATAGCATTATAATCGTATTTTGTCAACCGCGCACGCGCCCGAGCGGCAGCTGCCGCGGCCCTATGCCCGGTTGCGGCCGGAGGGGCGGACGGGTTAAGAGCAAGCGGGTAACCTGGGAAAAGGAGAAACGGCGTGGCGCGCGGAGAGGACCAGCACAGAAACCCGCAATCGAACATCGAGATCGCGCAGGCCGCGACGATGCGCCCGATCTACGAGGTCGCCGGCGAAAAGCTCGGCATCCCGGCGGACGCGATCGAGCCCTACGGCAAGTACAAGGCGAAGATCGGGCTTGACTACATCAGCCGGCTCAAGGACCGGCCGAACGGCAAGCTGATCCTCGTCACCGCGATCACCCCGACGCCGGCGGGCGAAGGCAAGACGACGACGACGGTCGGGCTCGGCGACGCGCTCAACCACATCGGCAAGCGCGCGATGGTGTGCCTGCGCGAGGCGAGCCTCGGCCCCTGCTTCGGCGTCAAGGGCGGGGCGGCCGGCGGCGGCTACGCGCAAGCCGTGCCGATGGAGGACATCAACCTGCACTTCACCGGCGATCTGCACGCGATCGGCGCCGCCAACAACCTGCTCGCGGCGATGATCGACAACCACATCTATTGGGGGAGCGATCCCGCGATCGACCCCCGCCGCGTCTCCTGGCGCCGCTGCATCGACATGAACGACCGGGCGCTGCGCTCGATCGTCAACTCCTTGGGCGGGGTCGCCAACGGCTTCCCGCGCGAGGACGGCTTCGACATCACCGCCGCCAGCCAAGTGATGGCGCTGTTCTGCCTCGCGACCGATCTCGAGGATCTGCAGCGCCGGCTCGGCAACATCGTCGTCGGGCAGACCCGCGACCGCAAGCCGGTGCGCGCGAGCGACATCAAGGCGGCGGGCTCGATGGCCGCGCTGCTCAAAGACGCGATCGCGCCCAATCTGGTGCAGAGCATCGAGAACAACCCGGTCTTCATCCATGGCGGCCCTTTCGCCAACATCGCGCATGGCTGCAATTCCGTGCTGGCCACGACAACCGCCTTGAAGCTCGTCGACTACGCGGTGACCGAGGCCGGCTTCGGCGCCGATCTCGGAGCCGAGAAGTTCTTCGACATCAAATGCCGGCAGACGGGGCTGCGGCCCGACGCGGCGGTCATCGTCGCCAGCATGCGGGCGCTCAAGATGCACGGCGGCGTCGCGCGCGACGCGTTGCGCGCGGAGAACGTCGCGGCGGTCGAGAAGGGCTTTGCCAACCTCGCCCGGCATCTCGACAATCTCAAGCAGTTCGGCGTGCCGGCGGTGGTCTCGCTCAATCGCTTCAGCGCCGACACCCCGGCCGAGTTCGCCAAGCTCAAGGAACTGTGCGCCGCCCGCGGCGTCGATGCGGTCATCGCCGACCATTGGGCGCAAGGCGGCGCGGGGGCCGTCGAACTGGCCGAGAAGGTGGTCGCGCTGGCCGACGGCGGCAAGGCCGAGTTCCGCTTCCTCTACCCCGCCGAGATGCCGCTCATCGAAAAGATCCGCACGATCGCGACGCGCATCTACGGCGCCGCCGACATCGAGGCCGACGGCCGCATCCGCGATCAACTCGCCGGGTTGGAGAAGGAAGGCTACGGCCAATACCCGGTGTGCATGGCGAAGACGCAATACAGCTTCACCACCAACCCCGACTTGAAGGGCGCGCCCAAAGACCACGTCATCGCGGTGCGCGAAGTGCGGCTTTCGGCCGGGGCCGAGTTCGTCGTCGCGATCTGCGGCGAGATGATGACGATGCCCGGCCTGCCGCGGGTGCCGGCGGCGAACAGCATCTCGGTCGCGGACGGGCTGATTACCGGGCTGTTTTGAGATGCGTTGTTATTCGTCGCCCCCGCGCAGGCGGGGGCCCAGGGCAGGCGGCAGGACCTTGCGGCCCTGGGTTCCCGCTTTCGCGGGAATGACGGTGGGCGGCTGATGGACTGGCCGGCGCTGAAGGCTTGGCGGCGTGCCGAGCGCGAGCGGCTTCTGGCGTTGCGCGCTGCGGCCCCGCCCGACCTGCGCCGGCAATGGGGCGAGGCCATCGCCCTGAGGCTCGCGGCAATCCTTTCCGAGCGGCCGGGCATCGTGCTCGGGGTCTATTGGCCGTTCCGCGCCGAGTTCGACCCGCGCCCGCTGCTGCCGGCGCTCTTCGCGCAGGGCGCGCGCGCGGCGCTGCCGGCGGTCGTCGACAAAAAGGGCCCGCTCGAATACCGCGCCTGGGCGCCGGGCGAGAGCCTCGTCGACGGGGTGTGGAACATCCCGGTTCCGGAAAAGCGCGAGATCCTGGTGCCGCAAGCGGTATTGGCGCCGCTCGTCGGCTTCGACGGGGCGTGCTATCGACTGGGCTATGGCGGCGGCTATTTCGACCGCACGCTCGCCGCGCTCGCGCCGCGGCCTCTCGCAATCGGCGTCGGGTTTGAATTGTCGAGGCTCGAAACCATCCACCCGCAGCCGCACGACATGCCGATGGACGCCGTTGTCACCGAGGCTGGCATTCTACGGCGGCAATCCCGCTAGTCAGGGGCGGCACTCGTTGAGCGGCGGAACGCTGCCGTAGAGCCGGCGGGTCAAAAAGCGGGCCGTGCCGTCCGGTGCCCCGACATAGATCGTCGAGCCCGTATTCGTATTGGCGGCGGTGGCGTCGCAGTAGCGGAAGAACGAGCTTTGGCAGGGGTAGGGCCCGGCGATCTGATAGCCGACCGGCGCCGGCGGGTTCGCCACCGTAATCGGGCAGGAGCAGATGATCTCGCCGTTCTTCAGCGGTCCCAAGCCGGGGAAGGATTGCCCCTCGCTGCCGGTGAAGCACACGCCGCCGTCGCACTGGGCGTAGGCGCCGTCCGCGGAGCTGGCGGGGCAGTCGTAGAGCGCCTTGTTGCCGTCGGGCGCAACGACCGACTGCGGCAGGCTGAACGTGCTGACCACGTAACCGTTCGCCGCGCCCCGGGCATCGACCGAACAGACGTTTTGCCCGTGGCCGAATTCGAACGGCAGGCTGATGCTGTCGCCGTGCTCGAGATCGCATTTGCAATAGGAAACCCCGTCGAGCACGAAGCACTTGGCGACAGCGCACAACGCATAGTCTTGATCGTGGCAGATCGCGAAGAAACGCGCAGAAGAGGTCTGCGCGAATGCCGCGCCGGCGGCCGCCAGCACTAAAGCAACAGCCAACCCGAACAACCGTGCACCCGCGAACCGCCTCATTGCGGCCAAAGCAAAACGCGATACCGGGCCGCTGTCAACAACCTCTAGGGGGAAGGTGATGTACGGAGATTTGTGTCAGGGCTGTGAGAGGGGGTACTCGGCGGGTTGCTGAAGTCCGCAAAGAGGAGCACCCCCAATGCCACAGGCTGTGACGATCGCGAGCTTACCGAGGGCCTTCGAGTTGGTGAAGGGC
>DATLKN010000041.1:0-46716 GCA_035538335.1 Allostellaceae bacterium
GAACTGGCCGAGCGCGCCGGGGTGCCCAAAGGGGTATTTTCCTGCGTCACCGGTCCGTCAAACGAGGTTGGCGGCGAACTCACCGGTAACCCGACCGTCCGCAAACTGACCTTCACTGGCTCGACCGAGGTCGGCAAATTGCTGATGCAGCAATGCGCCGGCACGATCAAGAAACTCTCGCTCGAACTCGGCGGCAACGCGCCGTTTATCGTTTTCGACGACGCCGATATCGAGATGGCGATCAAGGGGGCGATCGCCTCCAAATATAGGAACGCCGGCCAGACCTGCGTGTGCGCCAACCGCATCCTCGTGCAGGACGGCGTCTATGAGGCCTTCACCAGGCGCCTCGCCGAGACCGCGGGCGCGATGAAGGTCGCCGACGGCTTCGAGCCGGGCGCCGTCATCGGCCCCCTCATCGACATGAAGGCGGTCGAGAAGGTCGAGGCGCACATCGCCGACGCCCTCGAAAAGGGCGCTAAGGTCGCCATCGGCGGCCATCGCCATGCGCTCGGCGGCAGCTTCTTCGAGCCGACGGTCTTGACCGACGTGACGACCGACATGCTGATCACCCGCGAGGAAACCTTTGGCCCCGTCGCGCCGCTCTACCGTTTCAAGACCGAGGCCGAGGCGATCCGCATGGCGAACGACACCGAGTTCGGCCTTGCCGCCTATTTCTACGCCCGCGACATCGGCCGCATCTTCCGCGTCGCCGAGGCCCTGGAATACGGCATCGTCGGCATCAACGAGGGCATCATCTCGACCGAGATCGCGCCCTTCGGCGGCATGAAGGAATCGGGCATCGGCCGCGAGGGCTCGAAGTACGGCATCGAGGAGTTCCTCGAAGTCAAATACCTCTGCCTTGGCGGCATCGACCGCTGAGCGAAACGGGCGCGGCCGGCGGGCCTAGCCGGCCTGCCGCTCGAGCCGCTCTTTGAGCGCGACTCGGCGGCATCGACCGTTGAAGTTTGCAGGCGGCCACGCGATATTCTATGTATATCCGGCGGCCGATGGAGTGGTTCGATGCAGGTGCAAATCGCGCGTTGGGGCAACAGCCTCGGGCTGCGCCTTCCGAAGCACATCGCCGAACGCGCGGGGTTGCGGGCGGGCGCCCGTGTCGAGGTCGAGGCGGAAGGCGGTCGCATCGTCATCTCGCCGGCACGGCCGCGCTACGAGCTTGCCGAGCTGTTGCAGGGGATGACGCCGGAAGCGATGCGGGAAGCCTTCGATTGGGGACCGGACAAGGGCCGCGAGATCGTCGAGTGAAAAGATGACGTACATTCCCGAGGCTGGCGACCTGATCTGGACGGATTTCGATCCGCGCGTCGGCCGCGAGCAGAGCGGCCGGCGCCCCGCCCTCGTCCTGTCGCCCGCCGGCTTCTATCGGGCGAGCGAGTTCGCGATCGTCTGCCCCATAACCTCGCGCGTTCGCCCGTTCGGCACCAGTGTCGTGCTGCCGCCGGGCCTGCCGGTTTCCGGCGAGATCTTGACCAGCCATATGCGGAGCATCGACACTCTTGCCCGACCCATAAGCTATGCTGGAGCTGCGGTCGCGGCGGCGATCCTCGACGACGTTCGCCGGAAACTGGCCGCGCTGATCGGGCTTTAGAGACGCTGCCGGCGCTGAGCCCGCCCCCACGACCGCGACCGTCTGATCGGTTTCGCCGCGGACGGCGTGCCTGGCCGCTCGCCGGCGCGATCGAGCGGATGCTGTGGACCGGGTGCGCCCTCGGCGGAAGCGGAAGAACGGGTGGGGCCGCTCGCAGCCCCACCCTGCCCGCAGATCGATCCGCTGATCGATTTACGCGCTGTCTTCACTCCGCCGGCAGCGGATTGGCGGCACGACGCTTTGCCAGCCTGTCGCGTCCGGTTTGCAGTTTCGCCCGCAACCCGGCGAGGTTCTCCTCGAATTTCGTGACCGCCGCGGCAGTTCTCGGGAAGGGCAGCTCCTGGATCTCGAAAGCATGCGTCAGGTGCTCGATCTCGTCTTCGATCGCGTCGACCAGGTTCTCGTCCTCTTCGCAGATATCCAGAACGCGCGCCCATGTCTGCCATGGCTGCAGCCCGTTCGCGGTTTCGGACCACGCCATGACGGATATCCCGCATTCGGGCAGACTGTCGCAATCGAAGTAGTCGCCGAACCCGATCCGGAAGCCCGGCGATGGCCCGGCCGCCGCCCATGGGCCGCCGTCCACGTCGCGGGTCCGCCACTCGTCTTCGTCATCGGGCTTCCAGTGCAGAAGAACCGAATATTTGCTGAGCGCCGAATCGTAGACGATGCTGCCGCCCTGGAGGTCGCCCTCCCTGGTGCAGGACAGGCAGGGCCACATGTGTGCGTCGCCGGCTCGCCTGGGGTTCACGTCCACCGGCGTGCTCCAGGTTGCCCCGTGGTCGTGGCTCTTTGTGTACATCGGTATTTGCTTGTTGCTGTCGATGTAGAGCACATGCAGCCGCCCATGGCCGTCGATGGCGACATTCGTGCCGGGGCTGGTCAGCGCTCCCCCTTCGTACGAGAGCGGTCCGGCGATCGTGCTCTGTGGCGCATTACCGGCGACGATCGTCGTCGGGCCGGTCCAGGTCGCACCCTGATCGTGGCTGGCATAAAGCTTCAGGTTGTTGTCCAATGCCGCGTAGATGATGTAGAAGTGCTGGCGGTTGTAGCTGACGAGCGGACCGGTCCCGAGACCGAGATCGGTAAAGTCGTGCACCGTCCAGCTTACGCCCCCGTCCAATGTGAAGGCGCAGGCTTCGGTGTTTATGCGATCGAACCCGCATAGCGCTATGTTGCCGCGCGCGGCGACCGCCGTTTTGTCGCCGAATCCGAATGCCGACGGCGCGCCCCACGTCAGGCCGCCGTCTCGGCTGACAGTGCATACCGGAAAAAATCCGCCCTGCATCGTTGTGTAATAGCAATTGCCGGAATCGTCGAAGGCGATGCCGGCTCCCTCGTCCGTATTGGTAAGGGCGACTACCGTCGTCCATGTATTGCCGCCGTCCTTGCTGACATAGGCGGTATTATCGAATTGGCTGCCGTTGAAGCTGGCTGCGCCGGCGACGATGTTGCGCGGGTTACTGGGATTTATGGCGATCGCGGTTTCGTCGCTTCGGTCGAGGCTCGGGTCGCTGACTTCGACCGCGTGGTGCGGGTGGCCGGGGAAAAGCCGGCGCGCGAATTTGCGTTCGGCGTATGGAACCGGAGCCCCGAAACCGGGACGCTTCCTCGCTTGGTATATGCTGAGGGCCGTGTTGCTGACGCGTCCTTGCGCGACTTTGTTTTCGATTTCCTGGTCGGTCGGGCGTCGAGCAGCCTGCGTGCTTTCGAATCGTACCTGGGGTGCCGCGCTCATGTGATTCCTCCCTAAGTCGAAACTGACTGCGTCATCGACAGACGGCCGCCAGCACCGTGCTGCGCGCCGGCTGGCATTTGCTTCTCTTGAGTCGGGGTCGGGTCCGGAGCTAACTGAGATGAACCCGGCCGATGCTGGCGTGCCGCATGGCATGCCGCTTCTCGGCGAGGGCATTCCCGGCGCCTGAACGCGTTCCGGTTTCCGCCTCGTGCAGCTACATTAGAGGATGCCGCGGGCCGGCGCCGTGTGATCATGATCACAATGGCGCCGGGTCATAACTTTGCCGCAGATAAATAAAATCCCGACCGTCGGAATTCGGCCGGCCGATCCGCCCGCGTAGGAAACAGGACCTATTTCAACTCGGCCCCGAAGCCGATCGCGAGCTTCACCGGGCCCGCTCGAGATCGGTCTTCACAAAGTCCTCGCCGACAAAGAGCAGCGGGCAGCCGTTCTGCTTCGCCGCCTCGTAAGCAAAGCAGTCGCCGAAATTCAGGCCGGCGGGATGTATGCCGCGTCCCCACCGCTCATAGGCCGCTTCTATCCGGTGAGCGGTAGCCGCGGTGACGGGCAGAATCTCGAAATCGAGGCCTTCCATCAGCCGCCGCATCTCTTCGCCCACATTCCGGCGTCTCGCAACGATCAGCGCTTCGGCGACCGTTCCCGCCGAAATCACCCGCTCCGTCTCGCCGGCGAGAGCGGCTTCGCAGCGCTCTGCATCTGGTTCACGCTGGATGATCGCCATCAGGGCCGAGGTATCGACCGCGATCATCGGGGCAGGCCATTCTCGTCGTACAAAAAATCCTGGCTGCGGGCGGCCGGTTCGCCGGGGGTCATCTTGGTCGCGGCAGATGCTTGAATTTCCTCGATCAGGCGATGGAGTGCTTCTCGATCGAGGCGCGCCTTCAAGGGCACGAGCCGCGCGGCCGGCTGACCGTGGCGCGTCAGGATGACCTCGTCGCCCGCTTCTGCGCGCCGCACCAGTTCGGTCAGCTGCGCCTTGGCTTCCGTCACGGAAATTCGCATCGCCCGAGCTCATGCGCCGCGATTGCAGGAGTTTCGATATATGGACCATTGTTTAGTCCATTTCAATCGAGTTGGCTTGGTGTCGACGGCTATTCGCCGGAAGCCGGCCGCGCTGATCGGGCTTTAGCGGCCCGGCCGGCGTCAAAGCAAAAAAACGGGGTGGGGCCGTTGCGGCCCCACCCCGAGGCGGGAGGAAACTTGAAGCGCCCGCTATTCGCCTTCGATGCCGATCGCGTAGGCGGTTTCGCCATGCACCGCGTCGTCGCCGACCTTCAGCTTCGCCTCGTCCATGCGCAGCGGCACGAAGATCGAGATCACCTTCAGGATGATGAAGGTCATCACCGCGTTGTAGGCGATGATGAAGGCCGCCGCCTCGAGCTGTATGAGCAGCTGCTTCGGGTTGCCGTAGAGCCAGCCCGAAACGCTGACGCCGGGCGCATCCTTCTCGGTGCCGATATACATCAGCATGTTCGGGTTCGACAGGATGCCGACCAGAAGCCCGCCCATCAGTCCGGCGACGCCGTGCGTCGAGAACACGCTGAGCGTGTCGTCGACCTTCATCATGAAGCTCGTCTTCTGCAATTTGTTCATCGCCAGCCACGGGATGATGCCGGCGCAGATGCCGACGATGATGGCGCCCCAGCCGTCGACGTAACCGGCCGACGGGGTGATCGCGACGAGGCCCGCGATCATGCCGTTGACGGCGCCGATGATCGACGGCTTGCCGTAGGCCATCTTGTCCATCAGCGTCCACACCAGGAGCGCCACTGCGGTCGCCGTGTTGGTGTTGAGCACGGCCGCCCCGGCGTCGGCGTTGGCGAAGTACGGGTCGCCGCCGTTGAAGCCGTTCCAGCCGAGCCACAATATGCCGGCGCCGATCAGCGTGACGAGCAGGCTATTGGGCGGGAAGTTGTCGCGGTCGGCCTGCAGCCGCGGCCCGATCACCCAGGCGGCGACAAAGCCCGAGGTGCCGGCCGCCAGATGAATGACATAGCCGCCGGAGAAATCCGCCGCCCCGGCGCTCGCCAGCCAGCCGCCGCCCCACAGGCTGAACGCGCCAACCGTATAGACGAGCGTCATCCACACCGGGCAGAAGATCACCCACGCGGCGAAGTTCATGCGCCCCAATACCGAGCCGCCGAGGATGATCACCGTGATCGCGGCGAACACGAACTGGAAGAACATCAGCGTCGACATCGGAAAGGCCATCGCCGGCATGCCGGAGGCCGCCGCCGGCACGGTCGCCTGGCCCAAGGTGAACGAGGCCGAGGTTGCCAGCATCGGTTTCCCCAGGAACGGAAACCATTGCGGCCCGAACGCCATGTTGTAGTCGAACAGGATCCACACGACCAACACGGAGGCGAAGGCGTAGAAGCACATGAAGGCGGAATTGATCGCCCATTTCTTCTTGACGATGCCGCCGTAAAGCACCGCCAGACCCGGAATGCTTTGCAGCCCGACAAAGGTGGCGGCCGCCAGCTGCCAGGCATTGTCGCCGGTGTCGAGCCATTTCGGTGAAGGTACGAGCATCGATTGCCCCCATTTTTCCCGTTGCCAAGAACGCCGCCTCCGGGTTCCCGCGGGCGGGCGCCGGACGCACGGACGGATTCGAGGTTTGAGAAGGCAAGAGCCGTGCCGGAATCGCTTTGCGCCGCGAAATCAGTCTTTTTCGTCCGATCCGCTCGATATGGCGCGGAGCTGCATAGAAATTATGCAGAAAAGTGCCTATTATTTAGGCTTGCTGTATCGCGAACGCCACTGGCCCGCATGCCCCGATGCGGTATCATGGCATGGAAACCGCGGCGGTAAAGCGGCGGGCGCCGGAACCTCGCAAGGCAAGCGCCGTTTTTGCGCTGTATATTCGCTTGAGCAGGTCGCGATGCGCCCGAAAGTCTCCTTCGACAGCATGAATATCTGGCGACGTCTCGAGATGTGCAAGACTGTTGCCAAAGCATATGGCTGGAAATCCGCCGATATATCCAGCTTTACCGAAGAGGTCAGCGAAGCGTTTTCTTATGAAGAGGCGATGGCGATTATAAAGCGCGATTTCGACGTCTTGGAGGAGACAAAGGACCAGCTGCTCGGCTTCTGACCGCGGCGCTTGGGCCGCGGCCTTTGCAGAAACCCCGGATTTCGCTATGCATCGGCGCATGGCGATGGGGGTGCGAGGCATGTTCCGGCATCGGGTTGCAGCGGCGGGAATGGCCGGCTTGGCGGCGGGGTTGCTGTTGCCGGCGGTCGCCCTGCGGGCGCAGCAGGACCGCGCCGCGATTCTCTGCACCAACACTGCGAGCGGCGCTTCCTGGCAGGTGACGATCGATTTCGCCAAATCGACCGTCGACGCCCAACCGGCCAGGATCACCGCCGCCGCGATTTCCTGGTTCGACCCGAAGGACGGCGGCAGCTACACGCTCGACCGCAAGACCGGCGCGCTGACAGCCTCCGTCGCCTCCAGCACCGGCGGCTATTTCCGCTCTGCCCGCTGCGCTCTCGGGAAATCCCGGTGACGCCGTGAGCGGCGGGGCGGGTGCCGCGGCGGCGGGCGAAGTCGGGGTGCGGGCGATCGTCGGGTTCTGTTCGAAGACGGGTCCCCGCAAGGCGAACGAGGATTTCGCCGGCGCGCTGCTCGGCGCCGAGTTGCCCGAGCCGCGGCAGGAGGTGGTGGCGGCGATCGCCGACGGCATCGGCGGCGCCAAGGGCGGGCGCATTGCGGCCGAGACGGCGGTGCGCGGCTTTCTCGACGGATTTTGCGACCTGCCCGAGACGATGGAGGTGCAGCGCGCCGGCGCGAAGATCGTCAGCGCGCTCAACGCTTGGATCTACTCGCTGGCGCACCAGGACGAGAAGCTCGCCGGCATGGGGTCCACCTTCACCGCGCTGGTCTTTCGCGGCCGCGTCGCGCATGTGCTGCATGTCGGCGACTCGCGCGCCTATCGGTTGAGCGGCGAGCGGCTCAATTGCCTGACGAGCGATCATGTCCGCGACGACGGCAGCGGCCGCTCGCACACCCTCAACCGCGCGCTCGGCGTCGAGGCCGAGGTGCGTCTCGACTACGCGGCCCAGCCGGTCGCCTTGCACGACCGCTTCCTGTTGTGCAGCGACGGCGTGCACGGCTTTCTGCCGGACGGCATCATCGCCGAGATCCTGCGCGAGCGTGCCGCGCCCGACGAGACCGCGCAGGCGCTGGTCGCCGCCGCGCTCGCCTCCGGCGGCGCCGACAATTCGACTGCGCTGGTGCTCGACGTCGTGGCGTTGCCGACCGCGGGGTCGGCCGATCTCGGCGCCGCGATCGGGGAATTGCCGGTGATCGCGGTGCCGGTCGAGGGCGAGGCGATCGACGGCTTTCTGTTGCGGGCATTGATCTCCGACGGCCGCTACAGCCGGCTTTTCGCCGCCGAGGACGAGATCGAGGGCGGCAACGTCGCGCTCAAATTCCCGAAGCCTGCGGTGGTCAGCGTCGAGGCCTACCGCGCCGCCTTCCTGCGCGAGGCGTGGGTCGGCGCGCGCGTGCATCACCCCTCGGTCGGGCATGTCATCGAACTGCCGCCGGGCCGCCAGAGCGCCCTCTATACGGTGATGCCGCTCTATCAGGGCGAATTGCTGGAAAACCGCCTGGCGCGGCCGCCGGCGCTGGGCCTCGAGGAGGGCCGCCACATCGCCCTCGGCCTCGCCCGCGCCGTCGCGGCGTTGCACCGCGCCGGCATCATCCACCGCGACATCAAGCCCGACAACGTCATCCTCGAAGGCGGCGGCTCCTTGAAGCTGATCGATCTCGGGGTGGTGCGCGCCCCGGCCCTCGAAGAGTTCCCGCCCGAGGCTATCCCCGGCACGCAGGCCTATATGGCGCCCGAGATGTTCGCGGGCGAGCCGGGCAACGAAGCAACCGACATCTACGCGCTCGGCGTCACGCTGTTCCGTGCCTTCACCGGCGAATATCCCTACGGCAACGCCGACGCGGTGAGCCCGCCGCGGCGCAGCCTGCCGCTCGATTTTTCGGTCCTGCGCCCGGACCTGCCGGCCTGGCTCAAAGCGACGCTGTCTCGCGCCATCGCGCTCGATCCGGCGAAGCGTTTCGACGACGTGACCGAATTCGCGATGGAGATGGAAGCGGGGCCGGCGCGCGCGCCGGCCGGGATCAGCCGGCCGCTGACGCTCTACGAGCGCGCCCCCTTGCGCGTCTGGCAGGGCCTCGCCGTATTGCTCGCGCTGGCCCTCCTCGCCTCGTGGCTCTTGCGGTGAGTCGTCGCCCGTCGGCTTTCCGGGAAGTGACCCCGTGTGGTAATAATAAAAACTGCCGCATGGAGATCTGTTCATGACCGAAGTCGAGACGACCGCGCTGCTCGAGCGCTATTCGGAAGGGCAGATCTCGGCCATTGAGCTACGGCGCAGCTTGGGCGGGATCACCTTCGGCGACGTGCTGATCGAGCTTGCCAAGCGCGATCTGCCGTTGCCGCGCGCCCCCGAGGCCGGCCGCCGGCAGCGCATCGCGGCGGCGCGCGCCTTGCTGTTTCCCAAGGCAGCGTGAGCGTGCCGCGGGTTTCCCTCTTCGTCCTCGACACCGGCCCGCTCATCACGCTCGCAGCGGCTGACAGCCTCGACTACCTGCTCTATCCGAATGTCCCGGTGATTATCCCGGACGCTGTGTTTTACGAGGCTACCCGCGATAGTGCGAAGCTCGGCGCGCAGTCGATCATGGATTGGGTCAAGGCGCATCGCGCCAAGGTCGAGATCGCCGTCACCAATGCGTATGTCAATTTCGATGCCGCCCGCATGGTCAATCCGCAAGCCTACGAGCCGAACCTGGGCGAGCGCGCCGCCGTCGAGCTCATCGAGGAACCGGCGCGGCTTCAGGATGACGACAAGGCGATCCTGCTTTGCGAGGAAACCGCCGTGACGCGGCGCGTCATCGTGCGCGAGCGAGACAAGATCATCGAATTGAGCACGATGGATTTTCTCAAGCTGCTCGAGTCCGAGCAACGCATCCAGTCGGCCGATGCCGTCTTCGATCGTGCGCTCGCGGCCGGCCGCAACCCGTCGCGGCTGGAGAAATTCGGCGAGCACGACCCGTCGTTGCGCGAAGCCGTGCGGGATACCCTGCGGACCGTGCAGCGCGGCGCCACCCCAAAACGCTGATCGCTCCGGCGGTCGCGACATCTGAATTCGCTATGGAGATGGAAGCGGGGCCGGCCGCCGCCCCGGCCGCGAGTGGCCGGCCGCTGACCCTCTACGAGCGGGCGCCGCTGCGCGTCTGGCAAGGGCTCGCGGCACTATTGGCATTGGCGCTCATCGCCTCGTGGCTCTGGCGCTGAGACGCTAGGGGGTGAAAGTGGTTCCCTTCCATTTCTGGCGCTCTCTGATTGAGAGGGCAGGCTATAAGCTCTCCGATATTCCCAAGACCTGGGATGCTTTCCTCGATTTTTTTATGCCGGTCCAGAGGAAGCTACGAGCGAGCGGGGTGCGCGATCTTTACGCTTACGGCTACCCGCGGACTGCAATCGAGGGCAACCCAGACAACGTTTTCGCCGCTATGGCGGCGAGGGTTTCGCCGCTCCTGATGGAGCGCTTCTACGGACAACCCTCAGATACGGGAAGCCGCCGTGAAGGCGCTCGTCAAGCTCACGAACCCCTATAAGGAAGGTTTCGTGCCTCCGGCCGTGACCAACTGGAACGATGCCGACGCGAACAACGCCTTCCATTCAAGCGTCAGATTTCATCCATTAGGACTTGTAAGCGGCGAGCGCTGCCGCCGGCGGGTATTGGAAGAGGCATTGGACGTGCGCGAAGCCGGCCTCGCGCAGCATCGCCCGGTGCCCCTCGACGCCGCCGATTTTGTCGAAGAACAGGTCGTAGTCGAGAAACGCCCCGCCCGGCTTCAGGATCTTTGCGATGCCGCGATAGACGGGCGCGATCGCCGCGACCTCGCGCAGATTGTGGATGGCGATCGCCGAGACCGCGAGATCGAAGGGACCGCCCAACCGCTCGCTCCACGCCGGGTCGGTGAGATCGGCGAGCGCGAAGCCGACGCGGCCCGCATGGGGCGCGAGGCGCCGCTTTGCCTCCTCCAGCATCGGCTGCGAATAATCCTGCAAACTGACCCGGGCGCGCGGCAAGGCCTCGAGCACCATCCCGCTGACGATGCCGTAGCCGCCGCCGATATCGACGACCGCGATCTCGGCCTCTCGCTCGAACGGCGCATAGGTCAGCATCCGCGCGAGGCGCTCGCGCCGTTCGCTCTCGCGGTCGCGGTCGCGCGCCAGCCACCAATCGACGTAATCCTGCGAGTGCCAGTCGTGCTCGCCGACCGCGAAACCCGGTTGCGCGCCCATGCTCGACCGCCTACCGGTCCTGCTGCTGCAGCGCGAAGATCGAGGTGTAGCCCCCCGACCAGTCGGGCGGCATGAGGCACGGGCGCGGGTCGTGCTGCGCCCAGCGCGCCGGCTTGCCGCGCACGATCCGGCCGGCATGGGGCGAACGCAGCGGGTTGGGGGTGTAGGGGATCGCGTCAGCCGAGGAGTAGGTCACGAGGAACAATGGCCGCGGCGCCTCCGAATCGTTGGGCTCGGAGCCGTGCACGGTGCGGCAATTATGGATCGTCAGCGACCCCGCCGGGCCGCAGAGATATTGCGCCCTGTCGAGCGGTAGGCGCGCGAGGTCGCGCTCGCCGATGCGGCCGGTCCACTCACCGTTCTCGCCGTACTGGTCGAAGAGTTCGCCCTTATGGCTGCCCGCAATGACGCCGAGCGGTCCCTGCTGCGGTCCGCAATCGTAGAGATAGGTGCCGATCGTCAGCGGCGAATAGTTGGTGTGCGGCCAGAACTGGATGTCCTGGTGCCATTCGACCTCGGCGCCGCCCGCGTCGGCTTTGAAATTGAGCTTGGAGTGATGGAACTTGACGTCGGGACCGAGGAGATCGGCCGCGATGTCGGCGAGCGGCGCGCCCGAAGCGTATTCCCAATATGCGGGATGGTGGTCGCAGGGGCTCGACAGGCGCCGCAATTTGATCTTCTGCGGGCTGTGCCCGCGGTCGAGGTCCCACTTCGCATCCGAGCGCGAGAGCGCCCGCGTCTCCTCGACCAGATCGGCCGTCACTTGCCGGAGCCGCTCGACCGTCTCCAGCGGGACGATGCCGGCGAGCAAGAGGTAGCCGTTCTCGAAGTAGAATTCGCGCTGTTTCTGCGTCAGCGCCTTGGGCGCGATCGCGAGGACCTGTTCCGGTGTCATGCCGCCCTCCAGGCCGGGGTCTGCCGGCAGTCTATGTCCGATCGGGCGGCCGTCAAGGCGCCGCCGCGGCAGCCTTCCCTTGCGGCGTCGCGCGGTTTGTGACAACCAGTGCGGCAAGCCGTCTGCAACGGAGCGAATGTCGATGCCGCGCTATGATTTCGACCTCTTCACGATCGGCGCCGGCTCGGGCGGCGTCGCCGCCTCGCGCCGCGCCGGCAGCTACGGCGCCAGGGTCGGGATCTGCGAGGAGTGGCGGGTCGGCGGCACCTGCGTCCTGCGCGGCTGCGTGCCGAAAAAGCTGCTCGTTTACGGCGCGCAGTTCTCGGACGCCTTCGCCGACGCCGCCGGCTTCGGCTGGGATGTGCCGCCGGCGAATTTCGACTGGCCGGCGCTGATCGAGGCGAAGGACCGCGAGATCGAGCGGCTGTCGCAGATCTATATCAAGATGCTGCAGTCGAGCGGCGTGCAGCTCGTCGACGGCCGCGCCGTCCTCGTCGATCCGCACACGGTCGAGATCGGCGGCCGGCATTACACGGCCGACAAGATCCTCGTCGCCACCGGCTCGCACCCGACCGTGCCCGACATCCCCGGCATCGAGCATGTGATCTCCTCGAACGAGGCGCTCGATCTGCCCCGTCTGCCGCGCCGCATCGTGATTGTCGGCGGCGGCTATATCGCGGTCGAATTCGCCGGCATCTTCAACGGTTTCGGCAGCGAGGTCGTCGAGCTGATCCGGCGCGAGGAGCTGCTCTACGGCTTCGACGACGACATCCGCGTCGCGCTGGCGCAGGAAATGCGCGGCCGCGGCATCGAGATCCACACCCGCACCCGCGTCGCCCGCATCGAAAAGGCGGCGCGCGAGGGCTATTCCGTATTCACCGCGGCGGGGCAGGAATTCTCCGCCGACATCGTCATGTACGCGACCGGCAGAAAGCCGAACACGGCGCGCACCGGGCTCGCCGAAGCGGGCGTCAAGCTCGACGAGAACGGCGCCGTAATCGTCGACAAGTGGTCGCGGTCGAGCCTTCCAAACATCTACGCCGTCGGCGACGTGACCGACCGCATCAATTTGACGCCGGTGGCGATCGCCGAAGGCCGCGCCGTCGCCGAGACGCTCTTCAACGACAATCCCGTGATGATGGACCACAAGAACGTGCCGTCGGCCGTCTTCAGCCAGCCGCCGCTCGCCGTCGTCGGCCTCACCGAGGAAGCGGCGCGGCGCGAATTCGGCGAGGTCGATATCTACCTCGCCCGCTTCAAGCCGATGAAGAACACGCTCTCCGGGCGCGACGAGCGCACACTCATGAAGCTCGTCGTCGATGCGAAGACGAACCGCGTCCTCGGCTGCCACATGCTCGGCCCCGACGCGCCCGAGATCATCCAGGGCCTCGCGATCGCCGTCAAATGCGGCGCCTCCAAGCGGATGTTCGACGAGACCGTCGGCATCCACCCGAGCGCCGCCGAGGAATTCGTCACCATGCGCGAGAAATTCGTCCGCCCGAAAATGGCGGCGGAGTAGGGGAGGTTCACGGTCGATTGTTTCATCCCCATATCGCGATCGAAAGCAGCTTGGCGGGACGACCATGTCGCGTGACGCGAGACGAGATTTCGAGAACGAAGGCTCCGGCACGTCGAAGGGAGAACATGCGGGCTTTTCCGAGCCCCCGACGGCCGCGAAGGCCTACGTGCACGCCAGAGCGGCAGGCGGCGAGGTCGATCAAGCGACATTGACCCGCAGGATCATCGCCCGGTTTCCGAAGATCTTGGCCGCTCTTGCCAAATGAGCCGGAATGGCTGCCGGTCGAGGCAGTCGTCGAAATCAACCGAGCTGTGGTCGCGATCACCGCGGAATCGCATTTCGTCCGCGATCCCGGCCTGCTCGAAAGCGCTCTTGCTCGCCCGCGGAATGCGTTGGCCTATGGCGAAGATGATCTGGCCGCGCTCGCCGTCAGGCTGATCGCGGGCATCGCGCAGGCACACGCGTTCGAGCAGGGAAACAAACGGACCGCCTTCGTCGCGATGGTCCAGTTCCTGAACATCAACAGTCGCGATCTCGTCATCGAAGACCGCGAGGAATGGGCCGATCGCATTATCGCCTTTGTCGAGCACCGCTCGACCGAAGAGGAGTTCGTGCAAGCGATCCGGCCGCTTGTCGTGGAGTTCGGCGGCAACCAGCCGTGAAGATCCGATGCTTCATCAACCCTTCGCAACCCGCTCCTGGCTACGGCCGCTGCGGCGCCCGGACCGCCCGGCGGCGGCGGTGCAGGGTCTCGCGCCACAGGATGTAGATGCCCGAAGCGACGACGATGGCGGAACCGAAGAAGAGGCTCGCGGTCGGCACGTCCCCCCAGACCGCGAAGCCGAGCATCGACGCCCATACCAGCGAGAGATAGTTGAACGGCACCACCGCCGAGGGCGGCGCCAGTGACAGCGAGCGCGTCCACCAGAACTGCGCGACCCCGTTGCCGACCCCGGCAAGCGCGACCATCAGCGCGTCGCCCCAGTGCGGCGTGCGGAACCCGAGCGTCAAGAGCAGGGCGGTGCACAACGTCATGATGCCCATCTGGTAGAGCACCAGCGTCGCCGCCGACTCGGTCATGCTCATGCGGCGGATCGCGATCGCCACCGTCGAGATCAAGACCGCGTTCAAGAGCGCGAAGAGGGCGCCCGAGGTGAGCGTGCCGGCGCCGGGATGGGTGATGACGACGACGCCGACAAACCCGAGGATCAGTGCCGTCCAGCGGTGGACGCCGACCTGCTCCTTCAGGATGACGATCGACAAGAGCGTGGTGAACAATGGCGCCGCGAAGCCGATCGCCGTCGCCGAACCGAGCGACAGCACCCTCACCGCCAGGAACCAGCACAGCATCGAGCCGACCTGCGACAGCCCGCGCTGCACATGCTCGCGCCAGCGTCGCGTCCGCAACACGCCCCAGCCGCCGCGCGGCAGCACGATCGCCGCGACCGTCAGGAACGCGAACAGCGTGCGCCCGAACGCGACCTCGCCCAGCGGATAGGTGGCGAGCTGCCATTTGACGACCGCATTGCCGCCGGCGAACATCACGGTCGAGCCGACCATGTAGGCGATCCCTTGCGGCACCCGGTTGCGCCCCGCCGCCGCAACCGCGTCGGCGACCGTCATCCGCCCACCGGGCCCTTTGCTCGGATCTCCATCGGCCCCCCTCCTCGCGAGCAGTGGGCATACCCGATGGGGGTCTATCCTGGCAATTCCTTGCCCCCTAGCGGCTACGACCGCGTTAGGCCTCGAGCCCGGTCGAGGCGCGCGTCTAGCGCCGCGCTGCCTTCGCCCGACTGCGCCGGCGCAGCTGGCGCAGCGACAACGCGTGCAGCAGGATCGAGCTTGGCACCACGAAAGCAGGGGTCAGCACATCAGGATAAACGCCGGCGCCGATGCTCGGCACATTCGGGACGATCAACTGGAATCGGCCGGGCGAGGTGATTAGACCGAGAGTGATCGCGACGGCGAAATCGGCGAGGCCGAAAATGTTCCAGATGATCGCGGCCCTGCGGCCCTGAGCCGTGCCTGTCGCCACGGCGATCGCCGCCGGCACGGCGAACAGGCCGGTCAGGACATCGCCGGCGCCGGCCGGCAGCGCGAAAACGCCGGGTAGCACCCCACGCAGTCCGCCAACGAGCCAGACGACGCCGAATACGCGGTAAAGCTGAAGAGCGAGGAGCCAGGCCACCGGCATCGCATCGAGCACCTGCCCCACCCGCTTCGACAACAGCAACAGCGGCGCGCCGATGATCACCGGCAGGAAGATCGCCAACGGCAGCAGCGGCAAGGGTGAGGCGCCGGCGCGAAAGACGCCGTTGATGGCCGCGCTCCAGGCGACAGCGAGCCACAGCGTGAACGGGACCATGACCGCCAGCCAGGTCGTGCGGCGTTGGCCCGGCGTCAGCTCGGTGCTTTCGAGGCCGAGCCACAAGCCGACCGCAATGAGCCCGTAGACCATCAGCCGGACGGCCGTGGTCGGAACGCCGCTGGCCGGGATGATCGGCTGCCAATAGATCGATAGCGTCCAAAGTGCTGTGAGCGGCACGACCCAGAGCAGGCTGCGCCAGGCGGGGCGCGGCGGGACGAGTCCCGCGGGAACAGCGGCGGCGGTCATCAGCGGTTCTCCATGTGAGTCCTTAGATCAGGTGTTGGTTGACGTGGCCTCGAAGACCGCGGTGAGAATACCGAGCCGGCCTTCCAGCAGATTTCGTCCCAAATTGGCGGCAAGCTGTGCGAAGTCCGGCCCCATCACCACGCCGAGATTCGGCGAAAGCGGCGGTCCCGAGGCGCGCAGCTGCTCGGCCCAGGCCTTGGCGGCCTCGGTGTCGTCTTGCCAAGCGAGCGCCCGGAAACCCGCGAGTTCGATCGCCTCGCGCGTCGCGGCGGCGGTCAAGAGAAAGCTCGTCGCCGGTGTTCGCGCCCAAGGAAGGGGATAGTGCGGCTCCTCGCTGTTCGACACGGCATCGAAGGTCGCAAACCGGCCGCCTGATTTCAGCATGCGCCGGATCTCGCGGTAGAGCCGCGCCCGGTCGGAGATGTTCATCGCCACATGCTGCAGCAACACGGCGTCAAAGCGGCCGTCGTCAAACGGAAGCTCCAGGGCGCTGGCGGTCTCAAACGACACCTGCCCGCTCTGTCCCGTCCGCTCCGTCAAATAGCGCGCGGCAGCCACGAACGGTTCGCTGAGATCGACGCCGGTCACCCGGCAGCCGCGGGTTGCCGCCAGAAAGCGCGCCGGCCCGCCGATGCCCGAGCCGATGTCCAATACCGACATATCGGCCGTAATGCCGGCTAGCCTTGCAAGATCGGCGGTCGCAGCGAGCCCGCGGGTGTGGAACTGGTCGAGGGCAGCCAGTTGCGGGGGCGTGAGCCGTTGTTCCTCCGGCCCGAAGGCCGTGAGCGCCGTCTTCAGCCGCTCGGTCAGGCCGGTCGAGCGATAGTGGTCTCGCACGCCATCAAGGACATCGGTCATTTCAGCGTTCCTCTAAGGCTCCAAGTCCTTGTCGCAGATATACGGCCGCTTCCCGCGAGCGACTATCGGCGATAATGTCGATAGGCTATGAAGCAGAACTTCACAGTGAGACAGGGCGCGCTCGACGGCGTGGAGGCCTTCCTCAGCGTTGCCCAGCACCGCAATTTCCGTAAAGCAGCCGCGGAACTCGGGGTCACCCCATCGGCGATCAGCCAGGCAGTCCGCGCGCTTGAGGCGCGCGTCGGCGCGGCGCTCTTCATTCGCACAACGCGCAGCGTCGGTCTGACTGAAGCCGGCGAACGGTTCCTTTCGCGGGCAAAGCCCGCCTTCGAAGAGCTCGTCGCCGCTAGCGAAGCCGCGCGCGACCTCGGACAGCGGCCGGCCGGACTGTTGCGTCTCTCGGTGCCGCGCGCGGTTGTGCCGCTGATCCTGGAGCCTGTGATCGCCTCTTTCGGCCAAGCCTACCCTGAGGTCGAACTGGAGATCGCCGCGAGCGAGGAGCTGGTCGATCTCGCGGCCGAAGGGTTTGACGCCGGCATCCGGTTGGGCCAGTTCATCGCCGCCGACATGATCGCGGTGCGGCTGACGCCGCCGTTTCCTTTCGTTGTCGTTGGCAGCCCCGATTATCTACGCCGCCGGAAGCCTCCGGAGCGGATCGACGATCTCCGTCACCACGCCTGCCTGCGCCTGCGCCGCTCGAACGGATCGATTGCGCCCTGGTCCTTTGTTGACGGCAATAGGACGGTGGAGGCGATCGTCTCGGGGCCGCTGATCGCGCACGACTACCCCGCCCTCCTTGGCGCGGCGATCCAAGGTGTGGGACTTGCGCAGGTGCCCGGTCCGCTTGCCGGAGCGGCGATTGCCGAAGGCCGATTGCAAGCGCTGCTGACGCCCTTCGCCGTCACCACGCCAGGGGTCTTTCTGTATTATCCAGGAAGACGCCAGGTCTTGCCCAAACTCCGCGCATTCATCGACCATGTGAAATACCGCGGCGCTGATGCGCCGCGCGACGGAACAATTGCGGGAAAACTGCGCAAGATAAATATTGCAAACTCTTGATCGGCGACCGTCATCCCCCGCCGGGCCCCTTGCTCGGATGTCCATCCGACCCCTCCTTATGAAGAGTGGCATGTCCGAGGCCCCGCTGCTGCAGACGGCCGCACCCGACGATAGAGAAGGGAGAGATTTTGCTCTGATGCCGATCGTAGGCCCGTCATACTGGCGCGGGCCCTTGGCTCGCTTCCACTTATGGGGCGGAGGCGGCGGGCCGTTGCCTGATGCTCACAAGGAGAATTCGAGATGTTCACCCACGTCATGATCGGGAGCAACGATATCGACCGGTCAAAGAAATTCTACGATGCCCTCTTTGCCGCGATGGGCGCGCAACCCGCCACTGTCGACGCCAGAGGCCGTCTGGCCTACTCGCACAATGGCGGCCGTTTCATGGTCACCAAACCCATCGACGGCAAGCCGGCGACTTCCGCCAATGGCGGCACGATCGGCTTTTTGACGAGTGACGCCAAAATGGCCGAAGCGTGGCACAAGGCCGGCGTTGCGAATGGCGGCACGTCGATCGAGGATCCGCCCGGCCTGCGCCCGAACGGCGCTTATCTCGCTTATCTTCGCGACCCCGATGGCAACAAGCTCGTCGCGGTTGCCCGGTAAAGCGACCTGACTTTACCGCGAGCGAAAGCCGAGAAGGGCCGTTCTTCCGGGAGGTTCTTCCGCTCTGGAGGGCGCCGGCGACCACCGGCGTCCTCCAGGCGCAGCAGCGTTATTGGAGCCGATGGTGCAGCGAAAGCACGCCGCCTCCTGTCTCGCTAGAAGAAGACAAAGGACCGGACGACGACGTTCTTGCGGCATCGGGCGTTCGCGGGGGCGGTCGGGTCGATGCAGGCAGTATGGAATGACCAGCGCGAGACGGAGCCGTCGGTCACGGAATCATAGCACTTGAGCATCGAGACCTCGGTAGGCTTCTGCCGGGGAAACCAGTACCACTCGTGGTCGGGACGGTAGGTGAAGCGGGTGGTCTCGCCGACGCGGTCGTCGTAGATCCGGTAGTTGGTGATGTAGGGCTGGTCGGCGAAGGAGGGCCAGGCGCACAGCACGAAGGGAAACTGCTCGACTGTCTCCATCGGCTTGGCGAGGTTGATCGACATGAAGCGCCGCGACATCTTCCTGTCGGCTTCTTCTTCCGTGTAGTGCTGCGTGCGCCCGAAGTTCCGCAGATTCCTGGTGAGCAGCTCGCGGCAGCGCACGCGGCCGCTGTTGTCGTTCAGGTCGTTGTGCACGAGGTTGGCGTAATTGGCGTTCACGCCCGGGTTCTTGCCGTCCTGGTCTTCCGTGCGGTCGCCCGCGTAATCCTTGTCGAACACGTCGTGGTTGTAGACCAGCGCATCGGTCGCTTTGGGGAAGAAATCGAGAAGCAGCTTCTCGATTTCGGGGTAGAACACGCGCTCCACCTCCGCCGAATCGTAGAAGTTCGCGCACTTGGATTCGAGGTGCGCCAGCGACAGGCCGAGCCGGTCCATGCATTCGGGGCTGTTGGGCGAGAGGCCCGGATAGTACTCGCCGATGCGCCGCGCATCGCGCATCACCTGCGGGAAATAGAGGTCCCGCCGCCGGTTACCCGCCTCGTTCTTGCGCAGGATCGCCGCGATGTCGGCGCGCGCCGGGTCCCGCCAGAGAGCGTTGGACGGGACGACGGAGTAGGTCGGCCGCTCGAAGACAGTGTAGGGCAGCGGCAGCGCCAAGCCGCCCTGCGGGGCTTTGATGCTGTTCGACCGGCGGATGTACTTCACGCATTCGTCGTAGTCGCGGAACCCGAGGCCCCATCGGGTCTTGATCGGGCCCGGCGGTGCCTTGTCGATCATGTCGATAACGCGCTGGCCCTCGCCCTCGGCGATCTCCGCCAGCGCGTCCCGGATCGCCGCGGCGGTTCCCGCATCGCCGTCCCGGTCGAAAGACGTATAAGCCAGGCCGCCATGCGCCGCGATCGGCGGCGGCTGCCCTTCGGTGCGCTGGAGCGGCGGCACATAGACCGAAACTCTCACCGTGTCCGCTGTGACGCTGTTGTCGGCGACATCGAGTTGGCTCATGGCATACCTCCGCTTCTCTCGGCCTCAACGTGGCACACGCAGCCTCTGTTTTCCAGACCGGCCGGTTCGTCCCCGACCCGACCCCATGCTGCCCTGCGCTATCACCGCGACAACGATGCCCATGATGTGCCTCTCAGAAAAACGGGAGATTTGTACAACAAGAGGTAGCGCAAATTGGTCGCCATTGCGAGGTGGGAAGTAGGGGTACAATCCCGTCGTTAGCAGTCGCGCTTCAGGCGGCTGCGAATTACATCAAGATGCCGCCGCATCCTCCATAAATAGGTTGGTTTGGATCGATAACACCTGAGCGGTGTTTACATATAACTGTCAGATTGTCGGACAGGCTGACAGCAAGACTCCCGGATGTTAACGAGGAGAGGAACGATGAAAAAGCTTAGTGCTAGTGCTATCGCACTTCTCGTCGGGATGGCGATGAGCGCCTCCGCTTTTGCTCAGTCTCCTGATCCCGCAGCAAATGCTGTCCAGGGCGGCACGAGCGGCGCGGCCGGCGGCGCCATTATCGGGTGCATCGTGACGATCCCGATTGGCTGCGCCCCGGGCGCGGCGGTAGGGGCGGCGGTGGGCGGCGGTGTCGGCGCCACCGCCGGTGTGGCGAGTACGCCGCCGGCCTATGTGCCACCGCCGCCGGCCTACGCGCCACCGCCGCCGCCGGTGGTCTATATGCCGCCGCCACCGCCGCCGCCGCCTGGCAGCAGCGGGTAGGCCAGCCCGGCCAGCCGGCCGGCTGTACATCGGCTGATGGGACGGCCGTAGGGAAGGGCGCGACCAGCGCCGCCTGCGGCCGATCCGCCGCCTGAAAAATCGCCGCAATTGCGTGATAAGAGAAGCAGTCTGCGAGATAGGAAAGGCCGCCGCGATGCTGCTTTCTGCTGTTTTTCCGCCGGCGCGGCCGCGAAAACCGAGGATTTGTGCGGCATCCGTCGGCCTGCCCGCTGCAAATTTCCTGCATTTTACAGCGAGCCATGTTGGTCAAGGCGGGGCCATGCGCATCGCCCCTTGCATCCCGCGCCTCGCGCTGTTAGCGTGCGCGCCATGTTGAGCCCCGAGGGCGTCCGACGCCCGCACATTGTCGCGCGATTTTCCTACCGCCGGTACACCTCGGCGGCCTAGGATCGCGTGTCAGCGTTTTCCCGAAGCCGCCCCACCGAGGCGGCTTTTCTGTTTCATGGGTCCTCTCATCGATCCGAAATGTTCGCCCAAGGTGGAAGCGGCCTCCAACCGCGGAGGTAGTGTGAGATGACCCGACCCTGGACCCCCTCGAGCTGGCGCGGCATGCCGATCCGGCAGGTGCCCGACTATCCGGACGATAGGGCGCTCGGCCGCGTCGAGGAGACGCTCGGCCGCTTCCCGCCGCTCGTCTTCGCCGGCGAGGCGCGGCGCTTGAAGGAGCGGCTCGCCGCCGTCGCCGGGGGCCAAGCCTTCCTCTTGCAGGGCGGCGACTGCGCCGAGAGCTTCGCCGAATTCCACCCGAACAACATCCGCGACACCTTCAAGGTGATCCTGCAGATGGCGGTGGTCTTGACCTTCGGCGCCGGCTGCCCGGTCGTCAAACTGGGCCGGCTCGCCGGGCAGTTCGCGAAACCGCGCACCGCCGAAAGCGAGACCCAGAACGGCACGACGCTGCCCTCCTACCGGGGCGACATCGTCAACGCGATGGAGTTCGACGCCGCCGCGCGAATCCCCGATCCGGCGCGCATGCTGCAGGCCTATTCGCAATCGGCCGCGACCCTCAACCTGTTGCGCGCCTTCGCCCAGGGCGGCTATGCCGACCTTCACCGCGTGCACGCCTGGAACCAGGATTTCGTCGCCGACAGCCCGCAGGGCGAGCGCTACCGCGAGCTCGCCGACCGGCTGACCGAGACCCTCAATTTCATGGGCGCCTGCGGCCTCACTTCCGAGACGACGCCGCAGATCCGCGAGACCGAGTTCTACACCTGCCACGAGGCGCTGCTGCTCCAATACGAGGAGGCGCTGACGCGCGTCGATTCGACGACCGGCGAGTGGTACGACTGTTCGGCGCACCTCTTGTGGTGCGGCGACCGCACGCGCCAGCTCGAGGGCGGCCATGTCGAGTTCCTCTCCGGCATCAGGAACCCGGTCGGCATGAAGGTGGGCCCCACGAGCGAAGCCTCCGACCTGCTGCGCTTGATCGACCGGCTCGACCCCAGGAACGAGCCCGGCCGCCTCACCCTGATCACCCGGATGGGGGCGGACAAGGTCGAGGCGAAATTGCCGCCGCTGCTGCGCGCCGTAAAGCGCGAGGGGCGCAAGGTCGTGTGGTGCTGCGACCCGATGCACGGCAACACGGTCGTCTCTTCGAACGGCTACAAGACGCGGGTTTTCGACCGCATCCTCTCCGAGGTCAGAAGCGTCTTCGCGGTCCACGCGGCCGAGGGCACCTATGCCGGCGGCATCCATTGCGAGATGACCGGGCAGAACGTCACCGAATGCATCGGCGGCGCGCAGGCGATCAGCGAGGCGGCGCTCGGCGACCGCTACCACACGCATTGCGACCCGCGCCTCAATGCGAGCCAGGCGCTGGAGCTGGCCTTCCAGGTCGCCGAGGCGATCAAGCAAGAGCGCGCCCAGGCCGGCAACGGCAGCGCGCTCGCGGCGGCGAAGTGAGGGCTGAGTAATGTCTCATTTTGCGATTGCATGGGCGCCGTGCGTGCTTCGAGAGGCACCCTAACGGGCGCTCCTCAGCATGAGGATGTTCTTAATGGCACTAATGAAAAGCCCTCATCCTGAGGCGCCTCGCGAAGCGAGGCCTCGAAGGACGCAGGACGGCAGTCCATACCAAACTGAGTCACCGCCGAGGGCCGCAGGGATGGCGGCGGACGACCGTCCCGGCAAATCGCCGCTCGGCCCGCGGCTGGCGGCGCAGACCGACAGCTATTTCCTGAAGACGAAGGCGATCGTCGAGCATTTCGGCGACCGCGAGGCGAGCTATGCGGTGTTCCTGCGCCGGCCGGTCATCTCGACCCCGCGTCTCGCGATCGCCTTTCTCGAAGAGGCGGCGAAGGAGCGCGGCGCCCGCTTCGAGATCGAGCTGACGCATGCCGAGGGCACCCTCGTCGGGGCCGGCGAGCCGATCCTCTACGTCACCGGGCCGCTCCAGCAGCTCGTCGATCTCGAGACCGTGCTGCTGCAAAAGCTGGGGCCGCCTTGCGTCGCCGCCTATAACGCCTACGCGATGTGCGCCGACCTGCCGAAGGTCGCGTTTCTCGCGATGGACGCGCGGCACTGCGCCGGGGCGGAGATGGCCGACATGATGGCCTACGCCGCTTCGGTCGGCTCGGCGGCCGCGAAGCGCGAGGCGGATGCGGTCGGTTTCGTCGGCGGCGCGGCCGACGCGACGGCCCGCTGGTTCGGCCGCGACAAGGGCCTCGGCACGATGCCGCATGCGCTGATCGGCTATGCCGGCTCGACCGTGCGCGCCGCCGAGATGTTCCACGCCACTTTCCCGGACGAGCCGCTGACCGCGCTGATCGATTATTTCGGGCGCGAATTGACGGACGCGCTCGCGGTCTGCCGCCGCTTTCCGCAGCTCGCCGCCGCCGGGCGGCTTGCGGTGCGCATCGACACGCATGGCGGGCGCTATGTCGAGGGCCTCGACCTCGCGCGCTCCTACGAGGTCTTGGAGCGGCACGCGCCGCAGGCGACGCGCGGCTATCGCAGCGAGCAGGAATTGCGCTATCTCGTCGGCACCGGCTCCTCGGCGGCCGCCATCTGGCTGATGCGCCAGAGCCTCGACGAAGCGGGTTTCGGGCGCGTCCGGATCGTCGCCAGCTCCGGCTTCGGGCCGGCGAAATGTCGGATGATGGCGGCGGCCCTGGCGCCTGTCGACGTGATCGGCACCGGCTCCTACCTGCCCGAGCGCTGGGACGAGACCTACGCGACGGCCGACATCGTCGCCTATGACGGCGAGCCGATGGTCAAGGCCGGCCGCGAGTTCCTGTTGCGCCGCCCCTCACCCCAACCCTCTCCCCGCGTGCGGGGAGAGGGAGGGGCCCGCGCAGCGGGAGGGTGAGGGGCACTCCGACGTGACAAACAGGGAGGAAGAGCCATGACCGCGAAAGGCTTTGTCGTACCGCCGGGAGAGGGGCGGGTCTGGAACATGGCGCCGGGGCGATCGTCGGCGCTCAAGATGCTCAACCAAGAGACCGCGGGGAGCGTCATGATGTTCGAGGAAGTGGCGCCGGCCGGGACCGAGACCCCATTGCACCTCCATAACGACAGCGACGAGATCGCCTATGTCCTGAACGGCGAGATCACCTTCAAGATCGGCGACGAAGTTACCGTCGGCGGCCCTGGCACGTGCGCGTTCATGCCGCGGCGTTTGGCGCATGCCTGGAAAAATACCGGCGCTGAGACCGGGCGCGTCCTGTTCCTCTACACACCCGGCAGCGCCGGAAGGTTCTTCGAGGAAGCGGCCAAGGCCGGGTTGCTGCGGGCCGACGAGCAACTGGCCGCGACGGCCGAGCGCCACGGTTGGGAGATCGTCGGGCCGCCGCCTTTTTGAACAAGGGTCATATCGCGCCGGGAGGTATTTGTCGGCCGCGACCCGATCGACTAGATTGTTGCGTAAGTTCAGCGGCTCTAAGGATATTCAATGGTTCAGAAGCAGGCGGCGGTGTCGCCCGCCGAGGTGCGGCGGATGCTCGGCGACGGCGGCGAGATCGCGCTTCTCGACATGCGCGAGGAGGGCGTCTTTTCCGAGACGGGCCACCCGTTCTTCGCCGTCTCGCTGCCGCTGTCGCGGCTCGAGCTCGGCATCCGCGGCCTGGTTCCGCGCCGCTCGACGCGGATCGTCCTCTATGACGACGGGGACGGGCTCGCCGAGCGCGCCGCGGCAAGGCTCGCCCATTTCGGCTATGCCGACGTCGCGATCATGGCGGGCGGCGCGCGCGCCTGGGGAGCTGCCGGTTTCGAGCTGTTCACCGGCGTCAACGTGCCGAGCAAGGCGTTCGGCGAACTGGTCGAGGAGCGCTGCCGCACGCCGCACATCACTGCCGCCGAATTGCAGCGGCGCCGCGCGGCGGGCGAAAACATCCTCGTCGTCGACAGCCGGCCTCTGCCCGAGTTCCGCAACATGAGCATCCCCGGCGCGCTCGACTGTCCGGGGGCGGAGCTGGTCTATCGCGTGCCCGGCCTCGTGCCCTCGGCCGAGACGCTCGTCGTCGTCAACTGCGCCGGCCGCACGCGCAGCATCATCGGCGCGCAGAGCCTGCGCAATGCCGGCTTGCCCAATCCGGTCATGGCGCTCGAAAACGGCACGATGGGCTGGGAATTGGCCGGGTTAGAGCTGGCGCGCGGGCGCGAGGAGATGGCGCCCGCGCCCTCGGCCGAAGGGCTCGCGCGGGCCCGCGCCCTCGCCGAAGACGTGGCGTGGCGCTTTCGGGTGCCGCGCCTCGACGATGCCGCGCTCGGCCGGCTCGCGGCCGAGGCGGACCGGCGCACGCTCTATCTCTTCGACGTGCGCGGGCCGGACGAGTACGCGGCAGGCCATCTCGCGAACAGCCGCTCGGCGCCGGGCGGGCAGCTCGTGCAGGCGACGGACGCCTATATGGCGACCCGCAACGCGCGCGTCGTGCTCGTCGACGACGACGGCGTGCGCGCCCCGATGACGGCTTCCTGGCTCGTCCAGATGGGCTGGCCGGAGGTGTATGTGCTGGCGGGCGGGCTCGCCGGCCGGCCGCTCGTCGCCGGCGCCGAGGAGCGCGAGATCCCGGGGCTCGACGAGGCGGCCCCGCCCGCCCTCTCGCCGCACGAGCTGACGGCGGCGCTCGACCGCGGCGAGGCGACCCTCGTCGATCTCGCGCCGAGCCTCGACTACGAGCGCGGCCACATCCCCGGCGCCTTCTTCGCGGTGCGCTCGCGCCTGCCGGCGAGCCTTGCGCAGGTGCCGCGGCGCGCCGTGCTGGCATTGACGTCGCCCGACGGCGTCCTCGCGCGGCTCGCGGCGGCCGAGCTCGAGGCGGCGGGATTTGCCGCGATCCGCGTCCTGGCGGGCGGTACGCGCGCCTGGCGCGATGCCGGGCTGCCGCTCGCCGGCGGCCGCGAGGCGATGGCGGACGAACCGAACGATTGCTGGCGGCGCCCTTACGATCCCTACGCCGACGCGGGCGCGCGGCAACGCTATCTCGATTGGGAAACGGGGCTTCTCGCCCAGATCGCCCGCGAGGGCGAGCTCGGGTTCCGCATCGCGGGATAAGAGGATGCGCATCGCCGACGACTGCACCCGCTGCCTTGCGCGCAATGACGGCATGGACGGGACGTACTGCTTTCACTGCGTCTTTGCCGAGAGCTTTCCCGGCGAGGGCCGCCCGCTGCCCGATTACCCGCGGACCCCCGAATGGTGCCCCGGCATGGTGCGCCGACCTTCCCTCTCCGCCGATGCCTCCCTCTCCCCGCGTGCGGGCAGAGAAGCGGGAGGGGGAGGGGCCTAGAAACTCGCTCGGTGCCGGCGTTCTCTCAAGCTCCGGCGCGGCCCTTCGACGGCGCGTCTCGACGGCGGCCGAGTTCTGCCGCCCGCCGCTCGATGAATTCGGCCATCTGCCGCAAGTCGCTTGCAATATCCGGCGCAAGTTCCGCCAACGCTCTGATCTCTTCTGCTTTCCGGTAAAGGAAAGCCACAGGTTCGTTCATACCCTGTCAACAGGACTCGCCGCCCTTGTGGTTCCGAAATTCCTCGAGCTCGGCTTCGGCTGCCCGAGATTCGAACTCGCCGAGCCACATCAGAAGCTGCTCTTTCGCGGCCTCGGTGCGGGCAAGCGACAGCAACACCCGGCATCGGTCGGCGAGATGACGATAAACCCCAGCGAGCATCGGACTTGATCGCGTGGGTCGATTTGCCCGCACAGATTACCCTTCTTTTCCTGCTTGTCCCCCAACGGCAATTTCGTAACGCCCTTTGCCGCCGGCAGTTCCTTAATTCCAGCCGATATTCCAAAACTGCCCTGCCGCAGCGTCCGGTTCGCCGGCCGCCGTCAAATGTTCGAAAGAGAGCCCGAGCAAAAATCGCCGCGTTTCACTGACGCATCCGTGTGCCGGTCACGCCGGCGGCCTTCGAGCGGAACGTTGAAAAGGGACCGCTGCGGCAAGTACATTGCGCGCAAGAAGATCAATTTGCCGTGTGCAGATCGCGTGCGCGGATATGCGGCAAATGCGCTTGCTTGCCGCGCCCCGTTCCCGAGGGCGGTTGTCCCTTGACAGAAAATAAACTGTCGATTGAAGATGGGAGAATACCCCCAGCCCGCGAGGAAACGTGTGGTCTCGGACGCGCCAACCGACACGCATCGACCGTCGGTGTTCATCAGCTACAATCATGCCGATAACGTGCCGCCGGCCAGCAAGCCGAAGGTCGCCACTTTTGTCCGGCAATTGTTTAGCGACCTCCAATACGAATTGACCTGTCTCGGGCTTCCGAAAGACGGGACGTGGCTGGATTACAAGATTAAACACGCCGAAGATTTCACTGAGGTGATACAAGAAGCCATATCGCAGAGTGATATATTTTTAGCGGTCGTATCCCGCCAATATATACAGAGCGACTTCTGCGCAAAAGAAATTGCCACGTTCATCAAACGCCTCGGCGAGCTGCCGGAAGCGGAACGAAAACGGCGTATCTTCCGGGTGGACAAACAGGAGGTTCCCAATAATACGCTGCCGCCGCCGCTGCGGGATCTGCACGCGGCGCGGTTTTACTGGAAAGATCCCGAAACCGGAGACGACGTCGAATTTTTCGATCGCTGGAACGGCAAGCCGGACAGAGCGAAGTACCAGCCGGAACTCACCAGGCTGGCGCGATCGATCTACCGGCGCTGGCAAGAGCTGAACACCGGCGCTCCGTTGGCGAGCAGCGATGCGGCACCGCTGCGGGCGAGGGGTTCCGCGACCGCCCCCCTCGCTGCGGGGCCGGCGGCCCTCGACCCGGCCGCCGGCACGAAATTGACCGTGTTCGTCGCCAAGCCGGCGGCTGACATGGAGGACGAGTACCACACGCTCGTCTGTGAATTGGAAGGCCGCGGGTTTCGCGTGCTGCCCGACCGAGGCGGCAGGCTGCCCGAAGACGGCGCCAAGGCGGTCGAGGCGGTGCGCAATGCGCTCGCCGCCGCGGAATTGTCGATCCATTTGGTCGGCGACCGGTATGGCGTTACGCCGGACGGGCTTGCCGAGGGCATCGTTGCGCTCCAGCTCAAAGAGGCGCGGGCTGCGGCGGAAAAGAGGCACGGGTTCGCTCGGCTGATCTGGGTTCCAAAGCTGTTGCCCCGGCCCGAGCCGGGTGGCTCGGGCGAGCCCGTGCCGCGCGACCCGTTCGAGACATTGCGGCGCTTCGGCCTGGAGAGTCTGCTCGACTCGGACGAGATCGAGAGCGATACGGCCTCGCGCTTCAACGAATTCGTGCTGCAGCGTCTGGCCTCCCGGATCGCGACCGCGGTTGCCGAGCCCAAGGCCTGCGTGTTCGTCGGGGCGCCGGCCGGCGATCGCGATCTGCTCGACGCCATGGCAAAGCGCATCAAGGCGCTCGGCGCAAAGCCGATCTTCGGGCCGACGACGCTGCTCGCCCGGGCCGACCACGTCGTTTATTGCTGGGGCCAGGCGGACGAGGCCGCCATGCTCGACGCAGTGGACGGGCCGGCGATCCAAGCCTGGCGCGCGGCGCATCCGGGCGGCCGGATCTGCTTGGTGACGTTTCCGCCGATGACCGAAACGAAAGCGAGTGCGCTCGAGGTCGGCAGCTATGGCGAGGCCGACGCTGTGACGGATTCGAATTCAGACGATCTCGAGACGCAATTGCGGTCGGTCGTCGCGCCGACGGATAAGCCTCGACCGTGAGTTTCGCGCGCGCGCAGCTGCCGCCTCAGTGCCCGTTTGTCGGACTGCGGCCGTTTAGATACGGCGAGCGCGACGTATTCTTCGGCCGCGACGAGCAGATCGCCAAGCTGGAAGAGATGATCGCGGAGAAGTCCCTGATCTCCGTCGTCGGCAGTTCCGGCAGCGGAAAGTCGTCGCTGATCCGCGCCGGATTGCTGCCGCGCCTCTCGGCGGCGGGCAGCGGCGCCTCCGAGAGATGGAACTGGGTCACGATGCGCCCGGGCGACGCCCCGATCCGTGCGCTCGCGGAGGCCCTCACCAGGCCGAATCTGGAGACCGAGGGCAATCCGCACGACCCGGTGTCGGAGGGCCGCGCGAACCGCATCGAAATCGCGCTTCGGGAGTCGAGCTTCGGGGTCAAGGCGGCACTGGCTCACGTCAACATCGCGAGCCCGAAGATCGCCATCCTGATCGATCAGTTCGAAGAAATTTTTCGGTTTGCCGACCTGCGCGCGCAACTGACGACCGATGCGTTGCGCGCCAACGAACAGCGCGAAGAGGCGACATCCTTCGTTCAGTTGCTGTTGACCGCGTCCGGCGACCCCGAGTTTCCGGCTCGCATCATCATCACGATGCGCTCCGATTTCATCGGCGACTGCGCCCGCTTTCATGGGCTTTCCGCGGCGGTCACCGACAGCCAGTTTCTCGTGCCGGCCCTCACCCGCGATCAGCGGGCCGACGTCATCCGCCTGCCGATCGCAGCCGTCGGCGGCACGATCGAGCCCGCCCTCGTCCAACGCGTTCTGAACGATACGAACGAGGATCCCGATCAATTGCCGGTTTTGCAGCACGCGATGATGCGTACCTGGCGTTACGCGGAAACGCGGAGCGCCTCGGCGAGGCCGAGCCTGCGGCTCGACGACTACACCGAGATCGGCGGGATCGACGACGCGATCTCCAATCATGCCAACGAGATCCTCGAAGCGCTCGGCGAAGAGTATGCCGTCAAGCGCATCTTCCAGGCGCTGACTGAAACCGACGCGCTCGGCCGCACCATTCGGCGCCCGCAGCGGCTTGGCGAACTTGTCGCGGTGGTTGTTCCCGACGGTGCCGGCGAAGACGAAAAAGCGCAGCTGAAGGACACCGTGACGCGGGTCGTAGAGCAGTTCGCCCATCCGAGTTGCAGCTTCCTGCGGCTGCCGGAAGATCGCGAACTCGACGAGGCGGCGATGGTCGACATCGGCCACGAGGCGCTGATCCGCAGATGGGACAAGCTCGGCGCGGTCAACGAGCGGAATTGGGTGCGCGAGGAACAGGAGGACGGGGAAGAGCTGAACGACCTCATCCGCGTCGCGCGGCTCGGCCATTCCCTTCCGCCCGATCAGCTGCTGCTGAAGGAGGAGTGGTGGAACCGCCGCCGCCCGAACCGCTTCTGGGCCAGCCGCCACAACCGCGACGGCGCGGAACGGCTGCGCGACGCGGAGATGGTCCTGCGGCGAAGCCGGGCCGAGATCGAAGAGCGGGAGCGGGCGCGCAGGGCGGCGCAGAACCGGCGCGTTGCCGCGCTCGTCGGCGGCGTGCTCCTCGTGCTTGCGGGGATTTTGGGATTTTCCTTCTATATGAGCAAGGTGGAGCAAGAAACCAGCGCGCGCACCAGTGCGCGTTATCTGGCTTTTTTTGGCACCAGCACACTGCTGCGCGGCAACGCGACCGACGCGCTGGAAATCGCCTATAGATCCGTGGAATCCAATAAGGTGCCGTATTCCTCGGAGATCGAAGGATTGTTCTACGCGGGATTGCAGCAACTGTACGAGCAGATGATCTTCAGAACGAAAGGTAAATTTCCGGCGGCAATCGCCTTCGGGCCGAAAAAGCTCTTTCTGTTCACTCACGAATTGTCGATCTGGAATTCGGAAACGGGAAAAGCGGAGATCGCGCACGTACCTTCGAGCAATTTGCCGCCGTCATTTTACGATTTGAAAGCCAGCCCGGATGGACGGTACGTCCTGATCAGCGATTTCCGGCACAGCTACCTGATGGATCTCGGCGCGGGCAATCCCAGCAAGCTCGAGCTCACCACCGAACAGGGCACTCCGGCCGGCAACGCCGTCTTCAGTTCGGATGGCAAGTCGGTTCTCTCGTTCGGCCTGAGAGCGCCGGCGCTCGTCTGGCGGACCGAGACGGCCGGCAAGCCGGCGGCGAAGCCCCTTCTCGATCTCGGGAAAATCGAGGGCAAGCTCGAGCGCGGCGCCACCGCCGCCGCATTCGGCAGCCGCCATGTCGCGGTTTCCGACACCCAGGGAACCATTTACATCTTCGATACAGCCGATCTCTTTACGCCGCATCCGAAGCCGCCCGCCGTTCTGCCGACAAAGCTCACTGCGAGAAACGGGAACATTTTCGCCCTGGCCTTCAACCCTGCCCGGCCGGACCAGTTGCTGGCTCTGGCGGGCGGCGAGGCGTTCTTGTGGTCGATCGATCCGCATGACATCGCCGGCTCGCGGTCCACACCTCTTCCGAACCCGGACCGGCAGATCTTTTTTCGGGCCGGTTTCAGCCCGGACGGCAAGTGGGTCGCCCTGCGTGCGGTAAGCGGCGGCGCGAGCGTGTGGAATCTCGACGACTTGGATCGGCTGCCGATCGAGCTGAAGGCGCCGACCGGTTTCGGGGCGGTTGTGTTCGGCCCCGACGATCGCCTCGCCGTGTCGGACGTGAATCGTCGGGTTTGGGTGTTCGGGATCGAGCCGGCGCTGCGGTTCGGCGGCGGCGGTGCGATCGCGCCGCGCGAAATCGCACCGGCCTCCGCCGCTGACCGCGAAGGCCGCCCACTCGCCGAGCGCCTGCGCCTGCCGGCGGGTCGGACGGCGAAAATCGAGGCCGTGTCCGCAGACCGTCGGTGGCTGGCCTGGGCCCCGCAAAAGGGCAGGCTGCTGCTGTTCGATCTCCGCCGATCAACCGCTCCGGTCGCCCGATTTGGCAATTCGATGTCGCAGTGGAGCTCGGTGCGCTTTGCGGCGCATCCAAGCCGCATCGTCGTCAAACAGGTTTCGCGCGAAACGCAGCAATGGCGCTATTTCGAAACCGAGGAAGAGTTGCTGCGATTTGTCCGCGAACACCTGCCGATCGCCGGCGGAACCGGTCGACGCATCGATCCGCGCAGCGCCTGCCCGCGGGACGTCGGCGGAATCAAATTGTCCGAAGTCAATCCCGCGCTTCCCGAACTGTGGGGATCTTGCAAATCCTGAACGGCCGCTCGGCTAGTGTTCTGAGCCGGAAGCTCGTAACGTAATTCCAGGGCAGCGGGTCGTTTTGACCCATCACTTGGACCGGCAATGTCTTGACTGGTAATTAGTGCTGCAGTAGAGTAGCCATCACGCTGTTCGCGGTCTGTTTAGCAGACTACCATAACACAGATCATAACAGGGATACCCGTTGGCGGACAGCAATGCCGGCCGGCGGCGGGTTCCTCCCTGTGTGGCGACCATGGCGGCATCGGCCGAGCGCAGTCGCGATCGGTTGGAGTTGGGGTCAATCTTTTCGATTGCGCGGGCGTCGGCGCCCGCTGATTGGGGGCGGATATGCAGCTCGCGGGGTTGGCTTCGTATCTGCTGCGCATTGTTGCGCCGGCCCGCCACCTGCGATCGAGAGATGGGCCGATTACGGGCGGGTCAGCCGAAATACTCGTTGACATTCATGGAGATCGGGGAATGAAAACACGCTGCACGGCGCTGTCGAAAGCGGCGCTGGCGGGATTTCTGGCGCTCGCGTTTCTCGTCGTCGGCGGGGCGAGCAAGGCGACTGCGGCGGTCATCAACTGCAAGAGCGGTATAGGCCCTAACAGCACCATCGTAATTTACAACGATTCTCCAGGCTTCAACATCTATCCGGTCCTGTTTGCCGGCGCGCCGAGCGCGACGGATCAATGGATGCAGGGCTGTTTCAAGGTCCCCTTCAATCAAATCGGCAACAATCCATACCCTCGGGACAGCCAATACCGCATGTACGTCAATTGCTGTCGCAGCGGGCAGAACGGCATTCCGCCTGGGGGCTCGGTGACGATCACGCTGCCGTTCTATTCGCCGCTGGTTGCCAGCATCAATCCGAAGGGCGCCAAGCAATTCATCGATTGGTGGCAAGGCGGCGGCATCAATGTCTATCAAACAGCGGGCACGACCAAGACGCCGCCGCCGTGGTTGCAGAGTCACTGGAATGCCGACGTGCAGCAGGGGGCCGTCTCGCCGAACAGCAACCCACCGGCTTGCAGCGGCTTGCCGCTCAACAAAAACACCTGCGCGCTGCATTTCTTTCGCTCTACCTCGATAGCGAACTGGGAACCGCAGCAGTTGATCGAATATACCCTGGGCGCAGCCGGCGAGGACGCGCAAAGAAAGACGGTCGACCAGCCCAAATATCTGTGGGTTCCGGATAACGTCGATTACGATGTTTCAAACGTCAATTACGCCTATATGCCGGCGGCCATCGAGCCCTTCGGCAACAGTTTACAAAAGACCTGCTGCGCGATCGGCTGGGTCGGCTCGACATCCCGCATTGCCGACGTCTTTACGGCGATGACCAACTGGCGCAACGCGTCTATAGGGAAAGATTGGCCGCTTTACGTCGACCAGAACAGCACGACGAAACCCAAGGCCACCATTCCGCTGAAGGTCCCGTCGGCCCTTGAACTCTTTCTTAATTTCAATGCATTCGATAACACCAACAACTACATCCCGGCGCCGTCCAAGTCGCCGCCCATCATAAGGATGACGGCGTTGTGGAAAGATTGCCAGATGGGAGCCGTCTACACGATCTGCCCCAGGATCAATGACGTCACCAAATTGCTGCAAGCGAATTACAACAATTACCTGGACGTTTATGCAAACAATCAAGACAAATGGATAAACGAATGGAAGTGCACACAGAAGCCCTCGGGCGGGCCCCTTCCTGACAAGATACTGTTGGCGCACTTCTACGGCTGGGGGCCGTTCAACGAGTTTTGCGACGCAAAAGCCAACCTTCTGGAAAAAACGCCTGGCTACGTCGACCTGAATAAGACGCCCAACTATGCCGCGGTCAAAGCAGAATATGATCAGGTGCAATATTGGTACAATGTCTTGGCCGGTAATTATGGGCAATGGAACGACGCTGCAAAGCCCGATTATGGGCAATTCGATCCTTACGTGGCACTGGTCCACGGCAAGAGTTATATGAATGCGCCGTATACCTATGCCTATTCGGTCGACGATGCGGTGGGCAACATGCAGACGGACGGTACGGGGCTGATTATCGCGGTGGGCGGGCCGGAGAATTTGCCGAACCCGGCCCACGTTACGCGCGAGGTCCTGTTCACCTTCGGCTACAAATCAGATTATGCGGGTGGGATCAACTTCACAAAATACGGCCGCTGCACGACGGCCCCCGACACCGATACGGTTTCGTATTTCACCACCTTTGTCGTTCCCGAGGGAATCGCCGGCACGTCGAACAGCGTCCTCAACTGTAAGATAACGATGAAGGATAGCAAGAATCGGCTCTACACATTCACGCTCAAGGGCCTGCCGACAGATTTTCCAAAGCCTATCGCGAGTCAGAAGAATTGGCCGGATGCACAGCAGATAACGGCTATCAACAATCAGTTCATCAACTGTAGCGGCAACTCTGGTCAAGTTTTAAACAGTTGGTGCAAACTGATATTCACCTATCAGACAATAGATAAGACCAATCCGCATTTGCCGCCTTTATATTACGTCATAATGGGAGGTCCGCCGCCCTTGCAGTGATCCCCGCACCGGTGGCGGATGCCGAAACCGGGAGGTTCCGGCATCTGCTTTCCGCCAGCGCGGCCCGGGGTTCCCGCTTTCGCGGCGCGACAGCGAGAAGACGATTTCATGCAGTCGGAAACAGCGCCTCTTAGCTCCTCGGCGCGTGCTTCGAAAGGATGCGCTGCAGGGTGCGGCGGTGCATCTTCAATCGCCGCGCCGTCTCCGAGACGTTGCGGTCGCACAGTTCGAAGACGCGCTGGATGTGCTCCCAGCGCACCCGGTCGGCCGACATCGGGTCTTCCGGCGGCTCCGGCGTGCCGTCCTCGCGCGCCAGCAGCGCCCGCTCGACCGCGTCGGCGTCGGCCGGCTTCGGCAAATAGTCGATCGCCCCCGCCTTCACCGCCGCGACGGCCGTCGCGATGTTGCCGTAACCGGTCAGCATGACGATGCGGGCGCCCGGCCGCGCCGCGCGCAGGGCGCTGACCACGTCGAGGCCGCGCCCGTCGCCGAGCCGCAGATCGACGACGGCGAAGGCAGGCGGGTTGCCGCTCGCCGCGGCGATGCCGGTGGCGACGCTGTCGGCGGTCGCGACGACGAAGCCGCGCCGCTCCATCGCCCGCGCGAGGCGCTGGCACAAGGGCGCGTCGTCGTCGACGATCAGTAGCGTGCGCTCGGATTCGGGCAGGCCGCGCACGGCGGCGGCGGGCCCTTCGCCGGCGGCGGGGCTTTTCGGTCGGTCGATCATATTCATCGTCTTCGCCTTCTTCCGGCCGCCCCTTGCGCCGATGCCGCTTCAATCGGGCGCCTCGACGCTCGCGCGGGGCGGAGAAATTCCCTCTGCGGCTTCCAGATTGGCACGATTCCAGGAAATCGCAACATGCGCGCCGCCGTCGGGCAGATTGTCGAAGTGCAATCGGGCGCCGCTGCGCTCCAACAGGCTCTGTGCGATGAAGATGCCGAGCCCCATATGCCCCGATCCGCCGGCGCGCGTCGACAGGTAAGGCTCGCCCAGGCGATTGAGCAGGCTGAGCGCGAATCCCGGCCCGTCATCGGCGATCTCGACGCTGACCGTCGCCGCATCCCAATGGGTGGTGACGCTGACTTCGCGGCGGGCGAACTGGAGCGCGTTCTGAATGAGATTGTTGAGCCCGTGCACGATCTCGGGGCTGCGCGGCACCACCGGTTCCGCCTCGGCGGGGTCGCCCGTCGCGGCGAAGATCAGCCGCACGCGCGGGTCGCGCCGCTGCTCGGGGTGGATCGCGCCGGCCGTCTCGACCAAGGCCGAGATCGACAGCCGCGCGTAGGGCGAGCCGCCGTCCTCTTCGGGCTGCTGCGCCAGGTCGGCGAGGATCCGCCGGCAGCGCTCGGATTGGCTGAGCAGTAGGGCCGCATCCTCGGCATGCGGGCTGTTCGCCGGCACGTCGCGGACCAGCTCCTTGGCGACGACGGCGATCGTCGCGAGCGGGCTGCCGAGCTCGTGCGCGGCGGCCGCGGCGAGCGCGCCGACCGCCGAGACGCGTTGTTCGCGGGCGAGCGCGAGCTGTGTCGCGGTCACCGCGTCGCGCAGCCGGCGCGCCTCCTGGGCGACGCTCCAGGTGTAGCTGCCGATGAACGCCGTCGCCAGCACCAGCGCGGTCCAGATGCCGAGCACGAGCGGCGAGGGAAAATTCGGCGGCGCGCCTTGCCACGGCAAGGGCAGGTGCCACACGGCCAAGACCGTGATCGCGGCCATCGCAAAGATCGACAGCAAGCTCACCGCGCGCCGCGACAGGAGCGCCGCGGCAACGGTGACCGGCGCCAGGATCAGGATCGAGAACGGGTTTTCGAGGCCGCCGGTCAGATACAGCAGTCCCGAAAGCTGCAGCATGTCGTAGCCGAGATAGAGCGCCGCGCCACGCTCGCCGAGCCGGCCCGCCGCCTGTCGGTTGAAGATCTGGACGAGGTTCAAGAGCACCGAGCAGAGGACGACGGCGAAAGCCGGCAAGAGCGGCAGATGGAACCCCAATCCGAAATGGACGGTGAGGATCGCCAGCGCCTGACCGATGATCGCGAACCAGCGGATCCGCACCAGCGTGCGCGGGCTGATCCGCCCAAAGCCGATGCGCGACTCGGTCTCGGGGGCGAGGGTGTCGTCGCTGATCGTCACTTTGCCGCTTCCGCCATATTCCGGTACGCGATGGCTGGCCGAACGCCAAGCCGTCCATCATATAGGGACGATGGCGAGCGCGGCGGTCGAAGTCGAGAACCTCTGTAAGCGCTACCCCGGCGCCGTCGCGCTCGACGGGATCGATTTTGCCGTCGCGCGCGGCACGACGGCGGCATTGCTCGGCGGCAACGGCGCCGGCAAGACGACGACCCTGTCGATCGTCCTCGGCCTGTTGCTGCCGAGTTCGGGCCGGGTGCGGGTGCTCGGCGAAGACATGCTGCGGCACCGTTACAGGGTGCTGCCGCGGATCAATTTCTCGACGCCCTTTCTCGACCTGCCGCACCGCCTGACGGTGCGCCAGAACCTCACGATCTTCGCCCGCCTCTACGGCTTGCGGCGGCGGCGCGAGCGCATCGAGCGGCTCGCGCGCGAGCTGCAGATCGCCGATCTTCTCGAGCGCCAGGCCGGCAAGCTGTCGGCCGGGCAGAAGACCCGCGTCGCGCTTGCGAAGGCGCTCGTCAACGAGCCGGAGCTGTTGCTGCTCGACGAACCGACGGCTTCCCTCGATCCCGATACCGCCGATTGGGTGCGCTCCTATCTCGAAACCTATCGCGCGCGCACCGGTGCGACGATCCTGCTCGCCTCGCACAACATGGCCGAGGTCGAGCGGCTGTGCTCCGAAGTCATGATGATGAAGGCGGGGCGAATCGTCGACCGCGGCAGCCCGGCCTCGCTGATCGCGCGCTACGGCCGCGCCAATCTCGAAGAGGTGTTCCTCGACATCGCGCGCGAGCGGCTGCCCGGCCTCGCGAGGGTGTCGTGACCGGCCGTCGCGGAGAGGCGCCTTTTGCGGCGGCGCGCGTCTTCGCGATGCTGCTGCGCTATCTCTACCTCTTCCGCAGCTCGTGGCCGCGCACGCTCGAACTGTTCTACTGGCCGACCCTGCAGATGCTGATCTGGGGGTTCATGAGCCAGTTCCTCTATCAGAACAGCAGCTACGTGTTCCGCGCCTTCGGCGTGCTGCTCGCCGCCGTCATGCTGTGGGACGTGCTGTTCCGCGGCCAGCTCGGTCTGTCGATCTCGTTTCTCGAAGAGATGTGGGCGCGCAACCTCGCGCATCTTTTCGCGACGCCGCTGCGCCCGCACGAATGGGTATTGGCGATGCTGGCGATGAGCCTCATCCGCGTCATCCTCGGCCTCTTGCCGGCGGCGCTGCTGGCGATCCCGCTCTACCACTACTCGATCTTCACGCTTGGGCTGCCGCTCGTCGGCTTCTTCTTTGTGCTGCTGGCGATGGGCTGGGGCATGGGGCTGGCGATCTGCGCCCTCATCCTGCGCCACGGCATGGGTGCCGAAAGCCTCGCCTGGCTCGCCGTCTTCGTGCTGGCGCCGGTCAGCGCCGTCTATTATCCGGTCTCGGTGCTGCCCGTGTGGCTGCAGCACCTCGCCTGGGCCTTGCCCTCGACCTATGTTTTCGAGGGCATGCGCTCGGTGCTCTTCAGCCACGTCTTCCGCGCCGATTATCTCGTCGGCGCCGTGCTGCTCGATATCGTGTTCGCCGCCGCCGGCGGCCTCCTCTTTCTCGCCGCCTTTCACGACGCCCGCCGACGCGGCGCGCTGATGCAGATGGGCGAATGATCTAGGCGGGGCCGCTGACCCCGGCCTCGGCGAAACTCGCCATGCCTGTGTGGCAGGCCGCCGCCGCCCGCAGCACGGCGAAGGCGAGCGTCGCGCCCGAGGCTTCGCCGAGCCGCATGCCGAGATCGAAGAGCGGCTGCTTGCCGAGCGCCTCGACGAGCCGGCGATGGCCGGGCTCGGCCGACAGATGCGCGACGATGCAATGGTCGAGCGCATGCGGGTCGGCGGCGTGCAGCACCGCGGCGGCGGCCGTCGAGGCGAAGCCGTCGAGCACCACCGGCACGCGCCCCAGCCGCGCCGCCAGCACCGCCCCGGCGATGGCGGCGAATTCGAGCCCGCCGAGCCGGGCGAGCAGGTCGAAGGGGTCGCCCGCCGCCGGGCGGTGGCGGGCGAGCGCCGCCGCGACGACTTCACGCTTTCGGTCGAGCGCCTCGCCGCCGACCCCGGTGCCGGGCCCGACCCAATCCGCCGCCTCGCCGCCGAACAGCGCCGCGCACAACGCCGAGGCGACGGTCGTGTTGCCGATCCCCATTTCGCCGAGCGCCAGGGCGTCGATGCCGGGCTCGACCGCCATCATGCCGTAGGCGATCGCGCGTCCGCATTCTTCCTCGCTCATCGCCGGCCCCTCGACGATGTCGCCTGTCGGCGCGTCGAGGTTCATCTCGAAGACGCGCAGATCCGCATCGACGACGCGGCACAGCTGGTTGACCGCGGCGCCGCCGGCGATGAAGTTCTGCACCATCTGCGCCGTGACGGCGCTCGGATAGGCCGAGACGCCGCGCTTGGCGACGCCGTGATTGGCGGCGAAGACAAGCGTGCGCGGATGCTCGAGGCGCGGCGGATGGCGCGCCTGCCAGCTCGAAAGCCAGAGCGCCAGCTCTTCGAGCCGGCCGAGCGATCCCGCCGGCTTCGTCAGCTGCGATTGCCGCAGCGCCGCGGCCGTGCCGGCCTCGAGGTCGGGCCTGGGCAGATGCGCGAAGAGCGCGCGGATCTCGTCGAGGCTCGCGGCGGGTTCGGGCATCGGGCTCACCATCCTGTTGTCGGTCGGGACCAACGGTTGCCCTGGATACCGGCCTGCGCCGGTATGGCAAGGATTTTCCGATTCCGTTCGCGGGCGTTCGTGCCGGCCCCTCACCCTAGTCCTCTCCCCGCGGCCGCGGGGAGAGGGAGGGACCCGCGTCAGCGGGAGGATGAGGGGCCGGCACCGGCGCCGGGAGCTGAGCGGAACTACTCAGGCGCCGGGGCGCCGGTATGGCAAGGATTTTCCGATCCCGTGCCGGCTTCGGCTATCGTCGCGTCATGACCGGCTCGGACGATCGCCCGCCGCGCGGCCGCGCAATTCTGCGGCGGGTCCGCGGCGGTTTCGCTGTTTCGGCGGCGCTGTTGACCCGGCTGCCGCTCGCCGCCCCCGATTGGGCGCCCGGCGAGGCGGCCCGGGCAAGCTGGGCCTTCCCGTTCGTCGGCGCCGCGATCGGCGCGGTCGCCGGGCTCGCCTTCTTCCTCGCGCGGCATCTGCATCTGGGGCCGGGCCTCGCCGCGCTGCTGGCATTGGCCGCCGGCCTCGCCGTCACCGGCGCATTGCACGAGGATGGCCTCGCCGACACCGCGGACGGCTTTTTCGGCGGCGAGAGCCGCGCGCAAAAGCTCGCGATCATGCGCGACAGCCGGCACGGCACCTACGCCGTCCTGGCGCTCCTCTTGAGCCTCGGCCTGCGCGGCGCCGCCCTCGCCGGGATCGGCGATCCGCTGCGCGCCGTATTGGCGCTCGTCGCCGCGCATGCCGCCTCGCGCGCGCTGCTGCCGCTCGCGGCATCGCTGTCGCGGCCGGCGCGCAACGATGGTCTCGGCGCCGATTTCGGCGCGCCGACCCCCGTTCTCGCCGCCGCCGCCGCCGCCGCAGGCGGGCTCATTTCGCTCGCCGCACTCGGGCCGATCAGGGGGCTCGTCGCGTTCGGGCTCGCTGGGCTGATGGCGCTCGCCGGGACGGAGCTTGCGCGCCGCCAGATCGGCGGCTACACGGGCGATGTTCTCGGCGCCGTCCAACAATTGGGAGAGATCACCATGCTGCTCGCCGCTTCCGTCCGATGACGGATTTGACGACGCGCTTCTGGTGGGTGCGGCACGCGCCGGTTGCGCATGGCGGCCGCATCTACGGGCAGACCGACATGCCGTGCGACTGTTCGCACACCCCCGTCTTCACCGGGCTCGCCGAGAAATTGCCGCGCGAGGCGGTGTGGGTGGTCAGCAATCTGCGCCGCACGCACGAGACGGCGGCGGCGATCGTGCGGGCCGGGCTGCCCGGCCCCGAGCCGATCCCGGGGCCGCGGGCGCGCGCGCTCGCCGACCTCGCCGAGCAGAATTTCGGAGAGTGGCAGGGCCTCACCTACGAGGAATTGCAGGACAGCCGGGCCGGCGACTTCCACCGCTTCTGGCATGCCCCGGCGCACGAGACCCCGCCCGGCGGCGAAAGCTTCGAGGCCGTCATCGAGCGCGTCTCGCGCGCGATCCACCGTCTCGTCGAAGAGCACGAGGGGCACGACATCATCGCCGTCGCGCATGGCGGCACGATCCGCTCGGCCCTCGCCTTGGCGCTCGGCCTCGAAGCGGAAGCCGCGCTCGCCTTCACGATCGAGAACTGTTCGCTGACCCGCATCGACCGCATCGACGGCCCCGGCATGGGGCACGGCTGGCGCGTCGTCACCGTCAACCGCCCGCCGCGATAGGCGGGTCGCGCCGCAAGCCTTAAGATAGAATTCGGATGGAGAACGCGTGGACGATCTGATCCTCGAGACGCAGGGGCTGACGAAGGAATTCCGCGGCTTCACGGCGGTGCAGGGCGTCGGTCTCAAGGTCCGGCGCGGCAGCATCCACGCCCTGATCGGCCCGAACGGGGCCGGCAAGACGACCGTCTTCAACCTGTTGACGAAATTTCTCGAGCCGACGCGCGGCCGCATCCTTTACAACGGGCGCGACATCACCGGCGAGCCGCCCTCGGCGGTGGCGCGGTTGGGGCTCGTGCGCTCGTTCCAGATCTCCGCCGTCTTCGCGCATCTCTCCGTGCGCGACAACGTCCGCGTCGCCTTGCAGCGAAGGCTCGGCAACTCGTTCCATTTCTGGCGGTCGCAGCGGGTCCTCGACAAGCTCAACGATCGCGCCTTCGAACTGCTCGGCGCGGTCGGCCTCGGCGATTTTGCCGCGACGCTGGCGGCGGAGCTACCCTACGGCCGCAAGCGCGCCCTCGAAGTCGCGACGACCCTCGCCCTCGACCCCGAGCTGATGCTGCTCGACGAGCCGACATCGGGGCTGGGGCAGGAGGATATCGGGCGCGTCTCGGCGCTGATCCGTGCGGCGGCGCGCGAGCGCACCGTCCTGATGGTCGAGCACAACCTCTCGGTCGTCGCTGATTTGTCGCATACGATCACGGTATTGACCCGCGGCACCGTCCTCGCCGAAGGGGACTACGCCGCCGTCTCGGCGAATCCCGAGGTCGTCGAGGCCTATATGGGCGTCGGCCATGCCTGAGGGAGAGCTCCTCTCGGTCGAAGGCCTCAATGCCTGGTACGGCGAATCGCACGTGCTGCACGGCGCCCAATTCGAGGTCGGCGAGGGCGAGCTCGTGACGCTGCTCGGCCGCAACGGCGCCGGCAAGACGACGATCCTGCGGGCGATCATGGGCCTCGTCGAGGCGCGCCGCGGCTCGATCGTCTTCGCCGGCCGGCAGCTGATCGGCCTGCCGCCGAATCGCATCGCCCGGCTCGGCGTCGGTTATTGCCCGGAGGAGCGCGGCATCTTCGCGAGCCTCGACGTCGAAGAGAATCTGCTGCTGCCGCCGGTCGTGCGGCCCGGCGGCATGGGCCTCGACGAGGTTTATGCGCTCTTCCCCAATCTTTCGGAGCGGCGGCGCAGCCAGGGCACGAAGCTCTCGGGCGGCGAGCAGCAGATGCTGGCGATCGGCCGCATTCTGCGCACCGGGGCAACGCTGCTGCTGCTCGACGAGCCGACCGAAGGACTGGCGCCGGTCATCGTGCGGCAGATCGGCGCAGCGCTGCACACCTTGAAGGCGAAGGGCTTCACGATCCTGCTCGTCGAACAGAATTTCCACTTTGCCGCGACCGTCGCCGACCGGCATTACGTCGTTCAGAACGGCCGCATCGTCGATATGATCAGGAATGCCGAGCTCGACGCCCATGTCGGCCGGCTGCACGAGTACCTGGGCGTTTGACAGCACCTATCAGCGGAGGAAGACCATGAAGACGAGGATACCGGCGGCATGCGCGGCACTGGCCGCGGCGCTGCTCTTGGCGGTCGGCGCGCAGGCGCAGATCAAGAAGGACGCGGTCAAGATCGGCGTGCTCGCCGACATGTCGAGCCTCTACGCCGATCTGGGCGGCCCCGGCTCTGTCGTCGCGGCGAACATGGCGGTCAAGGATTTCGGCGGCAAGGTCAACGGCAAGAAGATCGAGGTCGTCAGCGCCGACCACCAGAACAAGCCGGATGTCGGCGCCTCGATCGCGCGGCAGTGGTTCGACCGCGACGGCGTCGACATGATCACCGACCTGACGACCTCGAGCGTCGCGCTCGCCGTGCAGGAGGTGGCGCGCGAGAAGAACAAGGTGCTGATGATCACCGGCGCCGCTTCCTCCGACCTGACGGGCAAGAATTGCGCCCCGACCTCGATCCATTACGCCTACGACACGACCGCGCTCGCCAACGGCACCGGCGCCGCCGTCGTCAAGGCGGGCGGCAAGACCTGGTTCTTCATCACCGCCGACTACGCTTTCGGGCATGCCTTGCAGAAGGACACCGCGGCCGTCGTCACGGCCAACGGCGGCAAGGTTCTCGGTTCCGTCAACGTGCCGCTCAACACCGCCGATTTCTCCTCGTATCTGCTGCAGGCGCAGGCCTCGAAGGCGCAGATCATCGGGCTCGCCAATGCCGGCGGCGACACCATCAACTCGATCAAGCAGGCGGCCGAGTTCGGCATCGTCAAGGGCGGCCAGAAGCTGGCGGGGCTCTTGCTCTTCGTCACCGACGTGCACAGCCTCGGCCTCAAGACCGCGCAAGGTTTGAACCTGACCGAATCTTTCTATTGGGATCAGGACGCCAAGACCCGCGCCTGGTCGAAGCGGTTTTTCGCCATCGCCAAGAAGGAGCCGACGATGACGCAAGCCGGCGTCTACAGCGCCGTCATGCACTATCTGCAGGCGGTGAAGGCGACGAACAGCGTCAACGGCCCGAAGGTCGTCGCCTATCTGCGCGGCCGGCCGATCAACGATTTCATGATCCGGCACGGCCATTTGCAGGCGGACGGCAGCCTCGTCCACGACATGTATCTCTACGAGGTGAAGAAGCCGAGCGAGTCGAAGGACCCCTGGGATCTCTACAATCTCGTCGCGACGATCCCCGGCGCGCAGGCCTTCAAGCGGCCGCGCGGCAACGAGTGCCCGCTCGTCAAAGGCTGAGCCTCCTCGCCCCCGCCCTGACCCTCCCCCGCATGCGGGGGAGGGAAGGGAGGGGGAACTCGCGCTAAGCGCATGCTCGCCCATCTCCCCGCGATGCCGCCGGCGCCGCTGTTCTTTGCGCAGCTCCTCGTCGGGCTGATCAACGGCGCCTTCTACGCGATGCTGAGCCTCGGGCTCGCCGTCATCTTCGGGCTGTTGAACATCATCAACTTCACGCACGGCGCGCAGTACATGCTGGGCGCGTTCTGCGCGTGGTTTCTGCTGACCCGGTTCGGCATCGGCTATTGGCCGGCGCTCGTCATCGCGCCCATTGCGGTCGGGATCGTCGGCGTCGCGATCGAGCGGCTCTTCCTGCGCCGCATCGCCCGGCTCGACCATCTCTACGGGCTGCTGCTCACCTTCGGCCTCGCGCTCGCGATCGAGGGCATCTTCCGCCAGGAATATGGCTCCTCGGGCCTGCCCTATTCGATCCCGCCGGAACTCGAGGGCGCGACCAATCTCGGCTTCATGTTCCTGCCCATTTACCGCGCCTGGGTCATCGCCATTTCGGCCCTGGTGTGCGGCGCCACCTGGTTCGTCATCGAGCGCACCCGGCTCGGCGCCACCTTGCGCGCCGCCACCGAGAACCCAGCCCTGGTGCGCGCCTTCGGCATCGACGTGCCGCGCCTGGTGACGCTGACCTATGGCGCCGGCGCCGGGCTGGCCGCCTTCGCCGGCGTGCTGGCGGCGCCGATCTACCAGGTGAGCCCCTTGATGGGCAGCGGCATCATCACCGTCGTCTTTGCCGTCGTCGTGATCGGCGGCATGGGCTCGATCCTCGGCGCCATCATCAGCGGCTTCGCCCTCGGGCTGATCGAGGGACTGACCAAGGTGTTCTATCCGGAGGCCTCGAACACCGTGATCTTCGTCATCATGGTGATCGTGCTGCTGATCAAGCCGGCCGGGTTGTTCGGGCGGGCGAGCTGAGATGCGCTGGAACCGCGCCGAGCGCCTGTGGGCCGCGGGGCTCCTCGTGCTCGCGATCGCCGCTCCCTTCTTCCTCTACCCCGTCTTTCTCGAACAGGCGCTGTGCATGGCGCTCTTCGCCTGCGCCTTCAACCTGCTCGTCGGCTATGTCGGGCTGCTCTCGTTCGGGCACGCGGCGTTCCTCGGCAGCGCGGCCTATGTCACCGCCTACACGGTGAAGGCATGGGGCCTGCCGCCGGAATTGGGCATCGTCGCCGGCGTCGCGGTCGCCGCCCTGATGGGCCTCGTCTTCGGCTGGCTCGCCATCCGGCGGCAGGGCATCTACTTCGCGATGATCACGCTCGCCCTGGCCCAGATGGTCTATTTCTTCGCCGTCGAGGCGCCGTTCACCGGCGGCGAGGACGGCATCCAGGCGGTGCCGCGCGGCCATCTCTTCGGGCTGTTCGACCTCGATCACCCGCTAACGATGTATTACTTCGTGCTGGCGGTGTTCCTCTTCGGCTTCGCCGTCATCGTGCGCGCCATCGACTCGCCCTTCGGGCAGGTCATCAAGGCGATCCGCGAGAACGAGCCGCGCGCCATCTCGCTCGGCTACCGGGCCGAGCACTACAAGCTCCTCGTCTTCGTTTTGTCGGCGGCATTGGCCGGGCTCGCCGGCTCGACGAAGGCGCTCGTCTTCCAGTTCGCCGCCTTGACCGACGTCGATTGGACGACTTCGGGCGAGGTCGTGCTGATGACGCTGCTGGGCGGCATCGGCACGGTATTGGGGCCGGTCGCCGGCGCCTTCATCGTCGTCGCGATGCAGAACTACCTCGCCCAGACCGCCTCCTGGGTGACGGTCATCGAGGGCGTCATCTTCGTCGCTTGCGTCCTGGCCTTCCGGCGCGGCATCGTCGGCGTCATCGCCCCCTTCGTCACCGGCCGCCGCGCGTCTGCCGACATCCCGGCGCAGCGCCCGGAAGTCGATGCCGCGCCGCTGCCGCCGGAAACGGCGAAGGAAACCCCGCCGGTCGGCTGATCGCGCGGCGGCGCGCTCAGAACGGCACGCTGCCGGTCACCACCGTGCGGTGCAGCACCCGCCGCTGCTTCGTCATCTCGTAATTGGCGAGCGCGCGGTGCAGCAGGCAGCGATTGTCCCACATCACCAGATCGCCCGCCTGCCAATGATGCGTGTAAATGAATTTCGGCTGCGTCGCGTGCTCCAACAGCTCGTAGAGCAGCGCCTCGCCCTCCGCTTCGGGCAGGCCCAGGATGTGCGAGGCGTGGTTGCCGATATAGAGCGTCTTCGCGCCGGTCTCGGGATGGGTGCGCACGAGCGGATGATCGACCGGCGGGCGTTCGCGCATCTCGATCTCCGAGGGCGGCGGCGCGCCTGCCCGGCGCCGGCTTGCCGCCCAGCTGTGGACCGCGCGCAGAGGGGCGATCCGCCGCTTCGTCGCCTGCGGCAGCGCGTCATAGGCCATCGCCATGTTGGCGAATTGGGTATCGCCGCCCGCCGGCGGCAGCTCCTTCGCGTGCAGCACGGTCATCAGCGACGGCACGGCGTAGTAGGATTTGTCGGTGTGCCAGTGGTAGTTGCCGACCTGGGCGAGCGTTGTCGTCGGCCGGCCATCCTCGCCGACATTGGTGACCAGATGGACGAGGCCGTAGCGCCCCGCCGCCGAATGGCGCGCGACATGCTCCTCGATCTCGCCGAATTGCTGCGTGAAGGCGAGCTGCTCCTCCTTCTCGAGGTCCTGGCCGCGGAAGACGAGGACGTGGTGGTCGCGAAAGGCGGCGAGCACCGCCTCGCGGAACTCCGGCGAAAGCGGCCGCGAGAGATTGGCGCCGGCGATCGCGACCCCGCCGGCCGGCGACCGCCGCGGCCCGAAGAATGCGGCGCTTTTTATGGCCTCGGCAGGTAGGGTAGCGGTCATTGCCGTCGGCTCCCGAGTTGCATCGACGCGCCCAGCATGGTCCCGCCTGCCGCGTGCCGCAAGCCGGGTCCCGGCAACAGCATACCCCGGTCGATGCCGAGCGCATCCATGTCGCTGAGCGAGTGCGGAGTGGGGCGGATCAGCCGGTTGAAGCGCGTCGGCCGGTTCGCAGGATTAGAGCGCTTTCTCATCTGACAGAATCGACGGCTTCCCAGATGTGGTGAAGTAGGGGAGAATGGCCCCCACATCTTGGGGGAGATGGGGGATGACGCGGCCGTATTCGGTGGATCTTCGAGAACGGGTGGTTCGCCAGG
>DATLKN010000042.1:0-6330 GCA_035538335.1 Allostellaceae bacterium
AAAAGCTGCCGCCGAGTGCGGCTCGCTTGCCGCCGATGACGACATGGGCGCCCTTCTTGACCGCGTCGGCAATGTGGCTCTCGACCTTCTCGACCGCCTTCATATCGATCAGCGGGCCGATCACGACCCCGTTTTCGACCCCATTGCCGACCTTCATTTCGCTCGCGACCTCGGCGAGACGCTTCGAGAACGCGTCGTAGACGCCGTCCTGCACCAGGATGCGGTTCGCGCAGACGCAGGTCTGGCCGGCGTTGCGGTATTTCGAGGCGATCGCGCCCTTGACCGCCATCTCGATGTCGGCGTCGTCGAAAACGATGAAGGGCGCGTTGCCGCCAAGCTCCAGCGAGATCTTTTTGACCGTGCCGGCGCATTGCTGCATCAGGAGCTTGCCGATCTCGGTCGAGCCGGTGAAGGTCAATTTGCGCACGGTCGGGTTGGAGGTGAGTTCGCCCCCGACCTCCTTCGCCGGGCCGGTGACGCAGGAGAAGACGCCCTTCGGCACGCCGGCGCGCTCGGCGAGCTCGCACAAGGCGAGCGCCGAGAAGGGGGTCGCGGTCGCCGGCTTCAAGACCATCGTGCAGCCGGCCGCGAGCGCGGGGCCGCATTTGCGGGTGATCATCGCGGCGGGGAAGTTCCACGGCGTGATCGCGGCGCAAACGCCGACCGGCTCCTTCAGGACGACGATGCGCTTGTCGGTGCCGTGCGCCGGGATCGTGTCGCCGTAAACGCGCTTGCCTTCCTCGCCGAACCATTCGATGAAGGCCGCCGCATAGGCGATCTCGCCCTTCGACTCGACGAGAGGCTTGCCCTGCTCGGCGGTCATCAGTTGGGCGAGGTCCTCCTGGTTCGCCATCATCAGATCGAACCAGCGCCTGAGTATCTGGGCGCGCTCCTTCGCGGTCCTGGCGCGCCAGGCGGGCAGCGCCCGGTCGGCCGCCTCGATCGCCCGGCGCGTCTCCTCGGCGCCCATCTTCGGCACGGTGCCGAGCGTCTCGCCATTCGCGGGATTGGTGACCGGGATCGTAGCGCCGCTGTCGGCGCCCACCCATTCGCCGCCGATATAGCAGTGCTGCCGGAAAAGCTTCGGATCCTTAAACTGCATCGCGAGCCTCCTCCCTGGGGTAAGGATTAGGTCGGGAGCGGCGGCGGCTTTCGCAAGCGGGGGGCTATAGTGCTCCCACTCGTCATACCGGCGGCGGCCGGTATCCAGGACAGCCGTCGGTCCCGGCCTTCGAGCGTGTGAAGGTATCGAAAAAGTGGGCTGCAGGCCCGGCATCGCGTCCTTCGAGACGGCGCTACGCACCTCCTCAGGATGATGTACTTCATTGATGGCATTAAGAAAGGTCGTCATCCTGGGGAGCGCCCGGAGGGCGCGTCTCGAAGGACGCACGACGCCGATCCCAGCAGCCCGGCAAAAGATTCACACTCTCCTTCGCCGGGACGGCGAATGAATTTGCCGGTCGCGGGCCTAATCGGTCTCGGCGGGGCGCGGGCGGCGGCGGCGGAAGAGCGTGCGGCTGCGTTCGCGCAGGCTCTGGAAGGTCACGTAGAGCAGCGGGATCACGAAGAGTCCGATCGCGACGCCGGCGATCATCCCGGCGAAGACCGGCGTGCCGACGCCGTGGCGGCTCTTCTCGGCGGCGCCGGAGGCGACGACCAGCGGATAGACGCCGAGGATGAAGGCGAAGGAGGTCATCATTACCGCGCGAAACCGCAGCCGCGCGCCAAGCACCGCAGCTTCCGCAATGTCCATGCCGGCTTCGCGCCGGGCCTTCGCGAACTCGACGATCAGGATGCCGTTCTTGGCCGACATCGCGACCAGCACGACGAGCCCGATCTGGGCATAGAGGTCGAGCGACAAGTGCCAGATCAGGATGCCGAGGAAGGCGCCAAGCACGGCGACCGGGATCACCAGCAAAACCGCGATCGGGATCATCCAGCTTTCATAGAGGCCGACCAGAAACAGGAATGCGAAGAGCACGGCGAGGCCGAGTATCGCGCCGGTCTGGCCCGATGCCGCGACTTCCTGGTAGGCGGTGCCGGTCCACTCGTAGCCATAGCCGGAGGGCAAGCTCTGGCGCGACAGCTGCGCCATCGCCGCCAGCGCAGCGCCGGAGGAGGCGCCGGCGGCCGGGCTGCCCTGGATCGGGATCGCCCGGTAATTGTTGTAGCGCGTAATGACTTGCGGCCCGAGGACGACGCGCGCATCGGCGATCGAGCGCAGCGGCACGTCGGTGCCGTATTTGTTGCGGATGTAGATCTGCCACAACGCCGAGACATCGTTGCGAGCCTTCGACTCGCCCTGGATGTTGACCTGCCAGACCCGCCCGAACAGGTTGAAATTGTTGATGTAAACGCCGCCCAAGGTGGCCTGCAACGCGCCGAACACGTCGTTCATGCTAAGGCCCAGCGCCTGCGCCTTCTCGCGGTCGATATCGAGCCAGATCGAGGGATTGCTGGCGGTATAGGTCGAAAACACGCGGGCGAGTTGCGGGTCGTGGTTGGCGGCGACGACGAGCCCCTGCATGACGCTGTTCATCGCCGCCGGCTCCTGCCCTTCGAGCCCTTCCAGCTCGTATTCGAAGCCGCCCGTGGTCGACAGCCCGATGATCGGCGGCAGGTTGAAGGCGATGACGTTGGCGCTGCGCACCTGCCGGCCTACGGCGAAGACGCGGCCGATCAGCGCCTGCGCCGAATTGGCGGCGCCGACGCGGTCGGCGAACGGCTTCAACAGCGGGACGATGAAGCCCGCATTCGGTTCGTTGACCCCGTCGATGATCGAAAAGCCGATGATCGAGAATACTTTATCCACCTGCGGCATCTGCCTTATGAGGGCGGTGATGCGGCTGACCGCCTGCCGCGTGCGATAGACCGAGGCGCCGTCCGGCAATTGCACGTTGACGAAGAAGGCGCCCTGATCCTCCTCGGGCAGAAACCCCGTCGGCGTGCGCAGCGACAAGCCCCAGATCGCCGCGGCGCTCGCGGCGACGGCGAGAATGCCGAGCAGCGAGACGCGCACCAGGCGGCGCACGATCTGTGCGTAGCCGTCGCGGATGTCGTCGATGCGCCGCAACACCCAGCCGAGCGGGCCGCGCCGCTGGCCGCGGTGGCGCAGGAACACAGCGCACAGCGCCGGCGACAGAGTCAGCGCGTTCAAGGCCGAGATCAGCATCGCCGCACTGATCGTCACCGCGAACTGGCGGAACAACTGCCCGGAAATGCCGGGAATGAACGCGACCGGCACGAACACCGACAAGAGCACGAGCGTGATCGCGATGATCGGCGCAGTGATCTGGGTCATCGCCTTTTTTGTCGCCTCGGCGGGCGACAGGCTCGGCTCCTCCTCCATGACGCGCTCGACGTTCTCGACGACGACGATCGCGTCGTCGACGAGGATGCCGATCGCCAATACCATCGCCAACAGCGAGACCGTGTTGGCCGAATAGCCGATCGGCAGCAATACCGCGAAGGTGCCGATGACGCTGACCGGCACCGCGATCGCCGGAATGAGGGTCGCGCGCAGGCTGCCGAGAAAGACGAAGACGACGAGGACGACGAGACCGAAGGCGATGGCGAGCGTGACCAGCACGTCATGCACCGTCGCGCGCACGAAGGTCGTCGTATCGTAGTTGACGACCCATTTGAGGCCGGGCGGAAAGCGCTTCGCCAAGCGCTGCATCGTCGCGATGACCTGATCGGCGGTGCTGACCGCGTTGGCGCCCGGCGACAAATAGAGCCCGATCGCGACCGCCGGCTGCCCGTTGAAGCGGCCCTCGATGTCCTGGTTCTGGGCGCCGAGCTGGATTCGCGCGACGTCGCGCACGCGCAGCAGCGAGCCGTCGGGGTTGGCGCGCAGCACGATGTCGCCGAACTGCTTCGCCGTCGTCAGCCGCCCCTGCGTCTGGATGTTCATCTGGAACTGCTGGTCATGGGCGATCGGGCGCGCGCCGATGCGGCCGACCGGCGCCTGCACGTTCTGCGCCTGGATCGCCGCGATGATGTCGGCCGGCGTCAATTTCAAATCGTCGAGGCGCTTCGTGTCGAACCAGATGCGCATCGAATAGTTGAGCGCCCCGAAGATGTGCGCCGACCCGACACCGGGCACCCGCGACAATACGTCGAGCACGTTGATGATCGCGTAATTGGTGATGAACAGCGGCGACTGGTTGTCGTTGTCGCTGTAGAGAGAGATGAACTGCAGGATCGCCGACGATTTCTTCTGCACCGTCAGCCCTTCGAGCTGGACTTCGGCCGGCAGCTGGGCGAGCGCCGTCTGCACCCGGTTGTTGACGTTGACGGTGTCGATGTCGGGATCGCTGCCGAGGTCGAAGCTGACGGTCAGATTGTAGGTGCCGTCATTGCCGCTGGTCGACTTCATGTAGATCATCTTGTCGACGCCGACCACCTGCGCCTCGATCGGCTGCGCAATGCTGGCTTCGACGACGGCGGCCGAGGCGCCGGGATAGACGGCGCTGACCTGCACCTGCGGCGGCACGATATCGGGCAATTGCGCGACCGGGATGCGCGTCAGCGCGAGCAGCCCGGCGAGCGTGATCACGATCGCGATGACGACCGCGAGCCGCGGCCGGTCGACAAAGATCGCCGAGATCATCGCGTCACCTTTGGCAGCGGGGTCATCGGGCCGGGCAATACGATCTCACCCGGACGGACGCGCTGCAGCCCCTCAGCGACGACCAATTCGCCGTCCTTGAGGCCGCTCGTCACGACCGCGGTGGACGGCGTCGACTGGCCGAGCTGGATGCGGCGCTGCTGCGCCTTGTTCTGCGCATCGACGACGTAGACATAATCGCCCTGCTGGTCGGAAAGAACCGCGGCGCGTGGGATGGCGAGGACCGCGATCGGCTGCACGCCCTGCAGCAGCACGGTGACGAACTCGCCGTCGGCGAGCTCGCGCGAGCCCGGCGCCCCTGGCTTCAACCCCGGCAGCACCGGGTTCGGGATCACGCCTCGGAGCGTGATCGTGTCGGTATTCTGGGCGATCGTCGGCGATACGTAGTCGAGCTTGCCGTCCTCTGCGTAGATGCGCCCGTCCGGCAGGCGCAGCTTGATCAGCACGGCGCTCAATCCGCCCTTCTTGGCGTAGCGGTTGCGCAGGTCGAGCGCGGCGCGGGTCGAGATCGGAAAGACGACGTACATCGGGTCCTGGCTGACCAGCGTCGCCAGCGTGCCGCTCGTCGGGGAGACGACATTGCCCTCGGTGACCGCGGTGCTGCTGATCTTGCCGTCGATCGGGGCGCGGATCTCGGTGTAGCCGAGATTGATCTGGGCCTGCTGCAGCTGCGCCTTGGCGCCGTCGATCTGCGCCGCGAGCGCGCGTTCCGAGGCGAGCGCGCTATCGACCGTGGCCTGCTCGCCGGCGACGGTCTTCAGCAGATATTGGGCGCGGCGGAGGGTCAGCTCGGCGTTCTTGTGCTGCGCCTCGAGCTGCGCGACGCTCGCTTTGGCGGCATCGACCTGTGCCTGGAACGGCGGCCGTTCCAGTTCGTAAAGAAGATCGCCCTTCTTGACCTCGGCGCCCTCGACAAACAGGCGTTTGTCGAGAAAGGCGCTGACCCGGGCGACGAGCGCCACCCGCCCGACCGCCTCGATGCGGCCGATGAACTCGTCGCTTTGCGTCAGTTGCTGGCGCGCCGCGCGCGTCACCCCGACGGCCGGCGGCCCGCCCGGCATCTGCGCCGCCGCCGCCGCCGGGAAGAGCCCGAGACCAATGCTCAACAGCAGACACCAGGCCCCCGATCTTTGCGCCATTTTCCCTCCTTGCGCACACCGCTGCCGGTCCGTCGAACGACCGGGCCCGCCGGCCGGGCAGAGTGGCAGCAAGCGGCGCAAAGCACCATCCGTTACTCAAGCTCGGCGTGTCGGCCCGGGCGGCGCCCAGCGCGCAATCTCGTCCTTGCGCAGGAAGCGTACGCCCGCGTCTTGCCGGGAAACTCGGCCAACCAGCGCATCCGCTCGTCATACCGGGCGCAGGCCGGTATCCAGGACAGCCATGGGTCCCGGCCTCCGCCGGGACGACGAATAAATCTGAGCGCCGCGTCCTGTGTAGTTGCCTATTCGACCGTCACGCTTTTCGCAAGGTTGCGCGGCTGGTCGACGTCGGTGCCCTTGATGACGGCGACGTGGTAGGCGAGCAGCTGCACCGGGATCGCGTAGAGCAGCGGCGCGACAAAGGGGTCGCATTCCGGCACCGGGATGCCGAACAGGAGGCGATCCTGGAAGCGCGCGATGCCGGCGGCGTCCGAGACCATGACGACGCGGCCGCCGCGCGCCATGACCTCCTCGATATTGCCGAGCGTCTTGTCGAAAAGC
>DATLKN010000043.1:0-4760 GCA_035538335.1 Allostellaceae bacterium
GCCCTTCACCAACTCGAAGGCCCTCGGTAAGCTCGCGATCGTCACAGCCTGTGGCATTGGGGGTGCTCCTCTTTGCGGACTTCAGCAACCCGCCGAGTACCCCCTCTCACAGCCCTGACACAAATCTCCGTACATCACCCGAACTCGGAACCGACTTGCCGCCGGCCTAGCGGACAGGCTGTAATCGCTCTCTTTCAGAGCAATCGAGTTCGGGGGATGCGATGGCCGGAATGCTCGACGGCAAGGCGGCGCTGATCACCGGCGGCGGCGGCGGCATCGGGCGGGCGGCAGCGCTCGCCTTCGCGCGCGAGGGGGCGCGGCTCGCGGTTGCCGATTTCGTCGCGGAATGGGCGGCCGAAACGGTCGCCATGGTCAACGCGGCGGGCGGCCAGGCGATCTCGCTCTCGGGCGACGTGACCGACGACGCCGCGATGCAGGCGATGATCGAGGCGACGGTCGCCGCCTACGGCCGGCTCGACTGCGCCTTCAACAATGCCGGCATCGCGCCCTATCAGGTCGAGGCCTCGGGCAAGAAGACCGCGGAATGGTCGGAGGCTTCCTTCGACCGCATGATCGCGGTCAATCTGAAGGGCGTGTGGCTGGCGATGCGGCACGAGATCCCGCAGATGGCGGCGCAAGGCGGCGGCGCGATCGTCAACACCGGCTCGATCGCCGGGCTCATCGGCCTGCCGACTTCCTCGGCCTATGTCGCGGCGAAGCACGGCGTCTTGGGGCTCACCAAGACCGCGGCGCTCGAATATGCCGAGGCGAAGATCCGCGTCAACGCCGTCTGCCCCGGTTTCATCAAGACGCGCATGACCGAGGACGCGATGCGCCGGCGCGTCACCCAGATCCTCGGGCAGACGCCGATGGCGCGCATGGGCGAGCCGCAAGAGATCGCCGAGATGGTGGTCTGGCTGTGCTCGAACCGCGCGAGCTATGTGACGGGCGCCTGCTACAATGTCGACGGCGGCTGGATGGCGTATTGATCGGGGGAAGAAGAAAATGGGCGAATTCGCGCTGGGTCAGCCGGTATCGCGTTTCGAGGATCCGCGCCTGTTGCGCGGCGGCGGCCGTTATGTCGACGACCTGCAATTGCCGCGCATGGCGTTCGGGCATGTCTTGCGCTCGGGCTACGCGCATGCCCGCATCCGCGCGATCGATACGGAAGAAGCGCGGCGGCTGCCCGGCGTGCTCGCCGTCCTGACGGCGGCCGATTGGGAGAAAGCCGGGTTCGGCGACCTGCCGATCGCCGCCGGCATGAAAACCGCCGACGGCCGGCCCGCCTACCGGCCGCGCCATCCGCCGTTGGCGCGCGAGCGGGCGCGCTGGGTCGGCGACCCCGTCGCCTTCGTCGTCGCCGAAAGCGCCCACCGGGCAGCCGACGCGGCCGAGCTGATCGCCGTCGATTACGAGCCGCTGCCGGCGATCGTCTCGACCGGCGAAGCGCTCGGGCCGGGGGCGCCGCGCGTCTGGGAGGACATGCCGGACAACGTCGCTTTCGTGCATTTCGAGGGGGACAAGGCGGCGACGGAGCGGGCCTTTGCCGAGGCGTCGCACATCGTGCGGCGGCGCCTCGTCGTCAACCGCGTGACGGCGGCGACGATGGAGCCGCGGGGCGCCGTCGCCGACTACCACGCGGCGGCCGACCAGTACACGGTCTACACCGTCTTGCAGCGCACGCACGGCTATCGCAGCGAACTCGCCGAGATTCTCAAGGTCCCGGAAAGCCGGGTGCGGGTCGTCGCCGGCGACATCGGCGGCAGCTTCGGCATGAAATCGGCGATCTACAACGAGGTGGCGCTGGTCGTCTTCGCCGCCAAGTTCATCGGTCGGCCGGTCAAGTGGACGAGCAGCAGGAGCGAGGCGTTCCTGTCGGACGCGCAGGCCCGCGACAACGTCACCGAGGCCGAATTAGCGCTCGACGGCGAGGGGCGGTTTCTCGGCTTCCGCGTCAAGACGCTCGCCGCGGTCGGCGCCTACCCGCAATCGGCCGCGAACGTCTTCGTCGCCAATCTCGGCACGCTCGCCGGCGTCTACCGCACACCGGCGATGCATGCCGAGGTCACGGGCGTCTATACGCACACCAACCCGGTGCGGCCCTACCGCGGCAACGGCCGGCCGGAAGCCGCCTATGTCATCGAGCGGATGGTCGATCTCGCGGCCCGCGAGCTCGGCATCGAGCCGGCGGAGCTGCGCCGGCGCAACATGATCCCGCCCGAGGCGATGCCGTTCAAATCGGGGCTGACCTTCACTTATGATTGCGGCGAGTTCGCGAAGAACCTCGCGAAGGCGCTCGATCTCGCCGACGCCGCCCATTTCGAGGCGCGTCGGGCGGCGGCGCGGGCGCGCGGCAAATTGCGCGGGCTCGGCATGTCGAACACGATCGAGCGGGCCGCGGCCGGCGGCTTCGAGGCGGCCGAGATCCGCTTCGACAAGAGCGGCACGGCAACCCTCGTCTCGGGCTCGATCACGCAGGGCCAGGGGCACGAAACGGTCTACAAGCAGATCCTCTGCGACCGGCTCGGGCTCGACCCGAAGGAGGTCCATTACGTCCAGGGCGACACCGAAAAAGTGGCGCTGAGCGAGGGCACCGGCGGCTCGCGCTCGGCGACGCTCGGCGGCTCGGCGGTGCATCTCGCGACCGAGAAAATTGTCGTCAAAGCGCGGGCGATCGCGGCCCATCTGCTGGAAGCCGCGGAGGCCGATATCGAGTTCAGCGACGGCGTCTTCAAGATCGCCGGCACCGACCGGCTGGTGCCGCTCCCCGAGATCGCGGCCCGCTCATGGAACCCGCAGAGCCTGCCCCCCGGCATGGAGCCGGGGCTTGTCGCCGGCGCCGCCTTTGCCGCGAAGCAGCAGAATTTCCCGAACGGCGCGCATGTCTGCGAACTCGAGATCGACCCGGAAACGGGCGCCGTCGAGATCCTGCGCTACAGCGTCGTCGACGATGTCGGTACGGTGATGAACCCGCTCCTGCTCGAAGGCCAGATCCAGGGTGGGATCGCGCAAGGGCTGGGGCAGATATTGATGGAGGACATCGCCTTCGACGCCCGATCGGGGCAGCTCCTCTCCGGCTCCTTCATGGATTACGCGATGCCGCGGGCGGACAGCCTTTCGGCGATCCATTGCGAAAGCAACCCGGTGCCGACCAAGACCAATCCGCTCGGCGTCAAGGGGGCGGGCGAAGCCGGCGCGGTCGGCGCCATGCCGGCCGTCGCCAACGCGCTTGCCGACGCGCTCTCCCCGCTCGGCATCCGCCATGTCGTAATGCCGGCGACGCCGGAGCGTCTGTGGCGCGCGATCCGGGAAGCGGCACCCCCACCCTGACCCTCCCCCGCAAGCGGGGGCGGGAATGGGAGGAGGCTAGGCGCGCGGCTTTTTCGCGAAGATCGTCGGAACCCAGGGCGGCGGCCAGCCCTCGGATTTCTCGTGCCGCCGCCGTTCGGCCTCCCCCAACCGGCCGTCGAGAAAGCGGGCGCGCTCGGTGCGCGGATCTTTTGCCAGCGCCTCCGCCTCCATGCGCTCGCGGCGCAATTCGTCGAGGCGGGCGCGGATAGTAGCGAAATCGTCAGCGGCGCGGGTCTGGTTCACGCTATCCTCCCTTGGATAGTTCCGGCGCGTGGTCGGGGGTGGGGGGCGCCGGCGCGGGGATATAATCGAAGCCGCGGAGCCGGCGCAACCTTCTCGTCGCCATGCATGGGAGAGTCAAAGAAGCGGCATGGCCGGCGGCAGCCTGCCGCGCTAGGATCGCGCGAGCCGCAAGCGCGAGGAGGGATGCCGTGACCCGCCAGTATCACGTGATCGACGCCGACGGCCATGTGCTGGAGCCGGTCGGCCTGTGGAACGACTACATGGACCCGGCCTTCCGCGACCGGGCGCCGAAACTCGTCATCGACAAGGACGGCAAGGAGCGCCTCCTCGTCGAGGAGCAAGTGCTCGGCAGCAAGCAAGGCATGGGCGGGATCGGCGGGGTGGGCGCCCGGCAGGGCGTCGTGCAGGCCTCGACGATGCTCTACAAGGACGGCAGGCCCGGCGGTTTCGACCCGCATGCCCGCATCCCGGACATGGATCTGGATGGCATCGACGCCGCCTTTCTCTATCCGAGCATGGGGCTCTTCGCCGGCGCCGTGCACGACCCGGCGCTCGCCGCCGCGATGTGCCGCGCCTACAACCGCTGGCTCGCGGACTATTGCAAGCCCTACCCGGACCGCCTCTTCGGCATCGCCATGCTGCCGCTGCAATCGATCGACCTCGCCATCGAGGAAATGAAGTTCGCGCGGAAGGAATTGGACTTCCGCGGCGGCTTCCTGCGCCCCAACCCGTACAACGACAGGATGCCGCACCATCCCGATTACGAGAAGCTGTGGAGCGCCGCCGAAGAACTCGACTTCGCGATCGGCTTCCACGAGGGCGGCAACAGCGGCATGCCGACGGTCGGTATCGACCGGTTCGAGGGACGCGCGGCGCAGCACATCATCAGCCACACGATGGAAATGATGCTCGCCGCGATGAGCATGATCTGGGGCGGCGTCGTCGAGCGCCATCCGAGGCTTCGGGTCGGCTTCCTCGAATCGGGCGGCGGCTGGATCGCGCCCTGGCTCGACCGCATGGACCGGCATTTCGACGACCAGGGCTTCAACGATTCCGGCCTGAAGACGCGGCCATCGGAGCTCTTCCAGCGCAATTGCTGGATCTCCTTCGAGCCGGTCGAAGGCAGCCTCAAAGTGCTGGCCGACTATATCGGCCCGCACAAGATC
>DATLKN010000044.1:0-44882 GCA_035538335.1 Allostellaceae bacterium
GCGGCTATGGCGGCCCCGGCGCAGAAGGCTACGGCCCGCCGCCGGGCGGCGGCTATGGCGGCCCCGGCGCAGAAGGCTACGGCCCGCCGCCGGGCGGTGGCTATGGACCGCCCGCCGCCCAGGGCTACGGCCCGCCGCCAGGCGGCGGCTATGGCGGCCGCGGCATTACCCGCGAGCAGTTCATCGCCCGCGCCCGGCACCGCGCGGTCATGCACGGGCGCGACCCCGAACTCGCCGCACGGCACGCCGCGAGGAAGTTCAACCGCATCGACGTAGACCACAACGGCGTCATCGAGCGCGGCGAGATGCAGGCGTGGCGCGCCGCGCACCCGCCGCACTGGCGGGCCCAGGGCGCCCCCCCGGGCGGCGGCTACGGCGCGCCCGGTTCCGAAGGCTACGGTCCGCCGCCGGGCGGCGGCTATCAGCAGTACTAGGCGGGGACGCCGGCGCCGCGCCTCAGGCGGCCCTCGCCTGCGCCGCGATGCCGGCACGGGCGGCGGCGCGGATCATCTCGGCGCCCTTCTCGCCGATCATGATCGTCGGTGCGTTGGTGTTGGTCGAGGTAACGCTCGGCATCACCGAGGCGTCAACGACGCGCAAGGCGCCGATCCCGTGAACCCGCAGCTGATCGTCGACGACCGCCATCGCATCGCTGCCCATGCGGCAGGTGCAGCTCGCGTGATAGACGGTCGAGCCGTTGCGCCTCGCGTAATCGACGAGTTCCTCCTCGCTCTCGACGGCGGGGCCGGGCAGAAGCTCGGCCCCGACATATTTGGCGAAGGCCGGCGCGGCGAAGAAGCGGCGCAGAAACCTGAGGCCGCCGACGACGGCGCGCCGATCGGTCTCGTGCGAGAGATAGCGCGGGTTGATCGCCGGCGCCATCGCCGGGTCCGGCGATTTCGCCTCGACATAGCCGTAGGATAAGGGCCGCATCTGCCACATGCCGGCGGTGACGCCGGGGAAGTCGTCGAGCTGTCCGATCTGCCCTTCCTTGAAGCTGCCCGGCGCGAAGGTGCACTGCACGTCGGGGGTGGCGGATTCCTCAAGCACCCTGACCGAGGCGGCTACCAGCGAGGCGCTGTAGGTCAAGATGCCCTTGCCGGTCGCCAGATAACGCAGGACCTCGCGGGCGAGCGGCAGCCCCCGCGACTTCTCGTTCAGCGTCTCGATGCCATGCACCGGATAGGAAATGCGGGCGATGTAATGGTCCTGCAAATTCTGCCCGACGCCGGGAAGCGCATGCCGCACCTGGATGCCGACGCGCGCGAGATGATCGGCGGCGCCGATCCCGGAAAGCTGCAACAGATGCGGCGACCCGATAGCGCCCGCAGCGAGGATAACCTCGCCTTCGGCCTCGGCCTGCTGCACCGCGCCGCCCCTCTGGTATTCGACGCCGACCGCGCGGTTGCCGTCGAGGAGGATGCGCCGCACCAGCGCCTTCGTCACCAGTTCGAGGTTCGGCCGGCGCAGCGCCGGGCGCAGATAGGTGCGCGCCGCGCTCGCCCGCCGCCGGCCACCGCGCGTCTGTTGGCAATAGCCGATGCCGCCGTGCGGCAGCGAGTTCACGTCCGCGCGGAATTCGAGCCCGAGCTGCTGCCCGGCTTCGACAGCGGCGCGGCACAATTCCGGAATTTCCACCATCGCCGAGGTGGAGAGCGGCCCGCCCTTGCCGCGCCACTCGTTCGCCTCGCCCTCCCAGTTTTCGGCCTTCTTGAAATAGGGGAGCACATCGTCCCACGACCAGCCGCGCGCGCCGAGCTGGGCCCAGTGGTCGTAATCCTCGGGCTGGCCGCGCACATAGATGAGCCCGTTGATCGAGGAGGAGCCGCCGAGCACCCGGCCGCGCGGGTAGAGGATCGCGCGGCCCGCCGTGCCGGGATCGGGCTCGGCGTGAAAGCCCCAGGTCAGACTCGGGTGGTCGAGCAATTTCATGAAGCCGGCCGGAATGTGGATCAGCGGGTTCCAGTCGCGCCCGCCGGCCTCGATCAGCACGACCCGCACGCTCGGGTCTTCGGTCAGCCGGTTGGCGAGCACGCAGCCCGCCGAACCGGCGCCGACGATGACGTAATCCGCTTTCATGGCCGGCTCTCCTATTCCGCAGCTTTTCCGACGATCAGATTGCCTTCGCCGTCGACCGCGAGCCCGGTCGCCCGCGCCTCATCGAGGACGCTCGGATGCCAGTCGACCTTGCCGGGGTCGGGCCCGCCAACGATAGCGATCAGCGTCGAGGCGGGGTCTTCGCTCGCGTTGCGAAAGCCGCGATAGATGCCGATCGGGACATTGACGATGTCGCCCGGCTCGAGCGCGATCTTGCGCTCGCTGTCGCCTTCGAGCCAATAGATCTCCCAGCGCCCCTTCAGCGTCAGGAACACTTCCTCCGTCGGATGCCTGTGCAATGCCGCGCCGCAGCCCAAAGGCGCGCGCACGTAGGTGACGGTGAAGCCGAACGCCGGCGACTTGATCTTCGGCGCGAGCGCCGGCTCGGCGACGTTCTCGGTGACGCCCATGCCGATGATGTTGATGATCTCGCGCCGATAGGCCGGGATGCGCTGGTCGAGAAAGGCGAGGTCGGAGCCTTTGACGCGATCGAGCCGCGCGGTGTGCTCCGCTTCCATCCTGGCGACAGGGACGACCGGCGCGGGTTTGCCCTGCAGCCGCGGATCGACATAGGCCATCGCGTTCCTCCCTTGTATGAGAGAGGCTTTCCTAGCAGCAAAGCGGCGGCATGTTAAAGCCCCTCCCGGCCGCCCGGGAGGGGCTTTTTCCACCGCGGCCGCGCAGAGGCTCAGGGCGTCTGCGGCACGTCCACCAGTTCGAGATCGGAGATCAGCACCTTGCCGCGGGTCTCAGGCCCGAGCAGCAATGCCCCGACAAAGACGAGCAGCGCGATGACCGTCGTGACCAGCATCGGCACCGCAAAGCCCAGCGACTGGGTCGCCGCCCAGGCGCCGAGGATCGGGCCGGTGAGGCCGCCCCAGATCGCCCCCTGGTGATAGCAGAAGCCGGCCGCCGTCGCGCGCACCTCGGTCGGGAAGCGCTCGTTCAGATAGCTCGGATTCTGGCCGTAGATGGCGCCGACGAAGAACCCCTGTACCGTGAAGGCGAGGACCAGGATCGGATAGCTCGTCGTGAAGAAGCCGAGATAGAACGGCGTGATGAAGATCCCGATCAGCGCCGGGATGATCATCGACCAGCGCCGCCCCAGCCTGTCGGAGACATAGCCGAAGAAGCAGCTCGAGATGAACGTCATCACGTTCGCGAGCGCGATCGGCAAGGCCACCGAGCCCGGGCTGAAATGCAGGTCCCGCTGCAGATGCGTCGCGAACAGGCCGAAGACCGTGTAATAGGTCACGAACCCGCTGCCCATCCACAAGCATGCCGTCAGCGTGTTCGGCAGCACCCGCAGGCGGAAGATCTGCAACAGCGGCAGCCGGAATTCCTGCTGCTGCAGGCGCTGTTTCAGCCGGTTCTCCTTCCAGACCTCGGGTTCCTTGACGAATTTGCGGACATAGAGAACGACGAGGGCGGGCGCGATGCCGATCCACAGCATGCCGCGCCAGCCGATCGTGTTGTAGAAGAGCCCGAAGACCGCGCTCGACAGCAGAAAGCCGAGCGCCCAGGAACCTTGCAGCATGCCGCTCATGAAGCCGCGCGAGCGGGCCGGCCAGGATTCCATGGCGAGCGCCGCGCCGGCCGGCCACTCGGCCCCCATGCCGATGCCCAGGAGGGCGCGAAACAGGAAGAGGAACCAGAAAGTCGGCGAGAAGCCGGCGATGAAGTTGCACACCGAATACCACAGGATGGAGATCATCAGCGGCGTCTTGCGCCCGACCCGGTCGGCGAGCCAGCCCGACGCGGTCGCCCCCAACAGCCGCAGCCACAGCGTCACCGTGAACACCGCCAGCACGTCGACGAGCGGCACCCCGAAATACTTCGAGATCGGCACCATGATCAGAAGGAAGATCGTGAAGTCGAAAGCGTCGAGCGTCCAGCCGAGCCAGGCCGCGACCCAGGCGAGCCATTGATCCTTGGTCGGCTCTTTCCACCATGGGATCGCCGACAGTCGAGGTTCTGCCGCTGCTGTCGCCATGCCGTTTCCTCCTGCAAAGTCTGTTTTGACGGTTGCCGGACGCATAGCATGACGATCGCAGGAATTACAACTGTGCCGTTTCAGGAGTAGTCCCTGAACTAAACCTAAATTCATCCTCATTCGCCGAACGGCGTTGCGAACGCGGACGCGAAAAAGCCCCTCCCGGCGCTACCGCCGAGAGGGGCTTTTTGTACCTCGCAACCCCGGGAAATTGCCCGGGGGTCGGCCGGAGCCGCGCTAGACGACGACGAGATCCGGCACCATCACGGTGCCCTTCGTCTCCGGGCCGAACACCAGCGACAGGATGAAATTGGTGAGGCCGAAGATCGTGCCGACCAGCATCGGGATGGCAAAGCCCAGATGCCACGTGACCGCGAAATAGGTCAGGATCGGCGCCGTCAAGCCGCCGAAGATCGCCCCCTGGTGGTAGCAGAAGGCGGTCGCCGTGGCGCGGATTTCGGTCGGGAACCGTTCGTTGAGATAGCTCGGGACCTGGCCGTACATGCCGCCGCCGGCGCACACGCCCTGCAGCATGAAGGCCCCGACGATCAGCGGGAAGCTGGTGCTGAACAGATAGATCGGGGCGAGCGGCAGGCCGAGCACGGCGGGGATGATCATCGCCCAGCGCCGGCCGATCTTATCCGACACCCAGCCCCACCCCGAACTCGCGAGGAAGACGAGGAAGTTGGCCGCCACCAGCGGCGCCGCGACGAGCGCCGGGCTCAGGCCCAGATCCTTTTGCAGGTGCGTCGCGAACAAGACGTTGATCGAGTAGTAGGTGACGAACCCCGCCGCCTGGAACCAGCAGGCGGTCGCCGTGTTGCCGAGGACGCCGGGCTTGAAGATCATGAAGAACGGCGCCTTGGCCTCGCGCTTCTCGACACGCTGCCGGCGGCGGTTCTCGACCCACACCGGCGGCTCCTTGACGAAGATTCGGACATAGATGATGGCGAGCGCCGGGGCGATGCCGATCCACAACAGCCCGCGCCAGCCGATCGTGTTGTAGAGCAGACCGTAAAGCGCGCTCGAGAAGAGGAAGCCGAGCCCCCACGATCCCTGCAGGACCCCGCTCATGAAGCCGCGCGAGCGGATCGGCCAAGTCTCCATCGCCAGAGCCGCGCCGGCCGGCCACTCCGCGCCCATGCCGAAACCCAAAAGGGCGCGGAACAGGAAGAGGAACCAGAAAGTCGGCGAGAAGCCGGCGATGAAGTTGCAGATCGAGTACCAGGCGATCGAGATCATCAGCGGCGTCTTGCGCCCGACCCGGTCGGCGAGCCAGCCGGAGCAGACGGCGCCGACGAGCCGCATCCACAGCGTGACCGTGAACACCACCGTGACGTCGGTCAACGGCACGTGGAAGGTCTGCGAGATCGGCACCATGATGAGGAGGAAGATCGTGAAATCGAAGGCATCGAGCGTCCACCCCAACCATGCGGCACCGAAGGCGTACCACTGGTCCTTGGTCGGCTCTTTATACCAGGGGATGCTGATGTCGACGGCCGTCGCCATGGGTCACCTCTCCTATTCGAATCGGCTTCCTTTGAGGAGCCTTGCGGCCACGTATATCAACGATCCGTCTAGGCCGGCAATCTTTTTGCAACGCCCGCTTTAGCGAATGCCGCGAGCAATAAAAAGCCCCCTTCCGGCGGAAAGAGCCGGAAGGGGGCTGCTCCGTGCCGGCCGGAATTCGCCCGGCCGGCGCCGCCGGGTCAGGCCACCTGCAGGTCAGCGACGAGCACGGTGCCCTTCGTCTCCGGGCTCAGCAGCAGCGACACGACGACGCTGGCCGCCGCGGCGACCGTGCCGACCAGCATCGGAACGGCGTAGCCAACATGGAAGTTGACCGCGAAATAGGCCAAAACCGGCGCCACCAGCCCGCCGAGTATCGCGCCCTGGTGATAGCAGAAGGCGCTCGCCGTCGCCCGCACCTCGGTCGGAAAGCGCTCGGACAGGTAGCTCGGCAGCTGGCTGTAGAGGGCGCCGCCGAATGCGCCTTGCAGGCCGAAACCGAGGGTGATCCACAATTCGCTGCCGGTGAACAGGTAGAGCGGCGCCACCGGGATCGCGATCGCCGCCGGGATGATCATCGCCCAGCGCCGGCCGATGATGTCGGCCGTCCACCCCCACCAGCACATGCCGAGGAAGCTGAGGATATTGGCGAGCATGAACGGCAGCGCCGTCCCCATCGTCGTCAGCTTGACGTCCTGTTGCAGGTGCGTCGCGAACAACGCCCAGATCGAATAGTAGAGGACGAAATTGCTCGCCATCCACCAGCAGGCCAAAAGCGTGTTGGCGAGCATCCCCCGCTTAAAGATCTTGATCAGCGGGGCGCGGACCTCGCGGTTCTCGAGCCGCTGGAGGCGACGGTTCTCGACCCAGACCTCGGGCTCCTTGACGAAATATCGGACGTAGACGATCGACAGGGCGGGCAGCACCCCGACCCACAGCATGCCGCGCCAGCCGATGTAGTTGAAGAACAGCCCGTAGATCACGCTCGACAGCAGAAAGCCGATGCTCCACGAGCCCTGCAAAACGCCGCTCATGAAGCCGCGCGAGCGGATCGGCCATTGCTCCATCGCCAAGGCCGCGCCGGCCGGCCATTCGGCGCCCATGCCGATGCCGAGCAATGTGCGGAACACCAGCAGGAACAGGAAGCTCGGCGAAAAGCCGGCGATGAAGTTGCAGATCGAATACCAGAAGATCGAGATCATCAGCGGCGTCTTGCGACCGATCCGGTCGGCGAGCCAGCCGGAGGCGACCGCGCCAACGAGCCGCATCCACAAGGTCAGCGTAAAGACGATCGTCACGTCGGCAACCGAGACGTGAAATTCGTCGGCGATCGGCTTGATGATCAACAGGAAGACGGTAAAGTCGAACGCGTCGAGCGTCCAGCCGAGCCACGCAGCCCACCAGGCGTACCATTGGTCCTTAGTGGGTTCCTTGTACCACGCAACGCTCTTGTCGCTCCCGACGACCGTCGCCATAGCGCACCTCTCTGTTCTACCCCGCTCCTTAATGGAGCCTTGCGGCAACTCTAACCCCCCTTGCGAGAATGTCCTAACAATTCTCGTTATCAACACCTTGCCGTAGCATTCCGGCACCTGACCATGACCGCCGCCGATCAAGTCGACTCGGAGGCCGCGGTCTGCCGCCCCGCCGACCGCGCTGCACCGCGCTTCCGAAGCCGCGGCCGGCGCGCTCAAGGCCGCCTAGTGCGGCAGCCCCTTTCCCTTCGTCTCGCGCCCCAGGATCATCGCGAGAATGCTGAAGAGCGCCATGCAGGTCATGAAGGCGGTGACCTTGTTGAAGCTGCCGAACAGCCCGACCATCAGCCCGGCGACGAGCGGGCCGAAGCTGGTGATGACGCGGGCGCTGCCGGTGGTAAAGCCGACCGCGGTCGAGCGGATGTGAGTCGGGAACAGCTCGGGCAGATAGATCGCAAAGCCGGAGAACACGCCGAACACGAAATACCCGAAGATCGGCAATACCACCGGGTACCACGGGTGATAGGCGTGCAGCCCGAGATAGAGCGTCAGGCCCGCCGCGATCGTGCCGACGCTGTAGAGGACGACGGTCAGCCGGCGGCCGATCGCATCGGCGATGAAGCCGAAGCCGATATAGCCGGCGATGCCGCCCAAACTCCAGATCATGATGCCGCGGCTGACGAAGGGCACGGCGGCGGCACCGCTGATGCCGTTTTTCTGCACCATCAGCGACAGGATCGTCGGCAGCCAGATGTTGGTGGTCCAGATCGCGAGCAATGTGCCGAGCCCGAACAGCACGCCGACCAGCGTGTTGTAGCGGTGCTCGCGGGTGAAGAGCTGCATCGGCACGAAGCGGCTGAATTGATGGTCGTCCTCGGCAGTGCGCTGGCCGGCGGCAATCGCCTGGCGGCGCGTCTTCACCGAGGCGAAGCGGTCCGGCTCCATGACGCGGCGGCGAATGACCGCCAACAAGAGGGCCGGGACGATGCCGAGGAAGAATACGAAACGCCAGCCATAGCCGCCGACGAGGCCATAGGCCCAGGCGCCGATGAAGGTGCCGAGGGCGCCCCCCGTCATCATGACGCCGGCGATCTTCGCCCGGTGCTTCTCGCCCAGTGTCTCGGCGAGCAGCGGGATGCCGACCATCAGTTCGGCGCCGGTGCCGAGCCCGGCGATGAAGCGGTAGACCGCGAAGTCCCAAACCCCGTGCGAGAGGCCCTGCAGCGCGGTGAAGACGCTATAGAGCAGAATGCTGTAGGTCAGCGCGCGGACGCGGCCGATGTAGTCGGCGACGATGCCGAAGAGAAAGCCGCCGAAAGCCCACCCCAACAGCCCCGCCATGCTGAGGAGCCCGCCGACCTTGCCCAATTGCGCCATCTGTGCCGGCACCAGCGCACCGGCCGCGCTGAAGCCAAGAAGCTGCGACACGGCCGGCCGCAGCACCAGCGAATAGAGGCCGAAATCCGCCGCGTCGAGCGTCCAGCCGAGCCACACGACGGCGAACACGATCCACTGATAGCGGCTGACCGCGCGCCAACCGGCGCGCTCGGCAATGACACCGCTCGTATCCATCGACGTCCTCCCCACGATGTACGCCCTGCCGGCCGTTTCCGCGGCCGCGCTTCTCGGCTATTATTGCGGTAGGATATTGCTTTGGCGCAATAGGTTTCCGAGCGCGGTCAATCGCCGCGCGAGGGGATGCGGATGTCGAGCCAGCCGAGCGGGGTGACGCTCGCATGGTCGCCCGGGCGCAGCAGCACCGTCGTCATGTCGCTTTCGACGATCGCCGGCCCGGCGATCCTCTGCGCCGGGGCGAGGGCGGCGAAGTCGTAGACCGGGGTTTCGACCCATTCGTCGAGCCAGATCGCCCGCCTGCCGCGCGGCGGCGCCGGCGGCCTGTCGGCGAGGTGCGGCTCCCGCGGCAACTCGGCGAGCACGCCCGTCACCGCGGCGCGGGCGTTGACGAGCACCGTCTCCTCCTCGGGCAGCGCATAGGTATAGAGCTCGCGATGCCGGCGATGAAACCGCTCCACGATCTGCGGCAGCGGATCGGGCTCGGCCCAATCGACGTCGCCGAGAGGCACGTCGATCTCGAAGACCTGCTCGCCGTAGCGCATGTCGACCGACCGCACGGTCTCGACCCGGCCCTCGAAGAAGCGGGGCAGCCGCGCCTTCGCCTCCGCCTCCATTTCGCCGAAGAACCGCTTCAGCGCCGCGCCGTCTAGGCTCTTGGCGTCACCGATATGGCTGCGCGCGGCCTCGAAGCGCAGATCGGTCGCAAGCATTCCCCAAGCCGACAAGACGGCGGCAACGCGCGGTACGAGGACGCGCGCGAGGTCGAGCTGGCGGGCGATGTCGGTCGCATGCAGCCCGGCGGCGCCGCCGAAGGCGAAGAGCGCGAAGCGTCGAGGATCGACGCCGCGGCGCACCGAAACGAGGCGCACGCCCTCCGCCATCGTCGTGTTGACGACGCGGTGGATGCCTTGCGCCGCCTCGAGCCGGCCGATCCCGAGCGCGCTGGCGATGCCGTCGACCGCACGCTCGGCGGCGGCGCGGTCGAGCACCCGCCGGCCGCCGAGAAAGCTCGCCGGGTCGAGAAGCCCCAAGACGAGGTTCGCGTCCGTCACCGTCGCGGCGTCGCCGCCCTGGCCGTAGCAGGCGGGGCCCGGCCGCGCGCCGGCGCTCTCCGGGCCGACATGCAGGATGCCGCCCGCATCGACGCGCGCGATCGAGCCGCCGCCGGCGCCGATGCTGGCGATGTCGAGGCTTTTGAGAGCGAGCCGCTGGGCGCCGACGCGCCGGCCGGCGACGAGCGCCGGCGCGCCCTTTTCGATCAGCGAGATGTCGGTCGAGGTGCCGCCCATGTCGAAGGGGATCAGATCGGCCGCGCCGGCGAGCCGCGCCGCGTAGGCGCTGCCGGCGACGCCGCCCGCCGGCCCCGACAGCACCGCCCCGGCGGCCAGCCGCGAGGCTTCCTCGACCGAGGCGAGCCCGCCATGCGACTGCATGATCAGCAGCGGGCCGCGGTAGCCGGCTTCCGCGAGCCGGGTTTCGAGCCGTCGCAGATAGCGCGACAGCACCGGCCCGACATAGGCGTTGACGACGGTCGTCGAGACCCGCTCGAACTCCTTGATCTGCGGCAATACGTCGGAAGAGAGCGAGACGTAGAGGCCGGGGAGCGCGGCGCCGAGCGCCTTGGCCGTGGCGCGCTCGTGTACGGGATCACGCCAGGCGTGCAGATAGCAGACGCCCACGGCTTCGACCGCCCCGGCGCGCAAAATCTCGATTGCGCGGTCGAGCGAATCATGGTCGAGCGGGACCTCGACCCGCCCGTCGGCGCGCAGCCGCTCGCGCACGGATAGGCGCAGGCGGCGCGGCACCAGCGGCTCCGGCGCCGGCAGCCGAAGGTTGTAGCGGTCGTCCTTGAGGCCCTCGCGCATCTCGAGGACGTCGCGGTGGCCCTCGGTCGTCAAAAGCCCGAGCTTTGCGCCTTTGCGCTCGATGAGCGCGTTGGTCGCCACGGTCGTGCCGTGGACGATGCGCTCGGTCCTTTCAAACAGCGCCGCCGGCGCGAGCCCCAGGCTCTCGGCGAGGAGCGCGAGGCCGTCGAGGACGCCTTCAGAGGGATCCGCAGGCGTCGAGGGGATCTTGGCGAGGTTCGCGCGTCCCTCGTCATCGACCGCGACGAGATCGGTGAAGGTGCCGCCGACATCGATGCCGATGCGGTACATCAGCGGCGTCACCCCCTCGCTAACCGTCCCCCGCTTGGCGGGGAGGAGATGCGACTGTTCCCCCTTCCGCGTGCGGGGCAAGGACCTGGCTATCCCCCCTCCCCCGCAAGCGGGGGAGGGTCGGGGTGGGGGCTTCCCGCGCCGGCCGTTCGAGTGCCGCCGCGATCGTTCGCAGCACCCCGGGACGATTTGCGAGAATGTCGTTGTTCCAGAAGCGTAGGACGCTCCAGCCTTGCCGCGACAAAAGCCTGTCGCGCCGCTCATGATCGCCGGGCCGGGCGTGCTGGCCGCCATCCGCCTCGATAATCAGGCGTGCCTCGATGCAGGCAAAATCGACCACGTATGGCGGAATTGGAAATTGCCGTCGAAACCGCCGGCCGAGCCGGTATCGGCGAAGCTCCTGCCACAAAATACGCTCGGCATTCGTCATATCGGCGTGCAAGTTTCGGGCGCGTTTGTTCAGCGGCGAACCTCCGCGCATATCGGCTCGACTGGGGCGCATTACCCCCTCCCTAACCCTCCCGCGCATGCGGGGGAGGGAATTGCGTAACGAACCCGTTGGCGACATCCGATGCCTTCGCCTCGGGGTCGCGCTCGTTCGGGTCGCCCCAGCCACCGCCGCCGCCCGATTCGAGGATCAGCACGTCGCCGGGGCGGATCTCGAGGCCTACCTCCTTGGTGCGGATCGGCCGCGGCGGGCGGCCTGCCGAATAGAGCGTGTAGCGGTGCGGCAGCCCGTCCGCGCCGCCGAGGATGCCGCAGGCGCCGTATTTGACGCCGTCGCCGGCGGTGTTGCCGAGCGCCGGCTCCTGCGTCTCGACGACCATCTCGACGACCCCGCCGGCGCCGCCGCGATATTTGCCGGCGCCGCCCGAGTCGGGGCGGAACTCGTGCCGGCGAAAGAACAGGGGAAAGCGGACCTCGGTCACCTCCAGGCTGCCGAATTTGATGCCGCCCGCGGCCTGCCATTCGCCGCCGCCCGGCCAGCCGTCGCCGGCGGGCGAGGCGCCGCCGCCGGGGCGCGCCTGGAAGAAATGCCAGATGAAGGGCTTGCCAGTTCGCGGGTCGCGGCCTTGGATCGCGATGCGGAAGCGCCTCCCCCACCCCGCCATCGCGCGGTCGGGGCAGGCGGGGGCGAGCGCCTTGACGATCGCCTCCAGGATCTCCTGCGCGCAATGGTTGGTGGCGAGCGTCACCGGCGCCCCGACGTTCGCCCAGACGACGGTGCCGGGCTTCGCGATCACCTCGATCGGGCGAAAGGTGCCGTCGTTCTTCGGCGTGTCGGGGTCGATGAGGTACGAGAGCGCGACGACGACCGCCGAGCGCATGTTCGGATAGGACGAATTGACGAAGCTGCCGACCTGCGGGTCCGATTCGGAGAGATCGACGACAAGATCGCTGCCGCGCTTTTCGACGCGCGCGCGGATCGCGATGTCCTCGTTGCCGCGGCCGTCGTCGTCGAGAAAGGCCTCGCCCTGGTAGGTGCCATCCTTCCAGGAGGCGATGACGGCGCGCGTCTGCCGCTCGGCGGCGTCGAGCACCGCCTCGATCGCCGCCTCGACAGTGGCCCAGCCAAACTCCTCGGCGAGCGCCAACATGCGCCGCTCGCCGAGATGCGCGGAACCGATCATCGCCGCGAGGTCGCCCTGAAAGTCGCGCGGGTGGCGCACATTGGTCGCGATCATTTCGAGCAGGTCGCGGCGTACCACGCCCGCGTCGTAGAGGCGCAGCGGCGTGATCCGGATCCCCTCCTGCCAGATGTCGGTGGCGGCGGCGTTGTAGGCGCCGTGCGCGGCGCCGCCGATGTCGCTCTGATGCGCCCGGTTGATCGACCAGAAGCGAGGGGCGCCGCCGGCGAAGACCGGCACGAAGGCGGTCAGATCCGGCAGATGGTTGCCGCCGTGATAGGGGTCGTTGAGGAGAAAGACATCGCCCGGCCGGATGTCGCCGGCGAAAAAATCGGCGACCGCCTTCGCGGCGTAGGGCAGCGCCCCGACATGGATCGGCACGTGCTCGGCCTGCGCCACGAGGCGGCCGCCCAAATCGGTGATCGCGGTCGAGAAGTCGCGGCTCGAATTGAGGATTTGCGAATAGGCGGTGCGCAGCATCGCCTCGCCCATTTCCTCGACGATCGCGAGCAGGCGATGCTGGATCACCGAGACCGTGATCGGGTCGATGCGATTCGAGCTCACCGGCCGGCCCTGGCCGTCATCCCCGCCCCCTCTCTTCCCTCCGCCGCTTGCGGGGGAGGGTTAGGGTGGGGGTAGGCGGCGGTCGGGAGCCGGTCGCTCGATTCCCTGCTCCCGGGAATGACGGATAAGCTGGCGCTTTCATCCGTCACTCGAGGCGCAGCAGCTCCTCGCGGCTGGCGCCGGCGTTGAAGCGCGCGACGAAGTCGTCGGGGTCGTATTCGACGCCGATCGGGTTCTTCGCAAAGGCCGGCGACAGCATGTAGGCCTTGCCGTCGCGCACGTCGTCGAAATTGTCGATCAAGAGCTCGACCTGGTTGTTGTCCGGGTCGCGGTAGTACATCGAGGTCGTGGGGCCGTGGTTGATGCACCAATAGGGCCGGATGCCGGCCGCCTTCAGCCGCGAATAGGTGTCGAGGAGCTCGCCTACGCTCTTGAAGGTGAAGGCGATGTGATGCAGCCCCGTTTCGCGGCCGGCGCGGAAATCGCCCGCGCCGCGCTCGCCCGGGCGGCGCGCCTCGAGCGCTCCGGGGTTCAGAAAGGCGACGCGGTGATGCTCGTCGTCATAGGAGATGAACGAGATGAACTCGTTCTCGCAGACGAGTTCGGCGTCGAGCACCGTGCAGTACCACTCGCGCAACTCGCGCGGCCGGTTCGTCTGCAGGACGATGTGCGAGATCTTGTAGGGTGAGCCCATGACTGCCCCCGTTGTGGCCGGGGGCAGTCTAGGGCATTCGGGTGGCGGGAAAAAGCCGCCTCAGTCCGCCAGGCTCAGATTGGCCGCGGCCTCCTTGCCGCGGTCGGGGACGACATCGTAGCGCACGCGCTGCCCCTCGATCAGCGAGCCGATGCCGGCGCGCTCGACCGCGCTGATGTGGACGAACACGTCCCTGCCGCCCGTGTCGGGCTGGATGAAGCCGTAGCCTTTCTGACTGTTGAACCATTTGACGGTGCCGGTAGCGGCCATCGCCGATCCTTTCTCTGACGTGACGAAAAACCCCCGTGCTGTTGCACGGAGGGCCGCCTCATTCGGGATTGGCGAAGCTGGGTTCGGCAGTTTAGAGACGAACGAGACTCGGCCGAACCAAACAAGTCGACGGGCGATAGATGGGCGGCCCGCGGCCGAGTACAAGCCCCGCCTCATTCCTGCAAGGAATCGGGGAAGGGAAAGAAGAATTTGAGGTCCCAGGACGGTCCCTGAACGTATTGCGGCAATGGTGGAAAGCGGCCGACTGCCCGCACGATCTCCTCGACCTTGCGGTCGATGTCCGGATAGCCCGAGCTTTGCGCGACGGTGATGCGGGCCACCGCGCCGTCGTCGAGGACGAGCACCTCGATGACGGTCGCGCCGCGCCGGCCGCCAAGCAGCTGCGGCGTCAGCAACCCCATATGGCGGCGCGTCAGCATCGCGAGATAGGCGAGGTATTCGTCCCTGGTCGCGCTCGGCCCCGGATATTTGGCGCGCCGGCCTTCGAGGGCGGCGGGACGCGGCCGGGCCTTCGACGCCGGCGGCCGGGGCGCGAGGCCCTGCAGGCTCGGCGCGGCGAGCTTCGGCGGCGGCGGCAGCGGCAGCGCGGCGGCTTCGAGTTGTTGCGGCCCGCCGGCCTGCGGCCCCGGCTTCGGCGCCGACTCGGCTCCGGTCGTCGGCCCCATGTCGACCGAGGCGAGGCGGCCCGGCGGCGGCGGCTTCGGCTTCGGCGGAGCCGGCAGGGGCGCCGGCTTCGGCTTTGCCGGCAGGACGACGAGAGCGACCGGTATCGGCGGCAATGCCGGCGCCGGGCGCCCCGGCAGCGGCGGATGAAAGAAGAGGATCAGGACGATCGCGAGATGCAGCCCGAACGAGCCGAGCGGGCCGAAGGCGGGCATTCCGCTGCGGGCGCCGGCAATCGGGCCCAAGCGGTCGTCCGGCGTGCCCGCCGTCGCCGGATAGCGGCGCCGCAGCAGCGGTTCCGGGCGGTCGAGCACCGGCTCGCGGCGGGCATCGGTCGCGCTCAAGCGTCGCCGCCGGCCGCGCCGGCAAGTGCGAGCCAGGCCTCCTCGTCGAGCGTCTTGACGCCGAGCGCGGCGGCTTTTGTCGCCTTCGAGCCGGCGTCCGCCCCGATGACGACGACATCGGTCTTGGCCGACACCGAGCTGGTGACGTTGGCGCCCAATGCCTCGGCGCGCGCCTTCGCTTCCGAGCGGCTCATCGATTGGAGCGCGCCGGTGAAGACGATCGTCTTGCCGGCGAGGGACGAGGCGCCGGCGCGCGCCGGCGCCTCGTAATCGAGCACCTCGATTTCGCGGCCGAGGTCGTCGAGGATGTCGCGGTTGTGCGGCTCGGCGAAGAAGCCGACGATGTCGGAGGCCATGCTGTCGCCGATGCCGCTGATGTCGAGGAGGCGGCCGTGCGCCTCGCCGTCGCGGTCGCCCGCGGCCTCCATCTCGCGCCGCCACTCGGCGAGCGAGCGGTAATGGCGCGCCAACAGCCGCGCCGTCGCCTGGCCCACCTGCGGGATGCCGAGCGCGTTGATGAAGCGGTCGAGCGAGATGCGACGCCGCTCGTCGATCGCCGCGATGAGCTTTCTCGCGCTCACCTCGCCCCAGCCTTCGCGCTGTTCGATGACCGCCGGGTCGAGCCGGAAGATGTCGCCCGGCCGGCGGATCAGGCCGTTACGCCAGAAATCGTCGATGTGCTTCTCGCCGAGCCCCTCGATGTCGAAGCAGTCGCGCGCGACGAAATGCTTCAAGCGCTCGACCGCTTGCGCGGCGCAGATCAGGCCGCCGGTGCAGCGCCGCACGACCGTGCCTTCCTCGCGCACCGCGAGGCTGCCGCAGACCGGACAGCGGTCGGGGAATTGGAACAGGGCGGCGTCCGGCGGGCGGCGCTCCGGCACGACGCCGACGATCTGCGGGATCACGTCGCCGGCGCGCTGCACGATGACGGTGTCGCCTTCGCGCACATCCTTGCGCCCGATCTCGTCCTCGTTGTGCAAGGTCGCGCGCTGCACGACGACGCCGCCGACGGTGATCGGCTCCAGCATCGCGACCGGCGTCAGCGATCCCTGCCGGCCGACCGAAACGACGATCTTGCGCAGAATCGTCTGCGCCTGCTGCGCCGGGAATTTGTGGGCGAGCGCCCAGCGCGGCGCGCGGCTGACCATGCCGAGCCGCTCCTGCAGCGCGAGGTCGTCGAGCTTGTAGACGACGCCGTCGATGTCGTAGGGCAGCTCGGCGCGCTCGGCGGCGACCCTGTTGTAATAGGCGAGCGCCGCCTCGACACCGCGGCACAATTTCGAGCGCTCGTTCACCGAGAGGCCCCACTCGGCAAAGCGCGTCAGCGCCTCGTGGTGGGAACGGGCGAAGCGGGAGGGCGCCTCGCCCCAGGCATAGGCGAAGAATTTCAATGGCCGGCGGGCGGTGACGGCGGGATCGAGCTGGCGCAACGAGCCCGCCGCCGCGTTGCGCGGGTTGGCGAAGGGCGGCTCGCCTTCGGCCTCGCGCTCGGCGTTGAGGGCGAAAAAACCCCGCCGCTCCATATAGACTTCGCCGCGGATCTCGATGAGGTCGGGCCAGCCCTCGCCATGGAGCCGCTCGGGCACGGTCTTCAGTGTGCGGATGTTCTGCGTCACGTCTTCGCCTGTCACCCCGTCGCCGCGCGTCGCGCCCAAGACGAGCCGGCCCTTCTCATAGCGCAGCGAGGCGGAAAGCCCGTCGATCTTCGGCTCGGCCATCAGCGCGATCGTCTGCGGCTCGACGAGCGCCACATCCTCGGGCCGCCGGAAGAAATTGCGCACGCCGGCGAAGAACTCGCGCACGTCCGTTTCCTCGAAGGCGTTTTCGAGCGACAGCATGGGGCGCGCATGCGTCACCTTGGCGAAGCCGGCGGCCGGCCCGGCGCCGACCCGGCGCGACGGGCTGTCGGCGCGGATCAGCTCGGGGAAGCGGCGTTCGATCGCGCTGTTGCGGCGGCGCAGCTCGTCGTATTCGGCGTCGGAGACCTCCGGTGCCGCGTCGGTGTAGTAGAGCCGGTCGTGGCGCGCGATCTCCTCGGCGAGAAAGGCCAACTGCGCGCGCGCCTCCTCCTCGGAGAGGGCCTCGACCGGCGGCTTTTCCTCATGCCGGCGCAGCGCGGCGCGGCTCACGGGGCGCCTGCGGCAATGAGGCTCGCGGCGGCGGCGCGCGCCTCCGCGGTGACGATGTTGCCGGACAGCATTCGGGCGATTTCCTCCTGCCGCGTGTCGGGGTCCAGCTCCTCGACGCGGGTCACGGCCTGGCGCTCGGCCAGCGCCTTCTCGACCCGCCAATGCCAGGCGCCGCGCGCCGCCACCTGCGGCGAGTGCGTGACGACGAGCACCTGCAGGCTCGCGCCCAAGCGGTAGAGCCGCTCGCCGACCGCCGCCGCGACGGCGCCGCCGATGCCGCTGTCGACCTCGTCGAAGATCAGGGTCGGGACTGTCGAGGTGCCGGCGAGCACGAGCTTCAAGGCGAGCATGAAGCGCGACAGCTCGCCGCCGGAGGCGATGCGCGCGATCGGGCCGAAGGCGGCGGCGGCATTGGTCGCGACCTCGAACTGGATGCGCTCGCAGCCATGCTCGCCCCAGTCCGCTTCGCCGAGCGGGGAGAGCACGGTGCGGAAACGGGCGCGCTCGAGGCGCAGCGGCTTCAATTCCGCGGCGACTGCCTTGTCGAGCCGGCGCGCCGCCTCCGCCCGCGCGTGGCTCACCGCCTCGGCGGCGGCGACATAACGGGCGCGCGCGGCGACCGTGGCCGCGACGAGCCCCGCCGCATCCTCGCGCCGGCTTTCTATCGCCGCGAGCAGTTCGGCGAGGCGCGAGCGCAGCGCCGGCAGGTCGAAGACCGCGACCTGATGCTTGCGGGCGAGCGCGCGCAGCGCGAAGAGCCGCTCCTCGACTTCCTCCAATTCGCGGGGATCGAGGGTGAGGCTCGCCGCCGCGCGGACCAATACCGACAACGCCTCCTGCGTCTCGGCAGCGGCGCGCTCGGCGGCGGCGAGCGCCTCGTCGAAGAGCCCCTGAGCGCGGTCGCGAGCCCGCTCCAGCCGGCGCGCAGCGCGCGCGAGCGCGGCCTGCGCCCCGCCCTCGCCGTCGATCTCGCGAATCGCCTCCTCCAATGTCTCGGCGAGCCGCTCGGCGTTCTGCAGCAATGTGCGCCGGGCGGCGAGCCGCTCCTCCTCGCCCTCCTCGGGCCGCAGCGCGTCGATCTCGGCGAGCTGGTGGCGCAACAGATCTTCTTCCGCCTTGCTCTCGGCGAGGAGCCGGGCGGCCTCGGCCTCGCGCTCGCGCGCCCGCCGCCACTCGGCCCACGCTTCGGCAAGCGCCGCGGGGGTGACGCGATGATCGGCAAACGCATCGAGGATCGCGCGATGGTTCTGCGGATCGAGAAGCCCGCGCTGCTCGTACTGCCCCTGGATCTCGACGAGGCTGTCGCCGAGTTCGCGCAAGAGGCCGACCGAGACCGGCTCGTCGTTGACGAAGGCGCGGCTCCTGCCGTCGGCCGCGAGAAGGCGGCGCAACAGGATCGCGCCCGCATCCTCGCCCGGCGCGATTCCGGCCTCGGCGAGGACAGCGAGCGACGGATGGCCGGGCGCGACGCGGAACTCGGCGCTGACCGCCGCCTCGGCGGCGCCGGCACGCACCAGCGCCGAATCGGCGCGCCGGCCGAGCGCCAGCCCCAGCGCATCGAGCAGGATCGACTTGCCGGCGCCGGTCTCGCCGGTCAGCACACACAACCCCGGCCGCAAGACGAGGCTGAGGCGATCGATCAGAACGACATCGCGAATGGAAAGGCCGATCAGCATAAGCGCCAGTGACCCGATTGCCCCGAATGATACAGATGGGGCCGCGCAGAGGCCAGCGAACCCCTTGGCGGGTAGCGGGTCATTTTGAATGTAACCGCCGCGCATCGCGGTTCGGGCTCGACCTGAGAAGCCCTTTCCCGATGAGCCATTCACGCGATACCGAAACTCACGGCTGCTTCAGCGGATTTTTTTTGCCCCTGGAGGGAATATTTCGTCGCGGTCGAACGTTCGCTCCGGCATGAAACGGCTTCTCTCCGCTCTCGTCCTGGCGCTCGGCATCGGATTTGCTCTGCCGGCGACCAATGCTTACGCGTGGTGGTGCGGACCGCATCGGTGGTGCGGACCCGGACCGCGCGTCGGGGTCTACGTCGCGCCCGGCGTTGGGTTCTGGTGGGGCAGATCGTGGTATCCTTACCGCTGGCGGCCAGGTTGGAATCCCAGCTGGCGCCCAGATCCGCGGCGCAGATGGTGCGACTGGCACCGTTGCTGACGCACCGCACAGCGCATCCAAGGGGCGCACACGACCGGGGGCGCCTATCCGACTAGCCGATCGCCGAGTTTCGGTGTGCGCCGCGCCTCCCAATCCTCGATAACGCGCACCATGTCGGTCAAATCCGAAAGCTTCGTCGTCACGCCAGCGGCCATCGCCGGCGTAATCCGCAGGCTTTTATGGATGCGAGCGAAATTGTAATGCATGAAGTGGATCGCGACGGAATAGGCGTGGTTCTCGGCTTTCTTTGAGAAGCCGTTCGTCAACCGCGTGAACCGGCGCTGCTCATCCGCATCGTCAAATTGTTGCGCTCGACATAGCTCGTCGAGATAGGCTTGCGATCGGGGCGTCCGGTGCAACAAAACGTCTTTGTTCCCTGAATCTGCGCCGGACTGTAGCGGCCCGCTCAAGGCCTGGCGACAGCCTGTTACACAGCCTGTTACATTGAAAATGACCCACTAACCCATTGGCGGCGCGGTGGCGCGATTGCAGTGGGCTCGCATCAGCGGCTAGGGTGATGGCCCGGTCTCCGAAGGTACGGATGTTCGATAAGCTCGGTTTCGCGGTCCGCGCCCTCGCGATCTCGGCGATCTTGCTGGCGGGCGCGCCTTTTGCCGGGGCGCAAACCCTCGGCAGCCCCTCGACGCTGATCGGCCGACCGCCGCCTTTGCCTCTGACTCTGCCGCAGCGGTTGCGGGCGCAGGCGAACCCCTTTTCCCTCCTTCAGCTGCAATCGCGCCTGCCGCCGGTCGGCTCGCCGCCGCCAGCGGCGCCGCCGCCTTCGGGCTCGCCCTGGCAGTTCGGGACGCAGCCGCCCGGCGCTCCGCCGCTCTCCAACCCGCTGCTCCTCACCGACGGCACGGTCATCGTGCATGTCTCGTGCACTGGCACCTGGTGGCGCCTCACGCCCGACCAGACCGGCAGCTACCGGAACGGCAGCTGGTCAGGGATCGCCGCGATGCCGACGGGCTACGAGCCGCGGTTCTTTTCCTCGGCAGTGCTGCCCAGCGGCAAGGTCAGGATCGAGGGCGGCGAGTACAACGCCAAGGGCTTGAATTGCAACGAGGTGGCATTGAAGAACGCGCGCGGCGCGATCTGGGATCCGCGGACCGATTCCTGGGCTTCGGTCGCCCCGCCGGCCGGCTGGAACACGATCGGTGACGCGCCCGCGACCGTGCTCGCCAACCGTATCTACATGCAGGCCGATTGCTGCGACAGCGGGCGGTTGGCGGCGGTGCGCAAATCGAGGGCGTGGCAGGCGACCGGCAGCGGCAAATTCGATTCCTATGACGAGGAAGGTTGGACCTTGCTGCCGAGCGGTGGGCTTTTGACCGTCGACGCCTATGTCGGCAGACGCGGCTGCGGGCGGAACACGGAAGCCTATGGACCGGCCGCCCATGCCTGGAGCAGCGCCGGCGACACGCCGGCGCAGCTCGCCGACTGCGCCAATCCGAGCGGCACGCCAAGCTACGAGATGGGGCCGCAGATATTGCGCCCCGACGGCACCGTCGTCGCCTTCGGCGGCACGACGTGCAACGACCCGGTCGGCGGCGGCGTCAATCCTTCCTGCGACGACGGCGCGGTGACCGTCGTGACGTACAGCGCGATTTTCGACACCGCCAGCTTCAGCTGGTCCGCCGGGCCAGACATTCCTGCCGTCGGCGGGCAAAACTACACCCTCGCCGACGCGCCGGCGGCGTTGGAGCCCAATGGCGACATCCTGTTCGCCGCCAGCCCCAACGCCGAGACCTTCTCGAACCCGACGCATTTCTTTGAGCTGAGCGGCGCCGACAATACGATCGCGCAGACCGCGGACCCGAGCGACGCCGGCGCCTTTACGTCGTTCCAATGGAATTTGCTGGTATTGCCGACGGGCCAGATCATGGCGCTCGAAACCGATGGCTCGACGGTCTGGTACTACACGCCGACAAGCGGCCCGAACCCCGCCTGGACGCCATCGATCGCCGCCCGCCACCCGACCGGCCTCGCCATCGGCGGAACCTACAAGCTCAAGGGCACGCAACTGAACGGCCTCTCGCAAGGCGCGGCATATGGTGACGATCAGCAGGCCGCGACCAACTATCCGCTGGTGCGGATCACCAACGAGGGGACCGGCCACGTGTTCTACGCGCGCAGCTTCGGCTTCGCCACAGCATCGATCAAACCCGGCATCGCCTCCTCGCTCTCCTTTGTCGTGCCGGCGATGGAAACCGGCGCCGCCCAGCTCGCGGCCGTCGCCAACGGCATCGCCTCGCCGCCCGCCGCCGTCACGGTCTCCGCCAGCCCGAGATAGCGGGCCGGCCCCGCAGGATGCTTGTCATCGGCGCCCTGTGCCGCCATGTTGTGGCGGGTATCGAGAGAGGAGAACGATGGCGAACGAAGCTTTGATCGGCGGCGGCGCCGGCGCCGCCGCCTCCGTCAAGGACGTGACGACCGCGACCTTCATGGCCGAGGTCGTCGACGGTTCGTTCGAGGCTCCCGTCATCGTCGATTTCTGGGCGCCGTGGTGCGGCCCCTGCAAGCAGCTGGGCCCGATCCTCGAAAAGGCCGTGCGCGCGGCGAACGGCGCGGTGCGCCTCGTCAAGGTCAATATCGACGAGAGCCCCGAGATCGCGCAGCAGATGCGCATCCAGTCGATCCCGGCGGTCTATGCCTTTCACGAAGGCCGGCCGGTCGACGGCTTCGTCGGGGCGCTGCCGGAAAGCCAGGTGAAGCAGTTCGTCGAGCGGCTCGGGGGCGGCCGCGGCGCCGCCTCGCCGATCGCCGAGGCGATGACGATGGCGAAGGAGGCGCTCGCCTCGGGCGACGCCGGCAGCGCGGCGGCGCTTTTCGGCCAGATCCTGCAGCACGATCCCGGCAGCGTCGAAGCGGCGGCCGGGCTGGCGCGGGCGCTCATCGCCCAGGGCGACCTCGCGAAGGCGGGCGCCGCACTCGACCGGGTGTCGAAGGAGAATGCCGGACACGCCGATGTCGTGGCGGCTCGGGCCGCGCTCGAACTCGCCGAATCGGCGCAGAAATCGATCGCCGGGGCCGGCAAATTGCGGGCTCGCCTGGCGCAAAACCCCGACGACCACGAGGCGCGCTTCGAGCTGGCGACGGCGCTATTCGGCAGCGGCGAGCGCGAGGCCGCGATCGACGAGCTGCTCGCTCTCTTCAAGCGCGACCGCGAGTGGAACGAGCAGGCGGCGCGCAAGCAGCTCGTCAAGTTCTTCGAGGCGATGGGCCCGACCGACCCCCTGACGCAAAACGCGCGGCGCCGGCTCTCGGCGCTGATGTTCTCCTGAGGACCAAGGCGGGATGAGCGCTCCGCGCCAAGCCGGCCCGTTTCCCGAGATCGTCCCGATATTCCCGCTCGTCGGCGTGCTGCTGCTGCCGCGCGGCCGGCTGCCGCTCAACATCTTCGAGCCGCGCTATCTGGCGATGACCCGCGACGCGCTGAAGGGCGAGCGCCTGATCGGCATGATGCAGCCGAGCGATCCCGCCGATAAGAGCCGCAACCCGCCCGTCTACCCGACCGGCTGCGCCGGCCGCATCACCTCCTTCGCCGAGACCGACGACGGGCGCTATCTGATCACGCTGACCGGGATGTCGCGGTTTCGCGTCACGCGCGAGCTGCCGCTGCTCGACGGCTATCGCCGCGTCGTCGCGGATTGGACGCCGTTCGCCGACGATGCGGCGGAAGCGGGCGAGTCGCCGTCCTTCGACCGCGACCGGCTGATGCGCGGCCTCGGCGCCTATTTCAAGCAACAGCAGCTGGCGGCCGATTGGGAGGCGCTGCGCACCGCGCCCGGCGAGCGCCTTGTCACGACGCTGGCGATGATGTGCCCGTTCGAGCCGAGCGAGAAACAGGCGCTGCTCGAGGCGGCCGATTTTTCCGAACGCGCGCGGCTGTTGACGGCGATCGTCGAAATGGCGGCGCAGGCGCCCGCAAGCGAGGGCGGCGGAGCGGCGCGCCACTGAGGGAGGAGCCTCATGGAAGGGCAAGCGGAAATCGACCCGAAACTCCTCGAAATCCTCGTCTGCCCGCTGACCAAGGCGCCGCTGCGCTACGACCGCGCGGCACAGGAGCTGATCAGCGAGGAAGCGGGGCTCGCCTACCCGATCCGCGACGGCATCCCGATCATGCTGGTCGAAGAGGCGCGGCACCTGCGCGAGGACGAGGGACCAAAGCGGTTGCCGCAGCCGTGAGCGGGCGGCCGTCAAGCAACCCCTGGCCGACCGAGCTGCGCCTGAAGCGCGCGGAAAAGCTGCTTGAAATCAGCTTCGACGACGGCCGGCGCTTCAGCCTCCCGGCCGAATATCTGCGCGTCGAGAGCCCCTCGGCCGAGGTGCAGGGGCATGGGCCCGGGCAGAAGGTGGTGGTGCACGGGCGCGCCCATGTCGGCATCATGAGCCTCGAGGCGGTCGGCAATTACGCGGTGCGCATCCTCTTCGACGATTTGCACGATACCGGCATCTATTCCTGGAATTATCTCTACGAGCTGGGGATAGAACAGCCGCTGCGCTGGCGCGCCTACCTCGACGCGCTCGCCGCCGAGGGCCTCTCGCGCGAGCCGCGGCGGTAGCGTGAATCGATCGCCCCGATGCATCCTCTCGTCGCCCCCGCGCAAGCGGGGGTCCAGGGCAGCGGCGCGTCGCTTGCCCTGGGTTCCCGCTTTCGCGGGAACGACGATTTAGATCAGATGCCGCGGCCGGCAAGCAGACGGCTGGGCGAGTTCGAACTGATCGCCCGCTATTTCGCGCCGCTGTCGCGCGGGCACCCGGGCGCCTGGGGACTGCTCGACGATGTCGCGACGATCGCCCCCTCGCCGGGCTGCGAACTCGTCGTCAAGACCGATGCGGTCGTTGCGGGCGTGCATTTCTTCGCCGACGACCCGCCCGATCTGGTCGCGAAGAAGGCGCTGCGCGTCAACCTCTCCGATCTCGCGGCGAAGGGCGCGCGGCCGCTCGTCTATCTGCTTGACCTGATCCTCCCCGACAGCATCGACGAGGCCTGGATCGCCGGCTTCGCGCGCGGACTCGAAGCGGACCAGGCGGAATACGGCATCCATCTGGTCGGCGGCGACACCGACAAGACGCCGGGGCCCGCGACGATCGCCGTCATGGCATTGGGCGAGATCGCGCTCGGGCGGACGATCCGGCGCGGCGGCGCGCGGCCGGGCGACAATATCTTCGTCACCGGCACGATCGGCGACGCGGCGCTCGGGCTCTTCGCTTTGCGCGGCGACCTGCCGGATCTGTCCCCGGGTGCCGCCGGCTTTCTCGGCGCGCGCTACCGCCTGCCGCAGCCCCGCGTCGCGCTCGGCCCGCGCCTCGTCGGGATCGCGACTGCGGGGCTCGACGTATCCGACGGGCTCGTCGCCGATTTGCGGCATCTGTGCGAGGTGTGCGGCCTCGCCGCCGAGGTCGGCGCGGCGCGGGTGCCGCTGTCGCCGGCGGCGCGCGAGGCGATCGGAGCCAAGCCTGAACTGTTCGCCGCGGCGCTCTCCGGCGGCGACGATTACGAGATCCTCTTCACGGCGCCGAAAAGCGCGGCGGCGAACCTCGCCCGCCTCGCCGCCGAGACGGGCGTGCCGATTACCGCAATCGGCGAGATGGTTGCGGCGCCGGAGCCCGCCGTCACGGTGCGCGACGAGCGGGGACGGATGCTGCCGCTCGCCGCCGAGGGCTGGACGCATTTCTGAATTTGTCGTCGTTCCCGCGCGAGCGGGGGTGACGGTACTCGTCATTTCTTCGGTCGGCCGGCCTCGCGCATCTGGGCGAGAAAGAAATCCTGCAGCTCGCCGAAGCCCTTCAGCGTCGCCGGCAGCCAGGTCTTGATCATTTCGGCCGGGTCCATCGCCTTCAACGCCGCCGAGAGCCGCCCTTCGACCTCGTTCATCAGCTTCTCCTGCAACGGCTTCACGTCCGGCAGGCCGAAAAAGGCGCGCGCCTCCTCGGGCGAGCAATCGATGTCGAATTTGATCTTCATCGCCGCGATCCTCCCATAGCCGCGCCGATCTTGACTGAAACCGGGGCAAAGAAACATCGGCGGCGCGGCAAGATCGTGTAATCTCTCGCCGCCATGGCGACCGAAATCCCGTTTCTGCGCGAGTTCTCGTTCGAATACGGCCGGCTCGAAAGGGTCGCGCCAGGTCTGCGCCGCATCGTTGCGAAGAACCCGAGCCCCTTCACCTTCAAGGGCACCGGCACCTATGTCGTCGGCGACGGCGAGGTCGCGGTCATCGACCCCGGCCCCGATCTCTCCGAGCATGTCGAGGCGCTGCTGTCGGGGCTCGGCCGCGACCGCGTCACCCACATCCTCGTCACCCACACGCACCGCGACCATTCGCCGGCGGCGCAGGCGCTGAAAGAGGCGACCGGAGCTCCGACCTGTGGTTTCGGACCGCATGCCGGAGGCCGACGCGGCGAAGCGCAGCAGATCGAGGAAGGCGGCGACTGGGATTTCGTTCCGGACGTGAGGATTGCGGACGGCGAGCGCATCAGGGGTAGGGGCTGGGAGTTCGAAGCGGTGCACACGCCCGGCCACACCTCGAACCATCTGTGCTTCGCGCTCGCAGGCACGGGCATCCTCTTCAGCGGCGACCATGTGATGGGCTGGTCGACGAGCGTCATCGTGCCGCCCGACGGCGACATGGCGGCCTATATGGCGTCGCTCGACAAGCTCTTGGGCCGCGCCGACGGAGTTTATTGGCCGACGCACGGGCCGGCGATCACCGAGCCGAAGGCGCATGTGCGGGCCTTCATCGCGCATCGCCGCGAGCGCGAAGCGGGCATCCGCGACTGCCTGCGCGACGGCATCGGCGATATCGACGCAATCGTCGAGCGGCTCTATGTCGGGCTGCAGCCGGGGTTGCGCCGCGCCGCCGGCCGGTCGGTCTTCGCGCATCTGCTCGATCTTCACGGCCGCGGCGTCGTCGAAGCGGACGGGCCGCCCGGGATCGAGGCGCGCTATCGCCTGACGGGCGGCGGCTGAGAACGGCGCGACTTCTCGGCGCGGCGGTGGCGCCGCTCGCGATTCCGGCGGCGAGTCTCGCCGCCGCGCTCGCCGCCGTCGCGCTGCTCGTCGCGAGCATCGGGCAGTCGCCCGCATCGGCCCTCGGCATTCTCGTCAAAGGCTCGCTCGGCAGCCTCGAAGGGCTCGGCTACACGCTCTTTTACGCGACCGACTACGTCTTCGCCGGGCTCGCGGTGGCATTGCCGTTCCAGGCCGGGCTCTTCAACATCGGCGGCGAAGGCCAGGCGGCGCTCGGCGGGCTCGGGGCGGCGCTCGCCGCCTTCGCGCTGCAGGGGCTGCCGGCGCCGCTCGCGCTCGCCGCCGCAACCGCGGCCGCCGCCGTTTTCGGCGCCGGCTGGGCCTTCGTCCCGGCGTTTTTGCAGGCGCGGCGCGGCAGCCATCTCGTCGTCACGACGATCATGTTCAACTTCATCGCGGCGGCGCTCTCGACCTGGCTCATCGCGCATGTACTGATCGCGCCCGGGCAGAGCGCGCTCGAAACCCGTGCCTTCGCCCGCCCGCTGTGGCTGCCGACGCTCGCCGATTGGGCGGCCGCGCACGGGCTCGACGCCGGCAGCGCGCCGCTCAACCCGACGGTGCTCCTGGCGGCCGGCGCCGCGCTCCTTTACGCCCTGCTGCTGCGCCGCACGCCGCTCGGCTACGAGATCCGCGCCGCGGGGCTGAACCCGGTCGCGGCGCGTACCGCGGGGATCAGCCTGGTGCGGACGACGGTCGTATCGGTCTCTCTCGGCGGCGCCTTTGCCGGGCTCATCGCGCTCAACGAACTGTTCGGGGCGCAGCATCGGCTCGTGCTCGGCTTTACCGCCGGCGCCGGCTTCACCGGCATCGCGGTCGCGCTGATGGGGCGCGGCCGGGCGCTCGGCATCGTCTTCGCGGCCCTCCTGTTCGGCGCGCTCGCGCAGGGCGGGGCTGAGCTTTCCTTCACGATGCCGGCCGTCACGCGCGACGCGGTGATCCTCGCCGAGGGCGTCGTCATCTTTGTCTGCGGCGCGCTCGACGGCGCCGTGCGCCGGCATTTCACCAAGCTGTTTCGGACGACGCGGGGATGAGCGGGGCCGGGCTCTTCCTCGTCGCGCTCTTCGGCTCGACAGCGCGGCTCGCCGCGCCGCTGATCCTCGCGGCATTCGCCGGGCTTTACGCCGAGCGCTCGGGCGTCGTCGATATCGGGCTCGAAGGAAAGCTGCTCTTCGGCGCCTTCGCGGGCGCTGCGGTCGCCGCGCTCAGCGGCTCGGCGGCGGCCGGCCTGACGGCGGCGGTCGCCGCCGGCATGCTGCTGTCGCTGCTGCACGGCTGGGCCGGGATTGCGCTCGGCGGCGACCAGATCGTCTCGGGGATGGCGCTCAACCTCGTCGCGGCAGGCGCCGCGCCGAGCCTCGCCTCCGCCTGGTTTCACCAGGGCGGCGCCACGCCGCCCCTCGCCGCCGGCGCGCGCTTTGCCCCGATCGCGCTGCCCTTTGCCGGCGCGCTGCAGGGGGTGCCGGTGCTGGGTCCCGTCTATCACGACGTCTTGAGCGGACAGAGCCTGCCCGTCTATCTCGCCTGGCTCGCCGTGCCGGCGACCGCCTTCATCCTCGCCCGCACGCGCTGGGGCTTGCGGCTGCGAGCCGTCGGCGAAAGCCCCGAGGCGATCGCTGCGGCCGGCATCTCGGTCAAAGGGTTGCGCTGGGGCGCGCTGGCGCTCGGCGGCGCCTTGTGCGGCATCGGCGGCGCCGCTCTATCGATGGCGATGGGCAACGGCTTCCTGCGCGGCATGAGCGCGGGGCGGGGTTATCTCGCGCTGGCGGCGCTGATCTTCGGCAAATGGCGGCCGTGGCCGGTGCTCGCCGCCTGTCTCTTCTTCGCCGCCGCGGACGCGCTCGCAACCCGGCTCGAAGGGCTGGCGCTGCCCGGATTCGGGGCGTTGCCGGTCGAGCTGATCGAGGCGCTGCCCTATGTCGTGACGGTCGTGGTGCTGGCAGGCTTCGCCGGCGCCGCCCGGCCGCCGCGGGCGCTCGGCAAGCCCCATCCGCCGATGCGCTGACCGCTCAGGCGGCGGCACGCGGGAAGAGCGGCGCGCGGCTCTCGGCGAACTCCTCGACCGCGGCGAGGAACCGGTCGCCGTCCTTCTCGTCGAGCGCGATCGAGAGCGCGAACATGCCGCGCTTCGCAAACCAGACGCCGCGCTCCAACAGATCAAAATAGAAGAGGTCGCGCAGCCGCGCCTCGCCGCGGCCTGCATCTTCGGCCGACCGGATCGGCTGGGCGGTCATGTGCACGGAGAACATCGAGCCGCGGCCGGTGAACTGCATGTCGAGGCCGCGCCGACGTGCGAGCGCGTTGAGCCTGCCGATCAGCCCGTCGCCCCACTCGTTGAGGGCGCGGGCGCGCTCGGGCGTATAGACCTCGGTCACGCCGGCGAGCCCGGCCGCCATCGTCAGGACGTTGTTGTTGAATGTGCCGGCATGCTGCAGCGCGTCCGGCCGGCGCGGATCGAAGCGTTCCATCAGCGAGGCGCGGCCGCCGAAGGCGCCGAAGCTCATGCCGCCGCCCAAATATTTGCCGAGCGTCGTCAGGTCGGGGAGGACGCCCAACACCTCCTGCAGGCCGCCCGGGGCGAGGCGCGAGGTCATGACTTCGTCGAAGATCAGGACCGCCCCCGTCTCGTCGGCGAGCCGGCGCAATCCAGCGAGGAACTCGCGCTCGGCCGGGATGCAGCCGCCGCCGCCCAGCATCGGCTCGATGATGATCGCCGCGAGATCGGCGCGGTGCGGGGCCGTTGTCGCCTCGACATCGGCGAAATCATTGTAGCGCGCGAGGAGGAAATCGAACGGCGCGTTGATCGCGTTCGGCTTGCCGCGGAAATAGAAGACGCCGCCGTGATAGCCGCCCGAAAAGACGAGGATCTTGGAGCGCCCGGTGATGGCGCGCGCCGCCGACAGCGCCATCAGATTGGCTTCGGTGCCGGAATTGGTGAAGCGCACCAGCTCGAGCGAAGGAAAGCGCGCGCACAGTGCCGCCGCGAATTGCGCCTCGAGCCGGTTATGGGCGCCGAAATTGAGCCCGAGCGACAGTGCCTCCTCGATGGCGCGGCGGATCGTGGGGTGCGAATGGCCGTAGAGCCCGGCGGTGAACTCGGAGAGGAAATCGGCGTATTCGTGGCCGTCGGCGTCCCAGAGATGCGCGCCCTCGCCTTTCACCATCGCGAGCGGGAACGGCTCGACGAACAGCGAGGAGCGCGTGTTGCCGCCCGGCATGACGGCTTCCGCGGCGTGGTGCAGCGCAAGGCTCTGCGGGTTGCGCGCGCGGTAGCGCTCTTGCGCCTCAGCAAGGGCGGCGGCGATGTCGATATTGGCGGCGGCGCTCATGCTCCCCCACAGGAGTGTTCGGAATCCATCATCGTCCAGGATTCCATCGTGCGCAGATTGGTCGTCGTGTACCAGCGCCCACGCGCGTCGCCCGGCGGGCAAGGATGCGGAATGCGGACGAGGCACAAGAGAACCGGGTCGCCGGTGCGCGAACGCTCGACCGCCGGCACCTCGTCGTAGGAGACCTGATAGCCGCGATCGGCGAAGACGACCGCCGATCCCGAGCCCCGGACGAAGGGGCCGTTCTCACCCTCCTGCAGCCGCTGTTCGAGGCGGGCGATCCGGGTATAGACGCAGGTCCCCTCGCGCGCCGGCAAAGGCTGCGCCGCCGCGGCGGCCGGCAGCAGCAGGAAGAGGCCGGCGAGCGCCGCCCTAGCCGGGATAGGCGCGCCGGCCATGATCGCGCAGCCAGAGGCGCACGAGGCGCCGCCGCCGCAAAGGGTCGGGATCGTCGACGAAGGCGGTGCGGCTGTGGCCGACCGCACGGTTGTCGACGAATTGCATCTCGCCGGGCTCCAGGTCGAAATCGACTGCCAGATCTTCTTCCTCGAAGAGCCGCAGCAGCGCCTCGACCGCGGCGGCCCCGCGGTTGTCGATCGGCTCTCCCTTGAGCGCGTAGCCGCCCCTGATCTGATGCGCGCTGAACCGCGCCTTCAACTCGCCCGCACGCTCAAAGACGGGGGCGGCGAAGACCGGGCTTTCGCCGGGGAAAAACTCGCGCTGCCGGTCGAACCAGAAAGGCTCGTAGAAGCGCGGCAGCAATTCCGGGTGACGGGCGGCGAAGCGATTGTGCGCCGTGTGAAAGCTGACGACGCGGCTCCTGCCGCCGGCGGCCGCGGCGCGGATCGCCAGCAGCCCGACATAGTCGGGCGGCATATTGTTGTAGGCGTTGTCGTTATGAAAGCGGATCTCGATGTTGGTTTTGTCGGGGCGCACGCCCGATCCGGGCAGCGCCTCTCGCCCGGTGTCCTCGACATCGTAGACGAGAGTGCCGTCGAGCTTTTGCGCGACCGGGCGGGCGAGCATGCCGGCGAGCAGCCAATAGATCTGCGTCGCCGCCTCGGCCCCCAATTCGCCGAGCGGCAGCGGCCCCGCCACCGCGAACCTGACGCCCTCGTCGAGGATCCGGCGCACCTCGCGCATCATCGAGCGGCAGAGCGGCAGCTCGAATTGGGCCGGATCGCGGACGATCGTCGGCAGCGGGAAAGCGCGCAATTCCTCGGCGAGGCGCAGAATCTCGTCGCGGCAGGCGCTCGTCAGCGGCACGCGGTAATCGGCGGGGCCGATCTCGCCGCCGACCCACGCGCTCGTCCCCTCGATCGGGTCGCAGAAACCCGCCATTCGGGCACTCCGAAATCCTCTCAGGCGGCGATTAGGCCGATTTCCCGAAGATAGCGCAAGACACCGGGATGAATGAGCCGCGGCTCGGGCGCGGCGGCGAGCGTGTTCGCGGCGGTCGATTCGCGCGCCTGCGCCAGCCGCGCGGCGAGCCGCGCCTCGCCCTTGTGCAAGGCGCGGCCGAGGCGATAGGCGAGGTCGTCGGCGAGCCCCGGCTTAGCCAGGATATAGCTCCACGAGCCGACCGATTGGATCGCCGCGTCCTGGCCGGGATAGCCGCCGGCGGCGACGGTCAGCTCCTTCAGGAACGAATATTTCTGCCGGATGGACGCGCGCTCTGCCGCGTCGGGGGCGATGAAGCGGGCGCCGCCCGGCGCCTGCGCGACCGCCGTAAAGCCGGGCCAGCCGATGCCGCCGCCCCACAACGCCGCCGCCCGTCCGTCGATGACCATCGCCGGCCCGTCGCCGGCGCGATCGAGATAGACGGCGTCGAAATCGCGGTCCTGGTCGAGCCCGAGCCCGTCGAGGACAAAGCGCGACAGGATGACGAGTCCCGAGCCTCTGGCGCCGAAAGCGACGCGCTTGCCGACGAGGTCGGCGATCCGGCGATAAGGGCCGTCGACGCGCACGACGAACATGCCGGCGGTCGAATACATCGCCCACAGGATCTTCAAGCTCGAGGCCGGCCGACCGATGCCGAGCAGCGCCGGGTAGGCGACCTCGCCCTGCACCAGCGCAATGTCGAGGGCGCCCGCCTCGAGCAGCGGCACGTTCTCGGTGCTGCCCTTGGTGTTCTTCGTCTCGACCGGCAGCGACGGATCGACTTCGGCAATCGTCTCGGCAACCACGCCGCCATAAAGAGGGAAGCCGCCACCCGGCGTCGCCGTCCCGAGAGTGACCGTCGTCTTTCCCGCACTCATCCCATCCTCCGCGCGGTTTCTGCGGAAGGATATTCACCACAGAGGCAGTGAGACAGTGAGATGTTCTATCGTCATACCAGCGAAGGCCGATATCCACGGCAGCGCTGGGTCCCGGCCTTCGCCGGGACGACAACTTTTCCTCGCTGCCTCACTGTCTCGTTGGGGAATTTTAATTAGGCGTGCTTGTGGATCGGGTCGATCCAGCGCACTTCCTGCGGCCGTTCGACGGGCTCGATGTCAAGATTGACGACGACCGCCTCGTTGTCGCTGCGCACCAGCACGCATTCGAGCGGCTCGTCGGTCGAGGCGTTGATCTCCTGGTGCGGCACATAGGGGGGGACATAGATGAAGTCGCCCGGGCCCGCCTCGGCGACGAATTCGAGATGCTCGCCCCAGCGCATCCGCGCCCGGCCGCGGACGATGTAGATGACGCTTTCGAGCGCCCCGTGATGGTGCGCGCCGGTCTTGGCGTTGGCGTGGATCTTGACGGTGCCGGCCCACAGTTTCTGCGCGCCGACGCGGGCAAGGTTGATGGCCGCGGCGCGCTCCATGCCGGGGGTCTGCGCGGTGTTGGCGTCGAGCCGGTCGCCGGAGATGACCTTGACGCCGTTCTCCCGCCAGTCGATATGCGCGCCGCCGTCGCTCATCCCGCTCTCCCGCCGAAAAGCCTGTCGCAGCCTCATATCGGGAACGCCGGGCAAATTTCAACGTGAATATTTGGGATATTTTCGATTATTACATTATTTTTCAGTTTATTGCGCCACGGGCAATCGGGTAACATTGCGCATCGAATGGGAGGCGGCGATGAAGCTGGCGGTGCCCGACCTGATCTCGAACTCCTATTTCCCGGCGGTGGCGGCGGTTGAATTGGGCTTCTTCAAAGAGGAAGGGCTCGATGTCGCGCTCGAATTCATTTTTCCGGTCGATCGCGCCTATCAGGCGCTCGCCGCGGGCGAGATCGATTTCGTCGGCGGCTCGGCGCATTCGGCGCTCGCCGCCTTCCCCGAGTGGCAGGGCGCGAAGCTCCTCGGCGCGCAGGCGCAGGGCATGTACTGGTTTCTCGTGCTGCACCGCGATCTGGGCGCGAAGCGCGGCGAGCTCGCGGCGGTGCGCGGCCGGCGGATCGGGGCGGCGCCGTGGGTCGAGATGGGGCTGCGGCGGCTCCTCGCCGAGGCCGGGATCGATCTCGTGCGCGACGAGGTGACGATCGCGCCGGTGCCGGGCGTGACAGGCAACATCCCCAATTTCGGGGTCAGCGCGGCGAAGGCGCTCGAAGAGAAGAAGATCGACGGGTTCTGGGCGAACGGCATGGGGACCGAGGTCGCGGTCAGGCGCGGCGTCGGCACGATCGTCCTCGACGTGCGTCGCGGCGACGGACCGAAAGCCGCCTTCAACTACACGATGTCCTCGCTCGCCGCGGCCGATCGGCTAATCGAGGCGCGGCCGGATGTCGCCGCCGCGGCGGTGCGCGCCCTCGTCAAAACACAACGGGCATTGAAGGCGAACATCGCGCGCGCGACCGAGGTCGGCAAGCGGCTCTTCCCGGAGGAGGAAGCGGCCCTCATCGCCGACATCGTGCGGCGCGACCTGCCCTACTACGACGCTGCGATCGGCCGCGACTTCGTCGCCGGCATGAACGCCTTCGCGCGCGACCTCGGCATCCTCAAGGGCAACCCCTCCTACGAGGAGGTCGTCGCGACGCAGTTCGCCGGTTTGTGGGCAAGCCAATGATGCGAGCGCGCGCCACTGAGATTGCTTCGCTTCGCTCGCAATGACACTGAAAGCAGCCGTCATTGCGAGGAGCGGAGCGACGAAGCAATCTCGCGCCCTTCCGTCCTAAGCTGCCCTGTCCCGGATCGCCTGCCAGATCGCGAAGGGCGTCGCCGGCATCGCGATGTCGGTGACGCCGAGGGGGCGGAGCGCATCAAGGATGGCGCTGACGAGGACCGCGGGCGCCGGCGTCGTGCCGCCCTCGCCGCCCGCCTTGATGCCGAACGGGTTGGTCGGCGACAGGACCTCGACGATCTCGGTCGAAAACGCCGGCAGCTCGTCGGCGCGCGGGATCGCATAGTCCAAGAGCGAGCCCGAAAGCGGCTGGCCCGAAGGGTCGAGCACGCAGGCCTCGGACATCGCCTGCCCCAAACCCTGCGCCGCCGCGCCATGCGTCTGTCCGTGCACGATCAGCGGGTTGATGCAGCGCCCGACGTCGTCGATCGCGGCGTAGCGCGTGAGCGCGAGCGCCCCCGTCTCGGGGTCGATCTCCGCCTCGCAGGCAACGGCGCCATTCGGAAAGACGGGGTCGTGCATCTCGTTGTCGGCAACGGTCGCGATGCCGTCGGCGAGGCCGAGCCGCGACGCTTCCGCCGCCAGTTCGAGGAAATCGAAGCTGCGGTTGCGCAAGGGCGCGGCGAAGCGGCCATCCGCGAATTCGACCGCGGCCGCCTCCGTCTCGAGGATGCGGGCCGCCAGCTTCTTCCCCTCGGCAATGAGCGCCGGCGCGGCTTTCGCGAAGAGCGTCGCGGCGTGCCGCATCGAACGGCCGGAATGCGAGCCGCCGCCCGCCGTCACGACATCGGTGTCGCCGGTTACAAGGTCGATGCGCTCGGGCGGGAGCCCGAGCAGCGCGCCCGCGACCTGGGCAAAGCTCGTCTCGTGCCCCTGCCCGTTCGGCTGCGTGCCGATGACGATCTCGACCCGGCCATGCGGACCGACCGTGATCTTTGTTCGCTCGCGCGGCGCGCCGATCGAGGATTCGACGTAATGGGCAAAGCCGCGCCCCAGGAGCCGGCCGCGGGCTGCCGCCGCGTCGCGGCGCCGGGCGAACCCGTCCCAATCGGCAAGCCGTAAGGCGCGGTCCAGATTGGCCTCGTATTCGCCGCTGTCGTAGGTCATGCCGACGGCGTTGCGGTAAGGCATCTGCTGTGGGCGGACGAGGTTCCGGCGGCGCAATTCGATGCGGTCGAAGCCGAGCTCGGCGGCGGCGATATCGACGAGCCGCTCGATCGCGTATGTGACCTCGGGCCGGCCGGAGCTGCGATAGGCATTGGTCGGCATCGTGTTGGTGAAAACGGCGCGCGAGCGCAGGCTCGCCGCCGCGATGTCGTAGGAACCGGTGACGAGCCCCGAACCTTTGCTGAGCGGCGACAGCGAGACGCAACGGCAGCCGACGTTGCTGGTGTTCTCGGCCTTGAGCGCGAGAAAGCGGCCGTCAGCGGAAACGGCGAGCGCGACTTTCGTCAGGAGATCGCGGCCCTGGTAATCGGAGAGGAGCGCCTCCGAGCGGGTCGCGGTGTATTTGACCGGCCGAGCGAGCTTCTTCGCCGCCCAGAGGACGAGCCCGAACTCGACATAGACGCGGTTGCGGGTGCCGAAATTGCCGCCGACTTCGAATGAAAGGACGCGCAGCCTTTCGGGCGCGATGCCGAGGACGGCGGCGAGCTCGACCTTCTGACGTACCGCCCCGCCGCTGCCCGCCCACAGCGTATAGCGGCCGCTCGCGGCGTCGTATTCGGCGAGCGCCCCGCGCGGCTCCATCGTAACGCCCGTCACCCGGCCGACGTGAAAGCTGCGCTCGATCACATGGTCGGCGGCGGCAAAGGCGCGCTCGGCCGCCGCCGCGTCGCCGAAGGAGGTATCGACGAGGACGTTGTCCGGGACTTCGTCCCACACCGCCGGCGCGCCCGCGGCGAGCGCCGCCGCGATGTCGCGGACATGGGCCAGCTCCTCATAGGCGACTTCGACCGCCTCGGCGCCGTCGAGCGCCACGCCGAGGCTCTCGCCGACGACCATCGCGACCGCCTCGCCGACGTGCCGCACGCGGTCGGCCGGCAACAAAGGATGCGGCCCAAAAAAAATCGGGCCGCCGCCGGGACCCGTCAGCCTCATGTCGAAGCGGGTCGAAGGGACCGGGCTGTGCCCAAGCGGCGCCAATCGATCGGCCGCGCAATCGGCGCCGGTGAAAACCCCGAGAACGCCCGGCAGCGCCCGCGCCCGGGCCGCATCGACCGAGAGGATGCGGGCATGCGGATAGGGCGAGCGCACGATCGCCGCATAGGCTTGTCCCGGCCGGCTGAAATCGTCGGTGAAGCGGCCGCGGCCGGTTAAGAGGCGCCGGTCCTCGCGGCGCTTGACGGGCTCGCCGATGGCGCCGAAATCGAGCCCCTCGGCAAGCGCGATCGCGTCGTTCATCGCGCGGTCAGTCCAGGTGCGAATACATCGGCTTGCCGGCAATCGAGAGATCCGCCTTGAGGATCGAGCCGGTTTCGCTTTCGGTGATGTAGAGGGTCTTGCGCTCGTGCCCGCCATAGGCAGCGTTGGTGGTGAGAAGCCCGGCGCAGGAGCGGATCTCGGCGAGCGGCCGGCCCAGCCGGCTGAACAGCCACACCGAACCCATGCCGACATGGCACACCGCGAGATTGCCCTCTTCGTCGATCGCCATGCCGTCGGGGCCGGTGCCGCCGGACATCTGGATGAACATGCCGACCCGGCCGATTAGGCCGTCGGGATGGAGCGGCACCCGCCACACCGCGTTCGCCCGCGTCACCGCGAGATAGAGGATGCTCTCGTCCGGCGTCAGCACGAGGCCGTTGGGGCTCGGCACATTGTCGAGCAAGAGGTCGAGGCCGCCGTTCTGCTTCAAGCGCCACAGGCGGCCGGAGGGATCGTGCATGCCGCTCTCGCCCTGGTCGGTGAAATAGAGGTCGCCCGATTTCGCGAAGACGAGGTCGTTCAACCCCTTGAAGCGCTCGTGGCGCGGCCGGTCGACGAGCATCTGGAGGCGGTTCGCCGCCACGTCGTACATCAGAAGCCCGAGCTTGTGGTCGGCGACGACGAGGCGGCCGTTCTTGTGAATCTTGAGGCCGTTCGGCTCGCCCTCGTAAGTCGCGACGACGGTGACGGCGCCGTCGGGCGCGACCCGGAAGATCTGCCCGTACGGGATGTTGGTGACATACAGGTTGCCGTCGCGGTCGAAGGACGGGCCTTCGAGAAAAGAGTCGCGCGGGACGCCCGATTGCAGCCGAGGGTTTTCCTTGGCGCGCAACTCGTCGGGGACGCGGGCGAAGATCTCGGTCTCGATGACGGGCGGAGCGGCATACACGGGGCGGGCCTCCTTTTCGAGGGGACGCGAGGCCCCGGGAATTTAGCCCGCGAGCCCGTTCAGCGCGAAGTCGAATATATCGAAGTTGCGCAAGGACCCGCTCGCCGCATGCCGGCGGTATTCGGGGACGAGCGGGCGCGACAGGATGAAGGGGACGCGCGCTTCGCCGAGCCCGCCATGCGAGCGCAGCCGGTGCCCGGCCAGCCCCGACAGGTCGTGCGCCTCGCGGCGCGAGCCGAGGACGGTATGCGCATCGCCGAGAACGACGAAGTCCGCCTCGCGGTCGAGCGGCAGTTCGAAGCGGCGCGCGGCTTCGGCGCGCTCGAGCACGAGCGCGACGCCGGGGAGCGCGGCCGAAGCCGCCATCAGGCCGCCGAGATCGGCGCAATTCTTCAGATAGACGCGCACGAACGAGCCGAGGGCGCCGTGATGGCGCACGAAGGGATCGGTGATCGGGCAGATGACGCGCACCGCGTCCGCGCCGAAGCGGGCGACAAGCTCATCTTCGAGAAAGACGATGTTGGGCGCGCCGTCGGACCCGGCCTTGTCGTTCATGCCGTGATCGGCGACGACCCCGACGACGGCGCCGAGCGCGGCGAAGCGCCCGAGCCGCGCATCGATCTCGCGGTGAAAGGCGTCGGCCTCGGGCTCGCCCGGGCCGTGCGCGTGCTGCACGTAGTCCGACAGCGACAGATAGAGCAAGTCGGCGGCGCCGCGCTCGATGAGGCGCAACCCGGCATCGAGCACGAAGAGCGAGAGATCGGCCGAATACATGTCCGGCCGCGGCCGGCCGACCAGCGCCTCGGCCGCGCTGTCGGCATACTCCGAGGAAAAGGAAAGCCCTTCGAGACCGCGCGAGAGCAGGCGGCGCAATTTGTCCTTGGCGGTGACCGCCGCCGTCTTGACCCCCGCCTGCGACATGAGGCCGAGGATCGACTCGCTGCGCAACAGGCGCTCGTCGGTCATCATGATTTCGGCGCCGCTGCCGCGGTCGAGAAAATAGTTGCCGGAAATGCCGTGCACCGCAGGCGGCGCGCCGGTGACGATCGAGAGATTGTTGGGATTGGTGAAGCTCGGCATCGCGGCCTCGGCCTCGCCGACGAAGCCCCGTTCGCGAAACGCCGCGATCGCCGGCAGGATGCCGTCCCGGAGCCCGCGCGCGATATAGGCGGGATCGCAGCCGTCGGCGCACACGATGACGGTCGGCGCCCGGGGCCGCCGATACCGGCGGCCGTTCAGCGCGATCAGAATTCGACCTCCAGCTCTTCGACCTCTTCGGGCTCGCGCAATGCCGCCTCGCGCCAGGTGGCCATGTCCGGCAGTTCCATGATCCGCCGGCAATAAGCGGCGGAGGCGGTGTCAAGCGCCACATCGTAGCTCAAAAAGCGCGTCACGACCGGCGCGTACATCGCGTCGGCCATGCCGAGCCTGCCGAACAGAAAGGGCCCGCGATAGCGCGCGAAGCAATCGCGCCAGATCGCCAGGATGCGGTCGATGTCGGCCTGTGCGCCGGACCAGATCTTGAAGCCGGCGTGATGCGCCTTGAGGTTCATCGGCAAAGCCGAGCGCAAATTGCCGAAGCCCGAATGCATCTCGCCGCACACCGCCCGGCAATGCGCCCGGGCCGCCCGGTCGGCCGGCAGCAACCCGGCCTCGGGCCGCAATTCGTTCAAGTATTCGGCGATCGCGAGAGTGTCCCACACCTGGATGCCGTCATGCACCAGGCGAGGCACCAGAAAAGAAGGCGACAGCAGCAAGAGTTCGGCGCGCGTCGCCGGGTCGTCGGCCGGCATGACCTTCAATTCGAGATCCAGCCCGGCCATCCGGCACAACAGCCATCCGCGCAGCGACCAGGATCCGTAATTGGGGCTCGAAATGGTCAGCAGGGCTTTGGCCATCGCCATTCTTCCGCAAAGGTGAAATGCGTGGATTTGCCTTTCTTTATATGCCCGGCGCCCGCATGATCTGGCAAGAAAATCCCTTTACGGGCGAGAGGAGCGCGAGCATGCGGATCGGGTTCATCGGAACCGGCACGATGGGATTGCCGATGCTGTCGAACCTGCTGGCGAAGGGCTTTGCGGTCGTCGCCTACGACGTCGCCCCGGCCGCCCTCGACGCGGCTGCGGCAAAAGGCGCGGCGCGCGCCTCGTCGCCCGCCGACGCGGCGGAAAAGAGCGATCTCGTCGTCACGATGCTGCCCTCCTCGCTGCATGTCGAGGCCGCCTATCTCGGAGCGAACGGCGTCATCGAAGGGGCGCCAAAAGGGCGCCTCGCCGTCGACATGTCGACGATCGACCCCGCGACCTCGCAGCGCGTCGCGGCCCGCTTGGCCGAGCGCGGCGCCAGGTTCATCGACGCGCCCGTATCGGGCGGCGTCGGCGGCGCGGTCGCCGGCACGCTCGCGATCATGGTCGGGGGTGCGGCCGGCGACCTCGAAGAGGCGCGCCCGGCTTTGGCCGCGATGGGCGGCGCCGTCATCCACGTCGGCGCGGTCGGCACCGGCGAGGTGGCGAAGCTGTGCAACAATCTCATTTCGGGCAGCGCCCTCGTCGCCGTCAGCGAAGCCTTCCGCATAGGCGAAGCCTACGGTCTCGACCCGCAGATCCTGACCGATGTCATCGCCAATTCCTCGGGCGCCACCTGGGTCATGGAGCACGCCCACCCGGTTCCCGGCATCAAGCCGAACAGCGCCTCGAGCCGCGGCTACGCGCCGGGCTTCATGACCGATCTGATGGCGAAGGATCTGGCGCTCGCGGTCGATGCGGCTCGGCAGAAGCGCGTGCCTGTCGTCGTCGCCCCGGCCGCGCAGCAGCTCTACCGCATGGCCTCCTCGCACGGGCTTGGCAGGCGGGATTTTTCTTCCGTCTTCGAATTCTTGAAGCCTTCGTCCGAGGACGCGCCGGTATAAGATGGGTCGAGCGAAAAGGAGGACCGCCACATGAAAAACGGCATGTTCATCATCGATGCCGACGGGCACGCCGTCGATTACGCGCCCGTCTATCGCGACCGGCTGCCGAAGGCCTACCGCAACCGGCGCGATTTCTACCCATCCGACAACTTCGATCGCCAGCAGAACGGCAAGATCGACAAGCAGCCCGCGACCCCAGCGCAAAACCTCGCCGATAACGATCTCGAAGGGATCGACCTGCAGGTCATCTTCCCGACGGGCGGGCTGTTCCTGACGCGCGTGCGCGAGCGTGACTATGTGACCGCGCTGTGCGAGACCTACAACGACTGGATGCACGATTGGTGCGCGATCGACCGCAAGCGCTTGAAGGGCGTGGCGCTGGTGCCGCTGCACGTCGATACGAAGGCGGCGATCAAAGAGATGGAGCGGGCCGTCGGCAAGCTCGGCGCGGTCGGGGTCATGATCAACACCTTCGACCGCAGCCGCAACGTGGCGCACCGCGATTTCTGGCCGTTCTACGAGGAATGCGCGCGCCAGGGGGTGCCGGTGGCGTTTCACGCTTCCGGCAGCGACAACCTCGACCCCTTGTGCCATTTCGAGAATTTTCTTCAGGTCCACACGCTCTCCCACGCGCCGGAGCAGCTGATCGCCTGCACGGCGGTCATCTACAGCGGGCTCCTCGAAAAATACCAGGATCTGCGCGTCGCCTTCCTCGAGGCCGGCATCGGCTGGGTGCCGTTCTGGATGGAGCACATGGACGAGGAGTACGAGTTCCGGCAATTCGACGCCCCGTTGTTGAAGGCGAAGCCGTCGGAATACATGACCTGCGGCCGCGTCTTCGTCTCCTGCGAGCCGGAGGAGAAGACGCTGCGCTACGTCCCCGACTTTTTTCCCGAGGACAACATCCTGTTCGCCTCCGACTACCCGCACTGGGACGGGACCTTCCCGGACGCGGTCTCGACCTTGGCCGACCGCAACGACATCCCGGGCGAATTGAAGCGCAAGATATTCTCCGACAACCCGAAGCGCTTCTACGGGTCGCGGCTCGACGGCTGACCCGCGAGATTACTTCGCTTGCTATGCCCCACCCTAACCCTCCCCCGCAAGCGGGGGAGGGAATGGGAGGGGGCGGGAGGAAACGGCAATGCCCAAAATCAGCGCCGAGCGGCTCGGCGAGATCGGCCGCGCGCTCTTCGTCGCCGCCGGCACCCCGAAAGCCGAGGCGGAGACCGTCATGCGGCACGTCGTGGCGGCAAACCTCGCCGGCCACGATTCGCACGGTGTCATCCAGATCCCGACCTATATCGAGCGCATCAAGCTGGGGCACATCGTGCCCGGCGCGCCGTGGGTCATAGTGCGCGAGACCCCGACGACGACGGTGGTCGACGGCCATTGGGGCTTCGGCTACGTCGTAAACGAGCGGGCCATGCGATCGACGATCGAGAAGGCCGAAAAATCCTCGGTCGCCGCCGCGACGGTGTTCCGCCAAGGCCATATCGGCCGGCTCGCGAGCTATACGCTGATGGCGGCGAAGGCCGGCATGATCGGGCTCATCACCGCCGATTCCGGCCGCTCGCCAAAGGCCGTCGCGCCGTTCGGCGGGCGCGAAGCGCGGCTCGGCACCAACCCGCTCTCGATCGCCATCCCATCCGACCTCGAAGGGCCGCTCTATCTCGACATGGCGACCTCGGCCGCCGCCGCCGGCAAGATCGCGCTCTCGGTCGCCCGCGGCACGCCGGTGCCGTCCGGCTGGATCATCGACAAGGAGGGGCGTCCGACGACCGACCCGCGGCAATTGCGGCAAGGCGGCGCGTTGCTGCCGGTCGGCGGCAGCGAGGGCTACAAGGGCTACGGCCTCTCGGTCATCGTCGAGATCCTGTGCGGACTCCTGACCGGGCTCGGCTTCGGGGTCGAGCCGAGCGGGCGGCACAATGACGGCTGCTTCATGGCCGTCTTCAAGGTCGAGGCCTTCCGCCCGCTCGCCGAGTTCAAGCGGGAGGTCGGCGAATTCGCCCGGTATCTCAAGGCGACGCAGCCGGCCGAGGGCTCCTCCGGCGTCTATTACCCGGGCGAGATCGAGCATCTGCGCGAACAGGATCGCCGCAAAAACGGCATCGAGGTCGAGGACGCGACCTGGGAGAAACTGCGCGCGCTCGCGGACGGCTACGGCCTCGCGCAGCGACTCGGGTTTTAAGCCGAGGCGAGCCTCAGGATGAGCACCGCCGCCGCAGCCGCGCGCCCGCAGGACGTCAAGGTCATCGGCCTCGTCAGCGCGGCGCATTTCATGAGCCATTTCTACCAGCTCGTGCTGCCCTCGCTGTTTCCGCTGCTGAAGGTCACGTTCGGCGTCGATTACGCCGAATTGGGCGTCGTCATGACGCTGATGTACGCGACCTCGGCGTTGATGCAGACGCCGGCCGGAATGCTCGTCGACCGGCTCGGCGCGACGCGCGTGCTGATCGGCGGGCTCGGCCTTTATGCGAGCGCCGTGACGCTCTACGGCCTGGCGCCGAACATCTGGGTCTTGGGGCTGCTTGCCGTCGTCGCCGGCTTCGGCAACTGCGTCTTTCACCCGTCCGATTACGCAATCATGACGGCGCGCGTCGGCGCCAACCGATTGGGGCGCGCCTATGGGGTGCACAATCTCGGCGGCAGCTTCGGCTGGGTGGCGGCGCCGATCAGCGTGCTGGCGCTGACCTCGCTCTTCGGCTGGCGCGCCGCCTTGTCGATCCTCGGCGGCGTCGGTCTCGCGTTGACGCTCTACCTGATCGTCGAGCGGGCCGCGCTCAAGACCGAGGGGAGAACGCGCCAGCGCCGATCGGAGCCGGCGCGCGAGCGGGCGCCGCTGCCGATCATCCTGTCGCGCCCGATCCTGCTCTGCTTCGGTTACTACCTTCTGCTCGCCGTCGCCACCGCGGGGCTGCAGCCGTTCCTGCCGTCCTCGCTGGTCGCCGCTTGGGGGCTCTCGTTCGCGGTCGCCAATTCGGCGCTGACCGGATTTCTGATCGGCTCCTCGGCCGGCATCTTTGCCGGCGGGGTGGCGGCCGACCGCTTTGCGCGGCACGAGATCATCGTTGCCATCGGGCTGACGAGCGCCGGCGTCCTCGCCCTCGTCATCGGCTTCCTGCCGATGCCGGTGCCGCCGCTCGTTCTCTGCGTCGCGGCGGCCGGCTTCGCCGTTGGCACGACAACTCCCTCGCGCGACATGCTGGTGCGCCGCGCGGCGCCCTCTGGGGCGACCGGCAAGGTGTTCGGCTTCGTCTATTCGGGCCTCGATCTCGGCTCGGCGGTCACCCCGCCCTTCCTCGGCCTGCTGATCGACCACCAGCTGCCGCGGCTTGTGTTCGTGGCCGTCGCGGCGGCGATGTTCCTCGCGATCAGCACCGCCGTCGTGGTCGGCTCGCAATCGGCCGGCGACAGCCGAGAGCGCGGCCGGCGCGGCGCCGCTGCGGCGAGCCAGCCCTAGCGGATTCTTCGACCATCGCCGCAGCTCTTGTGCGAATATTCTGCGGCGGAATGCGTCGGGGGGACGGACAGATGCGAGGGATCGCCCTGTTGATCGTGCTGGCGTTGGCGGCCTGCAAGAGCGCGCCGACGCCGCCCGCCGTCGGCGAGGCGCCGGCGGTCGGCGGCTGGGAGACGGCGAGCGGCAAGCCGCCGAGCAAGGTCGAATTCGCCGCCCTCGTCGCGGCCTGCGAGGACCGCGAGCACGGCGGCAAGCTCGCCTACCCGCCCGGCGGCAGCCTCGATTCGTGTCTCGCCGACCTGGGCCTGCGGCGGGCCGCGCCATGAGCGCCGAAATCTCGATCTTCAGCCCGCCCTCGCTCGGCAAGCCGCTCGGCGCCTATTCGCAGATCGCGCGCGTCAAGGCGGGCGAATTCGTCTTCATCGCCGGCCAGGTCGGGGTCGACGCGAGCGGCAACTTCGTCGGCGCCGGCGATTTCGACGCTCAATGCGGACAGGCCTTTGCCAATATCGCCGCCGCGCTCGCCTCTGTCGGCGGCGGCTGGGGTAACGTCGTCGAGTTCACCACTTATCTCGTGCACTCGCAGGACATCACGAAATTCGCCGCCTGGCGGCTGCGCGAATTCCCGCGGCTGTTCCCCGGCGGCGCCTACCCGCCGAACACGCTGCTGATCGTCGACCGGCTCGTGCAGGAGCCGTTCCTGATCGAGGTGAAGGCGATCGCCGCGCTGTAGCGGCGCGCCTCACTCGGCGGCCGAGCGGGCGTTCGCTTCGGCGAAGAGGCGCATGTTCTTGTCGACGTCGTAAGCGGTCTCGAAGAGCGTCTCGGGATCCCACTCGCTGCGCTGCTGCGCGAAGAAATCGCCGCCGTAGACGTGGATGGCGCCGGTCAGCCGTCCGAGCGGATTGGTGACCGAATGAATGATGTCGCGCCCGAGCGGCTCGGCATGCTTTTCGCCCAGGGACTTCGCACCGGCGGCCTCGATCAGGCCTTGCGGCGCTTCCCGCACACGGCGCCAGAAGATGTTGTCCTCGCGCCCGGTATAGACCCTGATCATCGCCCACATCAGGTGGTTGTGCGGCATGATCGTCATCTTCGGACCCCAGACGACATTGAGGATCGTCAGTTCGCTCGAGCGATAGAGCGCCGTCGCTTCGGCGCGCTTCGGCTCGCCGAGGGCGGCGATGACGGCGGCGGGCTCGCTGACCGCGCGGGCGACGATTTCGCGCACCGATTTGTGGCTGGAATCGGCGCGCACCGCGTCGAGGCACTCGGCGGTAAAGCAGTCGAGGTCGAACATTGCGTCAATCCCTTCGGTCGAGAGGCTGATCACAACACGCGAGGCGCGCGAGCGCCAGCGTCTTTCGGTGACGTCAAAAGGTTTGTGTCAGCAGGAGAGGGGTGCTGACGCCCTGGTTTTGGTTTTCGTGGTTGAAGACGGCGAACAGGATGCGGTCCATCGAGGTGCGGTCGGAGAAGACGCCCATTGGCCGGGTTCGGCGTCTG
>DATLKN010000045.1:0-172255 GCA_035538335.1 Allostellaceae bacterium
GGGCACCGTGCTCAGCAGCGGGCTTACTGGCCCAAGGAGCGATCGGGCTCCCATCCGCCACCGCGACGCCGACTTTACGCCGGTCTCGCGACGGAGGAGAGATACAAGGAGCGCCCGATAGGGCGCGTCTCGAAGCACGCAACGCGCCAATGCAACGTCAAAATGCGACACTGCCGGAGGGCGAGCCGCTTTCCCCGCGGCTGCGACGCGGCGACCGGCGGGCGCTCGCCCGCGCCATCACGCTGATTGAATCGACGAGGGCCGAGGACCGCGCCCAAGCCGAGGCGCTCGTCGAGGAATTGCTGCCGGCGACCGGCAAGGCGACGCGGATCGGCATCACCGGTCCGCCCGGCGCCGGCAAATCGACCTTCATCGAAGGCTTCGGCCGCGCCGGCATCGCGCAAGGGCGCCGCGTCGCGGTGCTGGCGGTAGACCCCGCCTCGAAGCGCGGCGGCGGCGCCATCCTCGGCGACAAGACGCGCATGACGGGACTGGCGCAGCTGCCGCAGGCGTTCATCCGGCCGTCTTCGGCGGGGGACGCCGCGGGCGGGGTCGCGCGCCGCACGCGCGAGGCGATGCTGTTGTGCGAAGCGGCCGGCTTCGACACCGTGATCGTCGAGACGGTCGGCGCCGGGCAGTCCGAGACTGCGGTCGCCGAAATGGTCGATCTCTTCATGCTGATCCTGCCGCCCGCCGCCGGCGACGAATTGCAGGGGCTGAAGCGCGGCGTCGTGGAACTCGCCGATTTCGTGCTGGTCAACAAGGCGGATGGCGAATTCGCCCCGGCGGCGCGGCGCTCGGCCGCCGAATATGCGAGCGCGCTTCGCCTCGTCCATCCCTCGGGCGCCGAGTGGCAGGTGCCGGTCCGCGCGATCTCCTCCCTCGAAGGCAGCGGCATCGCCGAATTGTGGCGGGAGATCGAGCGGTTTCGCGCCCTGCACCGCAAGACCGGCGCATGGGAGCGCCGCCGGGCCGAGCAGGCGCGCGCCGCGCTGTGGGCCGAGATCGGCGCGAGCCTCCTCGACCGCTTCCGCGCCGCCCCGAAGGTCGCCGCCCGCCTCGAAGCGATCGAGGCCGAGGTCATGGCCGGCGCGCGCACCCCCGCCGCCGCCGCGCGGGTGCTGCTCGATCTCTCCTAGTGGTACAATTCCGGCATTTACCGCCCCTCCTCGTCGTCCCGGCGAAGGCCGGGACCCATGTCCGGCGTGGATACCGGCCTTCGCCGGTATGACGGAAATCGGGTGCGGTTCGTCTTTCTCCTTGCGCTTAGCGGCTTCTCCACTGGTGCTTCCAGGGAGAACGCAGGGCGCGCCGCTGCCGTCCAACGCCGCGATCAAACTACAATCGCGAGCGGCCGGCGATTTGCCCGAGGTTGGGCATGGGATTGCCGCGTCGCTGCGCTCCTCGCCCCCCTCCCATTCCCTCCCCCGCTCGCGGGGGAGGGTTAGGGTGGGGGTCATTGCGAGCGGGGCGAAGCAATCCCGCCGATATTCCGTCGTCGAGCCTAATTCGGCAGCCAGGCGATGGCACGGATCTCGGTGAATTCGCGCGGCAGCTTCGCCCAGGAATCGCCGGAATCCTCGCTCGCATAGAGTTCGCCGTAATGGCTGCAGGCGAAGATGCGCTCGGGCGCCGCGCGGTGCGTCGCGAAGGCCCAGATCGGCGAATTCGGCTCGACGGGGAGCGGCAATGCCTGCCAGCTCCTGCCGCCGTCGCGCGAGCGCTCGATCGCGCCCGTCTGCCCGACCGCCGCGTCGCCGGCCGCGACATAGAGCGTTTCGGGATCGTCGGGCTTGACGGCGAGGCTGCGGCAATAGCGCAGGCGGAAATGGTCGCCGACCCCGAGCCCCTGCCAGGTCTCGCCGGCGTCGCGGCTGGCAAAGACCTCGCGCGGCGTGCTGGTCAGGACCGTCTTGCCGCCATTGAGCACGACCGCGATATCGTGGATGTCGGGGTCGTCGAGCCCGCCCGCGACGCGCCGCCAGCTGTCGCCGCCGTCGCGGCTCACTCGGACGCCGTCGACCTCGATCCCGGCCCAGACGGTGCGCGGGTCCTGCGGATCGACGGCGAGCGCCGTCACGCGCGGCACCCGCACGTTCGGGCATTCTTCGGCGATCTCGGCCGAAAGCCGCTGCCAATGGGCGCCGCCATCCTGCGAGCGGAAGAGCGCGGCCGGCCGCGTGCCGGCGAAGATATGCCGCGGCTCGGCCGGATCGAAGGCGATCTTCCACACCTCCATGCCGTCCATCGCCGAGGGGAGCCGCTCGAAGCTCTGGCCGCCGTCTGCGCTGCGGTAGAGCCCGTCATCGGCGCCGGCGAAGATCGTGCGCGGCTCTTTCGGGTGGACCGAGAGGCCATAGACCCGGCTCTCGCCCCACAGCCCGCGGGCGATGCGCTTCCAGCCGGCGCCGCCGTCGGGGGAGAGCCACAGCCCGCTGCCGATCGTGCCGACGCAGAGGGTGAAGTCTTTGCTCATCTGATCAGCCTCCCTTTGCGGGCGAGGGGACGCCGATTTCCCAGCCGGTGTGCGAGATGTCGATGACGACCTCGTCCGGGCCCGCCCATTTCATCTCGAAATTGCGGGTGTCGTGAGCCGCCATGTCGAGATCGAGGTGATCCTTCTGGGTCAGCTGCCGGCCGTTGGCGCGCTCGATGTTCTCGGCCGCGCGGTCGAGGTTCTCGACCTCGAAGCCGATGTGATGGAGACCGCAGAAGCCCTCGCCCTGGGCGCCGACATCGGCGTCCTGCTCGGATTTGGTGTTGAGGAGCGCGAGGTTGATGTAGCCGTCCGTCAGGAACACGGCGCCGCGCGGGTTGCGGCGCACCTCCTGCATCCCGAACGCCTCCTTGTAGAAGGCGGCGACCCGCGAGGGGTCCTTCGTCGTCAACGCGATGTGTCGGATCTTCGGCATGCCGCTTCCTCCGCGCGCGGGGCGTTGGAGGGTCGAACGCCCCTTCTGAACAATTCTAGCCGAGTTCACCGCGCCGCGGTAGGGATCGCGATATGCCGGCCGGCCCAGGCGGGGCGCGGCAGATGGGCGTGCGCAGCGGCGGCGGCGGCGACCCGCGCGCCGGCGGCGGCCGGCCACGGCACGACCCGGCGCGCGCGCAGATCGACATGCAGGTACATCAGCTCCTGCATCGCGGCGCGCCGGTCCGCGCCGGCGAAGCGCATCTCATGCGCGAGGTGCAGGCGCTTCTCGTCGCACCCCAAGATCTGCGTGCGCACGCCGACCCGCTCGCCCTGCAACAGCTCGCGTTCGTAGAGCGTGTGCGTCTCGACCGCGAAAGTGCCGAGCCCGGTTTCGTTCTTGTAGGCGCGGCCGATGCCGATCTCGTCGAACAGCGCATCCGTCGCGAAATCGAAGAGGACGACGTAATAGGCGAGGTTCATATGCCCGTTGAAGTCGATCCACTCGGGCAGGACCTCGCCCTGATAGCGCTCGAAGGGCGCGGGCAGGCTCGCCGTCACGGGCGCTGCGCGCACAGGATCATGACCGGGTAGGCGTAGCGGATCGCCGCCTGTTCGAGCGTCACCGGGATGCCGAGCCGGTCGTCCCGGGCGCTGGCGCGGAAGAGATCGACGATCTTCTCCTCGTCGCCCGGGTTCGGGAAGGAGCGCGCGAGCAGATTGGCGACCGTGTCGCGCAATTCGTAGAAGCTCCTCTGCGGCTCGCCGAGGCCGGCGCCGCGAAACAGCCCCCGCATCTCGCTGAGCGGCAGCGCGCGCACATGCGAGGGGTCGCGCAGCACCTCCAGCCGGTTGAACTCGGCGGCTTTCGCCGGATCTTCCGAGGCCTGCGTATCGATGACGAGAATGCGGCCGCCCGGCGCGCAGACCCGCACCATCTCGCGCAGCACCGCCGCTGGATCGCGGAAATGGTGAAAGGAATAGCGCGTCGTGACGATCGTGAAGCTGGCGTCGGGGAAGGGCAGCCGCGATACGTCGCCCTCGTGCCAGCGGACATTCTCAAGGCCCTTCTCGGCGGCGAGCTTCTGCGCGCGCTCCAGCATCGCCGGCGTCATGTCGATGCCGACCGCCTCGCGCAGAAAGGGCGCGAAGGCGCACACGACGATGCCGCCGCCGCAGGCCAGGTCGAGCATCCGGTCCTCGGGGCCGGGCTTGGCCGCCGCGACGATCATCTCGAGCGCGCCCGCGTCGGTGATCGGCGCGGCGCTCGAAAAGAGCCCCGCCTGGCGGCTGAACTGGTCGAGGATCAGCTCCTTGTGGGCGGCTTCCGACATGCGCTTTCTCCGGCTCGCGGGCGATGCCGGAGGCTATGCCGGCCGCGCTTGACGCCGCAAGGGGGAGAGGCGTAGAAAACGGACGGCGCGCGGCCCCACCGGCCGCGCGCGGCGTTTCGCGAGACGAAGGATCGAGGCGGACATGGCGCGCAGATGCGTCGTCACCGGCAAGGGCGTTCAGGTCGGCCATAACGTCAGCCATGCCAACAACAAGACGAAGCGCCGCTTCCTGCCGAATTTGCAGCAGGTCTCGGTGCTCTCGGACGTGCTCGGGCCGGTGCGGCTGCGCCTTTCCGCCGCGGCCTTGCGCACGATCGAGCACAAGGGCGGCATCGACGCCTTTCTGCGCGACACGCCCTTGCGCGAGATGTCGCCGGAGATCCAGCGCCTGAAGCGCCGGTCCGACAAGGCGGCGGCGAAGAAGGCGGGCTAGCGCCGCCGGGCGGGCGCTAAAGGCGCACCCGTCCCTTCGGTCATCACCGAACCGACTCTTCGGGACTAGGGCGCCGCGACCGCCCACTTTCGCCATAGGCAATTCTCCGAGGTGCCGCGATGGCGAATGGTTTTCCAACGCTCGATCCCCGCGAAAAGCACTTCCGCATAGCGAGCCCGCATGACGGACTGTCGCTGTTCTTGCGCGCTTTGCCGCCAGCGCCCGGCGCGGCCGCCGACGCGAAGGTCGTGCTTTACGTCCATGGCGGAACCTTTCCGTCGGCCTTGTCGATTGCGCACCGCTTCGACGGGCGCTCGTGGCGCGACACGCTCGCCGCCGCGGGATTTCATGTCTGGGGTCTCGATTTTCACGGCTTCGGACGGCTCTCGGACACTTATCCGGAGATGGATGGGCCCGCGGAAAATCATCCCCCGCTCGGCCGGGCGGAAGACGCGAGCCGCCAGCTCGAAACGGCGGTGCGCTTCATCTGCGCGCAGCATGGCGTCAGCCGGCTGTCGCTGATCGCGCATTCCTGGGGCACTATCGTCGCCGGCCGGTTCGCCGGCCGCTGCCCCGAGCTGGTCGAGCGTCTCGTCTTCTTTGGCCCGATCGCGTGCCGCCCGCGCCGCGCCGACGCGCCGTGCCTGCCGGCCTGGCGGCTGATATCCCTCAGAGACCAATGGGAGCGCTTTGTTGCCGACGTGCCGGCGGGCGAGCCTGCGGTCCTGTCGCAGCGCCATTTCGCCGAATGGGGCGTAGCGTATCTCGATTGTGATTGCGATAGCCGCGCCCGCTCGCCGGCCTCCGTCAAGGTCCCGAGCGGCGCCTTCCAGGACATTTACGACGCCTGGGCCGGGCACCTCGCCTACGACCCCAGCCTCGTCCGCGCGCCGGTCGCGATCATCCGCGGCGCCTGGGACGGCATGTGCACCGACGACGACGCGCGCTGGCTCTTTGAGTCTTTCGCCCCGGCGAAGCGGCGCGATATCAAGATCGCCCGCGCGACGCATCTGATGCATCTCGAGGAAAACCGCCACGCGCTATACCGTGAGGCGCTGACTTTCCTCGAGGACGAGGACTGAAGCGATGTTTGCCGTCATCTTCGAGGTCGAGCCGAAAGCCGGCCGGTTCGACGACTATCTGAAAATCGCCGGCGCGCTGCGGCCCGAACTCGAAAAAGTGGACGGGTTCATCCTCAACGAGCGCTTCGCGAGCGCGCGCCGGCCCGGGCGCCTGTTGTCGCTGTCGCTGTGGCGCGACGAGAAGGCGCTCGTGCGCTGGCGCACGCTCGGCCGGCACCACGAGGCGCAACTCGCCGGCAGAGGCGGGATCTTCGCCGATTACCGTTTGCGCGTCGGCGAGATCGTCGCCGACACGGGCACGCCCGCCGGACTGCGCGAGACCCGCCTCGACGAAACCGAGACCGGCGAGGCGAAGGCGATGACGGTCAGCGAATTGGCGCGCGCCGGCGATAGGCCGGCCGTGGAGGAGTTTGCCCGAGCGCTCGGCCTCGGCGGCAACGGTCTCCTCGATCACGACGCTTTCACCGGCATCGCCGACGCCAAAAAGCTGCTGCTGCTGGCCGGCTGGAAGAGCCGCGCCGCCGCCGAGGCCTGGCGGCCGGCAAACCCGCGGTCGGGCGAATTGCGCCACCGCGTCGTTCGCATCATCCGCGATTACGGCATCGCCGACCGCCGCGAGGCGCCGCAATACTATCCGCCGGTCGAGCGCCCGCCGGCCTGAGCGCCGGTGGCGCCGCGGGCCGGGACCGGCTATCTTTTCCCGCCATGTCGTATCCGGAATTGAGCCGCCGCGGCTTTGTCGTGACCTCGCTCGCGACCGGCTTTGCGCTTTCGGTGCAGCCGGTGTCGGCGCAGACGATCCGCACCGATGCGAACGGGCTCGTGGCGGGCGAAGTGAAGGTGCCGGTCGCCGGCGGCGCAATCCCCGCCTATCGGGCGATGCCGGATAAAAGCGGGCCGTTCCCGGCCGTCCTCGTCGTGCACGAGATCTTCGGCGTGCATGAGCACATCAAGGACATTTGCCGGCGGCTCGCCAAGCTCGGCCATTTCGCGATCGCGCCCGAGCTTTTCGCGCGCCAGGGCAATGCCGCGGCGATCGCCGACATGCACGAACTGTTTGCCAAGATCATCTCGAAGGTCCCCGACGCCGAGATCGTGTCGGACCTCGACGCGACCGCCGCCTATGCCAAATCGACCGGCAAGGCGGATATGAGCCGGCTCGCCGTCACCGGCTTCTGCTGGGGCGGCCGGATCGTCTGGCTCTACGCCGCGCATAATCCGCAGCTGAAGGCGGCAGTGTCGTGGTACGGCGTCGACTGCGCCAAGACCCCGCTGACGCCGGCAAACCCGATCGACGTGATCCCGCAACTGAAATGCCCGGTGCTGGCCTTGCACGGCGGCGCCGACAGCAACATCCCGGAGGCGACGATCGAGAAGCGCCAGGCGGCCTGCGAGGCGGCGCACAAGGTCTGCGCCTACAAGATCTATCCGGGCGCGCCGCACGGCTTCAACGCCGACTACCGCCCGAGCTACCGGCCCGAGGCGGCAAAGGACGGCTGGGCGCGCATGCTCGCCTGGTTCAAGAAATACGGGGCGGCCTGAGGTGAACCTCGCCGCTCTCCTCTTCGATGTCGCGCGCCGGCAGCCGCAGCGGCCGGCGGTCAGCGACGCGCAGCATCGCTGGGATTATCGCGAATTCGCCCGCCGCGTCGGGGCGCTCGCGGGCGGGCTCAAGGCGCGCGGCCTCATGCCCGGCGACCGGGTCGTCCTCGTCATGGAGAATTGCGCCGAGTTCCTCGAGACGCTCTTCGCCGCATGGGCCGCCGGTTTGTGCGCGGTGCCGGCGAATGCAAGGCTGCACCCGCGCGAGGTCGAATACATCGCGCGGGATTCCGGCGCGAAACTGCTGCTCGCGACGCCGGCGCTGGCAGAAGGCCTGGCGCCCCTCGAAGACGCCATAGAGGGGCTGGCCGCGGTGATCGCCACGGGCACGGGGGAATATCGCGCGCTCTTCGCCGACGAAGAGGCGGCGCCGGCCGCCGGCGATCCGGCCGAGCGGGCCTGGCTCTTCTATACGAGCGGCACGACCGGGCGGCCGAAGGGGGCGGCGCTGACGCACCGCAACCTCCTCTTCATGAGCCACTGCTACTATGCCGACATCGACCGGCTCGACGAGCGCGACACGCATCTGTGCGCCGGGCCTTTGTCGCACGGCGCCGGGCTCTACGCGCTGCCGCACATCCTGCGCGGCGGGCATCAGGTCGTGCTGCCGCATTTCGATGTCGATGCGATCCTCGCAGCTCTCGCGGCACATCCCTTCGTCTCGATGTTCGCCGCGCCGACGATGCTGACCCGGCTCGTGCACGCGCCCGCCGTCGCCGCCGCTGACCTATCGAACCTGAGGACGATCTATTACGGCGGCGGCCCGATGTACGTCGCCGACCTCGAACGCGCGCTCGAGATCTTCGGGCCGCGCCTCTACCAACTCTTCGGCCAGGGCGAGTCGCCTATGACGATCACCGGCCTCGACCAGCGGATGCACGCCGCGGCGGTGGCGCAAGGCCGCCAGGATCGGCTCGGCTCGTGCGGCGTGGCGCGCACCGGCGTCCTCGTCAGGATCGTCGACGAGGAGGACCGCGAATTGCCGCCCGGCGAAATCGGCGAAGTCGCGACGAAGAGCGACTGCGTCATGGAGGGCTATTGGCGGAACCCGCGCGCCAATGCCGAGACCTTGCGCGGCGGCTGGCTGCACACGGGCGACCTCGGCAGCCGCGACGCGGACGGCGTCGTCACCCTGCGCGACCGCGCCAAGGACATGATCATCAGCGGCGGCAGCAACATCTATCCGCGCGAGATCGAGGAAGTGCTGCTGCTCCACCCGGACCTTGTCGAAGCCTCGGTCGTCGGCCGGCCGCACCCCGATTGGGGCGAGGCGGTCGTCGCCTTCGTCGTCGCCCGCCGGGGCGCCGAGGTCGCGCGCGAGGCCCTCGACAAGCTCTGCCTCGACCACATCGCTCGCTTCAAGCGGCCGCGCGACTACCGCTTTGTCGAAACGCTGCCGAAAAACAATTACGGCAAGGTGCTGAAGACGGAGCTTCGCAAGCTATTACAAAACAAAAGATTAGACGAGCAACGGTAGGAACGGCCGGGTAATAACGGCAATTTTGGACCCAAGTTGGACCCGAACTGGCGGCGCTCCGGGCGTGCCGGTTCATAGGGCGTGCCGGTTCAAAGGGCGTTCTCATCGGCCTGCGGGCGCTCCGTGACCTTCGGCGCGATCGGGAAGCATCAGGTTTGGAGCCTCGGAAGCGCCGTTAAGCAATCTTCAATCAACACGGCGCATGGTTATTCGAGGGACGACTTTCGGAGGCCCCCGAGATGCGAAGAACCTTCATCATCTCTGTTGTGCCGATGCTCGGCTTGCTCGCCGCGTGCAGCACCGGCCCGAGCAAGGTAGAGATCACCCGTGCCGCCCTTGTGAAGTGCTTGAACACGCCCGGCGCCAAATGCGGCGACGCGTTCATGGCATACGAGAAAGCGCGTGGAGAGGCCGAGGCGGTTGGGGAGGCCCTACAGAACTCGTCTACCGCGCTCGAAATCGAGAGCGTTCGGTTGCGGACGCCCCACTGTATCCCAGGCGGTCCTTGCTTTTGAGCCCGCCCATAACCCGCAGCGTCCTCTTCGACGTGCCGGCGGCTAGTTATCCCCTAGTGGGAGAGGGAGGCCCTAGCGCGACCGGAATTCCCAAGCTGGCGAGCAAGGCCCCGCCGATCAAGGTTTGCCAGTGATCGATAAGATGCCAGAAAGGTTCTTTGACGAGGTATCCCATACCCGTTCTCCCGACGTAAACACTCGGAGGAAATGTCTCGCACCGGGCGCCGCGCGGTTCAACTTCCCTTAACCCTAACGGGCGATCCTCTTGCGGGAGAGGTAAGGCGCTGAGCGGGGCAAAGCGATCATGACGGAAGCGACGCTATACACTCTCGAAAGGCCAGGAGCGGCCTTGACCGAGACAGATTTGTGCCGGATCAAGGGAGCGATTGCCGTGCGCATCGTGATCGAGCGCATGGAGTACGAATACCGGCTGACGGGTTACGGCGAGTTCCGAGCAAAGCAAGCCCCGACCGCCCGCCCCATCAACGGAAAGGCGGACCTGTTCTTAGATACCGCGGATCGAGAGCCGGCTGAGGATCTCACGAAGCGGGAACGGGCGGTTGCGTTGGTAGTCTCGAATGGTAGCGCGGTCATCTACTGGATCGAGGATGGCCGATGCACCGGCTTTGAGCGGTGTGCGACCGGGGGCAGATTTGCCCGCGCACAAGTCGAAGCCCGCTATCCCCCGACATAACGTCGGGGCTTAGTCCATCGACCCCGGTATCTCGGAGGGCGGCGGCTTCCGGGCGAGGCGCTTCGCTTCCTCGACGCATCGCGGGTCAATCTCCAACGAATACTCGATATGCCACGTTCTGAGCCCGGCGCGCTTCGCAACTTCTTCGATGAGAAGCTGAGGCGTCCCCGAGACTTGCGTTTCGCCCCCGAATTGGCAGCGGTAGAGCAAGACGCCCCGAAGCTCGTCCAGCCTTTGAACGATCGCGACATGGAGCTTGCCGCTCATCGTCTCGCCCTCAAAACGGTATCCAGCCGGGGATCTCCGAAATCCTCGGCGCCCCGCTTGCTTTTGCGCGGCTGAGAAAACGGGAGCGGTGAGACGACGGCGAGCCCGGATTTTTGGACCCAACTTGGACCCGAACTCCCTGCAACGGGGTGGTATGGGCTGTCATTGTCGGGCATCGCGGCCCCGTGCAAAGGCGCAGAAAGCCCGACTTTTTGATATCGGACGCAACGGATCGTAACGCCTCAAAGCGAAAAACAATTACGGCAAGGTGCTGAAGACCGAATTGCGCAAGCTGCTCTGAATTGCGGCCGTGCCACCTTGGAGGCGGCGCCGCCGCGCTCACGCCACGTCGCGGGCGCTAAGCTCGAGCCGCATGCCCATCGCCCGCAAGGCGCGGTCGATTTGCTCGATCTTCGATGCGTGCCGCAGATCGAAAAGTCGGTCGACCTGCGGACCGTGCAAGCCGAGCCGGCGGCCCAATTCCGCCTTTGTGATCCCCTGCGTGCGCGCCGTTCGGTAAAGCTCGATTTTGGCGGCGATCAGGGGCGGCAGCGCGACCGTCGCGCCGACGCCCGCCGGTGACGAAGCGGGGATCTCCTCGCGATCCGCGATCCGGGCCGCGAGCGCCTCTTCGATTGCGTCGCGGGCACGACGCAGGGCATCCGCTTTGTCTTCGCCGAAGGTCGTCACTTCGGGCAGATCGGGACAGGTGACGAGCAGAGTGCCGTTATCGTCGAGGGTCATCAGGATCGGATATTCCACACTGTTCTCCGTCAATCGAGGCCCAAATCCTTCTTGATTTTGTTAACCAGGCCCGTGCCGAGTTCCCGCTTTCCGCCATGCATCGGCAGCTGGGATTTCCGTGGGCCGCGGCGCACCGTGATGTGCCCGCTGCCGCCCTTGTGCCTCTCGAAGGTGCATCCTCGTTCGGCGAGCCAGCGCCGCAACTCGCCGGCGTTGATGCCCAGAAAAATGGGGGTTTGCGCCGGGCTGGACAACAAAAATGTTGTGCCGATCGACCCGGCTCCGTCATCGCCTGCGTCGGAACGACGCAGACGGGCGAGCGTTACCTGTGGTGGAGCGCCATTCGGCGTCTCGCGCCCTGCCGGCGCTTCGGCAAAAGGAGGCGCAAAATGGCCGTAAAAGATATCCTCGTCTATCTCGATCCGACCCCGGCGGGCGAATCCCGCCTCAGGCTCGCCGCGAACCTCGCGCAAGCCAACGCGGCGTTTCTGACCGGCGCCTCTATCGACGGCAAAGCGGGCAACGGCGGCGCCGGCGACGGCGAAGACCTGCAGCGCCGCTTCGAGGCGGCGCTGGCGGAGCGGCAAATCGAGGGCGAATGGCTCGCCGTCGACGGCCGCGAGGCGCCGGAATTGACCGAGCTTGCGAAAGCCGCCGACCTGACGGTCCTCGGGCAGCAATCCGCCGCCGCCCGGCTGCGCCCGGAGGAGGTCGTCGTCGGGGCCGGCCGGCCGGTGCTCGTCGTGCCCTATGCCGGCAATTTCGAGCATGTCGGGCGGCGGGTGCTGGTCGCCTGGGACGACACCCGCGAGGCGGTGCGCGCAGTCAACGACGCGCTGCCGCTGATCGCCGAGGCCGAAGCGGTGACGGTCATGTATGTCGGCCCGCAGGAGGCGAACCTGAAGCGCACGCAGCCCTCGCTGGAGCGCATCGTGCGGCATCTGCAGCGGCATGCGATCGACGCCAGCCCCGAGGCGAGCCTGTCCGCCGACATCGCCGTGTCGGACGTGCTGTTGTCGCGCGCCGCCGATCTCGACGCCGACCTGATCGTCGCCGGCGGCTATCACCATTCGCAACTGCGCGAGGCGCTGTTGGGCGGCGTCAGCCGCGAGCTCTTACGGCACATGACGGTGCCGGTGCTGATGTCCCACTGACCGCGCCCCAGCCGTCCCCGCGTCCTTCGGGGCCTCGCTGCGCGAGGTGCCTCGGGATGACGACTTCCCTCGATGCCATAAAGAATGGCCTCATGCCGAGGGCGCCTTAAAGGCGCGTCTCAAAGCACGCACGGCCCGCCCGGGGGCGGCGTGACTCGTCCGCTCCGTCCGGCTATGGTAGCGGCCTCGAACAAACACGGCGGAGGACGACGATGTCGCTCAGAATCAATTCCGAAGCGCCCAACTTCACTGCCGAGACGACCGCGGGCACGATCAATTTCCATGAGTGGATCGGCAATGGCTGGGCCATCCTGTTCTCGCACCCGAAGGATTTCACGCCGGTATGCACGACCGAGCTCGGCTATATGGCGGGGCTGAAGGGCGAATTCGACAAGCGCAACTGCAAGATCGTCGGCCTCAGCGTCGATCCGGTGGACAACCACTCGCGCTGGGCGAAGGACATCGAGGAAACCCAGGGCCACAAGGTCACCTATCCGATGATCGGCGACCCGCAGCTCAAGGTGGCGAAGCTCTACGACATGCTGCCCGAGGAGACGGCCGGCAGCTCGGAGGGCCGCACCGCCGCCGACAACGCCACGGTACGCTCGGTCTTCGTCATCGGGCCGGACAAGAAGATCAAGGCGATGCTGACCTACCCGATGAGCACCGGGCGCAATTTCGACGAGGTGCTGCGCATCCTCGACTCGGTGCAGCTGACGGCGAAGCACCCGATCGCAACGCCGGTCAACTGGCGCCCGGGCGACGACGTGATCATCGCGCCGGCATTGCCCGACGCCGAGGCGAAGACCAGGTTCCCGGCCGGCTGGAAGGCGCCGAAGCCGTATCTGCGGATCACCCCGCAGCCGCGCTGAGAACGGCCGCCGATAAGGGGGAGCGGGGCGGCGGATGAAGGCGGTCGTGTGCGAGGCCTTCGGCGGCCCCGAAGTGCTGGCGCTGCGCGACCTCCCCGACCCGCCGCCGCCCGGCCCGGGCGAGCTGACGGTGCGCCTGCGGGCGCGCGGCGTGCAGTACGTCGATGTGCTGATGCTCGCCGGCAAATACCAGTTCCGTCCCGAGCCGCCCTTCGTGCCGGGCAACGAGGCGGCTGGCGAGGTCGCGGCGGTCGGCCCCGGCGTCAGCCGTTTCAAGCCGGGCGACCGCGTCATGTGCCGGCTCCGGCTCGGCAGCTTCGCCGAACTGGCGAACGCCAAGGAAGAGGCGTGCGACGCGGTGCCCGAAGCGATGAGCCTCGAGCAGGCGGCCGTCTTTCGCGGCGCCTACACGACCGCCTATCATGCGCTGTTGCAGCGCGGCCGGATGAAAGCGGGCGAGTGGCTGCTGGTGCACGGCGCCGCCGGCGGCATCGGCCTCGCCGCTGTCGAGATCGGAAGGCTCTTCGGCGCCCGCGTCATCGCGACGGCGAGCAGCGAGGAGAAGCGGGCGGCCACCCTCGAAAAGGGGGCGCAGTTCGCGATCCCCTACGAAGGCGGGTTTCGCGACCGCGTCATGGAGCTGACGGGCGGGCGCGGCGTCGACATCGTCTACGACCCGGTCGGCGGCGCAGTGTTCGAGGAATCGCTGCGCTGCCTCGCCTGGAGCGGGCGCATCCTGATCCTCGGCTTTCTCGGCGGCGGCCCGGCATTGGCGCGCACCAACTACCTCCTGATCAAGGGGATCGAGGCGATCGGCGTGCGCATCGGCGGGCTCAACGAATTCGCGCCCGAACTCGCCGCCGCCAATTGGCGGGCGCTCATCGCGCTCGCCGGCGAAGGCAAGCTGAAGCCGCACATCTGGCGCCGCTACCGCCTCGACGAAGCGGCGGCGGCGCTGGCCGCGCTGATCGAGCGCCGCGTCATCGGAAAGGCGGTACTTGTCGGTTGAGTTTTGGATAGGCAAAGTATCGGACAACGAACTTGCGATAGGGAGGGGGGTCATGAGCGTCGGCCAGGAATCCGGGTATCGGCTCGCCAAGGCGGTCGGCGTCTTGGCGATCACGGCCTCGGCCGTTTCCGCCGAGTACGGCTCCGGCATCAACTACGTCTCGGTGCAGAGCCTGTCCGTCTATCCCGACGTGAAGGGGCTGGTGCCGCTCGCGATGTTCGTGTGCGGCATCGCGATGCTGCCGAAGGCCTATCTCTTCGCCGCCTTTTCGAAGGTCATGCCGCGCGCCGGCTCGAAGCACGTCTGGCTGGCGCGCAGCCTCGGCCTGCCGGCGGGCTTTCTGATCACCTTCACCTACTGGGCGACGGGGCCTGCCGGAGCGGGGTTCCTCGCCTACGCCTTCGGCACCTTCCTCGGCAACGCGATGGAGCCGATCAGCCCGGCATTGGCGCATATGCTGTTGTCGCATACCGGCCACCTGATCACCGGGCTCGCCGCGATCTGGCTCACCTTCTGGATCAACGCCGCCGGCGTGAAGCATTACGGGATCTTTGTCACGATCCTGATGTTCGTCATCATCGCGGTGGCGGCGCTGATCACCGTCTACGGCTTTCTCACTCCGCCGGAAACCTTCGTCGCCGCCGCCAGCAAAGTGGCGAAGGTGCAGCTCGCGGCGCCGACGAACGCGCCGCCGGCGAGCCTCTTCCACTTCGTTTCCGTCACCTCGCTCTTCGTCTTCGCCTATGCGGGGCTCGGCGCCGGGCCGGCGCTTGGCGGCGAAACCCAGCAGCCGCAGAAGAAGGTGCCGCAGGGCATCATGTGGGGCTGGCTCGTCGCGCTCGTCCTCTTCACCGCGGTTGCCGCAGCGCTCTTCCACGCCGCCCCGTGGTGGGCGGTCGTCGGCCTCATCAAGGCCGGCAAGACGAGCTATGCGACGGCACCCGGCCTCATCGGGCTCGTCGCGCCGGACTGGCTGACGGTGATCCTCAACCTGCTGGTCGCAGCGATCGTCGGCAAGACGCTGGCGCCGTCGCTGATGGTAGCCTCGCGCTTCTGCTTCGCGCAGGCGCAGGACCGCATGCTGCCGCCGGTCTTCGCCGAGACCTCGGCCCGCAAGGTGCCGCTCGCCGCGCTCATTCTGATCGCCGGGCTCGGCTCGCTGTTCCTGTTGCAATCGGTCTTTGTCGGCTGGGCGATGGGCGTCGCGGTGCGCTCGCTCGCCGTCCTCGGCATGTGGCTGGCGCTGGCGGTCGGCACGCTCAACTTCCGCTGGCACAAGGAATACAGCCGGACCGAGTGGGGCCGAGGCGTCATGCAGCAGCCGCTCGTCATCCCGGCGGCGATCCTGTCGATCGTTCTCGCGGTGCCGCTGATCGTCTCCCTCGCGGTGCTGCCGAAGACGCCGCTGATTTTCCAGCCGCTCTTCCAGGGCGCGGTGGTGCTGGCGATCGGCGTGGCGATCCTCGTCGGCGCCGGCGCCAAGCTGAAGAGCCGCGGCAGCAGCTTCCGCGCGATCGCGGCGGAGCTGCCGATCGAATGACGAAGGGGCTGCGGACCTCGCCGCCCGACGGCGGCGAGGTCCGGGGATGATCGTGCGTCGCCGGCGTATATCGTTCGAGGGCTGGCCGGCGTACAAAGCATCGCGGCCCGCCCCATATCTAGGGCAGGTTGACGCGGTCGCTTCTGTCGGATGTCGCATCCCTTCATCATCTGGACGATGCAGCGCACGGGGGGCACCTCGCTCGCCGATCTGCTGATGGAGATGTCGGAGCATCCGCGGGCCGAGCACGAGCCGTTCAACCGCGACCGGCAATTCGGCGCCGTCACGACCGCCTGGGGCAACACGCACGACGAGGCCGCGCTCGGCGAGGCGCTCGCCGGCATCCTGTCGCAGCGCTATCTGATCAAGCACACCTACGAGCTGCGCGACATGGCGCTCAACGACGCCCTGATGAAGGCCGCGGCGGCGACCGAGTACCATCATATATTCCTCGAACGGCAGGACGAGCCGGCGCGACTCGTCTCGAAACACATCGCCGAGACGAACGGCACCTGGTTCGCCGATTACGCCGCCAAGGTTTACGGCAAGATCCGCGCCGGCGAGCGCCGCCTCGGCGCGATCCCGGTCAAGGAGCTGGTCGCCGCCTATCATCGCTGCCGGCAGGCGACCGAGGAGGTCCGCGAGGGGATGACGAGGCTCGGCCTCGTCTCTTTCGACGTCGCCTATGAGGAGCTCTACATCGGCGACCGAGAGAGCCGGCTGCGCGCGCTCAATCGCCTTTGCCTCTTCCTCGGCTTCGCCCCCGAGGTGATTGAGCTCAACCGCGCGCAGATCGAGGAACGGCTGTTTCACGGCAGCCAGGACACGAGTTCGATCCTCGACCACATCCCCAATCTCGACGAAGCCGTGGCGGCGCTCTTGGCCGAGGGCTATCGGCCGATCCCCGGCGGCCTCGGATCCGACCGCGAACGCGGCGCAGACGCCCCCTCGCCGGCAGAGACGCCGGCGAGCGGGCTCGGCCGGATCTGGCGCAAGCTCGGCGCGGAGGCGGGCGGCAAGCGCTGAGGCCGGGGCGCGGCCAGGCGGGGCAGGCTGGCCTTCGCCGCGGTTTTGTGGCATAAGCACCACAGCGCTGCGCCGGTTCGACGAACGCAAGCGGACGGTTGCGCGGCGGCAATTTCTCATTTCATCCGGCCATGTCCCAGCCCTTCATCATCTGGACGATGCAGCGGACCGGCGGCACCTCGCTGACCGAGCTCTTGATGGAAATGTCGGAGCACAAATCCGCCGACCACGAGCCGTTCAATCGCGACCGCCAGTTCGGCGCGGTGACCATCGCCTGGAGCAGCAGCAAGGACGAAAAGGCGCTGCGCCGCGCGCTCGCCGACATCCTCGCTGAGCGCTATCTGATCAAGCACACCTACGAGCTGCGCGACATGGCGCTCAACCTGGCGCTGATGGAAGAGGCCGCGCGGAGCTACCGGCACGTCTTCCTCTACCGGCGCGACGAGCTGGCGCGGCTCGTCTCGAAATTCGTCGCGCAGGCGAACGGCACCTGGTTCAAGGATTACGCGAGCAAGGTCTACGACCGCATCCGCGAGGGCGAGCGCCAGCTGAAACCGCTGCCGGTCGCCAAGCTCGTCGGCGCCTACCGGCGCGCCCGCGCCATGACCGAAGAGATCCGCGCCTCGTTCGACGACCTCGAGCTGAAGACCTTCGAGGTGGCTTACGAGGAGATCTATCAGGGCGAGCCAGGGCCGCGCCGCGCGCGGCTGGCCGAGTTGTTGGAGTTTCTCGGATTTTCGGCGGAGGCGATCGAACGTCACCGCGCGAGCGTCGAGGAAAAGATTTTCGGCGAAGGGCAGAACACGCGCGCCATCGCGCCGCAGATCCCCAATATCGCGCAGGTGATCAGGGCGGTGCGCGAGGCCGGCTATGAGCCGCCGCCGGGCGGCCTCGGCACCGGGCCGCTGCCCGAGGCGGCGGAGGCGGAGGCGGAGGAGCCCTGGCACCGCGCCTTTGTCGGCGGGCTGTGGGACGAGATCGGCGGGCTGCAATTCGAGTTCCTGAAGGCGCAGGGGCTCGAGCCTCGCCATCATCTTCTCGACATCGGCTGCGGCTCGCTGCGCGCCGGCGTCAAGTTCGTCCCCTACCTCGAACCGGGTCACTATTTCGGGATCGACGCCAGAAAGAAGCTGCTCGACGCCGGCTATCAGGAGGAGCTGCTGCCGGCCGGCCTCGGGGAGCGCCTGCCGCGCGCCAATCTTTGCTGCTCGCAGTCGTTCGAGCATGGCGGCCTGCCGGACAACGCGATCGATTTCGGCATTTGCGCGGCGGTCTTCACGCGCCTGCCGCTCGAGCAATTAGGGCTGATGCTGCGCCGCACGGAGAGATATTTCCGGCCCAGCGCCCGCGTTTATGTCAGCTTCCACGAAGCCGCCGACGGCCCCCGGAAGCGCTGGCACTATTCCCAAGAGGAGATGGCGGCCGCCGCCGAGGGAACCGGCTGGCATGCCCGCCACATCGGCGAATGGGGCCACCCGCGCGCCCAGAAGATGATGGAATACGAGCGGGGTTGAGCGGCGGCGCGCAGCTTTCGCCGCCGCTCAGTCCGTCGGCAACAAGAGCGCCGGCAGCGGCGTCTGCGTGAAGTCGAAATCGTTGAGCAGGTCACCGACCGGGATCTGCGCCCCCCTGATGCGGTCGGTGACGTACTCGATCGTTTCGCGAACGTCCGGCCGCGGATCCCAGCAGCCGTCGGTCGTCGGATCGAGCCGGGCGGCATCGAGGAAAAGGTCCTCGATCAGGCGGTTGTAAGCACCCGAGGCTTGATCGTCGTGTTTTTTTGTTACGGTTATGCTGGCAGCTTTGCCATTTTACCTTGGGCTCCGCGGCATGCCGATGCTCCGCAAGTCAACCGCGCCGAAGACGTGAATCGTCGAGCATTCATCTCGTCCGCCGCCGCGGCCGGCCTCGGCGACGTGCTGGGCGGGAGGGCGAAGGCGATCGCCGCTTCCCGCCCGAAGGCCGCCCGGCCGCTGTCGGGAAGCCGCCCGAATATCCTGCTGATCATGGCCGACCAGCTGCGTTATCCGAGCGTATTCCCGGCGCCGATCGCCGACGTTCCGACGTTCCTCTCGCGTTTTATGCCGAATGTCCACAGGTTGTGGCAGAACGGCGTCAAGTTTGCCGGCCATTACACGGCGGCGACCCCGTGCTCTCCCGCCCGCGCCGCGCTCGTCACCGGCCTCTACAGCCACCAGACCTGGCTGCTGCAGAACATTGCCGAGCTCCCGTTCAGTATCAGTTCCACACAGCCTTGGCTCAACCCCGGTTTCCCGACCTACGGCAAGCTCCTGCGCCGAGCGGGCTATCGCACGCCGTACATCGGCAAGTGGCATCTGGCAATCACGCCGAAAACTCCGCCGCGGCTGGAGCAATACGGATTTGATGGGCTCACATACTACGACCCCGAAGGCTTCAATCTGCAAGGGACCGTAGGCTATCCTGCGGGCGGCGTTCTCAGCGACCGAGACATCAGCGATAGTGCGGTCGCCTGGTTGTCGAGCGCGCAGGCGAGGGCGACGCCGTGGTGCCTGACGGTATCGCTGATCAACCCTCACGACATCGAATATTATTGGGGCGGCACTGAATTCCGGACCTACAACGAACTGTTCCGGCAGCAGAGCCAATACGAGCCCTTCGAGCTCTACCCGGACAAAGGAGGCACATGGAACACCGATCCGCTTAGGGATCCGCCTGACTTCGGTTATGCAACCCTCCCGCCCAACTGGGAGTCGGTTGCGGACATTGCCGCCAACAAGCCGTCCACGCAGGCCTACTTCCAACTTCGCGCGCAGCTCACGCGCGGCGGCATTTCGGATGATCCGTCGCACACCGGTTTTACGATAATCCCTTACGCCGGCACGCAATACGGCGTTGCCAAGGCGCCGTTCCGTTATTGGCGGCCCGGCCTTGACTGCTACACCTTGCTGATGTCGATCGTCGATCAGCGCATCGGCGAAGTACTCGGCGCAATCCCCGCCGATCAGGTCGCAAACACGATTATCGTGTTCACCTCTGATCACGGCGATTACGCCGGAGCACACGGCTTCGTCACGGGCAAGACCAATACGGTTTACGACGAGGCCTACCACATTCCGCTCATCGTGATGGACCCGACCGGGCGCTTCGTCGGCGACATCGACACGCCCCGGACCGGACTGACCTCGTCGGTCGACATGGTCCGGATGTTGGTCAGCCTCGGCTACAACGGCAGCTCCCAGTGGGCCACGGGGGATCTCGCCGCCATCTATGGCAAGCGACATGATTTGATTGCGATGCTTCAATCCGCGAACGCCGCGGGGCGACGCCATATGCTGCTGACGAGCGACGACGTCACGCCGGCCAAAAACGACCTGGAAAAGCTGCATCTGATCGGGCTGCGCACACCGCAGTTCAAGCTCGGAACCTATGCCCGATGGACATCGGGAACGACCACCATGCACCCGGCCTCGCTCGAGACCGAGTTCTACGACTACGGCACCGCGGAGGGCCGCGCCGAGATGGATAACCAGCCGGCAAACCCGCTCGCCGCGCCGGCGCTCGTGTCGCTGCTTGACGACCTCGTTCCGGGCGAACTCGAGGCCCAGCTCCCCGGCGCCCATGCAGCCACTCAGGTGACGGCACGGCAGGCCTACCTGCGCCAGCCGGAAGTGGGCACCTGACGCTGATGCCGGCCGGTGCTGAACGGGCATGCGAAGGTCGCCTGCGGCCTCCTCGAAATGCGAGTAGCGGAAAGCTGATGGTGCGAACTTCACGTTCACGGTCTAGCCGATCCCGTGACCGCCGGTCGAGAAGCTGACCAAGATCGGCGCGAAGCTCGTCAGCCACGCTCGCTACGTTACGTTCCAGATGGCCGAGGCGGCAGTGCCGCGAGGACTGTTCGCCGACATTCTTCGGCTCATTGCGCCACTACGCGCGCCGCCAACGCCAGCATGAGACGCTCGCTCATGACCCTTTCAAGAGAAACCACCGGGAGGGAGTGCGCCCCAATGCGAAGAGAAAGGGGCCAGATCAGCCCCTCAACCACCGTGCGAATTGCCCGAGGTGCAGCAGCCGTCTGCAACCCGGGTTCGGATTGCACGAAGGCCCGAAAAGTGAGAACATTCCCGCCAGATCGGATGTCATCCGGAGAATGTCGGCTCAATCCGTATTCCTTTTTGGAGAACCGCTTTGCCCCGGATTCCGTGGACAATTTGCGCTGAAGCGGCGGCGCGGCCCCGCGAGGTTGCTTGCAGACCGATGAAAAGCCGTTGGCCCAAAGGGCCGAAGATCGGGCTCGCCCTGTTGCTCGGCGCCACGCTTTGGCTCGCCGCGGCCCCCGCCTTCGCCGCCGCGACGGCCTGCAAGACCCCCGTCTCGCCTCCTCTTCGCGTCAGCCAGCTCAAGGGAGTGCGGACGAAATGGTTGTCGTATACTCCCGATAAACGCAATTCGATCCAACCCGATCTCGCCCATCTTTCGTTGCGCCAGTGGATGGACGATCTGCACCGAGCGGGCGTCAACCTCGCCGAAATAAATCTCGAGCCGGCGCGCCTGCTCGCCTCCCGCCCGATCGTGCCGAACGCCGAATTGATGCATGCCGTCACGGCGTTTTACACCCCGGCGACGCAGGTAGACCCGGCATGGGGGGGGCAGGTGTCGCGCTTTGAGCGCGATATCTCCCCGCGTCACCAATACACGCCGGAGCAGCGTAACGAGGTGCTGCTCGACTTTCTGCGCCGGCTGGAGGCGCTGCGCCAGCGCGGTGACATCACCGGCTCGGTGCGCTTTCTGATGCATCAGCGGCTGTGGTTTCCGCAGGACGTCTCGGCCGAGAACCGCGAGACGCGCGCCCGGCAGTTCAGCAGCGACATGGCCTCGATGATCAACCTCGCCGAGCGCAACTGCCTCGGGCACTGGCTCGCCGGGATTCGCCTCGGCGAGCATAACAACAACGACATGAACGAGCTTTTGCCTATCATCGTTCGCCTGGCGAGGGGGGTCAACGAAGGCACCGGCGGTTGGCTCAAGACGCACCTTTTCGTCGCCGACGGCGGCGGCATGGGCGCCGAATATCGCGGGATCAACCATGTCCTCGACCGCAACGGGCGGCCTTATCCGTTTTTCCGCGACATCGCCCAAGAGACCGGGGCCTTTACCTTCGGCTACAAATTCGAGCGACTCCTCCGCAGCCATCACGGGATCGGGGGACATATGAAGATCCAGCAGTGCGAGCCGCATCGCTATTGCAATCCGGATTCGGTCAGCGACTGGGAGCAGTATCTCGGCAAGATCCTCGGTTTCGACGATCTCGTCTCCTTCCTCAAAGCCAACCGCGCCCGCTATCCCCTCGATGCGAGCGTTGTATTTGTCGGCGACATCACGGATGCGGCGGTGAATTTGGTCCGCCTCGGGAACAACGGCGCTCTCGAGGACCGGCCGTCGATGACCGCCCTCAGGCACCTCTTTGTCAAAGCGGGGCCGATGGCGACGAGCGGCAAGATCTTCATGAACGGCTTCAACACCGACGCCAATATGCGGCGTCAAAATTATCGCGAGGGCAGGCCAGTCGTCGATATCGGCCGCGCCTTCTATTTCGTCAGCAACGACGGCGAGGCGCGACTTCTGCCGCAATCCTACCGGATCTGGAAAGATTGGCCGCAGCCATGAGGCTCCGCCAACGGCGCAGGCGTCGTGGCGGGCCGTCAAGGCGGTGGATCGCGCTCGCCCGAGCCGGCGCCGCCTTGTCGGGCGAGGTGTGCAGCCTTGCTCATGGTTCCGTCGCCGCCTTCGGTGACGAGGAGAAATTCGCAACCCCATAGTGGGAGGGACAGAAGGTGATTGTGAGAAGGCGCCTGTTGAGGTCGCTTCTGACGGCGGTCGTTTTGCTCGGCGGTGCGGGAATGACGATCCGCACATCCAGCGCGATCATATTGTACAGGTTTAATCTGCAGGGCACTTACGGGCTCAGCTGGTACGGCGCCGATTATTCGGCGTCGCCGCCCAATTCCACCTTTGCCCTCGTCGGTGTCCTTTCCTTGGACGGCCTAGGCACGATCACGAAGGGCTCCATTACTTACAACGATGCAGGCACCGTTTGCGAGGGGGTCATTACCGACGGCTCGAAATATAGCGTTCTGCCCGATGGCGAAGGAGAGTTCGACATCAACATCGCGCTGAAGTCGGGGACCTGCCCGATCACGCAGTTCGCATTCCCTATCTCGATCTCGAGCGTGGGAGGAAGCAAGGTTGCGCGGCGCGTTTCGATGGGCGCCGGCCAGAATCTCGCGGCGAACCTCACCGGCTCGGGACTCGCTATACTGCAGGCGCGCAAAGCGATCAGGCTCTCCGAGGGCAGCCTTCATAACGGGTATTCCTTCAGTTGGTTCGGCCACGACTTTTTGACAACGACGAGCCCCAACAACGGTTTCGGCGCGGTCGGCGCGATCGGCTTCAGCCGGAACGGCACGATCCTCGGCGGATCGATCGCCTACAATGATGGCGGGATGGTCTGCCGCGCAGGAGGACTGTCGGGCAAAGACGGATTATCGGGCGCAGGACTGGCGGGAAGCTACACCGTGCACAATGACGGCGAGGCTATTATCAATCTTGAGATCGTCGGTCCGCAGGACCCCGGAACCTGCCCGTTGACCTCGTTTGTGATGGCAGCGGCACTCTCGGATATTCAATCGAGCGGCACCGCCGGACGGATCCAATTTCTTTCGGCTTCCGCCGCGGGGCCGGGCAACCCCGACAGCCCCAACGTCGTCGTTTCCGGGACGGCCATAAAAGTAGGACGGTTTGTCTTGAACAAATAGAATTTCGTGCCGGCGATGGCTATTGGGGGTGGAAATGTTCTTGTCGCGTGACGTTCGTTTGCGCTGCCTGCGTTCTCTCATGCGGGTATGCTTCTTTGCTCTCTTCGCACTCCTTCCGGCGGCGAGCCCGGCCTTGGCGCAGCGTATTCCCATCTCAAGCTGCCCCTTTGTGATCTCCAGGGCCGGCAGCTATGTCCTCACCCACAACCTGTCCACGAACCCCAACAACGACTGCATCGTCGTCAAGGTCGGGTCCGTTTTCATCGATCTCAACGGGTTCACGATTACAGGCGCGAAGGTCGCCATCCACGCCAGACACAGCCGCGCGGTTGTCGTCCAGAACGGCACCATCAGGCTCTCGGCCTTCGACGGCATCGTCCTCGGCAATAACGGCGTCGTCGAAAACGTGCAGTCGAATGTCAACAACGGCAGCGGCGTCGTCTGCGCAATCCACTGCATAATCACCGACACGTTGGCAAACAGCAACGGAGCGCAGGGCATCCAGGTGCTCGCCGCGGCCACGATCTCCAACAACACCGTAAGCTACAACGGCCTCAACGGAATCTATTGCAAGGGCGATAAATTTTCGGCCGCAGAGTGCAAGATCTCAGGAAATACGGCGACCTTAAACGGCCAGAGCGTGGACGGCGGCAGCGGCATCGTGGCCGGATCGTCGAGCGTGATCGAGAGCAACACGGTAAACAACAACTTCGACGATGGGATTGTGGCTTCGTCCAGCACGATCGCGGGCAACGCAGTGAATGGCAACGGCAGGGCGGGCATCGTGGCGACGTCAGGCAGCCTCGTTTCGAGCAACACGGCGAACGGCAACGGCAAAGCGTCTCACTGCACTCCGCTCGGCGGCGGCATCACGGTGGTCAGCCAGACAAACTGCGCAGTGGGCGCCGGCGGGGTTCTGGCGATCGGAAATACAGCCACTGGCAACGCGGGGTTCGGCATCGATCTCGGCGGCGACCCCACAAATGGCTACCAGAATAATGTCGCTTTCGACAACAACGAGACGCCGCCTCCGACGGTTTCGGGCCAGATCAACCCCGGCACCAGCCTCGGCAATAATTTGTGTAACGGCGTGGCCACCGGTTGCTGAGCGCTTCAGAGCGCGCCGGAAAGCCAAGCCTCGACGAGGCGGCGGGCGATCGAATCGCGGCGCGGCAGGCGGAAAGTGTCGTCGTTGGCATGGATGTTGAGCCAATCGCGCGCAAACCAGCCGGCGTCTTCCGGCTCAACTCTTCGGAGTTGCAGATTTGTAAGGGATGAAGCGGTCACGGGCGCGGCCAATCGTCCCAGATGCGCTTGCCTTGCCGGAGCAGCTGCGCTTCGCCCGCATTGCCGACGAAGTAGAGCGCGCGGCCGATATCGAGTGGACCGCCCTTGCGATAGTGACCGCGCATGTTCTCGGGCGTCTCGTATCCGTTCATAAAGATCTTGCCGCTGGTCGCGACCGGGCCGGCCCGGGAAAAAAGGTTTCGCAAGGCAACGAGCGACGGGCGCGCAACGAGCTTGCCGTCGGCATCGAGCCCTACCATCGAAGCTACCGCATCGGCGGCGTCGCCGGTGAACACCACGTGCGCATCGGCGGGGTAGCGCTGGCGATTGGCTTTGAGATAGGCGGCCAGACCATTGAAGTCGAGATCGTTGCCGAGATACTGCTCCCAATCGGCGACCGAGGCGGGATTGCACGCACGCTGCGGGCCGCAGGCGGCGGCGGCCATATGCCAATCGATGCCTTGCGCGAAGTGCCGCGGCACGAATTCCTCGAATTTATAGCCGAAGGCAAAGGCCCCGGTCTCGGCGGCGATCTCGGCAAAGAACGGAAAGGGCCGGCCGTCGGGTTCGAGGACGTGTCTTATGCCGCGATATTCGGCGCCGAAACCGCCGCCGTTGACGACGAACAGGTGGGTCTTGAGCCAGCCGCCGCTGCCCGCGTTCACCGCATGCGCGAGACTGACGATAAGCGGCAGCAACTCGTTCATGTCGCCATTGGAATGCTCGCCGAGCCGGATGCCGGCGAGCCAGCGGCCGAGACATTCGGCGTCGGCGCGCCGGATGAATGTCGCCATGTCCTGCGCGAATTCGCCGACACGCCGGCCGCGGCGATAAGCGAGATTGGGCCGCGGGCCGGCGCGAAACCACAACCGCTGATGGATGATGAAGCGCACCGTGCCGGCAATCTCGCCCTTTCGCCGCAGATCTTCGAGGCGCCGCAGAAACTCGAGCTGGATGTCGTCGCGCTGCTTTCGCGTATAACGCCAATGCGGGGCAATTTCGTTCTCGAAAAGCGAGACGGCCTCGCGCTGCGCCGCCGAACGATCGTTGCTCGGCGTGCTGATCGCGTCGAGCGTCTGTTTGAAAGCCTGCGGCGAAAGTCCGGGACGCCTCGCCAGCTTGCGCTGCGGCTCCAAATTGATCTCGGCGAGGTTGACGCCGGCCGCCTCGAGATCCTTCATCCACACCTTGAGCGGCAGGTGGGCGAGATCCGGCGCGATGCTGTTGCGCCGGTCGCGCCCGAGAGACAGCCATTTCGTGCGTATGCCTTTGATCTTGGCAATGGCGGGCGGCGGCCCCGTCGGGGCGGTGCAGGCGGGAGCCGCCATGCCCCGGGGCGCCGCGACGCCGCAAATAACGGCGAATACGAGAGCCGGAAGAAATCTCGGTTTTGCCGATATGACCCTCATTTCTGCCGCATAACCCTCAGCGCTCGGCCATCGTCTCGCGCGCTTTACTGTGCCTCGGCGTATCGCCTCCGTCCATACGAAACGCAATCGAGTCGTAATGGTCCCCGGCCATTGTTCTTTTACATGAGATTCGTCCTTCCACAAGCTCGCGTCGTCACTCCCCCAACCAGGCCGCCCGATCAATTCAAACTCCTCCAGCGTGCCGTCTATCGCAAGGACCGCGCGGGCAAGCATCGGCGCCGCCACCGGTACTCTTGACGCCGCCCTTTGATTGATGCTATATTTTAGCGTCGCTGTTATGAGGGCGACGATATTACTTCGGGAGTACAGCCGTTATGGCTACGGTCGAAGAACTGAAAGGATGGTTCGAGCGGGACCTCAAATCCGCCGGCTGGGATGAGAATGTCGAGTTCGACGATTCCGATCCCAACAACGTGACGATCCGCCTCTACACCCAGACGAACGAATACACCCTCAAGGTAGTGCCGCGCGACGAAGGCATCCCGCGCCTTAACTGCACGGTCAAATCGCGCAAGCCGCGCGCCGGTCTGCCGGCCGCCGCGCCGCGCCCGCTGTTGCGCAACCCGCAATTCCCGAACCGCCTCAATGAGCGCACCTGGCGCAGGCTACTCGGCGCCATCGTCGGCTTCGAGCTGGTTCGCGTGCATCGCCCCGAAACGGCAGAGAAAGGCAAGCGGCGCGCCGCGAAGGACGAAACCGCCGCGGCCTCGGACGAGAGCGAGGCCGCACCCGCGCCCTGAGCGTCGCACCCGCCTCTTTACACCCGCGGCTTTTCCCGTTGCCCCGGGAAAGCCGGCGCGGCGTATACCGTCCGCGCTTGAGCTTGCCCGCAAACAACCGGCCGCCGCAAGGAATGCGCGATGACGGCTGACGCCCCGCCGCCCGCACCGCCCGGGGAGGGCGATCCGGATACCGCCCTCTACCGGCTCGGCCTCGCTTATGCGCGGCTCGGCCGGTGGCGCCGCGCCGCCGCGGCGTTTCGGCGCCTCGTGCGCCGGCGGCCCGATCTCGCCGCGGCCCAGCTCGGCTTTGCCGAGTCGTTGCTGCGGCTCGCGCGGCCGCAGGCGGCGGCTGAGGCGGCGACCGCGGCGCTGCGGCTCGACCCAGACTCGCCCGAGGCGCACCGGCTGTTTGGCGTCGCGCTCGCCTGCCGGCGGCGCTTTGCCGAGGCGGCCGCGGCGTTCCGCGCCTGGACCGCCGCCGCGCCGCGCGAGGCGGCCGCCGAGTTCGCGCTCGCCCGCGCGCTGCTGCTCGCGGGCGACGAGCCGGGCGCCGAAGCGGCCTGCCGCCGTGCCGTCGGCCGCGACCGCAACCTGTTTCGCGCGCATTTGCTGCTGGCGCGCATCGCGCTCGCGCAAGGCAGGCTCGGACATGCGCAAGCGCATCTGAAGGACGCCGTCGACGCGCGGCCGCAGGCGGCGAGCCTGCGTGCGATGCTGGCGCGGGTGCTGCTGCTGCGGTCTCGGCTGCAGGGCGCAGCGAGGATGGCGCAGATGGCGCTCGCGGCCGATCCCGGCTGCGACGCCGCCGCGCTGGTCATCGCCGAACTTTACATCGTCGACGGCAATTTCGCCGAGGCGCGGGCGCTGCTGAGCCAGCTCGGCGAGCGCCGTCCGGACTGGCCCGAACTGCGCGAGCTCGAAGCGCAGCTTGCCGCGAGGGGGTCGCCTTCGCCCGAGCTGCCGCGCCTTTCCGAGCCGCCCGCGGCGAAGGACGATGCCGGCCCGGCGGACGGCGATCGGCCGGGCTGGGAGAACGGTCGGGGCCTGCCGCCCGCCGGTTCCGGGGCCGGCGTCGCGATGCTGGCGGTGCCGCCGGTCTACGCCGCCGCCGACGTTTTCGACCAGATTTTTCTGTTCCGCGCGCTCATTCTGCGGCAGTTGCGGCTGCATTACCGCAACACCAGTTTCGGCTTCCTGTTGGAATATGTGCGGCCGACCATCGTGATGGGCCTGCACTACATGCTCTTCATCGCATTGAAGAAGCCGATGCCCGGCAAGATCCCGGTGGAGCTGTTCATCATCGGCTCGTTCGCGACCTGGTTCGCCGCCGTTCACGTGATGCGCTCTACCTCGCACGCGCCGAGGGATGCGGTCGGCCTGCCCGGGGTCAGCGAATTGCACATCGCGATCTCGCGGATGGCCTGGGAATTCATGTCGATGCTTACCTTCAGCGTGCTTTGCGTATTCGTGCTGAAGCTGTGCGGCTTACGGGAGCCGCTGCCGAATCTGCCGAAGCTGGTCGTCTATTTTGCGCTGGCGACGCTGATCGGCTTGGGGCTGGGGCTAAACCTTCAGTCCCTAGGCCGGGTGTTCGCTTCGATGGAAACGGTAAATAAGAATTTGTTTTGGATTCTTTACGTCACCTCGGGACATTATTTTTCGGTCGCCTCGGGGCGGCGCGGGCTCGCCGACCTCGTGCTGTGGAACCCGCTGCTGCACATCTCGGAGCTGACCCGACAGGCGCTCTATCCGGGTTACCCTACGGCGCTCGTCACCGTCTGGTATCCGGTCGGCATGGCCTTCGGCTTGATCCTCATCGGCCTGGTGTTGGAACGATGCACGCGGAACCCGGTGCGCGATTGATCGGCCTTGTCGCGGTCGCCAAGAGCTTCGCGGCGAAAGGGCGGGCGCCGACCGTTGTCTTCCGGCCGACGACGATCAGCCTGCCGACGGATCGCCGGCTGGCGATCCTCGGCGGCAAGAGCGAAGGCAAGACCGTCCTGCTGCAGCTGCTCGCGCAGACCGAGAAGCCCGATGCCGGCCGCGTCGTCGCGCCGCTCGCCCTGTCGCCGGTGGTTAATTCGGACCGCATCTTCCATCGCGATCTGAGCGGGTTCGAAAACATCCGCTTTTACGCCCGACGCTTCGGGGTCGACGAACGCCTTCTGATGCGCGCGATGGACGCGATCTATCCGCTCGCCCCGGTATTGGAGCGCCGGGTCGGGTCGCTGACGATGCGCGAGCGGCGGGGGATGGAAGCGGCGCTCGCCGCGGCCTTTGCTTACGACTGCTATCTTCTCGACGACCTCGAAATACTTCCGCCCGAATTGGCGCAGCGCACGCTTGCGACGGTAACCCGGCGCGGCGCCGGGGTGATCTTCGCGACCGACCGGGCGCGGCTGGCGCGCCAATTCGCCGACTGCGCCGTCGTCATCCAGGACCAGACGCTGCATCCTTTCGCCCGCATCGAGGAGGCGACCCGGTTTTATGAACGAGGATAAGGAGAATCTCAGCCCGCCGGCGGCGCTCCCCGAGCGCCCTGCCGACCGCGCCGGCGCGCGCTCAGGGCGCAACCGCGGCGGCTTCGCCGGCGACGGCGGCAGCGAGCCGAAACCGCCCTCGCTCTCGCCGCCGGACGCCGCCGACGCGGCGGCTCCGCCCGAGCGTCCGGCCCGGCGCGAGGGCAAGGAGCGCCGCCTCGCCCGCCAGGCCGGCGGCGAGCGAACCCTGCCTTCGACGCCGTCGCGCTCCCCGGCGCCGAGCGTCGCGACGCCGCTCGCGCCGTGGCCCGAGCCGGGGCAGCATCTGGAAGTCCTGTTGACGATGCGGCGCGACCGCAAGCGCCGCTTTCTGTTGCGCCTCGGGCTGTTTTGCGGATTACCGACGCTGCTGATGGCGCTCTACATGCTGTTCGTCGCGTCGCCGCGTTATATTTCCGAGTTTCAAATAACCTATCAGAACTATCAAGAGCCGCAAAAGCTTTCTTCCGGAATTGTACAGACCTTGTTCGGCACGAGCTCCAGCAATCTTGTCGATTATGGTGTCATACTCTACGAATATGTCCAGTCTCCGGCGCTGTTGAAGAAACTGGACAGTGAACTGCACCTAAAGGACTACCTCAGCAGCCGAAAGGTCGATTACGTCTCGCGGATGAGCCGCAACGCGAGCTTTGAAACCTTCCTGAAGTACTACCATTGGTACGTCTCGCCGTCCTACTCGCTCGGCGGCTATTTGACCGTCGATGTCGAGGCCTTCGATCCGCAATTTGCCCTCAAACTGTCGCAGGCCATCGTCAAATCGTGCGATCAGATGATCAACGGCATCAGCGTTCGCGCGCGGCAGCAGGAAGTCAAATACGCCGAAGACTTGCTCAAGCGCGAGGAAGCCCGGCTGCGCACGGACCGGCTGGCGCTGACGAGTTTCCAGAACGCCCACCGTGACATCAATCCGCCGGTTTCGGCCAATCAGCTGACCGGCATCGTCGGCAAGCTGCAATCCGATCTGAGCGCCGAGCGCACGCAGTTGAGCGACCTGCTGTCCTATATGAACCCAAAGGCGCCGCAGGTCGCCGCCGTCAAGTTCAGGATCGCCGCCCTCGAAAAGCAGTTGCAGCAACAGCAGCAGACTTTAGCCAACAATGGCGACGGCACTCCCTATTCGAAGATTCTGGAGGAATATTCGCGGCTGCAGGTCAACGAGGAATTCGCCAAGAACGCCTACCAGGCGGCGCAGCAAGGGGTCGAAGTGGCGCGCGCGGACGCGGCGCGGCAGCAGAGCTATCTCGTCGATTTCGCGCCGCCTTATCTGCCCGACAAGGCGAGCTTCGCGGTACCGCTTCTCTACGTGCTGACGGTCTTCATCACATCGCTGGTGCTGTTCGGGATCGGCAGCCTGATCGCCGCCGCCTTCCGCGACCACGCGGGGATGTAGCGCCTCAGTTGCCGGCGAGGACGGCGCGCATCTCGGCGGCGCGGCGCACCAGTTCGGAGTGCCTGATGTCGCCGGCGACCAGTTGTTCGATCATCAGCTCCCGGCGCGCCTCGATTTCGCGCAGCTCGCGCATCAGCTCGCTCTCGAGCGGGCCGGCGGCGCCGAAGGCCGACGCTGGCGAGCCGGCTTTCGCGATCGCCGTCAGGCCGAAGGCCAAATCGTTGCCGAACCAGGCTTCGAACCGTGCCGGGCGGCCGTGCCAGCGCAGCCGGGCCAATTCGGCCGAGCTGCCCGGCCGCGACCGCGGCAGGACGATTTCTTCCGCCAAGGAATGGGCGTTGAGGCGGCCGACGAGGTCCAGCTCCGATATCCAGCCGCGCGGCTTGATGCCGGCGGCGCGGCGCGCCTTGTTGGCCAGCCGGCGGCTGTGCTTGCGGAAATCGTTGAGGAACTGCCGGTAGCGGTTGGCCAGCACGCTCGGCGGCACCGCCGCCAGCGCCGCCGGATCGTACGGCTCGTCGAGCAACAGCTCGCGCCCGAGGATCTCCTCGCTGAACGCGACGAGCGGGTCGCCGCGCAGGATGATGACACGCGCGTTGGCGCGCTCGAAAATCAGCTCCGGAATGTGCCCGCCCTGGCCCCACAGCAACAGAAAGCCGGTGAGCCGCTCGTCTTCCGCCCGCACGATGTCGGCGAGGAAGCTGCTGGCCGAGAAATTCCGCAGCTTGACCGCTTCGGCGCGGTAGCCGGCAACCGAGGCCTGCCCGTCGGCGAATTCGATGCGCTGCGGGTGGAAGAGCTGGCCGTGACACAAGAGTTCGGGACGCCGCGTCAGCGCCTTGTAGATGAGGCGCAGCTCGGCGGCGCTGCTGCCGAGCACCGCGAAATACGGCGTCTGCAGGCGTTCGAGCGGTCCCTGGCGGCGGCGCGGCGGGCGCCCGACCACCGGCAGCCCGGGCACCCCGTCACGGTGCGTTCGGCGATAATCCTCGTAATCCCGGCTGAGCGTCCCGGCCGTCAAATTGGCCAGCGGGGCGCCAGACGGCGGGCTGCGCCAGCGTTTGTCGAGCGCATCGCGCAGCGCCATCTGATGCGGCGAGATCTTGCGAGCCATGAAGAAAGGCTGCCGCAACAGATAGTCGAGATGGTCGATGTAATAGACGACCGGTATCCCGTAATCCGAGAACTGATAGAGCGTCAGCGTCCGGTTGACGACCCGGTCCGCCGGAACCAGATGCCGCACCAGCGTCTGAAAGAACAATTCGTCGGGGACGAGCGTCGTGCGGAAGAACCGCTTGATGTCCCGCTGGCGCGCGAGCGCCATGATCTGCTTCAGGGTCGGCCAGCTCAGCACCCACCATTGCGAGCCGATATGCGGCGTCATGCCGCGCACGAATTTGCGCTTCCAGCCGAACGCCTTCTGCAAGGCCCAGAACCACTCGGAGCGGCGGCGCTGCTCCCGCCAATTGAACGGAAAACGGTATTGATAGCGCTCTTCCTGCGGGCCGGTCCGCACCCAGCGGACCTTGTCGGCCGGCACGCTCTCGATGAATTCCTTGCCCTTGTTGCGCTCGAGAAAGGCGACGAGGTCGGCGGAGGAGCGGATCGGATAATCCATGCCGCTCAGGTAATACACATAATCGGGTTGCCAACCGGCGGCGGCGATTTCTTCGAGGCAATTGAGCGTCGCCTCGACGATCGACCATTGGCCCCAGCCGACCTTGACGCGCCGCGCGAAGCGCACCGCCGGCGACCCGGCGAAACTCCACAACAGGCGCTGGTAGCCGGACGAGGCCGATTTCAGGTCGTAATGCAATGCCACCCGATGGCCTTCGGCAATCAGGACATTAACGAGCCGCTCGACAACCCGCGCATTGCCGTGGGCGACGATTGCGAAAGCGAGATTCACCGCAATCCCCCTAGAACCACTGGCCGGGGTTGAGCAGGCCGCAGTCGACGAGCGCGGCGCTGCCGGTGAAGCGGCGGCTGACGTCCTCCTTCAGCTGGTAACGGCGCAGCGCGGCGATGCCCGGATAGGCGGCGCTGCCGCCGCCGCGGGCGATCTGCCCGGATTCGGCCATCGCCGCGCGCGCCAGGGCCGCTTCGCCGTCCAGTAGTGCAAACCCCAATAAACAGGCCGTCGGGGTCGAATGCCAGGGCGAATGCGATGTATTGAGGCGGCGCGGCATCAACAGCCGGGTACCGGCAACGTAAAGATAATTCCAGTGCCATTTGACGAGCGGAATGCGGTTGAGCGCCGGGCTGCGGCGCGGCATGTCCCAATAGAGCGTGCGGCGCTGCACGCCGCCGCGCACGACGACATTTCGGTAGCGGTGCGGCCCGGTCGTCGCATAGCCGAGCCCATCGAAATACGGCAATGCCGCGAGCGGATGCTCGCCGGGCCTGAGGTTCAGCGTCGCGGCAGGGCGCTCGCCGTACATCTCGACGACGAGCGCATAGAGGTGATTGCGCCGCTCGGCTTCGAGAAAATCGGTCAGATCGCGCAGCTGACGGCATTCCGAGCGGCAAAAGACGAACAGTTCGTTGGGCTCGAGCGACAGGCACCAGCGGCCCGATGCATAGCGTCGTCGCAGATAATTGAGCCAATAAATCGCCCGCGCCGGCTCCGGCTCGCCGCGCGGCCGCCACACCGCGCAATCGCCCTCGTCGGCAAGCGCGGCCGCGAGCCCGCCCTCGACCGACAGATCGAGAAATACGAATTCGTCGACGCCGAGCTGCCGGTGATGGTCGAGAAACGGCTGCAACAGCCTTTCGTTGCCGTAATACGGGGAGACCGCGACCACCCCGCGCCCGGCGGGGCGGGCCGGCCCGGTTCGACGGCGCAGCTCCCGCCCGCTCCATTGCGAACGCGCGAGCGGCCACAAATTCAAGCGCAGCGTGTCACCGACCTCGCGCAACCGCGCCTGCATCTTGTCGATGCGGAACGGCAGGCTCCGGCCGGCGAAGCGGGGGCCGCGCGCAGCCGGTTCCGGTCTGATCGGAGCGGGGATCATCGAGGGCTATCCGAGTCGAGGCCTGAAATGACGGTCCTGCGGATTACGCCAAAAATGTCACGGACAACAAGCATGCTCCTCGGTTGACGCTCGCCCCTGCGATACCGCTTGGCGCGCCCGCGCCCCAATCGTGCCCCATCTGCGACGCCGGGCTCGGCTTGTCGATGGCCCGCCGATCGCGCCCACGCTGCGGAGAGGTAGTCATAGGGCAGAATTCCCGTTTTTTTGTCAAGCGATATCATAGGGCTAATAGTTTAGCGATCGTTTACGGCGCAATGCTGACAGCGAAGTCATAACTACCGTTGAAACCTTCGGTCTGGCGGGTGAAACACCGGACCGGACCGTAGATAGGCGGCAAACATCCGTCGCGCCACAACGAACCTGCCCGAGGGAAATTCCGGGGACCGTGCCGACGATTGTTCCCCCGTGTTCCCGATCCATACCCAGCCTGCCGGGGAATGCAACCGGTGCTCGGCCGCCACGCGGTTCTGCCGCTCAGCGGGTAAAGCCGATCGCACCGGTCGCGCCGATCGGATCGAGCTGCCAGTCGCCGTTGACGCGGCAGACGGCACGCGTCTCGGTCGCGCGCGCCGCCTCGCCGCCGAGCGGGGCGACGATGAAGTGCCGGCACAAGAGGGCGGCTGCCGAATAATATTCCCGCCCCGCGGTCACGCGCATTGCGCCGTCGGCGGAATCCTCGAAAGTCCGCGACTGGCCGGGAGCGGCGTTGGCGACGAATTCGAGGAGGTCCCTTGGCTGCGCGCTGCCCGCCGCGGGCGCCGGACCCGGCTGGGTCGCCGCCGGCGCTGCGGCCGGCGGCGGCGCTGCGGCCGGGTGCAGTAGCGTGCAACCCGCGAGCGCCGTGACGAGGAGGAGCGCGCCGCGCCGCGCCGTCATTGGCTGACGCGCAAGGTGACGCCGGAGGCGATTGCGACTTCTTGGGTGATCGCTCGGATGACCGAGAAAATGTCCTGAAAAATCGCGAAACCATGCACTCCGGCCTCCGGCATCACCATGATCTGGTCGCCCGGCTCGATCGGGCCGGATTGCATCTTCTCGACGGCGCCATTCGCATGAATGACGAGAATGTCGCCGACGGCGGCTCGTTCGGTATAGCCGCCGGCGAGCGTGACGTATTGTTCGATCGTCCGCCCGGGGCTCCAGATCACGGTTTGCGGGATCCTGACTTCGCCGTTGATCGAGACGACGTCGGATTTGGCCGGGATCACGATCTCGTCGTTGGGCTCGAAAATTAGGTCCTTAGCCGCGGGCGAACCGGCCAGCACAATGCGGCCTTGCGGCTTGAACTGCTGCACCCGCTGCATGAAGGCGTCGACCATCGCCGCCTCTTCGGTGTGGATGGCGGCGTCGCTGGTGCTGACCGAGCGGGCCGTCAGAAGGGCCCGGCGCAGCGCCGCCAGCGACTCTTGCACCGCCTGCTGCTCGGCGACGGCGACGCTCTGCCGGCGCAGATAGATCGCCTGCAGATCGGCCACCTTGGGATCGACCTCGATCAGCTCCAACACATCCTCGAGCGTCGCCCCGCGCGGCACGACGAGCGAGGAGGGTCCCGCCGACTGCCCGCTGACGTTGACGAAGATCATTTGGCTCACATAGTCCGAGGCGAAATTGTAGGTGTCGCCCTTGGCGAGCCGCATCCCTTCGAACTGCGCGAGCGGCACATAGGCGTCGTAGGCCTGGCCGTTGCGGATGCCCTGGACCGACACGTCGGAGACGTTCGGGTTCGGGCGGGCGAGCGCGACAAGCTGGGCGCCGGTGAAGCCGTTGCGGCCAGCTTCAAAACGATAGCTGTTCTGCACGTCGCCGAGTGCCGTCACGGTCGGCCGCTGATAGCCGATCGCGATCGTGTCGTTGACCTCGAAATCTATCTTCGGCATCGGCACGCCGCGCAGAAAGCCGTAGAGGTCGATCGTAGCGATCGTCTTGCCGCCGCGAATGACGCGGATGTCGCGGTAGGACCCGCTCTGCTCGTTGATGCCGCCCGCCTGGGCGATGTATTGCAGCGGCGAGTCGAGACGGTCTCCGGAGTACCGTCCAGGGTTCTTGACCGCTCCCGTCACATAGACCGCGACCGGCTGCTTGCTCAAAAGGCTGGCGTAGACGTTGGTGTTCTGCGTGAAGACTTGGCGGACGGCGCGCTCGACGACGGATTGCAGCCCGCCGTTGTTGACGCCGCCGACGCGGATCGGCCCGACCTGCGGGATGAAGATGTCGCCCTGCGGATCGACCCCTTGCACGCCGTTATAGGCGTAGGCGCCCCAGATGTGGACGACGATCTGATCGCCCGGCGCGACGATATAGTCGCGGTTGAGGGCGATCGGCCCGAACAATATCGGCGGGTTGAGGAAGAGCTGCGAACCGTAGGGCGGCGCCGTGCTGAGCGGCGGCGGGGCTTGCGGGTTCGGGGTGCCCGGCAACGGCGGCGCGCCGCTGGTCGGCGGCGCGCTCTGGGTCGCGAGCGGGTTCGGGACCGTCGTCGACACCGCGCCGGGCGCGGGCGCCGCCACGGCCGCCGCCGCCGCGGGCGCCGGCGTACCCCCTTGCCCCTCGCCGGTCTGAAAATGGGCGAGCGGGATCGGTACGGCCGGCATCTGGAACCCGCCGCCGCCCGCGGCAAGAGCCGCGCCCGAGGACTGCGGTTCCACCGTCGGCGTCGCCAGCGCCGAAGGCTTCTGGGCGGCGGCCGGGGAAACCGCGCCGAACGGCGCCGCCGACAGCAACAGAGCGAGCAGCAAAAGCCCTGTCTGAAGCCGGCCTCTCATTGCCCCCCCGCCGACCATTTCCCCCGGTGCTGCGCCGAGATCGGCGGTTAACCATCGCATAGGACGGCGCGACCGCGCAACCGGATCGCGTGCGTGCGTCGCCGGCCCGGTGCGGCAATAATATGCTCGGGCTTTGGAGCGAGGGAGGACGCGATGGCGAAGGCCTATGCCGTTGCTGCACATGCCTTTTTCGGCGATTACCGGCCGAACTGGCGCGAAGCCTCCGCCTTTGCGCTCGGGTCTGTCGGCATCGGGGTTTTCGCCCGGCACCTCAAATTGCAGGGCGGATTGAAATCCGCCCTACAAATCGAGACCCCGACCCTCAGCAGGTCGAATCGCCGCCGCTGAAATCGCCGCCGCCGGAATCGGATCCGTCGTCCTGACCGGGATCGAAATCCTGCCCCGAATCCTGGCCGGGGTCGTAATCCTGACCGGTGCCGGGGTCGAAGCCGCTGCTCGCGAAATCGGTGCCGCCGGGGTCGCTCGCCGGATCGCTGCCGTAATAGTTGTTGACCACCGTCTCGCCGAGACCCGGCGTGTAGCCCTGGCCGCCGAAAAAGCCGCCGCCGCCCATGCCGCGGCCGAACAGCGACTCGATGCCCTGAAAAAGCAATGCCCCGCCGGCGATCCCGGCTGCCGTCGTTGCCGCCTGGCGCAGGAACCCGCCGCCGCCGGCGCCGCCGCCGAAAACGCTGCCCATGCCGCCGCCCATCGGCTGGCCGTAGCCCGGCTGCGCAAAACCGGCCGGCGCCATCGGCTGGCCTTGCGGCGCCGCGGCCGGCGGCGCCGGGTGCGCCCACGGGCCGGCCGCGGGGACGCTGCCCGAGGCGGGCGGCGGCGCCGGCTCGCTGCGCCCGAAAAGCCCGCCCAAAAAGCTCGTCGGCTTCGCCGCCTGCGCCTGCGCGTCGGCGACCGCCTTTTCCAGCTCGGAGATGCGGTTCTGCGCGCTGTGCAGGCTGAAGTCCTGGATCAGCACGGTCTGCGCGAGATAGTAGGGAGCGTCCGGCTGCTCGGTCATCGCCTGGCGGATCAGCGCCTCGGCCTCCGGATCTTTCGGTTGGCCGCCGGCGGCCTTCAAGCGATCGAGCAGGGTCGTGATCAGGTCTTTTTCCTGGGGTGTCATCGCCGTCATCCAGCACGGAGAGCTGAGGATGCCTTCTCTAAAGGACGGGCATCGGCGTCGGCCGATCGCCGCGCTCCGGCTCGGCACGCCGCGCTAGATGTGGGGGCGCGGCAGGCCGCGTCAATGCCGGCCGGAAAGGTGCCTCGGCGCTACAGCCCGCGCCGGCCCATCGCCAGAAATTTCTGCCGGCGCCGCTCGCGCAGGCTGGCGCCGTCGACCCCGAGGAGCGGCCGCAGCGCCTCCTCGATCGCCTCGCCCAGGCGCTCGACGGCCTCGCCCGGCTGCCGGTGCGCGCCGCCCATCGGCTCCGGCACGATCCGGTCGACGACGCCGAGGCGCAAAAGATCCTGGGCGGTCAGGCGCAGCGCATCGGCCGCCTCGGCCGCAGCTTCCCGGTTGCGCCACAGAATCGAGGCGCAGCCCTCGGGCGAGATGACCGAATAGATTGCGTGCTCCAGCATCAGCACCGCGTTGCCGGCGGCGAGCGCGATGGCGCCGCCCGAACCGCCCTCGCCGATGATCGCGGCGACGAACGGCACCTTCAGGTCGAGCGAGGCTTCGATCGCCCGCGCGATCGCCTCGGCCTGGCCGCGCGCCTCGGCGTCGATCCCCGGATAGGCGCCGGCGGTATCGACGAAGGTCAGCACCGGCAGCCCGAAACGGTCGGCGAGGCGAAAGAGCCGCCGCGCCTTGCGGTAGCCTTCCGGCCGCGCCATGCCGAAATTGCGCTCGAGGCGCGCCTCGGTGTCGCCGCCCTTCTCGGTGCCTATGACGACGACGCTCTGGCCGCGGAAGCGGCCGAGGCCGCCGACCACCGCCTTGTCCTCGGCAAAGGCGCGGTCGCCCGCGAGCGGCACGAAATCGCGCAACAGCCCCTTCACGTAATCGAGGCAATGCGGCCGCTCGGGATGCCGCGCCACCTGCACCTTCTGCCACGGCGAGAGCCGCGCATAGGTCAGCCGCAACAGCCGCCCGGCCTGGCTCTCGAGCCGGCCGACCTCGTCGGCGATGTTGAGCTCACTCGCGGTCGAGAGATGCCGCAGCTCCTCGATCTTGCCTTCGAGCTCGGCGATCGGCCGTTCGAAATCGAGAAAATGCCGCATCGCCTACTTCCGCCGCGCTAGCGGATGGCCGCTTTCGACGAGCTTCTTGAGGCGTCCCGCCTGGACGTGCGTATAGATCTCGGTCGTCGCGATCGCCGCATGCCCGAGCATCTGCTGGACGCTGCGCAAATCGGCGCCGTGATCGACGAGATGGCTGGCAAAGGCGTGCCGCAGCACATGCGGCGACAGGCGCGCCGGGTCGAGGCCGGCGGCGATCGCCAGCTCCTTCAGCAACTGGCCGCAGCGCTGCCGGGTCAGATGGCCGCTGCGCCCGCGCGACGGAAAGAGCCAGCGCGAGGGCGCCGCGCCGACAAGAAAACGGTCGCGGCAGGCGAGATAGGCGGAAAGCGCCGCCCGGCTCGGCTCCGACAGCGGCACGATCCGCTCCTTGCCGCCCTTGCCGCGCACCAAGAGGAAGCGCGGATCGCGCTGCGCCGCGCCGAGCGGCAGGCCGACCAGCTCCGAGACGCGCATGCCGGTCGCATAGAAGAGTTCGAGCAGGCAGCGCAGCCGCACCCCCTCTTCGCCGGCGACACGAGCCGCCGCCTCGAGCAATGCGGCGACCTCAGTCTCCGACAGGATCTTCGGCAGCGGACGCCCCAGCCGCGGGGTGTCGAGCCCGGCGCTCGGATCGTCCTCGCGCAGCCCGTCCACGACGAGGAATTTGTAGAATTGCCGCATCGCCGAAAGCCGCCGCGCGAGGCTGCGCGGCGATAGGCTGCGGGCGCTCGCGGCGGCGAGGTAGGCGTGCAGCTGCGCGGCGTCGGCAGAGGCGGGCTCGCTGCCGCGGCGGCCGAGATGGCGCGCCAGATCGAACAAGTCGTTGCGGTAGGCGGCAAGGGTCAAGGGCGCCGCGCCGCGCTCGGCGGCGAGCATTTCGAGAAACGCCTCGAGATGCGTGACCGCCGTCACCGGCGCGGGCGGCGTCTTAGAGGCTCGCGGCAAGAGCGGCTTCGAGCGCGAGGCGCCGCGCATCGTCGTCGAGCCCCACCCGTTTGAGGCCGGCGACCGCGGCATGGAGAACCACGGGGTCGGTCGACAGCGCCCCGTTCGAAGTCGCGACGAGAACCGCGGCGAGCGCGGTCTCGCCGACCCGTCCGGCGCGCGCCGCTTCGGTCAGGTCGAGCCACGAAACGGCCGACGCCGCCGGCCGCCCGGCCGCCGTCCATGACGGCGGCGGCAACCCGACCCAGGCGGCGGGCGCAACCCGCTCCCCGAGCGCGGCGAAGAGCGCCAGCGACAAGACGCTGTGTGCCATTTCCGCCGGGTTGGCGGGCTGCGCATCGGCCGCCCCCGAGCCGTCCGCGAGGTGCAGCAGCAGCGACAGCCCGCGCCGCTCCGGCGCCGGAACCAGCTCGGTCCAGCGCCGCGCCCGGGCGATGTGGCCGGCCGCGATCAGGAGCCTCGCGGCGGTCAGCGCCGAGCCCGCGAAGGTCGGATCGGGGTTGATGGCGCGCAGCTGCGGCGCTACCAGCCGAGCGGCCAGCCCGAGGCCGCTGACGCGGCCCAACTGGCCGGCGAAGGCGAGGGCGCGCGACAGGCGATCGGCGGGAACGGCACCGTGCTCAATCGCCGCGAACTGCCTGGCGTGCACCACCGCCGGACCGCCTTCCGAGCCGGCGGCGCCGGCCAGGTCCTTGTAGAGCGCGGCGAGCCGGCGCGCCGGCAGGGCGCCGAACCGCGCCGCCCGCTCGGCGCCGGCGAGGCGGGTCGCGGCCGGCGCTTTGTCGTCGAGCGCCACGGTCCGCGCCAATTCCGGGCGCAGGCTGCGGATCAGCGCCGGGCTCAGCTGCCGGTGCGCCGCAACGAGCAGCCGCAAGGCGAGCGGGTCGGGATTCACGAGCCGATCGACCGTCTTCGGCGCCGGCCGGCCGGCGAGCGCGTCGACCGCGGTCGACAACCCGTCATCCTGCGGCGTCTTCTCCTCCGCCAGGATCTGCAGCCCGAGCCTCGCCTGACCGATCTTGCCCTCCAGCCCCTGGCAGCCGACGAGAGCGCGCTGCCAGAAGACGCCCTGATCGAGGTGGATGCGGTCGCGCACGGTATGGCAGGCGCGGTCGAGCTTGCCGGCGATCGCCGCCACCTCGACGTAAAGCGGCCAGCTCGGCTCGCGCTTTTCCTCGGGTAACGCGTCGATGACGGCGCGGGCAGCTTTGACTTCGCCGAGGCGCAAGAGCGCCTTGGCGCGCAACATCGCCAAATCGAGGCCCGGGGCGTCGGCGCCTTCGGGTGCGGCTCCCTGCGACAACAACACGCGCCTTTCGAGCCGCTGCAGCGCCGGCGACGGCGTCGTCGGCAGGTGCGACAGCAGGATGTCGGCGAGCGCGCGCGGCGTGCCATGCCAGAAATCGGCGGGCAGCGGCTTGCCGGGCGGCGTCGTGCCGCCGCTCCAGCCGGCCGCCGGCGGCGCCAGGCTCTGGCTGGTGATCGAACCGGCGGGCGGCGAGGTCTCCGGATAGAGCGGGATCGGCGGCCCGAGATTCTGCGCCAAGACGGCGCCCGCAAACAGCAGCGCAAGCCCCGCCGCGGCAAACCCGGCGAGCGCGCGGCGCCGGCCGCTATTTCGGGAAGCGGGCATTCGACAATACCTTCTCGACCGGGGCGGCCGGCACCGGCGGCTGCCAGAAGGCGAGGAACAGCCCGCCGCCGAGCACCGCCAGCGCGACCACCACAACCAACACCACGGCGAGCCTACCCATGCCGCGACCTGCGTTTGTCCGCCCTGCGTCGATTGACGGTCGGGCATTACGATATGCTACTACCCCGCCGGCGCGAGGCGGAAAAGAGCGGCGGCGACGGAGGGCGCGGGCGTGCAGGCCCACAGGACCGCGGGCGAAGGACAGATTGCCGGTGCGCCGGGGTTCGCCCCGTGCCGCACGATCGTCCTCGTCGGCCTGATGGGCGCCGGCAAGACCAATATCGGCCGGCGGCTGGCCGCCCGGCTCGATCTGCCGTTCTGCGATTCGGACAACGAGATCGAGGCCGCCGCCGGCGAGAGCGTCGAGGAGATCTTCCGCAACCGCGGCGAACGGGTCTTTCGCGACGGCGAGCGGCGGGTCATCGCGCGGCTCCTGGCGAACCCGGTGCATGTGCTGGCGACCGGCGGCGGCGCCTTTCTCGATCCGGCGACCCGGGCGCTGATCGCCCGCCGCGGCATTTCGGTATGGCTGCGCGCCGATCTCGACGTGCTGGTGCAGCGCGTCTCGCGGCGCAGCAACAGGCCGCTGCTGAAAGGCGGCGACGCGCGCGCCATCCTCGCCCGGCTGATCGAACAGCGCTATCCGGTCTATGCCGAGGCCGCCCTTGTCGTCGACAGCGGCGAGGGCGCGCCGGAGGCGACGGTGGCGCGGGTGCTCGCGGCGCTCGCCGCCTGCCCGACCGCGCGCAAGCCGCCGCAGGAGGACGAGACATCATGACGAACGCCGTCGAAAGCCTCTCCGTCGATCTCGGCGAGCGCGCCTACGAGATCCGCGTCGGCGCCGGCCTGATCGCAGCCGCCGGCGGCGCCATGCTGCCGCTGATGCGCCGGCGGCAGGCGGTCGTCGTCACCGACGAAAACGTCGCCCCGCATTATCTTCCCGCCCTAGAGGCGAGCCTTGCCGCAGCCGGGATCGCGCACCATCGGGTGATCTTGCCGGCCGGCGAGGAGAGCAAGGACCTGGCGCATTTCGGCCGCCTCGTCGAGGAGATCCTAGGCTTCGGCATCGAGCGCGGCACGATGCTCGTCGCCTTGGGCGGCGGCGTCGTCGGGGATCTGACCGGGTTCGCCGCGGCGAGCTTGCTGCGCGGCATCGATTTCGTGCAGGTCCCGACGACGCTGCTGGCGCAAGTCGACAGCTCGGTCGGCGGCAAGACCGGCATCAACAGCAAATTCGGCAAGAACCTGCTCGGCGCCTTCTACCAGCCGCGCCTCGTGCTGATCGACACCGAGAGCCTGGCGACCCTGCCGCGCCGCGAATTGATCGCCGGCTATGCCGAGACCGTCAAATACGGGCTGATCCGCGACGCCCTCTTCTTCGACTGGCTTGAAGCGCAGAGCGAAGCGGTGCTGGCGCGCGACGCCGCGGCATTGCGCCGCGCCGTGCTGACGAGCTGCCGCATGAAGGCGCAGATCGTCGCCGCCGACGAGCGCGAGGAGGGCGAGCGGGCGCTGCTGAATTTCGGCCACACCTTCGGCCATGCCCTCGAAGCCGAAACCGGCTTCTCGGACCGGCTGCTGCACGGCGAGGCGGTGGCGCTCGGCATGCTCCTCGCCTTCGATTTCGCGGTGCGCCTCGGGCTGGCGCACGGCCAGGACGCGCTGCGCGTGCGCCGGCACCTGGCGGCGGCGGGCCTGCCCGCGACGCTCGCCGCGATCGGCCTCGCCGGCACGCCGCCCGAGCGGCTGCTCGCGCATATGAGCCGCGACAAGAAGGTGCGCGACGGCAAGATCGCGCTCGTCCTGCCGCGCCGGATCGGCGACGCTTTCGTCATGCGCGACGCCCCGGCCGAGGAGCTGCGCGCCTTCCTCGCCGAGGCGGCGCGCTGAGGCTGCCCGGAACCGCAGCGCGCCCGCCGCGTGCTTCGAGACGCCGCCTTGCGGCGGCTCCTCGGCATGAGGCTGTTCTCGATGGCATCAAGAACGACCCTCATCCTGAGCCGGCGCAGAGCGCCGAGTCGAAGGACGCACGATGCCGTCGAGCCCCGTCCTCAGTCCTCGCCCGGCGCGCGCACCTCGAGCGACAGCGCGTGCACCGGGCCGGCGAGTTCCTCCGCCAGCGCCTCATAGACGCGCCGCTGCCGCGCGACCCGGTTCAGCCCGGCAAATTCGGCGGCGGTGATGGCGATCATGAAATGCGTCTCGCCGCCCGGCCGCGCCCCGGGGTGGCCTTCGTGGCGGTGCGATTCGTCGATGATGTCGAGCCGGCTCGGCCGGAACCGCTCGCTGAGCTTTTCGCGCATCCTGTCGGCAACGGACATCGGGCCGCTCCTCACTCCCGCCCGGGCGGCGAGGCGGCGCCGAGAAAGCGGGCGAGATCGTCGATCACATAATGAATATGGGGCTCGGCCGCGCCTTCGAGCGCCCAGTCGTTGGGCGAACGCAGCCACGCCGTCGTCATCCCGAGGGCGGCCGCCGGCGCGAGGTTGCGGGCGATGTCCTCGATCATCAGCGCCCGCTCAGGGATGACATCGTAGCGCCGCAACAGCTCGCGGTAGCCGGACAGCGCCGGCTTCGGCTCCCATCCCGCCGCCTTCACGTCGAAGATGCCCGAGAAGGCGTCGGCGACTTCGAGCCGCTCCAGCACCCGCTCGACGTGGCGCACCGAGCCGTTGGTGTGGACGAGCTTCTTGCCGGGCAGCCGCTTCAGTGCGGCGACGAGGGCCGGGTCCGGCGGCAGGCAGGCGAGGTCGATCTGGTGGACGAAGGCGAGAAACTCCTCGGGATCGACGCCGTCCTCGAGCATCAGCCCGCGCATCGTCGAGCCGTGCGCCCGGAAATAGGTCTTTTGCCGCGCCCGCGCCGGCTCGCGCTCGAGCGCGAAGCGCTCGGCGATGAACGTCGTCATGCGCGCCTCGACCTGCTCGAAGAGCCGACAGGAGGCGGGATAGAGCGTGTTGTCGAGGTCGAAGATCCAGGTCTCGATCTCGGCGAGGGGCCGTCCGGAATTCGCCATCAGCCGGCGCGGATCAGGGTGCCCGCCCCTTCGCTGAAGAGTTCGAGCAGGATCGCGTGCGGCACCCGCCCGTCGACGATGACGGCCGCCTCGACGCCGCCGTCCACCGCCTCGAGGCAGGTCTCGACCTTGGGGATCATGCCGCCATAGATCGTGCCGTCGGCGATCATCCGCCGCGCCGCCGCGGCGGACAGCTCGGGGATCAGCTGCTTCCCGCCGTCGAGGACGCCGGCGACATCGGTCAGCAGCAACAGCCGGCTCGCCTTGACGGCGGCGGCGATGGCGCCGGCGACGGTGTCGGAGTTGATGTTGTAGGTCTCGCCCGCCGCGCCGATGCCGATCGGCGCGATCACCGGGATGATGTCGGAGGCCTGGAGGGTCGAGAGCACCCGCCCGTCGACCGCCTCGGGTTCGCCGACAAAGCCGAGATCGGCGCCGTTGCGCAGCAGCTTTTTCGCGCGGACGAGGCCGCCGTCCTTGCCGCAGAGCCCGATGGCGCAGCCGCCCGCGGCGTTTATCTCCGCCACGAGGGCTTTGTTGATGGTGCCGGCGAGCACCATCTCGACGACCTCCATCGTCGCCTCGTCGGTGACGCGCAGCCCGTCGACGAAGCGGCTCTCGATGCCGAGCCGGCGCAGCATCTGGCCGATCTGCGGGCCGCCGCCATGCACGACGACGGGGTGGATGCCGACCTGCTTCAGCAATACCACGTCGCGCGCGAAGGATCGGCCGCCGGCCAGGTCCTCCATCGCGTGCCCGCCGTATTTGACGACGATCGTGCGCCCGGCGTGCCGGCGCATATAGGGCAAGGCCGCCGACAGGACGGCGGCCTCGAGGACGGGGTCGGGAGTTGCTTCGCCTTTCATCGCGGGGCCGAGTTTAGCGCGGCGGCGGCGGCGATGCCACGGCCGCGGACGATCAGCCCGGGGCCGCCCTCTGTACCGGCGGACACGGCATCGAGCCGTACGAGCAAAAGACGCAGCAATCGCCCGGCTTCGGGCGCAGCACCACGCCGCACCCGCCGCACTCGTAGAAATAGCTGCAGGCATCGAGCGGCATGGTCTCGGCTTTCGCCGCGCCGCAGGAGGGGCAAGTGATCACCGAGCGGGTGACGACGAGCTTCTCAGGCATAGGCCCAACCGACAAAGAGGAGCAGCAATCCGGCGATCAGCCCGATGACGGTCATGCCGCGGATCGCGGGGCGGTCGCAGATCGCGCCGGGCGCGCAGGCAACGGCGCGCCGCCGGCGCCAAAGCAGGAAGGCGGCGCCGGCGAAGCACACGCCCGCCGCAGCGAGCAGCAACAGCCTGCGCGGCGCCGCCAACAGCGCGACGCCGCCGAGCCATGCCGCGCTGACCCCCATCGTGGTCAGGATCAACGGCAGCGCGCAGCACGAGGCGACGCCGAACGCCGCGCTCAATCCGCCGAGCGTCAATAGCACGGCGCCGGCGCCATGCCTCCCCGGATGCCGCCGGGTGCTGGGCAGTTCCGACACGATGGCAAACCCTCCTTGACCGATCTCCGGCGAGGCTACAATCTGTAGTCGCTACAGAAGCAAGCCTTTTTTCGAGGTATCGGCCGCATGCGGGATGCTCGCGTTTCGATCGGCGAATTGTCGCGCCGTACCGGCTGCAACATCGAGACGATCCGCTATTACGAGCGCATCGGCGTCTTGCCGCCGCCCGATCGGGTCGGGCGATACCGCAGGTTCGCGGACGCCGACATCCGGCGGCTCGGCTTCGTGCGGCGGGCGCGCGAATTGGGTTTCACGCTCGACGAGGTGCGCGCGCTGTTGCAGCTGTCGCAGAGCGACGGCCGCAGCGCCTGCGACGATGTGCGGCGGATCAGCGCCGCCCACCTGTCGGCCGTACGCGCCCGCATTGCCGATCTGCGCGCGATGGAGCGCGTCCTCGCCAAGACGATCCGCGAATGCGGCAGCGGAGGGCACTCCGGTTGCCCGCTGATCGAGGCCCTCGGCGGAAATTCGCTCTGACGGTCAGCCCGGCGCGGCGGCGGCGAAGGCGGCGAGGCTGGCGCGCAGCGCGGCGATGCCGCGGCCCTTCAGCGCGCTCGTCAGGTGGATCTCGGGATGCGCGGCGCGGCGGCCGGCGAGTTCAGCCGAAACGCCCGCCGCAACCCGCGCCAGCTCCTCGGCGCCGAGCTTGTCGGCTTTCGTCAGCACGATCTGATACGAGACCGCCAGCTCGTCGAGCATCGCCATCGGCGCGCGGTCGATCTCCTTGATGCCGTGCCGCGCATCGAGCAGCAGGCAGACGCGGGCGAGGGTCGCGCGCGCCGCGAAGTATCGGCGCACCAGCAGCGTCCACTCCGCGACGAGCCGCTTCGAGGCCGCGGCATAGCCGTAGCCCGGCAGATCGACGAGCGTCAGCCTGCCGTCCAACTCGAAGAAGTTGAGCTGCCGGGTGCGGCCCGGCGTGTCGGAGGTGCGGGCGAGCGCGCGCCGCCCGGCGAGCGCGTTCAAGAGGCTCGACTTGCCGACGTTCGAGCGGCCGGCAAAGGCGATCTCGGGCAGCCTCTCGCGCGGCAGGGCGGCTGCCGAAGCCGCGCCCGCGACGAAGCGGCATTCCCTGGCGAAGAGCCGGCGGCCATCCTCGAGCGCCGCCGCCTCGGTTTCGCGCGGCGGAAAGATCTCGGCCGCGCCGGCGGCGATGCTCAGGCCGCGCCCTGGCGATGCATGATTACCCATTGCTGGGCAACGCTGAGCGTGTTGTTCCAGGCCCAATAGATGACGAGCCCGGCCGGGAAATGCGCCAGCATGAAGGTGAAGACGATCGGCAGCGCCATGAACATGCGCGCCTGCATCGGATCGACCGGCTGCGGGTTCAGTTTCTGCTGCGCGAACATCGTCAGGCCCATGATCAGGGGCCAGGCGCCGATGTCGAGAAACCCGCCGATCACCGGCACATGCGCGGGATCGAAGGGCAACAGGCCGAAGAGATTGGCGAAGGAGGTCGGGTCGGGCGCCGACAAATCGTGGATCCAGCCGAAAAACGGCGCGTGCCGCATCTCGATCGTGACGAACAGCACCTTGTAGAGCGAGAAGAACACCGGGATCTGGATGACGATCGGCAGGCATCCGGCGAGCGGGTTCGCGCCGACCCGCTTGTAGAGCGCCATCATCTCCTGCTGCTGGCGCGCCTTGTCGTCGGGGAAGCGCTCGCGCAGTTTTTGGATTTCCGGCTGCAAGAGCTTCATCTTGCTCATCGCCGCATAGGATTTGTTGGCGAGCGGGAAAAACAAGAGCTTGACGCAGAGCGTGAAGAGCAAGATCGCCAGCCCGAAATTGCCGAGCAAATGGTAGAAGAACTGCAGGGCCAGGAAGATCGGCTTCGTCAAAAAATAGAACCAGCCGAAATCGATCGCCCGGTCGAAGCGCGGAATGCCGGCCGCCGCATAGGCGTCGAGCAGGTTGACTTCCTTGGCGCCGGCGAAGAAGCGGGTCGAGAAGGTGGTCGTGGCGCCGGCTGCGAGGCTCGCCTGCGGCCCCAGATAATCGGCCTGATAGCGGTCGGTGCCGTCCGCGAGCGTGTGCGTGAAGCGCGCCTCTAGCTTGGCGTTCTGCGGCGGGATCAGCGCCGTCAGCCAATATTTGTCGGTGAATCCGAGCCAGCCGCCCCTCGTCGAGTAACGGTTCGGCTCCTTCGGGCCGAGCGAGGCGTATTTGACTTCCTGCAGCGAGCCGTCGAGATAGCCGATCAAGCCTTCGAACAGGATGTAGTACCCCAGCACCTCCGGCGTGCCGGTCCGGCTGACGAGCCCGTAGGGCGACAGCGCGACCGGCGCCGAGCCGGTGTTTTTGACGCTGTCCTCGACGGTGAACATGTAGTTGTTGTCGACGCTGATCCGCCGCGTGAAGAAGAGGCCGGCGCCGTTGTTCCAGCTCAGCGTCACGGGATGCGAGGGCGTCAGTTCGCCACCCTCGGCGGTCCATTGCGTATCCGGCTCCGGCAGCTTAATGCCCGGCGTCTGCGCGACCCAGCCGAATTCGGCGAGATAGGCGCTCTTCGCCCCGCTCGGCCGCAGCAGCACGACATCGGGGCTCTTCGGGTTCACCGTGTCGTGGTAGCGCGCGAGCGTCAGATCGTCGAGCCGGCCGCCCGCGAGATCGATCGAGCCGTGCAGGCTCGGCGTCGAGATCTTGACGCGCGGGCTCGCCGCGAGCACCGCGGCGCGCGGCTTGCCGGTCGACGCCGGCGCGGCGGCGGGCAGTTTCGCGGACGGCGTCACTGTCCCCGGCGCACTCGGCGCGGTCGTGCCGGGCGCATTCGTGCCCTGCGAAGTCGCGGTCTTGTGGATCGGCGGCGGCGGATAGAAGCGCTGGGCGACGAATTGAAAAGCGATCAGAATCCCGACCGACAGCACGATCGCGATCAGCAGGTTGCGCTGGTCCATCACGGTCGCGGCTCGGTCGGCACCGGGTCGTAGCCGCTGCCGCCCCAGGGGTGGCAGCGCAGCAGCCGCCGCAAGGCGAGCGCGCCGCCCGTCAGCGCGCCGTGCCGCGCGATCGCCTCGGCGGCGTAGTCCGAGCAGCTCGGCAGATAGCGGCAGGACGGCGGCAGCACCGGCGACAGCAGCAGCTGATAGGCCCGGATCATGCCGCGCAACACCAGGCCGACCGGCCCCGCTCGCCCATGCCGATGCATCTCATTCCTCCTCGCCGGCGCGCAGCCGGCGCGCCTCGCTGCCGCGGTCGACCCGCCGCAGCGCCTTTTCGAGATCCTCGACGAGGGCCCGATAGGGCCGCTCGGCGGTGCCGGCGCGGGCCACCAGCACATAATCGCTTCCCGGCCGCGCCGCGCGCGGCAGCACCTCGGCGGCGGCTGCGCGCAGCCGCCGCTTCGCGCGATTGCGCACCACCGCGTTGCCGACCTTGCGGCTCGCCGTGAAACCGACCCGCACCGTCGCATCGCCGGCAGCGTAACCGGGGCGCGGCGCCGCCTGCAACAACAGGCCCGGCATCGCGGCCCGCGTGCGCCTCGCCGCGACACGCAGAAAATCGGCGCGGATCTTGAGCCTTGCAAGCGTGCCGGGCGCGGGATTGGGCGCCGCCGCGCCGCCTTTTTCCGTCACGGGGTGCGCGGCAGCCGCGTCGGCCGGTGCGTCAGGCGGAGAGGCGCTTGCGGCCCTTGGCGCGCCGCGCAGCGAGCACCCGTCGGCCGCCGACGGTCGCCATCCGCGCGCGAAATCCATGCCGGCGCTTGCGGACGAGGTTGCTTGGCTGGTAAGTGCGCTTCACGGCACCCGACTCCGAATTGCCGCCCCAACTGCCGGGCGGCGCCGGCTGTATACGGGAGAGGCAGCGGGGTGTCAACGCCGGCCGGCTCGATCCGGCCGTTTGCCGAGGAGGTGGAAGAGGCCGATGCCGAATGATGCGGCGATCGCCAGCGCCGATGCGGCCGCCCGCCGCTGGGCGGACCCCGAGCCCGGGCCGATCGCGTTTGGCAGCCCGGCGCACAAGGATCTGTTCTGCCGGATGCTGCTCGAGACGCACAACCCCTATAAGCCGCATGCCGTCGTGTGGCCGCGGCTCGACGACGCCGCCCGCGCCCGGCTCGTCGGCCTGCCGATCTGGGACATCGCCGTGCAGACCGAGGGCAAGGCGCGGCAGCGCGTCTCGAGCTATGGCGCGAGGGTTGCCGATCCGCTGCTGCGGCGGGCGATCGATCTCGACGGCTTCGAAGAGGGCCGCCACAAGGAGGTGCTGTCGAACCTCGTCGCGGCTTACGGCATCGCCCTCGCGCCCGAGCCCCCCTACCCGCCGCCGCGCGACGCCGAATGGGCCTTCATGGTGACCGGCTTCAGCGAGTGCATCGACAGCGTCTTCGCCTTCGGCCTCTTCGCGCTGGCGCGCCGGTCGGGCTTTTTCCCGCCCGCTCTGGTCGATACCTTCGAGCCGATCATGCAGGAGGAGGCGCGCCACATCCTGTTCTTCGTCAACTGGGTCGCCTGGCACCGGCGCAACCTCGCCTGGTGGCGCCGGCCGTGGTTTGCCCTCCGGGTCCTCGGCGTCTGGGCGTTTCTGGTCTGGGAGCGGATCGGCATCGCCCGCGGCCTCGACACCGAGGGCAGCGCCGCGACGCCGCAGGACAACAACTTCACGCTGACCGGCAGCAAGGCGCTGGGCGCCGCCGATTTGAGCGCCGCGGCGCTCATCGACGTCTGCCTCGCCGAGAACGAGCGGCGGCTTTCCGGCTATGACGCGCGCCTGTTGCGGCCGCGCACCGTGCCGGGGCTGCTGCGCTTCGCGCGCCGCTTCATGCGCGCTGCCGCATGAGAGAAGGCGCGCACAGGTGGCGCGCGCGGCTGCTGCCGCTCGCCGCAGCGCTCGTCGGGCTGGGGCTGATCGCCGCCCTCGTCGTCCATATCGGGGCCGGCGCCGTCGGCGCCTCGCTCGCCGCCTTCGGCTGGCGGGCGCTCGCCGCGATCGTCGCGATCCATCTCGGGCTGATCGCGGTGATGGGGCTCGCCTGGCGGGAGCTGTTACCGGGGACCCGAGGATGGGTCGGGATCTGGGGCCGGCTGGTGCGCGATTCCGCCGCCGAGGTGTTGCCGCTGTCGCAGCTCGGCGGCTATGTGCTGGGGGCGCGCGCCGTCGCCCTCGCCGGGGTCGCCGGCGCCGCCGCCGCCGGCAGCACGATCGTCGACGTGACCTTGGAATTCGTCTCACAGCTCGCCTACACCGGGCTCGGCCTCGCCTGGCTCATCTACCTGCGGCCGCACGCGGCGCTGACGGGCCCGGTCGCCGCCGGCCTCTTGGTCGCGGGGCTCGCCGCCGCGGGCTTTCTGCTCGTCCAGCATCGCGGCTTCGCCTTCCTCGACCAGCTGGGGCGCGCCATCGGCCGCGGCTGGGCCGACCGCGGCGCCGCCGGCGCCGCCGCCCTGCACGCCGAGATCGCCGCCATCTATCGCCGCCGCCGCCGCCTGCTCGCCGGCTTTCTCTTGCATCTCGGCTGCTGGATCGCGAGCACCGTCGAATCCTGGCTGGCGCTCAAGATCGCCGGCACGCCGCTCGCCTTCGGCGCGGTGCTGGTGATCGAGAGCCTGCTCTACGCGATCCGCACCGCCGCCTTCGCGGTGCCGAACGCGCTCGGCGTGCAGGAAGGCGCCTATATCCTGCTCGGCGCCGGGTTCGGCCTCAACCCGGAGATGGCGCTCGCCCTGTCCTTGCTGAAACGGGCGCGCGACATCTCGATCGGGCTGCCGGCGCTCGGGCTGTGGCAGGCGGTGGAGAGCCGGCGCTTCTTGCGGCGCTCGCGGCGGGCCTGAGCCCTCACGCGAAGGTGAGCGGCGGGCCCCGCCCGATCGGCTAGCATCGGCGTCAGGGAATGGCAAACGGTTTGAGGCATTTTCTCCTTTCGTCATGGCCGGGCTTGACCCGGCCATCCATGGACCCGCGGGTCAAGCCCGCGGGTGACGAGAAGGGGGGTGCCGATGAGACTGGAAGTCTGTGCCGAAAGCCGCCGATGTCGGATGACACGCTCAGAAAGAATGCGATCTCGCTGCGCCGCCTGCTGCCGCTCGCGCTGCTGCTCGCGGCCGGCATTGCGTTTCTCGCGCTCGGCGGCGATCGCTATCTGAGCTTCGCCGCCCTTGCCGGGCATCGCCGCTGGCTCGAGGGGTTCCTCGCGCATTCCGAGCTCGAGGCTGCGCTCGCTTTCGTCGGCCTCTACGCCGGGCTTGCCGCGCTCTCGGTTCCAGGCGCGGCAATCCTGACGATCGCCGGCGGGTTCCTGTTCGGGACCTGGCTCGGAACCCTCCTCTCCGTCGTCGGCGCGACGATCGGCGCGAGCCTCATCTTTCTCGCGGCGCGCGCCGGGCTTGCCGGCTTCGTCGGCCGCATCGGCCCGGCCGGGCGGCGGCTCGAAGCCGGGTTCCGCGCCGGCGCCTTCAACTACCTGCTGGCGCTGCGCCTCGTGCCGATCGTCCCGTTCTGGCTCGTCAACCTCGTCGCCGGCGCGGCCGGCATGGCGCTCGTCCCTTATGTGCTGGCGACCCTCTTCGGCATCGTCCCGGCGGGGCTCGTCTATGCGAGCCTCGGCAGCGGGCTCGGCGCGCTGCTCGACCGCGGCCGAATGCCCGATCTCGCGATCCTCTTCCGGCCGGGCATCCTGTTGCCGGTATTGGGGCTCGCCGTCCTCGCCCTGCTGCCGCCGCTCTGGCGCCTGTGGCGCGGCAAGCGCGCGGCGTGAGCCCGCTCGCGCCCGACCTCTGCGTCGTCGGCGCCGGCGCCGGCGGGTTGGCGGTCGCCGCCGGCGCGGCGCAACTGGGCGCCAGCGTCGTCCTCGTCGAGCGCGGCGCGATGGGCGGCGACTGCCTCAATTACGGCTGCGTGCCGTCGAAATCGCTGCTCGCCGCGGCCCGCTACGCCGCGTCCTGGCGCGAGGCGGGCGCTTTCGGCCTCGCCTATGAGCCGCCGCGCGTCGATTTCGCCGCCGCCATGGAGAGCGTCGCACAGACCATCGCCCGGCTCGCGCCCAACGATTCGGCCGAGCGCTTCGAAAGCCTCGGGGTTCGCGTGCTGCCGGGCGAGGGGCGTTTCACCGGCCCCGGCGCGCTCGCCGTCGGCGACACGGAAATCCGCCCGCGCCGGTTCGTCCTCGCGACCGGATCGCACCCCGCGATCCCGCCGATCCCCGGGCTCGCTGCGGCGCCGTTCCTCACGAACGAGACGGTCTTCGCCAACCGCGAATTGCCGGCGCACCTGCTCGTCATCGGCGGCGGGCCGATCGGCATCGAGCTGGCGCAGGCGCACCGCCGATTGGGCGCGCGCGTCAGCGTCTTCGACGCGGGGCCGCTGCTGCCGCGCGAGGACACGGAACTCGCGGCGGCGCTTACGGCGCAGCTCGCCGGAGAGGGGGTCGCGCTCTACCCGAACGTGACGATCGCCGCCGTCGAGCAGGACGACGCTGCGATCGTGCTGCGCCTCGCGGGCGGCGAGCGCATCGCCGGCTCGCACCTGCTCCTCGCCGCCGGCCGGCGGCCGAGCCTCGAGGCGCTCGACCTGCCGCGCGCCGGCATCGCCGCCGGGCCGTCCGGCATCATCGTCGACCGGCGGCTGCGCACGACCAACCGCCGCGCCTTCGCGATCGGTGACGCGGCAGGCGGGCCGCAATTCACGCATGTCGCGCTCTATCACGCCGGCATCGTCATCCGGAACGCGCTCTTCCGCATTCCGGCCAGGGTCGATTACCGCGCCTTGCCGTGGGTCACCTACACCGATCCCGAACTGGCGCAAGTCGGGCTGACGGAAAAGGCGGCGCGCGAGCGCTATTCCGCAATCGTCGTCGAGCGCTGGCCGTTCGCCGAGAACGACCGCGCGCAATGCGAGCGCGCGACCCGGGGCATGGTGAAGCTCGTGCTGCGGCAGGGCGGCCGCATTCTCGGCGCCTCGATTCTCGGGGCGAATGCCGGCGATCTGATCCTTCCCTGGGCCTTGGCGATCGCGCGCCGGCTGAAGGCAGGCGCGCTCGCCAATCTCGTCGTGCCCTATCCGACCCGCGGCGAAGCCGGCAAGCGGGCGGCTGGCGCCTATTTCGCGCCGCACCTCTTTTCGCCGCGCACGCGGGCGCTCGTGCGCTTTCTCGCCCGCTTCGGCTGAGCGGCCGGCGGTTTTTGCGATAATATCGTGCGGCGGCAAAGCCGCGCTGGGACGAAAGGGGTATCCGCCGGGTGTTGCAGAGCCTATCCGCTCGCTTGCTGGTGCTGACCGTCTTTTTCGTCATGCTGAGCGAAGTGCTGATCTACGTCCCCTCGGTCGCGCGCTTCCGCATGACCTATCTCGAAGACCGCCTCGCCGCCGGGCATCTCGCGACGATGGCGCTGGAAGCGAGCGGCGGCCGCGCCTTGCCGCAGGACCTGACGAACCGGCTGCTCGCCGAGGTCCGCGCGCACGCCGTCCTGCTGCATCGCCGCGCCGGGATGGTCGAGATGCTCGACAGCCCGCACCCGCCGCCGCCGCAATGGACGGTCGATCTGAGGCATCCGACGGTCACCGGCGCGATCATCGGCTCGATCAGAACGCTCTTCAGCCACGGCAATCCCGCCTTCCGCGTCCTCGGCCCGGCGCCGATGGAGCGCACGGCCACGATCGAGCTGCTGCTCGACCAGCGCCCGCTGCGCCGGGCGATGTGGGATTTCGGCAAGCGCATCTTCGAACTGTCGGTGGTGATCTCCGTCATTACCGCGGCGCTCGTCTTTATCAGCCTGCATTGGCTGCTGGTGCGCCCGATGCGGCGCATCACCGAAAGCATGACGCTGTTCCGCGAAGACCCGGAGGACGCCTCGCGCCGCATCGCCGCGGGCGGGCGCCTCGACGAGATCGGCCGCGCCGAGCGCGAGCTGGCGATGCTGCAGGAAACCGTGCGGCAGGCCTTGGGGCAGCGCGCGCGGCTGGCGGCGCTCGGCACCGCCGTCGGCAAGATCAACCACGATCTGCGCAACATCCTCGCAACCGCCCGGCTCGTCAGCGAAGGGTTGAGCGCGAGCGCCGCGCCCGAGGTGCGGCGGCTGGCGCCGCGCCTTGTCGAGGCGATCGACCGCGCGATCGCCTTGTGCACGCAGACCCTCGACTTCTCGCGCGAGGGCGCGCCGCCTTTCGCGCCGAGCCGGTTCGCGCTCGCCCCTCTCGTCGAGGAGATCGCCGCCGGTCTCGCGATTCCCGGCAACGGCCCGGCGATCGCCTCGGCGATCCCGAAGGATCTCGTCGTCAAGGCCGACCGCGACCAGCTTCACCGCGTGCTCTTGAACCTGGTGAAGAACGCGGTCGAGGCGGGCGCGCACGAACTCGCCTTCTCCTCTTCGCGCCAAGACAAGGCGGTGGCGATCGACATCGCGGATGACGGGCCGGGGCTGCCGCCGCGGGCTCGCGACAATCTGTTCCGCCCGTTCTCCGGCTCGGCGCGGCCGGGCGGCAGCGGGCTCGGCCTCGCGATCGCCCGCGAATTGATGCGCGCCCATGGCGGCGATCTCGTACTCATCGACAGCACCGCCGAGGGCACGGTCTTCCGGCTGACCCTGCCGGCGCCGGCCGAAATCAGTCGAGCGTCAGCGTCTCGGTCTTAACGCAAAAGCGGGAACCCAGAGCGGCCGACGACACGTTGCCCTGCACCCCCGCCGACCTGAACCGCCTCATTTTTTCTTCAATTCGTCTTCGTACTCCTGGTGTGCCCGTTGCTCGTCCGCTTTGATGCGGGCCTGGTCTTGCAGATATTGGCCGCAGGCTTTTTCATTCTTGAAAAAGACGAAATGAAATCCCTTTTGCATCAGCGGCTTGTAGGCTTCCAGCTGGGGCAGCACAATCTCGGTTCGGGCCCCTTTCGCGACAATTCGCCCGCCGAGGGCGCGGGTGTGCGCCAATTCGAAGGCGGGAGGGTGATCGGAAACCTGGCACTTCGATCCGTTCGACCAATACCATGTCGCGGCATCGGCCGCGGACGCGATGCCGCCGAGCGCCACGCTCAACATGCCGAGGAAGATCAACGGCGATTTGCGGTACACGCTGCGCTCCGATCTGTTCAGGGGACAAGGCGATAGCCGCCGGGCTCGGTGACGAGAATGCACGCGTTGGCGGGGTTGCGCTCGATCTTCTGGCGCAGCCGGTAGACATGCGTTTCGAGGGTGTGCGTCGTCACCCCGGCATTGTAGCCCCACACCTCGTCGAGCAGCCGGTCGCGGCCGATCACCCGGTCGCCCGCCCGGTAGAGGTATTTGAGGATCGCGGTTTCCTTTTCGGTCAGCCGCACTTTTTTGCGGCCCTCGGCATCGACGAGCAGCTTGGCGCTCGGGCGAAAGGTGTAGGGGCCGATCGTCAGGATCGCGTCGTCGCTGCGCTCGCTTTGCCGCAGATGCGCGCGCAGCCGCGCCAACAGCACGCCGAGCCGAAACGGCTTCGTCACATAGTCGTCGGCGCCGGCATCGAGCCCCATGACCGTGTCGGCCTCGCTGTCGGCGCCGGTCAGCATGACAATCGGCGCGCGCACGCCGGCCCTTCGCAACAGCCGGCACAGCTCGCGCCCGTCCATGTCGGGCAGGCCGACATCGAGCAAGATGGCGTCGAAATTCTCGCCGCCGGCAACCGCCAGCGCCTGCGCCGCGGTGCCGCACTCGACGGTGGCGAACTCCTCGTTCAGGGCAAGCTGCTCTGCGAGCGATTGGCGCAGTGCCGCATCGTCATCGACGATCAGTATTTTGCGGGCGGCTCTCATGATCGCGTCCGAACGGCAAATGACGCCGCAGCTCCTGCGGTTATCGGTCGGCCCGGGTGGTCGCATCCCCGCCGCCAACCTATAGGCGATTGCTGCGAGATTTTCCAGCACGGCATGGCAGGCAGGCGGCGCGCGGGTGCATAACTCTGCTGGCTTCGAGCCTGAGACACCATATGATGCCGTGCGCTGCGAGGGAGAAGACGACGCAAGTGGACGCGATTTCGGCGGATGGCGCAGCCGGCGCGGAGGCGGCGCGGCAAGCTTTGGGCCGCGCGCTCGGCGAGGCGATCTTCGCGCTGCGCCGCGGCGAGCCGGTGCTGATCCGCGACAAGGAGAAGGGCAAGGATTGGGGAGTGCTGGCGCTCGCCGCCGAGATCGCCGGCGACGACGACATCGCCCGGCTGCGCGCCATGTCGAGCGGGCCGGCTTTTGTCGTGCTGACGCGCCGACGCGCCGTGGCGCTCGGCCTGGCCGCCCGCCCGGGACATCACGGCGGCGCCGCGGGCACGCTGTCGGGCGCGCTGTCGATCCCGGTGTCGCCGACTTTGCCGGCGGTTGTCGTGCGCAAGCTCGCCGACCCGGCCGCCTCGCTCGGCGCCGAGCCGCCCGGCCTCGGCCCCGAGCCGGCCGTTGCCGAGGGCGCGGCGCTCGCCGCCGTCGTCCTGGCAAAGCTCGCTTCCCTGCTGCCGGCGGCGCTCGTCCTGCGCCTCGGCGCGGCCGAGACGGCGATGCTGGCGCGGCGCAACGATCTGGCGGTGGTCGAGGCGAGTTCGGTCTTCCGGCGCGACGCGGCGGCGGCCGGGCTGGAACGCGTCGCCGAGGCGCGCGTGCCCTTGGCCGACGCGGAAAACGCGCGGCTGATCGCGTTCCGGCCGGGCGACGGCGGGCTCGAGCACCTGGCGATCCTGATCGGCACTCCCGACCCGGCGGCGCCGGTGCTGGCGCGGCTGCATTCGCAATGTTTCACCGGCGACCTGCTCGCGAGCCTGCGCTGCGATTGCGGCGACCAGCTGCGCGGCGCCATCGCGGCGATCGCCGCGGCCGGCGGCGGGGTTCTGCTTTATCTCGCGCAGGAAGGGCGCGGCATCGGGCTGATCAACAAATTGCGCGCCTACCAGTTGCAGGATGCCGGCTTCGATACGCTCGACGCCAACGAGCAGCTCGGCTTCGACGCCGACGAGCGCGTCTATCTGCCGGCCGCCGAGATGCTGCGCCAGCTCGGCTTCTTCACGATCCGGCTCTTGACCAACAACCCCGACAAGCTGCTCGCCTTGCAGCGCTACGGCATCCGCGTCGTCGAGCGGGTGCCGCACGTCTTTCCGGCGAACGGCCACAACGAGCGCTATCTGCGCACCAAGGCGACGCGCAGCGGGCATTTCCTTTGATCTGTAACCGAGGCTGCATTGCAGCTCCGCGTGCTCATGAAGGAATTGGCAAAACGGTGCGCTGCACGAACATCCTGCGTCCTTCGAGACGGCGCTCGGCGCCTCCTCAGGATGAGGTCGTTCTTTAATGGCATTCAGAAAAAACCTCATCCCCGGCCTCCGCCGGGGCAGGCTCTGAGGAAGCCGCGAAGCGGCTGTCTCGAAGGACGCACGGCGCCGGTCCCGGCTGCCGACCGAAACATTCGCACGCTCTCGGCATGAGGGGGTCCGTTGCCGGCATTGCGAAAGGCCCTCATCCTGAGGCGCCTCGCGCGGCGAGGCCTCGAAGGACGCACCGCATCGATCCAGCGCTGAGCGGTCGTGGCGGTGCCTGAACTCCTCGTCTTTCCGACGGGCGAAGCGCGTTGGCGCGAATACCGATTTCGCTGCGCGATCGGGCGCGCAGGCGCCGTCGCACAGAAGCGCGAGGGCGACGGCGGCACGCCGATCGGCCTCATGTCGATGCGCGCGGCATGGTTCCGGGCCGACCGCCTCGCCGCGCCAGCGACGCGGCTGACTTGCGGCCCGCTCGCTCCCGACGACGGCTGGTGCGACGACCCCGCCGACCGCAACTACAACCGACACGTCCGGCTCCCCTACCCGGCGAGCTGCGAGAGGCTGTGGCGCGCCGACGGCCTCTACGACGTGGTCGTGCCGCTCGGCTACAACGACGATCCCGTCGTGCCGGGACGCGGCAGCGCCATCTTTCTGCATGCCGCACGGCCGGATTTCGCGCCGACCGCCGGCTGCGTCGCGCTCGCCCTTGCCGATCTGCTCGCCGTGCTGCGCGAAGCGGGGCCGGGCGCCGCGGTGCGCGTGCTGGCCGACTGACGCGCTTACGCCGGCGTCTCGCGGGCGCCGAAGATCGCGGTGCCGACCCGCACATGGCTCGCCCCGAAACGGATCGCGGTCTCGTAATCGGCGCTCATCCCCATGCTGAGGCAGGCAAGCCCGTTGCGCCGGGCGATCTCGCGCAACAGTGCGAAATAGGGCGACGGCTCCTCGTCATGCGGCGGGATGCACATCAGCCCCCGCACCGGCAATTGCAGCGAATCGCGGCAGAGCGCGATGAAGGCGTCGGCCTCGGCCGGCAGCACGCCGGCCTTTTGCGGCTCCTCGCCGGTGTTGACCTCGATGAAGCAGTCGCGGCGCCGGCCGCTCTTCTCCATCTCGCGGGCGAGGGCTTCCGCGAGCCGCGGCCGGTCGACCGCCTCGATCGCGTCGAAAAGCGCGAGCGCGTCCCTGACCTTGTTCGTCTGCAAGGGCCCGATCAGGTGCAAAGCAAGGTCGGGGAAGGCCTCGCGCAATGCCGGGTACTTCGCTTCCGCCTCCTGCACCCGGTTCTCGCCGAAGAGGCGGTGCCCGGCGGCGAGCGCCTCGCGCACGGCGGCGGCGGGATGGGTCTTGCTGACGGCGACGAGGCCGACGCCCGCCGGGTCGCGCCCGGCCTCACGCGCCGCGGCGGCGATCCGCTCCCTGACGGCCGCGAGGTTCTTCGCGATAACCCCTTCCATAACGGCTCCATTCCTGGCACAAGCGTGCCCCTGGCCGCGCCTCGCCGAGAGGCCGCGGCGCTGAGGATCGCAAGATGTCCGCGCTTTATTACCGCCTGCCGCTCGTTGCTGCCGCAAGTCTTTCTTTAACGCTGGCCGCCTGCGGCTCCGATGCCGCCAAGGCACCGCCTGCGCCGCAGCGGGTGGCGGCCAACGACAGCCAAGGCATCGACACCGACGCGACGATCTGGACCGTGCTCGGGCTGGCGAAGGAGCACCCGCACGCGGAGCCCGGCCCGAAGACCGGGCCCGGCGTCAACCCGATCCTCTGGCAGGCGGCGCACGACACGCTTGATTTCGTCAAGTTTTCCGCCGAGGACCCGCAGACCGGGGTCATGGTGAGCCATTGGTATTCGCCCGAGGGGCGGCCGAACGAACGGTTCAAGATCACCATCTTCATCGTGAACCGGGTGCTGCGGACGGATTCGCTTACCGTCAGGGTGCGCCGGCAGGTGCGCTCGCCGCAGGGCGGCTGGACCGACGCACAGCCCGATCTGAAGATCAATTCCGCGCTCGACACGGCGATCCTGCGGCGGGCGCGCGAATTGCGGCGCGAGTGGTTTCCGAACGAAGCCGGCAACGAATAGAAAGAGCCGAGCGACGACTACCCATGATGTCGCGCTATAATTTCCGAGAAGCCGAAGAGAAGTGGCAGCGCCGCTGGCGCGACGAGCACGTCTTTGAAGTGGCGCGCATGCCGGCGCGCCCGAAATACTACGTGCTCGAGATGTTCCCCTACCCGTCGGGCAAATTGCATGTCGGGCATGTCCGCAATTACACGATGGGGGATTTGGTGGCGCGCTATCGCCGCGCGCAAGGCTACAACGTGCTGCACCCGATGGGCTGGGACGCCTTCGGCCTGCCGGCCGAGAACGCCGCGATCGCCGGCGGCATTCATCCCAAGACCTGGACCGAGGACAACATAAAGGCGATGCGGGCGCAGCTCGAGCGCATGGGCTTCGCCTACGACTGGTCGCGCGAACTCGCCACCTGCGACCCCGATTATTACCGCCACGAGCAGAAGATGTTCCTCGATTTCCTCGCGGCGGATCTCGCCTATCGCAAGGAATCCTGGGTCAATTGGGACCCGGTCGAGAACACCGTGCTGGCCAACGAGCAGGTCATCGACGGGCGCGGTTGGCGCTCCGGCGCGATCGTCGAAAAGCGGCTGTTGTCGCAATGGTTCCTGCGCATCACCGCCTTCACCGACGAGCTGCTCGAGGCGCTTTCGACGCTCGACCGCTGGCCGGAGCGCGTGCGGCTGATGCAGGAGAACTGGATCGGCCGCTCCGAAGGGGCGCGCGTCGCCTTTGAAATCGCCGGCCGGCACCAGCCAATGGAAGTCTTCACGACGCGCCCCGACACCCTCTTCGGCGCCTCGTTCCTGGCATTGTCGCCGAACCATCCGCTCGCCGAGGAGTTGGCGGCGAAGGATGCGGCGCTCGCCGAATTCATCGCCGAATGCAATCGGCTCGGCACCAGCGAGGCGGTCATCGAGGCGGCCGAGAAGCGCGGCTACCGGACCGGGCTCGAAGCAATCCATCCGCTCGACCCGAGCCGCCGCGTGCCGGTCTATGTCGCCAATTTCGTGCTGATGGAATACGGCACCGGCGTCATTTTCGGCTGCCCGGCGCATGACCAGCGCGACCTCGATTTCGCGCGCAAATACGGCCTGCCGGTCATTCCGGTCGTGCTGCCCCCGGGCGGGGATCCGCGCCGTTTCGCGGTCGGCGACACCGCCTTCACCGATGACGGCACGCTCTACAACTCGCAATTTCTCGACGGGCTGCCGGTCCCCGAGGCGAAGCGGGCGGTGACGCGGCGCCTCGAGGAACTGGGCCGCGGCGAGGGCGCCACCGTCTACCGGCTGCGCGACTGGGGCGTGTCGCGGCAGCGCTATTGGGGCTGTCCGATCCCGGTCATTCATTGCAAGTCCTGCGGCATCGTGCCGGTGCCGGAAGCGGATTTGCCGGTCAGGCTGCCGGAAGACGTCGATTTCGCGCTTCCCGGCAACCCGCTGGCGCGGCACCCGAGCTGGAAGCACGTGCGCTGCCCGCGCTGTCGCGGGCCGGCCGAGCGCGAGACCGACACCTTCGACACGTTCTTCGAATCCTCGTGGTACTTCCTGCGCTTCTGCTCGCCCGGCGCGGCGGCCGCCTTTCTCCCCGAGGACATCCGCTATTGGATGCCGGTCGACCAGTATATCGGCGGCGTCGAGCATGCGGTCCTGCACCTGCTCTATTCGCGCTTCTTCATGCGGGCCTTGAAGCGCTGCGGCTATCTCGATTTCGACGAGCCGTTCGCCGGGCTCTTCACGCAGGGCATGGTGTGCCACGAGACCTATCAGGATCGGGACGGCGAGTGGCTCTTCCCCGAGGAGGTGACAGCCGACGATCGCGGCCGGCTCGTCGATGCCAAAGGCCGGCCGGTCACGGCCGGCCGCTCGGAAAAGATGAGCAAGTCGAAGAAAAACGTCGTCGGGCTCGACGCCATCGTCGAGACCTACGGCGCTGACACCGCGCGGCTCTATCTCTTGTCGGACAGCCCGCCCGAGCGCGACCTCGAATGGACCGAGCAGGGGATCGAGGGGATCTGGCGCTATGTCAGCCGCTTGTGGCGGATGGTCAGCGAGCCGCCCGTGCCGCTGCCGCCGCCGGGCGGGCCGCTGCCGCAGCACCTCGCGCCGGAGCTCGTCGCGGTGCGCCGCTCGACGCACAAGGCGATCGCCGCCGTCACCGACGATCTCGACAAGTTCCGCTTCAACCGCGCCGTTGCGCGCATCCGCGAACTGACGAACGCGCTCGAAGACTTGCCGGCCGCCGAAGCCGGCGCGCCCGCGGTCCTGCGCGAAGGGCTCGAGGCGTTGGCGCGTCTCATTTCGCCGATGATGCCGCACCTCGCCGAGGAAATGTGGCAGAGCCTCGGGCATCGGCGCCTCGTCGCCGAGGAGGCGTGGCCGAAGGCGGACGCCGGCCTCGCGCGCGACGAGGAGGTGACGATCGCGGTGCAGGTCAACGGCAAACTGCGCGCCACCCTCGAACTGCCGCGCGACACCGATCGGCGCGAGGTCGAGAGCGCCGCCCTCGCCTTGCCGCAAGTCGCGCGCTGGCTCGAGGGCCGGCCGCCGAAGAAGACGGTCGTGGTGCCGAACCGCATCGTCAACATCGTCGCCTGAGCCGGCTGGGTCGCATGACACGACAGCTCGACGGATATTCCCGTCACCCCGGCGAAGGCCGGGGTCCACCGTTATTCCGTCGGATCGGAAGAGACGTCGCTCTGTCCTCGCAATCGCTCGCGGCTTCGAGCGAATTGACCGGTGGGTCCCGGCCTTCGCCGGGACGACAACTGGGGCACTCCCGCCGCTCTGCGCTCGCGGTGCTCGGCGGCCTGCCGCTGTTGCTCGCCGGCTGCGGCTGGCGCGCGCTCTACGCCGATCCACAGGCGGGTCCGGCCGACGCGGACCTGCGGGCGATCCAGGTCCGGCCGATCCCCGAGCGGATCGGGCAGCGACTGGAGATCGCGCTGCGCAATGCCTTCAACCCGACCGGCATCCCGACCCCGCAACGCTATGTGCTGCACACGACGCTCTCCGTCCAGCGCGAGGATCTCGGCATCCAGGCGCAAGGGCTGGCGACGCGGGGCCGGCTCGACGTCTATGCGACCTACGCGCTTTTCGAGTTGCTCAGCGGCAAGCAGCTGACCGAGGGCACCGTGCATTCGGCAAACGCCTTCAACATCCTGGCGAACGGCTACGCGACAACGGTCGCGCAGAACGACGTCGACCGCCGCACCGCCGCCGAATTGCAGCGCGAAATCGTCGAGCGGCTGACGCTGTTCATGCAGCAGCGCGCCGCCAAGGCCGCGCCGAAGGCGGGCTGAGCCTGCCGTGAAGCCGGCCGCCGGCGCCATCGGCGAATTCCTGCGCCGGCCGCCGCCCGAGTTGCGCGCGGCGCTCTTTTTCGGCCCCGACAGCGGCCTGGTGCGCGAGCGCGCCGACCAGCTCGCCCGCACCGTCTGTTCCGACCTCGCCGACCCGTTCCGGGTCGCCGAGATCGACGCCGCTTCCCTCGCCGGCGACCCGGCGCGGCTCGGCGACGAGGCGGCGCAACTGAGCCTCGTCCCCGGCCGCCGCGTCATCCGGCTGCGCGATGTCGGCGACGGGCTCGCGCCCCTTCTCGGCGATTTTCTCGAACACGGCGCGGGCGAGGCGCTGGTCGTCGTCGAGGCGGGCGAGCTCGCGGCCCGCTCGAATTTGCGCCGGCTTTTCGAAGAGGCGAAGCGCGCCGCCGCGATCGGCTGCTATCCGGACGAGGCGCGCGACCTCTTGCGGCTCGTGCGCGACACGCTCGCCGCGCATGACATCCGCGCCAGCCGCGACGCCGTCGAATACCTCGTCGAGCATCTGGGCGGCGACCGCCTGTTGACGCGCTCCGAACTGGAAAAGCTGACGCTCTATGCCGGCGACGGCGGCGCGGTCGATCTCGCCGCGGCCGAGGCCGCGATCGGCGACAGCGCGCTGCTGTCGCTCGACGACGCCGTGCTTGCCGCGGCCGAAGGCCAGCCCGCCGCCCTCGACCGGGCGCTCGCCCGCGTCTTCGAGGAAGGCGCCTCGCCGGTGACGGCGATCCGCGCGCTGTTGCGCCACCTGCAGCGCCTTTATGGCCTCGCCGCCGAAATCGAGGCCGGCAAATCCTTGGAGCAGGTGCTGCGCGGCGCCCGGCCGCCGATCTTCTTCCGCCAGCAGGAGAGCTTTCGCCGGCAATTGACGCGCTGGAACGCGGCGCGGCTGCGGCCGGCGCTCGCCCATATCGCCGAGGCGGAATTCCGCATGAAGCAGACGGGGCTGCCGGCCGAGACGATCTGCCGCGCCGCGATGCTCGACATATCGCGCTAAAGAGTTATTTCATCGTACCAATTCAACTTTAAGACGTGCCAAATTCGAGACTGGCGCGGCGGCTCGCGTTTCGGCAACATCGCGCCGATGGAGGTGTGGCCATGCCGAGAATACGCGAAATCGAGGACGCCCGCGGCGACCCGACACTCGACGAGATATTTGCCAAGGAGCGCGCCGCTTTCGGCGAGCTCTTGAACCCGACGAAGGTGATGGCGCACTGCCCCCCGATCCTGCGCGCCGCCAAGGCGCTCGGTGCGGCGATCGAGCAATCGGGGCTGTTGCCGAAGCCGCTCTTGGCGCTCGTCAATTTCCGCGTCGCCTCAATCAACGGCTGCCCGTTCTGAACCGACATCAATTCCGTCCGTGTGATGGAAGATGAGGGCGGGGCGGCAAAGCTCGACGCGGCGGCGAATTGGCGGGAGAGCAAGCTCTTCGGCGAAAGGGAGCGGCTCGCGCTCGAATATGCCGAGGCCATGACGATCACCGGGCGAGGGGTCGACGACGCGCTCTTCGCGCGCCTCAAGGCGCATTACGCCGAGAACGAAATCGTCGAACTGACCGCCACAATCGCGCTCGAAAATTTCCGCAGCAAGTTCAACCCGGCGCTCGGCGTCGCGGGCCAGGGCTTCTGCCTGCTGCCGCGGCGTTAGGTACACACGGGCGGCGGCGCCCCTCGCCCCCCACCCTAACCCTCCCCCGCATGCGGGGGAGGGAATGGGAGGGGGAGTCAGCGCGCGCGCAGCAGCTTCAGCACGCGGTCGAGCTGGTCGAGGCTCGCGTAATGCAGCGCGAGCATGCCGCCCTTCGCCTTCGCGTCGAGCACGACCTTGAGGCCGAGCTGCGCGGACAGCTCGCGCTCGATCGCCAGCGTGTCGGCGTCGCGCGGCCGGCGCGGCTTGCGCCGCGTCTCGGCTTGCCGCTCGACGAGCCGCTCGGTGGCGCGCACGTTGAGGCCGCGGCGCACCACCTCGGCGGCGAGCGCGGCGGGATCGGCGGCGCCGAGCAGCGCCCGGGCGTGGCCGGCCGACAGCTCGCCCGCCTCCAGCCGACGGCGCACCGCCGGCGGCAGCGACAACAGACGCAGCGTGTTGGCGACATGGCTGCGGCTCTTGCCGACCGCCTCGGCGAGGGAAGCCTGGGTGCGGCCGAATTCGCGCAACAGCCGGCTATAGGCCTCGGCCTCGTCGAGCGGCGACAGATCCTCGCGCTGCAGGTTTTCGACGAGCGCGATTTCGAGCGCCTCTGAATCGGCGATGGCGCGCAGCAGGACCGGCACCTCATGCAGGCCGACGCGCTGCGCCGCCCGCCAGCGCCGCTCGCCGGCGACCAGCTCGTAGGCGGCTTCTTCGCCGGCGACGGGCCGCACCAGGAGCGGCTGCAGGATGCCCTTCTCGCGGATCGACTGCGCCAGCGCTTCCAGCTCCTCTTCGGCGAAGTGCCGGCGCGGCTGAAAGGCGCCGGCGCGGATGAATTCGATCGGCAAGAGCCGGGTCTGCGCGCCTTGCCGCCCACTCTCGCCGTCGCCCTCGCCGAACAGCTCGGCGAGCCCGCGGCCCAATCTGCGGCGCGCTCCCCGCTCGCTCACCCGGCCGCCCTCCGCTCGCGCCGCAGCATCTCAGCAGCAAGCTGGATATAGGCCTGCGCGCCGGGGCAGCGGTGGTCGTAGATCAGGACCGGCTTGCCGAAGGACGGCGCTTCCGAGATCCGCACGTTGCGCGGGATCATCGTCTCGTAGACCTTGGCGCCGAGGTGCTCGCGCACATCGGCGGCGACGAGGTCGCAGATGTTGTTGCGCCGGTCGTACATCGTCAGCACCACCCCGTCGAGCAACAGGCGCGGGTTCAACGCCCGCTGCACCCGCTCGATCGTGCGCATCAGCTGCGTCAAGCCCTCGAGCGCGTAGAACTCGCATTGCAGCGGCACCATCAGGCTGTCAGCCGCGACGAGCGCGTTCAAGGTCAGCAGATTGAGCGATGGCGGGCAGTCGATCAGCGCGTCGTCCCAAGGCGCGATCTGCGCGCGCACGGCCCGGCGCAAGAGGAACTCGCGGCGCTCGCTCTGGGCGAATTCCAGCTCGACCCCGGCGAGGTCCTGTGAGCTCGGCACCAGCGACAGCCCCGGCACCGCGGTGGCGACCGCCGCCGCTTCGAGCCCGGCTTCGCCGAGCAGCAATTGGTAGCTCGAGACGGCGCGCGCCTGCCGCCCGAGGCCGAGCCCGGTCGAGGCGTTCCCTTGCGGGTCGAGGTCGATCAAGAGCACGCGGCGGCCGGCCGCCGCCAAGGCGGTCGCCAGGTTGATCGCGGTCGTCGTCTTGCCGACCCCGCCCTTCTGGTTGGCGATCGCCAGCACCCGCGCGCGCCGCACGGCGGCGCCGGAAGCGGGCGCGGCCTCAGAAATCGCGAGGCTCACGGACGACCTGCTGCAATTCGAGAATGACCCCCCGCGGGTCGGAGCGGCTCGGGTGAACCGCCGCCTCCATCTTCCAGCCTTTGCGGGCGCGGGTCAATTCCTCTGCCGCCCGCTCGCCCTTCAGAAATAGGCAGCTTGTATCGGGCCCGAGAAAGGGCTCGGCGAGGGCGAGCAGCCGGTCGAGCGGCGCCAGCGCGCGCGCCGTCACGACCTCGAACGGGTGCGGCGGCAGGGTTTCGATGCGTCCGGCATGGATCGCGACTTTCGTCCCGGTGACCCGCGCCGCCTCGCGCAGAAACGCGCATTTGCGCGAATCGCTGTCGGCCAAGGTGACGCTCTCGACGCCGAGAATGGCGAGCACGAGCCCCGGAAACCCGGCGCCGCTGCCGAGGTCGAGGAGCGCGCGCGTGCCGGCCGGGACGAGCGGATAGAGCTGCGCCGAATCGAGGAAATGCCGGCGCCACGGGTCGTCGAGCGTGCCGCGGCCGACGAGGTTGATGTGCCCGGACCAGCGGTAGAGCAGCTCGGCATAGGCCGCGAGCTGCGCGAGTGTTTCACGTGAAACAGGACAGAGCCGGGCGAAGCCTTCCGGCCCCAATGGCGGCCCGAGCGGCGCGCTCACGCGGCGCGTGGCGGCCGGCGCTTGACGTGCCGCAGCAATGCCGTCAGCGCGGCCGGCGTCACCCCGGAAATGCGCGCCGCGGCGCCGAGCGTCGCCGGCCGCGCGCGGTCGAGCTTTTCGCGCAGCTCGGCCGACAGGCTGCCGACCGTGCGGTAGTCGAGATCGGCCGGCAAGGCGAGCGCTTCGTCGCGCCGGTAGGCGGCGATGTCGCGCTCTTGGCGTTCGAGATAGCCGGCGTAGAGGGCGTCGATCTCGGCCTGCTCGGCGATCTCGGGGCGGATCTCGGCGAGTTCCGGCCAGATCGCCGCGAGCCGCTTCAGATCGACGCCGGGAAAAGCAAGCAATTCGGCGGCATTGCGCGCGATCCCGTCGGCGTTGACGGAAATCCCGCGGCGGCGCAGTTGCGGCGGCGTCATGCGGCGCTCGGCGAGCATTCGGCGCGCCTCTTCGAGCGCCGCCGTCTTCGCGGCAAAGGCCGCCGCCCGCTCGGCGCCGACGGCGCCCAGCCGCACGCCGGCCGGCGTCAGCCGCTGGTCGGCGTTGTCGGCGCGCAGGATGAGGCGGTATTCGGCGCGCGAAGTAAACATGCGGTAGGGCTCGCTGGCGCCGCGCGTCACCAGATCGTCGATGAGGACGCCGATATAGGCCTGCGCCCGGTCGAGGACGAGCGGCGCGCGGCCGCCCGCCGCCAGCGCCGCGTTGAGCCCGGCCATCAGCCCCTGCGCCGCGGCCTCTTCGTAACCGGTGGTGCCGTTGATCTGGCCGGCGAAATAGAGCCCCTTGACGCGCCGCGTCTCGAGGCTGGGCAAAAGCTCGCACGGATCGACGAAATCGTATTCGATCGCATAGCCGGGCCGCCGCATGACCGCGGCTTCGAGCCCCGGGATCGTGCGCAGCAGCGCCTCCTGCACCGCACGCGGCAGCGAGGTCGAGATGCCGTTCGGATAGATCGTGTCGTCGTCGAGGCCCTCGGGTTCGAGAAAGATCTGGTGCCGCTCGCGCCCGGCGAAGCGCACGATTTTGTCCTCGATCGACGGGCAATAGCGCGGGCCGATGCCGGTGATCGCGCCGCCATAGAGCGGCGAGCGCGCAAGGTTGTCGCGGATCAGGCGGTGCGTCTCGCGCGTCGTCTCGGTGATGTGGCAGGGGATCTGCGGCGTCGCGATCGCGCTCGTCATGAAGGAGAAGGGCGGCGGCGGGTCGTCGCCGGGCTGGATGTCGAGCCCTTGCCAGTCGATCGTGCTGCCGTCGAGCCGCGGCGGCGTCCCGGTCTTGAGCCGCCCCAGGCGAAAGCCGCGGCTCCCCAGCGTGCGCGACAGCCCCAGCGAGGGCGCCTCGCCGACGCGGCCCGCCGGGATCTTTTCCTCGCCGATATGGATGAGCCCGTTGAGGAACGTGCCGGTCGTCAGCACCGCCGCCGCCGTGGCGACATGGCGGCCGTCGGCCAGCACGACCGCCGCGACGCGCCCGCTCCCGTCGATGGCGAGGTCCTCGGCCGCCCCTTCGGCGATGTCGAGGCCGGGGATTTCCGCCAAGAGCTCCGCCGCGGCGCGGCGGTAGAGCTTGCGGTCGGCCTGCGCCCGCGGCCCGCGCACTGCCGGCCCCTTGCTGCGGTTCAGGATGCGGAACTGGATGCCGGCGCGGTCGATGGCGCGGCCCATGACGCCGTCGAGCGCGTCGATCTCGCGCACCAAATGCCCCTTGCCGAGCCCGCCGATCGCCGGGTTGCACGACATCTCGCCGATCGTCGCGCGGTTGTGCGTCAACAGCAGCGTCCGGGCGCCGATGCGCGCCGCCGCGGCGACCGCCTCGCAACCCGCATGTCCGCCGCCGATGACGACGACGTCGTACCCCTTCTTCATGGCGGCGGAATGTAGGGAGCGGGCCGCAAGCTGCCGAGTTTCACGTGAAACATTCCCTCGCCAAGTCGAGGCTTCTTATCGTGCCTTCACCCACCTGTCCGAGCCCACGAGCTTGACTGACACATTCGACAAGGAGACGCGCACCGGCTTGCCGTCTGCCGTCCCGCGATGGTCGGTCGAGATGAGGAGAGGGCCGGCTTTCTTATAGCCCGCCCAACTTGCTATGACGACGCTCGGCTTCTCGGTCCCACCCCGACGAAATGCGAGTTCTTCGATGCGGTTGTCGGATCCGACGTAAAGCTCCCAAGTATCTCCGGTCGAGTAGCCGCCTTTTGACGGATATTTGACTGTCACTCGTCGCGCCGAACCCTTGCCGAGCGGTAATTTTTGCACGCCCATATCTTGCACATCGGCGCCGGAATCCCAGTAAACATGAAAAGGTAAGAGCAGCCAATATTGATCGTTGACGAAAGCCGGGTCGATTGCGTTCCTCACCTCGGCAGGCTCGCCGCCGAGCCGGGAGCGGACATAGGTGAACTTCACCGGTTTGCCGGCTTTGTCTTTTCCCTCGTAGGAGACCTGGTCGGTCTTCGGCTGCCAAACCCAGGAACGCGAGAGCTTCACGCCGGGGAGCTGCGCGCTGAACGTAAAACGGATCGCTTCGATTTTCTCGAAGGCATCGAGGCCATAGGCCCCGGCAATCTGTTCGGCAATGCGCGGGCGCGTCTGTGCGGCGGCCGGCGCCGGAGTTGCCGCCAGGACCAGCATCCCGAAAAATAGGCACCGGATCGTCGTCGAACGGCCCAACTTTGTCATGGAGGGTTCCCCCAAAGTGACTGAAAAGTGCGGCCTCGGAGCGACATTACCACCAAGCATTACATAGCGGTGCCGCTCATTTCCCCAGGCAGAAGTCGCGGAAGATGATGTCGAGGAGGTCCTCGACATCGACCGCCCCGGTGATATGCCCCAGGCTGCGCCAGGCGAGGCGCAGATCCTCGGCGCGCAATTCCGGCAGGGCGGCGGCTTCCGAGCGGTAGAGCGCCGCGAGCGCCTCCTCCAGCGCCGCGCGGTGCCGCGCGCGGGTGACGACCGGCGCCTCGCTCTTGTAGGCCTCGGCCGCGCGCTGCCCGAGCGCCGCGAGCAGCGCCTCGATGCCGGCGCCGGTCAAGGCCGAGACAAGCAACGCGCCCTCGGGCAGTAGCTTCGGCGGCGTCGAACAGAGATCGGCCTTGTTGGCGACGATGAGCGTGTCGGCGCCGGGCCAGGCCGAAGCGGCTTTCGCATCCTGCGGCCGGCCGGCCTCGAAGACGAAAAGCCGCAATTCCGCTTCCTCGGCGCGCGCCAAAGCGCGGCGCAGCCCTTCTCTCTCGACCGGGTCGGCCGTCTCGCGCAGGCCCGCCGTGTCGGCCAGCACGAGCGGATAGCCGGCAAGATCGATCGCCACCTCGACGATGTCGCGCGTGGTGCCGGGGATGGCCGAGGTGATGGCCGCCTCGCGCCGCGCTATCCTGTTGAGAAGGCTAGATTTTCCGGCGTTCGGCGGGCCCAGGATCGCAACCCCGATGCCGTCGCGCAAACGCTCGCCCCGGTGCCCGTCGGCGAGATGGCCGGCGATCTCCCCGACCAGCGCCCCGGTGTCCTTGGCGATCTCGGCCTCGATCTGCGGCGGCAGATCCTCGTCGGGGAAATCGATCGCCGCTTCGAGATGCGCGAGCAGGCGCGTCAGGCGCTGCGACCAGCCGCGGTAGAGGGCGCCTTGCGCGCCCGCCAGCTGGCGCGCCGCCTGCCGGCGCTGCGCCTCGGTCTCGGCCGCGACCAGGTCGGCGACCGCTTCGGCTTCGAGCAGGTCGAGCTTGCCGTTGAGAAACGCCCGCCGGGTGAATTCGCCCGGCTCGGCGAGGCGCAAGCCGTCCTGCCGCAGGATCTCGAAGAGGGCGGCGAGAACCGCGCGGCTGCCGTGCACCTGCAATTCGGCCATGTCCTCGCCGGTGGCGCTGTTGGGCGCCGGGAACCACAGCACGATGCCGTCGTCGAGGAATTCGCCGCTGCCGGGGTCGCGCAGCCGCGCATGCCGGGCGTGCCGCGGCGGCGGCAGGCCGCCCGAAAGCCGCGCCAGGGCCGGCCCCGCCGCCGGCCCCGAGAGCCGCAACACGGCGATGGCGGCGCGGCCCGCGGCGGTCGCCGGCGCGAAGATCGTTTCGGCCGCGGCCGAACCCTCGGCCGTCTTTTCGGGAAGCTTCTGACGCAAAATCGGCGTTCTCGTTCTAAAGTGCCTCCGCCCGACCGATTGGAGCCATGATGGACCGCAACCGCCTCGGCGAGGAGACGAGCCCCTACCTGCTGCAGCACAAGGACAATCCGGTCCACTGGCAGGCTTGGGGGCAAGAGGCCTTCGCCGCCGCCAAGGCGGCCGACAAGCCGGTCCTCCTCTCGATCGGCTATGCCGCCTGCCACTGGTGCCACGTCATGGCGCAGGAGAGCTTCGAGGACCCGCTCGTCGCGGCGATGATGAATGCCCGCTTCGTCAACATCAAGCTCGACCGCGAGGAGCGCCCCGACCTCGACTCGATCTACCAGCATGCCCTCGCCGCGATGGGCGAGCAGGGCGGCTGGCCGCTGACGATGTTCTTGACGCCCGCGGGCGAGCCCTTCTGGGGCGGCACCTATTTCCCGCCGTCCCCGCGCTGGGGCCGGCCCGGTTTTCCGCAGCTCTTGGAAGCGATCAGCGCCACCTACGCGAAGGACCGCGCCGGCATTGAGAAGAACGTCGCCGCCTTGCGCGGGGCGCTGCAGCGCCTGTCGCAGCCGCAGGCGGGCGAGGCGGTCGGGCGCGACAGCCTCGACCGCATGGCCGGACGCCTCCTCGGCGAGGTCGACGGCGTCCACGGCGGCATCGGCACGGCCCCCAAATTCCCGCAATGCGGCATCTTCGAGCTCTTGTGGCGCGCCTGGAAGCGCACCCGCCGCGACGGCTTCCGCGAGGCGGTCGAGACGACGCTCGACCATATGTGCCAGGGCGGCATCTACGACCATTTGGGCGGCGGCTTCGCGCGCTATTCGACGGACGCGCAGTGGCTCGTGCCGCATTTCGAGAAGATGCTCTACGACAATGCCGAGCTGATCGACCTTCTGACCCTGATCTGGCAGGAGACGAAAAACCCGCTCTACCGCCAGCGCATCGCCGAAACGGCCGGCTGGGTCGCGCGCGAGATGAAGACGCCGGGCGGCGGCTTCGCCTCGAGCCTCGACGCCGACAGCGAGCACGAGGAGGGGAAGTTCTACGTCTGGAGCGAGGCCGAGATCGACGCGCTGCTGGGGCCCCGCGCCCCCCTCTTCAAGGCCGCCTACGATGTGAGCGCGGCAGGGAATTGGGAGGGCAAGACAATCCTCAACCGTTCCGCCGCCCCCGCGCTCGGCGAGGCGGCAAGCGAGAAGGCGCTCGCCGAATGCCGCGAGATCCTCTTCCGCGCCCGCGAGAAGCGGGTGCATCCGGGCCTCGACGACAAGGTGCTCGCCGATTGGAACGGGCTGATGATCGCCGCCCTCGCCAATGCCGGGCTCGTCTTTCTGCGGTCCGATTGGATCGAGCTGGCGCGCAACGCCTTTTCCTTTATCCGGCGCAACATGACCGGGCCCGATGGGCGGCTCTGCCACAGCTGGCGCGACGGCAAGGCGCGGCATCCGGCCAATCTCGACGATTACGCCAATCTCTGCCGCGCCGCCCTTGCCCTCTTCGAGGCGAGCGGCGAGCCTGCGTTCCTCGACATCGCGCGCGGCTGGCTCGACATTCTCGACCGGCATTATTGGGACAAGGAGGGCGGCGGCTATTTCTTCGCCGCTGACGACACGCCGCTCCTGATCGCGCGCGCCAAGACCGCGGCCGACGCGGCGGTGCCGGCCGGCAACGGCACCCTCGCCGGGGTGCTGGCGCGGCTTGCGATCCTGACGGGCGAGCCGCGCTGGCGCGAGCGCGCCGAACGGATCGTCGCGGCCTTCGGAGGCGAGGCGGCGCGCAATTTCTTCCCGCTGGCGACGCTGCTCAACAATTCCGAACTGTTGGAAAAGCCGCTGCAGATTGTGGTGGCCGGCGACAGCGGCAAGGCTGCATTCGAGGCGTTGCGGCGGGCCGTCTACGAAGTCTCGTCGCCGAACCGCGTCGTGCTTGCGCTTCCTCCCGGAAAGGCGCTGCCTGCGGACCATCCGGCGCGCGGCAAGGGCCTCGTCGAGGGGAAGCCCGCGGCCTATGTCTGCGACGGCCCGGTCTGCTCGCTGCCCTTGACCGACCCCGCCCTTCTCGTTGCGCACCTCGCCGAAATCCGGTAGATTCCTGTTTTGTTCATGGAGACGGCAATGACCCATTTGCTGACGGTCGGCAGCCCCGTCGGGGCGCTGACGATCACCGAGGAAGCCGGCGCGATCGCCGCCATCGGCTGGGGCGGCGCGCGGCACCAAGACAGGACCGCGCTCCTCGCCGAGGCGGAGCGGCAGCTGATCGCCTATTTCGCCGGGAAGCTGCGGCATTTCGATCTGCCGCTCGCGCCGCAGGGCTCGCGCTTCGACCTCGTGGTATGGCGCGCGATGCAGCAGATCCCCTATGGCGAGACGCGCAGCTACGGCGAGCTGGCGCACGCCGTCGGCTCGGCGCCGCGCGCGGTCGGCGGCGCCTGCGGGCGAAACCCGATCCCGATCGTCGTCCCCTGCCACCGCGTGCTGTCCCGCGCGGGGCTCGGCGGCTACAGCGGCGCGGGCGGGCTCGCAACCAAGACCGCGCTGCTCGCGCTCGAAGGCGCGGCGGCGGGTGTCGGCGGCCGCGCGGCGGTCGCCGCGTGACCTCGCGCCGGGTTGGCGCTATCGTCGGCCATCGTCGACGCAATCCAACCAAGCGCGGGAGGTAGTGCCATGCCGCATGCGATCCGTTTCGAGAAGCCCGGCGGACCCGAGGTTTTGTCGTGGCAGGAGGTGCCGGTCGGCAAGCCCGGCCAGGGCCAGGTGCGGCTGCGGCACACCGCCGTCGGCCTCAATTACATCGACACCTATCACAGGAGCGGGCTCTATCCGCTGCCGATGCCGAGCGGGCTCGGTTCGGAAGGCGCCGGTGTCATCGAGGAAGTCGGGCCCGGCGTCAGCGGCCTCAAAGCCGGCGACCGTGTCGCCTATGCCGGCGGGCCGATCGGCGCCTACGCAGAGGCGCGGGTCATGCCGGCCGACCGGCTCGTTCCGGTTCCGGCCGGCATCAGCGACAGCCAAGCCGCGGCGATGATGCTGAAGGGCATGACCGCCTGGTATCTCGTGCGCCGTACGCACGCCGTCAAACGCGGCGAGACGATCCTGATCCACGCCGCGGCGGGCGGGGTCGGGCTCATCGTCTGCCAGTGGGCCAAGCATCTCGGCGCCACCGTCATCGGCACGGTCGGCGACGAGGAGAAGGCGGCGCTCGCGAAGAAGCACGGCTGCGACCATCCGATCCTCTACCGGCACGAGGATTTCGTCGCCCGCGTCGGCGAGCTGACGGGCGGCAAGAAGGTGCCGGTCGTCTATGATTCGGTCGGCAAGGACACCTTCTACAAGTCGCTCGACTGCCTCGCGCCCTTGGGGCTGATGGCGTCCTTCGGGCAATCCTCGGGCTCTGTCGGCCCCGTCGATATCGGCATCCTCGCCGGCAAGGGATCGCTCTTCCTGACGCGCCCGACCCTCAACACCTACACCGCCTCGCGCGAGGACCTGCTGACGGCGGCGCGGGAACTCTTCGAGGTCGTCGAGAAGGGCCACGTCAAGATCGCCGTCAACCAGACCTACCCGCTGCGCGAAGCCGCCCGCGCCCACCGCGACCTGCAGGACCGCAAAACGACCGGCCAGACCGTACTGACGGTGTAGCGCGGAGCGCCGCAGCGGACTGACGCCTGCCCTGCATCCCGCAGGGCAGGTAAACCCCGCCGCTTCTGTGCATCACCGCGCCCCTTGCCAGACCGGTATATAATGGTAATATACGTACCGTGATCGAGTGGGGCCGGATCGAAAGGTTCGACTGGGACGAAGGCAATAGTCGTAAGAGTGTCGACAAGCACGGTATCGGCCAGGCCGAGGCCGAGCAGATTTTCTTCAACGAACCGCTGCTGGTGATAGCGGATGCGGGGCACAGCATCCGGGAAAGCCGGCTGCATGCGCTGGGCCGTACCGATCTCGGGCGTCTCCTTCACGTCACCTTTACGCTACGCCGCGGCGACCGCCTGATCCGGGTGATCTCGGCGCGCCCGATGCACCGAAAGGAGAGGCTCCGGTATGAGCAGGAAAGCTAGGCCGCACCCGGAATTCCACGACGAAGCCGAAGAGCGTCGGTTCTGGGAGACCCACGATTCGAGCGACTATATCGACTGGGGCAAGGCCGAGCGCGTGCGATTGCCCAATCTCAAGCCCTCGACAAGGTCGATCTCCTTGCGCCTGCCCGTCGCGCTGCTCGAGCGCATCAAGGTTGCCGCGAACAAGCGTGACGTGCCCTATCAATCGCTGATCAAAACCTGGCTGGCCGAGAAGGCGGACGCCAACTGACGGCAACCCCCTCCATTCCCTCCCCCGCAAGCGGGGGAGGGTTAGGGTGGGGCTCAGGTATTCATCGCGTCGAAGAATTCGGAATTCGACTTCGTTTCCTTGAGCTTGTTGATCAGGAATTCGAGGCCGTCGACGGTGCCCATCGGCGTCAGCACGCGGCGAAGCACCCACATCTTCGAGAGGACGCCGCGGTCGACCAGCAGCTCCTCCTTGCGCGTCCCCGATTTGGTGATGTCGATCGAGGGGAAGGTGCGCTTGTCGGCGACCTTGCGGTCGAGGATGATTTCCGAATTGCCGGTGCCCTTGAACTCTTCGAAGATGACCTCGTCCATGCGCGAGCCGGTGTCGATCAGCGCCGTCGCGATGATCGTCAGCGAGCCGCCTTCCTCGATGTTGCGCGCCGCGCCGAAGAAGCGCTTCGGCCGCTGCAAGGCGTTGGCATCGACGCCGCCCGTCAAAACCTTGCCCGAGGACGGCACGACGGTGTTGTAGGCGCGCGCCAGGCGGGTGATCGAATCGAGCAGGATGACGACGTCACGCTTGTGCTCGACGAGACGCTTCGCTTTCTCGATCACCATCTCGGCGACCTGGACGTGGCGCTGCGCCGGCTCGTCAAAGGTCGAACTGATGACCTCGCCCTTGACCGAGCGGGCCATGTCGGTGACCTCCTCCGGCCGCTCGTCGATCAGGAGGACGAGCAGATAGCACTCCGGGTGGTTGGCGGCGACCGCATGCGCGATGTTCTGCAGCATGACGGTCTTGCCGGCGCGAGGCGGCGAGACGATCAGCGCCCGCTGCCCCTTGCCGAGCGGCGTGATCAGGTCGATGACCCGGGTCGTCACGTCCTTACGCGTCGGGTCGTCGAATTCGAGCTTGATCTTCTCTTCGGGGTAAAGCGGCGTCAGATTGTCGAAATTGATCCGCTGCCGCAGCCGGTCGGGCTCGTCGAAATTGATCTGGTTGACCTTGAGCAGCGCGAAATAACGCTCGCCGTCGCGCGGTGCGCGGATCTGCCCTTCGACCGTGTCGCCGGTGCGCAGGCCGAAGCGGCGCACCTGGCTCGGGCTCACATAGATGTCATCGGGCCCCGCGAGATAATTCGCCTCGGGCGAGCGCAGAAAGCCGAACCCGTCCGACAGCACTTCGAGCACGCCGTCGCCCGAGATCGGCACGTCGTTCTCGGCGAGCTGCTTCAGGATCGCAAACAGCATGTCCTGCTTGCGCAGTGAAGAGGCGTTCTCGATCTCGAGCTCTTCAGCAAAAGCCAAGAGCTCGGCAGGCGTCTTTCGTTTCAATTCTTGGAGGTTCATGGAGGTTCGTACCGCAGTAGAGATATGGGTCGCCCGTTTGCCGGACCACTGCGCCGAGAGAACAGCGCAGATGCGAGGATTCGCACGGGGTTGGTGAGGGAGCGGAAGGCGGAAGCCGTGTGCCGGCGAGAGTGTCCCTTAGCGAATCGCAGATATGTAAGTCAAACACGATTACAAGGCCCCGGGTTTCCGCTATCTCCTAAAAATCCGTTCAGAATGGCTTAACGACGACGAGGATCACGATCAGCAGCATGGCGACGGCCGGCAGCTCGTTGACGAGCCGGAAGAAGCGCGCGCCGTGGCGGTTGCGGTCGGCGGCGAAGGCGCGCCGCCAGCGGGCGAGCGCCAATTGGTAGAGCAGCAATCCAAGGACGAGCAGCAGCTTTGCCCAGATCCAGCCGCGCCGCCAGTCAACGACCCCCGGCGTCGCGGCGAGCGCCGCACCGAAGCCGATGGCGGCGATCATCGCCGGCATCATGATGCCGTGCAAGAGGCGCCGCTCCATGAGCTTGAAGGTCTCGGCCGAATCGGATCCCGGCTGCGCCGCCGCATGATAGACGAAGAGGCGCGGCAGGTATAAGAGCCCCGCCATCCAGGCGATGACGCTCGCGATGTGCAACGCCTTCAGCCACGGATAGGCCGCCGCAAGCAGCGTACTCACCCGCGCTCTCCACGGATGAGCGCGGCAAGCGCGTCGATGAACAGCGGGTGCGTGCCGACAGTCGGGACACGGCGGTAGCGCGGCACGCCGCATTCGCGGGCGAGACGCCGATAGTCGTCGTCCAGCTCGACAAGCGTTTCGGAGTGCTCGGAGACGAACGAGATCGGCGCGACGACGAGCGCGAGCCGGGCCGCGCCGGCGGCGCGGATCTCGTCGTCCGTGTAGGGCTGGAGCCAGGCGAGCGGACCGACACGGCTCTGGTAGGAGAGCCGCCAGTCGAGCCCCGGCCGGCCGAGCGCAGCAGCAACTGCCGCCGCAGTCGCGTTCACCTGCTGCGGGTAGGGGTCGCCCCGGCGCACGGTCTTTTGTGGCAACCCGTGCGCCGTGAAGAGCAGCCGCACGGCGCCGCCCGCGGCGATCGCCGCGTCGAGCTCGGGCGCGATCAGCTGCGACAGCGCAGCGACGAAACCCGGCTCGGTCGGATAGCTCCCGATCGTCCGGGTCGGGCATTCGAGGCCGATCCTCGCCGCCGCCTCCCGCCAGGCGGCGAGCGAAGAACCCGTCGTCGTCGTCGAGAATTGCGGGTAGAGCGGCAACAGCACGACCTCCTCCGGCCGGCAGTCGCGCACCTCGCGCGCCGTCTCCTCGCTCGCCGGACGCCAATAGCGCATCGCGACGAATACGCGCGCTCCGGCCCCGAGCCTCGTTTCCAGCGCGCACGCCTGGGCGCGCGTATTGGCAAGCAGCGGCGAGGCGCCGCCGAGGCGATCGTAGATACTGCGGGCCACCACCGCGCGGCGCCGCGCCAGCAGGCGCGCGAGCGGCCGTCGCAGGATGCCGGGAAGGCCGATGATCGCCGGGTCGCTGAAGAGATTGTAGAGAAAGGGCTCGACCGCTGCCGGGCAATCCGGGCCGCCGAGGTTCATCAGCACGACTGCGACGCCGCTCATGCTCCCTCGGCGGCGATCGGCCGCGCCAAGAGGCGGGCGAGGCTCGCCACCGCCTCGGGCGACGTTTCCGGCAACACGCCGTGGCCGAGGTTGAAGATGTAGGGCCCCTGGCCGAGGGCGCGGCGCAGCCGCTCCGCCGCTGCTTCGAGCGCGCTCTCGCCGGCAAGCAGCATGACCGGATCGAGATTGCCTTGCACGGCCGCCAAGGGCTGCAGCCGGTCGCACATGAATTGCGCCGGCACGGCCGTATCGCAGCCGATCGCATCGACGCCGGTTTCGCGCACATAGCGCTCGTAGAGGAGCCCGGCGCCGCGCGGAAAGCCGATGATCGGACAATGCGGAAAGCGGCTTTTCAGCCGCTCGACGATCCGCCGCGTCGGCGCGATGACCCAGCGCTCGAATTCCGCCTCCGGCAAGAGGCCCGCCCAGCTGTCGAACAATTGCACCGCCTGCGCCCCGGCTTCGATCTGGCCGGCGAGGAACAGCGTCGTCATTTCGACGAGCATGTCGATCAACCGGCCGAACCCTTGCGGGTCGCGATAAGCCCAGCCCTTGACCAGACGGAAGTCGCGGCTCGTTCCGCCCTCGGCCATGTACGTCGCCACGGTCCAGGGCGATCCGGCAAAGCCGATCAGCGCCGCCTCGGCCGGCAATGCCGCAGCGACGCGCGACACCGTCTCGAACACCGGGGCAAGGCGCGCACTCAGCCCGCTCCCGTCGAGCCGGGAGAGTCCGGAGGCATCGGCGATCCGGTCGAGGACCGGCCCCTCGCCCTCGCGAAACCGGACGCCTTGGCCGAGCGCATGCGGCACCAGCAGAATGTCCGAAAAGAGGATCGCCGCATCCATGCCGTAGCGGCGCACCGGCTGCAGCGTGACCTCGGCGGCAAGCGCCGGCGAGAGGCAAAGCGCGATGAAATCCGGCGCCCTCGCGCGCACCGCCCGGTATTCCGGCAGATAGCGGCCGGCCTGCCGCATCAGCCACCATGGCGGCCGGGCGAGGCGTTCTCCCGCCAGCGCCCGCAGGAATGCTTTCTTCTGTATTTCTGTTGTCGGCATTCCCCTCTCTTCATCTCATATATTTATATTTAAAAATATGGGTAGTGGTTGAAGTATGGCGGTGGAAACCGAGGATTACCAGTTGTTCGACGATGATCGACATGCGCCGATCGCCTCGACGTCTCGACGCCGCAAGGGTGGATAAGCGGCTCGGTTGCGAGCGCCGGGCCTGCGGGCGGCGATTGTGGATGAAGAGGATAGCGGGGACGGCGGTTGCGGCGATAAGAGATATACCCGGTTTGCCCGGTTTGTGGAGAAAACGCGTCGCGGGCTGGCAACCCTGTCGATGGCGAACGAAGAGCGGGGATCGTTCGAGGCACATGCGGCATTCGGAGGCGGTATACACGGATCTGCGGCAGGCGGTGCACAGCAGCCTGTGGACATGCTGCGGCGCAAGCCGCATGCCGCGGCTGAGCCGTCGCTGATGCCGCTTCTCGAGGTCCGCGATCTGCGGACCTATTTCGCCACCGAGGATGGGGAGTTCCGTGCCGTCGATGGCGTCGGTTTTGCGATAGCGGCCGGGCGCACGCTCGGCATCGTCGGCGAAAGCGGCTGCGGCAAGAGCGTCACGGCGCTCTCGATCATGCGGCTGGTGCCGAGCCCTCCGGGCTATATCGCCGGCGGGGCGGCGCTGTTCGACGGCGTCGATCTGTTGACCTTGCCGGTCTCGCAGATGCGGGAACTGCGCGGCAACCGCATCGCGATGATTTTCCAGGAGCCGATGACCTCGCTCAACCCGGCCTTCAAGATCGGCGAGCAGATCGCCGAAGGCATCCGGCGGCATCGCCGCGTCGGCCGGCGCGAGGCGCGCGAGCGCGCCTTTCAGATGCTGAAGCGGGCACGGATCCCGGCCGCGGAACGGCGCATCGACGAGTATCCGCATCAGCTGTCGGGCGGCATGCGTCAGCGCGCGATGATCGCGATGGCGCTCGCCTGCGACCCGCAGCTCCTGATCGCCGACGAGCCGACGACGGCGCTCGACGTCACGATTCAGGCGCAGATCCTCGATCTGCTGCGCAGCTTGCGGGCCGAGACCGGCATGGGGATCATGCTGATCACGCACGATCTCGGGGTCGTCGCCGAACTCGCCGACGAGGTGGTCGTCATGTATGCCGGCAAGATCGTCGAGCATGCGCCGGTCGAGGCGCTGTTCCACGATCCGCAGCATCCCTACACGATCGGGCTGCTCGGCTCGGTTCCGAGCATCCGCGGCGAGAGCTCGCGGCTGGCGGCGATCGACGGCACGGTGCCGAGCCCGCGCGCAATGCCGCGGGGCTGCCGGTTTCACCCGCGCTGCCCGTTCGCCGTCGAAGAGTGCCGCAACGAAGAGCCGCCGCTCGCCGAGATTGCGCCGGACCATCTCGCCGCCTGCTGGCGCGCGCCGCTGCCAGGTGCGACGTGACCGCTGCGCCGCTGCTCCGCGTCGAGGGGCTCGCGAAGGAATTTCCGGCCGGCCGCGATCTCTTTGGGCGCGTGCGAGTGTCGGTCAAGGCGGTGGACGGGATCGACTTCGCATTGTCGGCCGGCGAAACCTTGGCATTGGTCGGCGAAAGCGGCTGCGGCAAATCGACTTCGGCGCTGCTGGTGCTGCGGCTGATCGAGCCGAGCGCCGGGGCCGTCTATTTCGAGGACCGCAACATCTTCACGCTGCCGGCGGGCGAGATGCGCCGGCTGCGCCGCGCGATGCAGATCGTCTTCCAGGATCCCTATGCCTCGCTCAACCCGCGCATGACGGTCGGTGAGACCGTCGGTGAGCCGCTCAAGCTGCATGCGCTGGCGCGCGGCGCGGCGGTGCGCGAGCGCGTGGCGGAGCTGCTGGCATTGGTCGGGCTCGCACCCGACCATGCCCGGCGCTACCCGCACGAATTTTCCGGCGGCCAGCGGCAGCGCATCGGCATCGCCCGGGCGCTGGCGGTCTCGCCGCGCCTTCTCGTCCTCGACGAGCCGGTCTCTGCCCTCGACGTGTCGATCCAGGCGCAGGTCGTCAATCTGTTGCAGGATCTGCAGCGGCGCTTCCGCCTGAGCTATCTCTTCATCGCGCACGATCTCGCGGTGGTGCGGCACATCGCCGACCGGGTCGCCGTCATGTATCTCGGCAAGATCGTCGAGATCGCCGAGAAGAGGGCGCTCTTCACCGCACCGCGCCACCCCTACACCCAGGCGCTGCTGTCGGCGGTGCCGGTCCCCGAGCCGACGGCGCAGCGCCGGCGGATCATCCTCGAAGGCGACGTGCCGAGCCCCCTCGCGCCGCCCTCGGGCTGCCGTTTCCGCACGCGCTGCCGCTACGCGCAAGCGCGCTGCGCGGCGGAAGAGCCGGCGCTCGCCGCCGATGGCGGCGGCCACCTGACCGCCTGCCATTTCTGGCCGCAGATCGTGCCGGCGCCGGCCGCCCTCCCCGCCGTGCCGCCCGAGCCCAACCCGCGCCTCGCAGCGCTGCAGGCGCGCTTCCGGCCCTAGCCGCGGTGCGGGTCGAGCGCGTCGCGCAGGCCGTCGCCCAACAGGTTGAAGCCGAGGACGGTCAGAAAAATCGCGGCCCCCGGAAACATCGCGAGCCACGGCGCCTGCGTCAGGAATTGCTGCGCCGCGTTCAGCATCGCCCCCCAGGCCGGGGTCGGCGGCTGCTCGCCGAGCCCCAGGAAGGAAAGGCTCGCCTCGGCGATGATCGCGGTGGCGATCGACAAGGTCGCCTGCACCAATACCGGCGGGAAGATGTTCGGCAATACGTATCTGACGGCGATGCGCCAGGCAGGATTGCCGACCGCGCGGGCGGCCTCGATGTAATCGCGCGTCATCACGTCGAGGGTCGAGCCGCGGGCGACCCGCATGAAGACGGGCGCCGTCGTAATGCCGATCGCGATCATCGCGTTTTTCAGGTTGGGCCCGAGCACGGCGGCGAGCGCGATCGCCAGCACGAGAAAGGGGATCGCCAGCATCGCATCGACGAGGCGGCTCAACAGAACGTCGGTCCAGCCGCGCGCGAAGCCGGCCGCAAGGCCGGCCGGCACCCCGATCGCCGCCGCCAGCAGCACCGAGACGACGCCGGCCAAGAGGCTCGCCCGCGCGCCGAAGATGACGCGCCCCAGCTCGTCGCGGCCGATCTCGTCCGTCCCCATCCAATGGGCGAAAGAGGGCGGCAGCCGGATCGCGCCCCAATCGGTCGCGATCGGGCCATAGGGCGACAGCGCCGGCGCCAGGATCGCGACGCCGACGAAAAGCACGATCAGCGCCAGCCCGACAGTCGCCGAGCGATGCCGAAGGAACCGCTCGAGCGCGAGCCGCGTCTCACTCTTCGGGGCCGGCAGGGTCGGGGCGAGGAGGCCGATGCCGCCGGTCATCTCAGGCCGTCCGCAGCCGCGGGTTGATCAGCGCATAGAGCAGGTCGGTCAACAGATTGAGCAGCACGTAGAGCAGCGCCGTCGTCAGCACGACCCCCTGGATCACCGGGTAGTCGCGGTTATAGACGGCATCGACGACGAGCTTGCCGAAGCCCGGCACCGAGAACACCTGCTCGGTCAAGACCGCGCCCGACAGCAAGGTCCCGAGCTGCAGCCCGCCCAAGGTCACGACCGGGATCAGCGCGTTGCGCAGCGCGTGCCGCAGCACCACGACAGTTTCGCTCAACCCCTTGGCGCGCGCCGTGCGCACATAATCCTGCCGCAAGGCGATCAGCATCGCGCTGCGCGTGTGCCGCATCAGGATCGCAGCGATCGCATTGCCGAGCACGAAGGCCGGCATGATCGTCGTCGCCAGCGATCGCCAGAGATCCTGCGTCGGGCTCACATAGCCTGAGGGCGGCAGCCAGCCGAGCCACACCGAGACGACGAGGATCAGCACGATGCCGAGCCAGAAGGTCGGGATCGACAGGCCGAAGAGGCCGACCGCGTTGGCGAGCCAGTCCCACGCCGTGTTGCGCTTGACCGCCGAGAGGATGCCGGCCGGCACGCCGATCAGCACCGAGAAAAAGAACGCCATCGCCGCCAGTTGCGCGGTCACCGGCAGCTTCTGCAGGACGAGCGCCGCGACCGGCTCCTGCAGCCGCCAGCTGAAGCCGAGGTTGCCGTGCAGCACCTGCCCGAGCCAGTGCAGGTACTGCAAGGGCACCGGCGCGTCGAGCAGCAGCTCATGCCGGATCTGCGCCACGACCTGCGGGTCGCCGGCGCTGTCGCCGGCGATCAGCACGGCCGGATCGCCCGGCATCAGCTCCTGCAGCCCGAAAACGATGACGCTGACGAGAAACAGCGTCGGCACGATCTGCACAAGCCGCGAGGCGAGATACCGGCGCATGTCGCCGCCGCACGCGCCTTAGTTGCCGGTCACCGAGATTGCTTCGTTGCTCCGCTCCTCGCAATGACAGCGGCCGTCATTGCGAGCGAAGCGAAGCAATCTGCGTGGCCAGAGCCGTCTCACTTCTGCGCCGCCTTCTTCGCCAGGTACATGCCTTGCAGGCGGATGATGCCGTCCGGCACCTGGCGGAAGCCTTCCACGTCCTTGCGCATGCCGACGATGTTCTTCAAGGCCCAGAGGTAGATGAGCGGCATCTTGTGGCGCACCTCGACCCACACTTTGGCGTAGATCTGCCGCCGCGCCCCGAGGTTGTTGTGCAGCCGCGCCTCGTCGAGCAGCTTGTCGATGGCGGGGTCGGAAAAGCCGCCGAAATTGAAGCCGTAGCCGCTGTGCAGGAAGGAATACATGTTGCCGTCGGCATCGGCGCGTCCCGACCAGCCGATGAAAAACGCCTGGAAGTCGCCGGCATGTCCGGCGGCGAGCGAGGAGGCGAATTCCATCGCCTTGATGTTCACCTGAAAGCCGGCCGGCGCGACCATCGACTGGATGACTTGTGCGGCCTGCAACAGGTCGGGGCTGTTCGGGGTCATCAGGCTGACCGCGATCGGCGGCTTGACGCCGGTTTCGGCAACGAGCTTCTTCGCGGCCGCGATGTCGCGCGGCGGCGGCTGGATCGCCGAAACGTAAAAGGGCGAGCCGGGCGGGTTTGCCTGCGCGATCGCTTTGAAGAGACCGTTATAGACGACCTGGATCAGCGCCTTCCGGTCGATCGCCAATTCGAAGGCGCGGCGCAGCCGCGCATGCTCGCCGATCGGCGTCTTCGACTGCGGCCCGTGGCCGGTATTGAAGGTGATGCCGTTGTAGCCGAGCCCGTCGCTGATCGCGAGCTTGAGCCTCGGGTCCTTTTTGACCGCCGCGATGTCGGTCGGCACGATGTATTCGGCGAGGTCGATCGCGCCTGATTGCAGGTTCGCGAGCCGCACCGCCGAGTTGACGATCGGCTCATAGACGACGCGGTCGAAATGGATCGCCTTGGCGTTCCAGTAGCCAGGAAAGCGCTCGAGCACGATCTTCTGCTGCGGCACCCGCTCGGCGAAGCGGAACGGGCCGGCGCAGACCGGGTGGAGGCCGAATTTGGCGCCCTCCTTCTCGGCCGCCTTGGGCGCCAGCATGATGCCGGGCCGGCCGGCGAGCTGCGCCAGCAGCGGCGAAGAGGGTGTCTTGAGGACGAGTTCGACGGTCAGCGGATCGACGACGCTGATCGTTTGAATCGCGTTGATCTGGCCCTTGCGCAGACTGCCTTTCATCGTCAGGTCGCGTTCGAGCGTGTATTTGACCGCGGTCGCGTCGAACGTCTCGCCGTCCTGGAACTGGACGCCCTTGCGCAGATGCAGCACCAGATGCGTCGGGTCCTTGTAGGTGTAGCCGGTGGCCAGCTGCGGCACGATGTGCAATTTCGTGTCGTAGTCGAACAGCTTGTCGCACATGCCGGCGAACACGATGCGGCCGACATAGCTGCCGGCGAGGGTCGGATCGAGGGTGTCGGCGTCCTCGCGCAGGGCAATCCGCAAGGTCTGGCCGGCCGCCGGGCGAACCGGCGCGGCGGATAACGCGAGCGGCACCACAACCGCGGCCAGCAACAATCGGCGCATCGGAAATCTCCCTGTCTCGTTCCGCGGCTTTCCTTACCCCCTCCCTTCCCTCCGCCGCAAGCGGGGGAGGGAAGGGAGGGGAGCGGCCGGCGGTTTGGCTATAGCCGGCGATATGTTATGGGAAGGCGCATGACCCGCTTCCACCTGCACCTGGTTTCCGACTCGACCGGCGAGACGGTGCATTCCGTCGCCCGCGCCTGCCTCGTGCAGTTCGACGAGGCGCAGGCCATCGAGCATGTCTGGAGCATGGTGCGCACGCGCCCCCAGATCGAGCGGGTGATTGCCGGCGTCGAGGCCAATCCGGGGGTCGTCTTGTTCACCCTTGTCAGCGACGCGCTGCGCACCTCGCTGCAGCAGGGATGCCGCCGGCTGCAGGTGCCGGCGATCCCGGTGCTCGATCCCGTCATCGGCGCGCTCGCCTCCTATCTCGGCCGCGAAAGCCGCGGCATGCCGGGCAAGCAGCATCTGCTCGACAGCGAGTATTTCGCCCGCATCGACGCGATGACCTTTGCCCTCAACCATGACGACGGGCAGTCGAGCTGGGGCCTCAACGACGCCGATGTCGTACTGGTCGGCGTGTCGCGCACCTCGAAGACGCCGACCTGCCTCTATCTCGCCAACCGCGGCATCAAGCCGGCGAACGTGCCGCTGGTGCCCGGCATGCCGCTGCCGCCGGAACTCCTGGAGGCGACGCATCCGTTGATCGTCGGCCTTACCAACGACCCCGAGCGGCTGATCCAGCTGCGCCGCCACCGGCTCAGCATGCTGCATCACGAGGAGGCGACCGACTACACCGACCTCGAAGCGGTGCGCGCCGAGGTGCGCGAGGGACGGCGGATCTTCGCCGAACGGCATTGGCCGGTGATCGACGTGACCCGGCGCTCGATCGAGGAAACCGCGGCGGCGATCATGCGGCTCTTGGCGCACCGCCATGGGCTCGATGCGTGAGGAGCTGGTCCTCGCTTCCGCCAGCCCGACCCGCGCCCGGCTGCTCGCCGCGGCCGGGCTCGGCTTCGCGGTCGAAGCGGCCGGGATCGACGAGGCGGCAGTGAAGCGCCGTTTTGCCGCCGCGCGCGCCTCGGCCGGCGACTGCGCGCTCGCGCTCGCCGCCGAAAAGGCGCGCTCGGTGTCGTACCGGCGCCCGGCGGCATTCGTCATCGGCGCCGACCAGCTGCTCGCCTGCGGTGAGGAGTGGTTCGACAAGCCGGCTGATCTCGCGGCCGCCCGGGCGCAGCTGAAGCGGCTCTCCGGCAAGACGCACGAGCTCGCGACCGCCGTCTGCGTCACGCGCGGCGGCGAGCATTTGTGGTCGCATCTGAGCCGGCCGCGCCTGACGATGCGCGTCCTCGACGACGCTTTCCTCGACGGCTATCTGGCGGCGGAGGGCGAGGCGGTGCTCGGATCGGTCGGCGCCTACCGCCTCGAGGGCCGCGGCGTGCAGCTGTTTGCGCGGATCGAGGGGGACCATTTCGCGATCCTCGGCTTGCCGCTTCTCGAGCTGTTGGGGTTTCTGCGCGAACGCGGCATGCTTCCCTCAGCAGGATTCTGATGGATGGTCCACGCGTCGTCATATGCAGCCGAAAGCTCCCTCTCCGTCCCCGGGGGCGGAGAGGGTCGGGGTGAGGTAGGGGCCTCCAGGGAGTTTGCCGGCGCCCACCTCACCCTCCCATCGCTGCGCGATGGGTCCCTCCCTCTCCCCCCTGAAGGGCGGCGAGGGCTTTTATTTGCGAACCCGCAAAATCCTGCCTAGGCGGGGCGAGGATGCCGCTCACGGGCAAGACATTGTTGGCCGGCATCATGGGCTGGCCGGTCACGCATTCGCGCTCGCCGGCGCTGCACGGCTTCTGGCTCGCCGAAAAGGCCGTCGACGGCGTCTATGTGCCGCTGGCGGTGCGCCCGGAACATCTCGAAGCGGCATTGCGCGCCTTGCCGGTCCTCGGTTTCCGCGGCTGCAACTTGACGCTGCCGCACAAGGAAAAGGCGCTTGCGCTCGTCGACCGGGTCGAGCCGCTGGCGCGCCGCATCGGCGCCGTCAACACGGTGATCGTCGCCGCCGACGGCAGCCTCGAGGGCCGCAACACCGACGCCTACGGGTTCATCGAGAATTTGCGCGACCGGGCGCCGGCGTTCCAGCCGCGCTCGGGCCCTGCCATCGTGCTCGGCGCCGGCGGGGCGGCGCGCGCCGTCGTGGCGGCGCTCGCCGATCTAGGCGTCGAAGAAATCCGCCTCGTCAACCGCACCTTCGCGCGCGCCGAGGCGCTCGCCCGCGACCTCGCCGCGCCCGCGACGGCGATCGCCGTCCATCCGTGGAATGAGGGGCCGCGCGCGCTCGCCGGCGGCGGCCTCTTCGTCAACGCGACGAGCCTCGGGATGGCGGGCTCGCCGCCGCTCGATTTCGACATCGCCGCCTTGCCGCCGCCGGCCCCCGTCGTCGATCTCGTCTATGTGCCGCTCGAAACCGCGCTGCTCGCCGCGGCGCGGCGCCGCGGCCATCCGGTCGTGGACGGGCTCGGCATGCTGCTGCACCAGGGGCGGCCCGGTTTCGAGGCGTGGTTCGGGGTGCCGGTCGCGGTGTCGGCGGCGCAGCGCGCCGCGGTGCTGGCGACGCTCGGGGCGGCGCGGTGATCATCCTCGGCCTCACCGGCTCGATCGGCATGGGCAAGAGCACCGCCGCCGAGATGCTGCGGCGGATGGGCGTGCCGTTGTTCGACGCCGACCGCGCGGTGCATCGCCTGTTGGCGCCGGGCGGCGCCGCCGTCGCCGAGGTCGCCGCCGCCTTTCCCGGCGTCGCGGCGGCGGCGGGCGGCATCGACCGCACGGCGCTCGGGCGGCAGGTCTTCGGCGAACGGGCGGCGCTCGGCCGATTGGAGCGCATCCTGCACCCGAAGGTCGAGGCCGAGGAGCGGCGCTTCGTCAAGGCGGCGCGCGCCCGGCGGGCGCCGATCGTCGTCCTCGACATCCCGCTGCTCTTCGAGGTCGGCGGCGAGCGGCGTTGCGACCGCGTGGTCGTGATTTCCGCGTCGCCCCTGCTGCAGCGCCAGCGCGTCATGCGGCGCGAGGGCATGACGGAGGGCCGTTTCGCGGCGATTCTGCGGCAGCAGATGCCGGATCGGGAAAAGCAGCGGCGGGCCGACTTTGTCGTGCAAAGCGGTTTGAGCCGGGCGTTGACCTTGCGCCGCCTCGAGGCGATCTTGCGGCTGTTGCTGGCGGAGGGTGCAAGCGGCCATGCGCGAGGTGGTGCTCGATACCGAAACGACCGGCCTCGACCCCGCTGAGGGGCACCGCATCGTCGAGGTCGCCTGCCACGAGCTTTTGGGGCACATCCCGACAGGCCGCGTCTTTCACCGCTACGTCAACCCCGAGCGCGACGTGCCCGAGGAGGCGCGCGGGGTGCACGGCCTCTCCGCCGAGTTTCTCGCCGACCACCCGCGTTTCGCCGAGATTGCCGACGAGCTGCTCGATTTCATCGGCGGCGATCCGCTCGTCATCCACAACGCCGAATTCGACCTCGCCTTTGTCAACGCCGAATTGGCGCGCCTCGGGCGCGGGCCGCTCGGCGGCGGGCATGTCGATACATTGGCGCTCGCGCGGGCGCGCTTTCCCGGCGCGCCGGCGAGCCTCGACGCCTTATGCCGGCGCTTCGAAATCGACCTGTCGGGACGGGCGATGCACGGCGCCGAGATCGACGGCGCGCTGCTCGCCGCCGTCTATCTGGAACTGCTCGGCGGCAAGCAGCCCGGCCTCGACTTCGCGCCGGCGCTGGCCGCCGCCGGCGCCGCGCTGGCGCGCGTCGCGCGCCCGCCGCGGCCGCATGAGGCCTCGGCCGAGGAACTGGCGGCGCACGAGGCGATGCTGGCCGCGATCAGCGAGCCGCTGTGGCTCGCCGCGGGCTGATACCGCCGCAAACGACGCAACGGTTGGCTCTACACCACCGGCGGGCTGCCGCCGGCCGTCATCGCCTGCTGGTTGCGGCGCATCAGCTCGGCGAAATCGATCGGATTGATCAGCAGCGGCGGAAAGCCGCCGTCGCGCGTCGCGTCGGCGATAATCGCCCGGGCGAACGGGAAGATGACGCGCGGCGTCTCGACGAGGACGAGGTTGGTCAGGCTCGCCTCGCTCGCGCCCTTGACGGCCACCACCGCGCCATAGGCGAGTTCGACGATGAATACCGGCTCGCCGCCCGCCTTTGCCGAGGCGTTGATCGACAGCAGGACCTCGAAGGTCTCCGGGCCCAGATTGCGCGCCTTCACGTCGACCCCGATCTGCACCTCGGGCGGGCCGCCCGGCTGCATCAGGCTCTGCGGCGCCCGCGGGTTCTCGAACGACAGATCCTTGACGTATTGCGCCTGGACGATCAGCTGCTCCGTGCCGTCCGGGGCGGGATCGGCCGCTGCCGATTGGCCGTTGCCTCGCCTGTCTTCCGCCATCGAACCTCCTCGCGGCGCGGGCGCGCCGTCAAAGCCGGCCGCGAGCTAACACGGATTGGCGCGGCGCGGCAACGGCTTCCCCTCGATCACTCGGCGGGCGGCGCGAACAAGAGCTCGGGCTCGCGCTCCGGCCGGCTCGGGTCGATGCGCAAGACCGTGCCGTTGGCCACCTTGAGCCCGGTCAGCGCCCGGATGAAGCCCCAATGCGTGACGACCGCGATCTCGCGCCAGCGCTCGCCCGCGAGCTTCTCGCGGAAGCGCCGGGCGCGCTCGGCGAGCGCTTCCTCGCTCTCTACCGTCTGCGGCCACCACGGGTCGGGCAGGTGGTCGAGGGCGAGCGCCGGCCAGCGCTCGGCCAGCGCCGCGCGCGGGCTGCCGATGTCGCAGGCGAAGACGCAGCGCTCGGCGACGAGCGCCTCGACCGCTATCGGCAGGCCGTGCGTCGCGGCGACGATCTCGGCGGTTTCGAGCGCGCGGCGGTAGGGGCTGGCGATCAGGCGCCGCGGCTTCGGTCCCGGCAGCCCCGCCAAGGCGGCCGCGAGCGCCGCCGCCTGGCGCCGCCCGGCCGCGGTCAGATCCGGGTCGCGGATGCCCGGATCCTCTCGGGTTTGCGAGAAGATGCGGTTGAATTCGGTTTGGCCGTGGCGGATCAGGATCATGTCAACCGGAGGGGGGTGCGCTTGCCGTCGGTGCGGCCACCCCCTATGTACTCGAAAGACGGCATCGGTACCGCCCGACCGGGCACAACGGGAGCGCGCAGAGGCGATGCAAGGATTTCAACAATACTCTGACATCATCCTGTTCGCGATGATCGCCGCGTTCCTCGTGTTGCGCCTGCGCAGCGTGCTCGGCCGCCGCACCGGCAACGAGCGCCGCCGCGACCCATTCATGCAGCGTGCCGAGCCCGCCGCCGACAGCAAGGTGGTGACGCTCGAACCGAATAAGGTCACGGTCGCGCCGCCGCCGGCGGAGCCCGGCGATGCGGTCGCCGCCGGGCTCGAGGCGATCCGCCGCGCCGATCCGCAATTCGATCCGGCGCAGTTTCTCGCCGGCGCGCGCGGCGCTTTCGAACTGATCGTCGGCGCCTTCGCGCGCGGCGACAAAGCGGCGTTGCGGCCGCTGCTTGCGGACGCCGTCTACGGGCCGTTTTCGGCGGCGGTGGACGAGCGCGCGGTCGCCAAGGAGAGTTTGGAAACCCGCATCGTGCGCCTTGCGGGCGTGGAAATCGTCGAGGCCGGCCTCGCCGGGCAGACCGCCGAGGTGACCGTCAGGCTCGTTTCCGAACAGATCAACGTGACGCGCGCCGCCGACGGCAGCATCGTCGACGGGAACCCCGATCAACCGGTCGAAAAGACCGATTTCTGGAGCTTTGCGCGGGATATCCGCTCGGCCGACCCGAACTGGCTGTTGATCGCGACCAGCAGCGGCTGAGGCCGCGCCGCGGCCCTGCGGCGGGGCGCCATGCCGGGCTGGCCGGGCTGGCGCCGCGCCGCGCTCGTTCTCGGGCCCGTCCTTCTCGCTCTCGCCCTCGGCCGCGATACCGGGCCGCCGCGGCTCGCCTTGCAGCCGGTCGGCTTCGCCGCGCTGCCCGGCTGGAATGACGATCGGGTTTCGGCGGCGATCCCCGCCTTCCTCAAATCCTGCGCCCGCTATATGGCAAAGCCCGATAGGGCGCCGCTCGACCCCTGGTCGGTCGCCGCCGATTTCGGCCGGGTCGCCGACTGGCGGGGCGTGTGCGGCGCCGCCGCGGCGCTGCCGCCGGGCGAGGATGCCGCCGCCCGGCAGTTTTTCGAAAGCCGCTTTCGCCCCGTCCTCGCCCTCGACCGCTACCGCGCAACGCCGCGCGCGCCGTTGGGGCTCTTCACCGGCTATTTCGAGATCGGGCTCAAGGGATCGCTGAAACGCCACGGGCGCTACCGGGTGCCGATCTACAAACTGCCGGCCGACGCCGCCCTCGCATCGCGCTACAGCCGCGCCGAAATCGAGGACGGCGCGCTCAAAGGACAGCATCTCGCGCTGCTTTGGCTCGATGACCCGATCGACGCCTTCTTTCTGCAGATCCAGGGCTCGGGGCAAGTGCGCCTCGACAACGGCAAGACCGTGCGGCTCGGCTATGCCGGGCAGAACGGCAAGCCCTATGTTCCGGTCGGGCGCCTCTTGCTCGAGCGCGGCGTCATTCCGCGCGACCAGCTGACGATGCTGACGATCCGGCAGTGGATGGCGAAGCATCCGAAGGCGGGCGTCGCGCTGCGCCGCGAGGACTCCTCCTATGTGTTCTTCCGCATCCTCGAGGGGCCGGGACCGAAAGGCGCCGAAGGCGTCGTCCTGACCGCGCGGCGCAGCCTCGCCGTCGACCAATCGGACATCCCGCTCGGGGTGCCGCTGTGGCTCGACGCGCGCGAGCGCTTCGGCGACCGCGAGCGGCTGCGCCGGCTGCTCGTCGCGCAGGACACCGGCGGCGCGATCAAGGGGCCGGTGCGGGGCGACCTGTTTTGGGGCACCGGCGGCAAGGCGGGCCTGCGGGCCGGCCGGATGAATGCGCGCGGCCGCTATTTCCTGCTGCTGCCGCGCGCCGTCGTGGCGCGGCTGGCCGCGATGGGGTGAGGACGTGCGGATCGCCGCCGCGATTGCCATATCGTAGCCGCGGGCGAACGGAGAGAGGACATGCGCGCCATTATGCTAGCAGTCCGTCGTTCTCCTGTGGCGTCCGCGCGATCCATTTGAACGACGATTGAGCGACGGACTCTTCCCATCGGCGAGCCGAGAGAATCAAACTTTCACAAGGGTCGGCCTTTTGGTGTATATGAAAGTCTGGCTTACGCATGGCTTGGCGCGACGCTCATGTTAAACCAGACCCTCAACACCCGCTCCGGTGCCTATCGGCGGCAACCGACAGGCTATCGAGCGTTCATTCCCGCACCTCTCCCGCCAAATCCGCCCGTTCGCATTCACGGGAGAATACAAGGCCTGTTGTCGCAAGCGGACTTGGCGCTTGGGCGGCTCGACGGTTCGATACAAACCCTACCGAACCCCGACTTGTTCGTTTTCATGTACGTACGAAAAGAAGCAGTATTGTCGAGCCAGATCGAAGGCACGCAGAGTTCGCTGCAAGACGTGCTCGCGGCTGAGGCTCGGGTATTTGCACCAGAACATCCGCGCGATGTCGATGAAGTGGTAAACTACGTTCGGGCGATGAATTACGGCCTGCGGCGCCTTTCCGAGTTGCCAGTTTCTGTCCGTCTCATAACTGAAATTCATCGCGAATTGCTCACCGGAGTACGGGGTTCCCGACTAACGCCGGGAGAAATTCGGCGTAGCCAAAACTGGATCGGGCCAGGCGGATGCACTCTGACGGAGGCTACTTTTGTGCCGCCTCCGCCCAATCTTCTGCCTGACGTTCTTGACGATCTTGAAAGCTTCTTGCACAAACATAATACGATGCCACTTTTGATCAAAATCGGTCTTGCTCATGCTCAGTTTGAGACGATCCATCCATTTCTTGATGGCAACGGCCGCGTTGGGAGGCTGTTGATCACATTTCTATTATGCGAGAACCGTGTCTTGCAAAAGCCGGTACTATATTTGTCGTATTTTTTTAAGCGTCATCGCCAGACGTATTATGATCTCCTTCAAGCAACGCGAGATCGCGGAGACTATGAGAAATGGTTAGAATTTTTCCTGACGGGCATTGCGGAAGTCAGCACAGAAGCGACCGATACAGCGCGACGGATATTGGCGCTCCGCGAAACACATCGAGCGTTGATTACAGATAATCTGGGCCGAGGAGCCGGTAACGGGCATCGGGTACTGGAATACCTTTTTGAGCACCCGATTGTATCCGTTAATGAACTTTGTGGGCTAACCGGCACAACGTATCCTGCCGCCAATCAAATGGTCGAGCGGCTCGCTGATATTGGCATCCTCGTCGAGATCACCGGGCGGATCCGCAACCGACGATTCCGCTACGAGCCGTATGTCGATTTATTCGCCGATCCACGCGAGAGCGGCGCGGTGAAGGCCGATTCGGCACTAGTTGAGACAAGGACATAATTCAGGACATGCGCAGCAGGCCGGTGCGGCTGAAGGAGGGCGATGTGTGGCGCGAGGCGATGCGCGGCGTCACGCCGCTGCCCGGCCGTGCCGCGCCGCCGCCGGCCGCGCCTGCCGCTGCGCCGCCGCGGCGAGCGCGGGACCCGGCCGCGCCGGGCACGCAGCGCACCCCGCCGCCGCCGCTCGACAGCTTCGCCGGCGTCGACCGCGCCAATGCCGAGCGGCTGAAGCGCGGCCTCTATCCGATCGCCGCCAGTCTCGACCTGCACGGCATGACGCAGGCAGAGGCACATCGGCGGCTCGCCCTTTTTGTCGAGGAGGCGCGTGCCGCCGGGCATCGCTGCGTCCTCGTCGTCACCGGCCGCGGCCTCGCCCCCGACGGGCCGGGGATCTTGAAGCGCTCGGTGCCGCGCTGGCTCGAGGAGGGCGGCATGCGCCGCCATATCCTGGCGATCGCGCAAGCCCAGCCGCGCCACGGCGGCGCCGGCGCGCTCTATCTGCTGCTGCGCCGGCAGCGGTAGACAAATTCGACGGTGTCATTGCTCGCAATGACGTCTGGCGGCGGAGGTTCCGATCTCTCGGCTCAGATCATGTGAAGGAATTGGCAAAACAGTGCGCTGCATGAACATCCTGCGTCCTTCGAGACGGCGCTCCGCGCCTCCTCAGGATGAGGTAGTTCTTTGATGGCATGGAGAAAAAACCTCATCCCCGGCCTCCGCCGGGGCAGGCTCTGAGGAAGCCGCGAAGCGGCTGTCTCGAAGGACGCACGGTGCCGGTCCCGGCTGCCGACCGAAACATTCGCACGCTCTCAGGTCTGCAACAGGGTCCGGCTGTCGCCTTCGAGCACGAGGCAGGTCAGATGCCCGCTGGCGAAGGCGCCGGTATCGATGCCGATGCGGTTGTCGCAGATTTCCGGCGCGCGCGAGATCGTGTGGCCGTGCACGACGACTTTGCCGAAATCCGCCTGCGAGCCGAGAAACGGGTCGCGGATCCACAACAGATCCTCGCTGTCCTGACGGTCGAGCGGTCGACCCGGCCGCACCCCGGCGTGGACGAAGAAGTAGTCGCCGGCGCTGTGGCTGAGTTCGAGGCTGCGCAGGAACGCGCGATGGGCCTGCGGCAGGGCGGCGAGCAGGCGTTCCTGGGTTTCCAGCAGTTCCGCCGGGCGGCCGGGGTCGGGGACGGGGACGCCGTAGCTCGCGAGCGTCGCGGCGCCGCCGTTGCCGAGCCACATCGGCGCGAACCGGATGTCGACGAGAAAGCCGAGCAGCGCATGCTCGTGGTTGCCCTCGAGATGGATCGCCTCGAAGCCCTCGAGCGGCTCCGCGACGAGAATGTCGATGACCCCCTTCGAATCCGGCCCGCGGTCGATGTAGTCGCCGAGATAGACGACGCGCTTTCGCGATTGCGGCGCGCCGCGCGCGTCATCGGCGATCATCCCGTGCAGGCGGCGCAGCAGGTCCGGCCGGCCGTGCACGTCGCCGATCGCGTAAAGACGCAGATCAGGCGCGACGGCCGGCGGCGCGATCACCGCCTCGGGGCGGGCCGATTGTCGGAACCAGCTCGGCATGCTCCTCCGATGATCCGGGATCGCCCGTAATATGTGGGCGCCGCGCCCGATATCCAACCCGACGTAAAATCGCAAGCATTTCTCTTGCGCGGCGTGCCATCGGGGGCCTAAGACCGTGCCACCCTGGAACCGAGTTGTTTATCGATGGCCGACGATCTCGACCTCGCCCGCTCTCTGGCGCTGCTCGAACGGGCCCGTGTGCTGTGCATCGGCGATGTCATGCTCGACCATTACATTTACGGCGGGGTCGAGCGCGTGTCGCCGGAGGCGCCGATCCCGGTGCTGCGGATCGAGCGCGAGACGAAGACGCTCGGCGGCGCCGGCAACGTGCTGCGCAATTTGCGGGCGCTCGGCGCGGCGGTGACGTTCGTCTCGGTGGTCGGCAACGACGAAGCCGGCCGCGAGATCGAACGCCTGCTCGGGGAAGCCGACGGGGCCGAGATCCATGTGCTGGTGCAGCCGCAGCGCCCGACCACGGTGAAGACGCGCTACGTCGCGGGGACCCAGCAATTGCTGCGCGCCGATCGCGAGAGCGCCACGCCGCTCGACCCCTATATCCGCGAGGATCTCTTGCGTCTCGCGCGCGAATTGGTGACGAGCTGCCCGGTCGTCGTCGTCTCGGATTATGCGAAGGGGGTGCTGACCGAAGGGGTGGCGCTCGAGATCATCCGGGCGGCGCACGAGGCGGGGGCGCGGGTCATCGTCGATCCCAGAGGGGGCGATCATATCCGCTATCGCGGCGCCGATCTGTTGCGCCCGGACCGGCGCGAGCTGGGCCAGGCGACCGGCATGCCGGTCGCCTCCGAGGCGGAAGTGATCGCCGCCGCCCGCGCGCTCGTCGAGCGCTGCGGCTTCGGTGCCGTGCTCGCCTCGCTCGGTCCCGACGGCCTCGTGCTCGTCGCGGCCGACGGCGCGAGCCATGTCGAGCCCTCGCAGGTGCGCGGGGTCTACGACGTTTCCGGGGCGGGCGACGCCGTCGTCGCCTGCGCCGCGGCGGCGCTCGGCGCCGGGCTGGGCTTGACGGCCGCGGCGCGGCTTGCCAGCATCGCGGCGCGCATCGTCGTCGGCAAGCTCGGCACCGCGGTCGCCGATGTGCGCGAGATCGCCGCCGCGCTCGACGGCCGGCGGCTGTCCGGCGACGGCGCCGAAGGCGGGAATTGATCAACCGCGCTCGGCGCGCAGCGCCTCGGGATCGTGGTGGCGGCGCAGGCGCAGCGCGGCGAGGCGGGCGAACCGCAGGGTCAGCGAGCGGCGCCGGCCGGGGTTCAGCGGCAGCATGGCGCCGCCGCGCAACAGCGCCGCGCCGAACGGGTCCGCCACCATGAGGCCACATTCCTCGGGAATCAAAACGGCGGGGAATTCGCTCGGCACCGCGAAACAGAAGCGATCGGAGAAGTCACGATAATCCGACCATTTGCGATCGGCGCGGAAATCGGCGACCGAGGTCTTGATTTCGACGATCATGAAGTCGCCGGCCTTGCCGAGCGCGAGCACGTCGGCGCGGCGGCCGTTGGCGAGGGGGAACTCGACGAGGCTCGCATAGTCGAGTTGTTCGAGGGCGCGGCACACGCCGCGCGCCAGCAGCGTCGCGGCAGCGGGGCGGATGGCGGGCGGGGTGGACATCGGTTCGCCGCCGATCATAAGCCCCCCGATTCGAGCGGGCGAGCGTAACGGAGGTCGATGATGGCAGCGAGCCGACGCGGCTTTCTGCGCGAGGCGTGGAAGTTAGCCTGGCCGTATTGGAAGTCCGAGGAGAAGTGGTCGGCGTGGGGGCTGCTCGTCGCCGTCGTGGCGCTCAATTTGGTATCCGTCGCGCTCAACGTCCGGTTCAACCGCTGGAACAACGATTTTTATAATGCCTTGCAGCAGTACAACTGGCCCGAGTTCTGGCGCCAGTTCGGGATTTTCGGGCTGATCGCGGCCGCCCTGATCGCCGACGGCGTCTACTCGCTTTATCTGCGGCAGATCCTGCACATCCGCTGGCGGCGCTGGCTGACCGCGCACTACCTCGACGCCTGGCTCGGCGACCAGGCCTATTACCGCATCCAGCTCGACCAGAGCGCGACCGACAACCCCGACCAGCGCATCGCGGACGATCTCGACCGCTACGCGACCTATTCGATCGGGCTGTCGATGGGCCTGCTCAATTCCGTCGTCACGCTGCTCTCGTTCCTGTCGATCCTGTGGATTCTGTCCGGGGCGCTGACGATCCCGCTGTGGGCCGGCCACGCGCTGCACATTCCGGGCTACATGGTGTTCGCGGCGCTGTTCTATGCGATCGGCGGCACGTGGCTGACGCGCTGGATCGGCATGCCGCTGGCGCGGCTCAATTTCGACCAGCAGCGCTACGAGGCGGATTTCCGCTTCAGCCTGGTGCGGCTGCGCGAGAATGCCGAGAACGTCGCCTTCTACGGCGGCGAAGGGCGCGAACTCGACACCTTCAACGCGCGCTTCGCCCGCATCATCGCCAACTGGTGGGGCATCATCAGGCGGCGCAAGCGGCTCGGCTGGTTCACCACCGGCTATCAGCAGGTGGCGATCGTCTTTCCCTTTCTCGTTGCGGCGCCGCGCTATTTCAACCGGACAATCCAGCTCGGCGGGCTGATGCAAATCGCCTCGGCCTTCGGCCAGGTGCAGGATGCGCTGTCCTTCATCGTCACCTCGTACACCGATATCGCCGAATATCAGGCGGTGGTCGAGCGGCTCGCCGGGTTTCACGCGCGGCTCGGCGAGGTCGCCGAGCAGCGCCGGGCCGAACAGCCGATCGCCCTCGAACGCGCCGGCGGCGGCGTCGAGGTCGACGCCCTCGACCTCGAACTGCCCGACGGCCGGCCGCTGCGGCAAGGCATCGCGCTGTCGGCGGCTCCCGGCCGGCCGCTGTTGATCGTCGGCCCCTCGGGGGCGGGAAAGAGCACGCTGTTGCGGGCGATCGCCGGGCTGTGGCCGTTCGGCCGCGGCCGCATTCGCGTCGGCGACGGCCGCGTGCTGTTTCTGCCGCAGCGGCCCTATCTGCCGCTCGGCACGCTCGCGCACGCGCTCGTCTATCCGCGCGCCGAGGGCGAATTCTCGCGCGACGGCCTGGTCGAGGCGCTGCGCGCGGTCGGGCTGCCGCATCTTGTCCCGCTGCTCGGCGAAGAGGGGCACTGGGCGCAGCGCCTGTCGATCGGCGAGCAGCAGCGCGTCGCCTTCGCGCGTGTCCTCTTGGTGCGCCCGGAGATCGTCTTTCTCGACGAGGCGACCTCGGCCCTCGACGAGGCGGCCGAAGCCGCCCTCTACCGGCTGCTGCGGCACGCCTCGTGGCGGCCGACGATCGTCAGCGTCGGGCATCACGGCACGCTGCGCCGCTTTCACGAAAGCGTCGTCGATCTGGCGCCGGAGCCGGTGTCCACGGTCGCCGCCGGGTGAGCCTCGGCGCCGGGATTGCTTCGCCGCTGCGGTCTTCGCAATGACGCCTCCCGGTTGTCATTGCGGGCGAAGCGAAGCAATCTCGTCTGGGGAGAGGATCCGATGAATACGAGCGAGGACGAGCTGCGCTCGGTGCGGCTGGCGAAGCTCGAGCGTCTCGAGGCGCTCGGCGTCGATGCCTATCCCTATTCGTTCTCCCGCACCGACGAGGCGGCCGCGCTCGACGAGCGCTATCGGGCGTTGCCGGCCGGCGGCGAGACGGCGGACGAGGTGCGGATCGCCGGGCGCGTGCGCGCCAACCGCAACAGCGGCATGTTCCTCGACCTGCACGACGCCTCCGGCAAGATCCAGGTCTTCTGCCACAAGGACCTGCTCCCGCCCGAGCAGCTGCAGATCGTGCGGCTTATCGACATCGGCGATCTGATCGGCGTCAGGGGCAGCATCCGCCGCACGCCGCGCGGCGAGCTGACCGTCAACGCCGCCGCCGTCGAGGTGCTGGCGAAGACGCTGCGGCCGCTGCCGGAGAAATTCCACGGCCTCGCCGATGTCGAGCTGCGCTACCGGCAGCGCTATGTCGATCTGATCATGAACGAGGCGAGCCGGCAGACGCTGCGCCGCCGCAGCCGGGTCGTCGCGGCGCTGCGCGGCCATCTCGCGGCGCGCGGCTATCTCGAGGTCGAGACGCCGATGCTGCACACGATCCCCGGCGGTGCCTCGGCCAAGCCCTTCGTCACGCATCACAACGCGCTCGACATCGAGCTTTATCTGCGGATTGCGCCCGAATTGCATCTGAAGCGGCTGATCGTCGGCGGGCTCGCCGACAAGCTGTTCGAGATCAACCGCTGCTTCCGCAACGAGGGGCTGTCGCCGCGGCACAACCCCGAATTCACCTCGCTCGAGCTCTACGAGGCCTATGTCGATTACGAAGCGATGATGAGCCTCACCGAGGAGCTCGTCACCGAGGTCGCGCAATCCGTCCTCGGCACGACGCGCCTGTCTTACGGCGGCGCCGAGATCGACCTGGCGCGGCCGTGGCCGCGCCGCGGCATGGCGGAGCTGGTGCGCGAGGCGACCGGCGTCGATTTTCTCGGCATCGAGGACGCCGCGGCGGCGCGCCAGGCGGCGGCGCGGCTCGGCGCCGCGATCGCCGGCGGCGAAAGCTGGGGGCAGGCGCTCGAGGCCGCCTTTGCCGCGCGCGTCGAGGAGCAGCTGTTGCAGCCGGTGCACGTCACCGGCTTTCCGCGCGAGATCTCGCCGCTCGCCAAGGCCGACCGCCGCGACCCGCGGCTCGCCGAGCGCTTCGAGAGCTATATCTACGGCTGGGAAATCGCCAACGCCTTTTCCGAGCTGACCGACCCGCGCGACCAGCGCGCCCGCTTCGAGGCGCAGATGCGGGCGCGCGCGGCGGGGGACGAAGAGGCGCAGCCGCTCGACGAGGACTACATCGCCGCCCTGGAATACGGCCTGCCGCCCTGCGGCGGGCTCGGGATCGGCATCGACCGGCTCGTCATGCTGTTCACCGACAGCCCGTCGATCCGCGACGTCATCGCCTTCCCGACCCTGCGCCCGCGCTGAGCAGAGCGCCTGCCCCATTGAGCAGGGGTCAGATGCAGCGGATCGTCCAGTTCGTGAAATCGTCGCCCGGCCGGTCTTCGGAGCCGTTCGACGTGTTGTGCAAAGTCGTCGATTGCAGCACGCGAAAGCCGTTCGGGCAGATCCGCTTCGCCAGCTGCAGGTTCGGCGCGGCGGAGCCGCCGGGGATGCCGGGGCCGTGAATGGTGTAGGTGTTTGCATCGACCCGCGTTGCCGTCGCCTTGGTGCAGCCGGGCAACAGCAGGACCACGCAGAGGAGCGGCAAAAGCAAGCGCATCGTCATTCACGCGGCGGTTTGGCGAGGCCTCCTCTTACCTCCTCACGGCAATTTGTACCAGATGGGAAAAGCCGGGCTCTGGACCGGGCCGTGCCGCGGCCGCATATCAATTAGGCGATCGTCATGGAGTTCGCCGTGATGCAATCCGCCCTCTTGTCGCGCGCGCCGCGCGCCGCCGCCATCGCTCTCGTCGCGTTCCTGCTGAGCTTCACCGTACCGTTGGCGGCGAATGCCGCCGCCCTCCCGCCGATCCCGCCCGGCCTGGCGCGGATCTGGATCTATCGCGACCTCGATCCCAACATCTCGCTCGCCCGGCCCTATGTCCGGCTCAACGGCCAGATCGCCGGGATCTCCGAGCCGGGCGGCGCCTTCTACCGCGACGTGCCGCCGGGCGAATATTACGTGACCGTCGACAGCATCGGGCAGGATGTGGACCAGTGGGCGAGCGTCGCCGTCGTGCCGGGGCAGCAGGTCTATCTGAAGGTCGACGACGCGCCCTATTGGGATTGCGGCGGCGGCGGCGGCAAGAGCGGCGGCGGCGGCGGCTGGTGCCGCGACACCTTCTATACCCGCCTGCAACTGCCGCAGGTCGGCGCCGCCGCGGTGGCGCGGCTGCCCTTCACCGGCGGTGCGTAGCCGGCGACTTCCCGCCTCTTTCCTCGTCACGTCGGCGAAAGCCGGGGTCCATCGATCCGCCGCACGAGCGGCCGGAGACTTGGGTCCCGGCCGGAGTTTATCCTCGGGCGGTGCGTAGCGTTTGCCTCGGTCGTCAGAAATTTTCGAGGTTGAACAGCTCGCTGTCGTCGTCGTAGGCGAAAATCTCCGCGTGCCGGCCCCAGTTGATGATGGTGTCGAGCACGCGCGCGGCTTCCTCTTCCGACAGATGATCTTCGAGCTCGCGCAGAAAGCGGGCGGCGGGTGCGCGATGGCCGGGCCGCTCGTCGAGCACGCGGCGGATGTGCAGCGCCAGCGGCACGTGCCGCAACACCCCGTCGGCGAAGATGCCCTTGCGTCCCTGCATGTCGGCGTCGGCATAGCGCCGGCCCTGCGCCGTCAGCACGACGTCGCCGTCGCCGACATGCGCCAGCCCCAAGAGCTGCAGCGTGTCGAGCAGCGGGAACAGATCGTCGATCGCGAGGTTCTCGTTGGCGGCCAGATCCGGCAGGTCGGCGCGGCCCAGATAGGGCGACTCGCTGAGCGTCTCGATCAAGCCCGAGAGCTGCTGCACGGCGGCGTCGGGCAGGCGATAGCCCATGCCGATCGGCTCCGGTCTTGCCCCGCGCCGCCCGTCGCCGGTCGTCAGAAGCGCGTAGACCTTTTCGACGATCTGGCGGAATTCGCCGCTGTCCCAATCGCGCGGCCGCGGCAAGAGGACCGGGATCTCGGCGCGGATGCGGCCCGGATCGCTGCCGAAGATCAGGATGCGGTCGGCGATCTCGACGGCCTCCTCGATATTGTGCGACACCATGACGATCCCCTTCGTCGGAATCCGGCGGTCGCGCCACAGATCGAGCAGATCACCCCGCAATGTCTCCGCCGTCAGCACGTCGAGCGCCGAGAACGGCTCGTCGAGGAGCAGAATCTCGGGGTTGACGACCAGCGCGCGGGCAAAGCCGACGCGCTGCCGCATGCCGCCCGACAGCTCCTTCGGATAGGCGCTCTCGAAGCCGTCGAGGCCGATCAGGTCGATGGCGTCGACGGCGCGGCGGCGCCGCTCGGCGCCGGGAATTCCCTGCGCCTCCAGCCCCAGCTCGACATTGCCGAGCACCGTCAGCCAGGGAAAGAGAGCAAAGCTCTGAAACACCATCGCGACGCCGTGCACCGGCTCGAGCACGGGCTCGCCGCGGTATTCGACGCTGCCTGAAGAAGCGGGGATCAGTCCGGCGAGGATGCGCAGGAACGTCGATTTGCCGGAGCCCGACTTGCCGAGGATGGCGACGATCTCGCCGTCTTCCAGGGTGAAGTCGAGATGATCGAGCACGAGCCCGTCGCGGCTTGCCGGCATGCGGTAACTCTTGCAAACCCCGCGGACCCGCAGCAGCCCTGTTCTTGTTTCGCTCATCCGGTCGCCCCTTCGGTCAGTCGAGACGCAGCCGCTCGGCGGCGAGGTTGTAGAGCGGGCGCCACAACAGGCGGTTGAAGGTCAGGACGTATAGACTCAGCACCCCGATGCCGAGCGCGATGCGCGCGCCACCGCCCGCGGCCGTCGCCTGCGCGATATAGGCGCCGAGCCCGGTCGCGGTCAAAGTCGTCTGGCCCCACTGGACCACTTCGGCGACGATGCTGGCGTTCCACGATCCGCCGGCGGCGGTGACCGCGCCCGTCACAAAGGCCGGAAAGATCGCCGGCAGCATGATTCGCCGCCACCACAACAGGCGCCGGACGCCGAGATTGCGGGCGGCGAGCTGCAATTCCGCCGGCAACGCCGACGTCCCGGCGATGACGTTGAAGAGGATGTACCATTGCGTGCCGAGGATCATCAGCGGCGACAGCCAGATCTCCGGGTTGAGCCGGAAGTGCAGGATCAGCACCACGGCGACGGGAAAGAACAGATTGGCCGGAAAGGCCGCGAGGAATTGCACGATCGGCTGCATCTTGTCGGCGAGCCGGGGGCGCAACCCGATCCATACTCCCATCGGCACCCAGATGACGGCGGCGGCCCCGATCAGGACGAACACCCGGATCGAGGTGAAGAGGCCGAGCACGAACACCCAGCCGATTTCGTGAAGGCTCACGGTGCGGTGCACGAAAATCACGATCCACGCAGCTGCGGCCAGCGTGGCGATGACCAGGACGATGTCGAAAGCCCGCTCAAAGGCGGGCCCGAACGACCACGCTCGGGGGCCACGGCGCCGGGCCGGACGGGCGAACGCGCGATCGACGAGGTGGTTGAGCAAAAGAAGCCCGCCCCCGGCAGCATCGACGAACCGTGCGCGCTGCAAAGCGACGAGGAACCACGGCCGCACATTCTCGGCCTCGGCCGGCGGATCGGCTTGAAACTTGCGCGACCAGGCGAGCAGCGGCCGGAACAACAGCTGGTCGTAGAGGAAGATGACGACCAGCATGACGAGCACGGCATAAAAGATCGCCGGCAAGTTCCGCCGGTCGATCGCGGTCGCGATATAGGAACCGATGCCCGGCAACAGGATCGAGCGGCCGGAGACGGTGATCGCCTCCGAGGCGACGACGAAGAACCAGCCGCCCGAGACCGACATCATCATGTTCCATACCAGCGCCGGGACCGCGTGCGGCACTTCCAACCGCCAGAACCGCTGCCACGGGGAAAGATGGTACATGCGCGCCGCCTCGATCAGCTCGGCCGGCACGGTGCGCAGCGACTGGTAGAGGCTGAACGTCATGTTCCAGGCTTGGCTGGTGAAGATCGCGAAGATTGCGGCGCATTCGACCCCTAAGAGCCGGCCTGGGAAGAGCGCAATGAACCCGGTCACGGTGATCGACAAAAAGCCGAGGATCGGCACCGATTGCAGAATGTCCAAGATCGGGATCAGGATCTTTTCCGCCGCGCGGCTCTTCGCCGCGAGCGCCGCATAGGCGAGGCTGAAGACGAGCGAGGCGACGAGCGCCACCCCCATTCGCAATACCGAGCGCAGCGCATAATCCGGCAAGGCCGACGGGTCGAGGCGGATCGTCAGCGGCTCGCCGACATTGTAGCGCGCGCTCATCGCCATGCCGCCCCACACGAGCAGCGCAAGCAGACCCATGACGAGCGGCAGCGCCACCAGATCCCAGCGGTTGGGGCGCAGCCGCGACGGCCAGGCGAGGACGGGAGGCCCCCAGCGCTGTTCCATGATCCCTTCGCGCGGCCGGTTGGCGGAGGCTAGCTCTTAGCAGAGCGCAGCCCCGTCCGCGAGGCGGCAAATTTTCGCGCGGCGGTACGCCGAGGGATGCCGCGCCTGCATCGGAGGATTGCGCAGAACGGGCCTAGGCTAGCCCGCCGCGCTGCCGATAGAGTGTGATCGGGAGCAGTAGCGGCGCCGTTCGAGCGCGGGCGCACAACAGCAGCGGAGGAACAGAGATGCAGTACCGGCGAATCTCGGCCGATTGCCACCTCGACATGATCTGGCTGCCGCCGGATCTCTTCACCTCGCAGGCGCCGCGCGCCCTCAAGGACGAGATGCCCTACGTCAAGGAGCAGGCGGACGGCACGAAACGCTGGGTCGACGACAACGGCGCCGATTACGGCATGGCCGGCGGGGTCGGCGCGTCCGGGACGCCGTATATGCCGGGCAAGCAGTTGCGCGTCGACAAGATGGCCGAGGCCGGGCTCTACGACGATTTCAACAAAAAGGGCCTGCGCCGCCCGGGCGACCCGCATCTGCGGGTCAAGGAATTGGACCGCGACGGTGTCGACGCCGAGGTCATCTACGGCATCCTCGCCGCTTGCGCGAAGATGAAGAACCCGCAGGCGGCCAACGAGATGCTGCGCATCTACAACGATTTCATGCACGATTTCTGCAGCCATTACCCGGACCGCGAGATCGGCCTCGCCTGTCTGCCCTACAGCGACATCGAGGCGGCCGCCGCCGAGGTGCGCCGGGTCGCCAAGCTCGGCATGCGGGGCGTCGAGCTCAGCTGCTCCTGGCACATGACGCCGATGTGGCACCCGATGTGGGACCCGCTCTGGGAGGCGGTGAACGAGACGCAGCTACCGCTGCATTTCCACACCTTCCCCTCGGTCGATCCGGAATTGCGCAAGCAGTACACCGGCAACACGCTCCGGGCGATGACCTATAGCGGGCTCTGCCTCTTCCAGATGACGCTCGGCAACATCCTGACGGCGCTGATGGGGGCGGCCGTGTTCGAGCGCTTCCCGAACATCCGCGTCGTCTTCGGCGAGAGCGGCATCGGCTGGATCCCCTACGTCATCGACCGCATGGATTTCGAATACCAGGACCAGTACCGCGACCTCAAATTGAAGCTGAAGCCGAGCGAATACTGGCGCCGGCAGTGCAAGGCGACCTTCCAGTTCGACCGCGTCGGCACCAAGCTGATCGAGGAGATGGGGGTCGAGACCCTGATGTGGGGCTCCGACTACCCGCACCCCGACGGCGTCTGGCCGGAATCGAAGAAATACATCGCCGACCAGTTCGGCCATCTGCCGGCCGACGTGACCTACAAGATGACCTGCGAGAACGCCGGCAAGTTCTACGGCCTGATCAACTAGGCAGCCCCCTCCCACTCCCTCACCCGCATGCGGGGAAGGGAGTGGGAGGGACAACACGCGCGCGGTTCCCGCCCGCAAAGTGATCTTGGTGGCTAGGTTCGGCGATCAGGCGCCCTTTGCCTCATCACTCAGCCGCCGCACGATTTCGGTTGTCTTGCGGATATCCGCCTCGGTTAGGTCGGCGCCCATCGTTGTGGCAATTTCGAGTAAATGGGCGCTCAGTTCGCGATAGCGCGCATCACCCTTTCGGGTGAGGCGCACCAGTTTCGATCGCTGGTGTCTCGGATTGTCGATGAACTCAACAACCCCGTCTGCGGCGAGTTCGTCTGCCAGTCGCTGCATGCGCTGGCGACTGGTTGGCCGCATCTTCGCGATCTGCGGCACGGTCAGGGGTCCGAACAATGCGAGACTGCGCATGAAACCGAACGTGCCGGCGCCCCAGCTGGTGATGAGCCCCGATTTCTGACCGGCCGCGCGCAGGCGAAAGAAGAACTGCGCAATCTCCAGCATCAGATCGGCGATCGCCGCGCCCTTGGTTCCGGCTACCGGACTCGACCCTTTCCTCTGTGGCGCTGTCGACATCGCATACCGCCTCGGTTTCGGAGCGTACGTTGACACTGCTGCTGTCGAAATCTATTATGACACCTAAGTTGTCATTCTCACCCGAGCGAGGCGTCTTGTGCGTCGCTCGTTAGGCAGGAATAGGCCATATGTTTGCTCGAGGCCAACGGGGCTCTGATATGCCGATCGCTCGCCCCATCGTGCGCCCGCCGCTCCTCTTTCTGGCTTGTCTCCTATTGGGATTCATCCTCGATCATGTGGTGCCGTTTCCTTTCGCCATGCCCGAGAACGCCCTGGTCTACCGGGCCGCAGGAGCGGGCTTGATCATCTTCGGCGTTGCGATCTTTGCTGCAGGGGTTCGCAACTTCTCTCGCGCCAGGACGCCGGTCCCATCCACTCGGCCTGCGCGTACCCTGGTGACGACCGGCATTCACGGCTTAAGCCGCAATCCGATCTACGTTGGCATGTTTGCTTTCTATACCGGTATCGGCGTGGCCGTGCGTGGGCCGTGGCTGCTTCTCCTTCTGGTCGGCATAGGCATCATCTTGCGTTACGGCGTGGTCTCGCGCGAAGAGGCCTATCTCGAGGCGCGCTTCGGCGTTGCCTACCGCGACTACAAGGGCCGTGTTCGGCGTTGGCTGTAGCCGGCGGACGGCAAGAGGGAAACCGGGGCGAGGCCGAAGCTGTAACGGCGGACGGTTCTCTGTGCTAAAGCAGCGCACAAAGGAGCGCGCGCATGACCGAGCACAGCTGGACCGGCGGGAATCTGCCGACCTTCGTCACCCATCTCGAATGCTCGCTGACGGGCGAGCGCTACCCCGCCGACACGCTGCAGAGCCTGTCGCGCGCCGGGAAGCCGCTGCTGGTGCGCTACGACCTCGACGGCGTGCGCCGGGCGCTCGATCGCGCGGCGCTCGTCGCGCGGCCGCAGACGCTGTGGCGCTACCGCGAGCTGTTGCCGGTGCGGCGGGCGGAAAACGTCGTCTCCCTGGGCGAGATCATGACGCCGCTGCTGCCGCTGCCGCGCGCCGCCCAGCGCCTCGGCGTCTCGGGCGAGATCCTCGTCAAGGACGAGGGGCGGCTGCCGACCGGCTCCTTCAAGGCGCGCGGCCTCGCGCTCGCCGTTTCGATGGCGAAGGAATTGGGCGTCGCGACGATGGCGATGCCGACCAACGGCAACGCCGGCGCGGCGATGGCCGCCTATTGCTCGCGCGCCGGCATGCGCGCCTTCGTCTTCTGTCCCGACGATACGCCGCAGGTCAACATCCGCGAGATCGCGATGCAGGGCGCCGAGGTCTTCCTCGTCGATGGCCTCATCGACGATTGCGGCCGGCTTGTCGCCGAGGGCGAAAAGGCGGTCGGCTGGTTCAACTGCTCGACCCTGCGCGAGCCCTATCGCATCGAGGGCAAGAAGACGATGGGGCTGGAGCTCGCCGAGCAGCTCGGCTGGGAATTGCCCGACGTGATCTTCTACCCGACGGGCGGCGGCACCGGCATCATCGGCATGTGGAAGGCCTTCGCCGAGATGGAGGCGCTCGGCTGGATCGGGAGCAAGCGGCCGCGCATGGTGGCGGTGCAGGCGGCGGGCTGCGCGCCGATGGTGAAGGCCTGGGAGGACGGGGTCGAGCACGCGCCGCGCTGGCAGGACGCGCACACGATTGCCGCCGGCATCCGCGTGCCGCAGGCGGTCGGCGACTTCCTGATCCTGCGCGCGGTGCGCGAGAGCGGCGGTTTTGCGATCGCGGTCGACGACGCGGCGATCGTGCGCGGCTGGGCCGAGGTGGCGAAGGAGGAAGGGCTGCTCTTATGCCCCGAGGGAGCGGCGACCTACGCCGCCTATCTGCAGGCGCTCGCCGAGGGACGGGTAGCCGCGGGCGACCGGGCCGTGCTGTTCAACTGCGCGAGCGGGCTCAAATACCCGATGCCGGAAGCGGGCCGCCGATTGGCGCTCGCCGCCGGCGTCGATTGGCGGGAAATCTCTCGAATGAAAGAATAGAAAGCGCGCAAAGAAAATGGCCGGGACCGAAGTCCCGGCCAAGTTTGAACAGGGAGGCTTCACGTCTGGGAGACGTAAGGGTCCGCAGACCCTCTTCTCGGGCACAAGTCCCGAGAACCCTGATCGACACCAATCAGTGTCGAAAACTTGCTGCGATCAGCGATCGCATGCCGGCTATATAGGCATTTCGGCGCTGCAATACCCCCCGGAATTCCTCGTGGCTCGTCTGCAAAAACCGCAATGCTCTGGTGAGATTTGGTTAATGCCCGGTTCAGCTCAGGCGGCTCTCCGCCACCTTGCGCAGCAGGAAGTCGCGGAAAACGCTGATTCTCTTCGAATTTCGCAACTCCTCGGGGTACACGAAATAGGCTTCGACCGGCGGACCGGTCAGTTCCGGCAAGACGCGCACGAGGTCGGGGTGCTCGGTGGCGATGAAATCCGACAACGCGGCGAGGCCGAGCCCGCTCCTGACCGCTCGCAGGATGCCGTAGAAGTTGTTGACGGTGAGAATCGGCTTCCGGTCGATGTTCGGCTTCGCGCCGGCGTCCAAGAGCCAGTTGACCCCCGCCGCGGGGGGCCGCGAATCGTCGCCGTAGATGATGATGCGGTGCTTGTCGAGGTCCTCCGGCTTTTGCGGCATGCCGTATTTCTTGATGTATTCGGGCGCGGCGTAGACATGCACCTGGATGCTGACGAGGTGGCGCTGGATCAGATCGGGCTGGCGCGGCGGCGACATGCGAATCGCCACGTCGGCTTCCCGCATCGACAGGTCGAGTTCGGTGTCGTCGACGACGACGCTGACCTGGATCTCGGGATAGAGTTCGAGGAATTCGCGGATCCGCGGCGTCAGCCAGACCGAGCCGAAGGCGACCGTCGTCGTGATCTTCAAGGGCCCGCGCGGCCGGTCCTTCGATTCGGAGATCATGCCCTCGGCCATCGACAGCTTGGCGAACACCTCGCGCGCCGTGCGGAACAGAAGCTCGCCCTGCTCGGTCAGGATCAGGCCACGGGCGTGCCGGTGAAACAGCGGCACGGAAAGGCTTTCCTCGAGCGCGCTGATCTGGCGGCTGACGGCCGATTGGCTAAGGTTCAACGTTTCGCCGGCATGCGTGAAGCTTCCCGCCTCGGCGACGGCGTGAAACACCCGCAACTTGTCCCAATCCATCCCTTATCCCCTAAGCGCCGGCGGGAAGAGCCTGGCCCACTCGGACCAAAAGCCGGCCCTGTCCCTCGCGGCGCTCACTCCGCGGCGCGCATCGTCGCGGCATCCTCCTCTTGCGCGAGGAATTTCTCCGCCTCGAGCGCCGCCATGCACCCCATCCCCGCGGCGGTCACCGCCTGGCGGTATACCTTGTCCTTGACGTCGCCGGCGGCGAAGACGCCGGGCACGGCGGTCGCCGTCGAATCCGGTTTCGCGATCACATAGCCCTCGGCGTCGAGCGGCAATTGCCCGCGCACCAGATCGGTGACGGGGGTATGCCCGATGGCAATGAAGACGCCGTCGAACGGACGCTCGCTGAGGGCGCCGGTGCGCAGGTTTCTGAGGCGCAGCCCGGTGACGCCGGGCGGCTCGCGCACGCCCAGGACCTCCTCGACGACGCTGTCCCAGACGACGTCGATCTTCTCGTTGCGGAACAGCCGGTCCTGCAGGATCTTCTCCGCTCTCAGCGCGTTGCGGCGGTGGATCAGCGTCACCCGCGTCGCGAAATTCGTCAGATAGATCGCCTCTTCGACCGCGGTGTTGCCGCCGCCGACGATCGCGACCTCCTTGCCGCGGAAAAAAAAGCCGTCGCAGGTGGCGCAGGCCGAGACGCCGAAGCCGCGGAACGCCGCCTCGCTTTCGAGGCCGAGCCAGCGCGCCTGCGCGCCGGTCGCGAGGATCACGGTGTCGCCCGAATAGCTGTCGCCCGAATCGCCGGTCGCGACGAAGGGCCGACGCGACAGATCGATTGCCGTCACGAGGTCGAGCACGATGCGCGTGCCGACATGCTCGGCCTGCGCGCGCATCTGCTCCATCAGCCACGGGCCCTGGATGACCTCGGCGAAGCCCGGGTAGTTCTCGACGTCGGTGGTGATCGTCAGCTGGCCGCCCGGCTCGAGGCCGGCGACGAGCAGCGGCTCGAGATTGGCGCGCGCGGCATAGATCGCCGCCGTATAGCCGGCGGGCCCGGCGCCGACGATCAGAACCTTGCTGTGATGGCGCTCCGGCATCGCCCCGATCCGATCTTCAACTCGATGCAATATATCATTTATCAATGTGCCGGCGGAAAGGGGGCAATGCTGCATTGCGATATGGGCGAGCGCGAGCTTGCCCGGACCCACGCTCATCGTCGTCCCGGCGGAGGCCGGGACCCACACCCTCCGTCGATACCGGCCTTCGCCGGTATGACAGAAAATGACGGAACAGCAGGGCGAATATCGCGAATCAGGAAGTCAAAACCCGAACATGTGGTCGAGGCTGAAGGCGCCGTCGCGTCCCAGCAGCCCGTGATAGCCGAACAGCCGGCAGGTCGTGTCGCGCACGACCGCATAGGCGCCGGCGCCGGCGCGCCCGCGCGTCGCGGCGTCGAACAGCTCGTGATAGCGCCACAGCCGCGACCCCGAGCACGGGATCGCGAGGCGCTTTCGCGCCGCCTCGCGCCCGGCGCGGTCGAAGAGGATGATCTCGGTCGCGCTTTCCCGCCGCCAGGGCAGCGAGGCCGGGTAGATCAGATGGCACAGCGTGTCGAAGGGCGCCTCGCCGAGCCGCAGGAAAAGCCGCGTCGAAAGCCCCGGCGGCCGCCCCGAATAGGATTGCGGCTCGCCCTTGTAGGTGAGGATCGTGTTGAAGACATGCGCCCCGAAGCTCGTCTCCGCGGCGTGGCCGCCGTCGCGCCGGCGGTAGCGGAAGAGCGCGTGCAGCCAGCCGTCGCCCTCGCCGCCTTCGCTGAAATCGTAGACGAGCTCGATATGGCCGTAGCCGTCGCCCAGTTCGCGCACGCCCGAGATTGCGTCGAGGTCGAGCCCGAGGCCATGCCCGCGCGGCAGCCGCCCCAGGCCGCGGCGCGCGATCTCGTTGCCTTCCGGGTCGTAGGCGATGAGCGCGATCGGCAATTCCGCCTGGCGAATCGCCATCGGCGTCGGCAGCAGCTCGGTGCGCCAGAGGGCGCGCGGCAGGATCGGCGCCGGCAACAGGTAGCCCTTGCCGAGCAGCCGCGAAAGGCCGGGCAGCGCCGCGTCGGGCGCCAGATCGCCGCGCTCGACATTGACGTGGGCGATGCGGTGGCGCGCGTTCTCGACGATCTCGTAGCGCGGCCGCACCATATGCTTGCCGGCGCGCAATTCGATCTGCCGCGGCCATTGCAGCCCCGGCAGCAGCCGCCCGACATCGAGGCGCGCCGTCGCGAACGGCGCCACCCCCTCGGCCAGCCAGACGACCTCCTCCTCGCCCATCGGGTTGAGCCCGACGGCGCCCGCCGGGATCGCGATCGGGTGGCTGTTCTGCAGCCACAGCACGACCTCCTCGCCGGGCGCCGGGGCGGGCAGCCCGGCATAGCGGTCGGCCGGCCAGGAATTGGCGTCGTGGGTCGCCGAGAGCGAGGCGTCGGTCTCCTCCTCGCCGAAGGTGTCGAGCGCGTATTTGACGATGTCGTGGCCGGCCGCGCCGACGACGTGCAGGAACAGCTGGCCGGTGAATTCAGGCAGGTCGAAGCGGGCGCGGACCTCGCGGCTGTCGATGACGATCGCTTGGGCGGCGGCGTCGAGCCGCTCGCACCACTCGGCGATGACCTCGCCCTCGCCGGAGAAGAGGGTCAGCCACAAGGTCGGCGCCGGCGCCCCGTAGCCGGCCCAGTAATTCGCCGTGACGAGCCTGGTGTGCAGCCGGTCGGTGTCGCGGAAAAACGCGAAGTTGGTCGCGAAATTGAGCGGATCGAGATAGCGCGCGCGATTGCCGAGGCGATCCCCGGGAATGCGCATCGCGTCGAGGCTGAGGATTTCGGCGCTTTCCGGGAGCACGGGCCGCAACTGCTCGACGAGCGGGGCGGCGTCGAAAGCGGCGAGGAAGACGGCGCCCGCATCGGCACGGGCGAGTTCGCTGACCGGCGCGGCCCGATGGCCAAGTACGGTTTCGCCGAGCTTCGCCACATCCTGCACGAACACGCCGGATATCCCGACCCCGTCGAGCGCGAAGATCTCGTTGAAGGCCGCCGCCGCGCCGCTCGGATCGTAGATCGTCACGGGGCCGCGGCCGGCGAGCGCGCGCACCAGCTCGCGGCCGCGGCGGGCGGCGCAGGGATGCGTCAGCGCCTTGTAGAGCGCGTTGCCGCCGCGGGCATTGTCGAAGGTCTCGATGCGCAACGCCATGCTGAAAGGCCGCTTTGAGGGAGCCCGCCGGAGTGTACGCGCTAGCGCAGCTTGGCGAAACGCCGGAAGAGCCGGGCGGGCGCCGGGCCCCATGCGGTCTCGCCGCGCAATGCCGCGGCGAGGTCGATGCCGGCGCGCGCGAAGACCCAGGCGGTCGCATTCACCGTCACGACGCCGATGAAGGCGCCCGCCACGATGTCGGAGAGATAATGCTGATCGACGGCGATCCGGCTCGCCGCGACGATCCCCGCCACCAGGATGTAGAACAGCAGATGCCGCGGCCATAGCCACCACAGCGCCGTCATCAGCGCGGCGATCGTCACCGTGTGCCCCGACGGAAACGACCAGTGGTCGGCCCGGAAGGCCAATCCCGTGAAGCCGTAGAGATGTTCGCTGAACAAGAGTTTCGGCCGCGCCCGGCCGGCCAGCACCTTCAGCAGATCGACGGCGATGCCGGAGACCGCGACGGCCGCGAAGAGGAAGGCGGGAACGGCGGCGCGCGCCCGCATGGCGCCGGCATGGAAGGCAAAGCGCGGCAGGCTGCCGCCCCAATAGAGGGCGGCGAAGGCGAGCGCGAAGACCGCGAGATAGGGGCCGCCGAGGCCGAGATAGCTCGCGAGATCGAACAGGCGGTGAAAATCGGGCCCCTGGCGATGAAAGAACCCGGCGAGCGGCCGGTCGAGATAGGCCATCGACAGGAGGACGGCGATCGCGGTGGCCGCCGCCCAGAGAAGAAGGCGCAACCCCGCGCTCGGGCGCATCGGCTGCCATTTTTCAGCCCAGCCGCCCGCCCGCCGGCAGAAATCGAGGAGCCGGGGCGAGGCGAGCATGTCGCGTGCGACGATCGCCTCATGGAGCAGCCACGCGAGGCCGTAGACGACGAGCCCGGCATCGACGACGTCCGACAGGAAATGCCCGCCGGCGGCGATACGCGCGAGGCCGACAATCGCCCCGAAACCGAGCGCGAGGGCTTGCGCCTGCCGGCGCCGGCGCCCTTCCGGCAGCAGAAAGGCGAAGGCGACGAAGCCGAAGCCGAGCGCCGCGTCGCCCGAGACGAAAGAGCAGTTGCTCGGGCACTGGTCCGCTGGCGGCCCGGCGGGCGTGAACGCCCGCGCACCGCCGAACGCTTCGACCTGCGCCGGCCGGGCGCGGCCCCAATGGTCTTTCAGCACGGTATTGACGATGAGGCCCGGGCCGAGCGCGAAAGCCAGCACGAGAAAGACGAGCGCCTTGCGGTCGAACCGCCACAGCGGCCGCTCGCAGAGAAAGAGCCAGAGCGCCGCGCCGATGACAAAGAGGACGAGGCCGCGGGTGATCCACGGCACCGCCCGGTGCAGCAACAGAACGGGTGCCCAATGCGCCAGCCGAAAGCCCTCGCCCGCGGTATAGAATAGGCCGCTCGTCCACAGATCGATGCCGGGCGCGGCGAGAAAGAGCGCGAGCGAGGCCGCGGCGAGCCCGACATAAACGAGCGGCCCCTTCATGCCGGCTCTCGCGCCGCCAGGCGCTCGAGGACGAGCGCGCGCAATGCCGCCCCGGCGCGCGCCGTATCGTCGGGGATCGGATAGGACCAGGTTTCGAGACGGCCGCGGAACGGGCGGGTGATGCCGGCCTCGCGCAAGCCCTCGTGAAAGCGCGCGAATTTGCCGTCGCCGCCCTCCAGTTCGAGGATGTGCACCGGCTTCCCGGTCGCCGCCGCTTCGCTCACCATCGACACCGAATCGGCGGTCGCGAGGATCGCATCGGCAAATGCCAGATAAGCGAAGTACGGGTTGTCGCCGGTGCCGTCCCAGATCGTCGCCGAATGCCCGGCGAGGCGCTCGCGCAACAGCGCGAGGCCCTTTTCGCCGGTGCGCCGCGACGGCGTCACGAGGGCCGAGCCGCCGGTTTCGGCAAGAAGAGCCGCGAGCCCGTCGGCGATCTGCCCGAGCCGCGGCAGCGACAGGCGATAGGCCCGGTTGGCGCCGCCGATCAGCACCGCGACGATCGGCCGGGGCATGCCGCCGAATGCCGGAAAGCGCGCGGCCGCCTCGGCGAGCCGCGCCGGCGTCACGCGATGCACCGCGCCGAGCGTCGCGATGACGCGCGCTCCGCGCAGCCGGTCGTGCTCGGGGACGACCATCAGGTCGAATTCGTCACGGCCGATGCGCGGGTCCTGAACCTGCGCGGCGATCGTCCTGCCCTGGCTCGCCCGGCGAACGAGCAGCGCCGGCAGGGCGGCATTGCGGCCGCAGGCGACGACCAGCTCGGGCCAGGGCGGGGCGAGGCCTGCTTCCGTCGGCACGGCATGGCGGGCGAGCAACCACAGCCGCGGCGGCAGCAGGCGCCACGGCAGGCGCACCGAGAGCGGCTTTTCGACGGCCGCGAAGCCCGTCGCCTCGGCGAGCCCCAGGGCCTGCGACCGCATCCCCGGCTTGCCGTCGTGCAAGACCCAGGCGATAGGCTCGCGGCGGATCGGCGCGGCGGCCGCGGGCGGCACTTTCGTCTCGGCGATCGAGATCATCGGCTTCGTTTACGGAAACCCCGCGCGCACGGCAATAGAGCCCCCAAGCGGCGCACCAACTTCGCGCAACAAAATTGCGCGGCGGGCGGCCGTTTTCTATGATCGTGCCGGCAGTGGAGGGGAGACGATGCGGCGCTTGCAGCTCGATCGTATCGACCGCCGCATCCTGCGCAACCTGCAGGCGGAGGGGCGGATCACCAATGTCGAGCTGGCCGGGCGGGTCGGCGTGTCGGCGCCGCCCTGCCTGCGCCGCGTGCGGGCGCTCGAAGAGGCGGGCGTGATCCGCGGCTACCACGCCGACATCGCGCCCGAGGCGCTGGGGTACGCGGTCACCGTCTTCGCCCAGGTCGGGCTGGCGAGCCAGGCCGAAGCCGACCTGCAAGCCTTCGAGCGGCTGGTGGCGGGTTGGCCCGAGGTGCGCGAGGCGCACATGCTGGCGGGCGAAACCGATTTCCTGTTGAAGATCGTGGCGCGCGACTGGGACAGCTATCAGCGTTTCCTGTCGGCGAAGCTGACCTCGGCGCCGAACGTCGCACACGTCAAATCGGCGCTGACCCTGCGCGTCTCGAAGCACGAACCCGGCGTGCCGATTCCTGACGACCCGGCGCCCCCACCCTAACCCTCCCCCGCAAGCGGGGGAGGGAATGGGAGGGGGTTACCCATGCGGCAGGGGGCGGCTCAGCAGGTCGCGGATGCGGCTCGTCATCGCGCTCTGGTCGAAGCTCTTCAACAGGTTGATGCGGTTGCGGTTGGGGTCGCCCGCATGCCAGTACTCGTAGATCTCCTGCCGCATGCCGAAGGAGGAGGCGGCCAGTTCGTGCGCGAGCCGGAAGAGCCGCGATTTGTAGGCGACGTCGACCCCCTTGCCGCGCATGTAGCGGTCGAGATGGCGGCGCAGTTCGGGCTGCGCGAGATCGGCTTCGCTCGGCTGCATGATGATGCCGGAGCCGCAGATCTCGCGCAGAAGCTCGGTCATGCGGCGCGAGACGTCGGCGAACCAGATGTGCAGATCGCGCGCCGGGCCCAAGGTCCATTGCCCGCTCGGGGTCGGGCCCGCCTCGTGCTCGACGCCGTCCATCGCGTGCCGCCACACCTCGCAATAGGTCGCCATCTCGCCGAGTTTGGCGGCGACCTCGCGGAATTCGATGACGCCGATCGCCTCGGCGACCATCGTCGCGACGGCCGTCATCAGGCGCATGCGCACCTCGACCCGGCACAGATTGGCCCAGCCGAGAAAGTTGAAATTGACGCCCGAGCCGTCGGCTCCGAGCATCTTCACCATCGGCGTCGAATCGTAGAGCATGAAGAGCCGGTCCCAGGGCACGAGCACGCGGTCGAAGAACAGCATGCAGTCCTGCTCGTCGAGCATCTTCAAGGGATGGCCCCATGAACCGTGCCAGCGCGAAACCGGCTCGCGCGCCAGGATCTTGAGGCCGGGGCTCGCCACCGGAATTGCGAAGGCCAGCACCGTCCGGGGATCGCTGCGCCGGGCGAAGGTCGCCGACAGCGACACATAGCATTCCTGCGCGTGCGCGGCGGCGGTCGAGAGCTGCTTGCCGCCGGTGACGACGACGCCCTCCGCCGTCTCCTCGACGACGTGGAGGGCAACTTCGGTGTCCTCGCCCGCCTGCCGCGGCTCATTCTGCGGCTGCGCGCTGCGGTCAACCTGCGGGTCGCCCAGCGCATGCGTGAGGAAGAGATCGTTCGCCTTGCAGGTGCGGTAGTAGTTTTCGAGGTTCTCGGCGAAGTCGCATTTCGGGTGGCGCACTGCGGCGAAGGCGTCCTTCAAGTGCAAGGCCGAGATGATGTAGGGCGCGAGGATGTCGGGGCTGCGGCCCAATTGGCCCCAGGTCAGTTCGTTCCACAATTCGCTGTTGCGGCGCTTTTTCTTCAGATCCTCGGCCGAGCGCGGAAACAGCCAGCTGACGCCGATGCGCTCGCCCGTATCGGGGTCGCGGCAGGTCATCTCGTCGCGGTATTGGCCGTTCTGCAGGTCGTAGACGCGCGCCAGCTCGCCGATCATGTCGGCGAAGGCCGGGTGCGCCGTCACGTCGGCGACGCGCCCGCCGTCGATCCACACCTCGCGGCCGTCTTTCAGGCTTTCAATGTAGCGCCGGCCGGTCATCGGTCCGGGCGCGTTGCCGGGGGGTGCCGCCATCTCGAGGCCGCCGTTGCCGGGCCGAGCGTTCAGATGAAGATCTTGATCACGATAGAGACGGAGGCTGCGAGATTGATGCCGAGCATCCATTTTATCGCGGTCATATCCGTCTTCAAAATGGCGAGGTCCGTGTCGATCTTGGCGAAGCGGTTCTCGTAAGCGGCCAGCTCCTCGGCGGCGGCGACGGCTTTTTCTTCCGGCGCGCCCGCCGCGACGAGGGCTTCGTATGTCTTCGCGAGCATGACGGCCATCGAAAAGAGCTCCTTGTTCGGTTCCAGATAACATCGGGGTTCGAGGCGCATTTGGCAACTTTCGCGGCTGGCGCTTCTCACGCCGCCCGCGCGGCGCGGCGCAGCGCCTGCGGCGGCTGGCCGAAGGCGCGGAGGAAGGCGCGGCGCATCCGCTCCGGGTCGCGGAAGCCGATCCGCAAAGCGACCCGGTCGATCGGCTCGTGGCCTGTCTCGACCTCGGCTCGCGCCGCCTCCAGCCGCAGCCGCTCGACGGCTTTCGCCGGCGTCATGCCGGTCTCGGCGAGGAAGGCGCGGGCGAAGTTGCGCGGGCTCATCGCCGCGCGCTCGGCGAGCCGCTCGACCGGCAACTCTTCGCCCAGCCGCTCGCGCATCCAGCCGAAGAGCGGCGCGAAGCGGCCGTCCGGCCGGCCGAGTTCGAGCAATGCCGAGAATTGCGACTGCCCGCCCGGCCGCCGGTGATAGACGACGAGCAGCTGCGCGGCGCGTTTCGCCGCCGCGTCGCCGAGATCCTCGGCAATGAGGGCCAATGCGAGGTCGATGCCGGCGGTGATCCCGGCCGAGGTCCAGAATTTGCCGTCGCGCACGAAGATGCGGTCGGGTTCGACCTTCACCGCGGGATAGCGGCGCGCGAACAATTGCGCGCGCTGCCAATGCGTCGTCGCGCGGCGGCCGTCGAGGAGGCCCGCGGCGGCGAGCAGAAAGGCGCCGGTGCAGACGCTCGCGACGCGCCGGGTCGCCGGCGCGGCGCCGCGGAGCCAGGCGATCGTCTGCTGATCGGGCGCGGCTTCGCGCGCCCCCCTGCCGCCGGCGACGATCAGCGTGTCGAGCGCGCCCGGCTGCGCCAGTCCTTCCGCGACGAGCGCGACGCCCGAGGAACTCGTCACCGGCCCCGCCTCGCGCGCCAAGAGGCGCAGGCGATAGGCGCAGGGCGCGCTCTCGCGCGCGGCCATCTCGAAGGCCGCGATCGGCCCTGCCGCGTCGAGCAGCTGGAAATCGGGAAAGATCAGGATGCCGATCGTGCGAGTCATGGCTTAAATAGAGGGATCTATGACATTTCGGCCAGAGCCTATCCCGGCCATAATGGCTGCGTCAACATCGAGGAGCCGTGCCATGGCCGAGCAGCCGACAACGATCGTCTTCGCCCTCTTTCCGGGGGTGACGCAACTGGACTTCACCGGGCCGCACCAGGTGTTCTCGCGCCTGCCGGGCTCGCAAGTGATCCTCGCGAGCCGCCGGGGCGGCGCGATCGAAGCGGACGGCATCACCTTCGCCGGGCTCGCCCGGCTCGCCGACATCCCGCGTTGCGACGTCGTCTGCGTGCCGGGCGGGCTCGGCGCCACCGACAACGCGATCGCCGACCCGGAATACCTCGGCGAGCTGCGCCGTCTCGCCGATGGCGCGCGCTTCGTCACCAGCGTGTGCACCGGCTCCTTGGTGCTGGGTGCGGCCGGGCTCTTGCGCGGCCGGCATGCCGCCTGCCACTGGGCCTGGCGCGAGCTGCTCGAAGCGTTCGGCGCGATCCCCGACAAGGCGCGCGTCGTGCGCGACGGCAATGTCGTGACGGGTGGCGGGGTCACCGCCGGGATCGATTTCGCGCTTGCGCTCGTCGCCGAACTTGCCGGGCCCGAGGTGGCGCAGGCGATCCAGCTCGGCATCGAATACGCCCCGGCGCCGCCCTTCGACGCCGGCTCGCCCGAGACGGCGCCGCCCGAAATCCTCGAACGCGCGCAGGCGCGCAACGCCGCCCTCCTGCCGCAGCGCCGCGCCGCCGTCGAAACCGCCGCCGCGCGGTTGCTGCGGGGTTAGGAATGGCCCCTCACCCCGACCCCTCTCCCCGCCCCCCACCCTAACCCTCCCCCGCTTGCGGGGGAGGGTTAGGGAGGGGGTAATGCGGAAAACGAAGGGCAATGAGCTGCGGCTTTTGCTCGTCATACTGGCAAAAGCCGGTATCCATGGTCGCCATGGGTCCCGGCTTTCGAGCGTGTGAGGGTATCGAAATGTGGGCGGCAGGCCCGGCATCGCGTCCTTCGAGACGGCGCTACGCGCCTCCTCAGGATGACGTACCTCATTGATGGCATTAAGAAAAGGCGTCATCCTGAGGAGCGCCCGGAGGGTGCGTCTCGAAGGACGCACGGCGCCGATCCCGGCAGCCCGGGAAAAGATTCACACTCTCTTTCGCCGGGACGACGAAGGCGATCACCCGAAGGCGAGGTTGACGATCTCGTAGGATTTGGCGCCGCGCGGCGTCGTCACTTCGACGCTGTCGCCGATGCCTTTGCCGATGAGGGCCCGCGCCAGCGGGGACGTCACCGAGAGCCGGCCGTTGCCGATGTCGGCTTCGTCCTCGCCGACGATCTGGAAGGTCTGCTCCTGCTCGGTGTCCTCGTCGGCGAGCGTCACCTTGGCGCCGAACTTGACGACCGTGCCCGACAATTTCGAGACATCGATGACCTCGGCGCGGGCGACCTTGTCCTCCAGCTCCATGACGCGGCCCTCGATGAAGCTCTGGCGGTCGCGGGCGGCGTGGTATTCGGCGTTCTCCGACAAATCGCCGTGCGTGCGCGCCTCCGCGATGGCGCGGATGATGGCCGGCCGGTCGACCGATTTCAGCCGTTTCAGCTCCTCGCGGAGCCGGTTGTAGCCTTCCTCGGTCATCGGGATCTTGTTCATCGGGCGAAGTCGTCTGATAACGAAAGCGGCGCCGAGCGCCGCCTTAGAACCTTCAAAAGTAAGATTGCAGCGGGGCGACTTCAAGGCTCCCGGCGCGCAGCGCGCCGATCGCCTGCACCGCCGCGCGGGCGCCGGCGACCGTCGTGTAATAGGGGATATTGTGGGTCAGCGCGGTGCGCCTGAGGCTGAAGCTGTCGGCGATCGCTTGCGTCCCCTCGGTCGTGTTGAAGACGAGCTGCACGCCGCCCGAGAGCATATGGTCGACGATGTGCGGGCGGCCCTCGCGCACCTTGTTGACGGCGACGACCGGCAAGCCTTCGGCGGCGAGGCAGGCCGCGGTGCCGCTCGTCGCGACGAGCGCGAAGCCCATCTCGACAAGCCGGCGGCACGGCTCGACGAGCGCCGCCTTGTCGCCGTCGCGCACCGACACGAAAACCGCGCCTGCGAGCGGCAGGTCGGTGCCGCAGCCCAATTGCGACTTCGCGAAGGCGCGGCCGAAATCGGCGTCGATGCCCATGACTTCGCCCGTCGATTTCATCTCCGGCCCGAGGATCAGATCGACGCCGGGGAAGCGCGCGAACGGGAAGACCGCCTCCTTGACTGCGACATGGCTCGAGCGCGGGCGCGGCCGGGCGCCGACATCGCGCAGCCTTTCCCCCGCCATGACGCGGGCGGCGAGCTTGGCGATCGGCACCCCGGTCGCCTTGGCGACGAAAGGCACGGTGCGGGAAGCGCGCGGGTTGACCTCGAGCACGTAGATGTCGCCGTCCTTGACCGCGAACTGCACGTTCATCAGCCCGACGACGTCGAGGGCGCGGGCGAGCGCCTTCGTCTGCCGCTCGATCTCGGCGATCGTCGATTGCGCGAGGCTGTAGGGCGGCAGCGAGCAGGCGCTGTCGCCGGAATGAATGCCGGCTTCCTCGATATGCTCCATGATGCCGGCGACGACGACCTCATGGCCGTCGGCGATGGCATCGACATCGACCTCGATCGCGTTCTGCAGATAGCGGTCGATCAGGACCGGGCTCGTCCCCGAGGCGGTCATCGCGTGTCGCATATAACGATTGAGCCCGGCGAGATCGTGAACGATCTCCATCGCCCGGCCGCCGAGCACATAGGAGGGGCGGATGACGACCGGAAAGCCGATCTCGCGCGCCGCCGCCTCGGCCTCCGCCAAGGTCGTGGCGGTGCCGTTATCGGGCTGGCGCAGCCCGAGGCCCTGCAAGAGTTCTTGAAACCGCCTGCGGTCCTCGGCGCGGTCGATCGCGTCGGGCGAGGTGCCTAGGATCGGGATATCGGCGCGCTCCAAGGCCTGCGCGAGCTTCAAGGGCGTCTGCCCGCCGAACTGCACGATGACCCCCAAAAGCGTGCCGCGCCGGCGCTCGACCGCGACGATCTCGATCACGTCCTCGGCCGTCAGCGGCTCGAAATAGAGCCGGTCCGAGGTGTCGTAATCGGTCGAGACGGTCTCCGGGTTGCAGTTGACCATGATCGTCTCGATGCCGGCTGCGCTCAGCGCATAGGCGGCATGGACGCAGCAATAATCGAACTCGATCCCCTGGCCGATGCGGTTGGGCCCGCCGCCGAGGATGACGACCTTCCGGCGCTCGCTCGGCTCGGCCTCGCATTCGGGCGGGCTTACCCCGTCGCCCTCCCAGCAGGAATACATATAGGGCGTCGCGGACGCGAACTCGGCGGCGCAGGTGTCGATGCGCTTGTAGACGGGGCGCAGGCCCAGCTCCCGGCGGCGTGCCGCGACGTCGGCCTCCGAAAGCCCCGAAAGGGCGGCGAGCCGGGCGTCGGAAAAGCCCATCTGCTTCAGCCGCAGCAATGCCGTCGCATCCCGCGGCAGCCCGCCCTCGCGCACCCGCTCCTCGGCCGCGACGATCTCGCACACGCGCTCCAGAAACCAGGAATCGTAACGGCAGGCGGCGTGGATCTCCTGCGTCGTGAGGCCGTGCCGGTAGGCCTGCGCGATCGACAGCAGCCGGTCGGGCGCGGATTTGGCGAGCGCCGCCTTGACCGCCTCGGCACCGCCGCTCTCGACCCCTTCGATCGCCACCTCGTCGAAGCCGGTCAGCCCCGTTTCCATCGAGCGCAACGCCTTCTGCACCGCCTCGGCAAAGCTGCGGCCGATCGCCATCGCCTCGCCGACCGATTTCATCGAGGTGGTGAGCAAGGGTTCGGTGCCGGGGAACTTCTCGAAGGTGAAGCGCGGCATCTTGACGACGACGTAGTCGATCGTCGGCTCGAACGAGGCGGGCGTCACGCGCGTGATCTCGTTCGCCAGCTCGTCGAGCGTGTAGCCGACCGCCAGCCGCGCGGCGACCTTGGCGATCGGAAAGCCGGTCGCCTTCGAAGCGAGCGCCGAGGAGCGCGAGACGCGCGGGTTCATCTCGATGACGACGAGCCGGCCGTCCGCCGGGTTGACGGCGAACTGCACGTTCGAGCCGCCGGTATCGACGCCGATCTCGCGCAATACCGCGATCGCGGCGTTGCGCATGCGCTGGTATTCCTTGTCGGTCAAGGTCAGGGCCGGCGCGACGCACACCGAATCGCCGGTATGGATGCCCATCGGGTCGATGTTCTCGATCGAGCAGACGATGATGCAGTTGTCGGCGCGGTCGCGCACGACCTCCATCTCGTATTCCTTCCACCCGAGCACCGATTCCTCGATCAGCGCCTCATGCGTCGGCGAGACGCGCAGGCCGCCGCGCACGATCTCCTCGAATTCCTGCGCGTTGTAGGCGATGCCGCCGCCGGTGCCGCCCAAGGTGAAGGAGGGGCGGATGATCGCCGGCAGCCCGACCTCTTCCAGTGCCGCGAAGGCCGCCTCCAGCGAGTCGACGAGCCGGCTCTTCGGCGAGGAAAGCCCGATCCGGTCCATCGCCTGGCGAAAGAGCTGCCGGTCCTCCGCTTTCGCGATCGCTCTTTCGCTGGCGCCGATCAGCTCGACCCCGTAACGCTCGAGGACGCCCGCGCGCGCCAGCGCCATCGCCGTGTTGAGCGCCGTCTGCCCGCCCATCGTCGGCAACAGCGCGTCCGGCCGCTCGCGGGCGATGATCTTCTCGACGATCTCGGGGGTGATCGGCTCGACATACGTCGCGTCCGCCAGGCCCGGGTCGGTCATGATCGTCGCCGGGTTCGAATTGACCAGCACGACGCGGTAGCCTTCGGCTTTGAGGGCCTTGCAGGCCTGCGTCCCCGAATAGTCGAACTCGCACGCCTGGCCGATGACGATCGGCCCGGCGCCGATGACGAGGATCGAGGCGATGTCGGTCCGCCTAGGCATTCCCGCCCGTTCCCCCTCTCCGCCCCTGGGGGCGGAGAGGGCAGGGTGAGGTGGGGGATACCAGAGGTGTGCGCGCAGCCCACCTCACCCTCCCATCGCTGCGCGACGGGCCCCTCCCTCTCCCCCCGACGGGCGGAGAGGGGATTAAAAGCTCGGGCGGCCGACTAACCATTCTCGTCCATCAGCGCGACGAAGCGCTCGAAGAGGTAGTGGCTGTCCTGCGGGCCGGGGCTCGCCTCCGGGTGATGCTGCACCGAGAAGAGCCTGGCGCCGGCGATCTCGAGCCCCTCGTTGGTAGCGTCGAAGAGCGAGACATGGCTCGGCGCGGCGCCCTGCGGCAGGCTCTCGAGATCGACGATGAAGCCGTGGTTCTGGCTGGTGATCGCGACCCGGCCGGTCGCCAGGTCCTTCACCGGGTGGTTGGCGCCGCGATGGCCGCGCGCCATCTTCTTCGTGCGCCCGCCGAGCGCCAGCGCCAGGAGCTGATGGCCGAGGCAGATGCCGAAGATCGGCTTCCCCGCCGCGATCAGATCGCGCAAAACCGGCACCGCATATTCGCCGGTCGCCGCCGGGTCGCCGGGGCCGTTCGAGAGAAAGACGCCGTCCGGCCGGTGCCGCATGATGTCTTCGAAGGACGCGGTCGCCGGCACCACCGTGACGCGGCAGCCGTGGCTCGCCAGCATGCGCAGGATGTTGCGCTTCAAGCCGTAATCGATCGCGACGACGTGCCGGCGCGGGGCTTGCTGCCGGCCGTAGCCGCGCTCCGGGTCCCACACCGTCTCGTCCCATTCGTAGGATTGCCGGCAGGCGGCCTCCTTCGCGAGGTCCATGCCTTCGAGCCCGGGCCAGGCGGCGGCTTCCGCGCGCAGGGCGGCGAGGTTGATCTCGCCGCCGGGGACATGCGCGAGGACGCCGTTCGGCGGGCCCTTGTCGCGGATGTGCCGCGTCAGCCGGCGGGTATCGACGCCGCAAATGCCGACGAGGCCGTGCGTCTTCAGCCACTTGTCGAGAGGTCCGCTGGCGCGCCAATTGGCCGCCTCGGTGATCGGCGTGCGGATGACGAGCCCGCGCGCGAACGGCGTCAGGGTCTCGATGTCCTCGCCGTTCGTCCCGACATTGCCGATATGGGGAAAGGTGAAGGTGATGATCTGCCCGGCATAGGAGGGGTCGCTGAGGATCTCCTGATAGCCGGTGATCGAGGTGTTGAAGCACACTTCGCCGACCGCGCTGCCGGCGGCGCCGACGCCCTGGCCCCAAAACACGGCGCCGTCGGCCAGCACCAGCGCGGCGTTGCAGTCGGGCGGTCGCCGCGTGTGGAGCGCCGGCGTCGGGTCGTGCATCCTTGGGAATTCCAGCTTGCCAAATGCCCGGCGCCGCCGATCGGAAGGGCCGCCGGAGGGCGAGCGCCCGAGCCTGCAACAAATAGTATCGGCGGGCGCCGCCGTCAAATTGCCGAGGCGCGCGAAAGGGATTAGGCTCGGCGTCTTCCGGCAAAAGCGAGGGTGGCGCGATGCTGCGCGAAGCCATCGACCTTCGATTGAAAGAGGCGATGAAGGCGCGCGACCAGGGCACGCTCTCGGCGGTGCGTCTGATCCGCGCGCAATTGCAGGAGCGCGACGTCGCGCTGCGCGGCGAGGGGCGCCCGCAGGGCCTCTCCGACCCCGAGATCCAGCGCATGCTGCAAAGCATGGTCAAGCAGCGCCGCGAATCGATCGCGCTCTACGAGCAGGGCAAGCGCGAGGATTTGGCGCAAAAGGAGCGCGCCGAGATCGCCGTCATCGAGAGCTTCCTGCCGCGCCAGCTCGACGAAGCCGAGACCGAAAGCGCGGTCGGCGCCGCGATCGCGGAGACGGGCGCCGCCGGCATCAAGGACATGGGCCGCGTCATGGCGCTCTTGCGCGAGCGCCATGCCGGGGTCATCGACCTCGGCCGCGCCGGCGCCGTCGTCAAGCGCCTGTTGGGGTGAAGGGCCGCATGTTCGGCACCAGATTGCTTCGCTTCGCTCGCAATGACATGGGAGAGCCGTCATTGCGAGGAGCGCAGCGACGAAGCAATCCTGCGGCCGATTAGTCGATGGCCTTCCCGCCGGGATTTCTCGACGAGTTGCGCAGCCGCCTGTCGCTGGCGGCGCTCGTCGGCCGGCGGGTGCGCCTCGTGCGGCGCGGCCGGGAATATGCCGGGCTCTGCCCGTTCCACAACGAAAAGACCCCGTCCTTCTACGTCGTCGAGGACAAGGCGTTCTTTCACTGCTTCGGCTGCGGCGCGCATGGCGACGCGATCGGCTTCGTGATGCGCGCCGACAACCTCGATTTTCTGGAGGCGGTCGAAAAACTCGCCGCCGAGGCGGGGCTCGCGGTCCCCAAATCCACTCCCGAGGAGCGCGAGCGGGCGCAGCGGCAAAAGACCTTGCAAGAGGCGCTCGAAGCGGCGGCGGCGTTTTACGAGGGCCGGCTTTGGGGTTCGGCCGGCGCGGCGGCGCGAGATTATCTAAAGGGCCGCGGCCTCGACGAGGCGACGATCCGGCATTTCCGGCTCGGCTGGGCGTCCGCCGACCGGCACGCGCTGAAGCGCGCTCTCTCGGCCGAATTTCCGCTGCCGCTGCTCGTCGAGGCGGGCCTCTTGCGGCAGCCGGAGGAGGGCGAGGCCTACGACTGGTTCCGCGAGCGGGTGATGTTCCCGATCCTCGACCGCGGCGGCCGCGTCATCGCCTTCGGCGGCCGGGTGATCGGTGCCGGCGAGCCGAAATATTTGAATTCGCCGGAAACCCCGATCTTCGAGAAGGGCCGGGTGCTCTACGGCTGGGCCCAGGCGCGCGCCGCCTTGCGGCTGGGCGGCGGCGAGAGCCTCGTCGTCACCGAAGGCTATATGGACGTGATCGCGCTCTATCGCGCCGGCTTCAAGGCGGCCGTCGCGCCGCTCGGCACGGCGCTGACCGAGGCGCATCTCGCCGAACTCTGGCGCCTCGCGCCGGAGCCGGTGCTGTGCTTCGACGGCGACGCGGCGGGCGAGCGCGCCGCCGTCCGGGCGCTGCGGCGGGCGCTGCCGCTGTTGCGCCCCGGGCAGAGCCTCTTGTTTGCCAGCCTGCCCGCGGGTGAGGACCCGGATTCGCTGATCCGCGGCCAAGGCCGCGCCGCCTTCGAAGAGGTGTTGCGGACGGCGCAGCCGCTGTCCCGCAAGCTCTGGGAACTGGCGGTCGCCGCCCGCCCGCTCGACACCCCGGAGCGCCGCGCCGATCTCGAACGCCGCCTCGAAGACGAGATCCGCCTGATCGCCGACCGCGCGGTGCAGGCCGAATACCGCCGCTTCGTGCGCGAGCGGCTCTACGAAGCCTCGCGCGCGTCCCGGCCGCCGTTTCGGCCGGCGAGAGAGCCGCGCCGCCGCCATGTCAGCAACGGCCCGCCGCGGCCTCCAAGCGTCCCCGGGAAGACTCAGCGTGAGGTTCTGCTAGGGACGCTCGTTGAGCATCCGTTCCTCATTCTCGATCTATGCGAGGAGATCGCGGCCCTTGATTTTGTCGAGCCAGAACTGAGTCGTCTGCGAGACGGGATTCTAGCGATTCCGGATTTGGAAAATTCTATCGATGCTGGAGATCTCCGGTCGCGCTTGATGGAAGTAGGCCTTGGGAACATGGTCGAAGCCCTCCTCGCACGACCGATGGTCCGCACGGCTCTCCGAAGGTCCGCGCGGGAGCAGCCAGAGCTTATTAGGCTCAGGGTAGAAGCTGCGCTTCAGCTATTGCGTAGACAGGACAGGGGCGAATTGGCCGAAGCTGAGAACGCATTTTCAGTAGCTCCGACTGAGGAAAATTCCAATAGGTTGACAAGATTAAAGGAGCAGGAGCATCAGCGGCACGAAGTGGAGAGTGATGACAGGGATGAACATCTATAAAAGTGCGCTATGATCTTAAGCCGTCACTTGACATTAATCTATCACGTCATGCCGGCGAAGGCCGGTATCCATACCAGCCCTGGGTCCCGGCCTTCGCCGGGACGACGATTAGGTCGAGGTTCGGGCGCCTCAGGCGGATGCCCGCAATCCCGGATGGAGGGCTGCGGCGGTGGGGCGAAAGTACCCGAGGAAGAATTTGCCGCCCTCGAATTGTCGGAACCGGAACTCGACAGGCTTCGCCGCGCAATTTTGGGACTCGAACCGTTACGATCTGACCTTGACGCCGAGCGGCTTCAACAACACCTAGGGCAGTGCGGGTTTGCCGACCTCGTCGGCGCCTTGACGGCCAATATTGCGGCGCATGCCGGGTTCGCGTCACGCGGAGGAGACGATCCTGAAGTGATCAGGCGCGGCCTGAAGGAAACACTGCAATTCCTGCGCATGCGCGGCGCCGGCGACCTCGATGCCGCCGAGCGCGCCTTTGCGGCCGACCCGTCGGACGGGAATTGGCAGAGATTGAGGGCGCTCAAGGAGCGCGACGCGCAGGAGGGGCCGATCGGAGGCCTTCACTGCTGACCCCATGACGGCGCAACGCATGACCCGCATGGCGGACGAGCCGACCCCTATTGCCTGGGAATGACGGAATGGCGAGCAAAGCGGCATCGACGGCGGAAGTGGCGGAGAATCGCGAAGAAGCGGCCGAGGCGCCGCTGCTCGACGCAATCGTCTTGGCGATCAAGCGCATGCTGGCGCGCGGCAAGGAACGCGGCTACGTCACCTATGACGAGCTGAACGCGGCATTGCCGGCCGACCAGGTGTCCTCGGAGCAGATCGAGGACACGATGACGATGCTGTCGGAATTGGGCGTCAACGTCATCGAGGGCGAAGAGAGCGAGGAGCCGGCCGCGGCGGAGCCCGAGGAGAGTGACGGCGAAGTCCGCGGCAACCTCGACGACGACGACATCGGCCGCACCGACGACCCGGTGCGCATGTATCTGCGCGAGATGGGCTCGGTCGAGCTGTTGTCGCGCGAGGGCGAGATCGCGATCGCCAAGCGCATCGAGGCCGGCCGCGAGATGATGATCGGCGGCATCTGCGAAAATCCGCTGACGATCCGCGCGATCATCGGCTGGCGCGACGCGCTCAACGAAGGAAAGATGCTGCTGCGCGACATCATCGACCTCGACGCGACCTATGTCGGCGGCGGGTTCGAGACGGTCCCCGAGGCGCCGGCCGCGCCCGCCGAAGCCGCCGTCAACGGCGTCGAGGCCGCCAATGGCGAGGACAAAGAAGGCGAGCTGATCGAGATCGAGGGCGAGATCGTCGTCGAGGTCGAGGAAGCCGAGATCGAGGAAAGCTCGATCTCGCTCGCCGCCATGGAAGCGCAGCTGAAGCCGAGCGTCGTCGCCACCTTCGACAGGATCGCCGACATCTACAAAAAGCTGCACCGCTTGCAGGAGCAGCGGTTGAGCGCGCTCTCCAAGGGCGAAGAGGTGTCGCGCATCGTCGAGCGGCGCTACGAGAAGCTGAAGACCGAGATCGTCGAGCTGGTGAAGCGCATCCGCCTCAACAACACCCGCATCGAGCACCTCGTCGAGCAGCTCTACGAGGTCAACCGCCGCCTCGTCGGCGACGAGGGGCGCCTCTTGCGGATGGCCGAGAGCGCCGGCGTCAAGCGCCAGGAGTTTCTCGCCCGCCACATCGGCAACGAATTGACCGCCCAGTGGCTGGAGCGCGTGCAGGAAGAGGCCGGGGGGCTGTCGGCGCGCGGCTGGGCGCGGCTCGCCGAGCGGCACGCCGCCGATGTCGCGCGGCACCGCGCCTCGATCGCGCAGGTCGCCGGCGAAGCGAAACTGCCGATCACCGAGTTCCGCCGCATCGTGCAGACCGTGCAGCGCGGCGAGCGCGAGGCGAGCCGGGCGAAAAAGGAGATGGTCGAGGCCAATCTGCGGCTCGTCATCTCGATCGCCAAGAAATACACCAACCGCGGCCTGCAATTCCTCGACCTGATCCAGGAAGGCAACATTGGCCTGATGAAGGCGGTCGACAAATTCGAATACCGCCGCGGCTACAAATTCTCGACCTATGCGACCTGGTGGATCCGCCAGGCGATCACCCGCTCGATCGCCGACCAGGCGCGCACCATCCGCATCCCGGTGCACATGATCGAGACGATCAACAAGCTGGTGCGCACCTCGCGCCAGATGCTGCACGAGATCGGCCGCGAGCCGACGCCGGAGGAATTGGCGGAAAAGCTTGCGATGCCGCTTGAGAAGGTGCGCAAGGTGCTGAAGATCGCGAAGGAGCCGATCAGCCTCGAAACGCCGATCGGCGACGAGGAGGATTCCCATCTCGGCGACTTCATCGAGGACAAGAACGCGGTCCTGCCATTGGACGCCGCGATCCAGGCCAATCTGCGCGAGACGACGACGCGGGTGCTTGCGTCGCTGACGGCGCGCGAGGAGCGCGTCTTGCGCATGCGCTTCGGCATCGGCATGAACACCGACCACACGCTCGAAGAGGTCGGCCAGCAATTCTCGGTCACCCGCGAGCGCATCCGCCAGATCGAGGCGAAGGCCTTGCGCAAGCTGAAGCACCCGAGCCGCTCGCGCAAATTGCGCAGCTTCCTCGATACTTGAGGCTTCTCCCCGCTTTGCCCCCTCCCATTCCCTCCCCCGCCTGCGGGGGAGGGTTAGGGTGGGGGCTTGGGGCGGCGCCCCCGCCCGATCGGGCCCGTAGTTCAGCTGGTCAGAACGCGCCGCTCATAACGGCGTTGTCGCAGGTTCGAGTCCTGCCGGGCCTACCACCCCGCCCTCTGCGTCATTCCGCCGCCTCGGTCCTGCGCGGCTCGGCCTGCCGCCAGGCGAGCATGCCGCCGCGCAATACCGCGACGTCGCGGAAGCCTTCGGCGCGCAACAGCGCGGCCGCCTTGGCCGAGCGCAGGTCGGTGCGGCAGACGATGGCGAGCGGCCGCGCCCTGTCGCCGCCGAGTTCGGCGAGCCGCCCCGACAATTCGGCGAGCGGAATGTTGCGGGCGCCCTTGAGATGCCCGAGCTCGCCCGCGAACTCGTCCTGGTTGCGCACGTCGAGGACGAGCGGCGGCGGCTTTTCGGCAAGCCGCCGCGCCAGTTCGCCGACCTCCATCCAGCGCATCTCGTCCGCCTCCGCGGCGCGCACCCGTATGCGCCAATCCCAGACGGTGGCGAGGACGAGGAGCGCAAAGCCGCAGAACTCGGCGATCCGGCCGGCCCCGGCATAAGTCCCGGAGAGGATCAGCGCCGTGCCGGCGACGGCCGGCAGCAGCGGGCCGACGATCCGACGGCGGCGGCAATTATAGGCGATCCCGATCGTCGCCACGACCGCCAGAAGGCAAAGCGTCCCGGCCCAGCCGCGCTCGCCCGGGGCGAGCGAAATGCCGAACACCGCCAACACCACGGCGACCGCCAGCATCCCGAAGCAGGCGAGGATCGCCAGAAGGGTGGCTGCGGCGGGCAACCAGGAAGCCATCTTTTTCGCGCGCATCATCAGGCCTGTCATTTACCACCGCGCCGGCCGATCGGGTAGCCCCCGTTCGTTCCCCGGAACGGCTGCGCGAGCATCCGGTCGAGCCGCAATTCGCCCGGATCGCGGAACACGTCGAGCCCGATCGTCATGCCGTTGTCGCCGCCCGCGGCAGCCGGCCGGTAGGTGCCGAAGAGCCGGTCCCACCACGACAGGTTGAAGCCGAAATTGCTGTTGGTCTCCGGCGCGGCGCTCGAATGGTGCACGCGGTGCATGCCGGGCGTGACGAGGACGGCGCGCAGCGCGCGATCGAGCCTCGCCGGCAGGCCGACATTGCCGTGGCTGAAGATGGCGCCGGCATTGAGCAGGATCTCGAAGATCAGCACCGCCGCGGCGCCGGCGCCGATCGCGGCGATGACGAGCAGCTTGAACCCCAGCGACAGGAGGATCTCGATCGGGTGAAAGCGCAGCCCCGTCGTCGCGTCGAAATCGAGATCGGCATGGTGCACGCGATGCACCCGCCACAGTATCGGCACGGCGTGAAACAACACGTGTTGCAGGTAAATCGCCAGATCGAGCATGATGACCGCGGCCACGAGCTTTACGGCGGGCGGCATGAGGGTGTTGTCGAGGAGCCCCCAATGCCGGCTCTCGGCGAGCGCGGCGAACCCGACCGCCGCCGTTGGAAAGAGGGCGCGCAGGATGACCGCGTCGAGGACGAGGAGGCCGAGATTATGCGGCCAGCGGCGGGAACGCCGCACGACGAGGGGCCGCCGCGGCGCCGCCGCCTCCCACGCCGCCATCACGCCGAAGACCGCGAAAAATACCGCGAAGCGAAAGAGCCAAGCGTGCGCGAGGAGAGGCTGCGTCGGCATGGAAACTTTATTATATTGTTTAGTCGAATGATGTATTGAATAGGCGATGCTATGTCAACACCCGGTCCGAAGCAGCTCCTCCACGCGCGCTTTGCCGAGATCGCGAAAGCGCTCGGGCACGGCCATCGGCTCGAGATCATCGAGCTGTTGGCGCAAGGTGAGCGCAGCGTCGAAGCGCTCGCCGAGCGCGCCGGGCTCGCGCTCGCCAACGCCTCGCAGCATTTGCGGCTGATGCGCGGCGCCGGGCTGCTCGCCTCGCGCCGCGCCGGCAAGCACATTTTCTATCGCGTCAGCGATCCGGCGGTGCTCGAACTGGCGGCGGCCTTGCATCGCGTCGGCGAACGCAATCTCGCCGAGGTGCGCGAGATCGTCAGCGGCTATTTCCGCGAGCGCGACGGCATGGAGCCGGTGTCGCGCGCCGAGTTGGCGCGGCGCCTCGCGGAGGGGCTCGTGACCGTGCTCGACGTGCGGCCGCAGGACGAGTTCGCCCTCGGTCATCTGCCGCGCGCGATCAACATCCCGCTGCGCGAGTTGTCGCGCCGGCTGCGCGAATTGCCGAAAGAGCGCGACATCGTCGCCTATTGCCGCGGTCCCTATTGCGTCCTCGCCTTCGAGGCGGTGGCGCTGCTGCGGCAGCACGGCTTTGCCGTGCGCCGCCTCGAAGGCGGCTATCCCGAATGGCGGGCGGCCGGGCTGCCGGTCGCTCGCGACGCGGCGCAGGCCTAGCCGGGATCGAAGCGAGGATGAACGCCGCGCCGCAGCTTCTCCTCATCGCCGCCGTCGGCGCGGTCGGCGTCTTGCATACGATGGTGCCCGACCATTGGGTGCCGCTCGCTCTCTTCGCCCGGCAGCGCGGCTGGTCGAAGGCGGAGACCGCCTGGCGCGCCGTGCAGGCGGGGACCGGCCACGTCGTCTCGACCCTGGCGCTGGCGCTCGTCTTCTGGCTCGTCGGGGTCGCCGCCGCGGCGCGCTACGGCTCGCTCGTCGAGGCGCTGTCGAGCCTCGCGCTGGTGCTGTTCGGCAGCTGGATCGCGCTCGCCGCGTGGCGCGAGCTACACCCGCCCGGGCATCGCCACGACCGCGACCACGATGACGACCACGGCCATCCCCATCACCATCACGGCCACGACGACACGGCGGCCGAGTCGCCGCCGCGCGACCCGCTCTATCTGCCGTTGCCCGCCGGCACCGCGGCGCTTGTCCGGCACAGCCATCCGCATCGTCACGGGCCGGGCCTGCCGCACAGCCATTGGCACGACCACACGCAAGCGAGCGCGCACCCGATCGCCGCCGCGCTCGCCTTGCAGCCGCCGCTGCACCGGCATCGCCACCGCATGACGGCGCGCACCGCGGCATTGCTCGTGCTCGGTTCCTCGCCGATGGTCGAGGGCATTCCCGCCTTCTTCGCGGCGGCGCGATACGGCGGCGGCCTCATCGCGGTCATGGCGGCGGTCTTCGCACTCGGCACGATCCTCACCTATGTCGCGCTGTGCCTCGCCTCGGTCTCGGGGCTCGAGCGCTTGCGGTTCGGTGCCGTCGAGCGCTATGGCGAGGTGTTGAGCGGCGCCTTCATCGCGTTCGTCGGCGTCTTGTTCGGGGTCTGGCCGCTGTTTTAGGGGAGCGTCAAATGAGCGAGGATCTGGCGTCGCTGTGGGAGGCGCATTGCCGTTACGAGTTCGAGACGCGCGAGGTCGATCGGACGATGGCGACGATGGTCGCCGAGCCCTACGTCAACCACATCCCGACGATGGCCGGCGGCGTCGGCCATGACGAGCTGAAGCGCTTCTACAAATACCACTTCATCGGCGCCAACCCGCCGGACACGGCGATGACGCCGGTGAGCCGCACGGTCGGCGCCGACACCCTCGTCGACGAGCTGATCTTTTCCTTCACCCATACCTCGGAGGTCGATTGGATGCTGCCCGGCATCCCGCCGACCGGCCGGCGCGTCGAGGTGCCGCTGGTGGCGATCGTCAAGTTCGAGGGCGGCAAGGTCGCGCACGAGCACATCTATTGGGACCAGGCCTCGGTGCTGGTGCAGCTGGGCCTCATCGATCCCGCCGGCCTGCCGGTCGCCGGCGCCGATACGGCGCGGAAGGTCGCCGACAAGACGCGGCCGAGCAATCGGCTCCTCGGCGAGGCTTGGGCGCGCAGCGAAGGAAAGCCGCTGTAGCGCCGTCCCTGCCCGCGCTGGCCGGGACGGCGCCGGATCACATCTGCGCGACCGCCATCGAAGCCGGCTGGACGCGATAAGAAAAACCGCGATCATTACGCCGCACGCGGGAAAACTTGGGAGGCACGGGAAATGACGAAATCGCGGATCGCGCGCATCCTCGGCGCCGTCGTCCTCGCATCGATTTGCGGCTGGCCGGCGCTCGCCTCCGCCGCCGGCAAGCCGGTCACGCTCGAATGGTTCTCGTGGTCGATCTTCCGGATGACCTCGCCCACGGGAAAAATCGTGCTGACCAACCCGTTCGTCACAAACCCGGACAGCAAGGTCAAGGTTGCGGACTTCCCAAAGGTCGACGCCATCGTCGTCGCCGACGGGCATCCCGACGAAGTCGGCTCGGCCGCCGAGATCGCGCTCGCCACGAAAGCCAAGGTGGTCGCCAGCTACGAGATGTACCGGGTCTGGTTCGAGCCCCGAAAGGTGCCGGTCGAGCAGGTCTTGCGCTCGAGCCCCGGCGATTGGCAGAAAGTGGACGGCATCCTGATCCGCTGCATTCCCTCTCTGCACGGCTCGGGCACGGCCGACAAGCTCGACGGCGGCGCCGCGATGGGCTTCATGATCAAGTTTGAGAATGGGCTGACCGTCTATTTCGCCGGCTCGACCGCGCCGACGCTCGACATGACGATGTGGGGCAGGCTCTACAAACCGGACGTGGCGATCCTGCAGATGTCGGCGGAGAAGGATCCGCAGGACGTCGTCGAGGAGATCAGGATGCTGCGCACCGGCAACCCGAGCCTCAAGACGGTGATCCCGCACCATAACCGGCTACAGGTGCGGCCCGGCGGCACGACGCCGGCGATGGTCGCGGCCGCCGTCAAGGCGGCAAGGCTGCCGGTCAGGGTGCTGATCCCCGAACTCGGCAAGAGCTACGTGCTGACCAGGTAGCCCGCCCGGCCGGGCGGCCGATCGTCATACCGGCGAAGGCCGGTATCCACGGCGGGGGTGGGTCCCGGCCGGAGTTCATCCTCGGGCCGCGCGAAGCGCGGACCCGTGGGCCGGGACGACGGAATTGTCAGCCGGCGAGCCTTTCCTTGTCATACCGGCGAAAGCCGGTATCCACGGCAGGGGTGGGTCCCGGCCGGAGTTTATCCTCGGGACGCGCGAAGCGCGGACCCGTGGGCCGGGACGACGGAATTGTCGGCCGGCGATCCTTTCCTCGTCATACCGGCGAAGGCCGGTATCCACGGCGGGGGGTGGGTCCCGGCCTTCGCCGGGACGACGATGAACATCGAGGTGGGTCGATCCGACGAGCTTCGCGGCCGGGCTACTTCTGCCGCACGCCCAGCCCGATCGCCACCGGCATCGCGAGCAGCACGAGCGGCAATTGCACGACGACGCCGGCGATGATCGCGATCGCCAGCGGCTGCAGCATCTGGTCGCCCGAGCCGCTGATCGCCGCGCCGAGCGGCAAGAGCGCGAGGATCATCGCGAGCGTGCTCATCGCGATCGGCCGCAGCCGGTTGAGCGCCGCCTCGTAGAGCGCCTCGCGCGCCGGCATCGTCCGGGCCAGCGCCTGGTATTCGGAGGCGAGAAAGATCGCCATCTCGGTCGCGATGCCGACGATCATCACCATGCCCATCATCGCGGTGATGTTGAGCTCGACCCCGGTCAGCCACAGGCCGATGAAGACGGCGCTCGTCGAGACAAGCGACGAGAGGATGATAACGAGCGGGATCCAGAAGCTCTCGTAGAGAAAGAGCAACAGCACGATCTCGGCGATGGCGGCGGCGGCGAACACCTTCACCATGCCGCGCGCCGCCATCTGCTGCTGCTTGTAGGCGCCGCCGATCCGGTAATCGACGCCGGCCGGCAAGAGCCCCGGCCGGGCGAGCGCCTTCTCGACCGCGGCGGCGGTCGAGCCGAGATCGTGTCCGCCGCCGATCTGCGCCGTCACCGCGACGATCTGCGCGAGGTCGTCGCGGCTGATCTGCGGCTGGCCGGCGAGGAATTTCGTCCGCGCCACGCTGGCGAGCGGAAACAGATGCCCGCTCTGCGTCCGGATCAGGAGGTTTGCGAGATCGTCGCGATAGAGGCGGTCCTGCGGCGGGTCGAGCCACAGCCTGACGCCGACTTCGCGCACCGCGCCCAGATAGCTGGTGACGACGGCGCCGTGCAGGTAGTGGTAGAGCTGCCCCTCGATTTCGGCCGGCGTGATCCCGGCCATCGCGGCGGCGGCCGGATCGACGCGGATCTCGAGCGCGTCGCCCGCCGGCACGACGCCGTCGTTGACGGAAGCGGGCTCGATCCCCGGCACCTTTTTGATCGCCGCGGCGACGCGCGTCGCGACCTGGCCGAGCACGGCCGGGTTCTTGGCGCTCAGTTCGACGACGATCGGCTGCCGGCGGCCGACCATGTCGCCGATCATGTCGCCCAAGAGCTGGTGCGTGTCGAAGGCGATCCCCGGCACCTCGTTCGTGATCTTGGCGGTAATCTCGTCCATCACCCTCCAGATCGGCGGGCGGCGCGCGGCGGCGACGAGCCGCACGAAGAAGTCGCCCTGATAGGTCTCGACGAGGTCGCCGCCGAGCCCCGCCCCGGTGCGCCGCGAATAGGTGTAGACGTAGGGGTCCCCTTTGAGGATCGCCTCGACTTGCCCGAGTTCGCGGTTGGTCTCGGCGAGCGAGGTGCCGGGCGAGGACTGGTAGTCGAGCACAAAGCCGCCCTCGTCCATGCGCGGCAGAAAGCCGGTCCCGACATGCGCATAGGCGGCATAGCCGGCGCCGCCGAGCAGGAGGAGGGCGAGGCCGATCAGCGAGGGATGCGCGAAAAGCCTCCGCAACAGCCGCCCATGCGTGCGCCGCAGCCAGCTGTCGCTGCCGTGCTGCGGGTCCTGCCATTTGCCGAAATCGATGATGCCGCGCGCCAGGAGCGGCACGGTGAAGGCGGTCAGGAGATACGAGATGACGAGGGCCGAGGCCATCGTCAGCGCCAGATACTTGAAGAAGGCGCCGGTGACGCCCGAAAGAAAGGCGAGCGGCAGGAAGATGATGATCGTCGCGAGGCTCGAGCCGAACAGCGGCGCGAGAAATTCGCGCGCCGCCAGCAGCACCGTCGATTGCGCGCCTTCGAGCCCCGGCACGCCGGCGCGGCGCGCGATGTGCTCGATCATCACGATGACGTCGTCGATCAACAGCCCAATCGCCGCAGCGACGCCGCCCAAGGTCATGATGTTGAAGCTCATGCCGAGTAGGGCGAGCAGCAGCACGGTGATCAGCACCGACAACGGCACCACCGTCATCGCCACCAGCATGACCCGCCAGTTGCGCAAATAGGCGAGGATGACGAGCGCCGAAAAGCCGAGCCCGATGACGATCGCCTCCTCGACCGCCGCGATCGAGGAGCGCACCAGCTGGGTCTGGTCGTACCATTTGTAGAGGCGGATCGATCTCGGCTCTTTTTTCATGAAGCCGGCGAGCCGCGCCGCCACTGCTTTTTCGAGCGACAGCGAGTCGGCGCTGTCCTGCTGGTAGACGTCGAAAGTGACGGCCGGCCGGCCGTTGTCGTCGACCAGCAGCCAGCGCGGCACCGCCCCCATGCTGACGCGCCCGAGATCGGACAGCCGCACGATGCCGCCCTTCGCGCTGCGCAATTCGACCTGCCCGACCGAGGCGACCGAGGTGAAGGCGTTGTTGCTGACCGTCAGGTAGAGCAGGTCGTTGTCTTCGAGCCGGCCGACCGCATCGACCGTGTTGGTCGCGGCGATCGCCTTCGCCACCTCGGCGAGGGTCAGCCGGTAGGCCGCCAGTTTCTGCGGGCTGATCGACACCTCGACCTCCGGCGTCGCGCCGCCGAGGACGCCGACCCGGCGGATGCCGGCGATGCCGGTCAACAGCGGCGTGATCCGGTATTGCGCGAGGCGGCGCAGATCGGCCGAGGAGAGGGTTTTCGAGATCAGCGCATAGGAGACGAACGGCATCAGCACGTTGGGGCTCATCTCGATCGCCGTGTAGCGCGTCCCCGCCGGCAGTTTCGCCAGCTCTTGCGCAAAGGCGGCATCGACGGCGAGCAGCGCCTGCCGCATGTCGGCGCCCCACGGGAAATCGACGAAGATCTGCGCCGAGCCGCGCGAGGTCTGCGAGGTGATGCCGCTGGCGCCCGGCACGGCCCGCGCCACTTCCTCGAGCGGCTCCGTCACCTCGATCAGCATCTGCTGGGCCGGCATGCTGCCGGCGCCGATTTCGATCCGGATGCGCGGAAAGCGGACGACCGGGAAAAGCCCGACGGGCAGCGTGACCCCGGCATAGATGCCGGCGAGCGCCAGCGCGAAGGCGACGAAGAGCAGCGAGCGCCGGTGGTATTCGAGCCACGCGGCAAAGCTCATTTGCTCCGCCCTGCCGGCGGCCGGGCGGGGCGCACGGCCATGCCGTTCTGCAGCTGATGGTTGCCCGACAGCACCAGCGGCGCGTCGGGGTCGAGCGGCCCCGAGACGACGTCCCTCGCGCCGTCGGAGCCGAGGATACGCACCCGCACCAGCTTCGCGATCCGCCCCGGCGCCTGCACGACATAGGGCGCGCCGCGGTGGTCGACGAGGATCGCCGAATGCGGCACGACATAGCCCTTGGCCTCGCCGGTGACGATCCGCGCCTGCGCCATCTCGCCGCGCAGAAAGCGGCCCTTCGGCAGCGCGATGTCGACCGGCACGAGCCCCGTCCCGGCATCGACGACCGAGCCGCGCAGCAGCACCCTCCCGGCCACCGCGTCCCGCGCCCCGAGCGGGACGATCGCCGCCTTGTCGCCGGCGTGGATCGCCGCCGCCGCCGCCGGCACCACCCCGACTTCGAGGACGAGGCCCTCCGGCCGGTCGAGATCGACGAGCCCCTTGCCCTGCGCGACGAGCGCGCCGGCGCTCGTCGATACCGTCGTGACGACGGCGCGGAAGGGGGCGCGCAAGGTTTGCGGCCCGCCCGCGCCTTCGGCCTCGAGCGCGGCCAACGCCGCCCGCGCGTCGGCCTGCGATTTTTCCGCATCGGCGAGCTGCTGCCCGGTCGCGAGGCGCTGCGCCAGCATCGCCCGCGTGCGCGCGACGAGCTGCTGCGCCACGCTTAGAGCGGAGCGGGCCTGCGCGTAGGCGGCCGCGGTCGCGGGGCTCGGCCCGAGCCGGACGAGCGGCGCACCTTTCTCGACGGCCTCGCCGTCGCGCACGAAGACCGCTTCGACGATCGCCGCGAGCGGCGCCACCACGGTGCGGTGCGCCGCCGGGCTCGCATAGATGCTGCCGTAAGCGGTGACGAGGCGCGGCAGGCTGCCCTTTTTGAGCCGCGTCTGCTGCACCAGCACGCTCGGTTTCACGGGCGCCGGCGAGGTTGCGGATGCCGGCGCGGCCACGCCGAGGAGCGCCGCCAGCGCCGCGACGGCCCGGCGCCGCATCACCGGCCCCGCATCGGCAGCGCGCTGCCGATCAAGGTCTGCAGGCTGGTGCGCAGTTCGAGCATCCTCTCTTCCAGCTTGATCGCCTCGAGTTCTTTCGCGAGCAGCGAAGAGTGCAGATCGACATAGCCGCGCTCGTCGAGATTGCCGGCCTGGTAGGCGGCGTCGGCGACCGAGGCCGCCTGCCGCAGGCGAGCGAGGCTCCGATGGTCCGCGCGATATTGCGCCTCGGCGAGCTGTTCCTCGGCGAGGAGCCGCCCGGCGGCGCCGAGGGCGGCGTCGAGCCGCGCCCGGTATTGCGCGCGCAATTGGCGCCTCGTCGCCCGCGCGATCGCCACCTTCCCCTGGCCGTGATTGAAGATCGGCAGGCCGATCGTCAAATTCGGCCCGAGCGTATACACCGGGGTCGTGTCTTTCGCCCAGGTGCCGCCGATGGCGAGCGGCGGAAATTGCTCGATGACCGCCTGCCGCAGCTTTGCCTGTTGCGCCGCGTAGCCCGCCTTGAGCGCCAGCAGGTCGGGGCGGCGCGGCAGCAGCGTCGGCAGCATTGCCCGCAGCCGCGCCGCGTCGAGCGGCGGCGCCGCGAGTTTTTGCCGCAGCTCGAGCCGCGTGCCCGGCAACAGCCCGAGCAGCGCATCGAGATCATGCCCGACCTTGAGAATCTGCTCGTCGGCCGCGTGCAGTTGCGCCTCCACCCCCTGCAATGCCGCCAGGTCGCTGACGACGACGGTCAGCGTCAGATTGCCCTGCCGCATCGCCGCCCGCGAGCGGCGATAGCGCTCGGCGAAAAGGCGGCGGGTCTGTTCGAGGACCGCGCGCTGGCGCGCCAGTTCGACCGCCTGCACGAAGAGGCTGCGCGCCTGCGCGACGACCTGCCATTCCTGCCACAGGAGGTTGAGCCGCACGCCTCGTTCCCGCGCGGCGGCGGCGCGGCGCCGGGCGGAAAGGGTCAGCAGCGGCAGGATGTTCTCGGCCAGCCCGGTCGATACCGCGTCCGCCATGCCGGCGCCCGCGAGCAGCTTTCCATAGCTGAAGCTGAAGCTCGGGTTGGGCAACAGGCCGGCGTCGAAAGCCTGCGCGCGGGCGACGCCGAGCGCGGTGCGCGCCGCCTTCAGATCGGGGTTGGCGACGACGGCGACCGTCGCGACCTCGTCCATGTCGAGCGGGTGCGCCGGGTCGAACCGGTGCGACGCCAATTCGGGAAGCGGCGCCTGCGCCGGCTCGATCTTGAGCGCGGCGAGGCTCGCGGCGAGGTCGGGTTTCTCGGCGAGCGGGGCGTTTCTGAAATGGGAGCAGCCGCCGAGACCGGCCGAGAGCGCAATCGCGGCGGCGACAGCGCCGGGGCGGAACCTCGTCAACGATCGGGCGGACCGACAATCGCGCCATAGACGAGGGCGCGCGACAGATAGCGGTAATAGAGCCGCCGGTCGGGCGCCTGCAGCATCAGCACGACGATCATCCGCTCGGAGGGATCGATCCAGAAATAGGTGCCGGTGACGCCGCCCCAGAAATATTCGCCGATCGAGCCCGGGACCGGCGACCGGCCCGGAGCGGTGCGCACCGCAAAGCCGAGGCCGAAGCCATAGCCCATCTCGGGCACCGGGGCGAGCGCGCCAAAGCGCGCCCGCGTCGTTTTGCCATAGGCGACGCCGGGCGGCAGGTGGTCGCTGGCCATGTGGGCGATGGTCTTCGGGGCGAGCAGCCGCACGCCGTCGAGCTCGCCGCCATTGAGCAGCATCTGGCAGAAGCGCAGGTAGTCGCCGGCCGTCGAGACGAGCCCGCCGCCGCCCGATTCCCAGCGCGGCGGCCGCGCCGGATCGCGCATCGGCGGGCGCTTGCCTGTTGCCGGGTCGGTCTGCGGCTCGGCGACGCGGCGGCTCTTCTCGCCCGCCGCCGAAAAGCCGGTGTCGCGCATCCCGAGCGGGCCGCAGATCCGCTCGCCCAGGAATTCGCCGAGACTATTGCCCGAGACGGCTTCGACGACGCGCCCCAGCACGTCCGTCGACATCGAATATTCCCAGGTCGTCCCCGGCTCGAACATCAGCGGCAATCGGGCGAGCTTCTGCACCAGCTCGGCGTTCGTCTGCTCCGGGTTCATCAGATCGGCGTCGCGCCACAGCATCTGCACCGGGCTGTCGCCGAAGGCGGCATAGGTGAGGCCCGAGGTATGGCGCAGCAGATCCTGCACGGTCAGCGTGCGGGTCGCGGCCGTGCGCTCGACCCCGACCGTGCGCTCGGCGAGTTCGGGCAGATAATCGGCGACCGGCGCCGAGATCGGCAGCCGGCCCTCCTCGGCGAGCATCATCGCCGCGACCGAGACGACCGGCTTCGTCATCGAGGCGATGCGAAAGAGCGCGTCACCCTCCATAGCCGCGCCCGCCTCGCGGTCGCGCCAGCCGAAGGCCTCGGCATAGCCGACCCGCCCGCCGCGGGCGATCAGCATCACCGCGCCGGGTATGAACCCGCGCTCGACATCCTGCCGGAAGGTCGCCGAGATCCGCTCCAGCCGCTCCGGCGACAGCCCCAGCTCCTGCGGCCGCTCGGCCCGCGGTAATCCGAAATTCGCCATTCCTCGCCTCCCTCGGCTGCAATGCGACGGCTCGATACTACAGAGTATAAAGGGCCAGCCCGAGAGCCCGCGCGTTCGCGGTCATCCTCTCGTCGAATGTCATCAGATCGGCGCCGAGCCGTTGCGCGATCGCGATGTTTATCGCGTCCGGCGCGCGCAGATTGAGATCGAGGCGGCGGAGAAACGCATCCGCCGCGGCGATATCGGCCGAAATCATTCTATTCGGCGGGTCTCTTGCGCGGCCCAGGCATCGAAGGCGGCAAATACCGCTCCCGCCTGGTCCCGCGGTATTTCCTCCATCCGCACCCGGCGGCCGATTGCAGACACGAATTCGGCGGCCACGAAATCACTGATATCGACGGTTGGGAGGCCCTTGCGGAGAAGGAGGTCCGCCTGGTGGGAGAAGGGGTCGTCGGTGAAGAGCGCAACAAGGACGCTCGCATCGAGATAGGCGGTCAGCGCCAATCCTCGTCGCGCATTCGGCTGACAAGCGTTCCCGCGTCGATAGACGCCCGCCGCCCCACCCGATGTTTCGCAATCCAGTCGAGACCGGCTACCGTTATCGGCCGTGCCGGCGCCGGGATCCGCCGCAATTCCGCGACGGGCTGCCCGTGCCGGGTGATTACAACGGATTCGCCCTCGATCGCCCGGTCAATCAGCTCGGAAAGCCGATTCTTCGCTTCTGCAACGCTGTGCGTCGTCATAGCTGGAGATATAGCCATGTGACGGCCATAAATCCAGCGCTGTGACGCCAGCCTACCGGCCTCTGAAATGCGGCATCACCTCTTCGGCGACGCGGTGGGACTGCTCGATCATGATGCTCTCGGGCGTGCCGATCGGGCTCGAGAGGCTCACGTGCTGCATCCCCGGATAGCGCTCCTCGAACCCCTTCAACAGATCGACGAGCTGGTCCGCGGTGCCGGCGAACCACGAGCCGAGCTGCATGTAGTGCTCGACCGTCGGCACGCCCGCCGCATTCCAGCCGCCGCGCCGGGCGACGGCCGCGATCTGGTCGGAAGTAAGGCCGGGGACAAAGCCGAGCGGCGCAAACATCTTGACGTGCTCCTCATAGAGCGGGGCGATCTCGCGGATCGCCTGCTCGCGCGTGTTCGCGATATGGAGGTGCAGCCCGATCTGCAGATTTTCGCCGAGCTGCAAGTGCCTGCCGGCGCGCGAGGCGGCGTCCTGGTATGCCTTGATCGGCCCCTCGGCCATCGTCGCGGCGCCGCCGCCGACGGCGCCCTTGATGCCGTATTTGACCATGAAGTCGAGGCCGCGCGGGCTGGCGCTGACGATCGGCTGCCAGCATTCGACGGGGCGCCGGAACGGCCGCGGCACGAGCGTCAGCTCCTTCAGCGTGTAGCCGCGGTAGGGCACCTGCGGCGGCAATGTGTAGTGCTTGCCCCGGTGCGAGAAGCTTTCTTCGTTGAAGGCCTTGAAGATGATCTCGACATGCTCCTCGAAGAGTTCGCGGTTGGCGTTCTGGTCGATGATCGGGGCGCCGAAGCTCTCGACCTCGCGGCTGTGATAGCCGCGCCCGACGCCGAACACGGTGCGCCCCTGCGTCAGGATGTCGGCGGCGGCGTAATCCTCGGCGAGCCGCAGCGGGTGCCACATCGGCGTGATGTTGAAGCCGCAGCCGATCTTCAGGCTCTTCGTCAGATGCGCGAGATGCACCGCCGTCATCAAGAGGTTCGGGATGCACTCGTAGCCTTCGCGCTGGAAGTGGTGCTCGGCGAGCCACAGCGTGTCGTAGCCGAGCCCGTCCATCGTGCGCGCGACGTTCTCGGTCTTCGTGAAGACGGAAGCGAGGTGTTCGTTCGAGAAATGCCGTTCGTTGGCCGGTGTCGCCTCCTGCCCCCGGTCGGGAAGATCGACATGCCCCGCATAGACGGTGGTGAATTTGGTGATCATGTCTCGGCCCTCATGTCATCGCGAGCGAAGCGAAGCGATCTCGCGCTGCTTCCTGGCCACGAGATTGCTTCGTCGCGACGCTCCTCGCAACGACAACATTCGGCTGGCGCGGTTGCGCCCGGCGCGGCTTTTGCTGTATCGGGCCTCGAACACGCAAGGAGGTTCGATGGAATACACAACGCTTGGCCGCACAGGGCTCGAAGTCAGCGTCGCCGGGTTGGGCTGCGGCGGCAACAGCCGCTTGGGGCTCGGCAGCGGCAAGAGCGAGGCTGAGGCTATCGCCCTCGTCCGCGCGGCCTGGGACCTCGGCGTCAACATCTTCGACACCGCCGCCGTCTACGGCACCGAGGAAGTCCTCGGCAAGGCGCTCAAGGGCCTGCCGCGCGAGCGCCTCGTCGTTGCCACCAAGGCGCGGTTCGGGCGCCTCACGCCGCAAGAGGCGGTCGCGAGCCTCGACAAATCGCTGTCGCTGCTCGGCACCGATTACATCGACGTCTTCCAACTGCACGGCGTCACGCCGAACGCCTACGAGCACGCTCGCGAGGTCATGGCGCCGGCGCTCTTGAAGGAGCGCGACAAGGGCAAGTTCCGCTTTCTCGGCATCACCGAAAGTTCGCCCCACGATCCCGAAAGCAGAATGATCGGCCAGGCCGTCGCCGACGGCATCTGGGACACCGCGATGGTCGGCTTCCACATGCTGCACCAGAACGCCCGCCGCGCCGTCTTTCCGCTGACGATGAAGGCGCGCGTCGGCACGCTTCTGATGTTCGTCGTGCGCAACATCTTCTCGCAGCCGGAGCGCCTGCGCTCGACGGTGCGCGAGCTGGCCGCTTCGGGGCAGCTGCCGGATTGGCTCGGCAGAGAAGAGAACCCGCTCGGCTTTCTCGTGCACGAGGGCGGCGCGACGAGCGTCACCGACGCCGCCTATCGCTTCGTGCGGCACGAGCCCGGGGTCGATGTCGTGCTCTTCGGCACCGGCGAGATCGCGCATCTGAAGAGCAACATCGACTCGATCCTGTCGCCGCCGCTCCCCGAAGCCGACCGCGCCAGGCTGGCTGAGCTCTTCGGCCATCTCTCCGGCGTCGGCCTCGACCTCCCCGGCTTCGCCGGCGGCCCGCCGCGGCGTTAGCCGGCGCGGTTGGCCGTGCTGATCGGAAAATCGGCCGGGTCGTCGTTCCAGGGGTCAAAAACCGTTGCGCCGCTTCCGCGCACGTCACGCAGATTGCGCGTAGCCAGATAGAGGTCGTGGTCGAGCGCGGTCGCCGCGAAGAGCGTGTCGATCACCGGCGGGGCATGGCCGGTCAGCCTCTTGGTGGTTCCGGAAATGACGCCCCAGCGGCGCACGATCGCGTCGTTCACCGAGAGAATTCGTCCGGCGAAACGGGCGGCGAGCCGGTCTCGCGCGGCGGCAAAGCGGCGGCGGTTCGAATCTTCCTGCGCAAGGTTGTGGATGCCTTTATCGTACTCAGCCAGCGTCAGGACGCTGAGAAAGAGCCTGTCCTCCTGCTGCACCGCCGCCCAGGCTTTGACGCTTGGCGCCCCGTTGGGGTTGATCAGCGCGCTGACGACATTGGTGTCGAGCAGCCAGCCGATCACAACTCGACGTCCCGACCCCGGTCCGGCTCTCGCTCGAGGTCCAATCCCTCGACATAGAGGCTTTCCATAAAAGGGACCAAAGGCAGGCGGTCGCTTTCGGGGAGCAGCCGGTTCAACTCCGCGGCGCCGATGATGACCACCGCATCCCTGCCGCGGACCGTGACGCGCTGCGGCCCTTCGCTCTGCGCCAGCCGCACCACTTCGCTGAACCGAGCCTTCGCCTCCTCCAGCCGCCATCCGCGGTAGCGCTTGAGAATTGCCGCTTTCGGCTTGGCCGGGAGGTTCTTGTGCCGGGCCGATCGTCGATGTTCGCTCATTTTCGGGGTTCCTGACTATATAGCCAGGAATATAATCTGGGGCGCCTCGGCCGGCCAGTCCGCAACGCGCCGGGCGGGCGCTACCGTGCGCCGCGGCGCAGATTGGCGCCGCGCTCGGGGATGCCGGTCTCTTCGAAGCAGACCTGCGCCAGGGCCGCGACGCCCGCGCGGATCTCCTCCTTCGACGGCAGCGCAAAGCAGAGCCGCATATGCGATTTCGCGGCCTCGCCGTCGCAAGCCCATTCGGGGCCGGGGTTGAAGGCAATGCCGGCCTTCGCCGCTGGCGCGACGAGCTTTCGCACGTCGATCGCATCGGGCAATTTGAGCCACAGGAAGATGCCGCCCTTCGGCCGCCACAGCTCGGCGGCGGTGCCGAATTCGCGCTCGACCGCCTCGACCATCGTCGCCAGCTTCTCTTTCAGCACGCCGTTCAGCTCCGCCACATGCGGATCGAAGCTCCGGCTGAAATATTCGGCGACGAGCATCTGGTCGAGCGCGCCGGTGCCGCTGTCGGTCTCGCGCTTCAAGGTGACGAGCCGGCTCATCGCCTCCCAATCGGCGACCGCGTAGCCGAGCCGCAAGGCCGGCGACAAGGTCTTCGAGAAGGAGCCGATATGGATGACGCGGGCGGGGTCGAGCGAATAGATGGCGGGCGGCGCTTCGCCTTCCCACAAGAGGTCGGCGTAGCATTCGTCCTCGAAGATCGGCACGCCGTGCTCGGCCGACAGCGCCAGCAGCTCCCGGCGCCGCGCGAGCGGCATCACCGAGCCGGTCGGGTTCTGGATGGTCGGGATCGTGTAGATGTATTTCGGCTTCGTGCCCTTCTTCGCGAGGTCGCCGAGGACGCGCGCGAGCCCGTCGATCCTGATGCCATTGTCGTCGAGTGGCGTGCCGACGACCTTGACGCCGAGGCGCTGCAATTTGGTCAGCGCCCCGCCATAGGTGAATTCCTCGATGACGACCGTGTCGCCGCGCCGCAAGAGGAGCCGGTTGACGAGGTCGATCGCCTGCCCCGAGCCCGAGGTGATCAGCACGTCGCCGGCCGATGCGGCGATGCCGCGCGCCGTCACCTTGGCCGCGACGAATTCGCGCAACGCCTTGAGGCCCTGCGGCCCGTCCGCGTTGTAGAGCGCGAGCGTCTCACCACCGCCCTTCAGCGCCGCGCTCGCGGCGGCGGCCAATTCCGCGGCCGGGACATGCACGGGGTCGTTGTGCCCGCCGATGAAATTGTATTTCGGAAAGCCGGTCCAGCGCGGCTGCGCCGCCGGCACGCCGGCGGCGAAGAGGTTCGCGTAGGCAAAGCCCGACATGTCAAATCATCCCTTTGAAATATTCACCACGGAGACGCGGAGGACACGGCGAGAAAATTATCGTCATTGCGAGCGCAGCGAAGCAATCTCGTCGAGATTGCCGCGGCGCTGCGCGCCTCGCAATGACACCTCCTCTGCGTCTCTGCGGTGAATCAACTCAGCGCGCAGCGTATTTGCCGGCGATTTGCGGCGTGTAGTCGGGATAGGCGCCGGGCGTCTTCTGCGCCGCCCGCTCGTGCATCTGCAGCCGCGTCGCCCGCTCCCATTTGCGCTTCAGCTCGTCCTTCACGTTGAAGGAAAGCCGGCCGACATGGTCGATCTCGAGCTCGATCCTGTCGCCGTCCATGAACGGGTTGAGGCCGCGGTGGTTGGTGCCGCTGGCGATGATGTCGCCCGGCTCCAGCGTGTGGATCGAGGTCAGCCACTCGATGCAGCGCGGGATCTTGTGCGCCATGTCGCTGGTGTTGAAGTTCTGCATCAACTGGCCGTTGTTCCACAGCCGGATTTGCAGGTTGTTGACGTCCGGCACCTCGTCGGCGGTGACCAGATAGGGGCCGATCGGGCAGAAGGTGTCGCGCGACTTCATCTGGAAAAAGACGTTGCCGGCGGGCGGCAGGCCGCGCGCCGAGCCGTCGATGAAGCAGGTGTAGCCGAAGACGTAGCTCATCGCGTCGGCCGCCTTGACCTGCGTCGCGCGCTTGCCGATGACGACGCCGAGTTCCGCCTCGCCCTCGAAGATGGTCGCCGGCACGTCGGGCAATACCATCGTGTCGCCGGGGCCGATGATCGCCGAGGGCGATTTGTGGAAGGCGTTGATCGGCGCCGGCTCCTTGCGCGTCCCGTCTTCCATGTAGTTGACCGCCATCGCGTCGATGTTGACGGGCTTCGGCAGCGGCGGGCGGATGCGCACCGAGGCGACCGGCACGCCGGCGCTGCTCGCCGCGGCGGCTTCGAGTTGGCCCTTGTACTGGCCGAAGCGGGCGATCAGGCCGTTGATCAGGTCGCCCGGCCCGACATGCGGGATGTCGGACACCGCCGCGGTCACGTCGACGACATTGTCGCCCTTCAGCACGCCGAGCCGAAAGTCGTTGAAATACAAAAGCTTCATTTTGGTGCTCCTCTATTCGATCGGAACGAAGATGCAGTGGCGGATGCGGCCGTCGAGGGCCTTCGACAGGTGGCCCTTGCCGGTGGTGTCCTCGACGAGGATCACCTCCCCGGCGCCGATCCGGCGCGCCTCGCCGTCGCTGGCGGTGATTTCGACGCCGGCGTCGAGGTTGATGATGTATTGCCGGCGCGGCGCCGGATGCCAGTCGAGGTCGTAGGTCGGCGGCACCTGGCGGAAGATGATGCCGGTCGCCGGCAGCCGCTTCGACAATTTGCCGCTGCGGTTTTCCTCGACCCATTCAACCTCGACGTCGCGCCAATGCGACTGCCCGGCGGCGTCGGTATAAAGATTGTGGATGCGCATCTGCGGCTTCCCTCCCGATCGGCCGCCCATGTTGTCATTGCGAGTGCGGCGAAGCAATCTCGTCGCGGCGGCGGGTGAGGCGGCGTGCGTCCTTCGACACGGCGCTTCGCGCCGGCTCAGGATGACGGACCTTATCTATATGCCGCAAAGGTTCCCGTCATGCTGAGGAGCACCCGGAGGGTGCGTCTCGAAGCACGCACGATGCCGATGCAATGGCAAGCCGACCCATTAGCCCCGGCGGGGCGGCGTTTGGCCGCTTCGCGATGACTTGACGAGGCTGCTATCATCGCCCCGCAACGAACGGGGGGAAACATGAGCTGGAAGAACAGGCTTGCGGCCTTTGCCGCGCTCGCCGCGTTGTCGCTTGCCGCGCCGGCGGTCGCGCAGCCGCTAACGATCCGCGTCGGCTGGGTGCAGACGCCGGGGCATCTGGCGCCGCTCGTCGAGGCGCTCGGCAAGGCGCACCCGGAAGTCTTCCGCCACCTCGGCAAGAGCTATGTGCTGAAGGCGATCCGTTTCCGCGGCACGACGCCGCAGATCCAGGCGCAGGCGATCGGCGATCTTGAAGTCGTTTCCGAGTCGCCTTCCGCGCTGGCGCTCGCCATCACCAACGCGCGTCTCGACGAGCGCGTCGTCGCCGACGTGCTGGAAGACGGCCATCCCGGCTATTTCAGCGAATATTTCGTCGTGCGCGCCGACGGGCCGATCAAGACGATCGCCGACGTCAAGGGCAAGCGCATCGCCACCAACACGATCGGCTCGGCGAGCGACGAGGCGATGCGCACGATGTTCCGCCGCCACGGTATCGCCGACAAGGACTTCACGACGGTCGAGACCAATTTCGCCAACATGCCGGCGATGCTGGAGGGCGGCAAGCTCGACATGATCGGGGTGCTGCCGCAATTCGCCAACGGCATCATCGGCAACCCGAAATACCGAGTGCTGTTCCGCGCCGTCCAGGCGGTCGGGCCGACGCAGGCGGTCGTCTGGGGCATGCGCGCCTCCTTCATCAAGGCGCACCGCAAGGCGCTCGTCGATTTCTTCGAGGACCAGATCCGCGCCCGGCGCTGGTTTCTCGATCCGAAGAACCACGCGGCGGCGCTGGCGCTCGCTGCCCGAGTGACGAAACTGCCGGCGAGCCGGCTCGCCTACGCCTTCACGAAACAGGATTTCTACCGCTCGCCCGACATGCGGCCGGACATCGCGCTGATCCAGAAAGAGATCGACGAGAGCGTCAAGCTTAAGGTTCTCCCGAAAGCCGTGACGATCAGCCCGACCTATGTCGATCTGTCGCTGATCCGAGACGCCAAGCGCCGCATCGAGAAGTAACGCGAGTAGTCTATTTCTTGTCATACCGGCGTAGGCCGGTATCCACGGCGGCCGTGGGTCCCGGAATTACGGTCGGAATTACGGGAATTACGGTGGAATTACGGTGACAGTGCACTTTATCAGGGAGCAATCCGCCGAAACGGACCGGCGCAATTCATCTGAAAATTGCACTGTCACCGTAATCCACTCCCCGTAATCCACGGCCGCCGAACCGGCTTGCCGAAGCGCCGAATCGAGGGGAGGTGCGCCTGCTCAGAAATCCGTCGTGCCGAAATCCCCCAAGTTCCGCGTTGCCAGGCGCCCGTCGTTGATGCGTGCGATGGCTGCGATCATTCCGTCAGGCGCGGTCATCGGCCGGCCCAATCGAAGGGCCGTGCTCATGATCTCGCCATAGGCCAACGCCGCGGCCTCGGTGAAGGCGAAGATCCGGTCGGCAAACCGGTGACGCCAGGCGGAAAGGCCCTGCTCCAAGCGCGCGGCCCTTTCGTCGGGGCGGATTTTTCCGATGCCGTAGGCGATCTCGGCGATCGTCACAGTCGGCAATGCCAGTTCCGCGTCGTTCCTCACGAGCCAGGCGGTCACCGCGGGATCCGGTCGCCGGCGCAGCGTCTCCGAGATGACGTTCGTATCGACAAAGATCAAAGTTCTCGTCCCGGGTTGATCTCCCGGCTCTCGCGGATAGCGGCCTCGAGATCGACGTCGCTGCCGTATTCATTCGCCAGTCGCGCGTAGAAGGCAGAGGCCGGCTCGCGGCCGGCTTCGCGGATTTCGTAGGCCTCGAGCGCGCGCTCGACGACGTCGGCGATGGATCGACGTTCGCGACGAGCCAAGCGGCGCGCCAGATCGCGCGCCTTTGCGCTACGCACCGAAAGCTGCGGTTCGGCCATGCGGGAGACCTTGCGTGCCGTTTCAAAGGACATAAGCTAGGAAAGCTGTCTCTAGATGGCAAGCTGGCTGATCGGCCACGCCCACCCTCCACGATTTGACGGAGGTCCTGATCGGCGCCTGCGCCCCTTGCGCGCCGGCGCGCGGCCTTTATGGTAGCGCCGCCATCCGAGGGAGGAGGAAGCGCGCGCGATGCCGTCCGAGGCAAGCGTTGGGAGCACGGCCGGGCGGGTCGCGGGCATCGCCGCGGCCGCCGCGCAGATCGTCATCGACGGCGTCAGCCACAGTTATCGCCCGCCGCGCGGCCGGCCGGTCCTGGCGCTCGACAATTTCTCGCTCGAAGTGCGCGAACGCGAGTTCATGGCCCTCCTCGGCCCCTCCGGCTGCGGCAAGAGCACGCTGCTTTACCTGATCGGCGGCTTTCTGCCGGTCGAGGAAGGCGGTATCCGCGTCGACGGCGCCGAGGTCGCCGGCCCCGGCCCCGACCGCGGCGTCGTCTTTCAGCACTTCGCGCTTTTCCCGTGGAAGACGGTCATGCAGAACGTCCTCTACGGCCTCGAAAAGCAGGATCTGCCGAAGGAGGAGCGGCGCCGGCGCGCGCAGGCCCATATCGAGCTCGTCGGGCTTGCCGGCTTCGAGGACAGCTATCCCTCGCAGCTCTCGGGCGGCATGAAGCAGCGCGCCGCGCTCGCCCGCACGCTCGCGATCGACCCGCGCATTCTCCTGATGGACGAGCCCTTCGGCGCGCTCGACGCGCAGACCCGCAGCCTGATGCAGGAGGAGCTGCTGCGCATCTGGGAGCGCTCGAAGAAGACCGTCATCTTCGTCACCCACGACGTGCAGGAGGCGGTCTATCTCGCCGAGCGGATCGCCGTCATGTCGGCGCGGCCCGGCCGCATCAAGGAAATCGTCGAGGCGCGCCTCGACCGCGACGATCCGGGGCTGCTGAAGAGCCCGCGCTTCGTCGAGCTGGTCGATCACGTCTGGAGCCTCGTGCGCGGCGAGGCGATCCGCGCCGAGCGCGGCCAATGACCGGCCGGCTTGCGCTGCTGTGGCGCTATACGCCGCTCTTGCTGCTGGCGGCGGCGTGGGAAGCCGCGACCCGCACCGGCCTCGTCTCGCCCTCGGCGCTGCCGCCGCTCGACAGGGTGGCCGAGGCCTGGTGGGGCCTCTTGCGCGGCGGCGATCTGTGGACGAACAGCCTCGCCTCGATCTGGCGGCTCGTCGCCGGGCTCGCGCTCGCGGTCGGGGTCGGCGGCGTCATCGGCATCCTGATGGCCTGGTACAGGCCGGTGCAGCGGATCGCCAACCCGGTCGTGCAGTTCTTCTACCCGATGCCGAAATCGGCGCTGATCCCGGTCATGGTGCTGTGGCTCGGCTTCGGCGACGCCTCGAAAATCACGACAATTTTTCTCGGCTGCATGCTGCCGGTGACGCTGTCGGCCTTCAACGGCGCGCGCGGCGCCGAAGAGGTGTTGATCTGGTCGGCCCGCAGCATGGGGGCGAGCCGCACCCGCGTGCTCTGGGAGGTCGTCGTGCCGAGCGCCATGCCGGAGCTCTTGTCGGGCGTGCGCACGGCGCTCGCCCTCTCCTTCGTGCTGCTCGTCGCCTCGGAGCTGATCGCCGCGCGGCACGGGCTCGGCTACATGATCGGCTGGCTCGGCGACGGCGGCGTCTATGATTCGATGTTCGCGGTCGTCTTGACGGTGGCGGCGCTCGGCTTTGCCGCCGACCGGCTCTATCTGATGCTGATGCGGCGGGGGCTCGCGTGGCGCGGCTGAGCGAAGTCGAGGCCCTGCCGCGCGAGGGGCTGCGCCTCGGCGCCCTCGGCCGCGGCGCGTTGACGCGCCTGCTCGGATCGCTGTCGCTGATCGTCATCGTCCTCGCCTGGCAGCTCGCCTCGACGAGCGGGCTCGTAACGCCCTTTCTGTTGCCGCCGATCTCGGCGGTGCTCGAGCGCGTCTGGGCCGATGCGCTGTCGGGCGATCTCGCGGTCAATCTGGGGCTGACCCTTTACCGCACCATGGTCGGGTTCTTCGTCGCCGGCGCGGCGGGCATCGTCATCGGCATCCTGATGGCGAAGAACGCCGTCGTGCGCTGGTTCTTCGATCCGCTCGTCTCGGTCGGCTTTCCGATGCCGAAGATCGCCTTTCTGCCGATCTTCATGCTGTGGTTCGGGCTCTACGATTTCTCGAAGATCTCGATGACCGTGTTCAACGCGATCTTCCCCGTGATTACCGCGACGATGGCGGCGACCGAAGGGGTCGAGCGCGAGATGCTGTGGTCGGCGCAGAGCCTCGGCGCGAGCCGGCGGCAGCTGTTGTGGGAGATCATCCTGCCCTCGGCCTCGCCGCAGATCCTGACGGGTCTGCAGGTGGCGCTGCCGGTCGCGATGATCGTGACCATCGTCACCGAGATGCTGATGGGCGGCGCCGGCCTCGGCGGCGCGATGATCCAGTCTTCGCGCTTTGCCGACTCGCCCGGCGTCTTCGCCGGCATTCTCGAAATCGCGGTCGCGGGGCTCGCTCTCGTCAAGGGCATGGCCGTGTTGCGCCACCGCCTCCTCGCCTGGCACCAGGAAACCCGCGACCCGACGACGGTGTGAGCGCTCCCCGGTCGTCAGCACGACGCGGAAGCGCCCGATTACGGTGACAGATTACGGTGACAGTGCACTTAATCCACGATTACGAGATTACCCGATTACGGTGACAGTGCACTTAATCCACGATTACGAGATTACGGCGACAGTGAACTTAATCCGCGCATCTGCTTATGTCCTCCCTCCCTACAACCCTGCTGGGATTAAGTGCACTGTCGCCGTAATTCATGGGATTAAGTGCACTGTCACCGTAATCACGTAATCAACTGGCACCAGGAAACCCGCGACCCGACGACGGTGTGAGCGCTACCCGGTCGTCAGCACGACGCGGAAGCGCGCCGCGCCGCTCATCATGCGGTCATAGGCCTCGGCGGCGCGTTCGAGCGGGTAGATCTCGATCATCGGCCGTACGCCGGCGAGCGCGCTGAACTTGAGCGTCTCTTGTGAATCGATCGAGGTTCCCGAATACCAGCCCTTGATCGATCTGCTGCCGAGGATCAGCGGCACGGGGTCGATGGTCAGCGGTTCCGTCACGCCGACGACCAGCAGCGTGCCGCGCGGCGCGAGCCCGCCCAGCACCGCGGTCATTGCGGCGCCGTTCGTCACGGTCGCCAGCACGACCTTGGCGCCGCCGAGCTCGCGCAGCGCGGCGGCGGGGTCTTGCGCCCGGCTGTCGATGTAATGGCGCGCCCCGAGCTGGCGCGCCAAGGGCGCCTTGTCCGCGCCGCGCGCGATGGCGACCGTGTCGAAGCCGAGCTTCGCGGCGAACTGCACGCCGAGATGCCCGAGGCCGCCGAGCCCGAGCACGGCGACGCGTTCGCCCGGGCGCGCGCCGCTGTTGCGCAGCGCGTTGAAGGTGGTGATGCCGGCGCACATCAAGGGCGCCGCCTCGACCGAATCGAGATCAGCGGGCACCCGGGCGAGCGCCGTCGCCGGCGCGGTCATGTAATCGGCGTAGCCGCCGTCCGAGCTGACGCCGGTGACCAGCGTCTCGGTCTCGCAGGCGAACGCGTCGCCGCGGCGGCAGGCGTCGCAATAGCCGCAATTGCCGCCGTGCCAGCCGACGCCGACCCGCTCCCCGGGGCTCCATCCGCGCACCCCCGGCCCGGCCGCATCGAGGCGGCCGATCACCTCGTGACCGGGCACGCGCGGGTAGGCGATGCCCGGAAAGAGCCCTTCCTTCGTCACGCTGTCGCTGTGGCACACGCCGCAGGCCTCTACCCGGATCCTGACGGCGCCCGCGGCGGGTTCCGGGATCTCGCGCTCGACGAGTTCCAGAGGCCCGCCCGGCCGCGGCACCTGAACCGCTCGCATCTTCGCCATTTCGCCCTCCGTACTAGAAATCCGCGAGCCGCGCCGCGCGCTCGCGGTGCCAGGCGGCGTCGCCGAAGGCGACCTCGCTCGCCTTGGCGCGCTTCAGGTAGAGGTGCAGGTCGTGTTCCCAGGTCATGCCGATGCCGCCATGCAGCTGGATACCGGCGGCGGCGACCCGGCGGGCGGCGTCCGAGGCATAGGCCTTCGCCATCGCCGCGGCGAGCGGCGCATCCTTCTCGCCTTCGTCCAAGGCCCAGGCGGCGTAGTAGGTCAGCGACTTCGCGTTCTCGACATCGACCAGCATGTCGGCGGCCTTGTGCTTGACCCCCTGATAGCTGCCGATCGGCCTGTCGAAGGCGATGCGCATCCGGGCGTAATCGGTCGTCATCGTGAGCACCCGCTCGGCGCCGCCGCACATCTCGGCCGAAAGCGCGACGATCGCCCGGTCGAGGACGCGCGCCAGCGGCCGCCAGCCGCTGCCTGCCTCGCCGAGCAGCGCCGTGCCGGGCAGCGCCACATTATCGAAGCGGACTTCGCAGGATTTGCGCGTCGCGTCGATCGTCGGCAGCAGCGCGATCGAGAGGCCGGCCGCCTCGCGAGGCACGAGAAACAGGCTGACGCCGTCTTCCGCCGTGCTGCCCTCGCCCGTCCGCGCCGCGACGACGATCAGCTCGGCCAGATGCGCGTCGGGTACGAAGAGCTTGGTTCCCGAAAGACGCCAGCCCGATCCCTCGGGCCGCGCGGCCAAGCGCACGCCGCGCGCGTCCCAGCGCGCTTCGGCCTCGACGAGCGCCAGCGTCGCTCGCAACTCGCCGGCGGCGATCTTCGGCAGCAGCTGCGCTTTCTGCGCCGCCGACCCGGCCTCCAGGATCGCCATGCCGCCCAACAGCGCGGTCGAAAAATACGGCCCCGGCATCACCGCCCGGCCCATCTCCTCCAGCAGCACGACGAGATCGACCATGCCCAGCCCGCTGCCGCCGAATTCCTCCGGATAGACGATCCCGAGCCAACCTTGCGCCGCGATCCTGCCCCAGAATTCCGGCGTCACCGCCGCGCTTTCGGCCATGCGGGCGCGCACATACGAGGTCGGGCATTCCGCCTCGAGGAATTTCTTCGCGCTGTCGCGCAACAGCTCCTGTTCTTCCGAAAAGCCGATGTCCATCGCCGCTCTCCCGGATCGGCCGAGACCCTACAGCAAAAAATCCGCCAGCTCGATACTAAAGGAATTGCTTTACTGCTGTGCCTGTGATACTAAGGCATGTGCTTAACCGATCGAGCGGCCTCGACCGCCTCTTCCACGCGCTCTCCGACCCGGCCCGCCGGGCGATCGTCGAGCGGCTCGCCCGCGGCCCGGCGCCGGTCAGCGAGCTGGCGCGGCCGCTGCCGATGTCGCTGCCGGCGGCGATGCAGCACCTCGCCGTGCTCGAGGCGGCGGGTCTGGTGCGTTCGCGCAAAGTCGGCCGGGTGCGCACCTGCGCCATCGAGCCGCGGGCGCTCGGCCGCGCCGAGCGCTGGATCGATGCCCGCCGCAGCGAATGGGAGCGCCGCCTCGACCGGCTGGGCGAATATCTCGAAACCCTCGACAGCAAAGGAGACGCCGATGGCGCAGAGCCGTGACGCAACGCCGGCCGAAGCCGGGCAGGAACTGCCGCCGCTGCAGCTGTCCCGCATCGTGCACGCCCCCCGCGAGATTGTGTTCCGGGCCTGGACGTCCGCCGACCACGTGCAGCGCTGGTTCGCGCCGGAAACCTTCACCGTGCCGCAGGCGAGGGTCGAGCCGCGCGTCGGCGGGCCGTTCGAGCTGTGCATGCGCTCGCCGCAGGGCGAAGCGCACTTGATCCGGGGCGAATTCGTCGAGGTCGCGCCGTCGACGCGGCTCGTCATCGACATGCGGATCGCCGACGCCGGCGGCAAGCCGCTCTTCCGCGCCCTGACCGAGGTCGATTTCGCCGACGCGCTCGGCGGCACGCGGGTCGATGTGCTGCAGCGCTATACGCTGATCGACCCGGCGGCGGCTTGGATGGCGGCGGGCGCGCCCGAGGGCTGGCGCACGACGCTCGACAAGCTGGAAAAGGAGGCCGTGCGCATGCGCGGCGGGGCCGAGACCGGCCTGCGGTCCGTCGTGCACGCCGCCTTCCATCTCGAGCGCCGCTATGACGCGCCGGTCGCGCGGGTCTGGCGGGCGTTGACCGAGGAGGCCGCCAAGGCCAAGTGGTTCGGCGGCCCGCCCGGCCGCTGCCAGCTGCTCGCGCGGCATATGGATGTGCGCCCGGGCGGCAGCGAGCGTTTGCAGGGCCGCTGGGAGGGCGGCGTCGTCTCGACCTTCGAGGCGCAGTATCACGACGTGATCCCGAACGAGCGCCTCGTCTACAGCTATGTGATGCACCTCGACGACAAGAAGATCTCGGTCTCGCTGGCGACGCTGGAATTGGCGGCCGAGGGCGCGAAGACGCGGCTCAAAGTCACCGAGCAGGGCGCCTTTCTCGACGGCTACGACGACGCCGGCTCGCGCGAGCAAGGCACCGGCCACCTGCTCGACGCGCTCGGCGTCTCGCTGAAGGAGTGAGGCTGACGCAGGTCCCTCCCTCTCCCCGCGGCCGCGGGGAGAGGGTCGGGGTGAGGGGCGGGCACGAGCGCCTGCACGCACCCCCGGGGGTCGCTCACCCCTTTGGCAGGCCGAGCACGCGCTCGCCGATGATGTTGCGCTGGATCTCGCTGGTGCCGCCGGCGATCGTGTATTGCCGGGCGCCGAGCACCCGGTGGAACCAGCGGTCGGCGTCGGGCACCCTTTCGGTCGCGGCCTCGATTGTCGCGTAGGGGCCGAGCAATGTGCCGGCAAAATCGGCGATGCGCCCCGCCAGTTCCGAGCCGAAGAGCTTCAAGATCGAGCCCTCGGGCCCCGGCGCCTCGCCGCGCAGCCGGCGCGAGAGGCTCCTCAAGCGCGTCACCTGCAAGGCCTTGGCGTCGATCAGCAATTGCGCCAGTTGCTGGCGGATGTGGCTGTGGTCCCAAGCCGGCTCCTGCCGGCTCGGGAAGGTTTTCGCCAGTTCGAAGAGGCGCGCGATCTGCGCCATGTGGTCGCGCCCGCCGGCGCCGCTGCGCTCGAACATCAACGTCGTGATCGCGACCTTCCAGCCCTCGTTGAGGGGGCCGACGAGGTTCTCCTTCGGCACGGCCACGTCGTCGAAGAAAACTTCGTTGAAATGCCGGTGGCCGTTCAAGAGCACGAGCGGGCGCACGGTGACGCCGGGCGTCTGCATATCGACGAGCAGATAGCTGATGCCCTTGTGCTTCGGCGCGGCGGGGTCGGTGCGCACCAGGAGGAAGCACCAATGCGCGAAATGCGCCCCCGAGGTCCACACCTTCTGGCCGTTGACGAGAAAGTGGTCGCCCCGGTCCTCGGCGCGCGTCTTGAGGCTCGCGAGGTCCGCCCCGGCGCCGGGCTCGGAATAGCCCTGGCACCACAATTCGTCGGCTGCCAGGATCGCCGGCAGATGGCGTTTTTTCTGCGCTTCGCTGCCCCAATGGATGAGGGTCGGGCCGAGCAGGTTGAGCGCGCTCGCCGCCGGCAGCACGGGCGCTCGGGCGCGGGCGTATTCCTCTTCGAAGATGACCTGCTGCATGAAATCGGCGCCGCGCCCCCCATATTCCTTGGGCCACGAAATCCCGACCCAGCCGGCCGCATGCATCTTCTTCTGCCAGCGGATGCGCGCCTCCAGGGTCTCGCGGTCGGGCGCGACGCGCTGGTCCTGCGCGTCGTCGACAGCGAGCTCGGGCGGCAGGTTGCGGGCGAGCCACTCGCGCAATTCGGCGCGGAAGGCCGCATGCTCCGGGCTGTCGGCGAAATCCATCGGCACCCTCCCGCTGTGGCCCGTGAAAACGCTATGCGCGCGGCGCTTCTATCGCAAGCGCGTCAGCACGCGATCGCGCCGACATGCCCCGCATCGGCATAAGCGAGGATGCGGCGGTCGCGGGTGACGATCGGCATGGCGAAATGGCGGGCCGTCGCGACGATCAGCCGGTCGCCCGGATCGCCGTGCAGCGCGCCCGGCAGATAAGAGGCGTCGATCGCGATCGCCGGGGCGAGCGCCGCTTCTCGGATGCCCGGGCCGGCCATGAGCTTGTGAAACCAGGTCTTCGGGTCGGGGATGAATTGCAAGGCCGCGCGGCCGGGTTCCGGCCTGCTCAAGAGGGCGATTTCCCAGGCCGAGATCGGCGAGACGAAGACCCCGTCGGCCAGCGCGGCATGAACGATCGCGGCGGTTGCCGCAGCCGCAAGCGGGCTGCCGTTCGCGAGCCAGATGACCGCGCAGGTGTCGAGCAGCACCGCGCGCGGCAAGGGCCTCGCCCTCATCGATAAAGCTCGCCGTCCTCGGCGGCAAAGCGCTCTTCGGCGACCGGTGCCGTGAGGTCGATCTCCACCGGGATCGTGACCGAATCCCGCAAAAAGCCGTGCAGCTTCTTCACCGCGGCCTTGTCGGCCGGCGGCGGCAGCAGAACCGCCACCGGCCGGCCGCGCTTCGTAACGACGACGCGCTGCAATTCGCGGCGCCCGAGGCGATCGAGGATGTCGAGGCATTTTGCCTTGAATTCGCTGGCGCTGATCGTCTCCGGAGCCTTCATTCCGATGCCCGCCATCTGGTCATGACAAATTACTAGTCAATCGACATGACCAATTCAAGGGCGCCGCTCAGAACGGCACCGTGCCTTTGACGACGCTGCGGTGCATGACGCGGCGCTCGCGGCTCATGTCGAAATCGGCGAGGCCGCGATGCAACAGGCAGCGGTTGTCCCACATCACCAGATCGCCCGTCCGCCAGCGATGCGCGTAGACGAACGCCCGCCCGGTCGCGTGCGCCAGCAGCTCGGCCAGCAGTGCCTCGCCCTCCGCCGCGCCGAGCCCGGCGATCCCGAGCGCGTGGTTGCCGATATAGAGCGATTTGCGCCCGGTCTCGGGATGGGTGCGCACGAGCGGGTGCTCGACCTCCCGGCGCTCGCCCTCGGGCTCGAAGCGAGGCGCGAAGCGGACGCGCAACCCCGCGATCCGCCGCCGCGTCGCCGCCGGCAGCGCCTCGTAGGCCATCGCCATATTGGCGAATTCGGTGTCGCCGCCGCACGCCGGCAGCTCGACCGCATAGAGCGACGTCAAGAGGGGCGGCGCCGGGTAATAGGGCTTGTCGGTGTGCCAGTGATAATTGGCGGCGGGCGACCGGCGGGCGACCGGGCGGCCGGCGGCGTCGAGGTTCGAGAGGATGTGCGCGACGCCGTCACGCTTTGCCGCGGCGCCGCGCGGGCGGTGCGGCTCGACCTCGCCGAAATTCGCGGCGAAGCGGAACTGCGCTTCCCGCGTCAGCTGCTGGTCGGGGAAGACGAGGATGTGATGCGCGCGGAAGGCGTCGAGGATCGCGGCCTTCAGATCGGCCGGAAGCGGGCGCGACAGATCGGCGCCGGCGATCCGCACGCCGCCCGCCGGCGACAGCCGCTCGCCGACCGCCCACCCATCGACGCTTGCCATTGCCGAACCCATCGTCGAACGCTATAGGCGCAGGGGCAAAGCCCGCAAGCGGGCGGAGGTCGGGCGGGAATGAAAAGCGCAGGAAAATTCGCCGTGATCGGCGCCGGCATCGGCGGCCTGACCGCGGCATTGTCGCTCTATCGCGCGGGCTTCGAGGTCGAGGTCTACGAGCAGGCCCCGGAGCTGACGACGATCGGCGGCGGCATCAACATGGGCGCCAACGCGGTGCGCGTCCTTTACCGGCTCGGCCTGCGCGACGGATTGGAGCGCGAGGGCGTGCTGCCGGCCGAGCACTGGACGCGCCGCTGGGACGACGGGCGCACCTTGCAGCGCTCGCCGGTCAACCCGCGCTGCGAGGAACTCTATGGCGCGCCGCATTTGACGATCCATCGCGCCGATCTGCTCGCGCTCATCGCCGCCGGCTTCCCGGCCGAGCACGTGCATCTCGGCCACCGGCTCGCGCATTTCGCGGACCGGGGCGACCGGGTCGAGGCAGTCTTCGAGAACGGCGAGCAGATCGAGGCCGACATCCTCGTCGGCGCCGACGGCATTCATTCCGCCGTGCGCGCCGGGCTGTTCGGCGCGGAGGCGCCGGTCTTCGCCCGGTGCGTCGCCTATCGCGGCCTGGTGCCGATCGAGCGCGTCCGCCATCTCGGGGTCGAAAGCGGCAATCAGTCCTGGCTCGGCCCCGGCGCGCATCTGGTGCATTACCCGGTCTCGGCCGGGCGGCTGTTGAATTTCGTCGGCTGGACCGAGCACGACGAGTGGAACCGCGAGGACTGGACCGACCGCGCCACGGTCGGCCGCGCGCTCGCCGCCTTCGCAGGCTGGCACCCGCAGGTCCGCGAGATCATCGGCGCCGCCGACGCGACCTTCATCTGGGCCCTCTTCGACCGCGACCCGCTGCCGCGCTGGTCACGGGGCCGCGTGACATTGCTCGGCGACGCCTGTCACCCGATGTACCCGTTCATGGGGCAGGGCGCGGCGCAGGCGATCGAGGACGGCGCGACATTAGCCGCAATCCTCGCCGCGGGCGGCGAGCCGGAGGCGGCGCTGCTGCGCTACGAGACCCTGCGCCTGCCGCGCGTCACCCGGCTCCAAGAGATGTCGCGCGCCAACAAGGCCCGCTTTCACATGCGCGACGGGCCGGCGCAAGAGGCGCGCGACGCCGAATGGCGCGCCGCCGCCGACCGCTCGCCCGAGGCGCTCGGCTGGCTCTACAGTTTCGATGCCGGGGCAGCCGAGCCGGCGCCCGCTTGAGAGAGGCGAACACGACCGTCATCCTGGTCCATTTTTGTGCATCGCACCAATTCGGCCTCTATTAGGTTAACATTCCTTACAGAGTTTATATTGCGGTGCCGCAAAGCGGCCCCACCTTCGCTCCCGGCAGCAACAGGCGGGAGCGGGCAATGCGATCGATCGGGCGAGCGACGGCGTTCACCGCCATCGGAGCATGGGAGCTGGGGTGCATGCTGCGCCCGCTCGGCGGCGGGCGCCGCCGGCCGCTGTCGCTGGCGCTGCAGGGCGGCGGCGCCTTTGGCGCCTTCACCTGGGGGGTTCTCGATCGCCTCCTCGAAGAGGACCGGGTCCGCTTCGACGTCGTCAGCGGGGCGAGCGCCGGGGCGGTCAATGCCGTCGTGCTGGCGCACGGGCTCGCGCAAGGCGGGGCGCCGGCGGCGCGCGCGGCGCTGGCGCAATTCTGGCGCAGCGCGAGCGAGCGGGCGCCGCTCGCCCGGCTCGGCCGGGGTGCGGCCAAACTGGCGCTGGCCGCCTTCGAATTGTCGGCGCCGTTCCTGTCGCCGGCGCAGCTGAACCCGCTCGACCTCAACCCGCTGCGCGACATCCTCGGCGAAACGGTCGATTTCGCGGCCCTGCGCAGCGCCTCGCCGGTGCGCCTGATTGTCGCCGCGACGCGCGTCAGCGACGGCCGCCCGCGGCTTTTCCGCGAGAGCGAATTGACGCTGGAAGCGGTGCTCGCCTCGGCCTGCCTGCCGTTTCTGCACCGCGCCGTCGAGATCGAGGGCGAGGCTTATTGGGACGGCGGCTTCAGCGCCAACCCGCCATTGCGCCCGCTCGTCCTCGAATCGCGGGCGCGCGACATCGTGCTCGTCCAGCTCGCCGCGTCGGCGCACCCCGAGGCGCCACGCTCGCCGGCCGGGATCTCCCGCCGGATGAAGGAATTCGCCGTCAACGGCTCGCTGCTGCGCGACATCGAGGCGCTCGACGAGCTGTTGTCTCTGTGCCGGCATGAAGGCGTCTTCCGCTCGGCGCTGTGCCGCAAATTGCGCCGCCTCTCGCTCTCCCGCATCGCCGCGCAGGAGGAATTCGCCCGGCTCGACCCGGCCCGCGCGCTCGACCTCGACTGGGGCTTCCTCGTGCAGCTGAAGGAGAGCGGCCGCCGCGCCGCCGAAGCCTGGCTCGCCGGCGCGCCGTCGCCCTGAGCCCATTCCCTCGTCGTCCCGGCGCAGGCCGGGACCCACGTCGGCGGCAGATTCGGGCCTTCGTCAGTCCGACCGGAAAGGCCGGCAATGTCCGCGAGTCGCTCGGCCGGCAGATCACCGCGGCTCGTGCATTTCGTCGCGGGTAAAGGCTCTGCCGCCGAGCGACAACCCCTCCCGCATCAGCGCGACCGCCCGGCCGATGGCGCGGTCGCGATCAGGCGCAGTCGCGGCGCGATATGGCGCCAGAACTGCGACGGGGCGGCCGCGCCGCGTGATGAGCACCGCCTCGCCGTCTTCCGCCTCTTTGAGGATCTGCGAGAAGCCTTGGTTGGCCTCCCGAGCGGTAATCGACCGCATCGCCTGCTCCGTTGTAGTTTATGGCACTACATATAACTCGTCCTGAGCCCTCGATAAAAGCCTCCCGCGGCATCAGGGACGGTCATTCGCCCTCGGCGCCTCGCCAACACAAAAATCGCCATAATCGCGTTGTATGGTGCAGCTCGTCGGCCGGGTAGCGACGGGACGGCAGGGAATAAGCTTCGCTGTAGATTCCTTGCAGAAAACAGCGAGAACAGCGGGGCGCGAGAGGACGCTTTCAGATCACGCCCGCCGCTTCGAGTTCGGCGATCTCGGCCTTCGACAGCCCGAGCCAGCCGCCGTAGATCTTGCGGTTGTGCTGGCCGATCCTCGGGGCGGGCTCGGTCGGCACCTTGTCGGTGCCGTGCAGGCGCAACGGCGTCGTCGGCACGACGATCGGCCCGAGTTCGGGGTGCTCGATATGCTCCAGCATGCCGCGCTCGTGCATGTGCGGGTCGTGCATGATTTCGGCCGGGTTGCGCACCGGCGCGCAGGGGATGCGGTGTTCCTTGGCGCGCGCGAAGACCGCCATCTTCGGCAGGCTGCGCGTCCAGGCTTCGACGAGGCGGTCCACCTCCTCGAGATGGGCGACGCGCGCCGCGTTCGTCTCGAAGCGCGGGTCGTCGAGCAGCTCCTCCCGGCCCATCGCGCGCAGCAAATTCTGCCAATGCGCTTCCGTCACGACATGGATCGCGACGTGCCCGTCATTGGTCTCGAACACATTGTAGGGCGCGCTGTTGAGGCCGGATTGCCGGTTGCCGGTGCGCGGCGGGATCTTTCCGGTGCGCCAGTAATAGTCGAGGCTCGAGGCGAGGGTCGGATAGACCGCCTCCTGCATCGAGATCTCGACGAGCCGGCCTATCCCGCTCCGCTCGCGGTCGAAAAGGGCGGTCACGATCCCGGCATAGAGGTGGATGCCGCCCATGAAATCGACGACGGTCGGGCCGGCCTTGACCGGCGGCCCGTCGGGAAAGCCGGTGACGCTCATGATCCCCGAAGCGGCCTGGATCGTCATGTCCATCGCGAGATTGTCGCGGTCGGGCCCGGAAATCCCGAAGCCGGTGCCGGTCGCGTATATGAGGCGCGGGTTTATCTCGTGCAGGACGCTCCAGCCGACCCCCAATCCGTCCATCGTGCCGGGCGCGAAATTCTCGAGCAGCACGTCGGCCCGCCGCGCCATCGCGAACAGGAGCTCGCGGCCGCGCGCATCCTTCAGGTTGAGCGTGACGGCATGCTTGTTCGAGTTGAGCATCGCGAAGGGCAGGGTTGCGCTCTTCCCCGGCGCGGCGCGGCGGCGGCCGGGCTCGCCCGATTTGGGCTCGATCTTGATGACGAAGGCGCCGGCCTTGGCGAGCAAGAGGCTCGCATAGGGGCCCTGAAAAATCTGCCCGAAATCGATGACCGTGATGCCGGCAAGCGGCCGGGTTGCTCTTTCGGGCATCGCGCTGTCGCATGTCCTCTCTTGCCGGCGGCGATTGTTGCCCGGCATTGCCGCGGCGCGCAAGCCGGCCCTATTGTTACGGGAACGCGGGCGCGACGGAGGGAAGGATGAAATACGAGGTCATCTCGGCCGATTGCCACGTCGATCTGATCTGGCTCGATCCCGAGCTCTTCGTCAAAAATGCGCGCGCCGAATTCAAGGACCGCATGCCCTATGTGACCGACGGCCCCAAGGGCCCGGTCTGGGTGACGAAGGCGGGGGCGCAGTTCGGCTTGATGAACGGCATGGGCTCGGTCGGGCGGGAGTACGTGCCGGGCCAGATCCACCGCTCCGACCGCATGGCCTCGACCGGGCTCTACGACGACGGCAAGCGCGGCATCCGGCGCCTCACCGACCCCGATCTGCGCCTCAAGGACCAGGACCGCGACGGCGTCCAGGCGGAGGTGCTCTACGGCATCCTCGGCGCCGCGATGCGCATCAACGACAACGAGGCGGCCGGCGAGATGCTGCGCATCTACAACGACTGGCTCGCCGATTTCTGCTCGCGCCATCCCGAGCGCTATGCCGGGCTCGCCTCGGTGCCGAACCACGACACCGAGGCGGCGGTCGGCGAGATCGAGCGGGTGGCGCGGCGCGGCCACGTGCGCGGCCTCGAAATCGCCCGCCAGCACGACATGAAGGCGCTGTGGGACCCGTGGTGGGAGCCGGTCTGGGCGGCGGTCGCGGCGAGCGGCCTGCCGCTCCATTTCCACACGATCGGCGGGCCGGGGCGCGATTTCTCGCAGCTGACGGGCAAGGTGCTGCTCGCCGCGCGGGCCGCCAGCATCACCAGCTTCCAGATGCACATGGCCGACGTCCTGATGTCGGTCATCTTCGCCGGCGTCCTCGAGCGCCACCCCAACATGAAGCTCGTCATCGGCGAAGCCGGCACGGGCTGGATCCCCTACATCCTCGACCGCATGGACGCCGAGTGGGAGGACCAGTTCCAGGGCCTCGACCTCAAGATGAAGCCGAGCCGATACTGGTACCGCCAGTGCTACGCGACCTATCAGAGCGATCCCGTAGGCGTGAAGCTCATCGACGAACTGGGCGCCGACAACATCATGTGGGGCTCCGACTTCCCGCATCCCGACGGGGTGTGGCCGGATTCGCAGGAATACATCCGCCGCGAACTCGGCCATCTGCCGGCAGCGACCCGCAAAAAGATCGTCTGCGACAACGCCGCGAAACTGTACGGTTTCGTCTAGTTTTTTTCGTCGTCCCGGCGAAGGCCGGGACCCAGGGCCACCGTGGATACCAGCCGGAGTTTGTCCTCGGGCGCGCGCAGCGCGGACCCGTGGGCCGGTATGACGCTTGCGGGCGGGTCAGAGTGCCGAAAGAAACTCTCCGACCGCGAGGTTGAAGGCTTCGGGCTGGTCGAGATTGGCGGTATGGCCCGCCGCCGGGATCACGGCCTTGTGTGCGCCGGGGATCTTGGCCGCCATGTAATCGGCGGGTGCGATGAAATTGCGGTCGTCGGCGCCGACGAGGACGAGGGTCGGCACTTTTATTGTGGGGAGGCTATCGATGATGCGGCCGTCCTGTTGCGCCAGCATGCCGCGCGCCGCATGTGCGAGGCCGCGGCCCGAACGGTGCCGTCCGACGCGCGGATCGTCCGCGCGCCCGAGAATGGCGAGGCCGCGTGCTTCGAGGTCGCGGGCGCGGGCTTCGGCGCGTTTGTTCCATTGCGCGCGCGCCTCGGGGTTGCGGTAGCCGGGCCCGGTGTCGAACAGCATCAGCGCCGCGACCATCTCGGGATGCGCCAGATGAAAGGCGAGCGACATGTAGCCGCCGAGCGACAGCCCGCCGATGATCGCCCGAGCGATGCCGAGATGCCGCAACAGCGCCGCCATGTCGGCAACCGTCGCCGCGGTGCTGTAGAGCCCCGGGTCGTCGGGGTCGCCCGACTGCCCGTGCCCGCGCATGTCCCACAGGATGAGGCGCCAGCGGTCGGCGAACGCCGCGACCTGCCCGTCCCACATATGGCAGGTGGCGCTGTAGCCGTGCGAGAGAAGGATCGGCGGGCCCGCCCCATGCTCCTCGTAATGGATCGCGACGCCGCCGCGATCGAGAAACGGCATGGCCCGCCCTCCTGTTCTGCGCCCCGGTCGCCGCGGGATTGCTTCGTCGCTCCGCGCCTCGCGCCCCCTCCCATTCCCTCCCCCGCAAGCGGGGGAGGGTTAGGGTGGGGGTGATTACGAGCGCAGCGAAGCAATCCCGCCCACTTGCGTCCGCTAATGCAGCGGCGAGAAGCTGGCCGGCACGACCAGCATGTTCTCCTGCTTCAACAGCACGCCGGGGGTGCCGCCGGGCGGCGGCCAGATGCCGCGCTTGCGCGCCTCGTCGCGAATGCTGAAGCGCTCGGCGGCGTCCTTGTAGGCCCAGATGTGGCACCATTTGTTGAGCCCGCCCAATTCGGAATACCACGCCCCGGCCAAGGGCGAGAGCTTGGTGCGCGCATCGATCGCCTTCGACCAGCGCTCGATCACCTCGGGGATCGCGCCGGGCTTGAAGGTGTACATGCGGATCTCGTAGATGCCGCCCAGCTTGCGCGGTTCGAGCGCCGGCGAAAACGGCGCCGGCAGAAAGATCTCGCTCGTCTGGTCGACGACGAATTCGCGTACGTTCGGCGGCCAGCCTTCGAGTTTTGTCGCCGCCGCGCGCTGCCGGGTGCGCGCGTCGAGGCTGTCATAGGGCCAGACATGGATGACCCGGTTCAACGGCCCCACCTCGGTGTGCCAGAAGGCGGCGAGCGGCGACACTTTCTGGCGCACCGGCAGCGCTTGTCCGAAGCGCTCCTCGAACGTCGCAATGGAGCCGGGGTTGAGCGTGTAGGTGCGCATCTCGATGATCATTCTCGTTCCTCCCTCGATGGAAATCGGCTGACGCTAGCGCGTCCCGAGCGCCCGGTCGAGATCGGCGATCAAATCCTGCGGATCTTCGATGCCGACCGAGAGGCGCAACAGGTCGGGCGGCGCCGGGCTGTCCCTGCCCTCGATCGAGGCGCGATGCTCGACGAGGCTTTCGACGCCGCCCAAGGAGGTCGCCCGCTTCCACAATTCGACCCGCGCCGCCGCCCCGACCGCCGCCGCTTCGCCGCCCTTGACCCGGATGCTGAGCATGCCGCCGAAGCCGCCCTGCATCTGCCGCGCCGCGACGGCATGCCCGGGAAAATCAGAGAGGCCCGGATAGAGCACCGCCGCGATGCGCGGGTCGGCCGCAAAATGCTCGGCGATTTGCTGCGCCGAGTGCGAGGCGCGCTTGACCCGGAGGTACAGCGTGCGCATGCCGCGCAGCAGCAGAAAAGCCTCGAAGCTGCCGAGGATCGCGCCGCCGCCGCTGCGCTCGACGACGATCCGCTCCCACATCGCATCCTTTTTCGCCGTCGTCAGCGTGCCGGCGATGACGTCGCTGTGGCCGTTCAGATACTTCGTCGCGGAATGCATGACGATGTCGGCGCCGTGCTCGATCGGACGCGAGAGGACGGGTGTCGCGACGGTGCTGTCGACGGCGAGGGCAGCGCCCGCCCGGTGCGCGATCTCGGCGGCGCCGGCGATGTCGGTTATCGACCACAGCGGGTTGGCCGGCGTCTCGATCCACAGCAGGCGCGTCGGCGCTTCGGCGACGGTGCGCGCGATGGCGTCGAGCGAGGTTGCGTCGACGAAGTCGATCCGGCGCCGGGTGGCGGCGGCAAAACGGGTGAGCCAGGCGCGCAGACCCCAATACATGACACGCGGCGCGACCGCGCGGGCGCCCGCCTCCAGGCTCGAAAACACCGCCGCCGCGGCCGCCATGCCGGAGGAAAAGACGAGCGAGGCCGCGCCGCCTTCGAGGGCGCTGAGCAATGCCTCCGGCTGGTCGAAGCCGGGGTTGTCGGCGCGGCCGTAGCTGCGTCCCCGGCGGTACTGGTTGTCGGGGTCGCGCAAAAACGTCGTCGCCGGCTGGATCGGCAGGACGACCGCCCCCGTCGCCTCGTCGATCGCCCCCATAGCCTGGGCGGCGAGCGTTGCCGGGTGCAGGTTTGCGCGCATCATCGGGCATCCTCGCTCGTTGCCACAAGTTTCTCGCGGCCCCGCAGATATCGGCGCACCAGTGGCGTCAGCGCGACCCGCGGCCGCTCGAAGCGATCGAAATACCGCGCCGCGACGATCTCGCGGCGATCGACACTCGGCGCGACGCCGGGGCCGAGTTCGGATTCATAGAGATGCACGCGGTCGTGGCGATGCTCGAAATAATTTTCGATGACGAGCGGCGGCTTCAGGCGCTCCGGTGCGAGGGCGATGCCGACTTCCTCCTGCGCCTCGCGCAACGCCGCGGTCAGCGGGCTCTCGCCGGTGCGCACGCCGCCGCCCGGCAGTTCCCAGCGGCGGCGGTAGGAGGTTCGCACGAGCAGCAGGCTGTCGCCGTTCCACAACGCGACCGCGGCGCCCGACGCGCGCGGCCGGCGCAGCCACCACCACACGCGAAGCGCCGCGAAGGCGGCGCGGTAGCCGACCCGGCAGCAGAGATCGGTCAGCGATTGACCGAAATCCCGCCGCTCGCTATCGGATCGCCCCATGACCCAACCAAGTTTGCCCTCGCGGCCCCACATCTACCGCCTTTTCCCCATTCGCGGAATCCGCATGATGCTGCGCCCGTTCCTTCTTGTCGTTGTCGCCGCCGGGGCGATCGCGCTGGCCGGCTGCCCGGCCGGCGCGCAGCTGCAGCATTTCGCCAAATCGAGCCTCGTGATCCACAGCGCGCAGGGCCCGCGCCGCTTCGACATCGAGATCGCCGAAACCGAGCCGCAGATGGAGCAGGGTCTGATGTACCGGCACCGGCTCGCGCCCGACGCCGGCATGCTGTTCATCTACAAGCAGCCGACTGTGGCGATGTTCTGGATGAAGAACACGCTGATCCCGCTCGACATGCTGTTCGTCGATGCGCACGGCCGGATCGTCAACATCCATACCAATGCGGTGCCGGAATCGCTCGCCATCATCCGCGCGCACGCTCCGGTGCGCGCCGTCATCGAGTTGAATGGCGGCGCCGCGGCGCTGTTCGGGATCAAGCCTGGCGACGAGGTCGTCTATCCGCTGTTCGGCAATACGCGCTAGGAGGGCACGGGCACCAGGCCACGCCGAAGCAGCCCCCGCGGACGCTATTCTCCCCGGAAGAACGGGCCGACCAATTCGAGAAACGCGTCGAGGCGGTCGTGGTGCACCCAGTGCCCGGCGCTCTCGAAAGTGACGACGCGGGCGGTGCGAAAATGCTGGGCGCGGCCGTCTTCGCCGGGGTTGGAGGCCCAGCTCTCGCGGCCGTAGACGAGCAAGGTCGGGCACAAAATCGCGCCCCACAATTGCTCGACCTCGGTGGCGGTCATGTCGTAGGGCGGCTCGGCGCGCACGTAATTGTCGAATTTCCAGCTGTAGGTGCCGTCCTCGTTCTGGTTGACGCCCTGCTGCGTCAGGTGCCGCGCCTGCTCGGCCGAGAGGTGGCGGTTCGCCTCCTGCATGCGGCGGAAGGCGTCCTCGATCGTCGGGTAGCGGCGAGGCAGCCGCCCGGAGAGGGTGCGCTGCTCGGCGATCCAGGCGCGCATGCGCTCGGCGATCGGCTGCTTCGCCCGCTCGGCGCGGCGCCTGGGAGAGGCGCCGAGGCCTTCGATCGCGACGAGCCGGCGCACGTTCTCGGGATAGATCCCGGCATAGCGCAGCGCGATCATGCCGCCCAAGGAATGGGCGAGGATGCTCACCGGCGCCAATTCCTGCTGATGAATCAGCTGCGCCAGGTCGTAGACATAGCCGGCGATCGAATAATTGCCGTCGGGCGACCACTGGCTGTCGCCGTGGCCGCGCAGATCCGGCGCCAATATGTGCCAGTCGCGGCGCAAGGCGGCGGCGACCCAGTCCCAGTTGCGGCAATGGTCGCGCCCGCCGTGCAGCAGCAGCAAGGGCGGCGCTTCGGGATTGCCCCAATCGACGTAATGCAGGCGCAGGCGCTGCGAGAAATAGATCCGCGAGGTCGGGCCGGAGCTGTCGAGAAAGGTCGCCGGCATGTCGCCTTTTCCGGTGCGGTGTGGCCGAGGCGCGACCCTAGTACCGGCAGGCGCCTGAATCAAAGACCCCCGCGTGCCAAGGCATCGGACGGGGGTCGCTGTTTTGCGAAGCCGAACTTCGCACTCGGACCTAAGGGCCGAGTTGTCTCTCGGGCTTTCCGCTCGGTTGCCGATGCCGAGGGGTCGGCAACTTGCACGTCCCGGGTGGCGTCATGTCGCTTCAACACCCTCCTCGCAAGTTAACGACACTAATGATAGTGGGCCCGCCGTGCACGAGCGTCAAGAGCGGAATCGGCGGCCGAAGCGAGTCGGGCCGGCGCTTTCCCTTTGGCATCGCGATATCCATCTAAGGGAAACGGCAGCATCCCTTGGGAGGCAAGACAAAGGGCGGAGGCATGCCGATAGAGCTCATGCTTTTGCGAGAGAAAGAACGCCTTTTCGAAGAGTTGACCAAACTCGACGCCGAGCGTGCGCGGTTGCGAGAGCTGCTCGCCGAACTCGAGACCGCCGAACGCGTGCTGTCACGGCTAGCCGGCAAGCGGCCCTCCGCCGCGCCGGCGCAACCGCCGCGCCTCACGCTCGGCGAGGCGGTTTTGCGCGCGGTCGCGGCGCATCCGCAAGGCATTTCGGCGGCGGAGATCCGCGCCTATCTCGCGGCGGAATTCGCGATCGCGGTGCGGCCGAACCATCTCGGCTTGGCGCTGCACCGCCAGCGCCGCGCCCGACGCGTCGAATACCGCGACTTTCTGTGGTATCCGACGGCGTCCTCGGGCTTCGATCGCGCTTGAAACGCGGCACCGCCCGGTCTATCTTGTTGGCACTCTCGAGCAGAGAGTGCCAATTCGTAGCGACATCGCGAGACAATATGGAGGTGGACCCATGCAGTTTCGTCCGTTGCACGACCGCGTGCTGATCCGCCGGGTCGAGTCGGAGGAAAAGACGGTGGGGGGCATCATCATCCCCGACACGGCAAAGGAAAAACCGATGGAAGGCGAGGTCATCGCCGCCGGCCCCGGCGGGCGCGGCGAG
>DATLKN010000046.1:0-28767 GCA_035538335.1 Allostellaceae bacterium
CTACGACGAGGCGGTCGCCGTCGTCTGCCGCGAGCGCAAGGCCTCGACGAGCTTCGTCCAGCGCCACCTGCAGATCGGCTACAACCGCGCCGCCCGCATCGTCGAGCGCATGGAATCGGAAGGCATCGTCAGCGCCGCCAATCACGTCGGCAAGCGCGAGGTCCTCGCCCCGCCGGGACGCTGAGCGCGACCGCTCAGCCGACCGCGCCGCTCAGGATCGGGCCGAACGGGATGTAGCGCTCGCCGTCGAAGCGCCGCATCTGGGCCTGCCTGATCGGCGCGAAATTCGTCGGGCTGGTGTTGATCGTGATGCCGGGCAGCAGCATCGGCAGTTCGAGATTGTGCAGGTTGGCCGCCTGCTTCATCACGTTCTCGCGGGTCAGGTTGTTGCCGCACTGCTTCAGCATCTGGACGGTCGTCGCGGCGATCGAGGCGCCGTAGACGGTCTGTATGTCGGTCTTGTCGCCGCTCGGGTAATACTTGTCCATGAAAGCGGACCAGAATTTATAGCCCGCATCGTTTTGCCATTGGGGATCGGTGCCGTCCTTGAAGGAATTGTCGCTGATCAGGCCTTTGGCGTTTTCGAGGCCGGCCGGCTTCAGGGCCGCCCCCACCGAGGAGGCGATGCCGTTCAGGATGTGCAGCGGCTTCCAGCCGATTTCGGCCATCTTCTTGATCGCCTGGGCGCCGAATTTGGGGATCGCGACGGTGACGAGGACATCGCAGCCCGCCGCCTTCAGCGCGACGATCTGCGAGTCGACGGTCGTGTCCGTGGTCTCATAGGAAACCTGCAGCTTGATCATCGACGCGGCCTTGGCGCCGAGCCCGTCGAGCACGCCTTTCAGATAGTCCTTGCCGAAATCGTCGTTCTGATAGAGGACGCCGATCTTGGCCTGCGGCTTGTTCTTCAGGATGTAGGCCGCGTAGATGCGCCCCTCCGCCTGGTAGCTGACGAAAAAGCCCATGGTCCAGGGATGGCCCTTCGGGTCGTCCCACTTGGTGGCGCCGGTCGAGACGAACAATTGCGGCACCTTCTTCTGGTTCATGTAGTGCCACACCGCGCTCATGGTCGGGGTGCCGAGCGCGCCCGAGGTGAAGAGCACCCGGTCGCTCTCGACCAGCTTGCGCGTCATTTCGACGGTCTTCGGCGGCGAGTAGCCGTCGTCGTAGGAGATGAAGGTGATCTTGCGGCCGTTGATCCCGCCCTCTTCGTTGATCATCTTGAAATACGCCCCTTCCGATATCGGAATCGGGCTGGCGTTCGAGAGCGGGCCGCTGTAGGGGCCGGTATTGCCGATCTTGATCTCGCTGTCGGTGACGCCGGGCCCGTATTGCTTGGCGGCGCGGGCCGGGCGGGCGGCGAGGATCGGCCCGCCGAAGGCGAACGCCGCCGGGGCGGCGGCAATGATCGTGCGGCGCGTCAGACGCTTCATCGTGACCTCCCGTTCGTGAGCCTGTCGTTCAGTCGCTTTTTTGTTCCCCCGGTTCCGGGGGTGTTTGCCGGGTGAGGATCGCCCCTTCGCCCGCCTCGAGCAACCGGAAATCGCGCGTCCGCGGGCTGGTGCGCATATTGCACGACCATCGCATGCCGATCGCGCTATCCTGCGGCGGCGGATCGGCATGCGATCTCCCATTCAATCTTCAGCGGGTACGGGCATGCAGGCCCTGTTCATCGGCCAGGCCTATATCGACATCACCTTTCTGATCGACACGCTGCCCACCGGCGACGAAAAGACGGTGGCGCGCCATTATGCCGTGTCGTTCGGCGGCAACGCCGTGACCGCCGCCTTCTGCTGCGCCAAGCTCGGCCTCAAGCCCGACCTTCTGGCCTCGGTCGCCGACGACTGGCTCGGCCGCATGTTCATCGACATGGCGGCGCGCTACGGCGTCTCGCTGCATCACCGCAAGGTCGCGCGCTCCTCGCTGTCCTTCGTCATGCCGAAGGGCGGCGAGCGCGCGATCGTGCGCTGCCGCGACGACGATTTCGCCCATCCGCACCCGCCCTTGAACCTCGCCGGCTGCCGCGCGCTGCATGTCGACGGGCACCAGCCGGATGCGGCGCTCGATTACGCCCGCGCCTGCCGCGAGGCGGGCATCCTCACTTCGCTCGACGGCGGCGGCCTGCGCGCCAACACGCACGAAGTGCTGGCGTTCATCGACGTCGCGGTCGTCGCCGAGCGGCTGTGCCAGCAGATGCGCCTTTCGCCGGGCGCGATGCTGGAGTATCTGCGCGGGCGCGGCTGCCGGGTCGGCGGCGTGACGCTCGGGCCGCGCGGCATCCTCTATTACGACGACAAGGGCGGCGCCCGCCTGATGCCGGCGCTCGCCGTGCCGGCCGAACAGGCGATCGACACCAACGGCGCCGGCGACATCTTTCACGGCGCCTACGTCTATTCCTGGCTGACCGACCCCGCCGCCTCATGGGAGGACCACTTCCGCTTCGCCCGCGCCGCCTCGGCGCACGCGATCCAGCACCTCGGCAATGAGGCGAGCCTGCCGACGCTCGCCGATATCGAGGCGGCCCGCGCCCGCTTCGCGGAACGCCGCCCCCTGCCGCAATCCGCCCTCGCCGAGTAAAGGCGCGAGGCGGGCCTAAATCGAGCCTGTCATTGCGAGCGCAGCGAAGCAATCTCATGGCGCATCATGCAGGAATTGCACGAGATTGCCTCGTCGCCCTCCGGGCTCCTGGCAATGGCGGGGCAGAACCTGATGATGCGAATTTTTGATCCGCGACCCTAGAGCGCTATCCGACCAAACAGATCGTCGTTCCCGCGAAAGCGGGAACCCAGAGCGGGCGACGAGACGGTTGCCCTGGACCCCCGCTTGCGCGGGGGTGACGAGGAGCTGTGTCCGTCCGTTCGAAACATGGGCTGGCTGGGAGCGTCATTGGCTCGCGAGCCAATCGACGAAGCTGTCGAGCTCGTGCGACCAGACGAGGTAGAGGCCGCTCGCCTGCGCGCTGCGTAGGCTGTCGATGCCGTACACGCCGGAAAGCAGCGCTACCGGAACCAGCGTTTCGCCGAACCTCTCGCGCCAATGCCGCGCCTTGGCGGCGGTGTCGTTGAGTACCCGCTTGACGCTGTTGACGACCGAACTCGAACCCTTGGCTTCGACCGCCACGGCGCGCCCGTCCGACAAGCCGATCAGCAGATCGGTCCGGCGGCCGTGCACGGAACACTCGCCATAGAACGATTTGGCTCCCGGCATGTGCATCGGTGCGGTGATCCTGCCCCCGTTGGGGGTCCTGAGCAGCCGATGCCCCAACTGAAGCAAGCGATCGCGCAAGAGCCCCTCGACCGCTTTGCCGTAGGCGCGCCGTTCCGTTTGCATCGACTGGGCGGCGTGCAGCGCGCTCGTGGCGCGAAGCGCCTGCTTGATCTCATGCGGTTTGGGCTTGCGGCCGCGTGCAAGCCATGGAAAGCGCTCGCTGTCGGCCAGTCGGCAGATCAGCGCGAGGATTTGACTACCCCCGATCTCTACCTCTGACGACGACGGCGCGATTAACCAGCGCAGCGCACTTGCAACTCGGGGCTCCAGGAGAACTCCGCGGGCCGTCTCTGCGTCTGGGACCTGATTGTTCCCACAGGCGGCACTGCGAAAGAAAGCCATAATTAGCCGGCGGCTTTCCCGCCGTTCCACCCAGTATACGGCCCCAGGCTCGGCGATTCCTCCCTTTACGAAATGAGCGACGGCAGCTTGCGATTCTCGGCGGAGCGCGAGATCGCTCCAGAGCATTGGCGTTCGCATGTTGACGGCCTCAGGGGAGGACTGAAATCGGGCGTTCCCCGGGGCGTGGCGGGGCTCGCGGTTTGTCCGGGAACAGAGGTGCCCGGCGGCCGGGCACCTCTGAACTTCGGCGTACCGGTACGAGACTTAGGCGGGCACAAGTTCTGGCACTACCGGAGCCGATTCGTGGTCTCCGTGCTCGGGCTCGAAGCCCCTCTCCTCGAGCAGGGTGTCTACGCCGAGAAGCTGGCGAAGTCGCCTGGTTAAGAACCGCCTGTTCTGCGCCCCACCCTTCGCCAGGCCCAAGCTCACGTTCCCGTGCTTGTCGGTGTTTTCCCGGACGATATCGGCCCAATGCAGGTTCGCTCGATTCCAGTCGATCGTGCCGATTTTCCGGGCGGCCGCTTGATAATCGGGGACCTTCAATCGCACGACGAGGTCATTGAAGAGGACGCCGAGTGCGCCCCAACCAGGCGATGTGAGATGGAGCCCTTCTCGATCTTTGAACTTCTCGTCACCCATGCCTTCGACGACGGCTTCGAGATAAACGAGCATCCTCTCCTCAAGGTCGTCGAGCGTGTCCTCGGTGAGATTCGGGTCCTCGATCTCGCTCTTGTTCGTTCCCTCGAGGAAGCGCTCGCCTTCGGCCGCGCCACGGACGAACCGCAGCAGATTTTGCTGGACAACAATGGCCGTCGATTTCTTGCCGAGTGACGCGCTCTTGAACTCCATGCCCCCCAGCCGCTTCATTAGCGGGGAACCGCCGATCCGATTGGCCAGACCGATGTAGAGGTCCGAGTGATCGAGCGCGATGGCGACGCGTTCCGGGACGGATTTCGCTTTGAAATTGAAGTCGTGGAACAGCTGCTGCATCTCTTCTAGGTCAAACCCCTTGTTGCCAGGGGCGGGAATGTAGAAAACCGCCGGTAGGGAGAATTGGGACATCAACCCGCGTAATGCTTCCCGATTGTGCTCGGGTACCTTGTCGTCTTCCGTCATGTCGAGCAATTCCAGGCCGGCTCCCACGCGCCCAAGACCATCGACCAGGACACGATGATTTCGCTTCGAGAGATCGAATTCGAGCGCACCTACCGCGGTCTCTCCCGCATATGGGGTAAAAGGCGTCTGATTCTGGACTGCAATGGAAATTGCAGGAAAAGCGCCGATAATGATCGGGCGTTCAATGAATCGATATCGAATGTACCGGATGATGCTGTCGAGCCGCGCCTTGGTAGTCGCTCGCTGCAGATGATTATAGATGTAAGCTAAATCGGCGGGCAGACGCTTCCAATTCCCCGATCGCGGATCGTGACCGAGAATGGTTTCTATCGAACCGACCGGAAGCTGAGTCGAATAGGTCACGACACGTGGTCCGAATTGGCCTTGAATTGCGGGAATACGTGTCGTAGCGTTTACGTGCGCGATCATTTCGAAACTCCGTGAGTGGTCGTTGCCTCGCGCCGCCGGGGGTCTGTCGAGGATGCCCGTGCGGCGCGAACTATGTATGACCTATCACGATCAGCGGTGCAAGAAAAAACTTTACGTCGACGGACCTTCCCCGCGTCTTTTTTTACGGGGAGGTATCAAAAACAAGCGGGGAATTGCCAAGACGCCGCGCGCTGTCGGCCTAGTCTCATTTGCCAAATGGGCATGGGCGAGCGCCGCGCCGCCTGACGGGTCGCCAACGCCCGCTTACGCGATCAGGCCGGAGTTTTTTGCGGATTGCGATCCGCTTGGGCGACGCCCGCATGCGCGCGCCCCGATCAGCGCGGCGGCGAGGGCGAATTCGTCTTCGCGGGCATCGTACGCCTCGATGTATTCGGGATCCCCGCGCCAGGCCGCCAACGACTCCTCGACCAGGATCGGCTTTTTCCGCGTCTCGGTTCCTCGGCTGAATGCCGATGCCGGGAGTTATACCCGCCCGAGCGCTCCGGCCAGGCGACGGCCGCTATGATAAAATCACAATTTGCTTATGCCGGGAGTTATACCCGCCCGAGCGCTCCCGGCCAGGCGAAGGCCGCCATGATAAAATCATAATTTGCTTATATATTGCGTATTCTCGTATTTTAACATCGGCCGGTGCGGCCACGAAGGAGGGATGCCGATGGCTGCTGAATCCTTGCAGAAGCAGCGAAAGCAGCGTGGGCCGGGGCGGCCCTTCGCGAAGGGCCAGTCCGGCAATCCGGCGGGGCGGGCGGCGGGCACCCGCAATCGCGCAACGATGCTGGCCGAGCAATTGATCGACGGCGCCTCCTCGGCGCTCGTCAACAAGGCCGTCGCGATGGCGCTGGCGGGCGACGCAACGGCGCTGCGGCTCTGCATCGGCCGCATCATCGCGCCGCGCCGCGAGCGGCCGAGCGGCTTTTCGCTGCCGCCGATAAAGACCGCGGCCGATCTCGCCCCGGCGATGGCGGCGATCGCCGAGGGGATCGCCGCGGGCGCGCTGTCGACCGCCGAGGCCTGGGAATTGTCGCAATTCGTCGACGCCTTCATGCGCGCGCTCGAGGCCGGCGATTTCGAGCTTCGCCTGGCGCGGCTCGAAAGCGTCCATGGGCTCGCCGCGTGAGCCTTCGGCTGCGCCGGCGCCTCTTGCGGCTGACGGGCGCGGTAGATGAGGCGGTGCGGCATCGCGAAGCGCTGCGCGACGAGGCGAGCGCCTTGGCCGTCCTGCGCGCCGGGCTCGCCCGCGCCAAGGCAGATCCGCAGCGGATCGCCAGCTTCTGGTCGCTCGAACAGGCGGCGCGTGAGCTCGCGCGGCTCGGCGATTCGCCGGCGCAGCAGCGCGCCGACGCCGCTTTCGCGGCGCAGCATCCCGGCCATGCGCCGGGCGCAAGCCTCACCGCGTCGGCGGCGCGGCGGGCCCGCGATTTCGCCGGCCGGCCGCCGCCCGCGCCCGGCGCCTCGCTCATCGACTGGTACGCCTGGTCGCTCGCAACCGAGGCGCCTGCTTCCCCGCGGACTTGATCGGCCGGCATCCCTGGGCGGCAATTAACCGCAATTGAACCCTCGGTCCCGCATGCTCATTATCTGAGGCTGTGCACGGGACGAGGCCCCTCGGTATGCGAGCATTGCGCGGCGCGGTTCTGGTGGCGGCGGCGCTATTTCTGGGCATGCCGGCGGCCTTCGCCGCGCCCCCGGTGCCGGCGCGGCTCACCGCGCAGGACACCGCCGACCTCCGGCGCATCGCCGATTACCTGAACAATATCAAGACGATGACCGCCCGCTTCACGCAGGTGGCGGGGAATGGCGGGGTCGCCTCCGGGCAATTGTGGATCGACCGCCCCGGCCGCATGCGCTTCGAATACGACCCGCCCTCGCCGATCTTGCTGATCGCCGACCGCTTCTACGTCTACTACGTCGACAAGAAGCTCGCCGAGATGTCGCAGATCGGCTTGAAGGCGACCCCCGCCTGGTTTCTGCTGCGCCCCGACATCGCCTTTGACCAGAACCTCCTCGTCACCCGCTTCGAGCGCGGCGCCGACGTGCTGCGCATCACCGTCGTCGAACGCGCCAAGCCCGAGGAGGGCACCCTGACCATGACTTTCGGCGACCGGCCCATGCAGCTTCGGGGGTGGACGATCGTCGATCAGCAGGGTAAGAGGACAAGCGTCTATATTTCGGATGCGCGCTTCGGCATGGCCCTCGCACCCGAACTCTTCCAGTACAAGAGCCCTTTCCCGGACCAGAACCGCAACCAATAACAAAAGACTTCGCGATGCCCCTCCGCAAATTGCCGATAATCGGCATCCCGGCCTGCCTGCGCACGATCAACGAGCGCACCTCGCACACGGTCAATGAGAAATACCCGAAAGCGGTGATCGAGGCGATCGGCTGCCTGCCGGTGGTGATCCCGGCCGTCGGCTCGCAACTCGACCTGAGCGAACTCGTCGATGTCATCGACGGGCTGCTCTTGACCGGCAGCCCGTCCAACGTCCACCCCGAGCACTATGCCGGCGCGCCGAGCCCCGAGGGCACGATGCACGACCGCGAGCGCGACGCGACGACCCTGCCGCTGATCCGCGCCGCGGTGCGCCGCGACCTGCCGGTCCTCGCGATCTGCCGCGGCATCCAGGAATTGAACGTGGCGCTCGGCGGCAGCCTGCACCAGCGCGTCCACGAGCTTCCCGGCCGGCTCAACCACCGCGCCCGCAAGGACATGCCGGGAGGCCCCTACGGACCGGCGCACGCGGTGCGGCTGTTGCCGGGCGGTGTGCTCGCCGCGCTCGCCGGGGCGGAAGAGGCGATGGTCAATTCGCTGCATTCGCAGGGCATCGACCGGCCCGCCCCCGGGCTCTTCGTCGAGGCGGTCGCGCCCGACGGGCAGATCGAGGCGGTCAGCCTGCCGAAAGCGCGTTTTGTTGTTGGCGTGCAGTGGCATCCGGAGTATAAACCGCTCGAAAATCCGCTGTCGCGGGCGCTGTTCTCTGCCTTTGGCGAGGCGTGCCGCACAGCGCTTGCGGGAATGGCTGCCGGGGTGCGCGCGGCCTAGCTGAAAGGTAAATAAGTTCCACCCCATCGCATGCAATTTCGCCGCGACCGGCATGCATGAAACGCGCTTTCTTTTTTTCCATCCGTACCCCATTTGCTACGCACAGAAGCGGAGAGAGCCTCGCGCTCTCTTTCGAGACGGCTCCGTCTCCCCTGCGGGGCCGATTTCCCCCAAACGCTTCTGACATGCAGGCGCCCGGTCTTCCCCCCCGACCGGGCGCCGATGCATTTTAGGGGCCAGCCTTGCGCATCGTGACCTGGAACATCAACTCGGTCCGCCTGCGGATCGACAACGTCGCGCGGCTCCTGGCCGAGTGGCAGCCGGACGTCCTCTGCCTGCAGGAGACGAAAACGCCGGACGAGCTGTTCCCGCGCGAGGCGCTGCTCGGGCTCGGCTACCCGCACATGCTGGTGCACGGCATGAAGGGTTATAACGGCGTCGCCATCCTGTCGCGGCTGCCGCTGTCGGCGCCGGCGACGCGCAGCTGGTGCGCGCGGCAGGATTGCCGGCACGCCATCGTCGAGCTGCCGCACGGCATCGAACTGCACAACATCTACGTGCCCGCCGGCGGCGATCTGCCCGACCCGGCGGCCAACCCCAAATTCGCCCACAAGCTCGATTTCCTCGACGAGGTGACGGCTTGGTTCGCCGGCCGGCAGGCGGCCGGCCGCGCCGCGATCGCGGTGGGCGATCTCAACATCGCGCCGCTCGAAACCGATGTGTGGTCGCACAAGCAGCTCCTGACGGTCGTCAGCCACACGCCGGTCGAGGTCGCGCGCTTGGCTCGGCTGCAGGAGGCCGGCGGCTTTGTCGATGCGGTGCGCCGTTTCGTGCCGGCGGCGGAGCGGCTCTACACCTGGTGGAGCTACCGGGCGCGCGACTGGGCGGCTTCCGACCGCGGCCGCCGGCTCGACCACATCTGGGTGACGCCGCCGCTGTTGGGCGCGCTGCGGGCGGCGCGCGTCCACCGCGACAGCCGCGGCTGGGACAAGGCCTCCGACCACGTCCCGGTCATGATCGATCTGGACGGCTGACCCGGCGGTAGAGGTGGTAGCGGCCGGGCATGACGCCGTCCGGAAGCGCGAGCGGGCAGAGCGCCTCGAGCGCCAGCGGCGGCTCGCTGACGAGGACGCCGTCCGCGGCGAGAAGCGGCGCGATCAGCGGCCCGAGCGCGAGGGCGAGCGCGCGGCTCGCCGCAGCCTCGCCGGTGCCGGGATCGAGATGGGCGAGCGCGATGCGCCCCGCGAAGCGGCCGCGCATTTCCGGCAGCGTCTGCCGCATGTCGCCGAGATAGAGCCGCTCCGGCGGCGGGATGCAATCGGGATGGGCGGCGAGAGTGCGCTCGCAGACATAGATCGGGCGCGCCGGGAAGAGCTGCCGCAGATGATCGTAGGTGCGGCCGTTGCCGAGGCCTAATTCCAGGATGTCGCCGGCGACGTCGCGCACCAGGCGAGCCGCCAGATCGAGGCAGGCGCGCTGCGCCTCGAGCCGGCGGATGAAGCTGTCGAGCCGGCTCACCTCATGCGGCCGAGCCGGCTTTCTCGCGCAGATGCTTGATCTCGGACAAGGCCGTGCGCAGCTGGTGGTTGGTCAATTCGAGCCGGTGCGCCAGCTCCTGCATGATCGACACCGCCATGTTCGGGAACTCGCGCACCATGCGCATGAACGGGTCCTTCGAGATGCGCAGCGCGACGAGCCGGCCCTTGGCGCGCACCGTCGCGGTGCGCGGCACGTTGCACAGGATCGCAATCTCGCCGACGATCTCGTTGGCGCCGAGCGTCGCCAGAACCATCGGGCCGTCCGGGGTTTCGGCCACCACCTCGGCTTCGCCCTCGATCAGCAGATAGGCGGCGTCGGCCGGGTCGCCCTGGCGCACCACCTGCTTGCCCGGATCGAACCCCACCCGCTCGCTCATGAACGCCAAAAGCTTCAGTTTTGCGGGTTCGATCTCGGCAAAGAACGGCACCTTTCGGAGCAGTTCGAATTCTTCCTTCAAGCCCATTGCTGCTCTCCCATCCCCCGCAAATCCCGTGTCATCTCATCATTCGGCCGCGACCAGCAAAGACATAAGCGAATCCTTGCGGTCGAGTTCGGCGAAACTTCCCTCTTCCGCCAGCTTGCCGCCGCTCAGCACGAGTATCCGGTCGAAATTGCGCGCCAGGCTGGCCCGGTGCAGCACCCAGACGATGCCGCGGCCGGCAAATTCTTCCCTGAGCCCGCGGGCGACCGCCGTTTGCGCCGAGCCGTCGAGCGCCGAGGTCGCTTCGTTGAGGATCAGGAAGTCCGGACGCTTCAGGACGGCGCGCACGATCGCCGCCTTTTGCCGCTGCGGCGGCGACAGGCGCACGCCGCCCATCCCGACCTGGTAGTCGAGCCCGACCTCGATCACCGTCTGGCGCAGCGACAGGGTGTCGACGACCTCGGCCAGCACCGCCGGCACGCGGGCGGGCGCGTCGGCCTCGCCATACGCGATCTTGCCGAACAGGATGTTGTCGAGGACCGAGGCGGCGGCGTTGTAGCGCTCGGCGTCGAAAAACTCGATCTGCTCGTGCGCCTCGGGCGGCAGGTCGGCGCGGAACACGCGGCGCGCCTCGAGCAGGCGCTCCTGCATCTTGTCGTCGAGGACGTCGAGCCGGTGGCGCGCCGCGATCAGCTTGAACGGCAGCGACAAGAGCCGCGTGCGGTCCTCCTTCGGAAGCGCCGCCGTGCCGCCTTTGCCGATGCGCCCGAGGAGGGCCGAGAATTCGGGCAGGTCGTTGGCACTGATGAAGCTGAATTGCTCGAAAAACTCATGGCCCGGCGGCAGATCGGCGAACAGCTCGATCATCGTCTCGGCGACCTCGCGGCCGGCATCGGCGAGATCGTCGATCAGCCCGACTTTGGTGAGGACGCCCTGCACATAGGCGTTGCCGGCGAGTGCCTCGAACTCGAAGCTGGGTCCGATCGGCGTGCCGAAAAGCAGGTTTTCGGCGACCGTGGCGTTGCGGTTGAAGCGCTCGGCATCGTAGGTCTCGACGAGGTTTGTGATGCCGTCCTCGACGAGCCGGCGGGCGAGCGCGCGGCGCGCCTCGAGCAGCTTTTCGGCGGCCCGCGGATGCGCTTCGGGATCGAGCCGGCCGCGCAGCCCGAAACCGTAGGCGTCGGCGTCGAAATCGATCAGCCGCAGGATCTCGGTGATGCGCCGCGACAGCGCCGCCTCGTCCTCGACCCCCGCCTCCGCGTAATCGACCCAATCGGCATGGATGTCGAAATCGATGTTGCCGGATTTGCGCGCTTCGTAGAGCTGCGTCGAGCGCCGCTTCACCGCCGCCGGCTCGTACTCGGCCGGGCGCAGCGGGCGATGGCGCAGGCTCAACAGGAAATTGTCGCGCAGGCTGCCGGCGAACAGATACGGGTTCGCGGCGACATAGCCGATGCGGCGGCCGGTCACCGCCGCGGGCAGGCTCGACAGATCGACGCCGCCGATCGTGACGCGGCCGCCCGTCGGCCGGACCAGCCCGGCGAGCAGCTGCGCGAGTTCGCTCTTGCCGCTGCCGCTCTGGCCGATGATCGCGATGTGCGAGTCGGGCGGGGTGGTGAAGCCGACGCCGTCGAGGACGCGGCTGTGTTCGTCCTCCGACAGCGACAGGTTGGTGGCGACGAGGTCGCCATGCAGCGAGGGGATCGTCTCGGGCTCTGCGATCAGTTCGACATTGCTGATCGCGCCGGGCTCGAACTGCTCGACGATCTGCTCGTACTTGATGCGCGAATCTTCCTTGGTCTGATAAAAATTCAGCAGCTCGCGCCACGGCGGCGCCAAGTCCTTGTATGCGGCGAGCACGGCGACCAGCGAACCCAGCGAGAGATGATGGCGGATCACCAAGTAGCCGCCGATCGAGAAAAAGAAAAACGGCGTCAGCTGCGCGATGAAGTTGTTGAGGAATTTGACGAAATATTTACGCTGATAGATCTCGAAGCGGATGTCATAGATGGTGCCGAGAAGGTTGGCGAAGCTGGCGAGCTGCAGCTTGGCGGTGTCGTTGGCCAGGATATCGACGATGCCCGCCGCCGATTCCTGCACCCGGTCGGCGACCTGGCGCACGGTGCGCACCCGGCGTCGGCCGAGCTGGTTCACCTTGCGCTGCAGTTTCGGGATCACATAGCCCTGCAGTGGGTAGAGCGCGACCGCCGCGAGGCCGAGCACCGAATCCTGCATAAACATGAAAAAGATCAGCGTCAGCAGCGTGCCGCCCTGGAAGGCGGGGGTGACGAACGCGTCGCCGATGAAGCCGCCGAGCGGCTCGCATTCCGCGGTGATCATCGGGATCAGCTGCGCCGACGAGGCGCGGCTGAAATGCGACAATTGAAAGTGCAGCATCCGCAAATACAACTGGTAGCGGAACCGCCGAAGCATCCGCTCGCCGAGTCGGCCTTTTAACGTATTTATGTAGTATTTAAAGCCGCCGTTGATGAAGACCAGAATCAGATAGAGGGTGCACAGGGTTAGCAGATAGCCGATCCGCGGAAACTGTATTCCCAACAGCGTCCACGGGAAGTTCTTGCCGGCGATCGCGTTGTTGACGATGGTTTTCGGGAGATCGACCGAATAATAAAGAAAAGGAAAGGACGCGAGAGTCAGGCCGAGCAGCACCAGCTGCTGCGGGATGCTGTAGCGCAGGACGAACCGGTAGATCGTCGGTTCGAGCGTGCCCGCCTCGTCGCGGCCCGGCGGCGGCTCCGGCTCCGGCTCGGCGGTCTCGCGGGCGGCGCGCGGCTGCAGAAAGCGCGCCCAGGCGCGGCCGGGCCGGATCGCCTCTTCGGTGCGGTTGACGACTGCCGCCATGCCCTTCATCCGCTAGCCTTCACGAAAACAGCATTTCGTGGCGCCGCCGCCTGTGCAATAGTCCGGGCCCGATAAGCCAGGGAGACCTGCCTGTCCGTCCGCCGCAATCATAAGCGGGTGCTGATCTACAGTCACGACAGCTTTGGACTCGGCCACTTGCGCCGATGCCGAGCGATTGCCCATTCCCTTGTCGAAACCGATCCCGCGCTCTCCGTGCTGATCCTATCGGGCTCGCCGATCATCGGCAGCTTCGATTTTCGGTCCCGGGTGGATTTTGTGCGTGTCCCCGGCGTCATCAAGCTGCGCAACGGCGAATACGTCTCCCTCTCGCTGCACATCGACATCGAGGAGACGCTGGCGATGCGCTCCTCGATCATCCGCCACACCGCCGACATTTTCGACCCCGATCTGTTGATCGTCGACAAGGAGCCGTTGGGCCTGCGCGGCGAGGCGCGCGACATGCTCGATCTGCTGCGGCGGCGGGGAACGCCGCTGGTTCTGGGCTTGCGCGACGTGATGGACGACCCCGACGCGCTCGAGAGCGAGTGGCAGCGCAAGCACGCGGTGCCGGCGCTCAGCGAGTTCTACGACGACATCTGGGTGTACGGCCTGCCGCAAATCTGCGACCCGCTCGCCGGGGTCAGCGTTCCCGCCAGCGTCCGACGGCAAATGGTCTATACCGGCTATCTGCGGCGCAACGTTCCGGCGCCGCTGCCGACGCCGGACCGCGACCGCGATTTCGCCGGCGACTTCTTCCTCGTTACGCCGGGCGGCGGCGGCGACGGCGACGCGCTGATCGAGCTGGTGCTGTCGGCCTACGAGCACGACCCCGGCATCCCGTTGCCGGCGCTGCTCGTCTTCGGCCCGTTCATGTTGCCCGAGCGGCGCGCCGCCTTTGCCGAGCGCGCCGCCCGTCTTGGGCGTATCCGGGCGATCACCTTCGATGCGCGCATCGAAACGCTGATGGCGCGCGCCGCCGGCGTCGTCGCGATGGGCGGGTACAACACCTTTTGCGAGATCCTGTCCTTCGACAAGCGGGCGCTGATCGTGCCGCGGCGGGCGCCGCGGCTCGAGCAGCTGATCCGCGCCCGGCGCGCCGCCGAACTCGGCCTCGTGGCGATGCTCTCGGAAGAGGAGGGGCGCGGCCCCGCGACGATGGCGGCGGCGTTGCGCCAGCTGCCACAGCAGCCGCGGCCTTCCTCGGTCGTCATTCCGGGCCTGCTCGATGGGATGGCAAGCGTCAATCGCCTGGCGCGCAAATGGCTCGACGAGGACCATTCGCGCAGCCTGCCGGCGCGCCGCCGGCTTAAGGCGTGAACGCCGCGCCTGCCGCGCTTTCGCCGGGGCGGACCGCCTTTGTCCTGAAAGGTTATCCGCGCCTGTCGGAGACGTTCATCGCGCAGGAAATCCTCGGCCTCGAACGGCGCGGCCTCGACATCCTGATCGTTTCGCTGCGCCGGCCGACCGACCGCGCGATCCATCCGGTGCACCGGCAGATCCGGGCGAGCGTGCTCTATCTGCCCGAATATCTGCACGACGAGCCGGCGCGCGTGTGGCGTGCCTGGCGGCAGGCGCGCCGGCTGTCGGGCTACGCGCCGGCGCGGCGAGCCTGGCTCGCCGATCTGCTGCGCGATCCCACACCGAACCGGGTGCGGCGCTTTGGCCAGGCGCTGGTGCTGGCGGCCGAGTTGCCCTCGGACATCGGTCGCCTGCATGCGCATTTTCTGCATACCCCGGCCTCGGTCGCGCGCTATGCGGCGGCGCTCGCCGGCATCGAGTGGAGCGTCTCGGCGCACGCCAAGGACATCTGGACGATCGCCCCCTGGGAGGCGCGGCAAAAGCTCGCCGAGGCGCGCTGGGCGGTGACGTGCAGCAAGGCCGGGCACGACCGTCTCGCCGACCTTGCGCGATCGGGCGAGGGCGCGACGCTCTGCTATCACGGCATCGATCTGGCGCGCTTTGCGCCGCCGCCACTGCGCCCGCCGGGCGGCGACGGAAGCGACCCGGCCGCGCCGGTGGTGTTGCTGTCGGTCGGCCGCGCCGTCGCGAAGAAGGGCTACGACGATCTTCTCGCCGCGCTCGCGGCGCTGCCGCCGGGCCTCGCCTGGCGCCTTGTTCACATCGGCGGCGGGCCGCTCTCCGAGCTGCTGCGCCGGCAGGCGCAGCAGCTCGGTCTCGCCGGCCGCATCGAATGGCGCGGCGCGCGGCCGCAGCCGGAAGTGCTGGCCGCCTATCGCGAGGCCGACCTCTTCGTGCTGGCCGCCAGGGTTGCCCGCGACGGCGACCGCGACGGCCTGCCGAACGTGCTCGTCGAGGCGCAGAGCCAGGGGCTGGCCTGCGTTGCGACGAATGTTGCGGGGATCCCCGAACTGATCCGCCACGAGCGGAACGGGCTGCTCGCGCCGTCTGGCGACCGCGGCGAACTCGCCCGCCTGATCGAGCGCCTGGTGCGCGATCCCGCCGGCCGCGCGCGGCTCGGCTCCGCCGGCGCCGAGCTGGTGCGCCGCGAATTCGACATGGAGGCAGGGCTCGATCGGCTGGCGCGGCAATTCGGGCTGGCGCCCGCCGAGGCGGCGCTGCGCGATCTTGCCTGGGCGGCGAAATAGGGCCCCCTTGCGCATCGCCTTTTATGCGCCGCTGAAGCCGCCCGACCATCCGGTCCCCTCGGGCGACCGCCGCGTCGCGCAGCTCTTTCTCGCCGCCTTGCGGCAGGCCGGTCACGAACCCATCCTCGCCGCCCGGCTGCGCAGCTACGACGGCACGGGCGACGCGCGCCGCCAGGGCCGGCTCGCCCGGCTGGGCGCGCGCCTCGCCGGGCGCTTTGTCGCGCGCTGCCGGCGCCGGCCGAACGAAGCGCCGCAATTGTGGTTCACCTATCATCTCTACCACAAGGCGCCCGATTGGCTCGGGCCGCAGGTCGCCGACCGCCTCGGCATCCCCTATCTCGTCGCCGAGGCCTCGCATGCGGCGAAGCGGGAAGGGGGCGCCTGGACCCTCGGCTGCCGCGCTGCTGCGGCCGCGATCCGCCGCGCCGACGCCGTCATCGGCCTGAACCCGGCCGACCGGGAGGGCGTCGTGCCGCTGCTGCGGGACCCGGCGCGGTGGGTGGCGATGAAGCCTTTTATCGACGCCGCGGAATACTCGGCCCCGCTGCACCGGAGCGGCGTGCCCGCTCGTCTCGCCGTCGTCGCGATGATGCGGCCGGGCGACAAGCTCGCCTCGTACTGCCTCCTCGGCGAGGCGCTGCGCCGGCTGCTCGATCTGCCCTGGTCGCTCGAGGTGATCGGCGACGGTCCGGCGCGGCAGGCGGTCGAGGAGGCGCTCGCGCCGCTCGCCGGGCGTGTCCTGTGGACGGGCGCGCTCGCCGGCCCGGCGGTCGCGGCGCGGCTCGCCGCCGCCGATCTTTACCTCTGGCCGGCGATCAACGAAGCCTTCAGCATGGCCTTTCTCGAGGCGCAGGCGAGCGGCCTGCCGGTCGTCGCGGGCGACGCCGGGGGCGTGCGCTCGATCGTCGCGGCCGGGCATACCGGGCTGGTCGTCCCGGCCGGCGATGCCGCCGCGTTCGCCGCGGCCGTGCGCGCCCTCCTCCTCGATCCCGAGCGCCGCGCCCGGCTGGGCGAAGCGGCGCGCCGCCATGTGCTCGCCGAACACGACCTCGGCGCCGCCGCTTGCCGGCTCGCCGCCGTCATCGACGGGATCGCCAAGGCGCGCGCCGCGTGAGCCTCTTCGCGGTCATCCGGCATGCGCCGACCGCGTGGAGCGAAGCGGGCCGCATTCAGGGGCGCAGCGACCCGCCGTTGAGCCCGCGCGGCGCGGCCGCCGCACGCGGCTGGCGCGTGCCGCCCGAACTCGACGGCTTTTTGTGGGCGGCGAGCCCGCTCGCGCGCGCCGTTGCCACGGCGCGCCTTCTCGGGGCCGCCGAGCCGGCGATCGAGCCGGCGCTCGCCGAGATGTCCTGGGGCGAATGGGAGGGCCGCCGGCTTGCCGAGCTGCGCGCCGAATTCGGCGCCGCAATGGCGGCGCGCGAAAGCGCGCGGCTCGATTTCCGCGCGCCCTCGGGCGAGAGCCCGCGCGAGGTCGCGGTCCGGCTCGGCCTCTATCTCGCGCGGCTGGCGGCGGCGGGGAAACCGGTCGCGGCGGTGACCCACAAGGGCGTCATCCGCACCCTTCTGGCGCTCGCCACCGGCTGGGACATGCGCGACAAGCCACCCTGCCGCCTCGCGCCGGCCGCCGCCCATCTGTTTCGGCTCGATCGCGGCGGCCGGCCGGCGATCGAGCGGCTCAACCTGCCGCTGGCCGCGCCATGACCGGGAAGATCCTCCTCTACGTCCAGCATCTGCTCGGGATCGGGCATTTGCAGCGCGCCCGGCATATCGCCGCCGCGCTCGCCGCCGAGGGCCTCGCGGTGACGCTCGTTTCGGGGGGCGAGCGGCCGGCGGGCCTCGCCGACCCGCCCGGCGTCGAGACCGTCGAACTCGACCCGGTCAAGGCCCGCGACGCGGGCTTTCGCGATTTCGTCGGCCCCGCGGGGGCGCCGCTCGACGACGCCTTGCGCGCCCGGCGGCGCGAGGCGCTGCTCGCCGTTTTCGCGGCGCGGCGTCCCGACGCCGTTCTGATCGAGGGGTTTCCGTTCGGCCGCCGCGCCTTTCGCTTCGAGCTCGACCCGCTCGTCGCCGCGGCGCGCTTGCGGGCGCCGCGGCCGCTCCTCCTGTCGTCAATCCGCGACATTCTGGTCGCCCCCGAGGACGAGACGCGACGGCGCGACATCGTCCGCCGCGTCGAGGCGGAGTTCGACGCCGTGCTGGTGCACGGCGACCCGCGTCTCGTCACCCTCGAGCGGAGCTTTCCGCCGGCGCGCGAGATCTCCCACCGGCTTCTCTATACGGGCTATGTCGCCGCCCCCGACGCAACCCCCGAGACCGCCGAGGGGCGCGGCGAGGTGCTGGTCTCGGCCGGCGGCGGCGCCGAAGGGGAAAGGCTTCTCACGGCGGCGCTCGCGGCGCGCCGCGGCGGTTGCCTCGCCGATCGCGCCTGGCGCCTCATTGCCGGGCCGAACCTGCCGCAAGCCGCCTTCGCCCGGCTCGAGCGCGAGCGGCCGGCGGGCGTGCGGGTCGAGCGCAGCCGCGCCGATTTCGCGTCGATGCTGCGGCATTGCCGGCTGTCGATCAGCCAGGCGGGCTACAACACCGTGCTCGAAATCCTCGCCGCCCGCGCGCGCGCCGTCCTTGTGCCGTTCGCCGCAGCGCGCGAGACCGAGCAGCTGCTGCGGGCCGAGATCCTCGCGGCACGCGGCGCGGTCGAAACCCTGCCGCCCGATCGGCTGTCGCCCGAGGCGCTCGCGGGCGCGGTAGGGCGCGCGCTTTCCCGCCCGCCGCCTTCCCTTGCCGTCGACATGGACGGGGCGGCGCGCACCGCCCGGCTCGTCGCCCGCATGATCGCGTCGCCGCGCGAGTTGCAGGAATTGGTTTCTCGGCAAAGCGGCGCTATGATCGCGGTATGACGAACTCGCCGCGCGGGGTAGTCGAGCCGGGGGCGGGATGGCGCGAGCTGGTTGACGAGTTCGACCGCTGGGCGGAATGGGGTTGGGAGGCGACGCTGTGGTGGCGAGACGATGATGCGGTCGCGCCGAGCCCCTGTCTCGAACGACTGCTTGCGGCGGCCGGCGAGGTGCCCGTGGCGCTCGCGGCGATCCCCGGTCTGGCCGAGCAGGCGCTCGAGCGGGCTGCCGCGGCGCATCGCGGGGTTTTCTTTTTGCAGCATGGCTGGAAGCACGTGAACCACGCGCCGGCAGGCGGGAAAAAAAGCGAATTTCCGCCCGAGCGGTCGCTTGCTGCGGCGAAAACCGATCTGGCGCGCGGGTGGGAGCGGCTCGCCGCGCTGTTCGGGGCGCGCGCGCTGCCTGTCCTGGTGCCGCCGTGGAATCGCCTGGCGGCGCCGCTCGTGCCGCTCCTGCCGGGTTGCGGCTTTGCCGGGCTGTCGCGCGCCCAGGCGCGCTCTGCCGCGCGGCCGGCGCCAGGGCTGCGCGAGAGCAACATTCACGTCGATCTCGTCGCCTGGGCGAGCGGCCGCGGCTTTGTCGGCGAAGCGGCCGCCCTCGGCGGCCTTGTCCGACACCTGCGGGCGCGCCGGGAAGACCGGCTCGACCGGGCCGAGCCGACCGGCATACTGACCCACCACCTCGTCACCGACCTCGCCTGCGAATCTTTTCTGCGCCGGCTCGCCGCGGTCAGCCTCGCGCACCGCGGCGCACGCTGGCTCGCCGGGCCCGAGGTCTTTAGCGCCGCGCCCGTCCCGGCATGACGTCCCACACCTATCCGCAATCGGCGATGCTCGGCGATTATTGCCGCGCCGCCGCCGGCTTCGTCCCGACCGCCGCGATCATTGCGACGGCCCACCTCGGCCCGGTCGCGCTCTCCCTGTTCGGCGCGCTCGCCGCGCTCTTCCTCGTCTTCGGCTTGCGCACCTGGCTGCATCAGATGACCCGGCTCGAGATGAGCGAGGAGCGGCTGCGCGCCGCCGGCCCCTTCGGCGCGACGATCCCCTGGGCCGAGCTCGACCGGCTGAAGCTCGCCTTTTATTCGACGCGGCGCGACCGCCGCGACGGCTGGATGCAGCTCGAGCTGCGCGCCGGGCGCGCCAATTTGAGCTTCGACAGCCGCATCGCCGGCTTCGAGGCGCTGGCCGAACGCGCGGCGCGCGCCGCCGCCGCGCGCGGCCTCGCCCTCAGCGCCGCGACGGTCGAAAATTTGCAATCTCTCGGCATCACGATGTCGGTCTCCGCCCTCGATCCGGAAACCGCCGGAGGGACGAATTGACCGACCTGCTTTCGGTGCGCGACCTGCATGTTCACTTCGCGGCGCCGGGCGGCGTCATCGCGGCCGTCAGCGGCGTCTCGTTCCGCGTGCGGGCGCGCTCGACGGTCGCGCTGGTCGGCGAGTCGGGCTCGGGAAAATCGGTCGTCAGCCAGAGCATTCTGCGCATCCTGCCGAAGAGCGCCTCGATCGTCGGCGGCTCGATCCTCTTCGCCGACCCGCGGCAGCCGGACACGTGCATCGATCTCGCCAAGCTGCCGAGCGACGGCAAGGAGATGCGGGCGATCCGCGGCGGCCGCATCTCGATCATCTTCCAGGAGCCGATGACGTCCCTCTCGCCGCTGCACACGATCGGCAATCAGGTCGGCGAGGCGCTGCGCCTGCACCGCGAGGTCGGCGGCGCCGAAGCTCGCGAGCTGACGCAGGACATGCTGCGCCTCGTCGGCTTTCCCGACCCGCGCCGCGCCGTCCGGCTCTACCCCTTCGAGCTGTCGGGCGGATTGCGGCAGCGCGCGATGATCGCGATGGCGCTCGTCTGCCGCCCGGCCCTGTTGATCGCCGACGAGCCGACGACCGCGCTCGACGTGACGATCCAGGCGCAGATCCTGAAGCTGATCGGCGAATTGCAGCACGAGCTCGGGATGGCTGTGCTGCTGATCACCCACGACCTCGGCGTCGTCGCCAACATCGCCGAGGAGGTCGTCGTCATGTACCGCGGCGAGATCATGGAGAGCGGCACGCTCGACGACATCTTCGCGCGCGCTGAGCATCCTTACCTGAAGGCGCTGTTGCGCGCCGTCCCGCGCTTCGACATGAAGCCGGGCGAGCGTCTCGTGCCGATCCGCGAGATCCCGCCGGGCGAGGCGCCGCATCTGATGGCCGAAAAGCAGGAGTGGCCGGAAGGGGCGGCAGGGCCGCTGCTCGAATGCGTCTCGGTCGGCAAGGCCTATTCGAGCCGCAAGGGCGGGCTTTTTTCGACCGCCGGCGCGGCCCCGCGCGTCACCGCCGTCGAGAATGTCAGCATCCGGGTCGAGCGCGGTGAATGTTTGGGGCTGGTCGGCGAGAGCGGCTGCGGCAAGACGACCTTGAGCAAGATCCTGTTGCGGGCGGTGCGGCCCGACAGCGGCTCCGTCACCTTCAACGATCGTGGCAAGCCGATCGACGTGCTGGCGCTCGACGGCGAGGGGCTGAAGCGCTTCCGCCGGCATGTGCAATACATCTTCCAGGACCCGTTCGGCTCGCTCAACCCGCGAATGACGGTGTTCGACATCATCGCCGAGCCGCTGGTGATCCACGGCGTCGGCACCTCGCGCACGCGGCGCGAGATGGTGCACGAACTGGTCAATCTCGTCGGCCTCGATTTGCGTCATCTGAAGCGCTATCCGCACAGCTTTTCGGGCGGCCAGCGGCAGCGCATCGGCATCGCCCGCGCGCTTGCCTTGCGGCCCGATCTCGTCATCTGCGACGAACCCGTCTCCGCCCTCGACGTGTCGATCCAGGCGCAGATCCTGAACCTCTTGATTGACCTTCAGGAGAGGCTGTCGCTGACCTATCTGTTCATCTCCCATAACCTGGCGGTGGTCGACTACATCGCCGACCGCATCGCCGTGATGTGCGCCGGCCGCATCGTCGAGATCGCCGACCGCGAGAGCCTCTTCCGCGAACCCGTGCATCCCTATACGCAGGCGCTGCTCGCCGCGGTGCCGGCTCCGGACCCCGGGCACCGCCTCGATTTTCATCGGCTGATGGCGGACAAGGCCTCCGATCCCGCCCAATGGCCGGTGCCGTTTCGCCGTGAAGCCGGCAATGGGTTGCGGCTGATCGAAATCGCCGCTGGCCACCTCGTCGAGGCGACCGCCGCGCCGGCGCTCGCCGGCGCCCGGCAGCCGGGCTTCGCCTCGGCGTGAAGCCGCTCCGGACCTACCGCCGCGGCGCCGCCGTGCCCGCGATCGAGCGCCTCGGCCTCGCCCTCGCCGCGCTTCTCGCCCTTGCCGCCCCGTCGCGCGCCGAGTTCAAGGAGACGCCCTATTTCCGGGCGGCAGTGGCGCAAGGCAGGCTGCCGCCGGTTGCCGACCGGCTGCCGCAGCAGCCGGCCGTCGCCAAGGCCGAGACGATCGGCAGACCCGGCGGCACGCTGCACATGCTGATGGCCTCGCCGAAGGACACCAAGATGATGGTGGTCTACGGCTATGCCCGGCTCGTTGCCTATACGCCCTCGCTCGATCTCGTTCCGGACATCCTGCAATCGCTCGACGTGAAAGACGGCCGCATCTTCACGCTGCACCTGCGCGCCGGGCAAAAATGGTCCGACGGCCGCCCCTTCACCGCCAAGGATTTCGAATTCTGGTTCAAGGCTGTGGCGGAAAACCGGAAATTGTCGCCGGGAGGCCTGCCGACGGCGTTGCTGGCAGACGGCGAGGCGCCGCAATTCGAGGTGCTGAACGACACCACGGTGCGCTACAGCTGGTCGCGGCCGAATCCGCTTTTTCTGCCGGCCCTCGCCGGGCCCGATCCGCTGTTCATCTATTGCCCGGCACATTACATGAAGCAATATCATATGGATTTTGCCGACAAGGCGAAGCTCCGCGCCCTCGTCAAGAAGTCCAAGAAACGCAACTGGACGACGCTGTTCGATAAATATTTGGTGATGTACCGGAACAACAATCCGAAATTGCCGACCTTGGAACCTTGGATATTAAAGACAAAACCGCCGTCTGATCGTTATATCTTTGTCCGAAATCCTTATTATTACAGGGTCGATAAGGCGGGCCAGCAGCTGCCTTATATGGATCGCGTGGTCCTCAGCATGGCCGACGCGAAGATCATCCCGGCAATGACCGGCGCCGGCGAAAGCGACCTGCAGGCCCGCTATCTCGATTTCGACAATTACACCTTTCTGAAATCGGCCGAGGCGCGCAACCGTTACAAGGTGCGGCTGTGGCGCACCGGGCCGGGCAGTCAGCTCGCGCTCTATCCGAACCTCAACGTCAACGACCCGGTCTGGCGGGCGCTGGTGCGCAAGCCGGCGTTCCGCCGGGCGCTGTCGCTCGCCGTCAACCGGCACGAGATCAACCAGGTCATCTATTTCGGCCTGGCGATCGAGGGCCAGAACACGCTGTTGCCGCAAAGCCCGCTGTACAATGCGCCGGACCGCGCAGCCTGGGCGCAATTCGATCTGGCCGAGGCCAATCGCCTGCTCGACGGGCTGGGGCTGGCGAAGCGCGACAGCGACGGCACCCGCCTGCTGCCGGACGGCCGGCCGATGCGGATCATCGTCGAAAGCTCCGGCGAATCGGTCGACCGCACCGACGTGCTCGAGCTGATACGGGATTCCTGGCGGCATATCGGCATCAGCCTGTTCACCCGGCCGATGCAGCTGACCCTGTTTCGCCGGCGCGTGTTCAGCGGCGACACGCTGATGGCGATCGACAAGGGGATCGAGAACGGCCTTGCCACCGCCGACATGCCGCCGTCCGAATTTGCCCCGACGACCCAGGAACAGCTGCAATGGCCGAAATGGGGGCAATATGCGGAGACCGGCGGGAAAGCTGGCAAAAAGCCCGATGTGGCCTCCGCCGTTCGCTTGCTTCGGCTCTATCGCGACTGGCTCGCCGCTGCCGGCCCCGACGAGCGGCGGGCGATTTGGCAAAAGATGCTCGCGATCTGGGCCGACAAGGTCTACACGATCGGTCTGGTCGGCGGCGTGCTGCAGCCGGTCGTCGTCGGCGACGGGTTGCGCAATGTGCCGCCGAGAGGGATGTACAACTGGGATCCGGGGGCCGGTTTCGGCATGTACAAGCCGGACGCGTTCTGGCTGGCGAAAAAAGCGAAGGCGACGGCGCTCGCCGCCCCGCCGCCGCTGACGCGCTGAGGGGGAAGGCTCGGGGGCGAAGGCGATGCTCGGCTATCTGGTGCGCCGCATCCTGATCATGGTCCCGACGCTGATCGCCATCAGCATCGTCATCTTCACCATCATCAACCTGCCGCAGGGCAACTATTTCACGACCTATATCGCCGAACTCCAAAGCCAAGGCGAAGGCCGCAACGTCGCCAAGATCGAATTCCTCGAACACGAATACGGCTTCGATAAGCCGCTGTGGCAGCAATACATTGTGTGGGCGGGCGGGCTTCTGCACGGCGATTTGGGATACTCGTTCCGCTACGACCTGCCGGTTAACGAGGTGGTCGGCGACCGCTTGTTCCTGACATTTCTCGTCTCCTTCACGACGATCCTGTTCACCTACATCGTCGCCTTTCCGATCGGCATCTATTCGGCGACCCATCAATACAGCTGGGCCGATTACGGCCTCACTTTTCTCGGTTTCCTCGGGCTCGCGACGCCGAGCTTTCTGCTGGCGCTGGTGCTCCTCTATTTCGCCAATGTGTGGTTCGGGGTCTCGGTCGGCGGGCTGATGGATCCGCAATTCGTCGGCCGGCCGTGGAGCTGGGCGAAAGCGTGGTCGGTGCTGGCGCATCTGTGGATTCCGGTCATCGTCATCGGCGGCAGCGGCACCGCCGGCATGATCCGCCGGCTGCGCGCCAATCTGCTCGACGAACTGCAGAAGCAGTATGTCGTGACGGCCCGCGCCAAGGGCCTGCCGCCGCTGCGCGCGCTGTTCAAATACCCGCTGCGCATGTCATTGAACCCGTTCATCTCGGATATCGGCTCGCTGCTGCCGAGCGTCATATCGGGGGCGGCCATCGTGTCGGTCGTGATGTCGTTGCCGACGACGGGGCCCATGCTGCTGGAGTCGTTGCGCAGCCAGGATATGTATCTCGCCGGCTCGTTCCTGATGTTCATGGCGTTCATGACGGTCGTCGGCGTCTTCGTGTCGGATATCGCGCTCGCCCTCCTCGACCCGCGCATCCGGCTGCAGGCGGGGCGGCGGCAATGAGCGGCCTCGCCTTCGGCGTCGGCCAGCCGCCGGCGTCATCCCCCGAACAGCTGCCGCACTACGTCTCCCCGGCGCCGTTCGACCCCTATTCGGTCGAGCGGATGACGCCGGCGCAGGAGCGTTTCTATATGGCCTCGCAGTGGCGGATGATGTGGTGGCGGTTTCGCCGCCACCGCATCGCCGTCGCTGCCGGCGTCATACTGCTCTTGATGTACCTGTCGATCCCGTTCTGCGAGTTTCTCGTGCCCTACGGGCTTGACCAGCGCAACACCGACTTCATCTACGCGCCGCCGCAGCAGGTGCACTTTTTCGACAACGGGCGGCTCGTCGCGCCTTACGTGCTCGGCTATGACTATCGACTCGACATGCGGAACCTCGAGCGGGTCTATACGCCCGACCCGAAAAAGCGGCAGCCGCTGCGCTTTTTCTGCGGCGGCTACGATTACCGCTTGTGGGGCCTCTTCCTCTCCGACCGGCATCTTCTGTGCCCGGCGCATGGTGGCCAGCTCTTCCTGTTCGGCACCGACCGGCTTGGGCGCGACATGTTTTCGCGGATCGTCTTCGGCGCCCGCGTCTCGCTGACGATCGGGCTGCTTGGGGTCGCGGTCAGCTTTACCCTCGGCATCGTCATCGGCGGCATCGCCGGCTATTACGGCGGCTGGACCGACATCCTGATCCAGCGCGCGATGGAGGTCATCCAGTCGTTCCCGCATCTGCCGCTGTGGATGGCGCTGTCCGCGATCCTGCCGGTGACGTGGAGCCCGCTGCTCGTCTATTTCGGCATCACCCTCATTTTGGGGCTGATCGAGTGGACGCATCTGGCGCGGGCCGTGCGCTCGAAGCTCCTCGCGCTGCGCGAAGAAGATTTCTGCACCGCCGCGGTGTTGATGGGGGCGCGCCCGGCGCGCATCATCGGCCGCCATCTGCTGCCGAGCTTCATGAGCCACCTGATCGCCTCGGCGACGCTCGTCATCCCGTCGATGATCCTCGGCGAGACGGCGCTCTCCTTTCTCGGCCTCGGGCTGCGGCCGCCGATGACGAGCTGGGGGGTGCTGCTCAACGAGGCGCAGAACATCAACGTGGTCGCGCTCTATCCCTGGCTGATGCTGCCGGTCGTCAACGTCGTCGTGACCGTGCTCGCGTTCAATTTCCTCGGCGACGGACTGCGCGACGCCGCCGACCCCTATCACTGACGGCGCCGCTCGTCAGGGCTCCAGCACCATCCCCTCTTGCGCGACGATCGTGCCGGCGCGGGCGTGCCGCGCGTCGGCCGCGATGCGGTCCATGAAATCGTCGTCGTGGGCGGGATCGTGGTGGAAGAGAACAAGCGTCTTCACCCGCGCCAGTTCGGCGAGGCGCACGCCTTCCTGCCAGGTCGAATGCCCCCACGCCTTGTGCGCCGGATATTCGGCATCGGTGTAGGTGGCGTCGTAGATCATTACGTCGGCGCCGTCGACGAGGCCGAGGATATGGGGGTCCGGCCCCGCCGGGCGATGTTCGGTATCGGTGACGTAGGCGACCGACTTGCCGGCGTATTCGAGGCGATACCCGGTCGCCCCGTTCGGGTGGTTGAGCGGCGCCGTCTGCAGCCTGATGCCGGGATGCGGGGTCAGCACCTCGCCGGCCGCGAAGTCGGTGAACCGGACCCGGGCGGCGAAGATGTCCATCGGGATCGGAAAGAGCGGCGCCACCATCATCTTTTTGAGCACCGCCTCGATGCCGATCGGCGCCGACAGATGCCCGGCCCAGATGTGGATGCGGCTGCGCGCGTCATAGCAGGGCGCGAAAAACGGCAGGCCGATGATGTGGTCCAAATGGGTGTGGCTGTAGAACAGGTCGAGCTCGGCCCGCCGGCCGCTCTTCGACAGCTCGCTGCCGAGCGCGCGCAGCCCGGTGCCGCCGTCGAACACGAGCAGCCGGTTGCCGCAGCGGATCTCGACGCAAGAGGTATTGCCGCCGTAGCGGACTGTATCGGGACCGGGACAGGCGATGCTGCCGCGCACGCCCCAGAATCGCACTCTCAACGCCGCCGCACCCAAGGTTCGGTCCCCGTCCTCCTGGCACCCCAGTGGAACGTTATCGTTGAGATCCGAAAAAAACGCCAGTTCGCTCGCAAGCCGGCGGGAGCCGCCGAGAAAAGGGAATTCCGGCCTAACCCGGCGTTAACCATTTGACCGATATAAACGAGCCTACCGCTCAGCTACAAGGTGCGGCTCGAATGTCGAACGTCGATTACGATTTGGCGATTGCCGAATATCTGCGCAAGAGGTCTGTCACCCGCTGTCCGACGGTGTGCGCCGCCCCGACTCAGGCGCGAATCGGCGAAGCCGACCGCGCGGCTTATCGCGACCATGTCGCGGCGCGAGAGGCCGCCCGCGCCGAGCGGCTGCGGCAGCTGCAGCAATTCCCGGGCTGAGCCGGGTCCGCCCGGCGCCGCGCGCCGGCTCGCCTTCGAGCGCGGCCGCGCGCTATAGTCCGGGTTTGGCGACCCGGAGCGGCCCATGCATCTCTTCAAGGAACAGGGCGTACGAAACCCCGCCGCGCTCGCGGCGGCGATCCCGGTCATCGATTACGGCCCCTATTTCGCCGGCGACAGCGGCGCGCTCGACCGCGTCGCGGCCGAGGTCGCTTTTGCCTGCGAGAAGGTCGGGTTCTTCTACGCCAAGAACCACGGCGTCGCGGAAAGCGTGATCGAGCGCGCGTTCGCCGCCTCGCGCCGATTTCACGCCCTGCCGCTCGAAGAGAAACTGCGGTTGCGGCTGAACGAGAACAACATCGGCTATCTGCCGATCAACGCCTCGGTGCAGGGCGCCTCGACCGTCCACAAGGCGACGCGCCCCAACCAGAACGAAAGCTTCTTCATCAGCCACGACCGCGCCGCGGATCACCCCGAGGTGCTGGCGGGGACGCCCTTGCGCGGGCGCAACCAGTGGCCGCAAGGCATGCCCGAGCTGCGCCGCGACATGCTGGCGTATTTCTCGGCGCTCGGCGCGATGTGCGACCGCATGCTGCCGCCCTTCGCGGTGGCGCTCGGCCTCGAGCCCGATTTCTTCGTCCGCTATTTCGCCGGCGAGCCGCATGCGGTGCTGCGTTTTCTCCACTACCCGCCGCAAGAGAGCGTCGAAGACAACACCTTCGGCCAGGCGCCGCACACCGACAACAGCTTCATGACCGCGCTCGCGCGCACCGAGGTGCCGGGCTTGGCGGTGCGCCTGCCCTCGGGCGAGTGGTTCCCGCCGCCGCTCGTCCCGGGCACGTTCCTTATCAATCTCGGCAACATCATGCGGCGCTGGTCGAACGACCGGTTTCTCTCGACGCCGCACGGGGTGCTCAACGATTCGGGTGCCGACCGCTATTCGATCGCTTATTTCCACAGCCCGAACCCGGACCGGGTGATCGCGTGCCTGCCGACCTGCACGAGCCGTGAAAACCCGCCGCGCTACGAGCCGGCCGTTTATCGCGACCTCGTCCTCGAATTCTACCGGGCCAATTATTTCCACCAGAAAGGCCACCGCTCCGACGCGGCATCGCTCGCTGCGGGCGTTTAGCCGACGGGTTTGTCCCGTGGGCCGCGCCGCGTCAGCGGCCCCATGCGCACAATCATCACGTCGGAGCCGCGAATGCCGGCGCGCCGGTTGTCCTCGAGGTAGGAATAGCCTTCCCGGATCGAGCCCCATTCGAACCAAAGGACGAAGGCGACAAAGAGGAAGAGGACGCCGGGGAGGTTGATGCCCGCCGGCGCTCCGGCGCCGCAGAACGCGACCGCCGCCACGATTAAGGCGGCGAGGGTGGCGAGGATTCTGCGGGCCATTCGGATGGTCGGCCTCCCTAATTGGGCCGAACCTAGCATTGCGCGTCGCCGGCGTCAAAAGCGGGGAAAGACGCGGTGATGTACGGAGATTTGTGTCAGGGCTGTGAGAGGGGGTACTCCGCGGGTTGCTGAAGTCCGCAAAGAGGAGCACCCCCAATGCCACAGGCTGTGACGATCGCGAGCTTACCGAGGGCCTTCGAGTTGGTGAAGGG
>DATLKN010000047.1:0-112155 GCA_035538335.1 Allostellaceae bacterium
GCCTCGACGGCTTTGACGCCGCCCGCGCCACCGCCGGCAACCGTGTTGCCGCTCGTGCCGCCGCCGGCGGTTACGCCGCCGGCCGTGCCCGCGCCGGCAGCCGCGCCGCCGGGCGCGACGGCGTCGGCGGCAAAGCCGGCCGTAGGGACGCCGCCGGCGGAGATCGCTGCCGCCTCGCCGCCGCCCGCCAAGGCGCCAGCCGCCGACAGCCCGCCGGCGGGCGCCGACGCCTCGCGGATCCTGATCCGCGCGACGGCTGACAGCTGGATCGAGGTCAAGGACGCTGCCGGGGCGGTGCTGTACACCCGCGTCTTGAAGGCGGGCGACAGCTATCCGGTGCCCGACAAGCCGGGCGTCACGATGGACACGGGCAATGCCGGCGGGCTCGCGCTGTCGCTCGACGGCAAGCCGCTGCCCGCGCTCGGCGGCCAGGGCGTCGTGCGCCGGCACATCGCCCTCGACCCGCAGGCGCTCGCCGCCGCGAAGCCGAAGGCGAACTGAACCGCCCGCCGCCCGCGCGCGTTTTTCCCCCGGCACCTTTTGTCGGCCGTCGAAACGGTCTATATGCCGGGTGACGGAACGAACCCGCGAGGAAGACGATGAGCGTCCGCCCGTACCGCGATATCGAGCGTCGCCGCTGCCGCCAGATCCATGTCGGCAAGGTGCCGGTCGGCGGCGATGCGCCGATCACGGTGCAATCGATGACCAATACGGTGACGAGCGACGCGAAGGCGACGATCGAGCAGGTGCAGGCGTTGGAGCGCGCCGGCGCCGACATCGTCCGCGTCTCCTGCCCCGACCAGGAATCGGCGCTCGCCTTGAAGCACATCGTGCGCGCCGTCGAGGTGCCGATCGTCGCCGACATCCATTTCCACTACAAGCGGGCGATCGAAGCGGCCGAGAGCGGCGCGGCCTGCCTGCGCATCAACCCCGGCAACATCGGCTCGGCCGACCGGGTGCGCGAGGTCATCAAGGCGGCGAAGGACCACGGCTGCTCGATGCGCATCGGCGTCAATGCCGGTTCGCTCGAGCGCGATCTTTTGGAGCGCTATGGCGAACCCTGCCCCGAGGCCATGGTCGAAAGCGCGCTCAACCATGCCAAGATCCTCGAAGACAACGATTTCTTCGAGTTCAAGATCTCCTGCAAGGCGTCCGACGTGTTTCTCGCCGTCGCCGCCTATCAAGGGCTCGCGGAAGCCTGCGACTATCCGCTTCATCTCGGCATCACCGAGGCCGGCGCCTTGCGCAGCGGCACCGTCAAATCCTCGATCGGGCTCGGCATGCTGCTCTGGTCGGGGATCGGCGACACGATCCGCGTCTCGCTCTCGGCCGACCCGGTCGAGGAGGTGAAGGCCGGGTTCGAGATGCTGAAGGCCCTGAACCTGCGCCGCCGCGGCGTCACGGTGATCTCCTGCCCGTCCTGCGCGCGCCAGCAGTTCCAGGTCATCAAGACCGTTGAGCGGCTGGAGGAGCGGCTCGCCCACATCACGACGCCGATGACCGTCTCGGTCATCGGCTGCGTCGTCAACGGCCCGGGCGAGGCGCGCGAGACCGATATCGGCTTCACCGGCGGCGGCAACGGCACGCATCAGGTGTATCTCTCCGGCGTCGCCGACCACCGCCTGAAGGACGCCGACATCGTCGACCATCTGGTCGAGCTGATCGAGAAGAAGGCGGCCGAGATCGAGGCGCAGAAGCGCGCCGGCGCCGAGCCGGCGCCGGTGGCTGCGCAGTAGGCTCCTCACGCCGGCTCTCTCCCGGCATTGCCCCCTCCCATTCCCTCCCCCGCTTGCGGGGGAGGGTTAGGGTGGGGGTGCACGGAGGATCAAGAGACTTTCGCATGCCCCCGTTGCAGCCGGTGCGCGGCACGCAGGATCTTCTTCCCGACCGGGCGCGGCGGCATCGCCGCGTCGCCGAGACGGCGCGCGTGCTCGCCGAGCTTTACGGCTATGCCGAGATGGCGACGCCCGTCTTCGAGTTCACCGAGGTCTTCGCCCGGCCGATCGGCGAGGAAACCGACATCGTTGCGAAAGAGATGTACACCTTCACCGACCGCGGCGGCGAAGAGATCACGCTGCGCCCGGAAGCGACGGCCGGCATCGTGCGGGCCGTCTTGTCGAACGGCCTCACGCAATCGGTGCCGCTCAAGTTCTTCTGCAGCGGCCCGATGTTCCGCTACGAGCGCCCGCAAAAGGGCCGCTTCCGCCAGTTCCATCAGATCGATGTCGAACTGCTGGGGGTGGCGCAGCCCCTGGGCGATGTCGAGGTCATCGCGCTCGCCCACCGCATCTTGAACGCGCTCGGCATCGGCGGCCGGGTCGTCGTCGAATTGAATACGCTCGGCGACCTGGAGAGCCGCTCGGCCTACCGCAGCGCGCTCGTGCGCTATCTGTCGGCGCACCGCGACGCGCTCTCCGAGGACAGCCGCCGGCGGCTCGAGCGCAACCCGCTGCGCATCCTCGACTCGAAGGACGAGGGCGACCGGCGCGCTTGCGCCGGGGCCCCCGATTTCGCCGAATTCCTCAACCCCGCCTCGCGCGACTTCTTCGCCCGCGTGCAGGAGGGGCTCGATCGGCTCGGCATCGCCTATCGCCTGAGCCCGCGCCTCGTGCGCGGCCTCGACTACTACACGCACACCGTCTTCGAATTCGTCACCACCGATCTCGGCGCGCAGGGGACGGTACTGGCCGGCGGCCGCTATGACGGTCTCGTCGAGCTGATGGGCGGGCCGTCGCTGCCGGGGGTCGGCTGGGCGGCCGGCATCGAGCGGCTCGCCATGCTGATCGACGAACCGCCGGCATCGCCGCGCCCGGTGGCGCTCGTGCCGGTCGGCGAGGCGGGCGAGGCTGCCGCGCTCACGCTGGCCGAGGGACTGCGCGGCGCCGGCCTCGCCGTCGATCTCGGCTTTTCCGGCAATTTGCAGCGCCGCATGCGGCGGGCCGACCGGATCGGCGCCCGCGCCGCCGTGCTGATCGGCGAGGACGAGCTGGCGCGCGGCGCCGTGACCTTGCGCGACCTCGACAGCGGCGCGCAAAGCGAGGTGCCGGCCGGTGAACTCACGGCCCGGCTCGTGGAATTGTTCGCCGGCCGGACATGACGGAAGCCGCGTTCGAAGGGCATCTCGACGACCTCCTGCGCCGCCATCGCGAGCTGGAGGCCGCGCTTTCCGCCGGCAATCTCGGCGGCGGGGAGTTTGCCAAGCTCTCGAAGGAGCTGAGCGAACTCTCGCCCGTCGTCGTGGCGATCGGGGAGTTGCGCCGGGCGCGGGAGGAAAGCGCCTCGCTCGCCGAGATGGCGCGCGCGGGCGAGGAGGCGGAGTTGCGCGCCCTCGCGGAGGACGAATTGCAGGCGCTGCGCGAGCGGTTGCCCGAGCTCGAACGGCGCCTCAGGCTCGCGCTGTTGCCGAAGGACGAGGACGACGAGAGGAACGCGATCCTCGAAGTCCGCGCCGGCACCGGCGGCGAGGAAGCCGCGCTCTTCGCCGCCGACCTCTTCCGCATGTATCAGCGCTACGCCGCCCATAAAGGCTGGCGGTTCGAGATCCTCGACCTGTCGGAGACCGGGCTCGGCGGCTGCAAGGAGGCGAGCGCGCTGGTCAGCGGCCGCAACGTCTTCGCGCGGCTCAAATTCGAATCCGGCGTGCACCGCGTGCAGCGCGTGCCGGAAACCGAGGCGCAGGGCCGCATCCACACTTCCGCTGCGACGGTCGCGGTATTGCCCGAGGCGGAAGAGGTCGATGTGCGGATCGACGACAAGGATCTGCGCATCGACGTGTTCCGTTCCAGCGGCCCTGGCGGCCAGTCGGTCAACACGACCGACAGCGCGGTCCGCATCACGCACCTGCCTTCCGGGCTCGTCGTCATCCAGCAGGACGAGAAGTCGCAGCACAAGAACAAGGCGAAGGCGATGAAGGTGCTGCGCTCGCGGCTCTACGAGATGGAGCGCGAGGCGCGCGACAAGGCGCGCGCCGCCGACCGCAAGAGCCAGGTCGGCAGCGGCGACCGTTCCGAGCGCATCCGCACCTACAATTTCCCGCAAGGGCGCGTCACCGACCACCGCATCGGCGTGACGCTCTACAAGATCGACAAGGTGATGGCGGGGGAAGCGCTCGACGAGATCATCGACGCGATCCTCGCCGCCGACGAGGCGGCCCGTCTCGCCGCTGTCGAGGCGTGAGCGAAACGCTGGCGACAGCCCTCGCCGAGGCGACGGCGGCATTCGCGGCGGCCGGCTTCGAGGAGCCGCGCCGGCTGGCGCGCCGGCTCGTCGCGGCCTCGCTCGATCTGTCGCCGCTGGCCGTGCTCGCGCATCCCGAGCGGTCGCTCGAGGCGGCCGAGCGCGCGCGGTTGCGCGGCTTTCTCGAACGCATGCTGGCGCGCGAGCCGATCTCCCGGATCCTCGGGCGCCGCGAGTTCTGGGGCCTCGATCTGGCGCTGTCGCGAGAGACGCTCGACCCGCGGCCGGAAAGCGAGGTCCTCGTCGATTGCGTATTGCGGCGCCTGTCCGACCGCACGGCGCCGCTCGTTATGCTCGATCTCGGCACCGGCAGCGGTTGCCTGTTGCTCGCGCTTTTGAGCGAGCTGCCGCGGGCGCGCGGGGTCGGGGTCGACATCGCCCGCGGCGCGGCGGCGGCGGCGCGCGGCAACGCCCGCGCGCTCGGCCTCGACGATCGCGCGAGCTTTGTCGTCGGCGATTGGGGGCAGGCGCTCGGCGGTCCCTTCGACGTGGTCGTCGCGAACCCGCCCTATATTCCCTCGCCCGCCATTCCCCTGCTGCCGCGCGAGGTCCGCGACTACGACCCCTGGCGGGCGCTCGACGGCGGCCCGGATGGGTTCGCCGCCTATCGCGCGCTCGCTCCCGATATGGCGCGCCTCGCCGCGCCCGGTGGGCTCTTCGCCTGCGAGATCGGCCAGGGGCAAGAGCGTCCGGTCTCGGCGATCCTCGCCTCCGCCGGCCTCGCTCTTGTCGAGGTCGCCCCCGACCTCGCCGGGATTCCCCGCGTTCTGCTCGCGCGCCGCGAATCCGGCGGCGATAAAAAAAGTGGTTGGAAAGCGGGCCCGTCGCGACTAGGGTTGCGGCGATGAAGGGGCGGGCGCCGCGCCCGAGCGCGGTGCACAGAGCCCGAGACCGGGGGAATGGTCTCAGGCGTGCTCCTGCCGGACCGGGTCCGACAGTGTTCCACCGCGATTAGACAGGTGTCATGAGACCACCAAACAAGCGATCGCGCGGTCGCAACAACGGCGGTAATCCGCATCACAACCGGCCGCGGCCGCCCTACCGCTCGCAAACCTTTGAAAGCAACGGGCCGAGCGTCAAGATCCGCGGCAACGCCTACCAGGTCTTCGAGCGCTATGTCGCGCTGGCGCGCGAGGCGGCGACCGGCGGCGACCGCATCGCGGCGGAAAACTTCTACCAGCACGCCGAGCATTATTTCCGCATAATGAACGCCAATGGCGACGGCCAGAACCACGGCCAGCCGCGCCCGACCACCCCCGCCGACATCGATGGCGCCGGCCCTGAAGGGGAGCGCCGCGAGAGCGAGCACGACTTCGTCGAGGGTTTTCACGACACCCCGCCGAGCGACGATTCGCTGCCCATCTGACGGTCCGTTCGCGGAACTGGGTCTTTTTGCAAACGCACGCGGCGAACGCTAAAATTTATTAAGACTCAACCGTTAACCTGCCTAATATGGCGTGATTGGGCAGGAAGGAATGGCGTTCACGGAACACGCGAGGCGGGCGGCGGCTTCACTTTCCCTCCGCATCCGCCGCTTCGGACGCCGGACCGGCGTCGCCGGGGCGCTGCGCCGCGCCAAGGCCGAGGCCGAAGCGGCGCGGCTCGAGGCCGATCGCCTGCGCCGGCTCGTCGAGGAGGCGAACCGGCATCTCCTCGAGGCGCAGCGCATCGGCAAATTCGGTCATTGGATCGCCGACGAGGTGGCAAAGACGGTCATCTGGTCGCCGCAGATGTTCGAGATCACCGGGCTGCCGCCGCAACCGGTGATGGCGCTCGACCTGTCGCGCCTGCCGCCGCTCCACCCAGACGACAGAGCGATTTTCTTCGACGTGCGCGAGCGCACCATCGCCACCGGCGAGACTTTGATGGCGGAAGTGCGCTTCGTGCGCCCGGACGGCGGCATCCGCTGGGTGCATGTCGAGATGCGGGCGCACTACGACGAGGCGGGCCGCTTCGTGCGCATGTTCGGCACGACGCAGGACATCACCGAGCGGCGACGGACCGAGGAAGATCTGAACGCGGCGCGCGAGCAGCTGATCGACGCGATCGAAGCGATCTCGGAAGGATTCGCCCTGTTCGACCGCGACGAGCGTTTCGTCCTGACCAATTCGAATTATGTAAGGATGTTTCCTCCTCTGGGAGAAACGATCGCTCCCGGCACGCCCTACCGCGTAATTCTGGAAGCCGGGATCGCCAAAGGCAGGGCCGAGCTGGAAGGGGAAGATCCCGAGACTGTTATTCGGAGAAAGCTGGAGGAGTTTCGCGCCTGCGCCGAATCGCGCGAGGTCCGGTTTTCCGGCGACCGCTGGATAAGGATGGTCGAGCGTCGCACGCGCGACGGCGGCATCGTCGCGATCCGCGCCGACATCACCGAAAAGAAGCGCGCCGAAGAGGCCCTGAAGGCGGCCCAACTGCAGCTGATCGACGCCATCGAATCGATGTCGGACGGCTTTGCGCTGTTCGACCGCGACGATCGCTATGTGCTGACCAACACGAATTACCGCCGGCTCTATGTCGACCAGGCGGACCTGTTCGCGCCCGGCACGCGCTATGAGGACACGATGCGCCTGTCCGCCGAGCGCGGCCTTCAGGACCTCGGCGGCGAAAGCCTCGAGGATTGGGTGGGCCGGCGCATCGCCTGGCACCAGGCCTGCGCCGAGCCGATCGAAAGGCGGCTTCCGGACGGCCGCTGGGTCCGCGCGGTCGAACGCCGCACCAGCGACGGCGGCATCGTCGCGATCCGCACCGACATCACCAAGCGCAAGCAGGCCGAAGAGGCGCTGCAGGCGGCGCAGGAGCAGCTCGCCGACGCCGTCGAATCGATCTCCGAGGGGTTCGTGCTGTTCGACGCCGAGGACCGGTACGTGCTGACCAACAGCAACTATCGGCGCCTCTACCCGGGCATCGAGGATTTGTGCACCCCCGGCCGTACCTTCGAGAGCGCGATGCGCGCCAATCTCGGCCGCAATCTGCACGAATTCGGCCCGGCCGGCGGCGAAGTCTGGCTGCGCAACATCATGGAATGGCACCGCGCCTGCGACCAGCCGATGGAGCAGCAGCTGACGGACGGCCGCTGGGTCCGGGCGGTCGAACGGCGCACCCGCAACGGCGGCATTGCCGGCATCCGCACCGACATCACCGCCATCAAGGAGGCGGAAGCGGCGCTGATGCGCAAGGTGCGCGATCTCGAGACGGCGCAAGAGCGGCTCGAAAAGCTGAGCCGCGATCTGACGGCGATGACCGGCGATCTGGCCGCCGCCCGCGACGCGGCGGAAGGCAAGGCGGCCGAACTCGCGCGCAACGAGGCGCGCTTCCGCGACTTCGCCCTGACCTCGTCGCACTGGCTGTGGGAAACCGACGAGCAGCACCGATTTTGCTATGTCTCGGAGGGGGTGCGCGCGTTCGGCTTTACGACCGGCCCCGGAAGCCTGTTGGGCCGCACCCGGCTGGAAATCGCCGTCGACGCCGGGACCGACGCAGAAAAATGGCGACAGCATCATGCCTTGCTCGATCGCCACGAGCCGTTCCGCGACTTCGTCTTCACCTGGAAAAACCCCGCCGGCGCCGAAGGCGTCGCATGCGTCAGCGGCGACCCGGTGTTCGATGCCGCGGGCCGCTTTCTCGGTTATCGGGGCACCGGGCGCGATATCACCGAGCAGGTCTTCGCCGAAAGCGCCCTGCGCGAGGCGAAGCAGGCGGCGGAAGCGGCCAGCCTCGCGAAATCGCAGTTCCTCGCCAATATGAGCCACGAGCTGCGCACCCCCTTGAACGCGATCCTCGGCTTTTCCGAGATGATCGCGCTCGCCCTCAAAGGCCCGGTGCCGGCCGATTACCAGGAATATGCCGGACACATTCACGAGAGCGGCCGGCATCTGCACGAGGTCATCAACGACATTCTCGATCTGGCCAAGGTTGATGCCGGCAAGTTCGAGCTGCGCGCCGAAAAGGGGGTCGATCCGCGCCGCACGGTCGAGGCCTGCGTCACGCTGGTGCGCGGGCACGCCGAGGCCGCCGGGGTGCGCCTCGCGACGGAGATCGGCGACGATCTGCCGGTTCTCGTCGCCGACCCGACCCGCTTGAAGCAGATCCTGCTCAACCTCTTGTCGAACGCCGTCAAGTTCACCGGGCCGGGCGGCTCGGTCGCCATCGCGGTCGGCCGGCTCGAAGAGGGCGGGGTGGCGTTCGAAGTGCGCGATACCGGTTTGGGGATGACGGCGGCGGAAATCGAGATCGCGCTCGAGCCGTTCGGCCAGATCGACGCCGGCTACACCCGCAAGCAGGAGGGGACCGGCCTCGGCTTGCCGCTGGCCCGGCGCCTCGCCGAGCTGCACGGCGGCTCGCTCCGGATCGACAGCGAAAAAGGCCGCGGCACGACGGTCACGGTCAGGCTGCCGGCCTCGCCGCCGGCGGCGCCGAACGAAGCCTTCGCGATGCTCCGCGACGCGGCCGGGTGAGGGCCGCCCGCGAAGGGTTCTCGAAATACCCGAGACGGCGCTTGGACGCCCCCGCGCGCAGCTCGCGGCTATGGCCCTGAGACGATATAAAATCGCCATGTTTTAGTGATATGAGAATCCAACGGACGCCAGCGCGGCGGATGGGGGCTGCTGTAGATTCCTTGCAGATAACAGCAAAAACAGCGAGCGGGCGCCGCACGGAAGATCGTCGCGCGGGCCGCCGAGCGGATCTCCGGAACGGACCGACTCCATGCCGCTGACCGGTCTCGGGCTCCGCCTGAATTGCGATGCGAAATAACCCGCAAAGATCCGGGTTGGAGCACCCTCGCCGCCGCACCATATAGGCTGCGGAAGGGCTGCGGAGGCTGCCTTGGAGGGGCGTCGCGGCCGGTTCATCGGAGCGGCAAAATCATGGATTTCGAGAAATACACCGAGCGGTCGAAAGGCTTTGTCCAATCGGCCCAAGGCTTGGCGCTGCGCAGCGGACACCAGCGCTTCACTCCCGAGCATCTGCTCAAGGTCCTGCTCGACGACAAAGAAGGGCTCTGCGCCAATTTGATCCGCTCGGCGGGCGGCGACAGCCAAGTGGTCGCCGCTAGCAACGAGGCGGCGCTGGCCAAGATCCCGCGCGTCGAAGGCGGCGGTGCCGGGCAGCTCTATCTGACCCCCGAAATCGCCCGCGTCTTCGACGACGCGGAAAAGATCGCGCAGAAGGCGGGCGACAGCTATGTGACCGTCGAGCGGCTGCTGCTCGCGCTGGCGATGGCGAAAGAGACGGAGGCGGGGAAGGCGCTCGCCGCCGGCCATGTGACGGCACAGAGCCTCAACGCCGCGATCGAGGCCTTGCGCAAGGGCCGCACCGCCGAGAGCCCGACGGCCGAGGAAGGCTATGACGCGCTGAAGAAATACGCCCGCGACCTGACCGCGGCGGCGCGCGAGGGCAAACTCGACCCCGTCATCGGGCGCGACGAAGAGATCCGCCGCACGATCCAGGTGCTCTCGCGGCGCACCAAGAACAACCCCGTCTTGATCGGCGAGCCCGGCGTGGGCAAGACCGCGATCGTCGAGGGCCTTGCACTGCGTATCGTCAACGGCGATGTGCCGGAGAGCCTGAAAGACAAGCGCCTCCTGGCGCTCGATCTCGGTGCCCTCATCGCCGGCTCGAAATTCCGCGGCGAGTTCGAGGAGCGCCTGAAGGCCGTCCTCTCCGAAATCACCGCGGCGGCGGGCGAGATCCTCATCTTCATCGACGAGTTGCACACCCTCGTCGGCGCCGGCAAGGCGGAAGGCGCGATGGACGCCTCGAACATGCTGAAGCCCGCGCTGGCGCGCGGCGAGTTGCACTGCGTCGGCGCCACCACGCTCGACGAGTACCGCAAGAACATCGAGAAGGACGCGGCGCTGGCGCGGCGCTTCCAGCCGGTCTTCGTTGACGAGCCATCGGTCGAGGACACGATCTCGATCCTGCGCGGCATCAAGGAGAAATACGAGCTGCACCACGGCGTGCGCATCACCGACGCGGCGATCGTCGCGGCGGCAACCCTGTCCAACCGCTACATCAGCGACCGGTTCCTGCCCGACAAGGCGATCGACCTGATGGACGAGGCGGCCTCGCGCCTGCGCATGGAGGTCGATTCGAAGCCCGAGGCGATCGACGAACTCGACCGCCGCATCGTGCAGTTGAAGATCGAGCGCGAGGCCTTGAAGAAGGAGAGCGACCCCGCCTCGCGCGAGCGGCTCGAAAAGCTCGTCGGCGAGCTCGAGGAATTGGAGGAGCGCTCCAGCGAATTGACCGCGCAGTGGCGCGCCGAAAAGGAGAAACTGGCGGGCGCGCAGAAGCTGAAGGAAGGGCTCGACCAGGCGCGCGCCGAACTGGAGCAGGCGCAGCGCAAGGGCGATTGGAGCCGGGCGGGCGAATTGACCTATGGCGTCATCCCCGGGCTCGAGCGCCAGCTGAAAGAGGCCGATGCGGCGGAAAAGAGCCGCATGCTCGAGGAGGCGGTGACCGAAGAGCACATCGCCGGCGTCGTCTCGCGCTGGACCGGCGTGCCGGTCGAAAAAATGCTCGAAGGCGAGCGCGCGAAGCTGCTCCAGATGGAAGACAATCTGCGCCGCCGCGTCGTCGGGCAGGACGAGGCGCTCGTCGCCGTGTCGAACGCGATCCGCCGCGCCCGCGCCGGGCTGCAGGACCCGAACCGGCCGATCGGCTCGTTCCTGTTCCTCGGGCCGACCGGCGTCGGCAAGACCGAATTGACGCGCGCGCTCGCCGAGTTCCTGTTCGACGACGAGGGCGCGATGGTGCGCATCGACATGTCGGAATACATGGAAAAGCACGCCGTCGCGCGCCTGATCGGCGCACCGCCCGGCTATGTCGGCTATGAGGAAGGCGGCAGCCTGACGGAAGCGGTGCGCCGCCGGCCCTACCAGGTGATCCTCTTCGACGAGGTCGAGAAGGCGCACCCCGACGTCTTCAACGTGCTGTTGCAGGTGCTCGACGACGGGCGGCTGACGGACGGGCAGGGGCGGACGGTCGATTTTCGCAACACGCTGATCGTCTTGACCTCGAACCTCGGCAGCGAGGCGCTGGCCTCGCTCCCCGAGGGCGCCAACGTCGAGAGCGCGCGGCCTGCCGTAATGGCGGCGGTGCGCGAGGCTTTCCGCCCCGAGTTCCTGAACCGGCTCGACGAAATCCTGCTGTTCCGGCGGCTCTCGCGCACCGATATGCAGGGCATCGTCGCGATCCAGCTGCGGCATCTCGAAAAGCTGCTTGCGGAGCGCAAGATCGCGCTCGAGGTCGACGAGGCGGCGAAGGCGTGGCTGGCGAACGCCGGTTACGACCCGGTCTACGGCGCGCGGCCGCTGAAGCGGGTCATCCAGCGGGAATTGCAGAACCCGCTCGCACAGAAAATCCTCGAAGGCAAGATCGGCGACGGGGCGAGCGTGCCGGTGACCGCGAGCCCGCTCGGCCTCGTCATCGGCGAGGCCGCTGCGGCGAAGGCCGAGGCGGCTTGACCTCGATCGCGGTTTGCTCCTCACCCCTCCCTCTTCCCGCTCGCGGGGCGAGGGCCTGGGTGAGGGTTTTAGTGCGGGTCCGCCCTCGCCAGGGGACGGTGTTAATGCGACATCAGCACCGGGATCGTCATCGTCTCGAGGATGCCGCGGCTGGCGCCGCCGAGCAAAAGCTCGCGGGCGCGCGAATGCCCGTACAGGCCCATCACCATGAGATCAGCGCCGAGATCGGCGGCGCGCGACAGCAAGACGTCGGCGACCGCCATGTCGGCGGCCCGGGTCCGCTCGACCTCGGCCTTGACCCCGTGCCGGGCGAGATGCAGCGAGATGTCGGCTCCCGGATCCTCGCCATGCCCGCCGGCGGCCGGGTCGATGACGAGCACGGTCACCTTATCGGCTCGTTCGAGCAGCGGCATCGCGTCGTTGACCGCGCGCGTCGCCTCGCGGCTGGCGTTCCACGCGACGAGCACCCGCCGCCCGACGCCCGCAAAATTTCCGGCGTAGGGGATGACGAGGATCGGCCGGCCGGAGGCGAGCGCCGCCGTCTCCGGCGCGAAGCGGAACAGGTCGTCGGACGGGCGATCGGGGTCGCGTTGGCCGAAGATCGCCAGATCGACATAGCGCAGATGCACCGCCGGGTTGTTGTCGCCGGCGATTTCCGGGCTGCGCCATTCGGCCGAGACGCCGCGCAGTTCGGCGGCGTGCTCGAACCGCCGCCGCAATTCGTCGCCCTCGCGCTGCAGCCGGTCGGCGACTTCACGGTAGAGCGGGTCGAAAAGGGTCGGGTCGTAATACCCGAAGGCGGCGGAAAAGCGCGGTTTCGGCCGCGGATAGAGACCGATCAGATGGGCCCCGAACGATTCGGCGAGCGCCGCCGCGAGGTCGATGCGCCGCAGCCCGGCGGGGCTGGTGTCGAGAACCACCAAGAGATCTTTATACGCCATTGCGCGCGCTCCCGATGCCCGCGTCGGTCCTGCCGACGACGCGGCCAGTATCGGCTCAGCGCGCCGAGCCGGCCTTGATCGAGATCAATCAGCCGCGTCGAGAAGGGCGGCCCATTCCGGCTCGCTGTCGCGGGCGAGTCGGCGCGCCTCACGCTCGAACTCCCGGCCGATCTCTTCCAACTCGTCGCAGAGCTTCGGGTCGGCGATGCCGTGGGCCAGCCGGTAGCAGCGTTCCGCTTCGATGAAGAGCTGTGTTGCCGACATTTGCCGATCGGACGACATTATCCCGCAAGCGCTTACAGAATATAATCGAGGGTCTGTAGAAACGGATGTGGCAAAGTAGTGGCCTTGCACAGTCCCGATTTCTTAACGATTTGTTAATCATTTGGGCAAATCGATGAACGAGCTCGCCTTTACCTCGGCCGCCGGGCTGGCGCGCCTCCTCGCCGCCGGCGAGCTGTCGCCGGTCGAGCTGATCGAGGATCTGTTCGCCCGCATCGCGCGGATCGAGCCCGGCCTCAACGCCTTCATCACGCTCGCCCCGGAAGCGGCGCGGCGCGAGGCGCGCGCCGCCGAGGCGGCATTGCTGCGCGGCGAGGCGAAGGGGCCGCTCTTCGGGGTGCCGTTCACGGTCAAGGACCTGCTCGACACCGAAGGGGTGCGCACGACCTTCGGCTCGCTGATCTTCGCCGGCAATGTGCCGTCGCGCGACGCGGTCGCGGTCGCGCGCATGAAGCGCGCCGGCGCAATCATGATCGGCAAGACGACGACCCCGGAATTCGGCCACAAATGCTTCACCGACGCGCCGCTCTTCGGCAAGACCCCGAACGCCTGGGATCGGGGCCGCACCGCCGGCGGCTCGAGCGGCGGCGCCGCGGCGGCCGTCGCCGCCGGCCTCGGCCCCATCGCGATCGGCACCGATGGCGGCGGCTCGGGGCGCATTCCGGCCGCCGCCAACGGCGTCTTCTGTCTGAAGCCGACCCTCGGCCTCGTGCCGCACGACATGACGCCCGACGGCTTCGGCAACCAGTCGCACCTGACGCCGTTGACGCGCACGGTCATGGACGCCGCCCTGATGCTCGCCGCGATGGCCGGGCCGCACCCCGCCGACCCGCATTCGCTCGGCCGCGAGCCCGAGGATTACGTCGCCGCCGCCCGGCCCGAGGGCGGCCTCCAGGGCGTGCGCATCGCCTGGCGGCCCTATCTCGGCAACCGCGCGCTGGCGCGCGAGGTCAGGGCGTCCTGCGAGGCCGCGCTCGGCACGCTCGCCGGCCTCGGCGCCAAGATCTTGGCCATCGAAGACGATTTCGAAGAGACGGAGCCCGATTGGCTCGTGCTGACGCAATCTTTCTGGAATGCCCGGCTGCGCCGCCATGTCGAGGAATGGCGGCCGCGGATGAGCGAGACCTTGTTGCGCCAGATCGACGCCGGCGAGACGCTCTCCGCCGCCGCGCTGCAGCAGGCGATGTTCGCCCGCACCCGGATCTTTCGGCGGATAGCGGGCTGGTTCGAGAGCTGCGATCTCGTCGCGACGCCGACCCTCGCGCGCACTGCGCTGCCGCTCAACCACGATTTCTTCGCGCCGATCGAGATCGACGGGGAGGTGACCGACACCGTGCGCAAGGCCTGGTATCCCTACACCCACCCTTTCAACCTGTCCGGCAATCCGGCGGTCAGCCTGCCCTGCGGCTGGGCCGCGGACGGGCTGCCGATGGCGCTGCAGCTGGTGGCGCCGCATTGGGGCGAAAGGGCGCTGTTGCACGCCGCCGCGCTCTTCGAGATGGCGCAGCCCTGGGCGCAGCGCACCCCGCCGATCGCGGCCGAATAGATGGCGCTGCTCTTCCGCTCATCGCCGCAATCGACGGCGCGCTGGCTGCCGCATCTGGCGCGGCTGATGCCGGGGCTCGAGGTGCGGGTCCATCCCGATATCGGCGACCCGCGCGACATCCGCTACGCGCTCGTCTGGCAGCCGGAACCGGGGCTGCTGGCGAGCCTGCCGAACCTCGCCCTGATCCTGTCGCTGGGCGCCGGCGTCGACCATATCCTGAAGGATCCGCTGGCGCCGCGGCAGGTGCCGATCGTGCGCCTCGTCGATCCCTACATGACCGACATGATGTGCGAGCATGTGGCGCTGCAGGTGTTGCGCCTGCACCGTCACGACCTCGACTATATGGCGCAGCAGCGCTCCCGGGTCTGGCGCGAGCACGAGCAGAAGAACGCCGCTGAGCGGCGGGTCGGAATCATGGGGCTCGGCGCGCTCGGCATGGCGGCGGCGGATAAGCTCGCCGGCCTCGGCTTCGCGCTTTGCGGCTGGAGCCGCCGGCCGCGAACCGGCCTCGGCTTCGAGACCTACGCCGGCGCCGAGGAGTTGCCGCGCTTTCTCGGACGCGCCGAGATCCTCGTCTGCCTGCTGCCGCTGACCGCCGAGACGGAAGGGATACTCGACGCGCGTGCCTTGGCGCTGCTGCCGCCGGGCGGCTTTCTCGTCAATGTCGGGCGTGGCGGCCATCTCGTCGAAGAGGATCTGCTCGCCGCGCTGGAGGAGGGCCGGCTCGCCGGCGCCGTGCTCGACGTCTTCCGCGAGGAGCCGCTGCCGCCAGGGCACCCGTTCTGGCGGCATCCGCGCGTCGTCGTCACGCCGCACATCGCGGCGGCGACGCATGCGCCGACTGCGGCGCCGATCTTCTGCGAAGCGATCCGCCGCTTCGAGGCGGGCTTGCCGGTCGCCAACCTCGTCGACCCGGCGCGCGGGTATTGAGACCAGCGACATGGCCGGGCTGGGCCTCGGCTTTCGCCGGGGCGACGAGTAAATCGCGCTACCCGAACCGCTCGGCGATGTGGGCGTAGAGCGCTCTGAGCCCCGTCGCCTCGGCGCCTTCCGGGCGGCCGGGCCGGCTCTGCGGGTTCCACGCCATCACGTCGAGATGTGCCCAGGGGATTTGCGGCTCGACGAATTCCGCAAGGTAGAGCGCCGCGGTAATCGCCCCGGCATGCGGCGATTCCGAGACGTTGTTGATGTCGGCGATCTTGCTGTCGAGCATCTTGCGGTAGGGGCGCCAGAGCGGCATCCGCCACAGCGGGTCGGCCTCCGCCTCGCTCTGCGCGAGCAGATCGCCGGCGAGCGCGTCGTCGTTGCAGAAGAGCGCCGGCAGCTCGGGTCCGAGCGCGACCCGCGCCGCGCCCGTGAGCGTCGCCATGTCGATCAGCAGCCGCGGCTGTTCGGTCGAGGCTTCGGCGAGCGCGTCGCAGAGAATGAGGCGGCCTTCGGCGTCGGTGTTGCCGATCTCGACCGTCAGCCCCTTGCGCGTCTTGACGATGTCGAGCGGATGTACGGCATTGCCGGCGACCGCGTTCTCGACCAGCGGCAAGAGCACGCGCAGCCGCACCGGCAGAGCAGCCGCCATGATCGCCTGCGCGAGGCCCAGCATGATCGCCGCGCCGCCCATGTCCTTCTTCATCAGCCGCATGCCGCTCGCCGGCTTGAGGTCGAGCCCGCCCGTGTCGAAGCAGACGCCCTTGCCGACGAGCGTCACCTTCGGCGCGTCCGCCGCGCCCCACACGATATCGACGAGCCGCGGCGGGCGGTCGCTGGCGCGCCCAACCGCGTGGATCGTCGGATAGTTCTCGGCGAGAAGCTGGTCGCCGGCGATCACGCGATGCCGGGCGCCCGCCTTCTCGGCGACCTGCACCGCCGCCTCGGCGAGCTCGGCCGGGCCGAGATCGCCGGCCGGCGTGTTGGCGAGGTCGCGGGCGAGAAAAATCGCCGCTGCGAGCCGCTCGACGAGCCCCCGATCGGCGCCTTCCGGCCAGCAGAGCCGCGCTTTCGTTGCCGGCTTCGCGCGGTAGCGGGTGAAAGCGTAGGTGGCGAGCGCCCAGCCGAGCGCGAGCCGGCTCGCCCGCCATCCCTCGGGGATGCGCTCGACCCGGTAGTCGCCCGCCGGCAATGCCTCCGGCAGGGGGGCGAGCGCCCACATGCGCTCGCTCTCGGCCTCCTCGCCGAAGCCGAGCACGACCCTCACAAGCCCGCCCGTTTCGTCCGGCACGAGCGCGAACTTGCCGGGCTCGGCGGCAAAGCCGGTGGCCTCGAGCCAGTGCCGCTCGCGCTCCCCCGCCTCGGCCAGAAAGCCCGGCAGCGCACTTTTGCGGATCAGCGCGATCGGGACGGCGCCCGGCCGCTCGTCGATCAGGAAAAAGGCCATATCGCACACCCTCCGGCATTTTGCCCCAGAATGCCGGGCGGGCGCCGAATTGCAAAGAGCGCGACTCTGCTCTGCGCCCGGATGTTCTCATGCGATCGCATGTCTGCCCCGCCGAAAACGCCCTTTCCGCGTTTGTCGCCCTTCCCTTAAAATGACGAACCCGTCTAAAAGGAAAAAGAAAGTGCACGACCTGGAAAAACATGCGATGCGCAAGGTATACTTGCGTCTTTTGCCTTTCGCAATCTTTACCTATTTCTTTTGTTATCTGGACAGAATCAATGTCGGCTTTGCGGCATTGACGATGAACAAGGACATCGGCCTGGACCCGGCGATGTACGGGATGGCGGCCGGCGCCTTCTTCTGGGGCTATGTACTGTTCGAGGTGCCGAGCAACGTCGTCCTCGAGAAATTGGGGGCGCGGCTGTGGATCGCCCGCATCATGGTCAGCTGGGGCGTGCTGTCGGCGGCGACCGCCCTTGCCGTCGGCCCGAAAAGCTTCATGGTGCTGCGCTTCCTGCTCGGGGTCGCCGAAGCAGGTCTTTTCCCCGGCATCGTGCTCTATTTCACCTATTGGTTCCCCGACCGCTACCGCGCCCGCGTCAACGCCGGCTTCACCCTTGCATTGCCGCTGGCGGTGGCGGTCGGCGCGCCGATGTCGACCGCCTTTCTCGACCTGAACGGGCTGCTCGGGCTCAAGGGCTGGCAGTGGCTCTACATCTTCGAGGCGCTGCCGACCGTGGTGATCGGCATCGGCATCCTGTTCGTTCTTGCCGACCGGCCGGCGGAGGCGGGCTGGCTCGACGGCGCGGAGCGCGAATGGCTCGCCGGGCGGCTCGCCGACGAGCGCCGGCTGATCGAGGCGGAGAGGCGCTACAGCGTCTGGCGCTCCTTCTGGGACCCCAAGGTGTTGCTGCTGTCGCTCAACTATCTCGGCATCGTCACGGCCAGCCTCGGCATGCTGCTGTTCGTGCCGCAGATCATCAAGGAACTGGGCGTCAGCAACATGCAGGTCGGCTGGGTGACGATGGTCCCCTATATCGCCGGCGCCCTCAGCATGGTGTTCTTCGGCTGGCTGTCGGACCGCATCGGCGACCGGCGCTGGACCCTGTTCTGGACCTGCATGCTGGCGACGGCGGGGCTGATCGTCGCCGGCCTCTCGGTCGGCACTTGGTGGGCGGTCGCCGGCGTCACGTTGGCGTCGGCCGGGTTCTACGGCACCAAGGGGCCATTCTGGTCGAGCCCGACGATGTTCCTGACCGGTCCCGCCGCTGCCGCCGGCATCGCCTGGATCAATTCGATCGGCAATCTCGGCGGCTTTTTCGGCCCGACCCTCGTCGGCTGGGCGCGGCAGCTGAGCGGCAGCTTCGCGGGCGGGCTGTACGGGCTGGCGGCGTGCACGCTCGTCTCGGCGGTGGTCGCGCTCTTCTGGCTGAGGCTGCCGCGGCCGGCCGCCGCCGTCGAAACCCGCCTTCCCGCCGCCGCGGAGTAACGCGCCGATCGCGGTTGCCTGCGCCCGGGCGCGGCGCCACAGTGGCGCCCCCCGGGGGTCGAGGTGGGAAATGGCGGAGTTGACGCTCTACATCGGCAACAAGAACTACTCCTCTTGGTCGCTGCGGCCGTGGCTCGCGCTGAAAGGGGCCGGCATCGCCTTCGACGAGGTCGTGGTCCCGCTCTACCGGCCGGAGAGCAAGAGGGCGATCCTCGACTTCTCGCCCTCGGGCAAAGTGCCGGCTCTGCGCCACGGCGATCTTCTCGTCTGGGACAGCCTTTCGATCTGCGAATACCTCGCCGAGGCGTTCCCCGAGGCGCATCTCTGGCCGCAAGACGCGGCGGCGCGCGCGGCCGCGCGCTCGGCCTGCGCCGAGATGCATTCGGGGTTTGCGGCCCTGCGCGCGCAATTGCCGATGAATGTGCGCGCGCATCTGCCGGGCCGCGCGCTGTCGCCCGAGGTCGCGGCCGAGATCGGGCGCATCGCGGCGCTCTGGCGCGAGTGCCGTACCCGCTTCGGCAACGGCAAGGGCGATTTCCTCTTCGGCCCCTTCACGATCGCCGACGCGATGTACGCCCCGGTCGCCAGCCGCTTCCGCACCTATGCGGTGGCATTGCCGCCCGACGCGCAGGCCTATTGCGAGACACTTCTCGCCTCGGCCCCGATGCGGCAATGGACCGAAGCCGCCCGCGCCGAGCCGTGGAGGGTCGATGCTTTCGAGCTTTAGCGGCGTTGCGCCGCGAGCACGGATGTCCTACATCGGTTTCGGAAACTTTCAGGCTGAAGTTGGGAGACTGTCATGAACCAAGTGACGTCGCGACGGAGCTTCCTGAGGCTGGCGGCGGCGGCGGGGGCGGCCGGGACGATGATCGGCCCGCGCGCGGCGCGCGCCCAGCAGAAGACGATCACGGTTCTGCATGAAAGCTCCTTCATCAAGCCCTTCGACGAATACATGGCGAAGACGCTCGCCCCGGCCTACGAGAAACAGACGGGCGTCAAAATCGTCTACGAGACGACGAGCGTCGGCAGCCTGCCGACGCGGGTGAGCACCGTGGCCGAGACTCGTTCGGGCGCCGATGTCACGATGAACCTTACCCTGATGCCGTTCCTGTTCAGCGAGAAATACGCCGATGTGGGCAGCATCGCCGAGGAGATCGGCAAGGAGCAGGGCGGCTGGTATCCCGCCGCCAAAGAAATGGCTGTCGTCGACGGCAAGTGGAAGGCGGTGCCGTTCTGCTCGATCGGCCAACTGATGAACTGGCGCACCGACTGGTTTGCCGAGGTCGGGTTCAAGAAATTCCCCGATACCTGGGACGAGCTCTACGAGGCCGGCAAGAAGCTGAAGGCGAAAGGCCACCCGTTCGGCTTCGAGCTCGGCCACGGCTTCGGCGACAACCACGGCTGGCTCTATCCGCTCTTGTGGTCCTATGGCGGCGCCGAGGTCGCGCCCGACGGCAAGACCGTCACGATCGACACCGACGAAACCGCGCGCGCCGTCGATTTCGCCCGCAAATTCTTCAAGGACACGATGTTCGAGGACGTCCTAGGCTGGACCGACGTGAGCAACAACAAGGCCTTCCTCGCCGAGCAGATTTCCTGCACCAACAATGCCGAAAGCATCCTGTTCGTGGCAAAGCGCGACTTCCCGGAGATCGCGAAGGTCACCGACCAGTCGCTCAACCCGGCGGGCCCGAAGGGCCGGTTCCATTTCCTGGGGGCGATCAGCCATTCGATCTTCAATTTCTCGCCGGCGCAGAAAGAGGCGCATGACTTCCTGCGCTGGTTGTCGGCGCCGAAGCAACTGGGGGGATGGTACGCGTCGGCGGTCAGCTATTATCAGCCGCTGCTGCACGCCTACGACAATGCGCCGATGTGGAACGTCGAGCCGCGCAACATTCCCTATCGCGACGCGCTCGCCACCAGCCACCTGCCGGGTTGGCCGGCGCCGCCGGACCGGCGTCTCGCGCAGAGCGTCGCCAAATACGTCGTCGTCGACATGTTCGCCAAGGCCTGCGCCGGCGCCGCGACCAAGGACGTGATCAAGACCGCGGCGGCGCAGCTGAAGGAGATCTACGGGGCGGCCTGAGGCGGGAGGACGACGTGGCGATCCGCGCCGAACCCTTCCTCGCGGCGGCGCGCCGGCCGCGCCGGCCGGCGAGCCTCGCGGCGTGGCTCGACCGCGAGGCGGTGTTCAGCTGGCTGATGATGGCGTTGCCGCTGCTCTTCCTCGCGGCCTTCGTCGGCTACCCGTTCTTCTACGGCATCCTCTTGAGCCTCGAAAACCGGCCGGTGGCGCAGCCCGGCACGTTCATCGGGCTGCGCAATTTCGTCACCGATTTTCACGACCCGATCTTCTGGCGGGTGGCAATCAACACCTTCGTCTACACCGGCGTCGCCACCGTCTTGAAGATGGTCGGCGGGCTCGCGATGGCGGTCGCGATGAACCAGCAGTTCGCCGCCAAGAACCTGGTGCGGGCGCTGCTGCTCTTGCCCTTCATCGTGCCGACGGTGCTGTCGACGGTGGCCTGGATGTGGATCCTTGACCCCGCCTTCAGCGTCTTCAACTGGTTTCTGATCGCGCTCGGCATGATGCCGCCCGGCCCCTCCTGGCTCGGCGATCCGGTCTTGGCGATGGCCTCGATCATCTTCATCAATACCTGGCGCGGCCTGCCCTTTTACGGCATCACCCTGCTTGCCGGGCTGCAGACGGTGCCGCCCGAACTGCACGAGGCGGCGACGATCGACGGCGCCGGCGGCTGGCAGCGCTTCCGCTACGTGACCTTGCCGCTGTTGAAGCCGATCATCCTGATCGTCACGCTGTTCTCGGTCATCTTCACCTTCGCCGATTTCCAGCTCGTCTATGTGCTGACGCATGGCGGGCCGCAGAACGCGACCAACCTCTTCGCGACCTACGCCTTCGACATGGCAATGGGCGCCGGTCAGCTCGGCCTCGGCGCCTCGATAGCGCTGGCGATGCTGCCGGCCTTGGCGCTGTTGATCGTCGCGCTGACTCTCTACCTGCGGCGGCGCTGATGGTTACCGGCTGGGGCCCCGTTCAGCGGCTGCTGCGGCTGTGGCTGCCGATCGGCGCCTTCCTCGTCTTCGCGCTGTTCCCGTTCTACTGGATGGCGATCACCTCGCTGAAGCCGAACGCCGAACTCTACAACCGGCACATCATGCCGCTGATCGTCCGCAACCCGACGCTGAAGCACTACATCGACCTGTTGACGCAGACGAGCTTTCTGGTCTGGACCTGGAACACGATGCTCGTCGCCGTCGTGTCGACGGCGATCTCGCTGGTGCTCGGCATCATGCTCGCCTATCCGCTCGCGCGCATGCGCTTCGCCGGGTCGAGCCTGATGGCGATGACCGTGGCGGCGGTCTACCTCGTGCCGCAGCCGCTGTTGTTCATCCCGCTCGCCGACGTGATCAATCGCCTCCATCTCGGCAATACGCTGACCTCGGTGATCTTGACCTATCCGACGATGCTGGTGCCGTTCTGCGCCTGGCTGCTGCTCGGCTATTTCAAGACGGTGCCGAAGGAACTCGAGGAGGCGGCGCGCATCGACGGCGCGAGCCGGCTGCAGACGATGCGGCGCATCTTTCTGCCGCTATGCACGCCGGGCTTCATCTCGGCCGGCATCTTCGCCTTCACGCTGTCGCAAAACGAATTTCTCTATGCCCTCATTTTCCTGACCAAGACCTCGGTGCGCACCGTGCCGGTCGGGGTCATCGCCGAGTTGATCCGCGGCGACGTGTTCTATTGGGGCCAGCTGATGGCGGCGGCGCTCTTAGGCTCGATCCCGGTCGCCATCATTTATTCCTTCTTCGTCGAACATTATGTCGCCGGACTGACCTCGGGCTCGGTCAAGGCGTAGCGGCGCGCATTGGGCCGAGCAGTTCGTCGAGGGTGGCCGCGAGCCGGGCGAGGTCGGCTTCGGTCGAGAGGCGGTGCTCGCCATCCTTGACGAGGCTGACGACGACGTCGCGGCTCTGGAGGCGCTCGGCCAGGGCGAGGCTCCTCTGCCACGGCACCGCCGCGTCGCGCATGCCGTGGAAGAGGCGCACCGGACAGGCGAGCGGGATCGGCGCGCCCAATAGCAGATGCCGCCGGCCGTCCTCGAAGAGCGCGCGCGAATAGGGGTAGCCGGCCGGATCGTATTCCGACGGCAGGGTCACGACGCCGTCGCGCTCGCAGGCTTCGCGCTGTTCGGCCGTGAGCCGCTGCCACAGCGCTTGCGTGAAATCGGGTGCCGGCGCGATGCCGACGAGCGCCGCGGCGCGCTGCGGCCGCGCGAGCGCGGCGAGCAGCATGATCCAGCCGCCCATGCTCGAGCCGACGAGGATCTGCGGGCCTTGCGTCAATTTGTCTATGACCGCGACCGCGTCCTCTGTCCAGCGGCCGATCGTGCCTTGCGCGAAGTCGCCGCTCGACTGCCCGTGGCCGAAATAATCGAAGCGGAGAAAGGCGCGGCCGCGCTGGCGGCAATAATCCTCGAGAAAGAGCGCCTTGGTGCCGGTCATGTCGGAGCGGAAGCCGCCGAGAAAGACGATGCCGGGCGCGGCGCCCGCAAGGCGGCGGTAGGCGATTGTGGCGCCGCCCCTGCGTGCTAGAATGCCGGGCGAGGGCATCGGAGGGCTCGCTGGCAGAGCATGGGCGCCGACGGTAGCATGGTCTCCGCCGCCGCGAAAACCCGGCCGCCGGCGGTGCTGCAGGTGGTTCCGAGCCTTGTCTCCGGCGGCGTCGAGCGCGGCACGGTCGATCTGGCGGGCGCCCTCGGCGCGGCCGGCTGGGCCTCCTTCGTCGCCTCGGCCGGCGGGCCCTTGGAGCGCGACATCGCGCGCGCCGGGGCGACCCACGTAACGCTGCCGCTCGCCTCGAAAAACCCCTTCGTCATGCGCCGCAACGCGCGCGCGCTCGCGGCGCTGATCCGGCGCCTCGACATCGACATCGTGCATGCGAGAAGCCGCGCTCCGGCGTGGAGCGCATGGGCGGCGGCGCGCGCGACGGGGCGGCATTTCGTCACCACAATGCACAACGCCTACGATCGCCGCCTGCCCCTGAAGGAGCGCTACAACAGCGTCATGGCGAAGGGCGAGCGGGTCATCGCGATCTCGCATTTCGTCGCCGAACACGCCGCCGAAATCTACCACGTCGGCCCCGACCGGCTGCGCACGATCCCGCGCGGCGTCGATCTCGACGCCTTCGCGCCGGGGCGGATCGGCGGCGAGCGGATCGCCGCGCTGGCGCGCGCCTGGCGGCTGCCGGATGGTGCGCCGGTCGTCATGCTGCCGGGCCGCCTGACGCGCTGGAAGGGCGGGCTCGATCTGATCGCGGCGATCGCCGCGCTCGGCCGCGCCGACGTACAGGCGCTCTTGATCGGGGCCGAGCAGCGCCACGGCTTTCGCCGCGAGCTCGAAAAGGCGATCGCGGCGCGCCGGCTCGGCGGCCAGTTCCGCATCGTCGAGAACTGCGCCGACATGCCGGCCGCCTACATGCTGGCCGATGTCGTGGTCTCGCCGTCGACCGACCCGGAAGGCTTCGGCCGCGTCATCGTCGAGGCGCAGGCGATGGGCCGGCCGGTGGTCGCGACCGATCACGGCGGGGCGCGCGAGACCGTCATTCCCGGCGTCACCGGCTGGCTGGTGCCGGTGCACGATCCCGCCGCCCTCGCCGCCGCCATCGGCGAGGCGCTGGCGCTGGCGCCGCCGGTGCGCGCCCGGCTCGCCGAGCACGCGATGCAGCTCGTCGCCGAGCGTTTCACCCGCGCCGGCATGTGCGCGCGCACGATCGCGGTCTATGAGGAGCTGCTGTTCCCGCAGACGCGGGCGCCCGCGCCCGCGGAGGCAGCCAATGACTAGGGCGGCCGGCGCGATGGCGCCGCAGATCCGCATGATGACGCTGATCGCCTTTCTGCAGGCGCAGAACTGCTCCAACCTGCCCGGCTCGTGGCGCCATCCGGCGACGATGCTCGATTTCCTGACGCCGGAATACTACCAGCGGATCGCGCGCACGCTGGAAGACGGCAAGATCCAGATGGCGTTTTTCGACGACCGCCTGGCGCTCCCCGACATCTATACCGGCGACCACGGCGAGGCGGTCGCCGCCGGCGTCAGGGCGGTGAAGCTCGATCCCTGCACGGTCATGATGACGATGGGGATGGCGACGCGGCATCTCGGGCTCGGTGCAACCTACTCCACGACCTATTACGAGCCGTTTCATGTCGCGCGCGTCTTCGCGACGATGGATCTGATGCTGAAGGGCCGCGCCGCCTGGAACATCGTCACCTCGCTGAACAGCGGCGAAGCGCGGAATTTCGGCCGCCAGGAACACATGGAGCACGACGCCCGCTACGACCGGGCCGACGAGTTCATGGACGTGGTCCTCGGCCACTGGAACAGCTGGGAAGAGGATGCGCTGATCCTCGACAAGCAGACCGGCCGCTTCGCCGATCCGGCGAAGGTGCACCGGCTCGATCATGCGGGGCCGTATTTCCGGTCGCGCGGACCCTTCGGCGTGCCGCGCTCGCCGCAAGGGCACCCGGTGCTGATCCAGGCCGGGCAATCCGGCCGCGGCCAATCTTTCGCCGCCAAATGGGCCGATCTGGTGTTCGTGATCTATCACGGCCTGCAGGACGGCATCCGGGAATACGCCGCCTTCAAAGCCGCGGTCGCCGCGCAAAATCGCGATCCCGGCCGCGTACGCGTCGCGCCGGCCTGCTATGTGTGCGTCGGCGAGAGCGAGGCGGCGGCGCAGGAGAAGCGCGCCATCGTCGAGGCGACGGCGCGTGATGTCGACGCGCTGGTGCTGCTGTCGGAGGTGCTGAACTACGATTTCTCGACGAAGCCGATCGACGAGCCGTTCACCGACGCGGAGCTCGCCGAATTCTCGTTCCAGGGGTTTCGCGACCGGGTGATCCGGCACTCCGGCAAGAAGAACCCGACGGTGCGCGACTTCATCACCGTCTCCGGCCGCGGCACGGTGAAGGAGCACACGATGTTTTGCGGCAGCCCGAGGCAGGTCGCCGACCAGATGGAGGAATGGTTCGCCGCGCCCGCCTGCGACGGCTTCGTGCTCGCGGCCACCCATATGCCGGGCTACTACGACGACGTGGTGCGGCTATTGGTGCCGGAACTGCAGCGCCGCGGCCTCTTCCAGAAGGAATACGCCGGCCCGACCTTGCGCGACAATCTCGGCCTCTCGATCCCGCGCGCCGCCGACTGGCACAAGGCGCGGCGCCCGTCCGTCATTGCGAGCGAAGCGAAGCAATCTCGATGAGCTGAGAACTGGGGGCCCGGGATTGCTTCGTCGCTCCGCTTCTCGCAATGACAAGAAAGCGTCAACCCGGCACCTCCAGTCCCAATAGCGGCGCGTATTGCTGGCCGCCGTAAACATCGCTGTCGTGCAATGAGCCCGAGCTTTGCGGCCGCGGAAAGCTCACCTTGATGGCGAGCGCGGTATCGTGGTTGACGACGATGATGTCGGCGGGGTTGCGGTTGTAGAGCCTGGCGATCGCGGCGCGGTTGACGATTTCGGCGTCGCGGGCGCGGCGATAGGCGTCGGCGTCGTCGAACATGATGTCGATCGTCAGCCAGAACGGGCCGGCATTCTTCGAGCGCACCAGCTTTGCGAGATCCCCGAGCGTCGCCATCGTCAGACCTCCTCGTATTCGGTGCGGAACAGCGCCGTCGGGCTGTCCGGCACGAGCACGTGGTTCAAATGAAACTCGTAAACCGCGCCCCGGTCGATCTCGGGCGGCGAGAAGGGGAAGGCGACGCCCGAGATAAGGCCATGCCATTTGGGGATCGGGTTGTGCACGGCGAGGTGCGAAATGCTCGTCGCGATCGTGCGCGACAGCTCCTGCGAGCCGCTGATCACGTCCCACAGGATGAGGGCTTCGTGGCCGCCGACGCCGGGCTGCGGTTCGAGCGCTCCCATGACGCCGTCGCGGCCGTAGACGCGCGTGACGATCCGGTACTCGCGGTCGCCGACCATGTTGCGGATGCGCGTCTTGATGCTGTCGTCGAGCTGCGCGAGCCAAGGATCGATCTGCGCCAGGATATAGGGGTCGCGCACCCCGCCCATCACGACCGTCGAATACCCGACATGGCGCACGCCTTCGAGCTTGATCGTGTATTCGGGGTCGTGCACGAACTCCGACCCCGAAACGCGCACCGCGCGGTCGGAGACCGCCTCGTAGCGGGCGTTGCCGGTCCGCAAGGTGCCCGACGGCTCCTTCAGCTCGAACGGATCGGCGTTTTCGTAGAGCGTGTGCGAGGCGACGCTTTGCGGCGTGCAACGGTAGTCCTCGCGCAGCGGAGAGACGTCAAAGCTGTCGTCGTGCAATACCGCCATCATGCTGTCGGGCGCGGTGCGCACGGCGACTGCGGCGGCGCCGCATTCGAGGATCTTCGCCATGTGCCACACGACGGCCGGGGCGTAGCCCTCGAGCAGCGGCAATGCCGCGAAGATCGAGGTATCGCTGCTGCGGCCGCCGACGACGACCTGCGCCCCCGATTGCAGCGCCTCCTGGATCGGTTCGACACCCATCATGCCGACGATGTGGCTGGCCGCGTCGATGTCGGCGTCGGCGAGCGGCGCCGAGGGCGGCAACGCCCGCGCCCGCCCCTCGCGCAGGTGCCGGCGGACGGTGTCGCGCGACAATTCCGAATGGATGACGGCGAGCTTGAAGTGGAGGCCCTGTTCGCGGGCGATCTCGCGCACGATATCGACCATCCAGGCGAGCCCAGCATCCGACCCCGAGGTGCCGGCCGAGCCGATGACGAGCGGGATCCCGGCCCGCATGGCGCGGGTCATCATGATCTCGGTATCGCGCTTCACGGCCGCCTTCGAGAACATGCAGACGCCGGTGGCGAGCGGACCCGGGCCGGGATCGGTGCTGCCGGCGTCGCAGCCGATCATCCGGGCGCCGAGCGAGATCGCCTTGTCGAGCGACTCGGCGCGGTAGCCGGAGCCCAGCATGCCCGTCGCCGACACAATCGGAAAGGATGCCATCGCCGCGCTCCTCGATTCGCCCTTGCCGGCGCAGGATACCGCTTGCCGAATGCGCCGGAAACCCGGCCCGGCGGTTCGTCGGATGTTATCCGCTAAAGCGGCCGGCGGGCGCCGCTCAGCCGCCGCAGCAAGGCGAGATAGGCCGGCAGGCAGATCGCATTGAGCTCGTATTTGCGGATCACGGTGTCGCGCGCGGCGGCGCGCAAGCGCGCGTGCGCTGCCGGATCGGCGAGAATGTCGCGGATGCGCCGGGCGAGCGCGTCGGAGTCGGGAAAGGGCACGAGATAGCCGTTCTCACCGTCGCGGATGACTTCCTGGACAGGCGGCGTCGCCGAGCCGAGCACGAGGCACCCGGCAGACAGCGACTCGATCAGCGACCAGGACAGCACGAAGGGATAGGTCATATAGATGTGCAACGCCGAAATCTGCAATACGCAGACATATTGGTCGTAAGGCAGGTGGCCGACGAAATGCACCCGGTCGAGATCGATCTCGCCGGCCAGTTCCGAAAGCATCTGCTCGCGCCATGACGGCAGCCGGTTCGGCGGCCGGCCGTAGCTGACGCCGTCGCCGCCGATGATCACCACATGCGCGCGCGGGCGCTCGCGCAATACCCGCGGCAATGCCCGCATCAGCGTGTGAAAGCCGCGATAGGGTTCGAGGTTGCGGGCGCTGTAGGTGATGACTTCGTCTTCGCGCGACAGCGAAACCCCACCGACGAGCCAGATCTGCGCCGTCGGGTCGGGGTGCAGGCGGCCGGTATCCACCCCCTCGTGGATGACGGAGATCTGCGGGCGGTAGCGTTCCGGGTATTGGCGGTATTGCCACTCGGTCGGCGTCTGCCCCCAATCGGCCGCCTCGAGCCCCAACAGGTTGATCGCGTTGCGCATGCGCAGCCGCAGGCCGTCGTCCGGCCCGCTGGGAAATTCCGGGTCGCAGCCGACGTCGGAGCCGCGCGGATGATAATAGAATTCGAAATAGCCGAGGAGCGGCACCTCGGGCCACACCTCCTTCAGATAGAGCGTCTCGCCCCAGCCGTTGTGGCCGATCATCAAGTCGGGGCGGAAGCCCTCCCGCCTCAATCCCTCGCAGGCGGCGGCGACGGCGAGCGCGTTGCGCACGCCCCCTTCGAGATCGCCGAGATAGGGATGCCCGCCCGCCTGAGGCGGCGCCGGCCGATAGACGATCTTGCGGACGCGATCGAGCCGCTGCCGGTTCTCCTGCGTCAGGAAGACGACATTGTGCCCGGTCTGCGCCAGATAGCGCACCGCATGCAGGTATTGGCCGGGAAAGTTCTGATGGGCGAATAGGAAATTCATTGCTCCGCGGATTTGTACGCTACCGCCCACAGATCGAATGCGTCGCCGCGGCGCACCTGCGCCCCGACAAAGCCGGCCGCGCCGAGCGCACGGTCGAGGCTCGTCACCGTGAAGCCGGTCTTGTGCGCCATAAACAGATGACCCTGCGCCAGCGAGGCGCCGTGCCCGAAGATCATGTCGAGCGGCGTGATCGGGCCGCTGGCCGAGCGGTAGGCTTCGGTCTCCAGCCCGTCGGCGGCGACCATTTCCGCCACCCTCTGGAGATCGGGCAGGGTCATCAGCAACAGCCCGCCTGGCTTCAGGACACGCAGGAACTCGCCGAGCGCGAGCGGCACCTCGTGGGGATAGAGATGCTCGAGATTGTGCGACGAGAAGACCGCATCGACCGAGGCGTCGGCTACCGGGGTCATTTCCGTCATCGAGCAGACGATGTCGGGCCGCACCGCAGGATTGATGTCGAGCCGCAGCTCGCGCCATTGCGGCCCCTGGAAATGCGGGTGCAGCCGCTGATGCAGCGGATAGCCGCAGCCGACGTTCAGCACGATCTTTTCGCTGGAGTCGGCGGTGGCGCCTTCGGTGCTGTCGGTCATGAAACGGTCAGCGAGGCCGCTCGATCAGGCGAAACTGCATCGCCTCGAGCGGGTCGTCGGGAACCGGCGACAGGCACGGTTCGCCGTTCTTTTGCGGGCCGGAAACCCCGCCGGTGAAGAACGAGCCCTCATAGACGGCCTCGAAACGGTCGCTCAAATGCGGCGCGAGGCGGACGGCGAAGCCGGTCAGCGGCAGGCCGCGGCCGCGCGTGCCGCACAGCTTGGCGTCGCTGACCCACGGCGTCTCGCGTCCGTTCGGGCCGTAGGCCATGTATTCGATGTCGGACGGCGCCAGGATCTCGAGCGGTCGGATGCTGAAGGCTTCGATGCGCAGCCTTTGGCCGCGCGCGCCGACCCAGCCCTCGGCCGCGAACTGGCGATCGCCGGCGCGCTCGATATGCAACGTGATTTCGGCCGGCAGACCGCGCTCGGCGCGAGGCGCAGCGGGGCTGCCGGCCCGCGCCGCCGGCACGCGGGCGGGCCGCTCGATCCGGTTGATCTCGAGCGGCACGCGATCGGCCGGCGTGCCGTAGGCGGTCATCAGCACGAGCCCGCCGCCCTGCGGCGCGCGCACGACATAGCTGCCGCCCTCCGCCCCCAGCCACCAGTCGCCCTCCGCGGTGGTGGCGACCAGTTCCACGGGATCGAACTCGTCCGACGGCGGCGCCGCAATCTGGACGGCCGGCAGGTTCATGCCGATCAGCTCGGGCGAGGTCGCGGCCTCGGCGATTTCGCCGATGCCGAGCACATAGAGCCCCTCGTCGAGCCGTATCAGCCGCGTCGTCGCGACGCTTTCGGCATTCGCCAGAATGGGCGCGGCATTTGCCGCCGTCGCACTGCGTCTCGTTCTCACGGGCGTGTCTGCTATCGTGGGGTGAAAGAGCGACGGTCGCGGCGGCGTCGCGCCGGCCGCAACCGCAGAGGCGCAGCTTAGCAAAGCCGCCGGCCGAGAGCCAGAGTTTAGGAAGTGCGACCTCGCGGCTCCGGCCGGAGCCCCGTCATTGCCGCGCAAGCGGGAATCCGGGGATTTCAGTCGCTGGCCTTGGCCCCGGCTTTCGCGGGGGCGACGGGACGATCAGTACCGCTTGTAGGGCAGGAACTTGCCGCTCATCGTCAGCTTGACGCGGTCGCCCTTCGGATCGCTCTCGCGCTCGATGGCCATGTCGAAATCGATGGCACTCATGATGCCGTCGCCGAATTCCTCCTGGATCAGCTCCTTCCACGTCGTGCCGTAGACCTGTACCAGCGGATCGGTCGGGATCGCGCCGGGCAGCGAGCCGCGATACGGCACCTCCTGCAGCAGCTGCTTTTCCTCCTCGCCCAATTCGAACAGCACCGCCGCGCGCTCGGCCTGCTCGCGGTCGAGCCGCATCTGTCCGAGGACGCCGGCGGTCAGGCACACCGCGGTGCCGCCGCCGATCTCGGCCGCCGCCTGTTTCCAGCTGAGCCCTTTGCGGCGCTTCGCGGAGAGAATGCGCTGGGTCACCTCGTCGCGGGTCATCGGCTCCTCCCTGGTGTGGCAAGCATTCCCGGGCACGCAAGAACCGTGCCGGCGCGCCGGGCCTCGAGGCGCCTACCAGCAGCGGTGCGGGTGCCAGTAACACCAGCCGCCGCGGCCGGGCGCGACGACGCAGCCCGACAGCGCGGCGCCCAGCAGAAACACGATGCCCGCGGCACACAGCCCGCGTGCGACGGACGGCGGAATTCTGCGGAAGCTTTTCATTGCTGCCCCTTGCGGTTGAAGCGAGACACTCTTTATGCGCGCAGCCGCGGCAATCAATCCCCGCCGTTAATTGGCGAGCGGCTGGCGCGCCTTGGTGTAGGGGTAGATGAGACTGCCGGTCTTGTATTGCTGCGGCAGCAGGATAGACACCGTCTTCGGTTTTTTGAATTGCACGAGATCGTGCCCCTTCACGTCGTGGTACTGCACCCAGATCGGCCGCGCCCGGGTCCACTCGCCGTCGGGCCCGAAGGCGACCCGGCCGACGATCGTATCGAAACTGTGGCTGTGGATGTATTGCGCGAGCTTCGTTTCGTCGAGCGTCTTCGCCGCCGCCACGGCCTTCCCCAGGATCTGCAATTCGCTGTAGGCGAAAGGCGGCAGAAAATAGCCGAGCGGGTCGACCTTGGCCGTGCCCGCCTGCGCCTGGTATTTGGCGAGAAATTCCATGATGCCGGGAAAGCGCATCGTCTTGACCGGCTCCCATAGCTCGACATTGACGGCGCCGTTCATCGCCGGGCCGAGCTGGGTTTTCAGCGCCGCCGCCGGCAGCCCGACAAAGGCGCCGCCCAGCATCTTGGTTTTGAGGCCGATCTCGCTGATCGCGCGCAGCATGCCGACCGTGTCGGGCGGGTAGGAGGCGACATAGACGATGTCGGGATTGGCCGCCTGGATCGAGCGCACGATCGGCGTGAAATCGACCGTCGTCGGCGGATAGGTGCGGTCGTAGACGATCTTCAGCCCCGCCGCCTTGGCATTGGCGCGCGCCCCGTCGATCGCGTTGCGCGAGAATTCGGCGTCGGCGCCGACGATCGCGAGCGTCTTCGGGCGCGGCTTTTGCGCCGTCGCCAGCGCGAAATAGCCCTGCGAGAACGCTTTCTTCGGATGCGGCCCGAAGACCAGCATCGAGAAGTATTTCGGGTAGTGGAACTGGCCGTTGGCGGCGAGCGCGAACAGCCCGAAGAAGAGCCGGTTATGCTGGATGACGACCGGCATCGCCGGGACCACGAGATTGGTGCCGTAGCTCGACACCAGGAGGTCGACCTTGTCGACGTCGATCAGCTTCGTATAGATCCCCGGCACCAGCGAAGGGTTGCTCTGGTCGTCGTAATAGACGAGCTTGACCGGCCGGCCGAGGAGCCCGCCCTCGGCGTTGATATCGTGCTCCCAGATCTGGAATGCCAAGAGGCCGGTGCGGCCGACGACCGACAAGGGCCCCGTCAATTCCATGCTGAAGCCGATCTTGATCGGCTCGGCGGCGCGCGCTGCCGGCGCGAAGCCCGCCGCGAGGACGAGCGCGGCGAGCGCATAAAGCGCCTTCCTCCCTGTTCTCATTTCTCCAGCTCCCCGACTTGTTCGCGCGTCAGATAGCGCGTCTTGGCGCCGCGCAGCAAAAGATAAAGCTTCGCGGTCTCCTCCAGCTCCTCGATCGCATCGACCGCCGCGGCGAGGCTGGCGCCGGCAACCACCGGTCCGTGATTGGCCAGCAGCACCGCATGGTGCTTGCCGGCAACGTCGCGCACCGCTTCCGCGAGCGCCAGGTCGCCGGGGCGGAAATAGGGGACGAGCGGCAGCCGGCCGACCCGCATCACATAGTAGGCGGTGATCGGCGGCAGCACGTCGGCAGGGTCGATTTCGGCGAGGCAGGAGACGGCGACCGAATGCGTCGAATGCAGATGCACGACGGCGCCGGTGCCTTCCCGCTCCTCGTACATGACGCGGTGCAGAAAGCTCTCCTTGGTCGGCGGGTCGCCCGAGACGAGCCGCCCGTCCGGCCCGAGCCGCGACAGCCGCGCCGGGTCGAGCCGGCCGAGCGAGGAGCCGGTCGGCGTCATCAGCCAGCCCTCGCCCGATCTAAGGCTGATATTGCCCGAGGAGCCGGCGGTCAGCCCGCGCGCGAAGATCGAGGCGCCGATCGCGCAGATCGCCTCGCGGTCTTTTGCCTCGCTCATCGCGCGCTCTTCCCGCCGAGCGCCGCGAAGGCGCGCGTCCCTCGTCGTCCCGGCGCAGGCCGGGACCCAGCCCGGCCGTGGATACCGGCCTTCGCCGGTATGACGACGCCGTCGTGCAGGCGCCGGCTCACTCGCTCTCTCCATCGAGCACCTGGAAGGCGCGCAGGAAGAAATCGGCGGCGCCGAAATTGCCGGATTTGAGCGCCAGCGCGATCTTGGGCTCGCCGAGGCTGACGGTCCACGGCACGCCCGGATCGATCTGCCGGCCGATCATCAGGCCGGTGACGCCGAGCGCTTGCACGACCGCCCCGGCGGTCTCGCCGCCGGCGACGACCAGCCGCCGCACGCCGCGTTCGACGAGCCCACGGGCGATCCGCGCCATCGCCTCCTCTACGATCCTTCCAGCCCGCTCGCGGCCGAGCCTGCTCTGCGCCGCCGCCACCTCTTGCGGCGGTGCGGTCGCCGAGACGAGGATCGGTTCCGCGCCGAGCCGCGGCTGCGCCCAGGCGAGCGCCTCGCCGACGAGGTCGCGGCCGTCGGCGAGCGCCAGCGGGTCGAGCGTGAAGAACGGCGCGCGATCGCGCGTATGCGCGACCTGCGCGATGGTCGCCGACGAGCACGAGCCGGAGAGGACCGCGGCGGCGCCCGCCACCGGCGGCAGCCGGTCGGCTGCGCCGCCCTCGCCTAGTTGGCCCCGGCGGCGGAAATTGGCGGGCAGGCCCAATGCGATCCCGGAGCCGCCGGTCAACAGCGGCAGATCGGCGGCGGCGGCGCCGATCTCTTCCAGATGGCGGTCCTCGACGGCATCGACGATGGCGTGCCGGAAGCCTTCCTGCCGCAACGCCGCGAAGGCGGCGGCGATCGTCGCGGCGCCCTTGGCGACGCTCGCATAGGGGACGAGCCCGACCCGGCCTCGGCATTGCCGCTGCAGCACGCGCACGAGCGAGGCATCGCGCATCGGCGTCAGCGGATGGTCGCGCATCCCCGATTCCGAGAGCAGGACGTCGCCGACGAACAGGTAGCCGCGGTAGATCGTGCGGCCGTTCTCGGGGAAGGCCGGGCAGTAGATCGTGAAATCGGTGCCGAGGGCGTGCATCAGCGCCTCGGCGACGGGGCCGATATTGCCCTTCTCGGTCGAATCGAAGGTCGAGCAGTATTTGAAGAGGATCTGACGCGCGCCGGCGCCTTCGAGCCAAGCGAGCGCGGCGAGGCTCCGCTCGACCGCCTCCTCGACCGGGGCGGTGCGGCTTTTGAGCGCGATTACGATGGCCTCGGCCTCGGGGATCGCGGCGTCGCGCGCGGGCACGTCGATCAGCTGCACCGTGCGCATGCCGCGGCGCACCAGCGTGTTGCACAAATCGGTCGCGCCGGTGAAATCGTCGGCGATCGATCCCAAGAGCACGCCCATCGCGCTCCCTCCCATGCGCTTTCCCCGCACAGTAGCGGCATGGCGCACCGGGAGCAAACGGCTGCCCGCACGCTCGACCCCCGGGATTGCTTCGCTGCGCTCGCAATGACACCGAATCAAAGGCCCGTCATTGCGAGGAACCGCGGGCTTGACCCGCGGTGACGAAGCAATCCCGACGGCTCGACCGGCGGATATGAGCCTGCCTCTTGCCTTCGTCGCGCCTGCGCGAAAGAGTAGCGGGCGCCAGTCGGGAGGACGCCGCCGATGCCGAAATTCGCCGCCAATCTGTCCTTCATGTTTCAGGAATTGGGCTTTCTCGACCGGTTCGAGGCCGCCGCGCGCTGCGGCTTCAAGGCGGTCGAGTACCTTTTCCCCTACGAGCATCCGGCGGAGACGATCGCCGCGCGGCTGCAGCAGAACGGCCTCGCGCAGGTGCTCTTCAACATGCCGCCGGGCGATTGGGCGGCGGGCGAGCGCGGCCTCGGCGCGCTGCCCGGGCGGGAGGAGGAATTCCGCGCCGGCGTCGACGCCGCGATCGCTTACGCCAAGGCCTTGGGCTGCCGCACCCTGCACGCGATGGCGGGCCTCTTGCCGGAAGGCGGCAACCGCGCCGCCGCCGAGCGCGTCTATGTCGATAACCTGCGCCATGCCGCCGACCGGCTCGCCGCGGAAGGCTTGACCCTCGTCATCGAGCCGATCAACACGCGCGACATTCCCGGCTATTTCCTCAACACGACGACGCAGGGCATGGCGGTCATCGAGCGGGTCGGCCGCGCCAATCTGAAATTGCAGCTCGACCTCTACCACGTGCAGATCATGGAGGGCGACCTCGCGCATCGCGTGCGGGGCCTCGCCGAGCATTACGCGCATGTGCAGATCGCCGGCAATCCGGGGCGCAACGAGCCCGATGTCGGCGAGATCAACTACCCCTTCCTCTTCGATCTCTTCGACGAGATCGGGTACGCGGGCTGGATCGGCTGCGAATACCGGCCGAAAGGCGAGACGACGGCCGGGCTCGGCTGGGCAAAGCGCTACGGCATCGCCGCCGGCGGGGGCTAGGGCGGTGCGCGTCGTCGTTACCGGCGGCGAGGGGTTCCTCGGCCGCCGGCTCGCCGCCCGGCTGCTGGAGCGCGGGGATATCGACAGCCTCGTCCTCTTCGACAAGGCGCCGGGCGCCTTGCCGCTGCCGCATGATCCCCGGCTCTCCCTCGTCATCGGCGACATCGCCGACCGGGCCGCAATCGGCCGGCTGATCGGGCCCGGCACCGGCGCCGTCTTTCATCTCGCCGCAATCGTCAGCGGCGAGGCCGAGGCCGACACCGATCTCGGCTGGCGCGTCAATCTCGACGGCACGCGCGCCGTGCTCGAGGCCTGCCGCGCGCTCGGCACGCGGCCGCGCGTGATCTTCGCCAGCTCGCTCGCGGTCTATGGCGGGGAATTACCGCTCTCGGTCGGAGAAGAGACGGCGCTGACGCCGCAGACCTCCTACGGCACGCAAAAGGCGATCGGCGAGCTGATGGTGAACGATTACACGCGCAAGGGCTTCCTCGATGGCCGGGCGCTGCGGCTGCCGACCGTCGTCGTCCGCCCCGGCCGGCCGAACCGCGCCGCCTCGGGCTTCGCCTCCTCGATCATCCGCGAGCCGCTGGCGGGGCGGGAGGCGATCTGCCCGGTCGGCCCGGAGATCGTCATGGCGCTGATTTCGCCGCGCCGCGTCATCGCCGCCTTGCTGCACGCGCTCGACCTGCCGGAGGAGGCGCTCGGCGCGGGGCGGTCGCTGCAGCTGCCCGCCTTCTCCACCTCGGTCGGCGAGATGGCGCAGGCGGTGCGTCGCACCGGCGGCGAAGAGGCCTATGCCCGCATCCGCTGGGCGCGCGACGCGATGATCGAGGCGATCGTCGCCGGCTGGCCGCAGCAGCTCGCGGCGGCGCGCGCGGCGGCGCTCGGCTTCAAGGCCGATGCCGGCATCGACGAAGCGGTCGGCGCCTTCATCGAGGATGATCTCGAAGCGCAAAGGGCGCTGGGACCCCCACCCTAACCCTCCCCCGCATGCGGGGGAGGGCATGGGAGGGGGCGGGGATCACTCTTTCCCCGGCGCCTCGCAGGGGACGGTGCCCATATCGGCCGGCACGGAGACTTCGAGGATCTGGAAATCGTCCGAGGTGCGGATCTCGTTGTGGCGCATCCCGCCCGGAATGAAGATCGAATCGCCGCTCTTGCAACTGAGCAATGTGCCATCCTCGAATTCCAGATCGACCGAGCCTCTCAGCACATAGACGAACTGGCCGTCGCAGACGTGGTAGTGCCAGCCGGTCGGTTGGGTCATGCCGGTCTTGGCGGTCGTCACCTGCGCCCGCATCCAGCCGTCGGTCGCCTTGGTGACGCCGAGGTCCTGGTATTCGAAAAAGCTGCGCCGGCCGGGGACCAGCGGCGCCGTCGCCGGGCTCGAATAGGCGAGCCTTTTCGCCTTTGCGGCGGTCATCGTCGATACGTCGTTCGCCATTGTCTTCCTCCTCTTCGGGGTCACTCTGCCGCTCTGGGCAGGGGACGGGGATAAAAACTGTCGTACAGCTCGGGGCGCTGCCACTGCTCCGACAGCACGCCTTCCTTGGCGCCGCAGGATCGCGACGAGAGAAGCCCGTCGCGCCCGGCCCGCAATTGGCGAACGCGTTCGAGGCTCGCCTCGACGACGGCCATGCCGGCGAGCGTGCTTTCGAAGAGGATCTTTTCCGGCGCCGCGACGAGCGCGAGGCCGCGGTCGTCGGGCCCGAGCAGGTTCTGCGTCGAGACGACGAGCGCCAAATTCTCGATCGCGCGCGCCCACAAGAGCGCGCGCCAAGTCTCCCACAACATCCCCTTGTTCATGCCGGCCGGCATGAAAATCAGCTCGGCGCCGCGCAGCGCCAGCGCGCGCGTCACCTCGGGCATGTAGACTTCGCTGCACATCGCCAGCCCGACCTTGCCGTGCGCGGTGTCGAAGACCGGGTAGTCGTCGCCGGCGACGTACTGGAATTCCCAGTACTTGCCGCCGGTATAGATCCACGGCCCGTTCGGGTGGGTGCGGCGGTAGCGCGACGGCTCGCGCCCGTCCGGATAAGCGAGGCAGACGAGGTTGTAGGCGGTGGCCTTGTCGGGGTCGATCGGCTCGATCGTGCCGAAGATGGCGTGGACGCCGAATTCGGCCGCCGCCTCGACGATGCGGCCGGTCGGATCGAACCGCGCCGGCATGCGCCAGGGACCGGGATAATTTTCCGGGAAGACGACGAAATCCGCACCCTCGCGCGCCGCCCGCTCGATCCACCGCACGGCCTCGGCGACGTTCCTCTCATCCTCGGGCGGCGGCGTCAGTACGGGCTGTACGAGGGCGATTTTGAGCCCGCTCATCGATGGCTCCAATTTTTCTTCGCTGCCGCACTCTAGCAGGAGAGGGGCTTGCGGCGCATGCCTGTTTCACGGCATGAGAAATGCCGCCCTATCCTTCGAGCGGAGATCTCAGATGAAACTCCTGCGCTACGGACCGGCCGGCGCGGAAAAGCCCGGCCTTCTCGACCGCGACGGCAAGATCCGTGACCTTTCGGGGACCATCCGCGACCTCGACGGCGAGGCGCTGTCGCCTGCCGCCCTCGACCGGCTGCGCCGCCTCGATCCGGGCACGCTGCCGCTCGTTTCCGGCAGCCCGCGGCTCGGGCCCTGCGTCGCGCGGATGCCGAAATTCATCGCCATCGGCCTCAACTACCGCGACCACGCGGCGGAAACCGGCGCGGCGATCCCGAAGGAACCGATCATCTTCATGAAGGCGACCTCGTGCATCGTCGGTCCCTATGACCAGGTGATCATCCCGAAGGGCTCGGTAAAGACCGACTGGGAGGTCGAGCTCGGGGTGGTGATCGGCACCGCCGCTCGCTATGTCGCGGTGCATGACGCGCCGCGGCACATCGCCGGCTACTGCGTCGTCAACGACGTCTCCGAGCGCGAATTCCAGATCGAGCGCGGCGGCCAGTGGACGAAGGGCAAAAGCGCCGACACCTTCGGCCCGATCGGCCCCTGGCTCGTCACCGCCGACGAGGTGCCGAACCCAGGCTCGCTGCGGCTGTGGTGCGAGGTCAACGGCAAGCGCATGCAGAATGGCACGACCTCGAACCTGATTTTCCCGGTCGACCATCTCGTCAGCTATGTCAGCCATTTCATGACCTTGATGCCGGGCGACGTGATCGCCACCGGCACCCCGGCGGGGGTCGGGCTCGGCATGAAGCCGCCGCAGTTCCTGAAGCCCGGCGACCGCATGCGGCTTTCGGTCGAGGGCCTCGGCGAACAGGAGCAGCGCCTCGTCGCCTTCAGGGAATAGCGGCGCGGCGCCGTAAACACGCAGGCGGCGAGAAAGATGCCGGGCAGCACAATGTCGGCGCTAGCGCGAGGTGGTGGGCATACGGTATAATTAAATTGTTCCACGCGCTCGCCGCATTCAATTCTGCGTGTAGAGGACCTATGTACGAGCAACGTCCCGGCCTCCTCCGCGAGGACACCCCCCCAGGTCGTCGCGCCGAGGGCAAGGTCAAATGGTTCAACGCCAGCAAGGGTTTCGGTTTCGTGACCCTGTCCGACGGCTCGCAGGACGCCTTTCTGCCGATGGCGATACTGCGCCGCGCCGGCTATGACGATGTGCGCGAAGGCGCCTCGATCACCTGCGAGGTAGGCACCGGGGCGAAAGGGCCGCTCGTCACAAATGTGCTCAACATCGACCTGAGCACGGCGGTGACCGAGCCGGGCGCCGACCGACGGCCGACGCGCCCGTCGACGACGCTCGAGGGCGCCGTCAAATGGTTTGAGGTCGAAAAGGGCTACGGCTTCATCTCGCCCGACGGCGGCGGCAAGGATGTGTTCATCCACATCACCGCATTGCGGCGCAGCGGCGTCAACGCGCTCGGCCCCGGGCAGCGGGTGCGAGTCGACGTCATCGACGGCAAGAAAGGGCTCGAGGCCGACCGCGTCACGCTGCTGTGACGATTTTGCCGGGACGAAAATGGCGGCAAAGCTGCCGGTGCGCTATTTTATGACGCCCTCCGGCGAGGTTGACCTTCCGCCCCCGCCCTATTGCGGATAGTTTAGCCGCCACGCTTCGCAAAAGGAGGCGCCGCGTCGCGCGGCGGCTGTGCCCGATGATGGGAGCGATCCCATGGATCTGAACGACACGATCCGGACCTATCGGCTGTTCTCCGGCTCGTACGACATCGTCTTCGGCCCGATCTTTCATCCCGGACGCAAGGCGGCGGTGCGCATCGCCAACGACCGGCCGGGGCAGCGGATTCTCGAAGTCGGCGTCGGCACCGGCCTGTCGCTGCCGCATTTCCGGCCCGACGCGCGGGTGACGGGCATCGACGTGTCGGCCGAGATGCTGGCGAAGGCGAAGCGCCGGGTCGAGCGGATGCGGCTCGCGCAGGTCGAGGGCCTCCTCTTGATGGACGCCGAGAACCTCGCCTTTCCCGACAATTCCTTCGATGCGGTGCTGGCGCTCTACGTCGCCTCGGTAGTGCCAGACCCGGCCCGCTTTGCCGCCGAGATGCGGCGCGTCTGCATTCCGGGCGGCACGATCGTCATCGTCAACCATTTCACCAGCGACCACGCGCTCGTGCGCTTTGGCGAAAGGCGCCTCGCGCACCTCGCCCGCCATATCGGCTTCCATGCCGATTTCCCGCTCGACCAATTTCGCCGGCAGAGCGGGCTCGCGATCCGCGAAGTGCGCCCGAGCAACCTCTTCGGCTATTGGAAGCTGCTGCGCTGCGTCAACGAGAAACCGGCCTCGGCGCCGGCGTGACGCTCGCAGCCGTCTTAATCATTGCGGGCGAAGCGATTTTATCGTCCCAGCGAAGGCCGGGACCCATGTTTCGGCTGGTCCGAACTCGCCAGCATCTGCGATAACGTAGAAACCGCTTGTTCCTATCGTGCAACGGATCGGCGGACCCCGGCCTTCGCCGGGGTGACAGGAAGTTGGACGGCGGCGGCCATCGCGTTACCGGCTTCTCGCCTCCCAATCGTCGAGCGACATGCGCGGCATTTCGAAAAGGTCGCTGGTGCGCGCATACCAGCCGCGCCCGTGCATGCGGGCGACCAGCCGCATCTTGTCGGTTGCCACGTAGAACCGCACGGGATCGACCAGGTCGTCGCGGATATGGATGTGGACGACGCGGCCGACTTCGAGCACCGAGCGCGCGCCCAATGACATACCGGTCAGGCGCCGGCACTCGAAGCTGACCGGCGATTCCGCGATGCGCGGCGGCTTGACGCCGGCCGAGGGCAGGGCCGTCAAGCGGGCGATGTCGAGTTCGCCGACGGCACTCGGGAAATCGACGGCGCAGATGTTCATGCGCTCCGCGAGCGCCTCGTCGACGAGGTTGACGACGAACTCGCCGGTGTCGCGGATGTTGCGTTCGGTGTCCTTCCAGCCGTCGCCCGTGCCTTCGCTGCCGCCGATGCCGAGGACGACGACCGGCGGGATCGAACTGACGGCATTGAAGAAGCTGAAGGGCGCGGCGTTGACGCGGCCCCGCAGATCCACCGTCGTGGCAAGCGCGATCGGCCGCGGCACGACCGTGCCGACGAGGAGCTTGTAGGCTTGCTCCTGCGGAATTTGCGCGAGATCGAAATGCATTGTTCTTCCTCGTTGCTGCGGCCCGCCCGAAGATAGCGTGGAAACCGCGCGCGATTGACAGAAAAGCGGGGGCCGACTAGGGTCGGCCGCGCATCCGCGAGAAGGCGGACGCCTCGAACTCCCGCCGGGGAGCCGCCAGTCCGCGAGTTTCGCGCACTGGCGTGTTTTCGTTGCGGGAAGGGATTTCGGAAAGAGCCATGTTCGACAGCCTGTCAAACCGCCTCGGCGAGGTCTTCGACCGCCTGCGCCGGCACGGCGCGCTCAGCTCTGACGACGTCGCCGCGGCGTTGCGCGAAATCCGCGTGGCGTTGCTCGAGGCCGATGTGGCGCTGCCGGTGGTGCGCGACTTCGTCGCCGCGGTACGCGAAAAGGCGGTCGGAGAGGCCGTGCTGCGCTCGGTGACGCCGGCGCAGATGGTCGTCAAGATCGTGCACGACCACCTCGTCTCGGTGCTCGGCGGCGAAGGGGGCGCGGGGCCGGGCGGCCTCGACCTCGACGCGCCGCCGCCGGTCGCGGTCATGCTCGTCGGCCTGCAGGGCTCGGGCAAGACGACGACTGCCGGCAAGATCGCGCTGCGGCTCAAGAACCGCGAGCGCAAAAAGGTGCTGCTCGCTTCGCTCGACGTGCAGCGGCCGGCGGCGCAGGAGCAACTGGCGCAACTGGGCCGCCAGATCGGCGTCGCAAGCCTGCCGGTGGTGCGCGGCGAGCAACCGGTCGCGATCACGCGGCGGGCGCTCGATACCGGGCGCCGCGAGGGCTACGACGTCGTTCTTCTCGACACCGCCGGGCGGCTGCACGTCAACGAGGAATTGATGCTCGAAGTCGCTGCTGTACGGGCGGCGGCGGACCCGCACCAGACGCTCCTCGTCGCCGATGCGATGACCGGCCAGGACGCGGTCAACGTCGCGCACGCCTTCGGCGAGCGCGCTGGCTTGACCGGCATCGTGCTGACGCGGGTCGACGGCGACGCGCGCGGCGGCGCCGCCTTGTCGATGCGCGCGATCACCGGCAAGCCGATCGTCTTCCTCGGCACCGGCGAAAAGCTGGAGGCGCTCGAGCCGTTTCACGCCGAGCGCATCGCCGGCCGCATCCTCGGCATGGGCGATGTCGTCAGCCTCGTCGAGAAGGCGGCCGAGACCGTCGATCGCGAGGAGGCGGAAAAGCTCGCCGCCAAGATGGAGCAAGGCAGGTTCGACCTCGACGATCTCGCCGGGCAATTGCGGCAATTGCGCCGCATGGGCGGGATGAGCGGCATGCTCGGGCTGCTGCCCGGGATCGGCAAGGTCAAGAAGCAGCTCGCCGACGCCAATATCGACGAGCGCCTGCTGAAGCGCCAGGAGGCGATCCTCGGCTCGATGACCAAGGCCGAGCGGCGCAACCCGAAGCTTTTGAACGGCTCGCGGCGGCGGCGGATCGCTGCCGGCTCGGGCACCACGGTGCCGGAGATCAACCGCTTGTTGAAACAGTATCAGGACATGGCCGACATGATGCGGAAGATGAAGAAGCTGGGGCCGAAAGGCCTGCAGCGGCACGGGCTGGCCGGGCTGATGCCCGGCCTGCGCCATTGAGCGGAGCAGAGAAATGGCACTGAAGATTCGCCTCGCGCGCGGTGGCGCCAAGAAGCGGCCCTATTACAGCATCGTCGTCGCGGATTCGCGCAGCCCGCGCGACGGCCGCTTCATCGAAAAGCTCGGCACCTACAACCCGATGCTCGACCGCTCGCACCCCGACCGGGTGACGCTCAAGACCGAGCGGGTCTCGCATTGGCTCGGCGTCGGTGCGCTGCCGAGCGAGCGCGTCGCCCGCTTCCTGGGCGAGGCCGGCATCGCCCCGAAGCCGGCGGTGCCGAACGACCCGAAAAAGTCGCAGCCGAGGAAGAAGGCTCAGGAAAAGGCGAAGGCCGCGGCCGAGGCCGCCAAGGCCGCCGCCGGCTGAGCGGCCAGAATGGCCGCGCCGCTCATATTCTCACCCTCTCCCCCCGCTAGCGGGGGGAGAGGGCAGGGTGAGGGGGGTGTCAGCCGCCCGATACGATGTTGCCCACCTCACCCTCCCATCGCTTCGCGACGGGCCCCTCCCTCTCCCCCCGAAAGGCGGAGAGGGTGAGTAAAAGCCGCGTCTGTCTCGGCATCGTCACGGCGCCGCATGGCGTGCGGGGTGGGGTGCGGATCAAGAGTTTCACCACCGAGCCCCGCGACATTGCGCGCTATGGCCCGCTCGAGGACGAGAGCGGCGGCGCGCGCTTTGCGCTCAATGTGATCGGCGAGGGCAAGGGCGTGCTGCTCGCGCGTCTCTCCGGCGTCGAGGATCGCGACCGTGCCGAGGCGCTGCGCGGCTTGCGGCTCTATCTGCCGCGCGAGAGGCTGCCGCAGCCGCAGGAGGAGGAATATTACCACGCCGATCTGATCGGGCTCGCCGCCGTGCTCGGCGACGGGACGCCCCTCGGCCGGGTGCGCGCGGTGTACGATTTCGGCGCCGGCGACACGCTCGAGATCGAATGCGCCGAGGGCCCGTCCCTTCTCGTGCCGTTTACCCGCGCCGCCGTGCCGGTCGTCGACATCGCCGGCGGCAAGGTGGTGCTCGACCCGCCCGAGGGGCTTGTCGACGCGGCGCCCGCGGCAGGCGAGCGGCTATGAGCTGGCATGCCACGGTCTTCACGATCTTTCCCGAGATGCTGCCGGGCCCGCTCGGGTTTTCGCTCGCCGGCAAGGCCTTGCGCGGCGGGGTGTGGCAATTGGAAACGGTGGACATCCGCGCTTACGCGCGCGATAAACACCGCTCCGTCGACGATGCGCCGTTCGGCGGCGGGCCGGGGATGGTGATGCGGCCGGACGTCCTCGACGCGGCGATCGCCGGGGCGCGCGGCCCCGGTCCCTTGATTCATCTGTCGCCGCGCGGTCGCCCGCTCGACCAGGAGCGGGTGCGCGAGCTGGCGGGGATGCCGGGGGTGAATTTGATCTGCGGCCGGTTCGAGGGCATCGACGAGCGCGTGCTCGAGGCGAACGCAGTCGAGGAAGTGAGCCTTGGCGATTTCGTGCTGTCGGGCGGCGAACCGGCGGCGATCGCGCTGATCGACGCCTGCGTGCGGCTGCTGCCGGGGGTGCTGGGGCGCGCCGAGGGGCTCGCCGAGGAGAGTTTTGCCGAGGGTCTGATCGAGTACCCGCACTACACGCGGCCGCAGCTTTGGAACGGGCGCGCCGTGCCGGAAGTGCTGGTCTCGGGGGATCACCGGCGAGTGCGCGACTGGCGCCGGGCCGAGGCGGAACGCCTGACCCGCGAGCGCCGCCCCGATCTGTGGGCGCGCCATGCCGCGGCCCGGCGCGGGGGCCGAGAACACTAGAGGTTGCGAGGTGGAGCGATGAATCTGCTCGAGGAACTGGAGCGCGAACAGGTCGAAAGACTGGTCGCCGAGCGCGGCGTGCCCAAGTTCGAGCCGGGCGATACGGTGCGCGTCAGCGTCAAGGTGGTCGAGGGCGAGCGCGAGCGCGTGCAGGCCTTCGAGGGCGTGTGCATCGCCCGCAAGAACGCCGGCGTCAATTCGAACTTCACGCTGCGCAAGATTTCCTACGGCGAGGGGGTCGAGCGCATCTTTCCGCTGCATTCGCCGCGCATCACGGCGATCGAGGTGGTGCGGCGCGGAGTGGTGCGGCGCGCAAAGCTCTATTATCTGCGCGGACGCGCTGGCAAGCGCGCCCGCATCGTCGAACGGGCGCGCGAGGCCGGCAAGCCGGCGAACCAGCCGCCGAATGCCGGCGAATAGCGAAGCGAGAGCAACGATGGCCCAGCCCCGTACCCTCTTCGACAAGATCTGGCAGAGCCACCTCGTCGACCGCCAGGACGACGGCACCTGCCTCATCTATATCGACCTGCACCTGATCCACGAGGTGACGACGCCGCAGGCCTTCGAGGGCTTGAAGCTCGCCGGCCGCAAGGTGCGCCGGCCCGATCTGACGATGGCGGTCGCCGACCACAACATTCCGACCAGCAACAGGAAGGCCGGCATCGACGAGCCCGAGTCGAAGCTGCAGGTCGATACCCTCGAGCGCAACGTCGTCGAGTTCGGCGTTCCTTATTTCCCGGTCGACAGCATCAACCAGGGCATCGTCCACATCATCGGCCCCGAGCAGGGGCTCTCGCAGCCGGGCATGACGATCGTCTGCGGCGACAGCCACACCGCGACGCACGGCGCGATGGGCGCGCTCGCCTTCGGCATTGGCACCAGCGAAGTCGAGCACGTGCTGGCGACGCAGACCCTCATTCAGCGGCCGGCAAAGAACATGCTCGTCGAGGTCAACGGCGCGCTCGGGGCCGGCGTCACGCCGAAGGACGTGATCCTGGCGATCATCGCCAAGATCGGCACCGCTGGCGGCACCGGCCACGTCATCGAATATGCCGGCTCGACCTTCCGCGCGATGTCGATGGAAGGCCGCATGACGGTGTGCAACATGACGATCGAAGGGGGCGCCCGCGCCGGCCTCGTTGCGCCCGACGAGACGACCTTCGCTTATGTCAAGGGCCGGCCCTACGCGCCGAAGGGCGGCGCCTGGGAAGAGGCGCTTCGCTATTGGAAGACGCTGCCCTCCGATCCCGGCGCGCATTACGACAAGAAGGCGGTCCTCGACGCGAGCGAGATCGCGCCGCACGTGACCTGGGGGACGAGCCCGCAGGATGCGCTGCCGATCACCGCCCGCGTCCCCGATCCGGCCGAGGAGCCCGACCCGGGCAAGCGCGCGGCGATGCAGCGCTCGCTCGAATACATGCAGTTGCAGCCCAAGACGCCGCTCGCCGAGATCCCGGTCGAGCGCGTCTTCATCGGCTCCTGCACCAACAGCCGCATCGAGGATCTGCGCGCCGCCGCGGCGATCGCCAAGGGCCGCCGCGTCGCCCAGGGCGTGCGCGCCCTCGTCGTGCCGGGCTCGGGGCTCGTCAAATACCAGGCCGAGGAGGAGGGGCTCGACCGCGTCTTCCTCGAAGCCGGCTTCGAATGGCGCGAACCGGGGTGCTCCAACTGCATGTCGATGAACAACGACCGGGCCGAGCACGGCGAGCGCATCGCCTCGACCTCGAACCGCAATTTCGAGGGCCGCCAGGGCAAGAACGCCAAGACCCATCTCGTCAGCCCGGCGATGGCCGCCGCCGCCGCCGTCACCGGCCACCTGACCGACGTGCGGCAATTGGGCTGAAGCGGCTGATCGAGATTGCTTCGGCGCCTGGCGGCGCCTCGCAATGACATGTCATTGCGAGCGAAGCGAAGCAATCCCATGCCGACTTGGAAGGATCGAAAATGGACAAATTCACGAAATTGACCGGCGTCGCGGCGCCGCTGCCGATGATCAACATCGACACCGACAAGATCTTTCCGGCCGTCTATCTGAAGACGATCAAGCGCACCGGCCTCTCGAAGCACCTGTTCGAAGAGATCCGGTTTCGCGCGGACGGCTCGGAAAACCCTGATTTCGTTCTGAACAAGCCGCCCTATCGGCGTGCCCAGATCATCGTGGCCGGCGACAATTTCGGCTGCGGGTCGAGCCGCGAGCATGCGCCCTGGGCGCTGTTGGATTTCGGCATACGCTGCGTCATCGCCCCGAGCTTTGCCGACATCTTCTACAATAACTGCTTCAAGAACGGCCTCTTACCCATTGCTCTACCTAAGGAAATCGTCGATGAGCTGATGCGGGACGCGGAGCGCGGCGCGAACGCCGTGCTGACGGTCGATCTCGATAACCAGACCATTTCGCGCCCGGACGGGCAGCTCGTCAGCTTCGAGATCGACCCGTTCCGCAAGCACTGCCTGTTGAACGGGCTCGACGATATCGGCCTCACCGAGCAGAAGGGGGGCGCGATCGCCGCCTACGAACAAAGGCTCGCCGTGCAAAAGCCCTGGCAGGCGAGCCTGACACGCCCGGGAACATAGCAATGGGGACGCCTGCTTTACTGCACCCTCTCCCCCCGCCGGCCGGGGGGAGAGGGCAGGGTGAGGAGGGCCGATGGGACGGATGGTGGCGTTTCCCACCTCACCCTCCCATCGCGGCGCGATGGGCCCCTCCCTCTCCCCCCAATGGGCGGAGAGGGGACGATGACGAGGTGAGCGGATGAGCCAGTCGCACTCGAACCGCAAGGTGCTGGTGCTGCCGGGCGACGGCATCGGCCCGGAGATCATGAACGAGGTATTGCGCATCGTCGAATTTTTCGAGCGCCGCCGCATCGCCGGCTTCGAGGTCACCGAGGACCTCGTCGGCGGCGCCGCCTACGACGCCGAGGGCACGCCGATCACCGACGCGACGATGGCTCGCGCGCAGGCCGCGGACGCGATCCTGTTCGGCGCCGTCGGCGGCCCGAAATGGGATACGCTGCCGTTCGAGCTGCGCCCCGAGCTCGGCATCCTGCGGCTGCGCAAGGAATTGGACCTCTTCGCCAATCTGCGCCCGGCGGTGGTTTTCGAGGCGCTCGCCGACGCTTCCAGCCTCAAGCCCGAACTCGTCGCCGGGCTCGATTTGATGATCGTGCGCGAATTGACGGGCGGCATTTATTTCGGCGAGCCGCGCGGCATCGAGACGCGCGCCGACGGCAGCCGGGTCGGCATCAATACCGAAACCTACAGCGAAGCCGAGATCGAGCGCGTCGTGCGCGTCGGCTTCGAACTGGCGAAGAAGCGCGCGAAGCGGCTGTGCGAAGTGGACAAGGCGAACGTCATGGAATCGGGCAGGCTGTGGCGCGAGGTCGCCGAGCGCGTGCATGCCGACTACCCGGATATCGCGCTTTGCTTCATGTACGCCGACAATTGCGCGATGCAGCTGGTGCGCGCGCCGAAGCAGTTCGACGTCGTCGTCACCGGCAATTTGTTCGGCGACATCCTTTCCGATTGCGCGGCGATGCTGACGGGCTCGCTCGGCATGCTGCCCTCCGCCTCGCTTGGGTCCCCCGATGCCTCGGGCCGCCGCAAGGCGCTCTACGAGCCGGTGCACGGCAGCGCCCCCGACATCGCCGGCCGCGGCCTCGCCAATCCGCTCGCCGCGATCCTCTCTTTCGCGATGATGCTGCGCTATTCCTTCGACATGGGCGAGGAAGCGGATCTCGTCGAGGGCGCGGTGCGGCGGGCGCTCGCTTCGGGCGCCCGCACCGGCGACATCGCCCGCGCCGCCGCGACGCCGATCCCGACCCGCGAGATGGGCGAGGCGGTGCTGCGCGAGATCGAAAAGGCCTCCTGATCAACGCGCGAGCGCTTCCTTTCTTGTCATACCGGCGAAGGCCGGTATCTATGGGCAGATCTGGGTCCCGGCCTTCGCCGGGACGACGGCAGATCTTGCGGCAGATGGAAGCGATAAGGGCGGACAGTCTCGGGACAAAAGGGCGGCGGTCGTCGGCGACCGCGGAGCCTAGTCCGGCCGATGCGCTCGCGGCGGCGCGCCGACTCGTCGTCAAGATCGGCTCCTCGCTGCTCGTCGCCGAGCGCGGCGAGGTTCGCTCGGCCTGGCTCGCCGCGCTCGCCGAGGATGTGGCGCGCTGCCGCAACAAGGGGCAGGAGGTGATCCTCGTCTCCTCGGGCGCGATCGCCATCGGCCGGCGGCATCTCGGGCTTCTCGGCCACCGGCTGCGGCTCGAGGAAAAGCAGGCCGCCGCCGCGACCGGCCAGATCCGCCTCGCGCATGCCTATCAGGAGGCGCTCGCCGTCCACGCCATCACCGTCGCCCAGATCCTTCTGACGCCGGAGGACACCGAGGAGCGCCGGCGGCATCTCAATGCCCGCGCGACCTTCGCGCAGCTCCTGGCGTTGGGCGCGGTGCCGGTCGTCAACGAGAACGACACGATCGCCACGGCCGAGATCCGCTTCGGCGACAACGACCGGCTGGCCGCCCGCGTCGCGCAGATGACGAGCGCCGACATGCTGGTGCTGCTCTCCGACATCGACGGGCTCTACACCGCCGATCCGCGCAAGTCGCCCTCGGCGCGGCATGTGCCGCTGGTGCGCGACATCAGCCCCGAGATCGAGGCGATGGCGGGCGAGGCGGCGCCCGGCTACAGCTCGGGCGGCATGGTGACGAAGCTCGCCGCCGGCCGCATCGCGCTGGGCGCCGGCTGCCGCATGCTGATCGCGCAGGGCGCTCTGCAGGGCGGCGGCGGGGCCTTGGCCGCGATCGAGGCCGGCTCGCGGGCGACGCTTTTCCTGCCGCGCGGCGATTCGGTGTCGGCGCGGAAGGCGTGGATCGCCGGCGCCGTCAATCCCTCGGGCGCGCTCGTCGTCGACGACGGCGCGCTCGGCGCCTTGCGCCGCGGCAAGAGCCTCTTGCCGGCCGGGATCGTCGCGGTCGAGGGCGTCTTCGAGCGCGGCGATGCGGTCGTCGTCCGCTCGCTCGCCGGCAGCGAGGCCGGGCGCGGGCTGTCGGCCTATTCGAGCGCCGACATCGCGCGCATCAAAGGCCACAAGAGTGGTGAAATCGCCGGCATCCTCGGCTACCGTGGGCGCGACGAGATCATCCACCGCGACGATCTGGTGGTGACGGAGCCGCGATGACGACCGAGACGCTGACGCGCGAGGCGGCGGGGCATGCGAAGGAAGCGGACCTCGTCCAGCTGATCCGCGAGATCGGCCGGCGTGCCCGCGAGGCCGCGGCGAGGCTCGCGCTCGCCTCGCCCGAAGCCAAGACGAAGGCGCTCGAAGCCGCCGCCCGGGCGGTGCGGGCGCAGGCCGCCGAGATCCTCGCCGCCAACCAGCTGGATCTCGCCGAGGCCAAGGAGAAGGGCCTCGCCGCTGCCCTCTACGACCGCCTCGCGCTCGACGACAAGCGGCTGGAAGCGGTCGCCGCCGGGCTCGAAACGGTGGCCGCGCTGCCCGACCCGGTCGGCCGCACCCTTGCCGAATGGACGCGCCCGAACGGGCTCGTCATCGCACGCGTCAGCGTGCCGCTCGGCGTCATCGGCATCATCTACGAGAGCCGCCCCAACGTCACCGCCGACGCCGGGGCGCTGGCGCTCAAATCCGGCAACGCCGCGATCCTGCGCGGCGGCTCGGAGAGCTTTCATTCCTCGCAGGCGCTCGTCGCCGCGCTGCATCGCGGGCTCGCCGAAGCGGGGCTGCCGCAGGCGGCGATCCAGCTCGTGCCGACGCGCGACCGCGCCGCCGTCGGCCTGATGCTCGGGCTGCGCGAGTTCATCGACATCATCGTGCCGCGCGGCGGCAAATCGCTGATCGAGCGGGTCGAGCGGGAAGCGAAGATGCCGGTCATCGCGCATCTGCAAGGCCTCTGCCATACCTATGTCGATGCCGCCGCCGATCCGGCGAAGGCACGCGCCATCGTCCTCAACGCCAAGATGCGCCGGGTCTCGGTCTGCGGCGCGACCGAAACCCTGCTCGTCGATCGCGCGATCGCGGCAGCGCAATTGCCGGCCATCCTCGCCGATCTGCGCGCCGCGGGGTGCGAATTGCGCGGCGACGCCGCGACCCGCGCGCTCGACAAGGAAGTGCTGCCGGCGAGCGATGAGGATTGGTACACCGAATACCTCGATGCGATCCTCTCGGTGCGGGTCGTCGATGGGGTCGAAGGCGCGATCGCGCACATCAACCATTTCGGCTCGCACCACACGGACGCGATCGTGACGGAAGACAAGAGGACGGCCGAGCGTTTCCTCAAGGAGGTCGACAGCGCCATCGTGCTCGTCAACGCCTCGACGCAATTCGCCGATGGCGGCGAGTTCGGCATGGGTGCCGAGATCGGCATTTCGACCGGGCGGCTGCACGCCCGCGGCCCCGTCGGCGCGGCCGAGCTGACGACCTACAAATACCTCGTGCGCGGCAACGGCCAGGTGCGGCCCTGAGGACCCGGCATCGCCGCATCGGGCTCGTCGGCGGCTCGTTCAACCCCGCCCATGGCGGGCATCTGCACTTGAGCCGGCTGGCGCTCAGCCACCTGAAGCTCGACGAGGTGTGGTGGCTCCTCTCGCCGCAGAACCCGTTGAAGCCGGCCGCCGGCATGGCGCCCTTCGCCGTGCGTTTCAACGAAGCGCGGCGGGTCGCCGCCCTCGATCGGCGCATCCGGGTCAGCGATTTCGAGGAGCGGCAGGGTTCGCGCTATACGGCCGACACGGTCGAGGCGCTGCGTCGGCGCTTTCCGGGGCTGCGCTTCGTGTGGCTGATGGGCAGCGACAACCTCGCGCAGCTGCAGCACTGGGAGCGCTGGCCGCAGATCTTCCGCGCCGTGCCGATCGCCGTCTTTGATCGCCCGTCCTATGCGCGCCGCGCGCTTGCCGGCCTGCCGGCGCAGCGCTTCTCCCGCTATCGGCTGGCGCCGGCCGCGGCCCGCCGCCTCGCCGAGACGGAGCCGCCCGCCTGGGCGTTCTTCCACACCCCGCTCGACATGCGCTCGGCGACCGAGATCCGCGGCGCGCGGGCCCGGCTTTTGTCGCAGACCTTCAAGGAGCAAAAAACCCAGGTGTCGCCCATCCCCCTCGACAAGCGCCCGCTTCCGGCCGCCCCCGGCACGCCGCGGCCCGCCATCCACGATCTCGTCATCGCCGCCCTGGAGGACGGCAAGGCCGAGGACATCGTCACGATCGATCTCGTTGGCAAGACGACGATCGCCGACGAGATGGTGATCGCGAGCGCCCGCTCGGCGCGCCAAGTCGTCGCGCTGACGGAACGGCTCGAAACCGCGCTCGCGCGCCGCGCGCGCATCTCGGTCGAGGGGAAGACGCAGGGCGACTGGGTGCTGATTGACGCCGGCGACTTGATCGTGCACCTCTTCCGGCCCGAGATCCGCAGCTACTACAACCTCGAAAAGATGTGGGGCGGCGAACTGCCCGACGGCGAAGCCGTCCGCCAATAGGGGGGCACAGCATCCGCTTTCGCCTCCTCGCGATCGGCCGGCAGAAAAAGGGCGCCCTGCGCGAGCTCGAGGCGCTTTACGCCGGGCGCATCACGCCGCCGCCGGCGATCGTGGAACTGGAAGTGCGGCAGCCCTTGCCGCCGGCCCAGCTGAGGGCGCGCGAGGGTGCGCTGATCCTCAAGGCGCTGCCGGCGGGGGCGCGGCTCTTCGCCCTCGACACGGCCGGCGAAGCCTGGTCGAGCGAGGAATTCGCCGAGCGTCTGCGCGGGCTGCGCGACGCGGGCGCCGCCGAACTCGCCTTTGCGGTCGGCGGCGCCGAAGGCCTCGACCGCGCCGTCCTCGACCGCGCGGACAAAGTCATCTCGCTCGGCAGGATGACATGGCCGCATCTGTTGGCGCGCGGCATGCTGCTGGAACAGCTCTACCGCGCCCAGCAGATCCTCTCGGGCCACCCCTACCACCGGGGGTGACGGCGGCCGGCAGCATAACGTAGCTCAGCAAAGGTTATGGGGTTCCAATCAGTTCCGATCAGTGCGGTTGCGCCCGAAATGGGCACAACTTATCTAGGGATGCGAATCATCGCTCGGCGCACGCTCCGGGAATTCGTCGAATCACGGGCCGGGCACAGGGATCAAGCGGCGCTCAAGAGTGCGCTGGACGCCTGGTTCGGCGAGGTTCGCAAGGCGCAATGGTCGAATACCGCCGACGTGAAACGCCTCTACGCGTCTGCGAGCGTCGTATCGGCGGACCGCATCGTGTTCAACATCAGGGGCAACGCCTACCGGCTTGTCGCCGCGGTCGATTTTCAGAGGGGAATCCTGTGGATCAAATGGCTCGGCTCGCACGCGGACTACGATCGCATCGATGTGAAGGAGGTCGACCATGAATGAGATCAAGCCGATCCGCAACGAAGCGGATTATCAGCAAGCTTTGGCGGAGGCCAAAAGGTTGTGGGGCGCGCCGTCAGCTACCGCAGAGGGCGACCGGCTCGATGTGCTGGCGACGTTGATCGATGCCTATGAGAGCGAGCGCGAGCCGATCGACCCGCCCGACCCGATCGAGGCGATCAAGTTCCGTATGGAGCAGCAGGGCCTCACCCGCAAGGATCTCGAAGGCATCCTCGGTAGCCGGACCCGCGTCGCCGAAGTGCTGAACCGCCGCCGCAGCCTATCGATAAACATGATCCGCCGTTTGCATGAAAAACTCGGCATCTCGGCGGAAGTTCTGATCCGGCCTCCGCAGATGCCGCGTCGCCATGGATCGGTTTGAAACGCATCGGCGGATAAGGGATGCGCCGCTGATATTCGCAGAAGGCTATCGGCCGTTTGTCGAAGGGAAAATGCAGGCGCGTTACGACTCGCGTTGGGTTGAAGAGGCCAGCCTCGCGCACGGCACCAGCACCGCAAAGCCGCTCGATGGATACGCGCTGTGCAAAACGACGCTGGACCGCTGGAACGAAGTTTTCCGTGCTTGTCTGGAGCCACCGGTGCGAAACCGAAAAACGGGGAATGGCGAGGTCCGTTTCTGAACCTCGCCGCTGCGTTCGGGGCCATGAGGCTTTTGCGCCGCTCTGATTCGCGCGGCTGCGCCACCTGCGCGCCGTAACATGTCGGGGATTTCGCCGACGCGGGCCTGACCGTCGTCAATCCTGAGAAAGCTGAGCGCCTTACGCGGCGTCGCGCGCCTTTTTGATCGCCGCGAGGACCCGCCGCGGCGTCAGCGGCGTCTCGTTGACTTCTGCGCCAATGCCCTTGAGCGCGTCGCGCACGGCGTTGGCGATCGCCGCCGGCGGCGCGACGGCGCCGCCCTCGCCCATCCCCTTCATGCCGTATTCGGTATGCGGCGTCGGGGTGTGCAGATGGCCGATCTTGATCGCCGGCATCTCGGCCGCGCCGGGCAAGAGATAGTCGGCAAAGGTCCCGGCCAAGGGCTGGCCTTTCTCGTCGTAGGGGATTTCCTCGTAGAGCGCGGTACCGATCCCCTGCACGACGCCGCCGCGGATCTGGCCCTCGACGAGCAGCGGGTTGACCATCGTGCCGCAATCCTCGGCGACCGCGAAATCGAGCAGTTCGATGAACCCGGTCTCCGGATCGACCGCGACGACGGCGCCGTGCGTCGCGTAGGAGAAGACGCCGGTCGAGATGCCCGGCTCGTAGGTCGCGGTCGCGTCGAGCAGCGGCTCGACGCCGGGCGGCAGGCCGTCCATGCGCAGATGCGCGACGCGCGCGACCTCGGCGATCGAAACCGAGCCGCGCGGGCCGACGATCGAGCCGCCCTCGCAGCGCACCTGGGCCTCCTCGCATTGCAGGAGATGCGCGCCGATGCGGCAGAGCTTGTCGCGAAGCGCGCGGCTCGCGCGCGCCACCGCGCCCCCCGACATCACCATGCTGCGCGAGGCAAAGGTGCCGAAGCCGAAGGCGGTCGATTCGGTGTCGCCGTGGCGCACCGAGATATGCGCCGGGTCGATCCCCAATTCCTGATACGCGATCTGCGACAGGGTCGTCTCCAGGCCCTGGCCGTGCGATTGGATGCCGACATGCAGCACGAGCCCGCCATCGGGCAGGATGCGCGCGGTGCAGCTCTCGAAGCCGGGAATGATGGCGGCGCCGCGCGAGACGAATTCGGCGGCGCCGTGCGCGGTCTGCTCGGCGAAGGCGGCAAAGCCGATGCCGACGAGCCGGCCGTCCGGCTCGCCCCGCTCTTGCCGCGCCCGCACCGCCCTCATGTCGAGAAGCTCGGCGCAGAGCTTGACGCTCGCCGCATAGTCGCCGCTGTCGAGCAGCTGCCCGGCGATCGTCTCGTAGGGCATCCTGTCGGCCGGCACCATGTTGAGCCGGCGGATTTCTTCCGGCTCGCGCCCGAGCGCATGCGCCAGTTCGTCGATCGTGCGCTCGATCGCAAAGCACGCCCCCGGGCGGCCGACGCCGCGATAGGGGCCCATCGGCGCCTTGTTGGTCGCGACCGTGTAATGCCGCGCCCGGTAGTTCGGGATCGCATAGGGCCCGGGCAGGTTGCCCGCCGTCATCGAGGCTTCCTGATAGGGGCCCTGCGGCCACATGCCGTAGGCGCCGGCATCGACGACGATTTCCGTGTCGATGCCGAGGATGCGGCCGTCGCGGTCGGCGTAGGCGGTGACCCGCGTGCGATGGTCGCGGGTGTGGGCGCAGGTGAGCAAGTGTTCGCCGCGGTCCTCGATCCAGCGAACCGGATGCGCCAGTTCGAGGGCGAGCGCAGTCATGATGATCTCTTCCGGATAAAGCCGGGCCTTCGGGCCGAAGCCGCCGCCGACATCGGGGGCGACGACGCGGATGCAGCGCGCCTCCAGGCCGAGGAACTCGGCGAGCGCGACGCGCATCGTGTGCGGCGTCTGGGTCGAGGCATAAACGACAACCTCGTCGAGCCGGTGGTCGCGATAGGCGAAGATGCCGCGCCCCTCGAGCGAGGCGCCGGATTGCCGCGCCATACGGTAGTCGCGGGTGAAGGTTATGGCCGCGGCGCGCGCCGCGGCGGCGATGTCGCCGCCTTCGACGAACCGCTCGCCGTAGAGGTTGTCGCCCCAGCCCTCGTGCACCAGGTGGCGGCTCTGGCGCATCTCGCGGATCGGATCGACGACCGCGTCGAGGACCTCGAAATCGATCGCTATGGACTGTGCCAAATCCTCGGCCTCGCCGCGCGTCGGGGCGATGCAGGCGGCGATCGCCTCGCCGACATAGCGCACCTTGTCGGTGGCGAGCGGCGGCCAGGCCGGCGCCTTGCCGCCGGGCGGATGCGTCGCGAGCCGGATCGGCTTGATGCGCGGCAGTCGGGCGGCGGTGAAGACGCGGCCCTCGGCCTCGGGCGGCACGCGGATCGCGCGGATCCTCGCATGCGCGTGCGGGCTGCGCAGAAACGCGACCTCCATCGTCCCCGGCCGGCGGATGTCGGCGACGTATTCGCCGCGGCCCTGCAGATGCCGCTCGTCCTCGCGCCGCAACAGCGATGCGCCGACGCCCTTTCCGTCATCCGGCATGGCTCTGCCTCCCGATCGTGGCCGCGGCCTCGGCGATCGCTGCGACGATGTTGGTGTAGCCGGTACAGCGGCAGATGTTGCCGGCGAGCCCGGTGCGGATCTCGGCGTCGCTCCCCGCCTTGCCGCGCCGGATCAGGTCGCGCGCGGTGATCAGCATCGCCGGCGTGCAGAAGCCGCATTGCAGCGCGTGGCGGCGGTGAAACGCCTCGCGCAACGCCGCCATCAGCCGGTCATGGCCGAAGCCCTCGATTGTCGTGACCTCGCGCCCGTCGGCGGCGGCGGTGAGCATCAGGCAGCTGCGCACGGGCTCGCCGTCGACCAGCACGGTGCAGGCGCCGCAGACGCCATGCTCGCAGCCCAGATGCGTGCCGGTCAGATTGTGCCGGTCGCGCAGGAAATCGGCGAGCGTGAGGCGCGCCGGCACATCCTCGACAAGCGCCGCGCCGTTGAGGGTCAAGGCGACCGCGGTCATTGCAGCACCTGCGATATCGACCGCATCGCCGCCGCCTCGTGCAGGTTGCGCTGGAATTCGTCGAAACCCCGGTCGGCGGCGCGATCGAGATCGGCCGCGAGGGCCTCGCGCAGCCGGCCGCGCTCGCCCGCGCCTTGCGCCAGCAGCCGGGCGGCTTCCGCGAGCAGCAGCGGCGGGCCGTTGGCGACGCCGAGCACGACCCGTGCCGCGCCGCCGTCCTTGACCGCGGCCGCGAGCGCGCTTGCGAAGGCGCCCTCCTTGCGGGCGAGCTTGACGAAGCCCCAGCGTGCCGAGCCCGACAATTTCGGGATACGGACGCTCTCGACGATCTCGCCCTTTTCGAGCCGCGTCTCGTAGACGCCGGTCGCGAAATCGCCGGCCGCGATCGTGCGGCGCCCGGCGGGTCCGGAAACGATGATCTCCGCCCCGAGCGCTGCCGTCACCGCCGGCCATTCGGCCGCCGGGTCGGCGAGCGCGAGGCTGCCGCCCAAGGTCCCGCGGTTGCGCACGGCGCGATAGGCGATTCCCGCCGCGACATGCGGCATCAGCCCCTTCGAAGCATCGGGGACCGTGCCGTCCTCGATCGCCGCATGCGTCACCGCGGCGCCGAGCGTCACCGCGGCGCCGTCCTCCGACACCGCCAGCAGTTCCGGCAGCCGGGCGATGTCGATGACGCAGTCGGGACCCGCGAGCCGCAAGCTCATCATCGCCACGAGCGACTGCCCGCCCGCCATCAGCTGGCTCTCCCGCCCCTTGTCAGCGGCGAGCGCTACCGCTTCGGCGAGGTTTTTTGGCCTCACATATTCGACGGCTGCGGGCTTCATAAGAGGCGCTCCCCCAGGCGATTCCGATGCTCAGAATGAGCGCCGCCGCGCCAGCTGGCAAGCGCCCGACGACGCGGCCCCGATCTAGCCCTCGCGCCAGTTGACGAGCTGCAAAGGCGGGGCGATGCGCGCAAAATGCCTGGTGTTGTTGGTCACCAGCACGGCGCCGATCGACAGCGCATGCGCCGCGATCATCATGTCCATCTCGCCGATCGGCTGGCCGGCGGTGGTCAGCTGGTGGCGAATGTCGGCGTAATAATCAGCCGCGTCGGCATCCCAGGCCAGCACCCGCACGATCTTGAAGAATTGCCGGACGCCGACTTGCAGGCGGTGCGATGGCGGCAGCCGCTTCAGCCCGTACATCAGTTCGGCCCGGGTCACCGCGGAGGCGCATACGCGATCGGGCGGAATCGCCGCGAGCTTCTCTTCGATCGCCGGCGAGCGGGCCTTGATGATGAAGCTCGCAATGTCCGTATCGAGGAGGTGGAGCGCAGTCGTCATTCGCTGTCTTCGAATACGCCGCGGTCCTGCGGCGGCGTATTCATCGGCCGCTCGGCCATGAATTCCGCCGGCACGTCGATCGTGCGCATGAGGGCGAAGAATTCCGCCCAGGCTCGCTCGCCGGGCCGCTTGGAAAGCACCACATCGCCGGTTTGCTCGTCGCGCGTGGCGTAGACCTCGTTGCCCTCGAAGCGGAATTCGGCCGGCAGGCGCACCGCCTGACTGGCGCCGTTCTTGAAGAGCTTTGCAGTGCGGGTTTGCGGCATCGAAGCCTCGGTCATTAATATATACTTAGATATATATGCAAAATGATCCGATCTCGGCAAGCCCCTGCCGCAGGAGGTGAATCCCTGCCGCGCCATCATGTCTCAGCCGGGCCGCGGCATGTCTGGCATGCGAACTTCGCAAGCCAGCTTACGATAAGCCTCCCCATTATATGTGAAGCTCATTATATATCGCTGGCCCATGAAACATGAGATTCCCGGCCGCACGCTCGGCTTTGTCTTGAACGACGTTGCCCGCCTCCTGCGCAAGCGCTTCGAGCAGCAGGCGCGCGCCGACGCGCTCGGCCTGACGCGCGCGCAAGCCTCGGTGCTCGCCTATCTGGCTCGCCAGGAAGGCATCAACCAGGCGGCGCTGGCGCAGATCCTCGATGTCGAGCCGATCACCCTGGCGCGGCTTCTCGACCGCCTGCAAACCGCCGAGCTGATCGAGCGCCGGCCCGACCCGAAGGACCGCCGCGCGCATCTTCTCTATCTGACCGAAGCTGCCTATCCGCTGCTCGACCGCATTTTCGCGCTCGCCGCCGAGGTGCGCGAGGACGCGCTGGCCGGGATTGCCGAGGCCGACCGCGCCCTTCTCCTCGACCTCTTGCTGCGGATGAAGGCGAACCTGATCGCGGGCGCAGCCGAGGCGGAGCCGACGGAGGCGCTCGCCGATGGCTGAGACAACCGCCGGACGCGTCCCGGCCGTCACCCCGAGCGCGCGGGCGCGCGCCCGCCGCCGCGGCCTGACGCGTGACCGGCTGCGCTGGCTCTTGATTGTGGTCGGGCCGCTGATCGCGCTCCTCGGCGTCGGCTATTTCTATTTCACGGGCGGCCGCTACATCGCAACCGACGACGCCTATGTGCGCGCCGAGACGGTCAATCTCTCGACCGACGTTTCCGGTCTCGTCGCGCAGATCCTCGTGCACGACAATCAGAAGGTGAGCGCCGGCCAGCCGCTCTTCCGCCTCGACGATGGGCCGTTCCGCATCGCGCTCGCCGATGCGCAGGCGCAACTCGGCGTCGTCGCCAACGACATCGCGGCCTTGCAGGCGAGCTGGCGGCAAAAGCTCGCGGACATCACCCTCGCCCGGCAGCAGCTCGTGCTGGCGGGGCGCGAATACGAGCGGCAGAAGACGCTGGCGAGCCACAGCTTCGCCTCGCAGCAGGCGCTCGACCAGGCGAAGAAGAGCCGCGACGCCGCGCAGGGCAACCTCGCCAGCCTCGAGCAGCAGCAGGCCGGGATCGCGGCGCAGCTGAGCGGCGATCCGGCGCTGCCGGTCGAGCGGCAGCCGCGCTACCTGGCGGCGCTGGCGCAGGTTGATCTGGCGAAGCGCAACCTGCGCGACACGGTCGTCCGGGCGCCGATGCCCGGCTTCGTCACCAACGTCCCGTCGCTGACGCCGGGCAGTTATCTCGCGGCCGGCACCACCGGCTTCAACCTCGTCGCGCTGCATCGCCTCTGGGTCGAAGCCGATCCGAAGGAAACCGAGCTGACGCACGCGGCGGCCGGGCAACGTGTCGTCATCACCGCCGACACCTATCCGGGCGTGGAGTGGCACGGCACGCTCGAAAGCCTGTCGCCCGCCTCCGCCAGCGCGTTCTCGCTCTTGCCGGCGCAGAATACGAGCGGCAACTGGGTCAAGGTCGTGCAGCGTATCCCGGTGCGCATTGCGGTGGACGACGATCCCGCGAAACCGGCGTTGCGCAGCGGCATGAGCGTTGAGGTCTCGATCGACACCGGCCGCTACCGCCGCCTGCCGCATTTCCTCGCCTCGCTGCTGCACCGCGGGTAGGCCGTGGCCGACAGGCTGAGCCCCGGCGCCCACCGCGCTGTCATCACGCTGTGCGTGATGCTGGCGACGATCATGCAGGCGCTCGACACGACGATCGCCAACGTCTCGCTGCCCTACATGCAGGGGGCGATGGCGGCGAGCCAGGACCAGATCAACTGGGTGCTGACTTCCTACATCGTCGCGGCGGCGATCATGACGCCGCCGACCGGCTGGCTCGCCGGGCGTTTCGGCAGAAAGCGGCTGCTGCTTGCCGCGGTCGTCGGCTTCGCCGCGACCTCGGCCTTGTGCGGCAGCGCCAATTCATTGACCGAGATCGTCCTCTACCGGCTGCTGCAAGGCGGCTTCGGGGCGGCGCTGGTGCCGCTGTCGCAGGCGGTATTGCTGTCGAGCTACCCGCGCGAGCGGCACGGCTCGGCGATGGCGCTGTGGGGCGTCGGCGTCATGCTCGGGCCGATCCTCGGGCCGACGCTCGGCGGCTGGCTGACCGAGAATTACAGCTGGCGCTGGGTCTTCTACATCAACGTGCCGATCGCCGTGCTGGCGGTCGTCGGGATCAGCACCTTCATGCGCGAGACGACGCGCGACCGCTCGCGCTTCGACTGGCTCGGGTTCGTGCTCTTGAGCCTGGCGATCGGCGCCTTGCAATTGCTGCTCGACCGCGGCGAGGAGCTCGACTGGTTCGGCTCGCCCGAGATCGTCGCGCTCGCGATCGTCGCGGCGGTCGCGTTCTACATGTTCCTCGTCCACATGTTCATGGCCGAGCGGCCGTTTCTGACGCCGGCGGTGTTCGCCGACCGCAATCTCTTGGCCGGGATCACGCTGATTTTCGTGCTCGGCATCGTGCTCTTCACGACCCTCGCGCTGCTCGCGCCGTTCCTGCAGACGATGATGAATTATCCGGTGCTGACGGCAGGCGTCCTGTTGGCGCCGCGCGGCATCGGCACCATGCTGGCAATGCTGATCGTGGGCCGCCTCGTCGGCAAGATCGACACCCGCGCGCTCATTCTCTTCGGGCTCGCGCTGACCGCGGTGTCGCTTTACCAGATGACGGGATGGACGCCGGCGGCCGCCGCGGCGGCGGTCGTCGAGACCGGCGTCATCCAAGGCTTCGGGCTCGGCTTCGTCTTCGTGCCGCTCTCGGCGATGACGTTTTCGAGCCTGCCGCCGGCGCGCATCCCGGAAGCGGCCGGGGTCTACAATCTGATGCGCAACATCGGCTCGAGCATCGGCATCTCGCTGTCGATGGCATTGCTCGTTAGCAACACGCAGGTCAACCATGCCGAGATCGGAGCCGGGGTCATCGCCGCCGACCCGCTGTTCCGCGCACCCGCGATCGCGCATTTCTGGAGCCCGTTCACGGCGCAAGGGCGGGCGCTGCTCGACGCCGAGATCACCCGCCAGGCGACGACGATCGCCTATATCGACGATTTCAAGCTGCTGATGATCGTCACCTTCCTTTCGATGCCGCTCGTCCTCTTGCTGCGCAAGCCGCGCGGCGCGGCGCCCCCCGGCGCTCTCGCCCACGCCGCGACGGAATAGCGGTCTACTCGAAGCCGAACCCGGGTCCGGCGCGGCGGCGCAGCTCTCGCCCGAGATCGGCGCCGAGCGCGGCGGCCTCGTCGATTGCGCCCGCGCGCTTGCCGGCGAGTTCCTCGCTGCCGTCCGGTTTCCAGATCGCGCCCTCGATGACGAGCCGGCCGCCCGCGATCTCGGCGAGCCCGCCGATCGGCGTCCTGCACGAGCCGTCGAGAGCGGCGAGCATCGCCCGCTCGGCGGCGACGGCGGCGCCGCTCGCGGCGTCGTGCAGCGGGCCGAGGCGCGAGCGCAGCGCATCGTCGGCGCTGCGGCACTCGATCGCGAGCGCGCCCTGGCCGATCGCCGGCAGCATCGCGGCAGGCGAGAGGATCTCGCATGCCGCGGCTTCCTGCCCGAGACGGACGAGGCCGCAGAGTGCGAGGATCGTCGCATCGACCTCGCCGGCAGCGAGCTTCTTCATCCGTGTATCGACATTGCCGCGCAACGGCGCGATCCGCAGATCCGGGCGGCGGCGCAACAGTTGCGCCTGGCGGCGCAGCGACGAGGTGCCGACGACGGCGCCTTGCGGCAATTGCGCGAGGCTCGCCGCCCGCGGCGACAGGAACGCCTCGCGCGGATCGTCGCGCGGCAGCACGCAGGCGATTTCGAGCCCCGCCGGCAGCCAGGTCTCGACATCCTTCAGCGAATGGACGGCGAGATCGATGCGGCGATCGAGAAGCGCCTCCTCGATCTCCTTGGTGAAGAGCCCCTTGCCGCCGATCTCGGCAAGCCGGCGGCTCTGCTCGCGGTCGCCGCTGGTGCGGATCGGCACGATCTCGACCCGGCCCGCCAGATCGGGATGCGCGGCGAGGAGCCGCTCGCGCACCAGCCCCGCCTGAAAGAGCGCCATCGCGCTGCCGCGCGTGCCTATGCGCAATTGCGCCGCCATGCGCCTAGCCGTTGCCGCCGACGAGCGGCAGCGTGCGCGTCGCCGCCAGCCAGAACACGGCGAAGCCGATCGAGACGATGGTGATCGGGATGCCGGCGCGGGCATAGTCGGCGAAGCTGACATGCGCGCCCAGGCGCTCGGCGCGCTCGGCGATCAGGATGTTGGTCAGGCTGCCGGTCAACAACAAATTGCCGGCGAGGCTCGACAGCAGGGCGAGCGAATAGAACACGCCCGAGGGCGCGTCCGGCCATAGCTGCACGAGCAGCATCGAGGCCGGGACGCTGCCGATCGCATTGGCGCCGGCGACGCTGAACCCGGTCAGCAGCAAGAGGTTGCCGGGCATGAGGCCGTGCCGCGTCAGATATTCGAGGAACTCCGCCGCGAGCCCCGAATGGTTAAGCGAGCCGGTCAGCGCGAACAGGCACGAGACCAGCAGCAACAGCGGCCAATCGACTGCCGCGATCATCGTCCGGCTGGTGATCTTGCGGTTGGCGAGCAGCAGGGCGGCGATGATCAGCGCACCGATTTCGCGCGGCAGCGAGGTGGTGAAGAGCGCGAGCAGCGCGGCCACCGCGATCGCTCCCTTGATCGTCTGGTTGCGGTCGAAGGGATGCTTGACGATGGGCGGCGGCTCACGCGGCGGTTCGAGCATCGCAGCGCTGATCCGCCGCCGCCATTGCAGCCACACGACCGTGAACACGACGGCGAGGCTGACCAAGGCCGGCACGCTGCATTTGGCGAAAAAGACCCAGAAGCTGAGCCGCCCTAGCGAGCCGATCAGGATGTTCTGCGGGCTACCGACGAGGCTCGCCGCGGCGCCGGCGTTGGTCGCCGCCGCCAGCGCGATGACGAAGGGCCGCGGGTCGAAGCCGCGCTCCTGCGCCCCGGCGATCAACAGCGGCGCCATCGCGATCAGCAGGATGTCGGTGGCGAGCACCGCCGACAACAGCCCGCCGATGACGACGGTCAGCGCGAGCAGCAGCGCCGTGCCGCGCGGGCTTTGCGTGATCGTGCGGGCGCACAGATCGATGAACCCAGATTCGAGAAACTGCGCCGAGATGATCATCATCGCGAAGAGCAGCGCGACGCTCGGCGTGTCGACGTCGCTGCCGAAATCGTCGAGCGTCATCTGCCCGGTCGCGAGCAGCGTAATGACAGCGAGCAGCGCGATCCCGGTGCGATCGACGCGCAGCCAGGCGATTCGCCCGGCCGCCATGCCGATATAGGTCAGGATCAGAACCAGAAGAACGATCGCGGCATGCATCGCAGCGGGGCGCCGAAGGATACAGCATCATAACCTTAGCGGATGGCCCGAGCGCCACGGCTTCGTCGATGCTGCGACAGTTTTGCAACGAATTGCGGCGTTCATGTTACAGGTCGGGGGTCGCAGAGGGCGATCGAGGCTGCGGTATCGCTCGCCGCGTTGCTATATCATAGGCCCATGTCAGACAGCTCCGCCCTCGCCCGCCAGACGGACGCGGATCCGATTTATCTCGCCGCCCTCAACGAGGCGCAGCGGCGCGCCGTCGCGGCGCTCGACGGCCCGGTGCTGGTGCTGGCCGGCGCCGGCACCGGCAAGACCCGCGTCCTCACCGCCCGGCTCGCCCACATTCTCTCGACCGGGCGCGCCTTTCCGGGCGAGCTGCTCGCCGTCACCTTCACCAACAAGGCGGCGCGCGAGATGCGCGAGCGCCTCGAGGCGATCGTCGGCCGTGCCGCGGGCGGGGTTTGGCTCGGCACCTTCCATTCGATCGCCGCCCGCGTCCTGCGCCGGCACGCCGAGGCGGTGGGGCTCGATCCGCGCTTCACGATCCTCGACACCGACGACCAGCTGCGCCTGATAAAGCAGCTGCTCCTGGCCGAGAACATCGACGAGCGGCGTTGGCCGGCCCGCGCGCTGCTGTCGCTGATCGAGCGCTGGAAGGACCGCGGCCTCTCGCCCGACAAGGTCGGCGACGACAGCGCCGCCGATTTCGCCGGCGGCAAGGCGATCGCGCTCTATCGCCAGTACCAGGAGCGCCTGTTGACCGTCAACGCCGTCGATTTCGGCGATCTCCTGCTGCACAACCTCACGCTCCTCACGCAGAATTCCGACATCCTCGCCGATTACCAGCGGCGCTTCCGCTACATCCTTGTCGACGAATACCAGGACACCAACGTCGCGCAATATCTGTGGCTGCGCCTCCTGGCGCGCGAGCGGCGCAACCTGTGCTGCGTCGGCGACGACGACCAGTCGATCTACAGCTGGCGCGGCGCCGAGATCGGCAACATCCTGCGCTTCGAAACCGATTTTCCCGGCGCCCAGATCCTGCGCCTCGAAGAGAATTACCGCTCGACCTCGCAGATCCTCGCCGCCGCCGCCGGGCTGATCGCGAAGAACCGCGGCCGGCTCGGCAAGACCTTGTGGACGCGCTCGAACGAGGGCGAGAAGCTCCTCGTGCGGTCGCTGTGGGACGCCGATTCGGAGGCCGCCTGGGTCGGCGACGAGATCGAGGCCTTGCAGCGCCGCGGCCACGCGCTTCGCGAGATCGCGATCCTGGTGCGCGCCGGCTTTCAGACCCGCGAGTTCGAGGAGCGCTTCATCGCGCTGGCGCTGCCCTACCGCGTCATCGGCGGCCCGCGCTTTTACGAGCGGGCCGAGATCCGCGACGCGCTCGCCTATCTGCGCCTCGTCAATCAGCCGGCGGACGACCTCGCCTTCGAGCGCGTCCTCAACGTGCCGCGCCGCGGCATCGGCAGCGCCACCGTGCAGCAGCTCCATCTGGTGGCGCGCGACAAGGAATTGCCGCTCGTCGAGGCGGCGCGCCTCGTCGCCGCCGGCGGCGAGTTGCGGCCGGCGGCGCGCAGCGCCCTCGCGGGGTTCGTCGCCGCGCTCGATCTGTGGCGGGCGAAAGCGAGCCAGCTGTCGCACACCGACCTCGCGCAGATCGTGCTCGACGAATCGGGCTACACCGGCATGCTGTTGGCCGACCGCTCGCCGGATGCGCCCGGCCGGCTCGAAAACCTGAAAGAGCTCGTCGTCGCGATGACCGAGTTCGAGAATCTGGGCGGCTTTCTCGAGCACGTGTCGCTGGTCATGGATAATGCCGCCGAAACCGCCGGCGACATGGTCAATCTGATGACCTTGCATGCCGCAAAGGGGCTCGAATTCGACACCGTCTTCCTGCCCGGCTGGGAGGACGGGTTGTTTCCGAGCCAGCGCGCGATGGCCGAGAACGGCCTTCCGGGGCTCGAAGAGGAGCGCCGCCTCGCCTATGTCGGGCTGACCCGCGCGCGCCGCCGCGTCTTCGTTTCCTGCGCCGCCAACCGCCGCATCCACGGGCAATGGCAGAGCATGATGCGCTCGCGTTTCATCGAGGAGCTGCCGGGCGAATTCGTCGAGAGCTTCGCCGAGCCGGGCCTCGACCCCGGCATCGGCCGGGCGCAGTCCGCCTCCTGGGGGCCGATCTGGGAACAGGGGGCCGGGCGCGAGGCGCGCACCCGCCCGGCGCTCGCCCTCGGCGCGCCGTCGCGGCGCGGCGAGGAAGTGCGGAAGATCGGCAGCTTTTCGGTCGGCGACCGCATCTTCAACCAGAAATTCGGCTACGGCACGGTGACCGAGGTCGAGGGCAACAAGCTCGGCGTGCGCTTCGATGCGGCCGGCGACAAGCGGGTAATGGACGCTTTTGTCGAGCGCGCGTGATTTGTGGCGCCTTTCAGCGCGGATCGGGGGTCCCGAAGCGGCGGCGACGGCGGTCGCCGCCATCCTCGAAGAATTCTGCGACGCCGTCGCGGCCTTTGAAGCCCCTCACCTCGATCCTCTGCCTGCCGACACCCTGACCCTCCCCCGCGAGCGGGGGAGGGAAGGGAGGGGGTGGCTGATCGACGCCTACGCCGGATCGCGCCTGTTGACGCCCGAATTGCTGGCGCGCCTCGCGCTTGCCGCGGCGGCGGCGGGCGGCTCGCTCGGCGAGGCCGAAGAGACGCGGCTCGGCGAGCGCGACTGGCTCATGGAAAACAGGTTGCAGTTTCCGCCCATTCGCATCGGCCGCTTCTTCGTGCACGGCTCGCACTATGAGGGCGGCGTTCCGGCCGGCATGATCGGCATCGCGATCGACGCCGCCACCGCCTTCGGCACCGGCGAGCATCAATCGACCTGCGGCTGCCTCTTGGCGCTCGATCGCCTTACCCTGCGCAGGCGCTTTCGCCGGCCGCGCGATGTCGGCACCGGCACCGGCATCCTCGCGATCGCCGCGGCAAAGCTGTGGCGCCGCCCCGTGCCGGCGAGCGACATCGATCCGCATGCCATCGTCGTCGCCCGCCGCAATGCCGCGGCGAACGGCGTACGCGCGCTCGTCCGCCTCGCCGCCGCGCCCGGCTATCGCGGCCGGGCGGGCGGGAGAGCGAACGATCTCGTCTTGTCGAATATTCTTGCGCGCCCGCTGGCCCTGATGGCGCGCGATCTCGGCCGGGCATTGGCGCCCGGCGGCCGGGCGGTGTTGTCGGGGATCCTATCCCGTCAGGAACGGTACGTCGTCGAGGCGCATCGCCGCTGCGGGCTCGTCCTCGAAGGCCGCATCGTCATCGACGGCTGGTCGACCCTCGTGCTGAAAAAGGGCCGAGCCGGCCGTCAGGAGGCGAATTTTGCGTGCCGCCCGGCGGGCATCGCCGGCTTTTCGGCCGGCGCCAGCGCCGCTTCGGACTCCTGCTCGGCGTAGACGATCGAGCGGATCTGCGAGCGGCTGATGCCGATATCGGCGAGCGAACGGTCGCTCAGCGACATCAGCTCTTCGTAAGCCATCCGCCGGCGGTGCCATTCGGCGATGGCGTTCCGCGCAGCGACGAACAGATTTACAAGAACCATGAAGCGAACTCCCAAATCTCCATCGGCAGCATGTTATACTGCGCTGCACAATAGATGGCTTGAGGCGCCGTTTGCGCAACCCCACGGCTGCAAGCCAGCCATGCGGAAATCTTGGGAATTGTGAGCTGGATAACGACACAGAGCATGTTGCTGCGCTGCAAAACCCTATTGCCGTGCCTTGCCGTGAACCGGCGAAAAGGCTAAACGCGGCAGCATAAGAGGAGGAGCGACATGGCGTTCAGCTCGAGCGTGTTTCCGACCGAGAAGATCGTGCTCGGCGACCGCGAGGAATGGATCGTGCGCGGCGGGCGGCATCTCTTTCCGCTGCTGCCGAAAGCCTTTTCCGGCATCCGCCAGATCGGGGTGCTCGGCTGGTCTTCGCAAGGGCCGGCGCAGGCCCAGAATCTGCGCGATTCGCTGGCCGGCAGCGGGATCCGGGTAAAGGTGGGCTTGCGCGCCAATTCCGCTTCGGCCGCCGCCGCCGAAAAAGCCGGCTTCACAAAGGCGAACGGCACGCTCGGCGAGATGTACGAGGTGATCGGGGAATCCGACCTCGTCCTTTTGCTGATATCCGACGCGGCGCAAGTCGAGAATTACGATCGCATCATGGCGGCGCTGCGCCCGGGCGCGACGCTCGGCCTCTCGCACGGCTTCCTGCTCGCCTATCTCAAAAGCGCCGGCAAGGCGTTCCGCCCCGACATCAACGTCATCGGCGTCTGCCCGAAGGGCATGGGCCGCTCGGTGCGCCGGCTCTACGAGCAGGGGCGCGAGATCAACGGCGCCGGCATCAACTGCAGCTTTGCGGTCGAGCAGGACATCGACGGCAAGGCGACCGATTATGCGCTCGCCTGGGCGGTCGCGCTCGGCTCGCCCTGCACCTTCGAGACGACGCTCGAATTCGAATACAAATCCGACATCTTCGGCGAGCGCGGCATCCTGCTGGGCGCCGTGCACGGCATCGCGGAAGCGCTCTACCGCTGGTTCCGCGGACAGGGCGAGAGCCGGGACGACGCGTTTCTCGACTCGGCGAAGAGCATCACCGCGCCGATCAGCCGGCAGATCTCCGCGGCGGGCCTGATCGGCGTCTACGAGAGCCTCGACGCCGCCGGCAAGGAGACCTTCAAGCGGGCCTATTGCGCCGCCTACGGCCCGGCTGCCGAGATCCTCGCCGAGATCTACGACGAGGTGTCGAGCGGCAACGAGATCCGCAGCGTCGTCGCCGCCGCCGAGCGCCTCAAGCGCTTTCCGATGAGCGAGATCGCCGGCACCGAAATGTGGCAGGTCGGCCGCAGCCTCAAAAGCAACCGCGAGGCCGAAGTGCACCCCGTCACCGCCGGCATCTATGTCGCGGCGATGATGGCGCAGGCCGACATCCTGAAGGAGCGCGGCCACCCCTATTCCGAGATCGTCAACGAATCGATCATCGAGGCAATCGATTCCTTGAACCCCTACATGGATTTCAAGGACGTCGCCTATATGGTGGACAATTGCTCGACGACGGCCCGCCTCGGCGCGCGCAAATGGGCGCCGCGCTTCGACTACGCGCTGACGCAGAGCGCGCTGCTGCGGCTCGGCGGCGAGGGCGCGGCCGACGAGGCGCTGTTCGAGCGGTTTCTGAAAAGCGATCTGCATCAGGCGCTCGCCGTCTGCCTCGACCTGCGACCGCCCGTTTCGATCGCCGTGCTCGATTGACGATGCAACAACCGTCATTCCCGCGGACGCGCCGCGAAAGCGGGAATCCAGGGAACCGAAGTCGCGGCGGCCGCCCTGGACCCCCGCTTGCGAGGGGGTGACGAACTAGGCGATTGAAGGAATGCCGATGGATCGGACGCGATTGCGAAAGCTCCTCGAGGAAGCGGGCTCGCCCTACGATCCGGACGCGCTCGAAGGGCTCCTCGCCGGCATTCTCGCGGCGCCGGCGGTGGTGGGCGCGGGCTGGCACGCGCTCGTTGCGCCGAAAGTGAGCGGCGAGCTGGCGGCGGCGCTCGATAGGCTGTTGAAGGAGCGTGCCGCTTCTTACCGCGACGGGCTCGAGGCCAAGGATTTCGCCGTCCTGCCGCGCCCCGCGCGGCTCGCGCGGCTGCGCGGGGAGCTGGCCCGGCGCGGCCTCGACGGCTTCATCGTGCCGCGCGCCGACGAGCATCAGGGCGAGTACGTGCCGGCCCGCGGCCAGCGTCTCCTATGGTTGACCGGCTTTTCGGGCTCGGCCGGCGTCGCGATCGTCCTCGCCGAGCGCGCCGCCATCTTCGTCGACGGGCGCTATACGCTGCAGGCGAAGTTGCAGGTCGACACCGCGCTCTTCGAGCCCCGCCACCTGACCGAGGAGCCGCCCGCCGATTGGCTCGGCCGCAATCTGCCGGCGGGCGGCGTCCTCGGCTACGACCCGTGGCTGCATACGCCGCAGGATGTGGAGCGGCTGCGCGCCGCCGCCGAGCGGCGCGGCGCGAGCTTGCGGGCGGTCGCCGACAATCCGCTCGACGCCGTCTGGTCCGGCCGGCCGGCGGCGCCGCTGGCGCCCGTGGCGCCGCACGACGAGCGCTTTGCCGGCGAGAGCAGCCGGGAGAAGCGCCAGCGCCTCGGCCGGGGGCTCGCCGAGGAGGGGATCGCGGCCGCCGTCTTGACGATGCCCGAATCGATCGCTTGGCTCCTCAACATCCGCGGCGGTGACGTGCCGCACACGCCGCTGCCGCTCTCCTTCGCGATCTTGCGGCAGGACGGCGCCGTCACCCTCTTCATCGATCGGCGCAAGCTGTTGCCGGGTCTCGAGCGGCATCTCGGCAATCGCGTCACGGTCGAGCCGCCCGAGCAATTGGGGCCGGCGCTCGACCGGCTCGCGGCCGACGGCCCGGTCCAGGCCGACCCGGCGACTGCCGGCGCCTGGGTCTTCGACCGGCTCGCCGCCGCCGGCGCCGAGATCCATCGCGCCGCCGATCCGTGCCTGTTGCCGAAGGCGTGCAAGAACCCGGTCGAGATCGCCGGCACGCGCACCGCCCACCGCCGCGACGGGGTCGCGATGAGCCGCTTCCTCGCCTGGCTCGCGCGCGAGGCGCCGCAGGGCGTGCTCTCCGAGATTGCCGCCAGCGACCGGCTCGAAGCGTTGCGCCGCGAGGGCGAGCATTTCCGCGACCTTTCGTTCCCGACGATCTCGGGCGCCGGGCCGAACGGCGCCATCGTGCACTACCGCGCGATGCCCGAGAGCGAGGGCCGGCTCGGGCCGGGGATGTTGTATCTCCTCGATTCGGGCGCGCAATATCTGGACGGCACGACCGACGTGACCCGCACGGTGGCGATCGGCGACCCCAGCCCGGAGATGCGCGACCGCTTCACCCGCGTCTTGAAGGGGCACATCGCGCTCGCCCGCGCGCGCTTTCCGAAGGGCACCACGGGCACCCAGCTCGACGCCTTCGCGCGCCGCGCGCTGTGGGAGGAGGGGCTCGACTACGACCATGGCACCGGACACGGGGTCGGCAGCTACCTCGGCGTCCATGAAGGGCCGCAGCGCATTTCGAAGGCGCCGAACGCGCAGCCGCTGCTGCCGGGCATGATCGTCTCCGACGAGCCCGGCTATTACAAGGCGGGCGCCTACGGCATCCGCATCGAGAACCTCGTGCTGGTGACGCCGCAGGCTGGCGCGGGCGAGCGCGAGATGCTCGGCTTCGAGACCCTGACCTTGGTGCCGATCGACCGCCGGCTCGTCGATCCGGGCCTCCTCGACGAGGGCGAGCGCGCCTGGCTCGACGCCTACCACGCCCGCGTCCGCACCGAACTCGCGCCGCTCCTCGACGCCGAGACGCGCGCTTGGCTCGCAAGAGAGACGCAGCCGCTCGGGAAGCCGTAAGGTCACTCTCGATCAACGGGCGCTCGAGCTTCGGTGGTTTTGAGGCTTGTACAATGAGTTCAGGCGAGGCGAGACGGAAACCGCGTCGCTATCCTATTGCCGGTCCTCACCGGCGCGCTCCCGGGCATGGAAGGCGCCCACGACTGCATAAGGGGCAACCAGTCCGGTGCAGTTGCTCGCGGGCCGAGTCGTCTTTTCAACGCAGCCGCGCTAATCGCGCCACGGGTCTGCGAGCGCAATCCCGAGATTCTCGAAATGCCGGATGTTGCGGGTCGCGAGGGTGGCCTTTCGTGCGCTCGTGATCCCGGCAATCAACAGATCTCGAACTTCGATGGGACGGCCGGCACGGCGCCGTTCTGCCGCCATATCTGCCGCAGCTTCCGCCGTCCACCTATCGACCGACAGTATTCGGCGATCCAGCTTGGTCTCAAGGGCTTCCGCAAACGCGTCTTCCAATCGCCGTCGGCGGCGCCCGTCCGCGAGAATTCTGATCCCGAAGCGGATTTCGAAAACAGTGACTGCGGTTGTCCAAAGAGATTCCGGAGGTTGGTTATCGAGCCAAGCAACAACGGCAGGCTCGGTATCGCGGCGCATGAGCGCCGACAGAACGTTCGTGTCTAGTATGATCACTCGGAGAAATCGGCGGGACGTGCCGGCTGGCCGCGCAACTCCGCGATATCCTCATCGAGCTCAATCCCGGTAAAGTGCGCTTTGAACCCCGAGCCAAACGGGAGAGCGGCTTTTTCCGCCATGACGGCGCTACGCAGGATCTCACGAACCTCTTCCTCAGTGCTCCACCCGTGCCGGCGGGCGCGCTCGGTCAGCCGACCCTTTAGTTCGTCGTCGAGATTACGAACCAGTATTTGCGCCATCGACCACTCCTCCTGCGATATCATGATATCGTAGCGAAAGAAGGCAACACAAGGCCTTATGCGACAGATGCCCGCCCTCCTCAATCCTCCGCGCGCACCATGACGTAGGAGCCCGGGGCATCCTCGATCGGTTTGAGCTCGCCGTCGCCGGGGTGGCGCGCTTTCACCTTGCCGCCGCCGTGTTGCGCGACCCAGCGCTGCCAGAGGGGCCACCACGATTCCTTGTGCTCGCTCGCCCCCGCGAGCCATTCCTCCGGCGTCGGCGGGTTTTGCTCGTTCTCCCAGTGTCCGTATTTGCTGCCCGGCGGGTTGATGACGCCGGCGATGTGGCCGGAGGCGGCGAGCACGAACGTCTTCGAGCCGGCATAGAGCCGGGTCGCGGCGTAGGTCGAGCGCCACGGCGCGATGTGGTCCTCGCGCGTCGACAGGATGAAGGCCGGGGTCTTCACTTTCCGCAGATCGATCGGCACGCCGCCGAGGCTGATGCCGCCGGGCTTGGCGAGCAAATTCTCCTGGTACATGCGGCGCAGATAGAAGCTGTGCATCGCCGCCGGCATGCGCGTCGAATCGGCGTTCCAATACAAAAGGTCGAACGGGAAGGGCTCCTTGCCGAGCAGGTAGTTGTTGACGACGAACGACCAGATGAGGTCGTTGGCGCGCAGCATGTTGAAGGTCGTCGCCATGTCGCGGCCTTCGAGATAGCCCTTTTTGTTCATGCGCTCCTCGAGCGAGGCGAGCTGCTCCTCGTCGATGAAGACCGACAGTTCGCCCGCCTCGGCGAAATCGACCATCGTCACGAAATAAGTGGCGCTCTTGATCCGGCGGTCGCGCTTTGCCGCCATATAGGCGAGGGTTGCGGCGAGCAGCGTGCCGCCGAGGCAATAGCCGATGACGTTCGCCTCGCGCTCGCCGGTCGCCGCCTCGATCGCTTCGAGCGCGGCGAGCGGCCCCTCGCGCATGTAATCCTCGAAGGTCTTCTGGGCGAGTCGCTCGTCCGGGTTGACCCAGGAGATGACGAATACCGTATGGCCCTCTGCGACGGCCCAGCGGATGAACGAATTGTCGGGCCGCAGATCGAGGATATAGAACTTGTTGATCCAGGGCGGGATGATCAGCAGCGGCCGGCGCAGCACCGTTTGCGTCGTCGGCGCGTACTGGAGCAGCTGGATCAGATCGTTCTGGTAGACGACCTTGCCGGGCGTCACGGCGATGTTCTCGCCGATCTTGAACGCCTTCATGTCGGTCATCTTGATGGCGAGGCGGCCCTTGCCGCGCTCGAGATCCTCGAGCAGGTTTTTGAGGCCTTGCACGAGGTTCTCGCCGCGGGTCTCGATCGTCGTGCGCAGCACCTCCGGGTTGGTCAGCACGAAATTCGACGGCGCGATCGCGTCGACGAACTGCCGCGTATAGAAATCGATCTTGCGCAGCGTGTGCTCGTCGAGCCCGTCCACATCCTTGACCACCCCCTGGATCCAGCGGGCGGAGAGCAGATAGCTCTGCTTGATGAAGTCGAAGAGCGTGTTGTCGGTCCACGCGGCGTCGCGAAAGCGGCGGTCGCCGGGGGCGGCCTCGATGACCGGCTCGACAGGGTCACCGAGAAAGCGCTGCGCGGTGCGCTGCCACAGCGTCATGTAGTCGTGCCACAGCGACAGCTGCGCCTGCACGAGGCGCGAGGGATCCGACATCAGCCGCGCCGTCATCTCGAAAAAGGCGGTGCCGATCGCGGCCGGGCTGGCCGCACCGATTCCCTCGGCCGGCGATTGGCGCTGCAAGAATTCGCTGACCAGCTGCCGGCTTTTTTCGGCGATCTCCGCCATCTGGCCGGCCACCGCGAGCGTGTCGGCGGCAGCCTCGGCCGTCGGGTCCGGCTTCGGGTTCGCCCGCGTCGCGTCGCCCTTGCCGCGGCTTTTTTGCCTCATCCTTCCGTCCTCGGCCGCAACGCCCCAGGCCCCGGCTCCGCGGCGGCGCGCCGCGGGGTCCGCTCCTTTCGCCATCAAATATCGTGACGCGGCGGCGCGGATCTAATACACCACCGGGCGTCGGATGTAGAGCGGTCGAAGGACGCCCTCTCCTCGAAACTGCGGTCGCGACGATGCTTTCTGTCCCATCCTTACGATGCCGCATCGAGCGGCGAAAGTTGCGGCGGGCGGTGCCGCTCGCGCTCTTTGTCGTCCTTGCCGGGCTGGCCGCCTGCAGCCCGGTCGAGACCTGGCGCAACCTGACCGGCGCCAGCAAGAATGATCCAAACCCGAAGACGACGCCGAACGCCAAGAACCTCGAAGCCGGCGCCGAGGCGCCCTATCCCAACCTCGCGACGGTGCCGCCGCCGCCGACCGGCGGCCTCACCGAGGCGCAGCTCGAAAAGCTTACGAAGAGCCTCATCGCCGACCGCGCAAACGCGAAATACAACACCGAGCAGCTGCGCGGCGGCTTCGCGGCGGGGCCGGCGCCGCCGGCCCCGGGTCCGGTGGCGGCCGCGGCCCCGGCTTCCGCCGCGAAGCCGTCCGCCTCCGCCGGTCCGGCCGCAGGCGCAGCGGCGGCGCCTGCCGAACAGGTCGCCGCGGCGCCCGCCGGTCCGATGGCTGGCGCGTCGGCTGCGCCTGCCGAACAGGTCGTCGCGTCGCCCGCCGGTGCCAGGCCGGCGGCGTCGGCGAAGACCAGCAAGCTGCCGACCGGCCGGCGCGAGCTGGGCGAGCCGCCGCAGCCGGGGCCGATGGAGTCGAGCCTCACGATGCCCCGCATGGCGTCGATGCCGCCGCCCGAGGCGATAGAGCCGGCGCCGCCGGCGCCGCATCTGCCGGCGCCTGAGACCACGCCCGCGCCGGCGGGCACGCTCGCCTCGCTGCCGCCTTCGACGCGATACGAGGCGCCGCCGCCCGCCCCGCACATCGCGCCGCCGCCCAAGGCCGCGGCCGCGAAGCCGGCAAAACCGCTGCCCAAGGGTGGCGTGCGGCTCGCCGCCGTCATGTTCCCCTCGCAATCGACGACCCTCAGCGGCTTCGATCAGCAGCAGCTCGCCGCCATCGTGCCGTTCTACAAGTTGCATCCGGGGATCATCCGGGTCGTCGGCTACGCCGGCGCTGCCGGCGGCGGCACGCTGGCGCAGCTCAACAGCTTCAGCGCCGCGCTCGACCGCGCCCAGGCGGTTGCCGCGGTGCTGGGCAAGGCGGGGATCCCGCCGGCCAAGATAAAGGTCGAGGCGGCGCCGAGCACCGCCCTCGGCCCGCCGCGCGCCGAAGTGCTGCTGGAACCGGCCGGTTGACGTGAAACCGTCGCTGAAGATCGCCGTCGCGGGGCTCGGCACGGTCGGGGCGGGCACTCTGAAGCTCCTGCAGCAGCAGGCCGAGTTGATCGCGCAGCGGGCTGGCCGCCGGATCGTCGTCACCGCCGTCTCGGCGCGCGACCGGCGCCGCGACCGCGGCGTCGAATTGTCGGCAGTGCGCTGGTACGAGGACGCGGCCGCCCTCGCCGCCGACCCGGAATGCGACGTCGTCGTCGAATTGATCGGCGGCGCCGACGGTATCGCCCGCCGCGTCGTCGAGGCCGCGCTCGACCACGGCAAGCACGTCGTCACCGCCAACAAGGCGCTGATGGCGCATGACGGCACGAGGCTCGCTGCGCACGCCGAGAAAAAGGGCGCGAGCCTTTGCTTCGAAGCCGCGGTCGCCGGCGGCATCCCGGTCATCAAGGCGTTGCGCGAGGGGCTCGCCGGCAATCGCCTCGCGCGCCTCTACGGCATCCTCAACGGCACCTCGAACTATATCCTCTCGACGATGCGGCAGAGCGGGCGCGAGTTCGCCGAGGTCTTGGCCGAGGCGCAAAAGCTCGGCTATGCCGAAGCCGATCCGAGCTTCGACATCGACGGCGTCGACGCCGCGCACAAGCTTGCGATCCTGGCGAGCGTCGGGTTCGGCCGGCCGGTCGATCTCGGCGGCGTCTATACCGAGGGTATCCGCCACGTCTCGCGGGTCGACATCGATTTCGCCGCGGAGCTGGGCTACCGCATCAAGCTGCTCGGCATCGCGCGCACGACCGACCATGGGCTCGAGCAGCGCGTGCACCCCTGCATGGTGCCGCGCGGCACCCCGATCGCCGCCGTCGAGGGCGTCTACAACGCCGTCGTCGCGGAAGGCGATTTCGTCGGGCGCGTGGTCCTCGAAGGCCGCGGCGCCGGCGCTTTCCCAACCGCTTCGGCAGTGGTCGCCGATCTCATCGACATTGCGGCGGGCCGCCACACGCCGGCCTTCGGCGTCCCGACCGATCAGCTCCAGCCGATCGAGGGCGCCTCGATGGAGCGGCATCAGGGCGCCTACTACATCCGCCTGATGGTCGTCGATCAACCCGGTGTCATCGCCGATGTCGCGGCCGCCTTGCGCGACGAGCAGGTGTCGATGGAATCGATGATCCAGCGCGGCCGCGCCCCGGGCGAAGCCGTGCCGGTGGTGCTGACGACGCATGTCACGGTGGAAGCGTCGATGCGCCGGGCTATCGCCAAGATCACGGCGCTCGACAGCGTGCTCGAACCGCCGCGCATGATCCGCATCGAGGATTTCTGAAAAAGGGCGAAGTCAGTAATGAGGGCGCGTTCCGAATAACCACGGAGGCACGGAGTTCACGGAGAGAGACAATGGCCCTCTCGCATGACAGCGATCTGAGCGAGCGAGTGATCGGATCGGCAATCGAGGTTCATCGCCGTCTCGGCCCCGGGCTCCTCGAATCGGCTTATGAGGAATGCCTTTGTTTCGAGCTCAAGCAATCGGGAATCAACTATAGACGGCAAGTGCCGCTTCCCATCGTTTACAAAGACGTTCGTCTCGATTGCGGCTATCGGCTGGATGTCGTCGTCGAAGGGCAGCTCGTCATCGAGATCAAAGCGGTTGAGCGAATCACGCCGGTGCATGAGGCGCAGATGCTGACCTATCTCCGGCTAAGCGGAACCAATATTGGGTTGCTGATGAATTTCAATAGTGTGGTCCTTAGAGACGGATTGAGGCGGTTCGTGCTGTGACGACTTCTCCGTGACCTCCGTGTCTCCGTGGTGTGAAACCGGATTTCGAGAGACGATCGCCTTAACCGGCAAAGATCGTAGACAGCAGAGGGAGGAGTGCGTGCCCGAGATATCGAAAATGGACCGCAACCTGGCGCTGGAAGCGGTGCGGGTGACCGAGGCTGCGGCATTGTCCGCCTCGCGCCTGATGGGGCGCGGCGACGAGAAGGCGGCCGACCAGGCCGCCGTCGATGCGATGCGCGACGCGCTGAACGGCCTCTCGATCGACGGCACCGTCGTCATCGGCGAGGGCGAGCGCGACGAGGCGCCGATGCTCTATATCGGGGAGCGCGTCGGCAACGGTCAGGGTCCGAAGATCGACATCGCCCTCGACCCTCTCGAAGGCACGACGATCACCGCCAAAGGCGGCGCCAATGCCCTCGCCGTGATCGCGATGGCCGACGCGGGCGGGTTTCTCAACGCCCCCGACGTCTACATGGACAAGATCGCGGTCGGCGCCGGGCTGCCGGAGGATCTGGTCGATCTCGACGAGGAGCCGGCGGTCAATCTGAAGAACCTGGCGCGCGCCAAGGGCGGCGAGGTCAGCGATCTGGTCGTCTGCATCCTCGACCGGCCGCGCCACGCCGATCTGATCGCCAAGGTGCGGGCGGCGGGAGCCCGGATCATGCTGATCTCCGACGGCGACGTGAGCGGCGTCATCGCCACTTCGAGCCCGGAGAGCGGCGTCGACATGTACTGCGGCTCCGGCGGTGCCCCGGAGGGGGTGCTGGCGGCCGCCGCGTTGCGCTGCATCGGCGGCCAGATGCAGGGCCGGCTCCTCTTCCGCAACGACGACGAGCGCGCCCGCGCCCGCCGCATCGGCGTCACCGACCTCGAGCGCAAATACAAGCTGTTGGATCTCGCCGCGGGTGATGTGATGTTCGCCGCCACCGGCGTCACCGGCGGCACGATGCTGCGCGGCGTGCGCCGCTTCGCCGGCGGTGCGGTCACGCATTCGGTCGTCATGCGGTCGAAGACCGGCACGGTGCGCTACGTCGAGGCGCGCCACACCTTCGCCCGCAAGCCCGCCTTCGCCTCGCTGGCGCGCTGAGGATGGACGGCGCGGGGGGCGCCGGCATCGTTCCGGGGGTCGAAAAATCGGTCTGCGGCCGCCGCTGGGTCGTGCGCGAGGCCGATCCCGGCGCGGTGGGGACGCTGGCGGCGGGGCTCGGCCTGCCGGAGATCGTCGCGCGCCTCCTCGCTCAGCGCGGCGTCGATCTCGACGCGGCGCCCTTGTTCCTGGCGCCGCGGTTGCGCGAGCAGCTGCCCGATCCGCGCCATCTGATCGACATGAACAAGGCGGTCGAGCGCCTCCTGCGCGCTGTCCGCGGCGGCGAGACCGTCGCCGTCTTCGGCGACTACGATGTCGATGGCGCCACCTCGGCGGCGTTGCTGCTGCGCTTCTTCGCGGCGGTCGGGGCGCGCGCCCGCGTCTATGTGCCAGACCGCCAGCGCGAAGGCTATGGCCCCAATGCCCCGGCCTTGCTGCGGCTGCGCGAGGAAGGCGCGGCCGTCGTCGTCACGGTCGATTGCGGCACGCTCGCCTATGACGCGCTCGCCGCCGCCGCCGAGGCCGGGCTCGATGTCGTCGTCGTCGACCACCATGTCGCCGCCCCCTTGCTGCCGCAGGCCGTCGCGATCCTCAACCCGAACCGGCTCGACGAGACGAGCCCGCACGGCGCGCTCGCAGCGGTCGGGGTGGCGTTTTTGCTTGCCGTCGCGCTCAACCGGGCATTGCGCGAGGCTGGCTGGTATAGCGGCGGGCGCGCCGAGCCGGACCTCTTGCAATGGCTCGACCTCGTGGCGCTCGGCACCGTCGCCGATGTCGTGCCGCTGACGGGGCTCAACCGCGCCCTCGTCGCGCAGGGGATCAAGGTTGCGCGCCGCGCCGGCAATTGCGGCCTGGCGGCGCTCGCCTCCGTCGCGCGGATCGGAGAGCCGATCTCGGCCTATCACCTCGGCTTTGTCCTCGGCCCGCGGGTCAATGCCGGCGGCCGCGTCGGCGCGGCCGATCTCGGGGCGCGGCTGCTCTCGACCGAGGATGCGGCATTGGCCGCCGATCTGGCCCGCCGCCTCGACGAGCACAACCGCGAGCGCCGCGAAATCGAGGCGCGGACCGTGGCGGCGGCGATCGAGGCGGTCGAGGCGGCGCCGCAATCGCCGTCGCTCGCCTTCGCGGCGGCCGAGGGCTGGCACCCCGGCGTCATCGGCATCGTCGCGGCGCGGCTCAAGGAGCGCTACGGCCGGCCCGCCTGCGTCGTCGCGCTCAACAACGGGATCGGCAAGGGTTCCGGCCGCTCAGTCGAAGGCTTGGCCCTCGGCCCGGCGGTAATCGCGGCGCGCCAGGCGGGGCTGCTGATCGACGGCGGCGGGCATGCGATGGCGGCTGGATTCACGGTCGCCGCCGAGCAGCTCGAAGGATTGCGCGAATTTCTCGCGCAGCGTCTCGGCGACGGACGCGGCCGCGAGCCGCTCGAGCCACGCCTCGTCATCGACGGCGCGCTGTCGCTCGCCGCCGCGCAATCGGGCCTCATCGACCATCTCGACCGGCTCGCCCCGTTCGGCGCCGGCAATCCCGAGCCGCGCTTCATCTTTCGCGGCGTCCAGGTCGCCGCCGTCGCGCCGGTCGGCGGCAGCCATTTGCGCTGCCGGCTGGCCGAGCCGCTGGGGGATGCAAAGCTCGACGCGATCGCCTTCCGCGTCGCCGACACCCCGCTCGGCCGCTTTCTCGGCGAGACGCGCGGCGCCGCGATCCACCTCGCCGGCCATCTGCGGCGCGACACTTGGCGCGGCGGCGAGCAGGTGCAGCTCGTGATCGACGACGCCGCGCCGGCTGCGGGCTAGCTACATTTCGAACGGACCGACACAGCTTCTCGTCACCCCTGGAGGGCGACGAAGCAATCTCGGCGAGATTGCTTCGCTCCGCCCGCAATGACTAATGCGGCTCCTCCTCCGGTACGAGCAGCACTTCGCGCGCCTCTCCGGCCTCGAAGGGCGGCTCGCGCGCGACGTATTGCGGCCAGTGCGCCTCAGCCATGCCGTGTTCGAGCAGGATGCCGATCATGCGATAGCCGGTGCCGCGCAGATGGTAGTGGATCGCCGGGCGGTCGCTCTCGGGCTCGTCGCCGACCCGCAATACGACGACCGGCCGAAACCGGTCGAGGCTGTCGCGGGCGCCCTCGACGGCGGCGCGCCCGTCGCCGGCGGCGGCGATGCGCAACAGATCGAGCCGCAGCAGGCGATGCTCGGCGACCAGCGAATCGAGGCTGCGGAGCGCGCCGGCCGGCACATCCTCGCGGCCGATCGCACAGCGCACGATCTCCGCCTGCCGCAGCGCATTGGCGGCGAGCGTCTTCGCCAGCGCCTCGGCCAGCTCCGGCCGGGGCTCGGTCGCGAGCACCCGTCCCGCCGCCCCGACCGCGCGGGCGAGCGGCAGGGTCCAGCCGCCGAGCCCGGCGTCGATCTCGATCGCGACCGCGCCGGGCCGCAAGGTGCCGATCGCCGCCGGATGGGCGCGCGGCGGCCCGAGCAACGCGGCGCGGCCGGCGGCGTCGAGCGGCGCCGGTACGAAGACGAGATCGCCCGTCTTGTGCAGGAAATAGCCGCCCGGCCACCCGCGTGTCAGCCGCGCGGCGAGCCGCCGCTCGCACCACGCCGCGAGCCAGGCGAAGAGGTAATGCCATCGCGCCCGCCGCCGGGCGAGCGCCTCGAGCAGCGCGACGAGAGCGGCGACATTGCTCCCGGCAACTCGGCTCTCGTCGTCGCTCACGCTCTTCTTCCGTCTTGTGCGCCGGGTGGCGGGATGCCGATATTCTTGTCGTCCGTCTTCCATAAACAGGCGCGGAGCGGGAAATGGCGCAGCACTCGAAGAACGGCTCCTCCGATCGCCGGATGCTTCTCATCGTCGATGTGCAGAACGATTTCTGCCCGGGCGGCGCGCTCGCCGCGCCGGCCGGCGACAAGATCGTCCCGGCGGTCAACCGCCTCGCGCGCAATTTCGCGCATGTCGCGCTGACCCAGGATTGGCATCCGCCGGGCCACCTGTCCTTCGCCGGCTCACACAAGGGCAGGGCGCCCTTCGAGACGATCGAGGCGTCCTACGGGCCGCAGATCCTGTGGCCCGACCATTGCGTCCAGGGCACCAGCGGCGCGGACTTCCATCTCGCCCTCGAGGTGCCGCACGCCGAGCTGGTGCTGCGCAAGGGCTATCATCGCGAGATCGATTCCTATTCGGCGTTTCGCGAAAACGACCGCAAGACTCCGACCGGGCTCGCCGCCTATCTCCGCGAGCGCGGCTTCGAGCGCCTAACGCTGTGCGGCATCGCTACCGATTTCTGTGTTCTCTATTCGGCGCTCGACGCGGCTGCGGCCGGGTTCGAGGTCGAGGTCGCGCTCGGCGCCTGCGCCGGCATCGATGTCGACGGCTCACTCGCCCGCGCGCTCGCGGCGATGCGGGAGGCCGGGGTGCGGCTCGTCGAAGGCTGAGGCCCGCGATCGCCCGCGCGCGGGGTTGACGCTTCCCAGGCCCGTGCCATATAGAGGACCATTCTAGTACGAATTGCGCGGTCCGGAGCCGCAACGGAGTTGCGGGAAGCCATGATCATCCTGTCGAAGCTCGCCGATTACGGCGTCATCGTCGCCACCCACATGGCGGCGGAGCGCGACCGCCAGGCGACCGCGGCGGCCATCGCCGGCGCGACGCGGCTGCCGCAGGCGACCGTCGCCAAGGTCCTGAAGGCGCTGGCGCACAAGGGGCTGGTGACGGCGACGCGCGGCGCCGCCGGCGGCTATCGCCTGGCGCGCCCGGCGACGGCAATCTCGCTTGCCGAGGTTGTCGCCGCCATCGACGGCGACATCGGCCTGACGCAATGCTCGGTGCATGTCACGAGCTGCGCGCGCACCAATTACTGCCCGACCCGGCCGCACTGGGCGGTCGTCAACCGTGCGGTGGGGGAGGCGCTGTCGGCCGTCTCGCTCGACGACATGCGAGCCTCGCAATCCTTCGCAGGGCTGCCGCCGACGACCTCGCCGCAACCCGAACGGCCCCGGTATTCCGCATGAGCGCGTCCCCCGATACCCTCGCGGCGCTGCGCGCGATCGAGGGCTACAAATACGGCTTCGTCACCGACATCGAAGCCGAAACCGCGCCGCCCGGCCTCGACGAGGACACCGTCCGTTTCATCTCGGCGAAGAAGGGCGAGCCGGAATGGCTGCTCGAATGGCGGCTCGAGGCGTTCCGCGCCTGGCGCCAAATGACGCCGCCCGACTGGGCGAAGCTCGACCTCGCGCCGATCGACTACCAGGCCGCCACCTACTACTCGGCGCCGAAGGGCAAGGACGGCCCGAAATCATTGGACGAGGTCGATCCCGAGCTGCTGCGCACCTACGAAAAGCTCGGCATCCCGTTGCAGGAGCGCGAACTGTTGGCCGGCGTCGCGGTCGATGCGGTGTTCGACTCGGTCTCGGTCGCCACCACCTTCAAGGAAAAACTGGGCGAGCTCGGCATCATCTTCTGCTCGATGGGCGAGGCGGTGCGCGAGCATGGCGACCTCGTGCGCCGCTATCTCGGCTCGGTCGTGCCGCAGAACGACAATTTCTTCGCCGCGCTCAATTCGGCCGTCTTCAGCGACGGCTCCTTCGTCTATGTCCCGCCGGGCGTGCGCTGCCCGATGGAGCTGTCGACCTATTTCCGCATCAACGCCGCGAAATCCGGGCAGTTCGAGCGCACGCTGATCGTCGCCGACATGGAGAGCTACGTCAGCTATCTCGAAGGCTGCACGGCGCCGCAGCGCGACGAGAACCAGCTGCACGCCGCGGTCGTCGAACTCGTCGCGCACGAGGACGCGCAGATCAAATACTCGACCGTGCAGAACTGGTATCCCGGCGACGCCGAGGGCAAGGGCGGCATCTACAATTTCGTGACGAAGCGCGGCGCCTGCCGCGGCGCCCGCTCGAAGATCTCGTGGACGCAGGTCGAGACCGGCTCGGCGGTCACCTGGAAATATCCGAGCTGCATCCTCGAAGGCGATCATTCGGTCGGTGAATTCTATTCGGTCGCGATCACCAACAACCGGCAGCAGGCCGACACCGGGACGAAGATGATCCATATCGGCCGCGGCACCAGCTCGACGATCCTCTCGAAAGGCATCTCGGCGGGGCGCGGCCGCAACACCTATCGCGGGCTGGTGCGCGTGCAGCCGCGGGCCGAGGGGGCGCGCAACTATACGCAGTGCGACTCGCTCTTGATCGGCGAGCGCTGCGAAGCCCACACCGTGCCCTATATCGAGGTGCGCAACCCATCGGCGCGCGTCGAGCACGAGGCGACGACCTCGAAGATCAGCGAGGACCAGCTCTTCTATTGCCGCCAGCGCGGGCTCGCGGACGAAGACGCGCTGTCCTTGATCGTCAACGGCTTCTGCAAGGAAGTCTTGAAGGAACTGCCGATGGAGTTCGCCGTCGAGGCGCAGAAGCTGCTCGCGGTCAGCCTCGAAGGCAGTGTGGGATGATCGGCTTTTTCGTCATACCGGCGAAAGCCGGTATCCACGGCCGCCCTGGGTCCCGGCCTTCGCCGGGACGACACTGATTTCAGTGGGATCAATGCTGGAAATTACGAACCTGCACGTGCGGCTGCTGGACGGCCGCGAGATATTGAAAGGGATCGACCTCGATCTCCGCGCCGGCGAGGTGCACGCGATCATGGGGCCGAACGGCTCCGGCAAATCGACGCTGGCGCAGGTATTGGCCGGGCGCGAGGGCTACGCGGTCAGCGAGGGGAGCGCCATCTACCTCGGCCGCGACCTCCTCGCGATGCCGGCCGACGAGCGGGCGCGGGCGGGCCTCTTCCTCGGCTTTCAGAACCCGGTCGAGATCCCCGGCGTCAACAACGTCTATTTCCTGCGCTCGGCGGTCAACGCGCAGCGCCGCCATAGGGGCGAGCCCGAACTCGACGCGGGCCAGTTCCTGCGCGCCGCGCGGGCGAAGCTGAAGCTCCTCGAAGTCGGCGACGAATTCCTGCAGCGGTCGGTCAATGTCGGGTTTTCGGGCGGCGAGAAGAAGCGCAACGAAATCTTTCAGATGGCGATGCTCGAGCCGAAGCTCGCAATCCTCGACGAGATCGACAGCGGGCTCGACATCGATGCCCTGAAAGCCGTGGCGCGCGGCGTCAACGGCCTGCGCGCGCCCGACCGCGCGATCCTGCTGATCACGCATTACCAGCGCCTGCTCGATTACGTCGAGCCCGACCGCGTGCACGTCTTGCAGGGCGGCCGCATCGTGCAGTCGGGCGGCAAGGAGGTCGCGGCCGAGCTCGAGCGGCACGGCTACGGCGCGCTCGGCGACGCCGCATGAGTTCCAGGCTGTCGCCGGCAATGGACAGTGTCGTCGATTTCCCGGTAAAGCCCGAGGCGCGGGCCTATGTCGAGGCCTTCGCACGGCAGCCGGGCGAGCCGCAATGGCTCGCGCAGCACCGCGAGCAGAGCCTCGCGCGCTTTGCCGAGATGGGCTTTCCGAGCCGGCGCGGCGAAGCCTGGCGCTATATCGACCTCGCCGGCCTTGCGGAAAACCCGATGCCGCCGCAGCGCCGCGTCGCCGCGATCGAAGATGCGCGCGCCCTTATCAATGAAATCGGTGAGGCGCCGTATCGGCTCGTGCTTCTCGACGGCCGCTTCTCGCCCGAGCTTTCCTCGATCGGGGATCTGCCGCCGGGGGTGCGCCTCTCGTCGACGGCGGCGGCGGTCGCCGAGCGCCCCGAACTGTTGCGCCCGCTCATCGAAGCCGCGCCCGGCGCCGGCCGGCCGTTCGCGCTGCTCGATGCTGCGCTCTTCGCCGACGGCTTCGTGCTCGAGCTTGCTGCCGGCGCCGCCATCGGGCGGCCGATCGAAATCGTCCATCTCGCGGCGGGCGGGGCGGGCGCCTCGCTGCACACCAAGAGCTTCGTCATCCTCGGCGAGAAGAGCCGGGCGCAGCTTTGCGAGATTTTTCTCGGCGTCGGGCAGTATTGGCGCAACGACGTCGTCGATGTGGCGCTCGCGCCCGGCGCCGCGCTCGACCGCGCCACCGTCGTCGAGGAGGCCGAGGAGGCGATCCATCTCGGCGAGACCGTCGCCCGGCTCGACGCCGGCGCGCGCTACGCCGGCTTTGTCCTGCTCCTGGGCGGGCGCACGGTGCGGCAGGAGGCGAGCCTCTTTTGCGAGGGCGAGGCGACGCGCTCGGTGGTGAACGGCGCGGCGCTCTTGTCCGGCCGGCAGGAGGGGAACATCGTCACCGCGGTCGATCACCTGGCGCCGGGCGGCGAGACCCGCGAACTCGTCAAGATGGTCGGCGCGGGCCGCGCGCACGGCGCCTTCCAGGGCCGCATCACGGTGCGGCGCGGGGCGCAGAAGGTCGATACGCAGCAGACGAGCCGCAATTTGATCGTCGGCCGCCGCGCCGTCATCGATACGAAGCCCGAACTGGAGATTTTGGCCGACGACGTGAAATGCAGCCACGGCGCCGCGGTCGGCGATCTCGACGAGGACGCGATCTTCTATCTCGCCGCCCGCGGCATCGCGCCCGAGGAGGCGCGCCGCATGCTGATCGAGGGGTTTCTCCGCGAGGCGGTCGAGCGCGTCGAGCCGCCTGAGCTGCGCCGGCATCTCGAAGAGCGGCTGGCCCGGCGGCTGGCGAGGCTGGAGGGTGAGGCATGAGTTTCGATCCGCGCCAGTTGCGGCGCGAATTTCCGATCTACGAGAACAATCCCGGGCTCGTCTTTCTCGATTCGGCGGCGAGCGCGCAAAAGCCGCGCGCCGTCATCGACGGCACCGCGCAGTACTACCGCACCGACTACGCCAATGTGCATCGCGGCGTCTATCGGCTCTCGGCCCGCTCGACCGAGCTTTTCGAGGAGGCGCGCGAGAAGGTGCGGCGCTTCCTCAACGCCGAAGAGGCGCGCGAGATCGTCTTCGTGCGCAATTCGACCGAAGCCATCAACCTCGTCGCGCAGAGCTGGGGCGGCAAATTTCTGCGCGACGGCGACGAGGTTGTGATCAGCGAACTCGAGCACCATTCGAACATCGTGCCCTGGCAGCTATTGCGCGACCGGATCGGCTTCCGGCTGCGCGTCGCGCCGATCGACCCGACGGGCGGGCTCGACCTTGCCGCCTTCGAGGCGCTGCTCTCGCCGCGCACCCGCTTTGTCGCGGTGACGCACATGGCGAACGCGACCGGGGCGCTGGTGCCGGTCGAGCGCATCGTCGCGCTCGCCCACCGCTACGGCGCCAAGGTGCTGATCGACGGCAGCCAGGCGGCGCCGCGGCTGCCGGTGGATGTGCAGGCGCTCGGCTGCGACTTCTACGCCTTCACCGGCCACAAGATGTACGGGCCGACCGGCATCGGGGTTCTTTACGGCCGCTATGAGCTGCTCGAAGCGATGCCGCCCTGGCAAGGCGGCGGCGAGATGATCGCCACCGTCACCTTCGAGAAGACCGAATTCCAGGAGCCGCCGCACCGTTTCGAGGCCGGCACGCCCGACATCGCCGGCGCGATCGGCCTCGGGATCGCGCTCGATTTCATCGAAGGCTTGGGGCGCGACAACATCCTCGCGCACGAGGAGGCGCTGACCGGCTACGGCGTCGATCGGCTGTCGCGCATCCCCGATCTCAGGCTGATGGGCGCCGGGCAGCGCCGGCTCGGCATCCTCTCCTTCGATTTCGACGGTGTGCATCCGCACGACCTGGCGACCGTGCTCGACCGGAACGGCGTCGCGGTGCGCGCCGGGCACCATTGCGCGCAGCCGCTGATGGACCGCATGGGGGTCGTCGGCACGACGCGCGCCTCGCTGGGCGTCTACAACGACGAGCGCGACATCGATGCGCTGTGCGCCGCGCTCGACGCGGCGCGGGAGATCTTTTCGCGATGAGCGACCTGCGCGAGCTTTATCAGGAGATCATCCTCGACCACGGCCGCCACCCGCGCAATTTCCGCGCCCTCGACGCGGCGACGCACCGCGCCCAGGGCCACAACCCGCTGTGCGGCGACCGGGTCACGGTCTATGTCTCGCTCGATGGCGAGCGCATCGAGGACGTCAGCTTCGAGGGGCGCGGCTGCGCCATCTCGACCGCCGCGGCCTCGCTGATGACGGAGGTGCTGAAAGGCAAGACCGTCGGCGAGGCAAAGGCGCTCTTCGAGCATTTCCACGCCCGCGTCACCGGCGGCGCCGAAGCGCCGCTGCCCGAGCCGCTCGAAGAGGAGATGGAGCGGCTCGAACCCCTGACCGGGGTCAGGGCCTATCCGGCGCGGGTCAAATGCGCGACGCTTTCCTGGCACGCCTTCGAGGCGGCGCTGAAAGCCGGGAACGCCGGCGCGACGGTCAAGACGGAGTAGCGCGATGAGCGAGGAAGAAAGCCGCGACTATTTCGCGTTCGCGCCCGAGTCGGCGGCCGAGGCGCAGCCGGAAACGGGCGAGCGCCCCGGCGGCGAGGACGATCTCGCGCTGATGGGGCCGGTGCTCGAAGCATTGAAAACCGTGCGCGACCCGGAAATCCCGCTCAACCTCGTCGAGTTGGGGCTGATCTACGATCTCGTCGTCAAGAAGGGCGGCCAAGTCTATGTCGAGATGACCCTGACGACGCCCGCTTGCCCGGTCGCCGCCAACATGCCGAGCGAGGTCGAGGCCGCGATCCGCGGCGTCGAGGGCGTCGAGGACGTGCGCGTCAACCTCGTGTGGACCCCGCCCTGGACCCCCGAGCGCATGACCGAGGAAGCCAAGCTCGAACTCGGGATGCTGTAGCCAACCGTCGTTCCCGCGCAAGCGCAGGGCTGTCCCGGGAATGGCAGGAGGTTGTTCGCAATTGCGAGACAGCCAAAGCTCGTCTTGCCCGGACTTGATCCGGGCATCCACGCCTTTGCTGCAGCCGCCGGTGTCGCTCGCCGGCGCGTGGATGCCCAGGGAACTAGTCCGTGGGCTGAAGGCCCACGGATCAAATCCGGCACGACCGCTCTAAGCTGAAGACGAACGGCGCCATGGGCAGGGAATTGCGCATCGTGATTTTCCCCGGAAAGCCCTGCGCGAAAGCGGGAATCCAGGGATTTCAGTCGCTTGCTCTGGACACCCGCTTTCGCGGGGGGTGACGATCTCTCATTCTTTCTCACCGGTCCCGGAACGCCGGTTTGCGCTTTTCGAGGAAGGCGGTCATGGCCTCCTCGTGATGCCGCCGGCCTTGCCAAGGCGAGCCGTGTATGCATAGATCCTTTCTTCTATACACATTCGAGGTGAGCGGGCGATGCGGACCAACATCGTAATCGACGACGAATTGTTGTCGCATGCCATGACCGCGACGGGCCTGCCGACCAAGCGGGCCACGGTCGAGGAGGGCCTGCGTCTGCTCGTGCGGCTGCGCGGGCAGGTGAGGGCGCTGGCCGACATCAAGGGGCTCGGTTGGGAGGGCGACCTGAACGAGATGCGTCGAAGCCGCCATCGCGGCCGGTCATGATCCTCGTCGACAGTTCAGTGTGGATTGCTTATCTGCGCGGCCGCGCGACCCCGGCGACTGCGAAGCTCGAAGCTGCTGCCCCGCGCGAACCTTTGCTGGTGGGCGACCTTATCCTGCTGGAGGTTCTTCAGGGTGCCCGGGACGAGGCCAACGCCTCGCGTATCGAGCGCGCGTTGCGCCGATACCCGATCGTTCCGCTCCTGGACGCCGATTTGGCCTCGCGAGCGGCCTATAACTATCGGAGGCTGAGGAGCTTGGGGATCACGATCCGCAAAACCGCCGACATCATCATCGGCACTTTCTGCATCGAGCGCGGGCACGTGCTGCTGCACGAGGACCGGGATTTCACCCCGATGGAGGAGCATCTGGGCCTGCGGGCGGCGTGACGAACTGTCACCGGTCCCGGAACGCCGGTTTGCGCTTTTCGAGAAAGGCGGTCATGCCTTCCGCTGCGTCCTCGGTCTCGAAGGCGAGGGTGTTGAGGTCGGCCTCGATCTCGAGGCCCTGCGCGAGCGGCATATCGAAGGCGCGGCGCACCGCGTCGCGGGCGAGGCGCAAAGCAAGGAGCCCGTAGCCGCTCATCTCGCGCGCGAAAGCAAGCGCGGCGGCGACCGGATCGCCCTCGACGAGGCGGTTGACGAGCCCGATCGCGAGCGCCTCCTCGGCGCCGACCGTGCGGCCGGTCATGACGATCTCCATCGCCCGCGCCGGGCCGACGAGACGCGGCAGGCGCTGCGTCCCGCCATAGCCGGGGATCAGCCCGAGCTTGATCTCCGGCAGGCCGAGCCGGGCGGTCTTCGTCGCGACCCGGAATGTCGCGGCGAGCGCCAGTTCGAGCCCGCCACCGAAGGCGTACCCCTGGATGACGGCGATCGACGGGATCGGCAGCGTATCGAGCCGCGCCAGCACCTGTTGCCCGAACCGGGCGCCTTCGCGCACCGCGCTTTGCGGGCGGCCCATCAATTCGCGGATATCGGCCCCCGCGCAGAACGCTTTGTCGCCGGCGCCGGCGATCAGGAGGGCTCGGGCATCGCTCTGCGCCACCTCGCCGAAAGCGCGGTCGAGCTCGCGCAATAATTCGAAGCTCAGGGCGTTGAGCGCCTCCGGGCGGTCGAGCGTCAACAGCGCGAATTCGTCGATCCGAGAGAGATGGAGCGGCATTGGTTTCCCCATTGTCATTGCGAGGAGGCCACGGGCCGACGAAGCAATCCGGTCCCGCCCGAGATTGCTTCGCTGCGCTCGCAATGACAACGATGGCGCGCTATCGCCTCTCCGGCTCGACCCAGCGCACGGGCGCCGGCAGGATCCGCCCGGCCTTCGACCATTCGACGAGTTCGCGCTTCAGGATCTTGCCGCTGGCGGTGAGCGGAAACTCCGACATCGCGATGAAGTATTCCGGCATGTCGTAGCGCGACAGCCCCTCGCGGTTGAGGTGGTCGAGGAGCGCCTCGGCCGCGACGCTCTCGCCCTCGTGCAGAATGACCGCGAGGCAGACCTTCTCGCCGAGCCGCGCGTCGGCGACGGCGAAGGCGGCGCAGCGGGCGACCGCGGGATGGCGCATCGCCAAATCCTCGATGCGCGCCGGGTGAATATTGTGGCCGCCGCGGATGATCAGGTCCTTCTTGCGGCCGACGATTTCGAGGCAGCCCCGGTCGTCGAGGCGCCCCAAATCGCCGCTCATGAACCAGCCCGTCCGGTTGAACGATTCTTCGGTGGCCTGCTGGTTGTCGAAATAGCCGAGCGTCAAGCAGGCACCGCGGCCGCCGATTTCGCCCACCATGCCCGGCGGCGCCTCGAGGTCGGGGTTCTCCTGGTCGAATATCCTGATCTCGTAGGCGGTGCAGGCGCGCCCGCAGGTCTCGACGATGGTCTGCGGCGCGTCCGTCGGCAGCGTGTACTGGTGCGAGCCGTTCTCGGTCATGCCGTAGACGTTCTGCGGCAGGATCCCCCGGTCGAAAAAGGCCTGCGCGGTCTCGCGCGGGATCGGCGAGCCGGCCATGTAGAAGACCCGGACCCGCCCGAGCCTGTCGAGCCGGCGGCGGCGCATCTCGGCGAGGATGTCCATCGCATGCGTCGGCACGCCCATGACGTAGCTCGCGCCCGACTCGATGATCCAGTCGAGGGCGGTCATGCCTGGGGGCGGCGCGTTGACGACGAGTTCGAGCCCGGCCGCCAGCATCTGCTCGACCGCGACGGTGGCGATGTGGTGGCTCGTCGGGCTGAGGCTGAGGAGCACCGTCTTTTCGTCGTGGTGCCAGTCTTCGACCATCGCGCGGCCGTTCGCGAGGAGCGTGTTGTCGGAATGCATGACGCCTTTCGGCGTGCCGGTCGTGCCCGAGGTGAAGGCGAGATAGATGATCTTGTCGGGGTTGCGGTCGGCGGGCGGCAGCGGCTGCGGCGCGGTCGGGAAGGGCGCCGCCGCCGGCGGTCCGCCGCCCAGCGTGTAGATCCGCCGCATCGAGGGCAGCGCTGCCGCCTCGGCGAAGATGTCGGCATGGCTCGCGTCGGCGCCGTAGCCCGGCTGCGCGAAGAGCGCGGCGGCGCGGATGCGGGCGAGCAGGCCCGCGATCTCGACGACCGTGTAGTTCTGGTGCAATGACGGGTTGCAGACATAGCCCTGGCGCGAGCAGGCGATGAGCACGATGACGCTTTCGACGCGGCTCGGCAGCCACAGCGCGACGCGCTCGCCGCGCTTCAGCCCGGCCGCATGCAGGTCGCCCGCCACCGCATCGATGGCGGCGAGCAGCTCGCGCCAGGTGAACCGGCGCCTGCCGTCGCGCAGTGCGAAGGCATCGGGGCGCGCCGCGGCGTGGTCGCAGAGCAGCGTGTAGAGCGTCTCCTCGCGCCACAGCCCCCGCGCGTAATACTCCCGCGCTACCGCCGGGTCGTGCAGTGTCAGCAGCGTGTTCGTCATGCCCGGCTCAGCATCGCCGTTCCGATCGGCCAGCGCTCGGGATAGAGTATCGTTTTATCGGCCAATTCAGGGGCTCCTGGAGGAAGTTGGGATGATACAGGAACTGTTGCCGCAGGCGCAGCGCATCGCGGCCCGGCTCAAGGACCGCGGCGAGACGATCGCGGTCGCCGAATCCTCGACCGGCGGGGTCATCTCGGCGGCATTGCTGGCGGTGGCGGGCGCCTCGGCCTATTTCATGGGCGGCGCCGTCGTCTATACGCGCCAATCGCGCCGGGCATTGCTCGACATCCCCGAAGAGGCGCTCGCCGACATCCGCCCCTCGACCGAGGCCTATGCGCTGCTTTTCGCGCGGGCGGTGCGCCAGAGCATGGGCACGAGCTGGGCGCTCGGCGAGACCGGCGCCACCGGGCCGACCGGCAACCGCTATGGCGACGACGCTGGGCACAGCTGCATAGCGCTCGTCGGACCATCGGGCGAGAAGGCGATCACGGTCGAGACGCGCAACGACGACCGCGTCGGCAACATGCGCGCCTTCACCGTCGCTGCCCTCAATCTGTTGGAAAAGGCGCTGGGGTGACGGGGCTGTTCGTCGTCCCGGCGAAGGCCGGGACCCAGGCTTCCGCCGGCTCACGCGGCTGAACGGTGGACCCGGCTTGCGCCGGGGTGACGAACGAGCGGCGTTTGCCGGCGCCGAAAGGAATTTGACGCCTCCTTTCTTTCGGAGGATTCTTCGGGGCAGCAGAAAAGCCGGCGCTGGGCGCCGCAGCGATGGAGGGAAGCGCTATGGGCGAGATTCTGGGCCTCGGCGTCACGCATTACCCGCCTCTTTCGAACCCGGACGAAAACATGGCGCGCATCCTGAAGCGGGTGCTGGCCGACCCGGCCTTGCCGGAAGAGTACCGCACGCCGGCCGGCTGGCCCGAGCCGATGCGCCGCGAATGGGGCAATGATGCGGGACTCTCGGCCGCCGGGCGGCACCGCGCCGCGCTCGTGCAGGGCTTCAAAAACGCGCGCCGCGTGCTCGACGAGTTCGATCCCGATTTCGTCGTCATCTGGGGCGACGACCAATACGAGAATTTCAAGGAAGACGTGATCCCGCCTTATTGCCTGCTCGCCTTCCCCGATATCGAGGGGCAGCCCTGGGAGGAGTACCGCGGCGCCAACATCTGGGGCGAGCCGCACGAGAAGAAATTCCGCTACCGGGGCCATCAGGAGGCCGGCAAGTACCTGGCGAACGCGATGCTCGAGGCGGGGTTCGACATTTCCTACGCCTACCGGCCGTTGCATCACCAGCTCGGCCACGCCTTCATGAACACGCTGCTCTTCCTCGATTACGAGCGGGAGGGCTTTCCGCATCCCGTGCTGCCGTTCCAGGTCAATTGCTACGGCCGCCGCGTCATCGCCCAGGAGGCGGGGGTGCGCAGCCTCAGCGAGCAGCCGGCGGAATCGGATTTCGACCCGCCCTCGCCGCAGCCTTGGCGCTGCTTCGATTTGGGCGCCGCGGTTGCGCGGGCGCTGGAGGCGAGCCCGTGGCGGGCGGCGCTCGTCGCCTCCTCCTCCTGGTCGCACGCGTTCCTGACGCCGAAGAACTATCTCCTCTACCCCGACGTGCCGGCCGACCGGGCGATGTACGAGGCTTTGCAGCAGGCCGATTACGCGGCCTGGCGGGCACGGCCCTTGAGCGCTGTCGAGGACAGCGGCCAGCAGGAGATGCTCAACTGGATGTGCCTCGCCGGCGCCATGGACGCGCTTAAGCGGCGGCCGACGGAAACGAGTTTCGTCGAGAGCTGGATCTTCAACTCGAACAAGTGCTTCGCCGTCTTCGAGCCGTAATAGGCGAGGGGCTCTACTGGCTGTCATTGCGAGGCGCTTAGCGGCGAAGCAATCTCGGGGCCGGGCGATCCATCGGAAGATTGCTTCGCTGCGCTCGCAATGACACTGAAGGAGAAAGCGCAATGGCGAGGCGATACGAACTGATCTCGGCCGACGGCCATCTCGAAGTGCCGCCGGAGCGCTGGCTGCATCGGGTGCCGGAAAAGCATCGCGAGCGCGCGCCGCACACGGTGCACCTGCCCGACGGCGGCGACGCGCTCCTGATCGAAGGCCAGCCGCTGCTCGAAGCCAATTTCCTCGATCTGCGCGCCGGGCGCGCCGAGGGCACCTGGCAGCCCTTCGGCCTCAAGGTCGAGGACGCCGCCGGCACCGGCTCGCCGCAGCAGCGTGTCAAGGAACAGGACCAGGACGGGCTCGACGCCGAAGTCCTCTTCCCGGCGATGGTCGCGGGCCCCGTTTTCTGGCGCAACATCGCGCATGACGAGGTCTACAAGGCCGTCATCCGCGGCTACAACGATTGGCTGGCGCAGGAATATTGCGCGGTCGCCCCCGACCGGCTGATCGGCATGGGCGTCATGCCGATCACCAATGCCGAGGATGCGGTTGCCGAGATGGCGCATTGCAAGAAGCTGGGCCTCAAAGGCATCCAGCTCGGCGCATTGCCGAACGGCAAGGGCTACCCGACCCCGGAGGACGACAAGTTCTGGGCCGCGGCGGTCGATATGGAGATGCCGGTCACCTGCCACGTCGCCTTCAACCGCACCGGCGCGCGCGCCAATCACCCGACCTTCCGTTATCCGAAGGAAGTCCCCGAGGTGATGCAGCGGCTGCGGCGGCCGTTCCTCGAATGGCTGTGCAATTTCGGCCTGCCGCCCTCGGTCAGCGTCGCGCAGCTGGTATTGGCCGGCGTCTTCGAGCGCTTCCCGAAGCTGCAGGTCTTTTTCGCCGAGACGCGATTGGGTTGGGTTCCGTTCTGGCTCGAGCACGCCGATCTCTGGTATCAGCGGCATCTCGGCTGGGCGCAGGAATATCTCGGCTTTAAGCCGTTGCGGGAGCTGCCGAGCCATTACGTGCGCGAGCACGTCTATTTCAGCGTGCAATACGAGCGCGTCGCGGTCGAGGAGCGCGAGCACGTCGGGGTCAACCGCATCATGTTCGCCACCGACTTCCCGCATATCGAGAACGAATGGCCTAACTCGCGCCCGATCATCGACAAGATCTATGCCGACGTGCCGGCGGCCGAAAAGCGCCGCATCTGGTCCGAGAACGCGGTCGAGTACTTCAAGCTCGACGCGGCGTAGGATCCGCGGCCGACATTAGCCCGGAAACGGGGTCGGGCGTGCAGCGACCCATCATTAGTCGTACGCCTGATCCTCAAACGCTCGCCATTCCTCCGAGAGTATCTCCATCTCTGCCAGCGAAACCTTCGACCATCTTATCCACTGACGGAAATTCTCGCCCTTCGGGCCGTTCAGTTCGATTGCTTGTTGTCTCACAGCCTCAAGATCGGGCGTGCCATCAGCGCGCCTCTTAATATCGGGGAGCTTGGGATCGAGCACGGCATCGCCGATGCCGTCCTGGAAACTGCTCAAATGCAGATATGCTTGCATGAGCTGAGGGCGAAGCCCTGGCTCTTGCGGCCATACTTCCTTGATAACAGCCTTCATGATCTGCTTCGGGGCAGGCAGCCGGGATGTGCCCATGAGGCCGGTCGGGTGCCGCTCCATTATTTCCGCAAGCGCGCCCAAGAGTGCCGCAGGGGATGCCCCGACTTCGGCTAGTACTGCTTGTCCCGCTTTCTTCCGAGCGCGAGCGATTTCCTCGTCTATTCTGCCCTGTATCTTCTTGTTATCGGCGGTTTCGCGTATACCTGGGGTAATCCACGCAAGGATCAGCCTCCCTAGGTTGGCGGGGCCGGCTGGGTTGGCCTGCCATTGCAGCAAAGCTAACCTAGTTGCGATCTTCAATTCACAAATTCTCTTTTAAGGAGAGATCAAGCAGGCTGCCAGATCTGCTGACCGTATGAGTCAACCTGATAAGCACAGATCAATCTATGTCGGCTAGATTGCGGGCGCCGTGGAGGACGCGGCGAATTTCGAGAAGATCGGGATGGGCGACGTAGAGCACAACGTAATTTCCGAAGACGCTCAGCCTCACGCCTTCGCCAAGCTCTGGGCGAAGCGGTCGCGATTCGGGGAAAGCGAGCAGATCTCGGCAATGCTGCCGAAGCTCGCGGATGAAGGTTCGCGCGCGCACCGGGTTGCCTCGCGCAATGTAGTCGCCGATCTCCTCAAGGTCGGCTTCAGCGCGCCGGCTGAAGCGTAGCCGCATCAGTCAGCTCGAGGACGCGCGGCCATGGCTTCGTACTTGGATTCGAGACGGTCGAGCACGGCTTCTCCGTCCTCTTCCGAAAGCCCGCTCAGACGCCCCTCCTCGGCGAGGCGGCGCAGCTCCGCGATTTTGATTTCGCGCTGTCTTTCGCGGTCCTCGAGCAAGCGCAAGCCCTCGCGCACGACCTCGCTCGCGTTGTTGTACCGACCGCTTTGAACCAGCTCTTTGACTAAGGCTTCGAATCGCCCGCCCAGGGTATAGCTGCTCGGCATTCGGCCTCCTGTGCCTTTGGCATCTTAGCATTAGATATCACCCTAGAGGCTCCGGGCAAGATGAAGCTGCGATAGCGCCCCACCGCGTTTGCGCGGTGGGGCTTTCGCGTTGCGCCCGGCCCTATCGGTAGTAGCCGTATCCCGCATAGGGCCCGCCGTAATAGGCCGGCGGCGCATAGGCGTGCGAGGCAATGGCGGCGCCGAGGATGCCCCCGATCACGCCGAGCGCGATGGCGGCGCCGTGATTGTCGTGGTGTTCGCGCCACTCCTCTCCCCGCCAGCCGCGGTGCCAGACGCGCGCTTCGGCGGTGGCCGGGACGGCGGCGGTGAACGCGCTCAAAAGGCCGAGGGCGGCGAGAGCGGCTGCAGACTTACGCATAGCATCCTCCATAGTGTGCTAGCTCATGATAAGCAAGCTCACGTCTTCGCATCCCCGCCCGTGACGAAAATCTTGCGTCACCTCGCGAGCCGCCGCAGCAATGCCTGCGCCGCGGCGGGGGCGCGGACCTTGGCGCCGTTGATGAAGTATATGAAGACGTCGCGTCCCTCGGCCGACCAGCCGTGCGCCCGCTCGGCCCATTCGTCGAGGGCTTTTTGCGGATAGCCGGCGGGCTCCTCCTTCGTACAGCGCCGCAGGCGCGCGTAGACGAAATCGCCGGTCGGCTCGTCGATCGCCGGATAGGCCGCATCATCGACAAGCGCGACCGGGACCGCGTGCCGGCGCAGCAGGTCGAAGAACGGGGGCGTCCGGAAGCTCTCGTGCCGCACCTCGACGACATGCCGCAAGTGCCGCGGCAACAGGTCGAGAAAGATGGCGAATTGCGCCTCGTCGAATTCGATGTTCGGCGGAAATTGCCAGAGGATCGGCCCGAGCTTCTCTCCCAACTCCTCGATGCCGCTGCCGAAGAACCGTTCGAGCGCCGGCCCCATGCCGCCGAGGTCGGTGCGGTGCGTCAGATAGCGCGGGCCCTTCAGCGAAAAGACGAAATCCGCCGGCGTCTCGTCATGCCAGCGCCGGAAGGTCTGCGGATTTTGCAGCCGGTAGAATGTGCCGTTGATTTCGATGGCGGTGACCTGCCGGCTCGCATAATGCAATTCCTCCGCCTGCCGCAATCCCGGCGGATAGAAGCTGCCGCGCCACGGCGGGAAGACCCAGCCGCCGATGCCGGCGCGGATCGCCACTCAGGCCGCCTGCTCGACCGTCGGACCGTCGCCCGCCAAGGTCGTGCGCCGCATGTCGCGTACCTCTCCCCTGTCGAAGCGGCGAGCGCGGTGCATCGTCGTGCGATTGTCCCACATGACGAGATCGTGCAGCCGCCAGCGGTGCGAATAGACGAATTCCGGCCGCGTCGCATGGTCGATCAGGTCCAACAGGAACGTGCGCGCCTCGGGGACCGTCCAGCCGAGGATGGCGCCGGCATGCGAGGCGAGGAAGAGCGACTTGCGCCCGGTCGCCGGATGGGTACGCACAAGGCGCTGGCGCACCGGGACGAAGGCGGCCTTTTCCTCCGGCGTCAGATCGGTGAAGCCGATCTTCTCGCGCGAATAAATGAGCGAATGCTCGCAGACGAGGTCCTCGATCTCGGCCTTGGTGCGCGCGTCGAGCGCGTCCCAGGCGGCGCGCATGTCGGCGAATTCGGTGTTGCCGCCCCAGGACGGCAAGGCGCGGCCCGACAACAGCGAATATTTCGCCGGCACCGGGCGGAACGAGCTGTCGGAATGCCACAGCCGGTCGCCGAGCTTGAAGAACCACACCCGGTCCTCGGCCGAGATGACCCGGCCCTCCTTGTCGAGGTTCGAGAGGTCGGCCATGCCGGGGCCGAGCCGCTGCTCGTCGCGCTTTCTGACGTGCCCCGGGGTCGCATAGCTTTCGAGTTCGCCGAAATGACGGCTGAAGGCGATCTGCTGCGCGTCCGTCAGATCCTGTCCGGGGAAGACGAGAACCGCGTGGCGGTCCATGCCGGCTGCGACCGCCGCGACCTCCTGCGCGTCGAGCGGCCGGCGGCAATCGAGGCCGGCGACCTCCGCGCCGATCAGCGGGTGCAGCGGGCGGATCGATATCGGCATCGGCTGTCTCCTTTCTTCACGCGGCGGCGAGCTGTCGCGGCCGCCAGATCGCGGTATGCGCGATGACGGCGATCGGCTCGGCGCGGTTCTTCAGCACCAGCACGTCGAGATCGACGAAACGGTGGCCCTTCTTTTCGTAATTGGCGGCGATGCGGGCGCGCGCCGAGATCTCGTCGCCGATATGGGCGAGCCCCAGATGCCGCACCCGGCTGCCGGTATGAATCCACGGGCCCATGACGAAATTGTGCGACAGCGCCCAGTTGGCGGTGCGCAGGATGGTCCCCGGATGAAGCAGCCCTTCCTCGGCGTAGATCGGCGCGCTCTCGCGCACGTCGGCGAGATATTGCCGCAAATATTCCTCGGTCAACGCCAGCGGGTTGATGGCGAGCGCCCGGCCCGGCCGCAGCCCCGCCTCGTCGGCCGGCGGCCGGCTTTCCGGCGGCGCCGCCGCCGCGGCGAAGTCTTGCGGCATCGGCGCCGCTTCGGCCGGCAATGCGGCGCTGCCGGCGGCGCAGACCTCGCCGCGGCTTTCGACCTCGAGGTCGAGCCCCGCCGCCGTCTCGGCGGCGCTCGCCACCGCGTTCTCGCCGTCGTAGACCGGTTTCAGGAGGCGGCAGGCCGCCTCGCCGCGCGCGAGCCAGTCGCGCCCCCAGCGCATGACCGCGAGGTGGCTCATATAGGCGTAGACATCGACCCCCGGCACGAGCCCGCCGCCAAAGCCGAAGCGGCGCGCGACATCGTTGTCGTGGATCTTGTTCTCGCTGTCGCGCGCGGTGTTGTAGGCAACGACGCGGTGCGGTTCGGGCGTCATTCTCGCTTCCTCGCTGTGCGGCTGGCGGCAAGGCTTGCACCCTGCCGCGCCCTCCGCAATCCTTTCCTTGCCCGAAGGCGAGCGAAAGAGGAAGGCTCCAGGATGGACGACAATCTCCCGCAATACGCTCTCTACGCGATCCGCTATGCGCGGCGCGAGGCGCGGCGCAGCGACCATTTCATCGGCGGCGACCCGCATGACGGGCCGATGCCGATGGATTATTTCGTCTGGGTCGCGAAGGGGCCGGAAAAGAGCTTCGTCATCGATACCGGCTTCACGCAAGAAATCGGCGTCGGGCGCGGCCGTACCTTTCTGCGTTGCCCGGTCGACTCGCTCGCCCTCGTCGGTCTCGACGGCAACGCCGTCGAGCATGTGATCCTGACGCATCTGCATTACGACCACGCCGGCAATTTCCACCGCTTCCCGAAAGCCGAGTTCCATCTGCAGGAAAGCGAGATGCACTACACGACGGGGCGCTACATGCGCTACCGGCACCTGGCGCGCTCCTTCGAGGTCGAGGACGTGGTCGGGCTGGTGCGGCTCAATTTCAAGGGCCGCCTGCGGCTTCACCGCGGCCCTGTCGAGCTGGCGCCGGGGCTGTCGCTGCACCCTGTCGGCGGCCACACGCCGGGCATGCAGTTCGTCCGCGTGCACACGAGCCGCGGCTGGGTCGTATTGGCCTCGGACGTCACGCATTACTACGAGAACATGGAGACCGGCCGGCCGTTCACCGCCGCCTTCCACGTCGGCGAGATGCTGGAAGCCTACGATGCGCTCTATGCCGCCGCCCCGAGCCCGCAGCACATCGTGCCCGGGCACGACCCCTTGGTGTTGCGCCGCTACCCGCCGCCGAGCGCCGAACTCGAAGGCATCGTCGCGCGCCTCGACGTGATGCCGAAGGATTGAGCGGCCGCGACGCCTATTTTCTGACACAATTCGACCATATTCGCGCATTAAACTGCGATAAATGCGCCGCATATTGGTCACGAATGCGAGAGCCGCCTTCCGGCTCGCCCTTGCCGTCGCCGCGATGCTGCTGGTGCAGCCGGCGGGCCGCGCGCAATCCCCGGCGCCGATCCCGCCGCCGCTTACCGCGTCGCGGGCGCAATACTTCAAGAACCACCCCGCGGCCTGGCAGCAGTTCCAGGCGCGGCTACCGCAGCGGCCGGGCTCGGCGGCGGCCGCAGCAGCGGCGCCGCGACCGGTTGCGCCAAGCTTTGGCGGAGCATGGACGGCGGTCACGCAGGCCCCCAACTCCGCCAGCTTGAGCAACCCGCTGCTGCTCACCGACGGGACCGTCCTCGTCCATGATGCGAACAGCCCCAACTGGTACAAGCTGACCCCGGACGGCACCGGCAATTACGCCCACGGCACCTGGTCGCAGATCGCCTCGCTGCCGGTGATAAACGGCACGCAGTACCAGCCGCTCTACTTTGCCTCGGCAGTATTGCCCGACGGCCGCGTCATCATCATGGGCGGCGAGTACAACGGCAGCACCGAGGTTTGGACCAGCCTGGGCGCGATCTACGATCCGGCCGCCAATACCTGGACGGCCGTACCGCCGCCGAGCGGCAGCGGCTGGACAGGAACCGGCGGCAGCGGCGGCATCGGCGACGCGGCGGGCATGGTGCTGCCCAACGGCACGTTTCTGCTCGGGGCCTGCTGCGCCGCTCCGGCCGTCGACGCGCTCTTCGATGCCGCCACGTTGGGCTGGAGCAGCACCGGAGCGCCCATCGATCTCTGCGGACCGTGCGGCGGGGGAACCTATCAGGACGAACAAGGCTACACGCTGCTGCCGACCGGCAAGGTCATGACGATCGACGTGTGGGATCCGCCGCATGCCGAGCAATACGGCCCTGGCACCGGCACGTGGAGCGTTATCGCTTCGACGCCGGTATCGCTCGTCGATCCCGAGAGTTGCGGCAATTTCGAGATAGGTCCGGCATTGGCGCGCCCCGACGGCACCGTGGTCGCGTTCGGCGCCAATTCCGGATGCACCGGGGGTGCGGATCCGACGGCGATCTACGACGCGTCGAAAAATTCCTGGGTTCAGGGTCCCAACGTGCCGGCGGCCTGCGGGTCGGGCGGGACGACGGATTGCTCGCTCGTCGACGCGCCGGCGGCGATTCTGCCCAACGGCAACATCCTGTTCGCCGCGAGCGCCGGCGCCTACCAATCGCCGGCCCATTTCTTCGAGTTCACCAGCGGGAACGGCATCAACCAGGTGGCCGACACGTCGTTTTTCGCGGGTTCGTCGAGTTCCTATTTCTATAACTTCCTCGTGCTGCCGAGCGGGCAGGTCCTGGCGACCGATTTCAGCGACATCGCGGAACTCTATACGCCGACCGGGACCGCCAGCGCCGGTCAGCTGCCGGTCGTCACTTCGGTCCCGAAGACCCTCGCTCCGGGCGGCATCTATCAGATTGCCGGCACCCAGCTGAACGGGCTGTCGCAGGGCGCGGCCTACGGCGACGATGCGCAGGGGGCGAGCAATTATCCGATCGTGCTGATCGTCAACAACGCCACGGGCGATCACTTCTTTGCCAAAACCTCGGGGTTCAGCACGAACTCGATCGCCCCGGGTCAAAGCTCGACGGCGAATTTCAAGGTGGCGCCGGCGACGGAGATCGGCGCCGCGACGCTGTTCGTCATCGCCAACGGCGTCCGCTCGAGCGGCAGCGCCGTGACGATCAGCGCCGGGGTTCCCCTGTCGGTCAGCGAACTGGGCAGCGGCACGGTGACGAGCTCGCCCGCCGGCATCAGCTGTCCGGGCACCTGCGATGCGAATTTCGGCAGCGGCACCGCGGTGACGCTGACCGCGGCGCCGGCGAGCGGCTGGCGCTTCACCGGCTGGGGCGGCGCGTGCAGCGGCACCGGGACATGCACGACGACGGTGACGGCTTCGACGAGCGTGTCGGCGACGTTTACGCAGCTCTTCACGCTGACGGTGTCGAAAACCGGCCACGGCAAGGTTACGAGCAAGCCGCGCGGAATCTCCTGCGGCACGGTTTGCAGCCGCAAGTTTTTGGCGGGAAAAACCGTCGCCCTGCACGAGTCGCCGGCGGTGGGCTGGCACTTCGCCGGTTGGGGCGGGGCGTGCAGCGGCACCGGAAGTTGCAGCGTGACGATCGAAGCAGCGACGAACGTCACCGCGCTGTTCAAGAAATAGCGTCAGACCCGCTCGAGCACAGCGTGGAATATTTCGTCTTGCATTTAGAGCGCCGAAGAAATGCCTAGGTTTCGAGGGCTTGCATGGTGTCTGTTGGGCGGTGTGGCGTGTTTCGTCGCCGCGGGCGATCCCTCGCACGTGCAAGCCGCCACGCCGCCGCATCTCACCGATATCGTCCCCGCTTCCGGCCCCGCCGGGATCGCCTATCCGATCCGGGCGACGATTCACGGCACGGGGTTCATGCCAAAGGGCAATGTCGTCGAGTTCGGGCCGGCGAAAATCGAAGACGTGGCCGGCACCGCCGGCGGCTCGCTCACCTTCGGCGTCCCGAAATCGCTGCCGAGCCGCGGCGAGGTCCCGCCGGCCGTTTTGCCGGCGGGACGGTATCGCGTGCGGGTGCGCACCCCCTCGGGCACCAGCAATGCATTGATCTTCACGCTGACGCGGGGCGGGTGACGGCGACGTTTCGGAACACTGGTCTTGCGGCAGTAGATCTTTTCGGGGAGGGATGACGATGGGGTTGCGCGGTCGGATATCGGTCGGTGCGGCTTTTGCCGCCCTCGTGGTGCTGATGCCGCCTCTCACGGACGCTGCGCTCGCGCAGACGCCCAGCGTGCCGCCGCAGCTCTATGCGAACACCAAATATCGGCAGTGGCTCTATTTCTACCGGCAGCGCGCCTATCCCTACGACCGCATCCCGCCAGGCGCGTTGCAGGCGGCCCGCCGGGATTTCATGCAAAAATTCGGCGCCGCGCCCGGCGTTCTCGGCAACGGCCGAACCGCGGCGCCGCCGGGCTCGGCCCTGCCGACGGGTGCCTGGACCTCGATCGGGCCGATGCCGATCGAGAACGCCCAAACCATCCCCGCGACTGCGGTTTCCGGCCGGGTCAACGCGATCGCGATCAATCCGTCGAACCCGAGCATCGTGTATATCGGCGCGGCCGACGGCGGGGTGTGGAAGACCAAGGACGGCGGCACCCACTGGTCGCCGCTGACCGACGGTCAATGCTCGCTGGCGATGGGGGCGCTCGCCATCGATCCGGTGAAGCCGAGCATCGTCTACGCCGGCACCGGCGAAGAGAACTTTTCGCTGGACAGCTATTACGGCTGCGGCGTCTTGCGTTCCACCGACGGCGGCCGGAGTTGGACGCAGCTCGGAGCCTCGACCTTCGTCACCGCCTCCGGCGGCGCGACGATCTCGCGCCTTCTGATCGACCCGAGGACCGCCGGATCGACGACCCGCACGACGCTCCTCGTTGCCAGCGATTCCGGGGTGTACCGCTCGATCGACAGTGGCGCGGATTGGCAAAAGACCCTCCCGGGGACGGCAACGGATGCGGTGCGCGATCCCTCGGCCCCGGCGACCGTCTATGCCGCGCTCGGCAACATTTTCGGGGACCCGGCGAACGGCGTCTACAAATCATTGGACGGCGGCCAGACCTGGACGCAACTCGGCAGCGGGCTGCCGAAGACGAATGTCGGCCGCATCAGCCTGGCGATCGCCCCTTCCTCGCATTTGAGGCTCTATGCCGCGGTGCAAAACGCCTCGACTTCCGCACTGCACGGCCTCTTCCGATCGACCGATGGCGGCGCCCACTGGACGAAGCTCTTAAAATCGGTGGCCGCATGCGCCAAGCAATGCTGGTACGACATGTATCTGGAGGTCGATCCGAGGAACGCCAACACGCTTTATTTCGGCGGAACGGACCTCTACAAATCTACCGACGGCGGCAGGAATTTCACCGATCTCGGCGGCTATGTCGCGACGCAACATGGCGACGGCATTCACCCCGACCAACACACTCTCGCCTTCGATCCGAGCAACCCGAAGCTCGTCTATATCGGCAATGACGGCGGCGTGTTCAAATCGCCGGATGGCGGCTCGACCTGGACGTCGCTCAACCAGAATTTGACGCTGACGCAATTCGAGCCCGGGCTTTCGGAGACTCCGGACGGCGCGAAAGTGCTCGGCGGCACCCAGGACAACGGCACCAACCTCTACACCGGATCGATCGCATGGACCCAGGTCCTGGGGGGTGACGGCGGCTTCACCGCCATCGATTTCACTACCCCGACGACATTCTACGGCGAAAACTTCGACATATCGCCGCATTTGAGCACCGACGGCGGTGCGAGTTGGACCTCGATCGCCGCCGGCATCCAAGGGATCCACTCCCTCTTCTACACGCCGTTCGTGATGAGCCCATCGAATTCGCAAAGCCTTTATCTTGGGACCGACTTTCTCAACAAGACGACGAACGAAGGGAGTTCGTGGACCGCGATCGGCCAAACTCCGGACGGCTCCAACATAAGCGCAATCGCCGAGGCGCAGTCGAACCCCTCGGTAGTCTATTACGGCACCGATGCCGGCGATGTCGAAGTGACGATCGACGGTGGCACGAACTGGACGGCCATCGAGAGCGGTCTGCCGCTCCTCTATGTGACTCATATCGCAGTCAACCCGACGAACCCGCAAAACGCTTTCGTTACCTTCTCGGGCTTCGGCAGCGGGCATGTCTGGGAGACGACGAACGGCGGCGGCAACTGGTCGGATATCAGCGGCAATCTTCCCGACATCCCGGTCAACGTGATCCTGCTCGATCCCTCTGCGCCGACCACGAATTTGCTGGTCGGCACCGATCTCGGGGTGTTCGAGACGACGAACGGCGGCGCCAGCTGGAGCCCGTTCCAGACCGGTCTGCCCAACGTCGTGGTCGAGGATCTTCTGTTCGATCCGACCACCGGCGTGCTGCTCGCGGCGACCCACGGCCGCGGCGTTTACACGGCGACCGGCAGCAGCGCGACGGCCGAGGCGCGCTGACGCGCGTCGCCGCGCTCTTCGAGAAATAGCTCCAGCTAGGGCTTTTCCCAATCGAATGAGATCGTCCTTCCCGCGACAGCGGGAACCCCGGGGCGAGTGGCGCACCGATTGCCCTGGACCCCCGCTTGCGCGGGGGTGACGAGGGGTATCGGATGGTGCGAAAAACGCGCTAGACGCGTTCCAGGACCGCGTTGAAGAGCGCGACGCGGCCTTCTTCGAGGTTGCGGGTCGAGTTCTTCGCCATTTCCTGCCAATGCGCCCCGAGGATTAGATGCGTGCCGATCGGTGGCGGCTGGCCCACTTCGGCCGAGCGCGAGCGCGCCTGCGCCGCGGCGAGCGAGGCTGCAGTCGTGTCCTGCCATTGGACGACGCGCAGGCCCGCCGCTTCTAGGCTCTCGCGCGTCTTCTCGGGGGTGAGCAAAAAGCTGATGCTCGGCTCCTTCGCCCACGGCACCGGATAGTGCGGCGCGCCGCCCGCACGCAACGCGACCTCTTGCAAGCCGAGCCTCCCGCCGGGCTTGAGGACGCGCCGCATCTCGCGATAGAGCCGGTCGCGATCGGCGATGTTCATGGCCGCGTTCTGCGACCACACGACATCGAAGCTCATATCGGCGAAGGGCAGGGCGAGCGCGTTCCCCTGCCGGTAGTCGACGAGGGTTTCGAGTTTCAACAGGCGCGTAAGCATCTCTGCGACGCGGCAGAATTCGGCCGTCAGATCGACGCCGCTGACGCGGCAGCCATAGCGGGAGGCGAGATAGCGCGACGGGCCGCCCAACCCGGAGCCGACATCGAGCACCCGCTCCGCGCCCTCGAGGCCGAGGAGGGTCGCGAGCCGCACCGTCGCCGGCCGCTGCCCGCCATGGAACTCGTCGACCGGCGCGAGGTCGTCGGGCGAGAGGTGCTCGATGTCCTTCCCCGCCGCCCGCAATGCCGCAAGGATGGCGGCGCCGAGGTCGGTGCTCGTGTAATGCTCCTCAACCGGATTCGTCGCCATTTCGCTTCTCATGATGGGCTTCCCCGACCGGGCGAACCAGGCAGGCGCCGCCGGCGCGACAGGGTTGTCGGGCCGGCGCCGATGATGGCTCCCGACAGCATGCCTTCGAGGCGGCTCACGCGGTCGCGAAGATTGCTGATTTCTGCGCTCAGTCGCTCGACATCGAGCGCGGTATTACGCACGCGTTCATTAAGCAGGATGACTTGGCGCAGCGCCCAGATCGCGTCGCCGTAGAGGCTCATGCGCGTACCGCCTTGTGGCGCCGGGCCGCCGGTCCAACATTGGGCGACGATGCCAGCGCCGCAGCCACCGCTCGGTGGGATTCGTCGGCGATCCGCAGCGTCTCTGGATGCAGCTCGTTGAACGCGTCGATCAGCGCGCGCAATTCCGCGGCCTCGGCTTGGGTGCCGATCTCGAAGGACTGAACGGCGCGCCGTACGATTTCCCCGGCGGATACCCCGAGCGCCTGCGCCTTGGCGTCGAGGGCCGAGCGTTCTTCCGGGGACATCAAGACCATTAGGCGGGCCGAGGCGGCCATTGCCAATCCTCCGTATCTGCATCAGTATGAATATCATGCCTCGACGGCTCGCGTGCAAGCGCTTCGCGTTGTCTCATCGAGCCGAAACCGGGAGTTCCGACCAGTGCGTCTCCTGATCGCGATGATGAAGCACGAGACCAACACCTTCTCGCCGGTGCCGACGCCGCTTGCCCGCTTTGGCCGCGGCCCGGGCCCGCTCTACGGCGAGGACGCGGTCAAGGCCTACCGCGGCACCGGCACCGGGCTCGGCGCCTATCTCGATATCGCCGGCCGCGAAGGCGCCGAGTTCGACGTGCCGATCGCGGCCAACGCCTCGCCCTCGGGCCCGGTCGAGGACGCGGCCTACCGCGCGATCGCCGATCGCATCTGCGAGGCGGCGGCGCAACGGCGCTACGACGGCATCATGCTCGACCTGCACGGCGCCATGGTGACGGAAAGTCTGGAGGACGGCGAGGGCGCGCTGCTCGCGCGGCTGCGCGGGATCGCGCCGCATACCCCGATTGCGGTCTCCTACGACATGCATGCGAACCTCTACGACGACATGATCCGGCACGCGACCGTCGTCGCCGGCTACCGCACCTACCCGCATGTCGATACCTACGAGACGGGCCTGCTCGCGGGTGACATCCTCATCCGCGCGATCCGCGGCGAAGTGCGCCCGGTCATCGCCTGGGGCAACGCGCCGATGCTGCCGCACGTCATGCGCCAGGGCACCGACGACATGCCGAACCGGCGGCTGCAGCAGCGCTGCGCCGAGATGGCCGCGGAGGGGGCGCTGGCGGCGAGCCTCTTCACCGGCTTTCCGCATGCCGACATCGCGAATGCCGGGCTGTCGGCGGTCGTCGTCGGCGACGGCGACATGGCGCTCGCCGAGCGCTTGCGCGACGAGCTGCTGGGCGAGGCATGGGCCGCGCGCGAGGCATTCGTCTACCATATCGAGCCGCTTGCGCAATCGGTCGCGCGGGCCAAGGCAATGCCGCGCGGCGAGGGGCCGGTCGTCCTCCTCGACCATTACGACAATTGCGCTTCGGGCGGCACGATGGACGTGACCGTGGTCCTCGCCGAGATCCTGCGGCAGGGGCTCGAGGACGTGGCCGTCTTCGCGATCTTCGATCCGCAGGCGGTCGAGCAGGCGATTGCCGCCGGGGTCGGCGCGCGCGTCAGCCTCGAGATCGGCGGCAAGACGGCGATGCCGGCGATCCCCGGCAAAAGCCCGCCGCTCGCGGTCAGCGGCACCGTCAAGACGATCACCGACGGGCGTTTCAGGAACCGCGGGCCGATGGGGCGCGGCGTCGAAGTCGGCATGGGCCCCTCGGTCGTCCTCGATCTGGGCACGGTCGAGGTCGCCCTGATCTCGCGGCATGTCGAGCCCAGCGACCTCAATTGCCTGCTCTCGCTCGGCATCGACCCGACGCAGAAGCGCTACGTCATGCTGAAGAGCCGCATCCATTGGCGCGCCGGCCTCGGCAAGCTCGCCCGCGCGGTCGTCGAATGCGCCGGGGTCGGCGTGTGCACCTCGGATTACGGCGAGTTGACCTTTAAGCGCGTCCGCCGGCCGATCTACCCGCTCGACCTGTTGAACCGCTGAGGAGCGAGGTGTCCCGATCGCCCGCCCGTTTTCCTGTCACCCCGGCGCAAGCCGGGGTCCATCCATCCGCCGCACCGGCGGAAGGGTGATCTGGCGTCCGGTGCAACTGCTTGCGAATTCCGAGTTGGGGAAACATGGGTCCCGGCCTTCGCCGGGACGACCAAAGTCATAGGCTGAGGAGAGGATAATGGCGGCGCGCAAGATCGGCATTCTCCTCGAGGGCGCGACGGGGCGGCTCGGCGCGACGCAGCATTTGCGTGCGCTATTGGCGATGCGCGAGGAGGGCGGCTTGCCGCTGGCAAACGGCGACCGGTTGGTGCCGCAGCCGCTGCTGCTCGGCCGCGACCCGGAAAAGCTCGCCCGGCTGGCGGCGGCGAGCGGCGGGCTCAAATGGAGCCTCGACCGCGATGCCGGCCTCGCCGATCCCGAAATCGCGATCTATTTCGACGCGAGCGCGACCGGCGGGCGGCCGCTGCGGGCGCTGGCGGCGATCGCCGCCGGCAAGCACGTCTATCTCGAAAAGCCGATTGCGGGGACGCTCGCCGCGGCGCTCGGCCTGGCGCGCGCCGCGGGCGAAGCCGGCCTCAAGGGCGGCGTCATCCAGGACAAGTTGTTCCTGCCCGGGCTGTTGAAGCTCGAGCGCCTCTATGCGGGCGGGTTCTTCGGCCGGGTGCTGTCGGTGCGCCTCGATTTCGGCTGGTGGGTGTTCGACGGCGAGCCCTATCCGGCGCAGCGGCCGAGCTGGAACTACCGGAAGGACGAGGGCGGCGGGCTCATCCTCGATATGTTCGCCCATTGGCGCTACATCTTCGACCGGTTGCTCGGGCCGATCCGAGCGGTCTCGTGCCGGCAGGCGACGCTTACCCCGCGGCGCCGCGACGAGGCCGGCCGGGACTATGCGGTCGATGTCGAGGATACGGCGTTCGCGATCTTCGACCTCGAGGGCGGCGTGCCGGCGCTCGTCACCTCGTCCTGGGCGACGCGCGTCAAGCGCGGCGACCTGTTGCAGATCCAGGTCGACGGCAGCGCCGGCTCGGCGGTCGCCGGGCTGCATCGCTGCTTCATCCAGCCGCTTGCCGCGACGCCGAAGCCGTTTTTCGACGCCGAGCGGCCGCAGCCGATGAATTTCGATGCGCAATGGCAGGAGATGCCGGACATCTTGCCCTTCCGCAACAGCTACCGCGCCTGCTGGGAGGGGTTTCTGCGGCACCTCGCCGAAGACGCGCCGTCTGCGTCGCCGCTGCTCGAAGGGGCGAAGGGCGTGCAGCTCGCCGAGGCCTGCCACAAAAGCCACGACGAGCGGCGCTGGGTCGAGCTGCCCGAGCTGCGCCTCTGAGGATTATTCCGCGGCCTTCGCCGGCTCCGCCGGCGCCTCCACGGGCTGCGCCTCGCTGCGCCGGAAATAGAGGTGGACAGCGGTGCCGACGCCCTCGGCGCTCTCGACCCGGGCGAAGCCGCCCATCCGATTCGCCAGCTCGCCGGCGGCGACGACCGCCGGGATTGTCGAGGCCCGCCGGTGGAAGATCTCCTCGAGCCGCTCCGGCGACAGGCCGGGGCCGCTGTCCCTGACCGTCACCCGCACATAGTCGCCCGGCTCGATTGCCGCCGCGTCGCCCGGCGCGCCCTGCGCCAGCTCGGCCAGTTGCGCCGCGTCGAGCGAGAACTGCCGGATGCCGACGATCAGTTCGCCACCCTCCATCGCGGCGACGGCGGCGGCGACGAGATCGAGCACGGCCGCGCCGACCGCCTCGGCATCGGCATGGCAGAGCCAGCTGTCGGGCAGCAGCGACAGGCGATAGGAGATTTTCGGCGGCAGCTGTTCGCGGATGCGGGGCCCGAGCGCCGTCAATGCCGCGTTGAGGTCCGCCGTCGGCGGCTCGGGGACTTCCGGCGCAATGCAGGCCGCGAGCTCGCCGGTGACGACGTGCAGCCGGTCGAGCCCGTCGCGCGCGCTGTCGCATAAGCCCGCGAGCGCCGTCTGCCCGCCGGCTTGCCGGCGCAATTCGGCGAGCGGGCGGGCGATACGCTCGGCGGCCGAGCGCAAATCTTCGATGATGACGGCGATGTTGTGCCGCAGCCGCCTGTCGGCGAGCCGGCCGCGCCCGCGATATAGGAAGCCGCCGGCGCGGACGCGCCAGCCTCGCCCACGCCACGCGAACAGCGCGATGCCGACGGCCGCCGCCGCCACCACGGCAAGAATGATCAGCGCCGCACGCTGTTGCGAGCCGCCGCCCGCAGCCGTCTCCGGGTCATAGAGAAAGTCGGCGAGCGCGACCGGCCGGGTGATCGCGCCGTTATCCGCGAGGATCTTTTCGATACGCCGCCAGCGCGCCCGGTTCGCATGCCCGAGCGGGACGCCGGGATAATGCGACAGCCGCTGCGCGATCTTGCTCTGGAAATAGGCGAACCCAGAGGGGTCGGCGACACCCTTCGGCGGCGGCAGCTTTTGCGCGATGTCCTGCGCGATCTCGTCCGAGTGCTGCAGCGCATAGGCCCAGCCTTTCAGCACCGCCTGGCGGAATTGCCGCACGGTCGCCCGATGCGCCTCGGCATAGCGCGCCACCGTGAAGACGCTGTCGCCGTAAAAGGCGGTGCGGTAGCCGGCCGGGTCGAAGGATTTGAGCGAGATGCCGCGCTGCTGCGCCTGCCACGGCACCGTCCAGATCGAGCCGATTCCGGCGTCGATCCGGCGGCGGGCGAGCACATCGAGCATCTGGCCCGCCTCGATCGAGCGCGAGCGCAGCTTATCGGCGTCCAGCCCTTCCGACTTCAAGGCGCTGCGCAGCTCGATATCGAAGAAATTGCTCGCCGGAAGCCGCCCGATGGTGCCGGAGAGCAGCGCCCCGGGCGAGGAAAAATTGCTGTCGGCGCGGTAGTAGACGCGGGCGTCGCTCTCCTGGAAGACGGAAGCCAGTAGCACCAGCGGCAAGCCTTCGGAGGTGCGGATCAAGAGCCGCGTCGTGGCGATCCCGAACTGCGCCCGCCCTTCGGTCACTTCGCGCACCGCATCGATAGGCGCGGGGCCCTGCCGGTCGCCGGGCTTGATCGCGACATCGAGCCCGGCGTCGCGGAAAAACCCCTTCCACAAGGCTGCGTAATAGCCGGCGAAGCGGAATTGCGCCTGGTGGTTGAGCTGCAGCACGACCTTTCGTGCAGGCGCCGCCTCGCCCGGCGGCGGCGCGAGCGCCAGCGGCAACAAAAAAGAAAGGACGCAGAAAAACGACCGCCCCAGCGCCATCCTCGACGCGGCGAACCGGCGCCGTCCCGACATCAAGCCCCCCAATCCGCCGGCCCCGGCACTCGCGCGGCCGGCGCTCACCGATGCCCGTCAGATAAGCATATTCGGCTCGCGGGGCTTGCTCAAGCCGAGAGCTGGTGTTCAGACCCAAACATATGATTCACTTCATCGTCTTGGCCGGGCTTGACCCGGCCATCCACGTCTTTGTCCCACTCCGAAGCACCCGGCGCGGCCCCGTGGATGCCCGGACCAAGTCCGGGCATGACGGTCGTTTGGTGCCGTCTACTATATGAAATGGGTGTGAGCACTAGGCGCGGCCCGCCAGCTTGCGTCCCAGCTCGAGCCCGGCGAAGGAATAGGCGGGTGCCGGCATCAGATAGCGGAAACCCTTGTCGAGCAGCGTTCCGACATTCTTCTGATCGACGTGCGGGTGGCCACAGGCGACTCCCGCCTGCTTGCAGATCGCCAGGATCTCGTCGATCGCGGCGGCGACCGTCGGGTGCTCGTACCGCCGCGGCAGGCCGAGATCCTGCGACAGATCGCCTTCGCCGACGATGACGACGCCGATCCCCGGCACCTCGGCCAGCATCTTCGGCAGGTTTTTGATGGCGCGCACCTCCTCGCACATGATCGCCACCAGCACTTCGCCCTCGGCGTTCAAGGGCCAGACATCGGCGCGCTGGTAATATTCCTGCTGCGACAGGCCCCAATATTTGGCGGCCGCCGCCGGCGCGTCGCCGCGCTGCCCGGCCGGCTCGTAATAAGGCGCCGAACGCGGCCGCGGATAGCGGCAGGCGGCGACCGCGTTCCTCGCCTCCTCGACGGTGCTGACATGCGGCCAGACGATGCCGTAGACGCCCTGGTCGAGCACCTGTTTTGCGACCCACTGGCTCTGTTCGCCGCCGTTCGGTGGGATGCGCACGAACGGCGTCACCGCCGGCGCGAGGCTGCCCGATTGCGCGATCTGCCGGCGGTCGAGCATGTATTGCAGGCAATCCTTGAGCGCGCGGATGTCGTAGGGCCGATGCTCCATCTCGAAGACGACGCCGTCATAGGGCGCCGCGCCGATCGCCTGTGCCGCGCCGATCTCGGCGCCGGCAAAGGTGACGAAGGCGGGCTCGCCCGCCGCGAGAGCCCGGATGACGCCGTTGAGGCGAGGTATTTCGGCCAAATCTGCCTCCTTTTGCGAGAGCGCCGGGATCGTAGGATCGGCCGCTCGATGGCGTCAACCGCGGCGGCCCGGCGGGTGATGTACGGAGATTTGTGTCAGGGCTGTGAGAGGGGGTACTCGGCGGGTTGCTGAAGTCCGCAAAGAGGAGCACCCCCAATGCCACAGGCTGTGACGATCGCGAGCTTACCGAGGGCCTTCGAGTTGGTGAAGGG
>DATLKN010000048.1:0-9680 GCA_035538335.1 Allostellaceae bacterium
CCCTTCACCAACTCGAAGGCCCTCGGTAAGCTCGCGATCGTCACAGCCTGTGGCATTGGGGGTGCTCCTCTTTGCGGACTTCAGCAACCCGCCGAGTACCCCCTCTCACAGCCCTGACACAAATCTCCGTACATCACCCGCAGCCACCGGGTGGTTGCGCGACAACACGTAATTGTGTAGAACCGCGCCGGTTTGGCGGGGCTGCGCGGTCCCGGCGGCGGGGTGTTGCCGCGATCCCAAAACAACAAGGAACGGCTGCGGCCGGCGTGTTGCCGGCGCGATGAGCGAGGACTGCATTCCAGTGGCTTCCGAAGCGACCGGGGTTTCCGGCCTGGCGCTGCGCTATGCGGTGGCGTTGTTCGAGCTTGCCGAGGAGCGGCATGCACTCGACGAGGTGGCGCAGAACGTGCGCGATTTGCGCGCGATGGTGAAAGACAGCGCCGAGCTGTCCCGCCTCTTGCGCAGCCCGGTTCTGGCGCGCGCCGAGCAGGGGAGGGCGGTCACCGCACTTGCCGAAACGGCGGGGTTCATCCCGCTGGTGCGCGATTTTCTCGGCCTCGTCGCGAGGAACCGCCGGCTCTTCGCCGTCCCGGCGATGATCGACGCCTATCTGCAACGGCTTGCCGAGCGGCGTGGCGAGGTGACGGCCGAGGTCACCGCGGCGCAGCCGTTGAGCGAGGAACAGACGGCACGGCTCGTCGACGAGCTGCGCAAGAGCGCCGGGCGCCGGGTTACGGTGGAAACCCGCGTCGATCCGCAATTGCTCGGCGGCATGATCGTCAAATTGGGCTCGCGCATGGTGGACGGTTCGCTGCGCAGCAAATTGCACCGGCTGCAGGCGGCGATGAAGGCAGGCGGATGAGGCGCAGCGGTCGTCCTCGATAGGCTACTGGAAGAGGGTTTTCGATGGAAATTCGGGCGGCGGAAATCTCGGCGATCCTGAAACAGCAGATCGCCAATTTCGGCACCGAGGCGGATGTGGCGGAGGTGGGCCAGGTGCTGTCGATCGGCGACGGCATCGCGCGGGTATATGGGCTCGACAATGTCCAGGCCGGCGAGATGGTCGAGTTCCCGAACGGGATGAAGGGCATGGCCCTCAATCTCGAAGCCGACAACGTCGGCGTCGTCGTCTTCGGCGAAGACAGCGGCATCCGCGAGGGCGACATCGTCAAGCGCACCGGCGCGATCGTCGACGTGCCCGTCGGCAGGGGCCTGTTGGGCCGGGTCGTCGATGCGCTCGGCGAGCCGATCGACGGCAAGGGGCCGCTCTCCGACGTCACCCGCACGCGGGTCGAGGTCAAGGCGCCGGGCATCGTGCCGCGCCGCTCGGTGCACGAGCCGGTGCAGACCGGGTTGAAGGCGATCGACGCGCTGGTGCCGATCGGCCGCGGCCAGCGCGAACTGATCATCGGCGACCGGCAGACCGGCAAGACGGCGCTCGCCATCGACACGATTCTCAACCAGCGCGCGGTCAACGCCGGCGGCGACGAATCGAAGAAGCTCTATTGCATCTATGTCGCGATCGGGCAGAAGCGCTCGACGGTCGCCCAAATCGTCAAGACATTGCAGGATTACGGCGCCCTCGAATATTCGATCGTTGTCGCCGCCACCGCCTCCGAGCCGGCGCCGTTGCAGTTCATCGCGCCTTATGCCGGCTGCGCTATGGGCGAGTTCTTCCGCGACAACGGTATGCACGCGCTGATGATCTACGACGATCTGTCGAAGCATGCGGTCGCCTACCGTCAGATGTCGCTCTTGCTGCGTCGGCCGCCGGGCCGCGAAGCCTACCCGGGCGACGTCTTCTATCTGCACTCGCGGCTCTTGGAGCGCGCGGCGAAGATGAACGACGAGCACGGCGGCGGCTCCCTGACCGCGCTGCCGGTCATCGAGACGCAGGCCGGCGACGTTTCGGCCTATATCCCGACCAACGTCATCTCGATTACCGACGGGCAGATCTTTCTCGAGACCGAGCTGTTCTACCGGGGCATCCGCCCGGCGATCAATGTCGGGCTGTCGGTCAGCCGGGTCGGCTCGGCGGCGCAGGTGCGGGCGATGAAGCAGGTCGCCGGGCGCATCAAGCTCGAACTCGCGCAGTACCGCGAGATGGCCGCCTTCGCGCAGTTCGCCTCAGATCTCGACGCCTCGACGCAGCGTCTCTTGGCGCGCGGCAGCCGCTTGACCGAGCTGTTGAAGCAGCCGCAATTCTCGCCCGTGCCGGTCGAGGAGCAGGTGGTGGCGATCTTCGCCGGCACGCGCGGCTATCTCGACCGCGTTGAGGTCGCCGACGTGACTCGTTTCGAGGCGGCGATGCTTGCCGCCTTGCGCGCCGAAAAACCGGAGCTTCTGGCCTCGATCCGCGACACGCGCGAGATCTCGGGCGAGGCCGAGAAGGGGCTCGAGGAATTCCTTGCCGCCTTCGTCAAGAACTTCGCGTGACGCCGGCGCGATGACCAAGCAGTCGCATAAAAATTTCCCTCTCCCCCCGTATTTGGGGGGAGAGGGCCGGGGTGAGGGGGGTGACCGCGGCAAATCCCGCAGCTTCCCCACTCACCCTGCCCTCTCCCCCCAGTGGGGGGCGAGGGGGAATAATGGGGGATTGGCGCCGCTGCTGGCGGCGCGCGCCGAGAAAGTGCCATGCCGAGCCTGAAAGACCTGCGCAACCGCATCCGCAGCGTCAGGTCGACTCAAAAAATCACCTCGGCGATGAAAATGGTGGCCGCTTCCCGCCTGCGCCGGGCGCAGGAGCAGGCCGAGGCGGCGCGGCCCTACGCCGAGCGCATGGAGCGCGTGCTCGCCTCGCTGTCGCGCCGCATGGCCGGAATGTCGGGGGCGCCGCCGCTGCTTGTCGGCACCGGCAAGGACGAGGTGCATCTGCTCGTCGTCGCGACCTCGGACCGCGGCCTCGCCGGCGGCTTCAATGCCTCGATCCTGCGCGAGGCGCGCCGCCGCATCCGCGAATTGGAGCGCGGCGGCAAGCGCGTCATGATCCTGACGATCGGCCGCAAGGGGCGCGACAGCCTGCGCCGCGACTACGCCCGCCTCATTCACGACAGCCTGATCGAAGTCGGCCGCCGCCGCCTCTCCTTCGAGGAGGCGCGCGACATCGCCGGGCGCATTCTCGACCTCTTCCGCGACGGCCGGTTCGACGTCTGCACGATCGTCTTCAACCGTTTTCGCTCGGCGATGACGCAGATCGTCACGGCGCGCCAGCTGGTGCCTTTCGCAGTTCCCGCCGAGGCCGGCGAAGAGGATTCTGCGATCGGTGGCGCGGTTTATGAATTCGAGCCGTCGGAAGAGGAAATCCTCGCCGAGCTGTTGCCCAACAACCTCGCGGTCCAGGTCTATTCCGCATTGCTCGAAAACTCGGCGAGCGAGCAGGGCGCGCGGATGACGGCGATGGACAGCGCGACGCGCAACGCCGGCGACATGATCGACCGGCTCACTCTCAACTACAACCGCACGCGCCAGGCCGTCATCACCAAGGAGCTGATCGAAATCATCTCCGGCGCCGAGGCGCTGTAACCCCCGTGAACCGAGGAGATCCGTCGCATGCTGCCTCTCACCCTCCCGCCCCGCGGGTCCCTCCCTCTCCCCGCATGTGGGGAGAGGGTCGGGGTGAGGGGCGCGGCGACCGACAACGCTCAGGCTAGGATCAACTGAACATGCCCAGGAACGCGATCGGCACCATCAACCAGATCATCGGCGCGGTCGTCGATGTGCATTTCGACGGTGAATTGCCGTCGATCCTGACCGCCCTCCACATCGAGATGCCGGGGCGCACGCTCGTCCTCGAAGTCGCCCAGCATCTCGGCGAGAATATTGTGCGCACGGTCGCGATGGACACGACCGACGGCCTCGTCCGCGGCACGCAGGTTATCGACAGCGGCGGCCCGATCACGATGCCGGTCGGCCCCGAGACCTTGGGCCGCATCTTGAACGTCGTCGGCGAGCCGGTCGATGAGCGCGGCCCCGTCAACACCACCCGCCGCTCGCCGATCCACAAGCCGGCGCCCGAATTCGTCGATCAGTCGACCGAGGCCGAGATCCTCGTCACCGGCATCAAGGTCGTCGATCTGCTGGCGCCATATGCCAAGGGCGGCAAGGTCGGCCTGTTCGGCGGCGCCGGCGTCGGCAAGACCGTCATCATCATGGAATTGATCAACAACATCGCCAAGGCGCATGGCGGCTATTCGGTGTTCGCCGGCGTCGGCGAGCGCACCCGCGAGGGCAACGACCTCTATCACGAGATGATGGAATCGGGGGTCATCAACCTCGACGGCCCGGGCTCGAAGGCCGCTCTCGTCTACGGCCAGATGAACGAACCGCCGGGGGCGCGCGCCCGCGTCGGCCTCTCGGGCCTGACGCTCGCCGAATATTTCCGCGACGAGGAGGGCCAGGACGTTCTCTTCTTCGTCGACAACATCTTCCGCTTCACGCAGGCGGGCTCCGAGGTGTCGGCTCTGCTCGGGCGCATCCCCTCGGCGGTCGGCTATCAGCCGACGCTCGCCACCGACATGGGCGGCTTGCAGGAGCGCATCACGACGACGAAGAAGGGCTCGATCACCTCGGTGCAGGCGATCTATGTGCCGGCCGACGATTTGACCGACCCGGCGCCCGCCACTTCCTTCGCGCATCTCGACGCGACGACGGTGCTGTCGCGGCAGATCGCCGAGCTCGGCATCTACCCGGCGGTCGATCCGCTCGATTCGACCTCGCGCATGCTCGATCCGCGCGTCGTCGGCGACGAGCATTACGGCGTCGCCCGCGATGTGCAGCGGGTGCTGCAGACCTACAAATCGCTGCAGGACATCATCGCCATCCTCGGCATGGACGAACTGTCCGAGGAGGACAAGCTGACCGTCGCGCGGGCCCGCAAGATCCAGCGCTTCCTGTCGCAGCCCTTCCACGTCGCCGAGGTGTTCACCGGCACGCCAGGCGTCTTCGTCAACCTCGAGGACACGATCAAGGGCTTCAAGGGCATCGTCGCCGGCGAATACGACGACATGCCGGAAAGCGCCTTCTACATGGTCGGCACGATCGAGGAAGCGGTCGAAAAGGCGCGCAAGATGGCGGCCGAGGCGGCCTGATGCCGGTGCAGTTCGAGCTGGTCTCACCCGAGCGCCTCATTCTGTCGCAGCCGGTCGAGATGGTTGTCGTGCCCGGCACCGAGGGGAATTTCGGCGTGCTGCCGGGCCACGCGCCGCTGATTTCGACGATCCGGCCCGGCATGATCGAGATCTATGAGGGGCGCGAGGTCACGGCGCGCTTCTTCATCGTCGGCGGCATCGCCGAGGTGACGCCCGAGCGCTGCACCGTGCTCGCCGACGAGGCAGGCGCGCCCGAGGCCTTCGACCGGGCGCAGATCGAGGCCGATCTCCAGACGGTGCGCGGCAACCTGCCGCTGCTGCGCGAGGAACTGGCGCGCGCGCAGGGCGCCGAGCGCGACCGGCTGCTCGCCGATTTGCGCCGCCTCGAGCGCGAGGAAGCCGTCGCCGCCGCCAAATTGCAGGCGCTCGGCTGAGCCTCCGCTGAGCGCTCACGCTGACTGACGCCGCGTGCTCGTGTATAAGGTGAGCCTGCAGGAGGCGGCATGGGCTCGTGGACGCTCGGCGACATCCCATGGGATCGCTTCGAGGGCAGCCTCGTCGACCGCGACATCCTCGCGATCGTCAAGGCGGCGAGCCTCGTCGAAGGTAACGGTGCGGCTTATGCGAAGCACCTTTGCCTCGTCTTTGCCGACGATCCTGGGTTCCAGGAAGCCGCACGCCGCTGGGGCGAGGAGGAGAACCGGCACGGGCTCGCGCTCGGCCGCTGGGCGGCGCTCGCCGACGCCGATTTCGACTTCGCTGCGGCGCTCGCGCGCTTCCGCGCCGGCTACCGCATCGACTTCGACCGCGGCACCTCGCGCCGCGGGTCGCGCTGCGGCGAGATGATCGCCCGCTGCATCGTCGAGACCGGCACCAGCTCCTATTACACCGCGCTCCGCGAAGCCTCGCGCGAGCCGGTGCTGAAGGAGATCTGCCGGCACATCGCGGCCGACGAGCTGCGCCACTACAAGCTCTTCTACAAGACGATGCAGCGCTACCGCGAACGCGAGGGGCTGGGGCTCGGCGATCGCCTCGCCGTCGCCGCGCGGCGGCTCGCCGAGGCGCGCGACGACGAGCTCGCCTTTGCCTATTACGCCGCCAACGAGGGCGGCCGGCCCTACGATCGCCGGCGTTGCAGCCGCGCTTATGCGCGCCGCGCCTACGCCGTCTATCGCCGCCACCATGTCGAGCGCGGCGTCGCGATGATCTTGAAGGCGGTCGGGCTGACGCCGAACGGGCGTTTCAGCCGCGCCGCCAGCGGGGCTCTGTGGCAGGCGATGCGCTGGCGGCATGCCCGCCTCGCGCATATGGCCGCCTGATGCGCCGGACCGGGAATAAGCGGTGCCGCGGACCTTCGCCGTAATCCGCTCGCGCGGGCCGGGCTGGAACGCCGCTCTCGGAATGGAGGAGCAGGAGGGCTGGCGAGCGCATGCCGATTTCATGGACGCGCTCTTTGCGGAAGGGTTTTTTCTGCTGGCCGGCCCGCTCGAAGGCACATCCGAGGTGCTGCTGATCGTGCGCGCCGAGAGCGAAAGCGAGGTGCTGGACCGGCTCGCCCGCGACCCGTGGAGCGGGCGCATGCTGTCGATCTGTCGGGTCGCTCACTGGACCTTGCGCCTCGGATCCCTCGATTGACGATCCTCGTCTTCGGCTCGATCAACATCGACATCGTCGTCCCGGTGCCGCTTCTGCCGGCGCCCGGCGAGACCGTGCTCGGCGGCGAGCGTGCGCTGCTGCCGGGCGGCAAGGGCGCCAACCAGGCGCTCGCGGCGCGGCGCGCCGGGGCCGCGGTCGCCTTTGCCGGATCGGTCGGCGCCGACGGCTTCGCGGCGCTGGCGCTCGACCCGTTGCGTCGCGCCGGGGTCGATACGAGCCTCGTGCGTGAGTGCGCCGCGCCGACCGGTTGCGCCGCGATCATGGTGTCGCCCTCGGGCGAGAATGCGATCGCCGTGGCACCCGGCGCCAACGCGCTCGCGCGCGCCGCCGACGTGCCTGACAGCTCGCTCGGCGGCGATACGCTGCTGCTCGCTCAGATGGAGGTCCCGGTCGGCGAAACCGCGGCGCTCCTCCGCCGGCTGCGGGCGCGCGGCGGCCGGGCTGTTCTGAGCTACGCCCCGGCGCTGCCGATCGATCCCGCCCTCTTGCGCGACGTTGATTTTCTCCTCGCCAACAGGAGCGAGGCGGCCCGCCTCGGCGACACCCCGCAAGCGATCGCGAGGACATTGCGCGAGGGGCTCGTCGTGACCCTCGGGCCCGAGGGCGCGGTTGCCTATATGCGCGACGGCGGCCAGACGGCGGTCGCGGCGCTGCCGATCGAACCCATCGACACGACGGGGTGCGGCGACACCTTTGCCGGAGTTTTCGCGGCGGCGCTCGACGCGCGGTTGCCGCCGACCCTCGCGCTGCGCCGGGCGAGCGCCGCCGCCGGGCTCGCCGCGCTCGCCCGCGGCGCCCAGAGCGCGATGCCGGAGGCCGCGGCTATCGACGCCGCGCTGACGCGGCTGCCGGGCTAGCCGGCGCCTCGGGCAGCTGCGCAATGTTCGCGGAATTCCGCGAGAACCTCGAGATAGAGCTGCCGCTTGAACGGGACGATCAGCTCCGGCAGGCGATCGGGCGCGATCCAGCGCCAGGCGTCGAATTCCGGGTGCCGGGTCGCGAGGTTGATGTCTTCGTCGGCGCCGAGAAACCGCATCAGGAACCACTTCTGGCGTTGGCCGCGATAGCGCCCGCCCCAAACCCTCGGCGCGATCTCGGGCGGCAGGTCGTAGGTGAGCCAGCCGCGGCTTACGGCCAGCACCTCGGCCTTGTCGGTGCCGATCTCTTCCGCGAGTTCGCGCACAGCCGCCGCGCGCGGGTCCTCGCCGGGGTCGATGCCGCCCTGCGGCATCTGCCAAGCCTCGCCCTCGGGCATGTCGATGCGGCGCGCGATCAGCGCCTCGCCGCAATCGTTGATCAGCATGATGCCGACCGCCGGCCGGTATTCCCCGGGCGGCGCGGGTTCGCCCATCATTGCTGCGCGCGCCGCGCTCCCAGCTTAGTATCGCCCGCGGCGCTCGCCTCGTGCCGCTCGAACAGCGCAATGCCGCGCAACACGTCGACCGCGCGGATCATCTGATAATCCTCGTCGGTGCCCATGATCGACGGATTGACCGAAGTTTCCGCCGATCCGTTCCCGGCGTTCTTCGCGCCGGCGGTCTGGGCGACCTTGATGCCGCTCTTGCCGGCCGCCGGCGTGATCTTCGCCGCCGGCACGATGATGTCGGGCTCGATCCCCTCGGCCTGGATCGATCGCCCGGAGGGAGTGTAGTAGCGCGCCGTGGTCAGGCGCATCGCGCCGTGGCCGGGCAGCGGGATGATCGTCTGCACCGATCCCTTGCCGAACGACCGGGTGCCGAGCAGCACCCCGCGGTGATGGTCCTTGAGCGCACCCGCGACGATCTCGCTCGCCGAGGCCGAGCCGCCGTTGATCAGAACGACCAGCGGCAGCCCGCCGGAGATGTCGTTGCCCGGCCGGGCGTTATAGCGCTGCGCGTCTTCCGCGCGGCGGCCGCGGGTCGAGACGATCTCGCCCTTGTCGAGAAACGCATTGGCGACCGCCACCGCCTGATCGAGCAGGCCGCCCGGGTTGTTGCGCAGGTCGAGGATCAACCCGGACAGCTTGTTGCCCGCCTTTTCCTTCAGTTTCGCGAGGGCGCTCTTGAGCCCGCTGTCGGTCTGTTCGCTGAAGGCGGTGAGGCGGATATAGCCGACGTCGTCGCCGACCATATGCCACTTGACCGACTGGATCTTGATCACCGCGCGCGTCAATTCGACATCGAACGGCTTCTGCCCCTTGCGATCGATCGTCAGCTTGATCTCGCTGTTGACGGGGCCGCGCATCTTCTGCACCGCCTGCGGCAGCGTCATGCCGTGCACCGGCTTCCCGTCGATCTTGGTGATCAGGTCGCCCGGCTTCAGACCGGCGTGCGCGGCTGGCGTGTCGTCGATCGGCGAGACCACCTTGACGAGCCCGTTCTCCATCGAGACCTCTATCCCGAGGCCGCCGAATTCGCCCCGGGTCTGCACCTTCATGTCGTTGAAGTCTTTGCGGTCGAGATAATTGGAATGCGGGTCGAGCGCGGTCAGCATGCCGTTGATCGCGGAGCCGATCAGCTTGTTGTCCGGGACCTTGTCGACATAGCCGGCGCGGACCTTTTCGAACACCTCGCCGAACAGGTTGAGGGCGTTATAGGTGTCCGCCGAGTTCGCAGCCGGCGCCGCCGGCGTCGCCGCTTCCGGCTGTGGCGCCAACGCCAACACCGTCGCGGCGATCGCCGCAATCAGACCGAGCCGCCTCATTCATGCACCCTATCGGCTTTCGCGAGCGCCCCCGGCTCGATCAAAGTCATCGGTCCGATCCGGCAAGCGGCGAATGATAGCCGCCGCCGGCCGTCGAGATCAAGGAGCGGGGTTCGCCGGGTGATGTACGGAGATTTGTGTCAGGGCTGTGAGAGGGGGTACTCGGCGGGTTGCTGAAGTCCGCAAAGAGGAGCACCCCCAATGCCACAGGCTGTGACGATCGCGAGCTTACCGAGGGCCTTCGAGTTGGTGAAG
>DATLKN010000049.1:0-58379 GCA_035538335.1 Allostellaceae bacterium
CAGCCCGTCTCGAAAACCTCCAGCGCCTACCCCACAGACCACCGCCGGCGACGAAACAGACGCAACGAGCGGGCGCGCCCGCAATCATCAGACCCCGAGGGACGCTCCCTGGCTGCCCGCGTCACGAATAGGATGGGCTAACGGCCTTCCGAGCACCGGCTATGTCGGCCCGCTCACCATTGCCGTCCTCAACAAAGGCGAACTCCCCATCACAGCTGAGACGACCACGACGACCAAAAGTTCTGGTCTCACGAGCGCGCAAGTAAGCGCGGTCATATCGTTGATGCAGTCCTTCAACGTTGACGCCGCGACCATCGCTAAGGTCAAGGTGGATCTCGGACAGTAATCGAAAGCTCAAGCGCTTGACGATTAACCCCGCATGAAAGCGGGGTTGATCGTTATAAAAACATGTATCATTGACTCTATGCCGATCTCTACCAAGCGAAAAAAGCGCAAGCCGCTTCCGTATCGTCTTCACGACTTCTTCCTCCCGCATGAACGTAACGAATATCGGCCGCACGTTTTTCATTGGGTATCTCTGGCAATAATTGTTCTCATAGTGCTGGTGCTTGAGGCGGGTGCGCTGGTCCAAACGAAAATCGCGCTCACCAATAGTAGGTATCTCGCCTCGGTCCTTCCGGCGATTCTTGCAGACCTGACGAATCGGGCTCGGGCAGAGTACGGTGATTCCTCGCTCAGCGAGAACCCAAAGCTCGATGAGGCGGCACAGCTTGCAGCTAACGACATGGCCAGAAACGGATATTTTGCCCATGTCTCGCCAGGCGGGAAGACCCCATGGGACTGGCTTCAACAGTCTGGATACAACTACAAATATGCGGGAGAGAACCTCGCGGTTAACTTCGGCGATACAGAAGCGCTTCAAGAGGCGTGGATGAATTCGCCTACACACAAGGAGAATATATTGAAACCGCAATACACCGAGGTCGGATTCGCCACGGCGCAAGGCATGTATGAGGGGCAGCAGACGACATTCATCGTCGAGTTTTTCGGCACACCTAAGTCCGTGACATCCGCGCGGCAGAAACCGGCACCGCCCTTGCTGATCTCCGCGGTCTCAACGCCCGAATCAAGGTCGATAAGCACGACGAGCGGTGCGGTGCTTGGAGTTTCGACGCCGCCTCCGGCGACCCCCGTTTCTTCGGTGCTTGGAACAGAACAACCGAAGCCTCCGCACCCTAGTTGGTTTAAGGTAGCCCTCACTGCGCCTATTTCGACAACCGCGCTAGCGCTTTCAGCGCTTATCGCGCTCGTAGTTGCCCTGATGATTGCCGCGGTCGTCCGCCACTGGCGCATGCCGCATCCGCAAGCCCTTGCGGGTGCAGCGCTCATTCTTGTCTTTGCTTTTGGCATTCTCTCGCTCAACGCCAATCTTACGAGCCACGTCCAGTTCCCTGTCGGCGACTCGCTTTCTGCGAGCGCCATTTCTGCTCTTGGGCCATAAGAAGCCATATCATATAAAGCCAGGTTCGCCCTCAGTCAGCGGGCAGGCGTGATGCTGACGACCGGGTTGACCGTGTTGTTGTCGGTGATGCTTCGGAGTGCTCCTCCGCTTCGCTCAAAAACGCGGCAGATGTTGGGCCCTTGGAATTTTCTCCCACTGCCTGAGTCGCACCCCCCATTGCCAGACGTGGGCGGCATGGCGGCCAACGTGGCGCGGCGCGGGCGCTACTTGCGCGTCGCCCGCGGAGATACGTAAGCTCATACTGAGGACCGCCCAGCGGCGATGAGCATGCAAACCGATCGAAGGTTCATCCGCTGCCTCCTCTTCGTTTCGTCGGGCGAGCGGCACCGCCACGTGGTGATCCGGCGGAAACCTATTTCTGGGCATGGGGCGACACGACCCGCCGCAAGACGACGGGAGAGCACGTGTTCCATACGACCGAATCGATATACCCGGCAAGTCCATCATCAAATTGCTTGAGACGCAGCCTCGAGCCGGTACTGATTGCAAACGTAAACGTGTCAGAGTTGACTAGGCGGCCCTCGAAATTCGTAATATTATTGTACGTAGCGCCCGTGAAATGTGACTGGCCCCACACCTTGCCGGCGGCAACCTTCGTTATCGTTACCGTGATGACCTGCGAGGACTCCTGTGCGCCCTTCTCGACATAGGGACCGCCAGGTTGGACGGGATCGCCGCCTGCCGCCGCATACGGCGCCCAGGCGACCTTGCAATTGTCTGGCACCTGCGGACCCGCGGCCTGAGCGCCCGTGGCTCCTACAAAGATCGTCGCCGCGGCCGCGGCCATTGCCACTCGAGCGTTCATCCGTTGCGTCCCTGTTCAAACGCGCACCTCTGCCGGGCGCGCTCCCCTTACCCTATGCAACGTGTGGGTGAACCGCAACCGAAAATCAACGGCCATTCCGCGCCGTCATTTCGAGCTACGAGTGCCCTCCACCTTCCAATTTCCGTGACCTTCTCGCGCTCCGAATTTCTCCAAAATCCGCGACCTCTTCGCACTCCCGATTTTCCAATATCCGTGACCCTCTCCGATGCCGGTACATTCAACTTCTAAGTGCACCCCTTTCCTGCAGGTCAGGAACGGCGCCGTACACATCCTCGACTACAAGCCCGGCGCCCGCGCCGATAAGCCGATCGCGCAGCTCATGATCTACGCCCTCGCGCTCACGCGCCTCACCGGCCTCCGCCTATTCGACATCAAGTGCTCCTGGTTCGACCAGGACGAATACTACGAGTTTTTCCCGCGCAGCCTCTTGCCGCGTCACCATGGCGTCCACAAAGCCGCCGCATTGACCAAACAGCACGTCTCTGGGACTTCGGGGCCAAGAGCCGCTTGAGCATAATCCCTACGTCGCGAAACGCGCGGTCTCAGTCACGCGTCCGCGACTGCGGCACACGCAAAAACTACCGCCCGGCGGCATTGACGTCATTGCTTTTATCACTCTACCTGTACTGCTTCTTGCGCTGGTAATTCCCGGAGCAGGCCGATTAGAAATCGGTTGCCCACGGGTTGCCCATAAAGTGATAAAAGGTGATCAAAATTGATGAATTGTGAGTACGATTGAGCGTTGATATTTTTCCGATAATCCCTTTTTATTTCCTAATTTATTCAGCGTTTCGCCGCATTAATTGCTGACCTTCCGATAAACCCGCTCGCAAGGTATAGTGCCCGTTTCTCGCGCGGAGTTGGCAGGGAAGCACGACGGCGTATGCGATCGTTTTCAACCTGGAAATACGCGGATTTTCTGGCGGCTAGCTTCTTTTTCGGGCCGCTTCGCTCCGCTGGATTTCGAGCCACGCGTTGCCCACCGGTTGCCCAAGGTCAGCCGTCAGCGCTGTTCTAGGGTTCAGCAACTCTATGGCCGAGCGCAGCGTAGAGGGGGCGAGGTGCGCATACCGCATGGTGGTGGTAATCGTCGAGTGGCCCATGAGCATCTGCACGGCGGTCATCGGCACCCCCTTCATGGCGAGATGGGACGCGAAGGTGTGCCGCAGGGTGTGCCAGCTAAAGTGCCGCAACCCAGCCTTCTCCCGTGCGTCTGCTAGCAGACATGCGAGGCGCCCGCTGTTGAACGGTTGTCCATCGGCATCCAGGAACACGTATCCAGTGGCTTTCATTCTGCTGAACAGCGTTGCATGCACGTCGGCGTCCATGGGGATATGCCGTATGCGATTGCTTTTTGGCGACTCCAGATCTTTCGTGTGGTCGTTCCTCGAATACTGCACCGTGATACTGCGGTTCAGCCAGTCAATGGATGACCACTGGAGCCCTTTGAGCTCGCCAAGCCGCATTCCCGTCCGGAGGGCGGTCAGTATCATTTCGCCGAGGATGCCATCCGCGTTGGAGAGGAGCACGTCGCACTCCTCTGGCGAGAGATAGACAGTCTCGGAAGGTTCGCATTTGGGCCAGACGATTTTGGGCGGCGTTCCTGCAAGCCCGAGCCACTCATGGGCCGTTGCGAGACACTTCCTGAGGACAAGCAGCCGGTTCTTGAGCGTCTTTCTCGAGACCCCCGTTTTGAGCACGTGTCCTTTGTACTGCTCGATGTGGCGCGTCGTTATCTGACGGATGGGGAGCTTGCCGAAGAAGGGTACGAGCGAACCGGAGAGGATATATCTTTTCGACTGCTGCTCGGAAGGTTTATTATTGGGTACGACATATTCGTCGAACCACGTTGGGACGAACTGCCCGAACGTCTGCTCCGCGGATGCTGCCGATGCTGCGCCATCGATCTGTTCGCCGCGAACCAGTTTATGACGCAGCATCGCCTCATAGGTGAGTGCTCCAGCCCGCGAGTTCTCAGGACTCCGTTTCCGGTACCGGGCGTGGTTGAACCTGAAGTCAACCCACCACGAGTTTCTAATCATTCGTACTGCCATATGGTTATTGGCCGATGGATCCAACTCGATGGCGCTCCAAATACGACGCGACGTCTTGTTTGGAGAAGCGGACGCTACCGCCTACCTTGATGAAGGGAATGGCTCGCTGCTGTTGCAGGCGCCGCACCCCTGATTCGGAGATTTTGAGTAACTCCGCCACTTCAGCGATCGTCAGCAATTCAATCACCGAGCCGGAATCAATCGGCATAGGTGTCAAGGAGCAGTACAGGGTCGGTACGACCGAGCACTTGAATTTTAGCACCGATTTTTAGTGTGTGTTGCATAGGCGGGGCGCTTATTGCCGGATCGTAGGGCCCGGCAGCCGGCGGCGGGAGACGGATAGTTGTGCCGCTCGGTCCGGCGGCCGGCAACGGCGTAGCCGTGAGGCGATCACGGGAAGGATCCGGAATGTGCCGCCGTAGCCGTTCGGAGAATGCAGCAAAAAAGGCCGGCAGCACTCTGCTGCCGGCGAAAGAAAGCCGCTACCACACACGGTCGAGCAGGCGCTTTGCGCGGTGCTCGAGTTCGAGTCGGGCGTCCTGGTGCTCGCGGCCGCGCGCCACCGCGGTGATGCCCTGGACGAAGTCGAAGACGCTCTCCGGCGGGTGGCCTTCCTGCTCGATGACCGCGGCGATGATCTTCGCCGTCTCGGGCTTGCTGAACCCCTTGTCGCGCAGAAAGGCGGTCCGATCGTCGTCCGAGCTGGCGACAAGGTGCGCCCGCGCCGACAGGATGCCTTTGATGAAGGGCTGCGGGCTCGACTCGGCGAATTTCTCGAGCGCCGGGGCGGCTTCATACGCGAAGCGGTCCGGGGCGTATTTCGAATGCCGGATCGTGATTTCCTCGAAGCCCTCGACACCCCAGAGATTGCGGTTCTGGCAGACCGCCCGCAGGTAGAAGCTCGCGATGCCGAGGGTCTTCGATCCGACCTCCGAGTTCCAGCTGTAGAAGCCGCGGAAGTAGAGATCGGGGGAGCCGTCGGAGAGCCTCCCCGCCTCGATCGGATGAGTATCATCCACAAGGAACAGGAACACATCTCGATCGCTCGCATAGAGCGTCGTCGTCTCGGCCGTGATGTCGACATGCGGGTTGTACCGCATGCTCGACCAGTCGAGCGTCCCCGGCACTTTCCAGCGCGTGTCGCCGACGCCGTTGCCGGCGATGCGCTGTACGGCACCGACCAGCTCGTGATCGTAAATTCGGCCGTATTCGGGGCCGGTCACGGCGCGCAGCTCGGTCCGCCCGTTGATCGTCTCAAGGCATTTGATCTGCTCGGCGCGATGATGGGCGAGGCCGTATTGCAGGTTGATCCCGGCGAGGGGCGCCGGCAGATCGCGCAGATAGCTGGCTGGAGCGCCCACGAGGCCGCACAGCTGGCCGAAGCTCCAATGCGTCGGCGCGAGCGGCGCCTCCGCATCGGGCAGCTTGATCGAAAGCCGTTCGGCATCTTCGCGGCGGGCCTCGATCGTCACCACCCTGCTGTCGACCGTCCGGGTCCGTGACTGGTCCGCCCGGCGGCGCACCGCGTCATAGAGCTCGTCGAGGTTCAGATAGCGCTCGTCGGCCGGTCGCGCGAACCATTCGGACGATACGCGTCCGACCCGTCTTCCGCGGGTCGGGTCCACCTTGTAGCCCACGGCTTGATCGATATTGGTCATTGCTCTGTCCTCCGGAAGAAGAATGGCGCCGCAACGTGCGCTCGCCGTCTGGTTGCTTTTTCGGGAGGGGCAGATCGCCGACCCGCCCCGCTCGGGAGCCGGCTATTAAAAAGAGCCGATCCAAAGGGGAGAGTAGGCAAGGGAGCCAGGCAGCCGTAGACGACGGACCATGCCCTACGGGCCAGGGCTGCAAACGGGGACCAAGCACACGGACGTTCATGCCGCTCTCGGTCACCGCAAAGGAAACCTGCCGCAGGGCGGCAGGTAGGTTTCAAGAGGCGGCAGCTACGGCAGGCCGATCAGGCGGCGCAGCACCTCCTCCGCCGCCGAATGCGGCTTCATTGCATCCGGCAATTCGAGGCTTTTGACGAAGGCGTGCCGGGCGAGATGCGGCACCATCGTCACGGTCGCCGATCGGCCCGGCGCATCGCCGTCGAGCATGATCTTGACGCGGTCGGCGCCGCCGGCGACGAGAAGCGCAAGCTGCGCCGCCGAAAGGTCGCGGCCCATCAAGGCGACCGCCGGAACGCCGAGCGTTGAGAGGCGAAATACAGACCAGTAGCTCTCGACGATCAGGAGCTCGCGCGCTCCGGCCACGCGATGCAAGTTGAACAGCACGCGCTGCTTGTGGAACCCGCGCGGCAGCAGGTAGCGGGGCCGGCCACGCGGGACCTCCGCCGCCGCCCATCGGCCGGCATAGGCGATCAGCCTCCCGGCTTCGTCATGGATCGGGATGGCGATGCGCCCGCTCATGACGCCGCAGTCGCAGAAGCCAAGCCCGAAGCGCTCGATGATGTCCGGGGCGAGACCGCGTTCGGCGAGATAGGGGTGCGACGGGTCGAGCCGCAGCCGGTACCGGAGCGGCTGGTTGACGGCATCCTCGTCGCCGGAGCCAATACCTCCGGTCCCGCATCGGCCCGGCTCTTTCGAGCCGGCCTCGCGAGGCGACGCGGCTTCGCCGCCGTCGTTGGCCACCTTGCACCAGTCGGCGACGATCGCCGCCGCCGCCGTGATCGTGCAGTTTTCGAGTTTCGCGACAAAATCGAGGATGCTGCCGCTCTCGCCGCAGCCGAAGCAGCGGAAGCGATTGCGGGAATGATCAATCAGGCACGAGGGCTCCGTCTCCCGGTGAAATGGACAGAGGATGAAGTGCCGCCGCCCGGCGCCATGCCGGGTCAACCCATACCGATCGAGGACAATTTGGAAGGAAGCCTTCCGTTTGAGGGTTCGGAAGTCGATCCGGTAGTGGGGCATTGACGATCTCCGCGCAGGGCGGCGCGCGGCGCGGTTGCGCCGGTGCGCACCGCGAGTTGCCTTCTGGGGAAAGCCCGATTTGCCGTGAAAGAACGGGTCCGGGGCCGATGGTAGGGAAGCCCGGCGGACGGTTGGAGGCGGCGTTTTTGGCCGCCTCGGCAAAGACCGCCGTCTACGACGCCCCGGTCGCGACCCTTACGCTCGCCAGTGGATCGGTTCTTTTCGGGGCCGCATCTGATCGGGCCGGCAGAGCCGGCAGGATCTCCGTCCACCCAGAGCACGGGCCGCGCATTGCGCTGGCAGGCGCCAGCGCGATACGCGGCCATGGAGGATTCCATGCATACCAACATCCCCCTCTCGGCGTTATTGCCGCCGAAGGACAATCCGCGGAGAACGCTCGACCAGTCGCTCATTGCCGGACTCGCCCAAAGCATCAAGGCCGACGGCGTTCTGCAAAACCTGCTTGTCCGCCCCGAGGGCGACGGCAGTTACCGCGTCATTGTCGGCAAGCGCCGCTATCTCGCCCTCCAGCACCTGAGGAAGAAAGGCGAGATCGACGCCAGCTACCCGGTCCCAGTCGAGGTCAAGGATGAACTCGAGGAGGGCGACGCTATCCGGCTCGCCACGGTCGAAAACGTCCAGCGCGAGCAGCTCCACCCGATGGACGAAGCTGACGCCTTCGCGCGGCAGCTCCAGGCCGGCGGTACCGTCGAAGGCATAGCGGAGAAGACGGGGTTGTCGACGCCGACAGTGCGGCGACGGCTCGCTCTGGCGACGCTGTGCGCGGATGCCAAGAAGGCCTTCCGTTCCGGGGCGATCACCCGCACGGTGGCGGAAGCCATGACTCTCGGGTCGCGGGAGCAGCAGCGGGCGATCCTCGACGGGCTCGACACCGACTACCCGCCGGACGCGGAGGAGATCCGCTCGATGCTGGTCGGCAGCAAACCTTCGGTGTCGATCGCGATCTTCCCGCGCGAGCGCTACGCCGGCACCTTGACGACCGACCTCTTCGCCGACGACGAGACGACCTATTTCGACGATATCGATCAGTTCCTGGCCCTACAGCGACAGGGAGTCGAGGAACTGGCCGAAGAGTGGCGCGAACGGGCGGCCTGGGTCGAGGTGCTCCACCTCTACACCGTGCCCTGGTGGCACTACCGGGACGCGGAAGGGGAGGAGCCCGCGGGAGTCGTCATCAACCTGCACCCCTCGGGCCCGGTCGAGATTCGCGATGGGCTTGCCCGCCATGAGGTGAAGGAGGCCGTGGTCGAGGCGACGCGGCAGACGCCGCTTGCGCCGCGGCCGGCGCCGAAGCGCCCGGAATTCACCGCGGAGCTGGTGCGCTACGTGGCGTGCCAGAAGAGCGCTGCGGTCCAGGCGGCTTTGCTCGGCAATCCGCGCAAGGCCAAGGAAGTAGCGGCCCTCCTCCTGCTCCTCGGCCTGCGCACCTGCATCGGCGCTCGGCTCACGCTGCATGCCTGCCACGAGGCGCCGGCGGACGAGCGGACGCAGCGCTCATATCAGGCGGTCGAGCAGGTTGCCAGACAGCTTGCCGATACCCTGGGGCTTGCGTCGGCCGAGACTGCGGGCGACGCAATCGCCCAGCTGGTCCCGTCATGCGGCGCGATTCTGCTCTATGGGGCGCTCGGCCGCCTGTCGGACGAGGAGCTCGATCGGTTGGTGGTTTTGCTGCCGATCCTCTGCTTCGGGGAAGAGCGGCTGACCGATCTCGACACCGGCGACAGCCTGTTCAATCGGATCGCCGGCGATCTCGGCATCGCGATGCGCGCCTGGTGGACACCCGATGCGGCGTTCCTCTCAGGTCTCATCCGCGAGCAGGTCCTAGCGATCGCCGTCGAATGCGGCGCCGCCGGACACCTGAAGGGGCTGCACGGCTGGACGAAGAAGCAGCTTGTCGAGGAACTCGCCCGATACTTCGCTGAACGGGCTGGCGAGTCGGCGGCAAACGAAGCCGATCGCGCCGCAGCCGAATGGCTGCCCGGCTTCTTCCGGTTTCCGGCGACCAAGACGCTCATCGGAAACCCGCCCACATCGTAAACCACTGCCGCCCCGCCAGGGGCGGCTTTTTGCGCCGATGAGTCTGCCGGAGAGGCCGATTCGACCGCCTGCACTGTCACGGCGATCCGGATACGCTGTGGCGATGAACGAGGCGCAGCAGGCAGATAGACCGGCCGAACGGAAACCCGACCGGATTCCGGCAGTGTCGCGGTGCCTTCCCGACGGCACCTTAATCGAACTGCTGTATCGGCCGGCGGAGGGGGCAACGGCGTTTGCCGTCAGCCGCGCCGGCGCCTGCACGATCGAGGACCAGGTCAACATGGGCGGCGAGCGGCTCGTGCCGTTCTCGCCGAGGAACAATGTGATCAGAAACGAGGTCGTTCTGCTGCCCTCGGAGCCGGCGGAATACGGCACCGTCCCCGAGCTGCTCGCCGAAATCCGCGCATTTCTGCACCGCTACATCGACGTCGCGCCGGATTTCGAGAACATCGCCGCCCATTATGCGCTGTTCACCTGGGTGTATGACGCTTTCAGCGAGGTGCCGTACATCCGGTTTCAAGGCGATTTCGGCACCGGCAAGACGCGCGCCCTCCTCGTGCTCGGCTCGGTCTGCTGCCGCCCCTTCTTCGCGAGCGGTGCTTCCACCGTTTCGCCGATCTTCCATATCCTCAATGCGTTCCGCGGCACGCTGATCCTCGACGAGGCGGATTTCCGATTCAGCGACGCAAACGCGGAAATCGTCAAGATCCTCAACAACGGCAATGTCAACGGGCTGCCGGTCTTGCGCACGATGCAGAACCAGCGGCGCGAGTTCGATCCACAAGCCTTCCAGGTCTTCGGACCGAAGGTGATCGCTATGCGCGGTGCCTATGACGACCGCGCGCTCGAAAGCCGGTTTCTCACCGAGGTGATGGGCAGAGGGCGGCTGCGCGCCGACATCCCGATCAATCTCACGCGGGCGATCAAGGACGAAGCCTTGGGGCTGCGCAACAAGCTGTTGCTCTACCGGTTCCGCAACCGCCATGCGGTGCGCCTCGAGCCCGCGGCCGCGTTCGACGACGTTGCGCCGCGCATCAGCCAGATTCTGACGCCCCTCCTCTCGGTCGTCGACGATGCGGCGACGCGCGAGGCTCTGGTCGGATTCGCCAGGGGCGTACACGATGGCATCCTCGCCGAACGCGGCCTTACCACCGAGGCGCAGCTTCTCGAGGTCGTGCGGGAGCTCGCAGAATCGGGCGCAGCCCCCGTCCTTAGCGTAGGCGAAATCGCCGGCCGGTTTGCCGAGCGCTTCGGCCGCGAATACGAGCGCCCGATTACCCCCCGCTGGATTGGCATGCTGCTCCGTCGGCGCTTGCACCTTGCGACGTACAAGAGCCATGGCCGTTACGTGCTGCCGGCCGCTACGGCCTCGCTTGCCGCGCTCTACGAGCGCTACGGCATATCCGATGCGGATGGCCAGCACGGTGCCGAGTCCGAGCCGGGTAGACATAGGGAGGTGGGGACGCAGGCGGAGTAACGGGGGAGCGACGGCAACAGCGGATCGAGAGCTGGACGCTGCGCTCCCTCGATATCTCTCTCATGTCTCCATGTCCCCATCTCTCCTCAACTGGCAGCTGAAAGCGGGGATCTGATTCGATCTGTCGCCCGAGAGCGCCTCACCGGTTCTTCACCGATGGCCCTATAAGGAAAGAGGGCGGCAGGGTTTGATTTGCCCATGCGGCATGTTCTGGCGTCTAGGGCGGCAGCCTTGCATCGACGACGATGGGCTGCGCGTCCCCGCATCTCGGATGCCGGGTGCGAGCGACCATCATGCGCAAACCACCCTATTCCTTTGTCCGTGCCCATCGCCGCCGCTGGGGGTTGACCCAGGAGGAGCTGGCGAGGCTGCTCGGCGTCGCGAACGCGGCCACAGTCTCGCGGATCGAGCGGGCGGTGCGCACGCCCACCGCGACGGTGATGATCGGTTGCTCCATCCTGTTCGGGCTGCCGGACGCCGAATTGTTCGCATCGCTGCAAAAGGGCGTCGAGGCGGTCGTGGCGAACGCCGCCAAGGGCCTCTACGACGGGCTTGAGGACAAGACCGATCGGCATTCGCTGCGCAAGCGTGAGTTCCTCGAAGCCGCCTTGCAGCGGATTACCAAGCCTAAGCCTTCCAATGACATATGAATTTCGACTCCGCAGACGCCGTCGTATTGGCACTTTACCCGATAACGCGCGGTGTTGCCTTTGCCCTCATGAAATCGCCCGTCGCCCCTATCGACTGGGGTATCAAGGGTATCGAGAGAGGGGACCGACATGCATCGTCTCTTGAGAAGATGGCCGGCCTTCTGGGGCGCAATCGGCCGGACGCCGTCGTTCTCGAAGAGCCGACCGCGCCGCGTTTGCGCCGGGCGCGGGGGCTCGAACGGCTCATGCGGGGGATCGACCGCCTGGCCCAAAATGAAGGGATCGACGTCTACCGGTATTCCCGCTCCGCGGTCCAGGAGTGTTTCAGCCGGTTCGGCGCTCGGACGCGCTACGACATCGCCGCCGCGATCGCCGCCCGAATTCCGGCCCTTGAGCGCTTTCTGCCGCACCGGCGCAAACTATGGGAAAGCGAGGATCCGCGGATGGGGATCTTTTGCGCTGCCGCCGTCGCCTTGACCCATTACGATCTGCAGGCGCGTGAGGTGGTGCAAAGCGAATGGACGCCGTGAATGACGCCGACCGATTCGGAGCAGGGAAACGAGCCTCCAGCCTGGACCGGACGGCAGGCGTCCTAAGCGCGGCGAGCCCTTGCACGCCAGACAGGCATCGTGTAATATGTAATCCTGTATATTACATATTACGTATGATCAAGGCCAACAACACGCATCAGGAGAACGGCATCATGGCGCTCGTACGGATGCTCCGTGGCGGACAGGTCACCCTGCCGGCCGAGGCGCGCAAGGTGCTCAAGCTCCGCGAGGGCGACTACCTCGACCTGGAGGTGAGCGACGGGACCGTGACGTTGAAGCCGGTCACGGTGATCGACCGCGCCGAAGCCGGCAGGCGGCTCGACGCGATCCTCAGCCGGGTGAAGTTTATCGGCCCGGAGCCGCCGCCGTCCGAGGACGAGGTGATGGATATGGTGGTGGACGAAGTACGCGGAGTGCGCGCTCGACATGCCAAGAGCCGTTCTCGATAGCTCGGTCCTGGTGAGCGCCTTTTTGACGCCGCACGGCTCTGTCGTGCGGCTTCTTCGCGATCCCGTGCGCAGCCGCTACGAGCTCTGCCTCTCGGACGCCATCTTGACCGAGACCGCCGAGGTCCTTCTCGCCAAATCCAAGCTCCGGCGCTACGCCGCGTACGCTGACGACGATGTACGCGAATATATCCGCTGGCTGCTCACCCAGGCGGAGATGGTGCCCGATGCGCCGGCGCCGCGCGTGGTGCCGAACGATCCGAAGGACGACCTCATCGTCGCGGCGGCGGTCGCGGCCAAGGCTGATTACCTCGTCACCGGCGACCGCGCACATCTGCTGCCCCTTGGCGAGCACCAAGGAATCCGCATCATCAGCCCGCGGGCAGTCCTTGACATCCTCGTCTAGCGTAGCCGCCGCTTGCGGGCGATTTTGGCGAAGCTCAACTCGCCGCACGAGCCGTACACGAGGGCGTCGGCACCAGGGTTGCGCTTTCCGGTTCATGCAGCTAGATTTTCAGCGCGAATACGGCTGGTGCAAATACGGTGCAAACGGCGGACGGATGGGTTAGTAAGTCTTTGAAATGCGGGTGTAGCTCAATGGCAGAGCAGAAGCTTCCCAAGCTTACGACGAGGGTTCGATTCCCTTCACCCGCTCCAATAAAGTCAAAGACTTAGAAGCTTCCCGATCAAGACTTCCGCAGGGTCGGCGACGGCAGCCCTGATGGCGGTGAGGCGCACTTTGCGGACAAGGCGCCCTCGGCGATGCGCTATCAGTTCGGCAGGACCCTTAAGCAATCGAGCCGCATTGAGGAACGGGAGAGAAGGGGCATGGACAGGGCAGAGCTTGACCGGCTGGCGATCAACACGATCCGCACGCTGTCGATCGATGCGGTGCAGCAGGCGAATTCGGGCCATCCCGGGACGCCGATGGCATTGGCGCCGCTCGTCTATGCGCTGTGGAACCGGGTCATGCGCTTTGACCCGAAAGATCCGATCTGGCCCGATCGCGACCGCTTCATCCTGTCGAACGGCCACGCCTCGATGCTGCTGTGGTCGATCCTTCACCTGACGGGCACCCGCGCGGTGAACGCGGAATATGAGCGCCTCGGCGAGCCGTCGGTTACGCTCGACGACATCCGGCACTTCCGCCAGCTCGGCAGCAAGGCGCCGGGGCACCCCGAATATCACTGGGTGTCGGGTGTCGAAACGACGACCGGTCCGTTAGGACAGGGGATCGGCACCAGCGTCGGCATGGCGATCGCGCGCAAGTGGCTCGCCGCTCGCTACAACCGGCCCGGCTTCGATATCTTCGATTACGACGTCTATGCGGTCTGCGGCGACGGCTGCCTGATGGAGGGCGTCGGTTCGGAGGCGGCCTCACTCGCCGGTCATCTCGGCCTCGACGATCTCTGTTGGATCTACGACAACAACCACATCACGATCGAGGGCAATACGCGCATCAGCTTCACCGAGGATGTCGCGGCGCGCTTTCTCGCCTACCGATGGAACGTGCTGCGGGTCGGCGACGCCAATGATCTCGAGCGGATCGAGGATGCGTTCGCGGTCTTCCGGCAGACCCGGGGCCGGCCGACCCTGATCATCCTTGACAGCCATATCGGCTACGGCTCGCCGCACAAGATCGATACCGCCGCCGCCCATGGCGAACCCTTGGGCGAGGAAGAAGTGCGGCTTACGAAGCGCGCTTACGGCTGGCCGGAGGATGCCAAGTTTTTCGTGCCGGACGGTGTGCGGGAGCATTTCGATGCCGGGGTCGGCGCCCGCGGTGCCGAAGCACGGCAGCGGTGGGAGCAGCTCTTTGCCTCCTACCGCCGCGAATTCCCGGAGCTCGCGACAGAAATCGACCAGATGCAGCGGCGCGAGCTGCCGGCCGGGTGGGACCGGGACCTGCCGAGTTTTCCCGCCGATCCGAAAGGCATTGCCGGACGCGATGCCTCGGGTGAGGTGTTGAACGTGCTGGCGCAGAACATCCCGTGGTTCCTCGGCGGCTCGGCGGATCTCGGGCCGTCGAACAAGACGACGCTCAAATTCGCCGGCGCCGGCGATTTCGAAGCCGCGAGTCCGGAGGGCCGCAACCTCCATTTCGGGATTCGCGAACATTCGATGGCGGCGATCGTCAATGGCCTGTCGCTCTCGAAGCTGCGCGCCTTCGGGGCAACGTTCTTCATCTTCAGCGATTATGCGCGGCCGGCCATCCGCCTTTCCGCGCTGATGGAATTGCCGACGATCTTCGTCTTCACTCATGACGCGATGGGCGACGGCGAAGACGGGCCGACGCATCAACCCGTGGAGCAGCTCGTCTCGCTGCGCGCCGTTCCGGGGCTGGTCGTGCTCCGGCCCGGCGATGCCAACGAGGTCGTCGAGGCCTATCGCTACATCCTGCAGCTGCGCCACCAGCCGGCGGCGATCGCGCTCTCGCGCCAGCCGCTGCCGACCTTCGATCGCAGGAAATACGCCTCTGCCGCCGGTGTCGCGCGCGGCGCCTATGTCATGGCGGACGCTCCGGGCGGCCCGCCCGAGATCATCCTGATCGCATCGGGCAGCGAAGTCTCCCTCGTCGTCGCAGCGCATGAGGCGCTGGGGTCCCGGGGGATCCGTTCCCGCGTCGTCTCGATGCCCTCCTGGGACATTTTCGAGCATCAGCCGCAATCCTACCGGGACGGCGTGCTGCCTGCGGGTGTGACGGCACGCCTCGCCGTCGAGCAGGGCTCGGTTCTCGGATGGGAGCGCTATGTCGGCGCCGCCGGCCGCGTCATCGGCATGAAGACCTTCGGCGCTTCGGCGCCGCTCAAGGAGCTGCAGCGCAAATTCGGCTTCGAGCCCGAGCAGGTGGTCGCGGCCGCCATCGATCTCCTCGATGAGCACCGCGCCGCTTGACTGCGCCGTCGCGCTAATCCGCCGATCCTGGTGATCATGGGGGTCTTGGGGGCGGCGGGCCGGTCGGTTACGGGAGCGTGTTGACCTCGAACACGTGCCGGCCCCAAGGCGGCAAGTCGAGGTAGAGGCCCGGCGAGATCAGAGACCTCCCGTCACGATCGTAAGTGGCGGAACCGAGCAGGTCTTGCAGACGCACGGCGCGGCCGCTCAGATCGGGCCATGGGAGAGGGACGTAGCACTGGCCCTGGTTCGCGGCGTAGTTGACCGCAACGAGGAGGCGTTCGCAGCCGTTCCCCTGCCAGCACCACGCAATGAAGTCGTCCCAGGTCGCGTTGCCGTCCCAAGCGGGGGCGCAGTCGAGCAGGCGCCACTCGCCGCCCAGAACGGACGGACGGCGGAGAACGGCGAGGAGGTTCTCGTAGAAGCGCCGCAGCGACCCGTCAACGGGCTCGTTCGGCGCGCGGACTACATGCGGCGAGACGTGTTTCTTCCGGCCGTCGAATTGACCCTGGTGGAAAAACCGCAAACCCGGCGACAGGTAGGTGACGAGGGCGGCGTTCTCGTGCATGCCGTTCGGGAACGTTGTGGCGGCCCTGGGTTCGTCGTGGTTTTCCAGGAAGCGGGCAAGCTTGCTCTGGTAGCAAAGTCCGGCCTGCAAATGCTCTCGCACCGGCCGCGCGCGCCCCGCCCGAAGGCGGTCGTAGAGGCGTTTGTCGTAGGCATAGTCGAAGCCCTGTTGCTGCAGCGCCCATTCGAGGTCCCAGTAGACCTCGGCCATGAAGCAGAACCCCGGGGCGCGCATGCGCACGGCCTCGATCGCCCGCGGCCAGAACGGCTCCGCCGGAATCCCCCAGCTCCGCTCGAAAACGTCGGGAAGCAGCAGCATGGCCATGTCGCAGCGGACGCCGTCGCATTGGCCGGCGATTTTCTGCAGCGCTGCGGTTATGGCTTCTTGGGTGGCGGCATTGCCGTAGTTCAGCTGGAGCGTATCGGGCCAGCCGGGGAAGTACGGGTCCCGGCCATGCGCGATGATGCGGTCTGCGCCCATTCCACCGACCCGGGCATAGTTTTGCGGCGCTCGTTGCAGATCGAGCTCGGTCCCCGGAACGTAATATTCGGGGTGGTCATCGACCCAGGGGTGATCCAATGCGGTGTGGTTCGGAACGAAATCGAGCATCAGCCGCAGCCCGCGCTGCCGCAACCGGTCGCGGAGCCGCGCGAGTGCCGCGTCGCCGCCGAGGGCAGAATCGACGCTGTACGAGGTTATGGCGAAACCGGAGCCGCGAATATCCTCTTCGCGCAGCTCCGGCATGGTCTCGGCGAGTTCGCGGCGCAACTGGGGATCGCAGCGTGAGCTCCGCTGCCCGGCCGGCCCGGTCTGCCACACGCTGAGCAGCCAAATCCAGTCGAAGCCGCTTTCGGCCAACATATCCAACTCGAGATCCGGAATATCGTCGAGCGTTGCCGGCCGGCCGAGCGAGCTCGACAGTTCGGTCGCCCGGACGCGTGTATTGATCTGGTAGAGCGATGGATAGCGGATGGCGGTCTCGCCATCTTGCGACCTTGGCCCGGTCATTCGGCGAACCCATCACGTGACGGGTTGCATCTCGCCGAGCATGGTCGGGATCAGCTCCGACACGGTCGGGTGAATCGGCACCGCACGCTGCAATGCCGGATAGCGGGCGCCGGCGTTGATCATGTCGAGAATGCCGTGGATCGCCTCGTCGCCGCCGGTGCCGAGGATCGCCGCGCCGAGGATCCGCTGCGTCTCTCTGTCGACGACGACCTTCATGAAGCCCTGCGTCTCGTCCTTTTCGATCGCCCGTGCGACGCGGCTCATCGGCCGGCGGCCGACGAGCAGCGGGCGGCCGCCCGCGCGTGCCTCGGCTTCCGTCATGCCGACGCGGCCGAGCGGCGGGTCAATGTAGAGCGCATAGGCGGGGACGCGCTCGCTGACCTTGCGGTTTTCGCCGTCGATGAGGTTGGCGGCGACGATCTCGAAATCGTTGTAGGCGGTGTGGGTGAAGGCGCCGCGGCCGTTGCAGTCGCCGAGCGCCCAGACGCCCGGGACGTTGGTGGCGAGGCGATCATCGACCGTGATGTAGCCGCGGGCGTCGGTCGCGACGCCGGCCTTGTCGAGGTCGAGGTCGTCGGTATTGGGCCGCCGCCCGACCGCGAGCAGCACATGCGAGCCGATGATCTGCGGCTCGCCCGAGGTGCAATCGACGCCGACCGCGATGCCGTCAGCGTGCGGCGCAAAGCTGATGCATTCCGCCGCGGTGCGCACGGCGATATCTTCGGCCTCGAGAATGCCGCGGATCGCCTCCGACACCTCCTCGTCCTCGCGGGCGATCAGCCGCGCGCTCTTTTCGACGATCGTCACCCGCGCCCCGAACCGCCGGTGCATCTGGGCGAATTCGAGCCCGATATAGCTGCCGCCGACGATGACGAGATGCTCCGGGACCCGGTCGAGCGCGAGCATCGAGGTGTTGGTCAGATAGGGGACCCGGTCGATGCCGGGCAGGGCCGGGACGACGGCGCGCCCGCCGACATTGACGAAGATGCGCTCAGCGCCGAGGAGATCCTCGCCGACCCGCACGCTGTTTGCGCTTTCGAAGCGGGCCTGCCCCCGGATCACCGTGCATCCCTGCATGCCGCGAAGCCAATCCTCGACGCCGCTGCGGGCTCTGGCGGAGACCGCGTCGGCGCGCGCCTTGACGCGCGGCATGTCGATCCGCGGCGGCGCGTCGAGCACGACGCCGTAATCGGCGGCGCGATGCGCGAGATGGGCGGCATAGGCGCTCGCGACGAGCGTCTTCGTCGGCATGCAGCCGGTGTTGACGCAGGTGCCGCCGAAAAGCTTGCGCTCGACGAGCGCCACCGTCATTCCGGCGCCGGTGAGCCGTCCGGCGAGTGGCGGACCGGCCTGCCCGGCGCCGATCACGATCGCATCGAAATGCCGATTCATCGAAGCCCCTTCACCGCTGCAATTTATCGAGCGTGATCGGCGGTCGCGCACCGGCCGTTGCTCTGGCCCCATGCTACAACACCCGGTTCGCTGGCGCCTCACCGCAATCCCGGGCGCCGCCTTCCTCGACGTGCGATCGCGGACGGGCAGTCGGCCCGCCGCATCGGCGATCGGTCGAACGTCACGGCTTCAATCAGACCGCATCTATTGCCGAGGCCGCTCGCCTATTGCGGGATCAGCATCTGCTGCGCCGCGTTGAAATACGACACGATGTTCTTGGCGAAGACGAGGTTGATCTCCTCGTTGCCGGTGAAGGGTGCGCCGGGATATTGCGCCTCGAGGAACGAGACCAGCACCTCGGGGTCGCCGATCGGGAAGGTGTCGAAGAGGCTCATCGCCTTGTAGACGAGGACGTCGGCGAAGGTTTCCGCGTTGGAGTTGAGGTTCGGCCACTGCATGATGCCCTGCAGCAGGACGTACCCTTGCACCTGGTTCGAGCCGTTCCGCCCGTGCCGCGACGGCGCAATGGTGAATCCGGCATAGGCGGTCGCGCCGCTCGACGACAGAAACGGCCCCGAATTCGCGACGGTCGGCTCGGATGTCATGTTGGCGCTCATTCCGGAGACGAGGTAATAGCGCCATTCGTCGCCGGGATGGCCGAACAGGTCGTAATCGCCGACCAGGTCGAACGCGCTCTGGTCGTAAGTCGAGGGCGGCTGGATATAGTACATGAGGGTGCCGTCGGGGCTGGCGACGTAATCGGCCTGCAGCGAGCGGAAGTTCTTTCCGTCGTAGTACTGGACCGGGTTGCCGTTCACATCCTGGTAAACGGTGATCCCGAAGTTGGTGGGAACATTGACCGCGAGGCCGTTCGGGTCGGTATAAACGCTGTACAGGATGCCGCCGGCCGCCGGATCGACGATGTCGGCCAGCTTGGTCGATCCCGGCAACACGGTCGGCGACATCGGCACGGTATTCAGTCCCAGCACGGAGGTGACGAGCTGCGTCAACAGCCTGACGTTGGCCGTGTCGCCCCAGTTGACGATGCTCGCAACGGCTTTGACGAGATCGAATGGAATGACATTGTTGGGCAGCACAGGCATGCCCGCGCTAGGTCCCGTCGTCGGCACGCTGCCTGCGCTCAGCCCCGAGGCGGTCGGGGCGGCGAGAACGATATTGGCTTCGATGTCGTTGCTCGGATTGTGCGCCGGGCGCGGCAGCGGCAGCGAGATGGCCTGGAACAGAAAGTCGGTGGCCGGGTTCAGCACCGGCACGGCAATCACCGGCGTGATCTGCGGCACGACGGTCGCGGCGGTCGAGACCGGCGGCAGAAAGCGCTGCGAGTAGGTGACGCGGTACATGAGGCGCCATGGCAGCGAGGGATTGCTCTGGGCCGAGCGCATGGCGGCGGCGTCCAGGTCCGGGCTGTTCGCGAGCCACTGCGGATCGACGACGGTGCTCCAGAAATCGTCTCCGTTCTGCTGTGAGGGTTGCAGGAAGAACGCATAGGTACGAAACAGGCTCGTCTTGCCGGGACGGTCATACGGCTCGACGTTGCCGGTCAATCCGTCGGCATTGCCGGACGTGTAGGACGGCTGCGGCTGCATGTAGGTCTGGTTGGTGTCGATATTGTCCGAGATCGGCAATCCGGCGCCCGAGGTCACGGATGGGACGATCTTGTACACAAGTCCGTCGGAGCCGATGACCAGATTCAGTCCGCTTTGGTTGTTGGGATTGAACATGGAGTTGAAGTTCATCACGAAATGGGCGTCGTTGTTGCAGGCGTAGCGCATCTGAGTATCGGTCTCGATGCCGTCGAACGCGGCCGTTAGGTCGAATGATTTGCTGCCCGAGGCATTGTAGCTGTACCGCAGCTTGTCCTTGCTGGCATTCTTGATTCCGACCTTTGCGTCGAGAATGCCGATCCCGAAGGCGTGCAGCTTCACGTTGAAGTTGAATTTCGTGGACGAGGAATTTTCCGTCGTCGTCGTGTACACTTCGTCGTACGACGTGGTGTAGGTGTGCTTGACCTCCTGGGTGCCGCCGCGCGACGACCAAACGTATTCGTTATAGAAATCGAGGGCCGGCGTCAGGCTGGAATCGGTCGGGCTGTCCTGGGTGTCGTAGGCCGCTTGGTAGAGAGCGAGCGCATTGAAGGCCTCCTGGTCGATCTGCTTCTTCATCCGGTAGGCCTCGACGACGCGCATGTAGCTGGCATTGTGCCCAACCTCTCCGGGAGCGAAATTTCCGTCATAGAGAGGCTCCATCTGCCCGGTCGAGGTGCCATAGGTCTGGGCGCCGTCCGGCAGGGTTGCCGGGTTGTAGCCATATGCGATCATGCCGTCGAGGCAACCCGGCCGGATATACTTGCTGCTCATGCGGAACGAAACGATGTTCACGTCGCGCGGGATCTGCGGATCCGGGATCCGGACGAAGCCATAGACAGTGTTGGTCTGGACCAGCGTCTGTTGGTAGACGTCGAGGGTCTCTGAAGTCACGAACGCCTCGCCGTAGGGTGACGGCACATACATGCGCTGCCCGAACTTCTCCTCGGTCGGCGCCCTCGGCAGGGGGCTCGGCGGGTTCGACGCGGTGAAGCCTCCGAGGTTCGGGTTCGGCAGGATGGCCGTCTTCGAGGCGGGGTTGCCGGGAGTGGCGCTCGGCGTCGTCAGGGTATTGAGACTCGCCATGAATTGGTCGCCGGTGAAGGGTGACAGCGTGCCCTGGAGCTTCAGCGTGTATTTCTTCGTCTCTTCGAGCTTGCTGGCGGCGGTCTGGTTCCAGCCGTTGCCGTTCGAGCTGGCGGTCTGCAGGTTGATCGAATCGGCGCTCAAATCCAGCCGCAGGGCATCGGTGTGCATGCCGAACCCGAAAGGCGAGATGTTGAGCTTGAGCGTGAACTTGTTCGTCGGGAACTTGTCGCTGATCGTCCATTCGGTCGAGCTCGAATGGTCGTCACCCCGCTGGTACTTCAACGTCACCGAGGTCGGCGCGGAGAGGGTGACGGCGGTGGCGCCGACATAAACGGTCGTCGGCTCGAGGAAGGTCGTCGCCGGCTTGTTCGTCATGTTGGCCATCGGGCAGGGCGGCGCTCCCTCGATGTAGCCGATTACCTGCACGTTGCCCTGCTCTTGCGATACCCAGGTCAGTACGAGGTCGCCGACTTTCTTTCCAGCGTATAGCGTCAGGACGTTGTTCTTGATGTAGACGTAGGCTTCGTTGACCTCGCCGGCGAGCGTGCCGGTGAGGGTGTTGAGCGTGACCGAATAGGTCGTCAAATCCGGGACCGTGTCGCACACGGTCAGGGCCACGCCCGGAGGCGTGTAAAGGTTCGGGGTGATCAAGGGCCCGCAGCGGCCCACCGCCGGACACCCCTGTAGGTCGAGCGAAGCCGACGAGAACGACAAGTTCATCGATGCTACGACGTTCGTGACTGCGACATTGTCGATGTACTTGTTCATCGGCAGGATCGGCGCATTGATCGCCTGCACCTCGAACGAGCCGCTCAGGTAAACCGTGAGGAAGGGCTCGTTCGACGCAACCAGCCGGCCGAACATGTCGTCGACGACCTGGTACGGCTGGCGCGTCATGCTCCACATGCTGATTTCTTGCAGGCGGTATATCCAGGCGTCGAAGAGCAGAAGCGGCGAGCCGGGAACGTAGTCCGACATCGACGGCGGAATCGGATCCGCCGACGTGCCGGCGAGCGTCAGGGTCATCGGGTAGCCGTTTAGGTATAGGCTCGTCCCCTCGTACTCGTGTCCCGCGAGCGGCACGAGGCTGGCGGCCGCGGCGTTGGTCGAAACGGCGACCGCGTTCTGATCGTAGGGATTGTTGACGACGCCATCGGGGTCGTATTGCGCCCGCCAGAAGCCGAGTATGCCGGACTTCAGAAGATCCTCGGAAGAGGCGTTGGCGATCGGAACGGTGCCGGTGGGCGTCGTGATGCCGTCCGGATCGATGGCGCCGTTGAAAAGATAAACGTCGCGAATGTTTCCGGCGCTGGCCAATCCGCCGAGCGGCATCGCAAAGCCGCTGTCGTCGTAGGCCGCACCGATGAGCAGATGCGCCGGACCGGTGGAGTTGGCGGTCAGCCCGGCATCCGCGCTGACGCTTTGCGTGGCGGTCGTCGATGTCCACCCGCCAAACGTGCCGTCGGCATTGACGGTGCGAACGGAGATGGTGACCGAGAAACTTTGGCCGGCCGCTTTCATGCTTTGGATCGCGTTGAGGAAATTGGTTACCGTCGGCGTTGCGCCGGGGTTCGCGGGCCCGATGCCGGAGATCGTGCTCGATCCGCCGGAGGAGGGAAAATTCGCGGTGCTGAAATTCGCCCCGTGGGACATTGCCGGATTTAGCTCGGAAGGATCGACGGGAGGCGTGTACGGGGCCGATCCGGCGTTTCCCGTCGGAGTGTCCGTGCTCTTGACGATGATGACTTCGTAGAAGTTTCCGGCCGCGATCGAGGGGCCCGTGAAGCGCCGAATTTGCGAGGTCCCGTCGGTAAGCCACAGCGTCACCGCGCCGCCGCTGATCCCGACGCGGTACGACATGGAGAGTTCCGATGCCGGTATTTCGCTGCCGGTGCCTTTGTAGAGAAGCCCTTGCTCCGTCATGACGTCGGAGGCCGAAAAGGTCATGGCGATGCTGAAGTCGCGGCTGAAGTTGTAATTCGTGGCGTTCTTGACTTCGTAGCCGGCCCCCTGACACAGCATTACATAGGGTTGTGAGTAGGCGAGGGCGAAGTGCCGCCATCCCGACGAAAAGACCGGCGGGGTCGCCACCGCGTGCATTACCGTCTCGTTGATGCGGACGTAGACGTCCGACGCGTCCTCGAAGTCGACATCGACGTAATAGACGATTGGAGGCGTCGCCGTGCTCGCCCGATAAGTAAACGGATGGTAGGCATCCACCGGAACCACCGGAATCGAGTGCCAGAACTCGACCGAGAAATCACCGGCGCCGGTGATCAGCTTGTCGATCTGGCTGTCGGTCGAAACGATCGGCGTCTTGTACGCCGCGGAAAAGCTTTCGCTCGGCGTCGAGGTCTCGGCAACGAAGGTGGTGAACGCGTTGTAGCCTCCCGTCTCGAAGGTCAGGGGGTATGACGCGACGAAGGTGAAGGGTCCGGTCTGCACGAAAGTCGGCAGCAGCTCGGGAACGTCGACCTTGACCACGTTCGCATTGCTGCCGGCCGTGTAAACGATGTCGTAAAGCGTGACGTTGTTGTTCGAATCGGTAATCTCGAATTGAAATACGCCGCTCGCCGACTGGGAAACAATGGTGGGCTGAGCGACGAATCCATAGACGAGGCCGAATTGCGTCTCGTTCGTGGAGGGCGCCGTCTGCGCCCACATGGTCCCCGGGTTGATGCCGGCGGGGGTGCCGACCCCGGTCGTCGTCCCGTCCGTGGCCATGTAGGTCGTGCCGTTGAGGTCGAAGACGGCCAATTGCTGTTGCCCCGAAACCGGGGCGGCCGCATAGACCGTGTAGGATTTCTGCGCCGCCTCATAGACGCCCGCGGATTTTACCAGCGTGTACAGCACGTTCTTGTACATGAAGAAATCGGCGTTTCCGGATTCCGAGCGGCCGGCATAGAGGTTGAGCGCGACCCCCTGCGCCGTGACCGTGCCGATCGGCGCCGTCGTCCCGGGATAGCCGCCCGCAGCAGGCGGCGTCGTCTTGATCGTGAAGACGAGGCTCGAATCGAGTTTGAAAGTCAGCCCCGGCTGCGCAATCGGATAGCTTTTCGTTCCGGTAATCGTCAGCAGGTTGTGAAGCGGATCCTCGATATAGGCATAGACGAGCCCGTTCAGCGTAAAGGTCGAGTTCGGGATCGGCTGCCCGCCGATGACGGTTACGTCCGTCGCCAGCGGCGACACGTTGTTGTTGCCGACGATCGCGTGCGGCACGCGGTTCGTGTCGATCACATAGTTGAAACCGTTGATGCTGAACATCGTCGGGTTCGGCAGCAGCGGATAGGGCCGCTTGTCGTTGTCCGTGACGGCGAGGCGCACGGGGTCGAGAGTGTAGGTCGCGCTCCCGATAAAGAACGTCGGCGCCAAGTACACGGTGAATTGCCCGACCACCGAAGCCGCGTCGTAGATATTCAGGTCGGCGAAAATGAACTTCGCCTTCGTCGCGTCGAACGGGTTGCTGAGCGTAAAGCTCGAATTCGCGATCGCGATCGATGCCTGGCCCTGACCGAGCAGGGATCCCGTGCTGACCGTGTTGTAGGTCAGCAGATAGACATTGTCGTTGATCGCGATCAGATCGCGGCTCGGCCGGACCGGGAAGGTCGCCACGACCGCCTCCGGCAGGTTGCCGGCATCCAGCTGCAGCGTATAGGTGATTGCCGGATCGGAGAGCTTGAATGTATTGGACGAGGTAAAATTCCGCGGCGCCATCGCGGCGCCGACGACCTGGCAGGAAGAATAGTCCGCACCGGCCGGCGTGCCCGCTATCGTATAAAGATTGCCGTTGATCTCGAACGAGTTTCGGTTGACCGGAATGGCGGCGCCGCCCCCCGCGGGCACGATTTCGTCGACATCGACCGTGAAAATGTCCGAGCCGACGGTTGCGACGCCGACATTGACGTGCGCTCCGGAGACGACTGGAAAGACGACCGCGACATCGCTGTAGTGGATCAGATAGGCGTTGCCGTCGGCCGGCACGAACGCGTATTGCGTCGTCTCCGGCAGGTAGGAGATCGCCTCGACCTTGTTGTCCGCCTCGTCGATGTAATAGGTGACGCCGTTGATCACATCGACGAAGAAGTGGTTCGTATAGGCGAACTCGGCCGTGATCGGGTTGTTGCCGCTGTCGTCGAATGTGAACGTGACGCCGCTCAGCGTATCGGTGAACGTCAAGCGTGTCCCCGCGAGGCTCGCGGGAAAGCTGTTCGTCGGGTTGCGGCTGTCGGTGACGGTCGCCGCCCCCACCGTGTAGGCGACGGCGAGGCCGTCGTAGGAAACCGTGAACGTCTTGCCGGCTGCGTCGTAGTCGAGCCCCGGCGGCGCGATCGAAGCGAGCGAGGTCGCGGTGTCGAGGGAATATGTGAGCGGGCCCGCGGCGAGCGTCTGGTTCGGCTCCGCTCCGCTCAGCGTCGCCTGGTTCGTGGCCTTCACGACGTTGACCGCATTGACCGTATAGACCACGTTCCCGTCCGGAGAAAACTCGTCGTCGGCGGATATCAAATACCCCTTGACGACGCTGCCGCCCGATACCGTATAGGCGAGGTTCGACAGCGGCGCCGTCCGCGGTACGATGAAGCGGCCGTTGACCATCGGCCAGATGGCTGCCGCGGGATCGTGATAGGCGACCGGCAGATTGATCGTGTAGGTTGCCGCGCCGACAGTGAACTGGTTGTTGACGATCGCATAGACCGCCGGCGTCGCCTCGTTGTCGACCGCGAGGCCGACGCCCGTCGCGACGACCACCGCGGCGACGAAGGTGTCGGTCGTGCCCTGCACCGGGTAGGGGTATACGGCGTTGTTCGAATCGATGAAGCTGACCTTGCCGGCATCGACGACGCAGGTGTAGACGATCTTGGTGACCGGGTCCGCGAAATAACCGCCGGTCAGCGAGCCCGCGGCTGCGGTCAGGCTGGGGACGACCGTCGGCCCGGCGAAAGTCGTCGCCGCGACCGTGACGGTGCTGCCCGCGGCCGTCACGGTGTAGACGAGCGGGATCGTGAACTGGCCGCCGGAAATCGGGAATACGCTGTAGATGTCGCCGCTCGGCGTCCCGGTATCGGCGACCGGAACGTTGACGTAGTAGGTCGGGCCGCCCGGCACTTCGAAATACGGGTTTTGCCCGAGATTGCTGAAGATCTCGTAGCTGTTGCCGCCGCTCACCGCGGTGTTGCCGCTGAGCGTGTAGGTGTGCCCGGTATTCGTATCGGTGAATTCGCCGCTGCTGACCGCGTAGAAATGCCTGCCGTCGAAGGCGGCGATGTCGTTCGGCCTCCCGAAGAACAAGGTCTCGCTGCCGAAGGCGAACTGATTCGGGGAGAGCGGGCCGCTCGTGTTGACGATATAGGTCTTCCCCGCCCCGGCCGTGATCGCGACGCCGTCGTTGCGCAGCGTGTAGCTGAGCGGCCCGGCGGCAAATTGCGGCGGCGAACCCGAGATCAGGTAGTGCTTTGTGCCGTCGAAAGCCGCCAGGTCGTTGACCGTGTAGGCGACCCCGTCGGTAAAGGTCGAGCGCGTATAAGGCGCCGAGCCCGATAGGGCGAAAGGCGGCGGCACCGAGACGGTGCCGTCGAGGCCGATATTGTAGGCGGTCGCCCCGTCGATGAACGTGCGATAGGCGAGGATCGGGTAGATGACGCCGTCGCCGACCACGGTGGTGTTGCCGATCAAATAGACGATGCCGCCGATCGTCACGGTCGCCGCATTGGGCTCGGTCGTAACGGTAAAGCTGCGGTCGGTGGTGGTGATCGTATAGGTAAACCCCGAATTCGTCAGCGGGTAAGTCGTGCCATTGCCGACGATCTGACCGTTCAACGTGTCGAGTTGGTAGACGTAGTTCTCGATGACGACGACGTTGCCCTGGGTGATGTTGAATTGGCCGGAAATCGTTGCGCCGTTCAGCGAGCCGCTCTTCAGCGCGATCGTGTATTGCACGCCGTTCAGGAGGAACTGCGTGTTGCCGGCCGACATCGGATAGATGTTGCCGCCACCCACGACGGTGTTCGGCTGCACATTCGTATTGATGATGTAGACGACGCCGTTGATCGAGAATTGATAGGGGTTGACGGGATACGTCTGACCGTTGCCGGTCACGCTCAAGTAGTCGCCGCTCGCGTCCTGGTCGAAGGTGTAAAAGTTGCCGCCGATCGCGAACATTTGCGGCGAGGTCATCAGCGCGTAGCTCGCCGGGGAGCCGCTCGTCGAAGCGGAATACGGGAACATGGCGCTGCCGTTGACGGTATAGCCGCCGTTGCCAAAGCCGATGACATAGCCGTAGTTGCTGTTCGAGACGAAGGTCGAGCCGGTAAACAACGGCAGGTTGGTCGCGGTCGCGCCCGCGGTCACCGTGACCCGCGCATGGATCGGATCATAGCTGTAGAGGCGGCCGGTCACGCCGAGAACAACGTCGTGCAGGCCTCCCGGATTGTTGAAGACGTCGGTGGTGGCGCCGCCGCCGCCGGCGGCGATCGAGAACTGCGTCAGCGGTATCGGCGCCGGCGCTTCGGCGCCGGCCGGCGCGTCGACGGCCGCGTATCCGACGGTGTAAGCCCCGGCCTGAATCGGGTTGAAGGTGAAGACCGTGCGATCGACGGTGACGTGTGTGTTGTCGGGGCCGAAGAGATAGCTCTTGCCGCCGACGACGAGGCTGTAGCGCGAGGTGACGCCGTCGGAAAGCGTGGTGCCGAGGTTGACCGCGTAGGTATTGCCGTTGAAGGTGAAATTGGGCAGCCGGACGACGCCGTAGATCGGGTTCTGAGGATCGGTCGTATCGATGAAGTACTGCCCGCCCGCAATGGTGGCGGGCCTCCCGGCCGAATCCATCACCGTGCCGGATAGCGCATTGAACGTGTAGAAAACGGTATCGTCGGGCTTCATGACGCTGCCCGGAGACGGATTGCCCGTCACCGCCGGCGGTATCGCCCCCGATCCCTGGAAGGCGCCGCTGAACTGCGTTCCGATCAGCGCGCCGAGCCCGTTGCCGCCGTAGATGCCGGTTGCAGGGGGAGAGACCGTCGGCCGCGGGATAAAGGAGGTGAGGTCCTTCGATCGCAGAACTGCCACCGGAACCTGCTTGTCGAGGCCGTGCGAGAGCGAGCCGTAGAACGGCACGGGCTTGCCGGTGCGCGGATTGACGGGCACGATCGTGGTCGATCCGGCGATGGCATAGGAGAGGTTGCCCGAGTAGATCTGCGAGATCTGCACCGGCTGCCGGTTGGTTCCGACGACGTTGAGCGCGTAGCCGTTGAACCCGGGCGGTCCGCTGATCGGCGCCGCCTGTACCTCGCCGCCGACCGCCTGGATCGGGATGTAGGCGGGCGGCTGCCCGGGGCTCGAAGGCCCGAAGGCGGCATAGACCAAATTCGACACCTTGTTGATCTGCGCCGCCAGATCCTGCGGATTGGCGTTGTTCGGGGTCTCGGGAATCACCGGAGTAGCGCTTGAATTGGCCGGCGCGCCGAGCGTCACCTTGAGCGTGAAACTCGCCGATTCGATGACGCCGCCGTCCGGGGAATAGAGCGCGTAGGTGTAGAGTTCGTTGTAATTGCCGTCGGTATCTATGAAGTACTTCGCGACCTTCGTTCCGGTCCCCGAGCCGTCGTCCACCAGGCACATCGCGTAACCCTGGTCGACCAGCTCGAAAGTGGCGCCCTTCAGCGTCCAATAATGATCGCGGGAGAACAGGAAGAAGTCGTACTTGGTCGGCAGGCCGTAGAGCGGGTAGCTGTTGGCCCCGACCGGGTTGCTGCCGATCGAGGCAACGTCGCGGTCGGCCTTCTTGCTGAGGAACACCGATCCGGTGACGCCGTTCTGCAAATGCAGATTGGCCGAGACGACCGAACTGTAGGTGTCCATCAGCCCCAGCTCGGTCGGGCGGACCGGGTTCTGAAGGCTCAGAATCAGCGAGCGCGTCCGGTTGGAAAAAGCAGGATCGACGGGCGCCGGAGCGGCGTCGGCAATGAAGTTCGGCAGCCCGGGCGCCGTGAAGGTGTCGCAGACGAGGCTCCAGAACTGGCGCGGCAGGCTCACATCGGTGTTGTAGAACGCCGCGTCCCGACCGAAAATGGCGGCGACCTGCTCGAGCAGCGGCACTTGCGACGGCAGCACGTCGTTGACGTCGAAATGGTCGGGGCTGGAAAAGCTGTAGCCGTTGGCGCCGAGATAGCCGTTGATGAACACGAGGCCCTTGGTCGAGGCCTGCGGATCGTACGGGAAGAGCGTCCCCAAATCGTTGTTGTCGTAGTCGAACAACACGCCGATCACCATGTTGGCGACCGACGACACCGCCGAGATGAGGCTCGAGCCGGTCTGATCGTTCGACAGCGCCGATTCCTCGATATGGTAGACGACGCCGGACACCGACAGGAACTTGTTGACCGACATGCCCCGGTAGGCCGGGTCGACCGGCGTCGCCACCGGCCGGTTGTGCGACGAATAGATGATGTTGGGCCGATCCATGCCGAAGCCCGGCGACAGGATCTGTTGCGCGCAGATATTGCTCGGCGGCAGACGCTGCGGCTGGACATTTGCCGAGCGCCAGCAGATGCCCTCGCGGATCTGGTCGTTCGTCAGGGCCAGTACCTGCTGTTTCGGCTGCAGGGGATATTTGTGCGTCAGGTCGTTGGGGGTGAACAGGACGGCGAGAGGATCGTAGACGAAGTGGAGCTTTTGCAGGCTCAGGATCGGTTTGCCATTGCCGTCGAGGTTGACGCCGTTCGCGTAGGTGACGCCGTCGATGACGGTGTTCGGCGGCGCCACGATTTCCGGATAGACGAAGGTCCATACCTGCTGACCGAGAAAGTTCGACAGGTCGGCGACGAAGCCCGTCGTGGCGTCGAGCAGGGAAATCGGAATGAATATCGTCGGCGCGTTGAAGGTGGCGCCGGTGATGCTGGTGAAGTCGAGCGTGTCGAGCGTGTCGACCATGGTCGTCGGCGTATAGGTCGTGCCGAAAAATTGCAGGCCGCTGCGCTTGTAGCGAGCGCCTTGGGCGAGCACCAGGTTTCCGGTCGCGCTCGGCACGTAGGTGTCGATCAAGAGGCCGGAGGTGACGCCGAGCCCGCCGACCACGCCGAGCGCCGCGACGTTGGAGACGGCGCGAATGAGGTATACCAGATTGTTGTAGGCGATCACCTGAAACTGCTGCCCGGCGCTCGCCGCAACCAAATTTCCGGTATCGGTAAAGCCGGTGCCCAACAGCTTGTTGATGGCGTCCATCGAAATCAGCGTCGTGCTCGCCTGGCCGACGACATAGCATTCCGGCGGAAACACCAGCGTCTGGTTCTGCACGATTTGTAGATCGGCCGATCCCGCGGTGGCGTTGACCGAAAAATTCACATAGCCCGGCACGCCGTTCCGGGTAGTCAGTGCCACGAAATAAGGGGTGTTCGCGACGGTGACCGTCTTCGCCGCATCATAGGTCTGGTCGGAGAAGGTATAGCTGAGCTTGTACAGGTGCGCCGGCAGGCGCTTGTCGACATCGAAGGCGGCATCGAGCCGGAACGGCACCAAATCGCCGCCGCCAAAGGCGAGGTAGACCGACTTCCCGGTCGGATGCGTCGCCTGCATCAAATGGCAATCGGCGCTCCAGTTCCGGCGCCGGCAGACGAAATATGCCGGCGGTGTCGGGGGAGGCCGAAAGATGATCGACGATATGTCGATTGCGGCGATCCGATTTATCGCGACCGCCCGGTCGGCGGCGAAATGGGTCGCCAGGTTCCTCTCCGAGACGAGGTGGCCGAAGAGATTGAGTGGATTGAAGCTGGCGTTTTGCCTCGTCGAATAGGGTATGTTGGTGAAGAGATAGCCTTCCGAGAAGGCGCGCTCGGCCCTGATCTCGATGCCGGCGGGATAGGGGGCGAAATCGAGGCTGTCGAAGTTGTTGGCCGAATCGTAGAGAGAGTAGAGATATCCGATCGCCAGCTCGTCGGTTTTGCTGAGGAGATTCTGATAGAGCGTGCCCTGTCGCGAAAGATGCCCATACTGATCGTGCACCATCGACGGCACGATGATCGACATGTTGTAACAGGTCAGGGTGTCGAGGAAGACGACGCGAACATAGTAGGGATCGTAGGTCGCGTTTTCCGTTGGAGCGGGCAGCCGGTCGGGGATGTTCAGATCCGTGGCGACGAGTTCGACGATGTAGGCCTCGCCGGTCCCCGGATTGTAGACCGAAAAGCCGTAGATGGTTTCGTACCGCCGCCGCGCGGCTGCCTCCGCCGCTACCGTCGCCGCGGCGCCGGCCTGCGCCACCGCAATCGCGGGAAAGAGGGTTTTTGTGACCGCGAGGCCGGCCGCGGCCTGCTGGCTTTGCAGCGCCTCCACGCTCTGGTGCGCCGCAATACCGGAAATCGAGGTGTTGGCGATCACGCCCGGGCTGAGGTTCGTTGCCGGCAAGCCTGAAATTGCGGGCTCTGCGGCCACTTGCGCGGTGATTGTCTGGCTGCCGGACCCGGCATTCGCAGACCCCGTCACACCGGCCGTATAGGGGTTCCTTTGCTGCAAAAACCCCGGGACGAGGACCTGCTCCGCGGCGAGCCGCCCCGCTGCGGGGGCCGGCCCTTGCACGTCGAATTTCGTCGCGAGAAGATTGAGTATTGTGCTGGTAATCGCTTTCAGCTGCCCCTGGTCGACGCTCTGTGTCGCGGTCGCGTAAGGGAAGGGGAAGATCGGCCATACCGTCATTTCGGCCGAGTTCGTGTCGAGGTACATGTGCATCGGTTCCTGCGCCCGCGCCGCCTCGACGCCAATCCGCGCTGTGTCCGCCTGCGCCCGGGCGATGCGCGCCGCCTGCGTCTCGCCCGTGTACTCGACATCGACATAGGGATTGTGACGGTTGGCGAATTGCCAATAGCGCGTTTGCGGCCAGAAGACCGGCGGGTATGGCCGCGTATTGGGATCGTCGTCGAGATCGCCGAGGTTGACGACGCTCAGCATGTAGCGCGTCGTGCCGATGACGATGCTGTCGGCTTCGGGCACGAACACGTATTTCAGGACGGTTCCCATCTGGGCCTGCCGGACCAGGCCCAGCACGAGTTTTGATGGGGCAAAGGCTTTCGAGCTCTGATCGTCCGGCGAGGAGTTGATGACGGCGCTGGCGAGGTAGACGTTGGCTTGGCTCAGCGACCCGATGGCGCTCGTGTCGACATTGATGTTGGAATAGACGAAGAGCGAGCTGTCGGTGATCTGCAGGTTATAGGCGGGCAGCCCGCTCGACTTTGCATCGAGCGTCATATTCCCGTTGAAGCTCGCGCCCGGCAGCTGCGCGGGTGAAACCGTCAGGAAGACCGGGACCGACCACACCGTCATCTGGGCCGACCCGCCGATGAAGCTGCCGAAATAGACATCGCCTGGCCGCGGCGTGGATCCGTCGGCCGGCTTTGGATTGGGGACGCTGATGCCGGCCTCTACGAGGGTTTGCGTCTGGTCGATGATGTCGTACTGGCTGTTTTTGGCGCCGAAGGTCAGGCGGACGCTGTAGGCGGCCCCCTGCAGCACGCCGTGCGTACCGACCGCGGGGGCGGGCAGAGTCAGTTGTAATTTCGGGTAGAGGCGGATCGACGTCGTCGCGGCGGCGTAGATCATCGCGCCGACAAAGGTGTGGTTCGGGTCGGGGGTGCCGGGAAGGACGGGCGTGCTCGATGCGAGCGATCCGTCCGAGCCGCGAACGCTCAGAGTTTGTCCGGTGAGCGAGAGGACGTAGTAGACCCCCGCCGTGAAGCCGACGCCCGCCGTCGCGGTCGCGATGTCGACCGGGGGAAAGGACGGCTTGTCGGCATGCCGGTCCATCAGGTTCAGCGCGGTGCCTTCCGTCGCGCCGGCGAAAGCCGCTCCGGCCCCGAGCGGCTGTTCGGGAAACGAGGTGCCGATTTCGAGGCTGCTGATCCCCGTGCCGCTCAGCGCCTCGCGGGGGATGGAGGCCGTCAAGCCGGCCTGCACGGTGACTGGCGCCAGCTGCGCATCGCTCGGAGTGTTGCCGCCGGAGCCGATGATCTGTTCGATGTTCGGCCCCAACACGGTTACGCTGACCGGCTTCGGCGGGGCCGCGGCGGGCCGTTCAAGCGGGATCGCCGACGGCGCAGCGATCTCCGGCAGAAGCCCGCCCCGGGTGCCGATTGGCGAGGGCAGCTTGACGACCGGTGGCGTGGTCGTCACCGTCGCCAACACCGGGACAGCGAGATCATCGACGACCGGCGCCGATGCGCTCGAGCTCATGTCGAACTCGAGCGCGGCCGTCGTGACGCCGAGGCCGGCGCCGCTCTGCGTGTCCTTGGCGGCGATCGCCACTTCGAGGATCGCGGCAAGACGATCGGGCGAATAAAGGTAAGTCGCCCGCGCAAGCTTGCTGAGCACGTTTTGCAGCGCGCCGCCGTTCAGGAAGGGATGCGCCGGGTCGTAGACGAGGGTCGGAGAATTCAGTGCGAGGCTGGCGGCGGTAAAGCTGCCGTTGGCCGGGCCATAGTCATAGATCGGCACGCCGAGGCAGGTTGCCCAAGCCTTGTCGCGATAGAAGCCGATGATCCGCTGGTTCGCGAAAACGCTCTTTGGCGAGATGCCGGAATAGGTCAACGACATGACCCCGGCCTGCACCTTCGGGCTCAACGTCGAAACCGTCACGGCGCTCGCGGTATCGAACGTATAGCTGGTGAAGGTTTCGCCGGCGGTGGCGACGACCGCCGTCGACTCGAGCGTCAGTGCGGCTGCGGACGCATCGACGTACCCTGGCCCGCCCGGGAAGACCGCGGTCTGGCCGTATTGCACGCTGTCGCCGGCTATTGCCGTGCTCGCCGCGAGGCGGTTGACATAGTAGTTTTCGGGCGAGACTTGGTCGCACGTATAGTAAACGGGCAAAACAAAAGAGGTTGCTCCCAGCGCATTGTATTGCGAGATGTCGTAGACCAGAGCCGCGACGATCGGCACAATGGCCGGGCGGTCGTCGTAAATCTGCTCGTTATGGGTCTTCAGAAAATCGTCGAGCGGAACGACCTGGGAGACGGCCGAGCCGAGGATGGTCAGCCGCAGGCCGGTGGCCGGGTCATAGCCGCTTTCGAGGCGCCCCCCTGATATGTCGGGGTTGGGATTGAGCCCGGGGCCGAGCCGACCGGGAATGTAGGCGAACCTCACCGATGCGAATATCGTGCTTGCCGCCAAGTCGAGATAGAGCTGCTTGATGCCGGCATCGGTGTTCGCGTAAGACTGGCCGCCGGTCAACGGCGCCGCCGATTGCGCATCGACGGCGAGCGTCAGGCGGAAGGTCTCGCGAAGGTAGGAAATTACGAAAAGACGCGTCGCCCCGAGCCCGGCATACGGATCGACATCGGACCCCACCAGGTATTGACCAAAGACTTGCCGCGCGTTGCCGGCGTCGTAATAGGATTTGCCGAGCCAGTTGAGCGCGCTGTAGAACCATGCCGGCGCCCATTGCTGCGCAACCGGGCCGGGCGGCGGCCGGCCGACGAAGCGCGGCGGCGGCAATGGCGCCGGCGGCTCGGGAAGCGGAAGTACGATGTGACTGGGATTCGCTACCGGGGTGACCGCCATCGCGCTCTCCACTGACGAGTGGTGATGTCGCTGCCGCCTCGCGCTTTTCGCGCGTAGCGGTAAAAACCGGCCAATGACATTGCGGCACGCCGTATCGTCTCGAGGCGGAGCGCGGCGCGCCGCAAACCGGAGCGCCCGAGCGTGCTGCGAAGGCGATCCGACGCGGTATCACAATGCACTACGCCCACACTCGTCGAATGTGAGCGGGTTCACACGCCACCCGGACAGAGCGATTATTTGTCGGACCGCTGCAATACCGGGTGCGTTCGCGGACAGATGAAATACGCTAACCCGTTTCAACCGACGCGCCAGCGTGTCCTTTTTTGGCTAGGCGGGCTGAGCTTCTGCGCACACAAAGCATTTTATCGAGATTTTTGCATTCGAAATTCAGCAGTTGGGGAGACGGCCGTCGCTAGGAGTGATGGCGGCCGAGCACATTCCCCGAATTGCAGAAGAGGCATGCTTAACTTCCAGCGGCATCCAACAGGATCAAGCGGCGGCGCCGCCCAGATCGGTGGCGGCCACGGCGTGGAGGAGGGCGCGCATCTCGGCGCTGCGCCCGGTGCCGAACGCTGCTTCGAACTGCCGCTGCGCCTCGAGCCAGCCCTTCACCGCGGTGCGGAACCGCGCGGCGCCGGTCTCGGTCAGCCGCAGCGCCTTGCTGCGCCGGTCGCGGCTGTCCCGTTCGACCGCGATCAGCCCGTCGCGCTCGAGCGGCAGGATGTTTCGCCCGAGCGTCGTCCTGTCCATCACCATCGCCGCAGCGAGCGCGTTGATCGTCGTCGGCCCCGATCGCCGCAGTTTCGCGAGGATCGAAAACTGCGTCGTGCGCAGCCCGCTCGGCGCCAGCAGTTGATCGTAGAACTGCGTGACGTGACGCGCGGCCTGGCGCACCGCCAGGCAGTTGCAGTCCTCGGGCCCCAGCTCTCTCGCCATCTCGCACTCTCGCCTTGACACTCGTGCATATGCGCTTATGTAGGCGCATATGCTCGCAATTTCCAGCCCGAGCACGCTTTGCGGCGCGGGCTGCCCACAGCCATGAAAGGAACCGACCCGTGCCAGACATTCCCTATCGCACCGCGCTCATCGTCGGGGCCGGTTCCGGCATCAGCGCGTCCTTCGCCCGCGGCCTCGCGGCGGCGGGGCTCAAAGTCGGGCTGGCGGCGCGCAATATCGAAAAATTGGCGGCGCTCGCGGCCGGGATCGGCGCACAGACCTTTGCCGCCGACGCGACCGACCCGGCCGCTGTCGCCCGCCTCTTCGACGAAGCGGACAGCCGGCTCGGCGAGCCCGATGTCGTGCTCTACAACGCCAGCGCCCGCGCCCACGGCCCGATCGCCGAGCTGGACCCGCAGGCGGTGCGCAGGGCGATCGAGATTTCGGCCTTCGGCGGCTTCCTGACCGTGCGCGAGGCGGCGCGGCGCATGATCCCGCGCGGCCGCGGCGCGATCCTCCTCACGGGCGCCAGCGCCAGCGTCAAAGGGTTCCCGCATTCGGCGGCCTTCGCGATGGGCAAGTTCGCGCTGCGCGGTCTGGCGCAGAGCGCGGCGCGCGAATTGGGGCCGAAAGGCATCCATGTCGCGCATTTCGTCATCGATGGCGGCGTGCGCAGCGCGCGCCGGCCGGACCCGGCCGAGCGCCCCGACAGCACCCTCGATCCCGACGCCATCGCCCAGAGCTATATCGAAATCCTGCGACAGCCGAGAAGCGCCTGGTCATTGGAAGTCGAATTGCGGCCCTGGGTCGAGACCTTCTGACCGGCCGCTCCGGAGGGCTCCAGTGCAACAGCGCAACGCCAGCGCGGCCGTCATCGGCGCCGGCGATTTCATCGGCGCCGCGATCGCGCGGAAATTCGCCGCCGAAGGGTTCGCAGTGTTCGCCGGGCGGCGGCACGGCGAGAAGCTCGCGCCGCTCGTCGCCGAGATCGAGGCGGCGGGCGGGCGGGCCGTCGGGCGCACGCTCGACGCCCGCAAGGAGGGCGAGGTCGCGGCGTTCCTGCAAGACGCCGACCGGGCGTCGCCGCTCGAAGTGTGCGTCTTCAACATCGGCGCCAATGTCAATTTCCCGCTGATCGAGACGACCGAGCGGGTGTTCCGCAAGGTTTGGGAGATGGCCTGCTGTGCAGGTTTCCTCTCCGCCCGCGAGGCGGCGCGGCTGATGCTGCCGCGCGGGCAGGGCAACATCTTCTTCACCGGCGCAACTGCCGGCTTGCGCGGCGGGCCCGGCTATGCCGCCTTCGCCAGCGCCAAGTTCGGCCTGCGGGCGGTGGCGCAGAGCGCCGCGCGCGAACTCGGGCCGCAGGGCATCCATGTCGCGCATCTCGTCATCGACGCTGGCGTCGACACCGCCTGGGTGCGCGAGCGGATCCGCGAGCGCGAGGGCGAGGCGGCGTTGGCGAATCTCGACCCCGGCCGGCTGATGCGGCCGCAGGCGGTCGCCGAAGCCTATTGGCAGATCTATCAGGAGCCGCGCGACGCGTGGTCGTTCGAGCGCGAGATCCGGCCTTTTGCGGAGAAATGGTGAGAGCATGCCCCAGATCGAATTCCACTTCGATTTCGGCAGCCCCAACGCCTATCTGGCGCACCGGGTGATCCCGCAGATCGAGGCCCGCACCGGCGCCAAATTCGAATACGTGCCGGTGCTGCTCGGCGGCGTCTTCAAGCTGACCGGCAACCGCTCGCCGGCCGAAGCCTTCGCCGGCGTCAAGAACAAGCTCGAATACGAGCGCCTCGAGACGGCGCGCTTCGTCAAGCGCCACGGCATCGAGGATTTCCGGCCGAACCCGTTCTTCCCGGTCAACACGCTCGCGATCATGCGTGGCGCGGTCGCGGCGCAACGGCTCGGCCTCTTCGAGCGCTATGTCGAGGAGATCTACCGCCACATGTGGTCGCAGCCGAAAAAACTCGACGATCCCGCCGTGTTGCGCGAGGCATTGATCGAATCGGGCTTCGACGCGCAGCTGTTCGCCGATCTGGCGCAGGACGCCGGGGTCAAGGCGCGCCTCCTCGACAACACGACGCGCTCGGTCGCGCGCGGCGCCTTCGGCTCGCCGACCTTCTTCGTCGGCGACGAGATCTTTTTCGGCAAGGACCGGCTGCGCGAGGTCGAAGAGACGATCCTCGCGGCCGGCTGAAGCGCCGCCTACCCGAGCGGGCCGAGCCGCGATCGGGTTTGATTTCCTAACATGACGGTTGAGAAAAGATCACTTGCATTATGCAAGCTAGTGACGCCAAATAACTTGCACGATGAAAGTCTGTGAGGAGCCGGACCGATGCGGCGCAAGAGCTTCGGCAACATGCAATGCCCGATCGCGCGCAGTCTCGAGCGGGTCGGGGAATGGTGGAGCATCCTGATCTTGCGCGATGCCGCGCTCGGCCTGACTCGGTTCGATCAATTCCAGGAGAGCCTGGGGATCGCACCCAACATCCTCGCGCGTCGCTTGAAGGCGCTGGTCGAGGCGGGGCTCCTCGAACGCCGCCGCTATAGCGACAAGCCGCCGCGCGACGAATACGTGCTGACGCCCGCCGGTAGTGATTTCCGGCCGGTGCTGTGGGCCTTGCTCGCCTGGGGCAATCGGCATTTCGCCCCCGAAGGGCCGAGCGTCGTCATCGTCGATAGCAAGACCGGGGTCGAAGCGGAGCCGATGCTGGTCGACCGCAGGAGCGGCCGCCCGCTCGTGGCGCCGCATTTCCGCTCGGCCTCCGGGCCCGCCGCCGACGCGCGCACCCGCGGACGGCACGGCGTCGTCGCCGCAAAGCGCAGCGATGCCGAGCCTGCCGCGCAGGGACGCGATGGAGACTAAGATGGACACCATCGTACTCGAACGGACGGCCGCCCCCGTCCCGGTCAAGACGCGGCCGAAGATCTCTCGCAAGAGCCTGGCGTTTGCTGGCCTCGCGCTCGCGGCCGCTCTCGGCGGCGTCGGCTATGGCCGCTACTGGTGGGATGTCGGGCGCTTCATCGAGACGACCGACGACGCCTATGCCGGCGGCAACGTCACTGCCGTCTCGCCGCATGTCGCCGGCTTCGTCGCGCAGATCCTGGTGCAAGACAACCAGCGCGTCCGGGCCGGGCAATTGCTGATCCGCCTCGATCCGCGCGACTTTAGGGCGGCCCTCGCGCACGCCCGCGCGGTCGCCGCCGAGCGCCGCGCCGCGCTCGCCGGGTTGGAGGCGAAATACGTCCAGCAGCAGGCGGTGGTCGGGCAAGCCGAAGCCGATTTGAACGCCAAGCTCGCCCAGGCGACTTTCGCCCGAGAGGACGCCGTTCGCTATCGCGACCTGGCGAAGACCAGCTTCGGGACGCGGCAGAACGAGGAGCGGACATCCGCGCTCGACGCGGCGGCGCAATCGGCCACCAAGGCGGCCCGCGCCGGGCTCGTTGCCGCGAGGCAGCAGCTGGCGGTGCTCGATGCCGAGATCGCCGAGGCCCATGCCGGCGTCGCCCAGGCCGAGGCCGATCTCGAAACCGCCCGCCTCGATCTCGGCTACACTGAGATCCGCTCGCCGATCGACGGCTATGTCGGCAACCGCAATGCCCAGGTCGGCGCCTATGTCGCGAGCGGCGCCTATCTGTTGAGCGTCATCCCGGCGCACGGGCTCTGGGTCGACGCCAATTTCAAGGAGGATCAGCTCGCGCGGATGCGCCCGGGAGAGAGCGCGATGGTCGTCGCCGACGTGCTGCCGGGAAAGGTCTTCCGCGGCCATGTCCAGAGCCTCGCGCCGGGCAGCGGCGCCGTGTTCAGCGTGATCCCGCCGGAAAACGCCACCGGCAACTTCACGAAGATCGTGCAGCGCGTGCCGGTGCGCATTGCGCTCGACGACGGCGATGCGAGGCTCGGACAATTGCGGCCGGGTCTGTCGGCGACTGTCAGCGTCGATACGCGGCCGGCGCCGGCCGGGGAGTGACGGCGATGTCCGCCGCGACCAGGCATTGGCTGAAGAGCCTGTTGCCTTTCGTCGTCATGTGCTTCGGCGGCTTCATGGCGCTGCTCGACATCCAGATCGTCGCCTCCTCGCTGCAGCAGATCGGCGGCGGGCTGTCGGCGGCGCAGGACGAGATCGCCTGGGTGCAGACCGCCTATCTGATCGCCGAGATCATCGTCATCCCGCTCAGCGGCTGGCTGACCCGCGTGTTCTCGACGCGCTGGCTGTTCGCCGCCTCGGCCGCCGGCTTCACCGTCGCGAGCCTGTTCTGCGGTCTCGCCTGGAACATCGAGAGCATGATCGTCTTCCGGGCATTGCAGGGGCTGCTCGGCGCCTCGATGATCCCGACCATGTTCACCTCCTCCTTTTATTTCTTCCAGGGACCGCGCCGGGTTTATTCCGCTGCGGTGATCGGCACGATCGCCTCGGTGGCGCCGACCTTGGGCCCGGTCATCGGCGGCTGGATCACCGACACCCTCGACTGGCACTGGCTCTTCTACGTCAATCTGCTGCCGGGCGTGCTGGTGACGATCCTGGTCGCGCTGTCGGTCAGGATCGACGAGCCGGATTGGAAGCTCCTGAAGGATGCCGACTACCTCGGCATCGCGCTGATGGCGGTCGCCCTCGGCACCCTCGAATACGTGCTCGAGGAAGGCTCGCGCTGGAACTGGTTCGACGATGCGACGATCCGCAACTGCGCCTGGATCGCGGCGGCCGCGGGCGTGCTGTTCGTGGTCCGCAGCCTGACTTTCGCCCGCCCGGTCGTCGATTTGCGGGCGCTGAAAAACCGCAACTTCGCGGTCGGCTGTTTTCTGTCGTTCGTCACCGGCGTCGGCATCTTCTCGACGATCTATCTGACGCCGCTGTTTCTCGGCTATGTGCGCGGCTTCAGCGCCTGGCAAACCGGCGTCGCGATCTTCTCGACCGGCGCCGCCTCGCTCGCCGGCGTGCCCGTCTACATCGTGCTGGCGCGCCGCTTCGACACGCGCTGGTTGATGATGTTCGGCCTCGCCTCGTTCGGGTTCGCGATGTGGAGCTTCAGCTACATCACGCATGAGTGGGGCGGCGGCGAGCTGCTGCTTCCGCAGATCCTGCGCGGCTTTCCGCAAGTCTTCGCGGTGGCGCCGGCGGTGACCCTCGGGCTCGGCAGCCTCTCGCCCGAGCGCCTCAAATACGCGAGCGGCCTCTTCAATATGATGCGCAATCTCGGCGGCGCCGTCGGCATTGCGGTGTGCGGCGCGATTCTCAACGCGAGGACCAATTTTCACTTCGAGATGATCGCTTCGCACCTGACCCCGGCGAACGGGCCGATGGAGCGCATGCTGGCCGGCCTCGCGGCCCGCTATGCCGCGGTCCCGGGCAGCCTCGACGCGGGGCGGATCGCGGCGCTGAAGCAGCTCTGGCAGCTCGCTTATCGCGAGGCCTCGACCTTGGCCTTCGCCGACGCGTTCCGCGCCATCATGCTCGCCTTCATCCTTGCCACCCTGCTCGTCCCGCTGTTGCGCCAAGTAACGCCGATGGCGCCCGCGAAAGCGTCGCGCTGAGCTCCCCGCGCTGCGGCATTTGGCCGCCGCCCGGTCGGCCCGGGCCTCCGTTGCCGCGGCTGCCGCCACCGTCTGCCGCGAGATGCGCCCGGGGGAATCGCCTGCTGCGTGGGCCGAGGTCATAAATGTGTCATTAACCATGGATAAGGTGCCCCCGGCTTCGCAAAGGGGGAGACAGCTGTGGCTAAAGGAACGAACGAACGTTCACTGCGCGGCTTCGCCGCGGCAATCGCGGCGGTGCTGGCGTTGGCGCTTTCCGGGCCGGCCTTTGCGCAGCAGGTTCGGCTTCTCGAAACCGGATCGACGCTGCTCTATCCGCTTTTCAACCTCTGGGTCCCGGTTTACGGCAAGGCCAACCCGAAGGTCCAGATCACGACGCAGGGAACGGGCAGCGGCACCGGCATTGCCCAGGCGATCTCCGGCATCGCGCAGATCGGCGCCTCCGACGCCTATCTGAGCAATGCCCAGATGAAGAAGAGCCCGGGCATGCTCAATATTCCGCTCGCGATTTCGGCGCAGATGGTCAATTACAACATTCCGGGCCTCAATGACCGGGATTTGAAATTCAGTGGCCCGGTGCTCGCCGGCATTTATTCCGGCAAGGTCAAGTACTGGGACGATCCGGCGCTGAAGCAGCTCAACGCCGGCGTCAAGCTGCCGCACGACATCATCGTGCCGGTGCACCGCACGGACGGCAGCGGCGACACCTTCATCTTTACGCAATACCTGTCGTTCAGCACGCCGTCCTGGGCGAACTCGGCCGGCTACGGCACGACGGTCAGCTGGCCGCCGGTGCAGGGTGGGATCGGCGCCGAGGGCAACCCCGGCATGGTCAATGCCTCGAAGACGACGCCCTACTCGGTCGCCTATATCGGGATCAGCTTCAAGAACGCTACGGATGCGGCAAAGCTCGGCGAGGCGCTGCTCGAAAACCGCGCCGGCAAGTTCCTGTTGGCGCGCCCCAACACGGTCTCGGCCGCGGTCAAGACGATGTCGGCAAAGACCCCGACCGACGAGCGGATAAGCTTGATATTCGCACCGGGGCCCCAATCCTATCCGATCATCAACTACGAATACGTCATCATCAAAAAGCAGCAGGCCTCGCCCGAGACGGCGAAGGCGCTGAAGGCGTTTCTCGACTGGTGCATCAGCCCGACCGGCGGCAATGCGCCGCATTTCATGCAGGCGGTCGGGTTCGTCCCATTGCCGCCGGCGATCGTCGCGAAAAGCCGCGCGCAGATCGCGCAGATCCAATGACGGCGGGCGCGGGAGGCTGAGCCGGATGCGGCGCTGGCTCGCCCTCCTCGCCGGCATCCTGCCGGCGAGCCTCGTTGCGATCGTGCTGTTTCTCGCCGTTTATGCCTGGCCGGCGATCCGCTTCAACGGCATCGGCTTTGCGTTCGAGAACACCTGGAACCTCGGCAATCTCTACGCCGACTCGGTGACGGTCGCCGGCACCGAGATTCAGCCAGGGGCGCATTACGGCATCCTCTTCCTCGTCGTCGGCACGCTGTCCTCGACATTGATCGCGCTCGCCCTCGCCGTTCCGGTCGGCATCGGCGCGGCGATCTTCCTTGCCGAGGCGGTGACTGGCCGGCTGCGGCTCGTCGTCTCGTTCTTCGTCGAACTCTTGGCGGCGATCCCGAGCGTCGTCTTCGGGCTCTGGGGCGTGGTCGTGCTGATCCCGTTCCTCGCCGGGTATGTGTTTCCGGTGCTGGCGCGCGGATTGGGGATGATCGGGTTTTTCGCGGCACCGACCGGCAGCGGCTACGGCCTGCTGACCTCGGGAATCCTGCTGTCGCTGATGATCGTGCCGCTGATCGCCGCGACCTTGCGCGACGCGCTCGTCGCGCAGCCCGCCAATCTGCGCGAAGCCGCCGCCGCCATCGGCGCGACGCGCTTCGAGACCGTGTGGTCGGTGTTGCTGCCGCGCACCCGCACTGTGATCGTCGCCGCCAGCTTTCTCGCGCTCGGCCGGGCGCTCGGCGAGACGATGGCGGTGCTGATGGTCAGCGGCAACGCGCTGAACTATTTGCCGCAAAACATCTATGCGCCGGTGTCAACGATGGCGGCGTTCATCGTCTCGCAGCTCGACAGCGCGCTGCAGGACCCGACCGGCATGGCGGTGCGTTCGCTCGCCGAGATCGCCTTCGTGCTGTCCGTCATCTCGCTCGGCATCAATGTATTGGCGCGCGCGCTGCTTTACGCAGCCGGGCTGCGCCCGGCGACGGTGTAGCGATGGCGGTCTCGGAAGGCGCGCGTGCGGCGCTTGCCCGGCAGGCGGGCGGGCTCGGCTGGCGCCGGCGGTTCGTCGGCATCCTCGGCTGGGGTTTCACCGGCCTCGCCCTCGCGCTGCTCTCGGTCGCGATGGTGTGGATCCTGGCGGTCGTCGTCGGCCGCGGCATCGGCGCGCTGTCGCCGCAGCTGTTCACGACGATCACGCAGGGCAGCGGCGGCGGGCTGCTCAACGCCATCGAGGGCACCGTCGTATTGTCGGCCGGCGGGCTGCTGCTTGCGGTGCCGTTCGGCATGGCGGCCGGCATCTACGTTTCCGAATACCCGTTCAGCTATTGGGCATCGACGATCCGGCTGCTCGCCGATGTATTGGTCGGCGTCCCCTCGATCGTCGTCGGCTATTTCGGCTACATCACGATGGTCGAATGGCTCGGCTGGAATTTCTCGGTCGCCGCCGGCTCGATCGCGCTCGCGATCATCGCCGCGCCCTATATCTGCCGGACCACCGAAGTGGCTTTGAACCAGGTCCCGCCGGAATTGCGCGAGGCGGCCTACGCGCTCGGCGCCGGCGAGGCGACGGTGATCCTGCGCATCTGCCTGCCTTCGGTGATGCCGGCCGTCCTGACCGGCATCCTGCTCGCGCTCGCCATCTCGGTCGGCGAGACGGCCCCGCTGCTCTACACCGCCGGCTGGTCGAATTACCTGTGGAACGGGCAGTTGACGCATTCGCCGATCGGCTATCTGACCTATGCGATCTGGACCTTCATCAACGAGCCCTTCAAAGAGGCGAACGAACTCGCCTACGCCGCGGCATTCCTCGTCACCGCCTTCATTCTCGTCATCAACATCTTCTCGCGCTTCGTCTTCAACCGCCGCCGCTGATCGTCGTCCCGACGAGAAACCTCGCGAGATCGGCCATCCGCGCGAAGACCTGCGAGCATCCCGCCGCAGCAAGCCGCTCGGCGTGGCCGTCGCGGCAGTGGCTCGCGCCGCAAAAGCCGGCGACCGTCATGCCGGCGGCGCAGGCCGCCTCGACGCCGCCGACGCTGTCCTCGACGACGATCGCCGCGCCGGGCGGCACCCCGAGGCGCTGCGCGGCATGCAGAAACAGATCGGGGGCGGGCTTGCCGCGCGCCACCTGCGAGGCGCTGAACACGTGCGGCTCGAAATAGGCCAGGAGGCCCGTCAGCGCGAGCGCGTGCCGCACGCGGTCCAAGTGGCTGTTCGAGGCGACGCAGCGCGGCGCCTGGAGCGCCGCGAGCAGCTCGACAACCCCGGCGACCGGCCGCAATTCCGTCTCGAACGCCGCCTTCGTGCGGCTGCGCATGCCCGGGAAGAAGCCTTCCGGCAGCGCCCGCCCGAAACGGCGCTCGATTTCGGCCGACAATGTCACCGCGTTCCTGCCGAAGCCGAGCGACAGCGCCTCTTCGAGCGTCGCCGCGAAATCGGCCTCGGCGAGGCATTCGCCGAGGATGCGCGCAAAGATCATCTCGCTGTCGATCAGCACGCCATCGCAGTCGAAGATGACGAGCGCCGCAGGCGTCTGGATCAAACCGGCGGCGGGCGGGTAGGATCTCGTCGGCTCATCCATAGGGGGACGTTCGATGCCGCGCCTGTGTGCCAATCTCGGCTTCCTCTTTCCCGAATTGCCGTTTCTCGACCGCTTCGCGGCGGCCAAGCGCGCCGGCTTCGCTGGGGTCGAATATGCCGCCCCCTACGATCATCCGGTGCGCGAGCTGCGCACCCGCCTCGACGATCTGGGGCTCGAGCAGGTACTGATCAACAGCCCGGCGGGCAATACCGCAAAGGGCGAGCGCGGTCTCGCCTCGCTGCCCGGCCGAACGCAGGACTTTCGCGACAGCATCGAGCTGGCGCTCGATTATGCGCAGGCGCTGGGCTGCCGGATGCTGCATGTGACGGCCGGCAACCCGCCCGCCGACGCAGCCCGCGACACCGCCGCCGCGGTCTATGCGGTGAACCTCGCCTGGGCGGCCGAAGCGGCGCTCGCCGCCGGCGTCCTGCCCGTCATCGAGCCGCTCAACCCGCGCGACGCGCCCGGCTATTTCCTCGCCACCCAGGAACAGGGCGCCGCCATCGTCGCGGCAATCGGCCGCGACAAGCTCGGGCTGCAATTCGACATCTACCATTGCCAGACCGCGCAGGGCGGCGTCGCGACCCGGCTGGCCGCGCTGATGCCGGTCATCGCCCATATGCAGCTGGCCGACGTCCCCGGCCGGCACGAGCCCGGCACCGGCGAGATCGGCTGGGAGTTTCTGCTGCCGCACATCGACGCGCTCGGCGATCGCGGCTGGATCGGCTGCGAATACCGCCCCGTGGGCGACACCGTCGCCGGGCTCGCCTGGCGCCAGCGCTATGGGCTGTCGCCGCACTAAAGCCGCCGCGGCGTGACGGCGCGGCTCGGCTGCGCCAGCTCCGACTGCGCCGCGACGAGGGCGAGTTCGCCGCCGCCCGCCGCAACGGTCGCCTCGATGACGCCGTAGATCGCGGCGGCCGTCGCGGCGAGCGCCTCGGGGAGCGGCTGGCCCAGTAGGAGCCGCGCCAGAAACAAGGCCGCGACCGCATCGCCGCATCCCGTGGCGGCGATCGGCAGGCGCGGGGTTTCGGCGGCCCAGCGTCCCTGCGGCCCGGCGGCGACGATGGCGATGCGGTCCGCGGCCGCCGCGAGGCTGGTGACGAGCACGGTCCGCGGCCCCCGCCCGCAGAGCGCCGCCGCCGCTTCGCCCGCTTCTGCGAGGCTGCCGATCCGCCGCCCGGTCAGCCATTCGAGTTCGAACCGGTTGGGCGTCGCGATGTCGGCCGAGGCCATCGCCCGGCCGCGAAAGAATTCCCTGACGCCCTCGCCGACATACCAGCCGGTGTCGTCGTCGCCCATGACGGGATCGCAGCAGAAGAGCGCGCGCGGGTTCGCCGCCTTGACCCGGGCGACGATGTCGAGCAGCACCGGCCCCGTCTCCGGCGCCCCGAGATAGCCCGACAGCACCGCGTCGCAGCCCGGCAGCACGCCGAGCTCGGCGATCCCCTCGAACAGTTCGGCGATCTCCGCCGCCGGCACGGCATTGCCGCGCCAGCGCGGGTGGCCGGTGTGGTTCGAGAATTGCACCGTATTCAGCGACCAGGTCTCGCAGCCCAGACGCTGCAGCGGAAACAGCGCCGCCTTGTTGCCGACATTGCCGCAGGCGACCCAGGACTGGATGGAGAGCACGGTCGGCATTCTCGCCTCACCGATGTCCGGAATCGATGCGGTCGAAGACGCGCTTGATGTCGAGAAAGACGATAAGGGCGCATGCCGCGAACAGCGCGATGCCGGCCACGTAGAGGCTGCCGCTCTTCCAGGCATGCGCGAGAAAGAGTCCGGCGAGGCCGAGCAGCGTCAACAGCGGGATGACGAAGGCGAGGCTCGCCATGTCGTCGACGAGAATCAGCTCGCCGCAGCCGCGCGCGTCGCCGTCGAGCGCGAGCTTCAGCCGGAGGAAGCCGAGCGCGATCGCGGCGAGCGCCAGCGCGAGCCCGGCCTCGTAATCGCCGGGGCCGCGGTCGGCCGCCGCGAAGGCGAACCCGAAACCGGCCGCCGCCGCGAGCAGGAGAAGCTGCAGCCAGAAGAAGAGCCAAGCGCGCAGCTCGCCGTCGCCGGCTCGGCCCTCCTCGTCGTCCGCATCCATCCCGAACCCCCGCGCCGCCGTGCCGAACTCGGTTGCAATCGTTTACCCCTCGATCCTCATATAGGAAAACACCGCGAGAGCGACGATGCCGATCACGCCCCGACCGCGCCGCAGCATGCTCTTCATGCCGGGTTCGAACGCGCGGGCGCTCGACAAGGCGCGTGAACTGCCGGCCGACGGCCTGATCTTCGATCTCGAGGATGCGGTCGCGCCGGCCCGCAAGGAGGCCGCGCGCGCCGCCGTCGCCGGCGCTCTCGCCGAGGGCGGTTACGGCCGTCGCGAGCTGGTCTTGCGGATCAACCCGCTCGACGGTCCCTGGGGCCGCGCCGATCTCGCCGCCGCCGCGCATATGCCGATCGACGCGGTGCTGCTGCCCAAGGTCGAAACCGCCGCTGCCGTGCAAAAAGCGGCGGCGCTGCTCGACGAATCGGGCGCGCCGCCGGGGCTCTCCCTCTGGTGCATGCTCGAAACCCCGCTCGGCATCCTCTTTGCGCGCGAGATCGCCGCCGCGGCCCCGCGGCTAGCGGCGCTGGTCGTCGGCACCTCCGATCTCGCGAAGGACCTCGATGCGCTGCCGGGGAAGGATCGCCTGCCGCTACTGCCGGCGCTCGGGATCGCCGTGCTGGCGGCGCGCGCGTTCGGGCTTGCGGTCCTCGACGGCGTTCATCTCGACCTCGACGACGAGGCGGGGTTCGCCGCCGGCTGCCGACAGGGGCGCGAACTCGGCTTCGACGGCAAGACGCTGATCCATCCAAAGCAGATCGCCGCAGCGAACGAAGCCTTCGCGCCGCGCGCCGACGAAATCTCCGCCGCCCGCCGGATCATCGCCGCGCATGCCGAGGCGAGCGCGGCCGGGCAGGGGGTGGTCCTTGTCGACGGCCGGCTCGTCGAGGCGCTGCACGTCGAGAACGCCCGCCGCCGCATCGCGCTTGCCGAGGCGATCGAGCGCCTCGCGGCCGCGGAATGACCGGATTGTCCTATCCGAAATCTCGATAGCGGCAATCGCTTTTTCTCATTTTTCCCGATCGCTCGCCGCCCCCATCTATCGCACGTGACGGAATTGCAGCATCGGATCCGCGCGTGGCTCGGCCGCGGCGCCCCCAGGTTGACACTTGGCGGCCCGCCGTCTAAGTCACGCATGCACCGACGCGCCACCGAATTCCGGAACCTCCCGTAATGAGATCACCCGACCGGCCGCTTTCGCCGCACCTTCAGGTCTATCGCTGGCAGCTGACTTCGGTGCTGTCGATCCTGCACCGGGCGACCGGGGTGGCGCTTGCCGCCGGCGCCGTTCTGCTCGTCTGGTGGCTGGTCGCGGCCGCCGCCGGGCCTGGCGCCTATGGCGCGGTCGAGGCGTTTCTGCGCTCTTGGATCGGGCTGTTGCTGCTGTTCGGCTGGACCCTCTCGCTCTTCTACCATCTGTGCAACGGCATCCGTCACCTTGCCTGGGACAGCGGTTGGGGCTTCGATCTCCAAACCACCTACCGCACCGGCTGGACCGTGGTTGCGGCCGCGGCGACGCTGACCGTCCTCGCCTGGGTCGCCGGGCTCGCGCGCTGGGGTTGAAGCGATGGCAGCCTCAGGGATGCGCTCGCCGCTCGGGCGCGCGCTCGGCCTCGGCTCGGCGAAGAGAGGGGTCGAGCATTGGTGGGCGCAGCGGGTCACCGCGGTCGCCCTGATCCCGCTCTCATTGTGGTTCGTCGCCGCGCTGCTGCAGCAGATGGGCGGCGATCTGACGGGCGTCCAGCATTGGCTCGGCCGCCCGGTTCCGGCGATTCTGATGGTGCTGTTCCTGATCACGACCTTCTACCATGCCGCGCTCGGCCTCGAGGTCGTCATCGAGGATTACGTCCACACCGAGCTTGTGAAGCTCGGCCTCGTCCTTTTCGTGCGCTTCGCCGCCGTGGCGCTCGCCGTCGCCGGCATCTTCGCCGTTCTGCGCATGGCGTTCAAAACCTGAGCCGCCCGGGGAGCCGTCGATGCCGCCCGCCTACCCGATCACCGATCACACCTACGACGTCGTCGTCGTCGGCGCCGGCGGCGCCGGCATGCGGGCGGCGCTCGGCGCCACCGTCGCCGGCCTGAAGACCGCCTGCATCAGCAAGGTATACCCGACGCGCAGCCATACCGTGTCGGCGCAGGGCGGGGTCGCCGCCGCTCTCGGCAGCATGGGCCCCGACGACTGGCGCTGGCACATGTACGACACGGTCAAAGGCTCCGACTGGCTCGGCGACCAGGACGCGATCGAATACATGTGCCGCAATGCGACAGAGGCGGTCATCGAGCTCGAGCATTTCGGCGTGCCGTTCTCGCGCACCGAAGAGGGGCGGATCTATCAGCGCCCGTTCGGCGGTCATATGACCGATTACGGCGACGGCGATCCGGCGAAGCGCGCCTGCGCCGCCGCCGACCGCACCGGCCACGCGATTGTCCACACGCTCTACCAGCAGTGCCTGAGGAACAGCGCCGAGTTCTTCGTCGAGTATTTCGCCTTGGACCTGATCGTCGACGACGAGGGCGTCTGCCGCGGCGTCATGGCCTGGAACCTCGCGGACGGCAGCATCCATCGCTTCCGCGCCCATATCGTGATCCTCGCCACGGGCGGCTACGGCCGCACCTATTTCTGGTGCACCTCGGCGCACACCTGCACCGGCGACGGCAACGCGATGGCGTTGCGCGCCGGGCTGCCGCTGCAGGACATGGAGTTCATCCAGTTTCATCCGACCGGCATTTACGGCGCCGGCTGCCTGGTCACCGAAGGGGCGCGCGGCGAAGGCGGGTACCTCACGAACGGCGAGGGCGAGCGCTTCATGGAGCGCTATGCGCCGCATGCCAAGGACCTCGCCTCGCGCGACGTCGTCAGCCGGGCAATGACGACCGAGATGCGCGAAGGCCGCGGCTGCGGCCCGAACAAGGACTACATCCTGCTGCACCTCGAGCACCTCGATCCCAAGGTGCTGCACCAGCGGCTGCCCGGCATTTCCGAGACCGTGCGGATCTTCGTCAACGTTGATGTAACCCGCGAGCCGATCCCGATCGTCCCGACCGTGCATTACAACATGGGCGGAATTCCGACGAACTACCACGGCGAGGTGTTGCGGCCGACCCCGGACGCCCCCGACGCCGTGTGTCCGGGGCTGATGGCGGTCGGCGAGGCGGCGAGCGTCTCGGTGCACGGCGCCAACCGGCTGGGCTGCAACTCGCTGCTCGACATTGTCGTCTTCGGCCGCGCCGCGGCGCAGCGCGCCGCCGAGCTGGTTCGTCCGAGCACGCCGCAGAAGCCGCTGCCATCCGATGCCGGCGAGGAAGCGGTGGCGCGGCTCGACGCCGCGCGGCAATCGCACGGCAGCCGGCGGACGAGCGAGATCCGCCTCGACATGCAGAGGACGATGCAGTCGAACTGCGCCGTCTTCCGCACCGCCGAGATATTGGCCGAGGGGGTCGACAAGATCGACGCCGTCGCGAAGAGCTTCGCCGATCTCGGCATTTCCGACCGCTCGATGATCTGGAACAGCGACCTGATGGAGGCGCTGGAACTCAAAAACCTGCTCGACCAGGCGGTGGCGGCGTTGCATTCGGCGGAGAACCGCAAGGAGAGCCGCGGCGCGCACGCGCGTGAGGACTACCCCGAGCGCGACGACAAGAACTGGCTTAGGCACACGCTCGCCTGGCTCGACGGCGACGGCCGTGTGACGATCGACTCCCGCCCGGTGCACCTCAATACGCTGTCGAACGAGGTGCAGTCCTTCCCGCCGAAAGCGCGGGTTTACTGATGTTGCGACTCACAATCCGCCGCCCGCGCCCCCTCCGTTCCCTCCCCCGCAAGCGGGGGAGGGTTAGGGTGGGGGCAAGCGGGGGTCCAGGGCAGGCGAGAATACCTCGGCCTCTTGGATTCCCGCTTTCGCGCGAATGACGGCAATGAGCTAAGGCACGCACATGGCCGATTTCACGCTGCCCGCGAACTCGAAGATCGGCACCGGCAAGACGGTGCCGGCGCCCTCCGGCGCCAAGCGCGTGCGCGAATTCAAGATCTACCGCTGGAACCCGGACGACGGCAAAAACCCGGTCCTCGACACCTTTGCCGTCGACCTCGACGCCTGCGGGCCGATGGTTCTCGACGCCCTGATCAAGATCAAGAACGAGGTCGACTCGACCTTGACCTTCCGCCGCTCGTGCCGCGAGGGGGTCTGCGGCTCCTGTGCGATGAACATCGACGGCACGAACACGCTCGCGTGCATCAAGGCGATCGACGATATCAAGGGGCCGGTGCGCATCTACCCGCTGCCGCACATGCCGGTCGTCAAGGACCTGGTCCCCGACCTGACGCACGTCTATGCGCAATACCAGTCGATCGAGCCCTGGCTGCAGACCGAAAGCCCGCCGCCGCCCGACCGCGAGCGGCTGCAATCGGAAGAGGAACGGGAAAAGCTCGACGGGCTGTGGGAATGCATCCTGTGCTTCTGCTGCACGACCGCGTGCCCCTCTTATTGGTGGAACGGCGAGCGGTATCTGGGCCCCGCGGTCCTGTTGCAGGCCTACCGCTGGATCGCCGACAGCCGCGACGAGAAGACGGGCGACCGGCTCGATGCGCTCGAGGACCCGTTCCGGCTATACCGCTGCCACACGATCATGAACTGCACCCGCACCTGCCCGCGCAACCTGAACCCGGCGAAGGCGATCGGCGAGATCAAGAAGCTCCTCGTCCTGCGTCGCTGACTGGATCGGCGGCAGCGCTCGGCAGCGGCCAAGGCGCTTGTGTCGGACGCCGGCCCGAACTATGTAACCACTGTGGCCACAAGGAGCGAGACGCGTGAAGGCGTTGGGATTGCGTGCGGCAAAAGCGTCGCTGTCGGCCGTGATCGAGGCGGCGGAGCACGGCGAGGCGACGACGATCACCAAGCGGGGAAAACCTGCTGCCGTGGTCGTGCCGGTGGAGGCGGCGCGGCGCCTATACCCGACTGAACGGCCGAGCTTTGCCGCTCTGTTGATGGGGATCCCGAGTGCCATCGAGATCGAGCGCGATACATCGCCGCTTCGCGAAGCCGATCTGTGACGGGCTGGCTGCTCGACACTGATGTGCTGAGCGTCTTCGCTCCTGGGAAACCCGCTGTTCCGCGCGAGATTGCCGCGCGATTCGAGGCGCGCAGCGAACGGCTATTCCTTTCGGCGATCACCGCTGCCGAAATCGTGGCGGGTATCGCCAAGCTCCAGCGATCCGGCGCGCGGCAAAGGGCCGACGGCCTGCGCGCCTGGTTCGAGCGGATCGTCGAGTGGTATGGCGATCGCATCCTGCCCTTCGACCTTCGAGCGGCACGAATTGCAGGGGTGCTCGGCGACGAGGCTAGAGCCCGCGGCCGGCACCCCGGCTTTGCAGATGTCGCGATGGCGGCGATCGCCAGGTCGAATGATCTGGCGGTGTTGACCCTGAACCTGCGCCATTTCGAGCCGCTCGGGGTTGCCGCGGCAAACCCTTTCGATGGCGACGATTGAGACGGGAAAACGATGCCGCGCAGGGTCGTCATCGACACCGATCCGGGCGCGGACGATGCGGTCGCCTTGCTGCTGGCGCTCGGTTCGCCGGAAGCGCTCGAGATCGCGGGCATCGTCGCCGTCGCCGGCAATCTGCCGCTCGACCTCACCGCGCGCAACGCCCGCGCCGTGCTCGAACTTGCCGGCCGGACCGAGGTGCCGGTCCATGCCGGCGCCGCGCAGCCGCTCTCGCGCCCGCTCAAAACCGCGCGGGTGCAAGAGACGGGCGGCCTCGCGACGCTCCTCCTGCCGGAGCCGGCGGGCGCCCTACGGCCGAAGGGCGGCGTCGATTTTCTCGTCGAAGCAGTCTCCGGGAGCGGCGAGGAGGGGCTCACCCTGTGCGCGCTCGGGCCCTTGACCGATGTTGCGCTGGCGCTCGGGCGCGCCCCCGCGATCGCCGGCCGGGTGCGCGAGCTGGTGCTGATGGGCGGCGCCGGGTTCGAGCTCGGCAATGTGACGCCGGCCGCCGAATTCAACATCTGGGTCGATCCGGATGCCGCGGCGAAAGTGCTGGCGAGCGGCATGAAAATCACGATCGTGCCGCTCGACGTGACGCATCGCGTCTTGAGCAGCGCCGCGCGCGTCGCCCGGCTCGACCGCCTCGGCAATCGCTGCGGACCCTACGCGGCGCGGCTGATCCGCGCCTTCGATCGCCCGCGCGTCGCGCGCTACGGCCGGCGCGGCCGGGCATTGCACGACCCCAGCGCCGTCGCCTATCTGATCGCGCCGGAGCTGTTCCGCGGGCGCGAGGTCAGCGTCATGGTCGAGACGGAGAGCGAACTCGCGCGCGGCATGACCGTCGTCGATTGGTGGGGCGTCACCGGCCGGCCCGCGAACGCCCGCTTTCTCGATCGGGTCGACGCCGCCGGCGTTTACGACCTTCTCGCCGAGGCGCTCGCCCGTCTGCCGTGACGGCCCGCAATTCTTCGATTAGAGTTCGCGCCCGGTTCACCCGAGACATGGAGAGAGGGCGATGATCTTCGAGATGCGTACCTACCGGCTGCAGCCGGGATCGGTCCCGGCGGCCGAGGAGCGGTTCGAGGAAGGGCTGCGAGAGCGCGTCAAGGTGTCGCCGCTCGGCGCCTTCTTCCATACCGAAGTCGGCCCGCTCAACCACATCATCCATATCTGGCCCTATGAGGACCTCGCGCACCGGACGCGCGTGCGCGCCGAGAAGATTCCCGGCTGGCCGCCGAAGATCCAGGAATTCATCGTCGAGATGGAGAGCAAGATCTTCAACGCGGCGCCGTTCTGCCCGGCCTTCACGCCGCGCCAATATGGCGGGCTTTACGAGATCCGCACCTACACGATGCTGCCGGGAGTGACCCCGGAGGTGGTCGAGCGCTGGGCCGAGGTCATCGAGGAGCGCCAGAAGCTGTCGCCGCTGGCCGCCTGCGGCTACAGCGAGCTCGGGCCGTTGAACCAGTGGATCCACATCTGGGCCTACAAGGACGCGGCCGAGCGCTTCCGCATCCGCGAGGAATCGCGCAAGACCGGCAAATGGCCGCCGGCGACCCGCGGCAAGTTCATCAAACAGGAGAACATGCTGGTCGTGCCGGCCTCGTTCTCGCCGCTGCGGTAATTTCCGCACCCGTCGTGCCCGCGAAAGCGGGCACCCGGGGATCCATCGCAAACAGTTTCCCTGGGCCCCTGCTTGCGCGGGAACGACGGCGGCATTCAGCCGCCGAGCTTCTCCCGCAGCAGCTCGTTGACGAGGGCGGGGTTCGCTTTGCCCTGGCTGACCTTCATAACCTGACCCACGAAGAAGCTGAGCACCTTTGGGTTGCTCTCGTATTGCTCTCGTTGTGCGGAATGGGCCGTCAGGACGGCCTCGACCCACGCGGTGTTCGCTGCGACGTCCATCACCTGGCGCAGCCCCTTCGCCGCGACGACCGCACCGGGGTCGGCGCCGGTTTCGGCCATCTCGGCAAAGACGTCCTTGGCGACGCGCCCCGAGATCGTGCCGTCGGCGATCAGGTCTATGAGCGCGCCCAATTGCCCGGCCGCGACCGGCGAGCGGTCGATGCCGAGCCCTTTGCGGTTGAGCGCGCCGAACAGCTCGCCCATGACCCAGTTGGCCGCCGCCTTCGGGTCGCGGCCTGCCGCCGCCGCCTCGAAATACTCCGCCGTCGCACGCTCCGCGGCGAGCACCTCCGAATCGTAGGCCGACAACCCATATTCGGCGACGAAGCGCGCCTTCTTCGCGTCCGGCAGTTCCGGCAGCCGCGCGCGCAGCCCTTCGACCCAGGCCGGATCGAGTTCGAGCGGCAAGAGGTCGGGGTCGGGGAAGTAGCGGTAGTCGTGCGCCTCTTCCTTCGAGCGCATCGGCCGGGTCATCCCGCGCGCCGAATCGAAGAGCCGGGTTTCCTGCGCTATGCGGCCGCCCGCTTCGAGGATCTCGATCTGGCGGTGCGCCTCGTATTCGATGGCCTCGACGACGAAGCGGATCGAATTCAAATTCTTTATCTCGCAGCGCGTGCCGAGGGGCGCCCCCGGCCGGCGCACCGACACATTGGCGTCGCAGCGCAGCGAGCCTTCTTCCATGTTGCCGTCGCAGGTCCCGAGATAGCGCAGGATCGAGCGCAGCTTCCGCAAATAGACGCCGGCTTCCTCGGGGGTGCGCAGATCGGGCTCGGAGACGATCTCCATCAAGGCGACGCCGGCCCGGTTGAGATCGACGAACGTGCTCTGCGGGTCCTGGTCGTGCAGGCTCTTGCCGGCGTCCTGCTCCAGATGCAGCCGCGTGATGCCGATCTCGCGCCGGCTGCCGTCCGGCATGTCGAGCGCGATGCGGCCATGCCCGACGATCGGCTTCTGGTATTGCGAGATCTGATAGTTGGGCGGCAGATCGGGGTAGAAGTAGTGCTTGCGCTCGAAGACGCTCGAGAGGTTGATCTCGGCCGCGAGCCCCAGCCCGCTCTTCACCGCCTGTTCGACGCAAAACCGGTTGATGACCGGCAGCATGCCGGGGAACGCCGCATCGACCGGCGACACCTGGCTGTTGGGCGCCGCTCCGAAATCGGTCGCCGCGGCGGAAAAGAGCTTCGCCTTCGAGATCACCTGCGCGTGCACCTCGAGCCCGATCACGGTCTCCCAGCTGGGGTTCACGGCTGCTCTCCCGCGAGAAAGCTCGGGCGATGGCGGAACTGGGCCGCTTCCTCCAGCGCCTGCGCGACGCGGAAGACGGTCGCCTCGTGGAAGGCGCGGCCGATCAGCTGGAGCCCCAAGGGCAGGCCGTCGGCCGAAAGCCCGGCCGGCACCGAGATCGCCGGCAGGCCGGCGAGGTTGGCCGGCACCGTGAAGACGTCGTTCAGATACATCGCGACCGGGTCGTCCGCCATCTCGCCGATCGCGAAGGCGGCCGACGGCGCGGTCGGCGCGAGGAGGCAATCGACCCGCGCGAAGGCCGCCGCGAAATCGCGCGCGATCAGGCTGCGCACGCGCTGCGCCTTCAGGTAATAGGCGTCGTAATAGCCGGCCGAGAGAGCATAGGTGCCGATCATGACGCGGCGGCGCACCTCGGCGCCGAAGCCCTCGGCGCGCGTCAGCTCGTACATCTCGTCGAGGCTCTTGCCGTCGACCCGCAGGCCGAAGCGCACTCCGTCATAGCGCGCGAGGTTCGAAGAAGCCTCCGCCGGCGCGATGATGTAATAGGCGGGCAGCGCATATTTTGTGTGCGGCAGCGACACCTCGACCGCCTCTGCGCCGGCCGCTTCGAGCCATTCGACGCCGCGGCGCCACACTTCCTCGATCTCGCCGGCCATGCCGGGGGCGCGGTATTCGCGCGGGATGCCGATTTTGAGCCCGCCTATGCCGCCGCTGAGGGCGGCTTCGTAATCGGGCACCGGGATCGGCGCCGAAGTCGAATCCTTCGGGTCGTGCCCGGCCATCGCGCCGAGCATGATCGCCGCGTCGCGCACGTTGCGCGCGATCGGCCCCGGATGGTCGAGCGAGGAGGCGTAGGCGACGACGCCCCAGCGCGAGCAGCGCCCGTAGGAGGGCTTGATGCCGACGACGCCGCAAAAGCTCGCCGGCTGGCGGATCGAGCCGCCGGTGTCGGTGCCGGTCGCGGCGAGCGCCGCCTCGGCCGCGACCGCCGCCGCCGAGCCGCCCGAGGAGCCGCCCGCCACCAGCGGCCGGTTGTCCCCTGACCGCTGCCACGGGTTTCGGGTCGCGCCGTAATGGCTCGTCGTCGTCGAGGAGCCCATCGCGAACTCGTCCAGATTGGTCTTGCCGAGCATGACCGCGCCGGCCGCCCACAGCTTTTCCGTGACCGTCGATTCGTAGGGCGGGCGAAAGCCGTCGAGGATGTGCGAGGCGGCCGTCGTCGGGACGCCCTTCGTGCAGTAGATGTCCTTGACGGCAATGGGCAAGCCGTCGAGAGCCAAGGCCGCGCCGCGTGCCCGCCGCGCGTCCGAAGCCTGCGCCATCGCGAGCGCCAATTCCGGCGTTTCGGTGATGTAGAGGTTGAGCGGCCGCGCCCGCTCCATCTGGGCGAGATAGGCCTGCGTCAGCTCGCGCGCCGAGAATTCCTTGCGCGCCAGCCCCTCTCGCGCCTCGGCCAGGGAGAGGCTCGGCAGGTCCGCCGTCACTCGACGACTTTCGGCACGACGAAGAAGCCGCGCGCGGTGCGCGGCGCGTTGCCGAGGATCGCCTCGCGGCAATTGCCGTCGGCGACCTCGTCCTCGCGCATCGGCAGGCGCATCTGCGCGGTGCTCGCCATCGGCGCGACGCCTTCCGTGTCAACCTCGTTCAACTGCTCGATCCAGGCGAGGATCTGCGACAATTCGCCGGCGAGCCCGTCCAGCTCCTCCGGGCGAAGCCGGATGCGCGCCAGGGTCGCGATATGCGCGACCGCGGCCTTGTCCAATGCCATCTCTACGGGCCCAACGGATGCGGCGTCCAGGGAGCGTTAAATAGGCTATGATCGGCCATGATTCTAGCCGACCCCGCCGAGTTGCGCGCGGCAAGCCTCGCCGGCCGGCGCCTCTTGGGCCTCGATGTCGGCACCAAGACGATCGGGCTGGCGCTCTCCGACACGCGGACGCTGATCGCGAGCCCGCTCGAGACGATCCGCCGCCGCCGCTTTCGCGACGACGCGCAGCGCCTCCTCGTGCTCGTCGAGGCGCATGGGGTCGGCGGGTTCGTCATCGGCTTGCCGCTGACGCTCGCCGGCGGCAACAGCCCGCGCACCCAGTCGGTGCGGCAATTCGCGAGAAACCTGGCAGCGCTCTGCGAGTTGCCGATCGCCTTCTGGGACGAGCGCCTCTCGACCGCCGCCGTCACCCGCGAGATGATCGCCGCCGACATGACGAGGAAGCGCCGCGCCGAGATCGTCGACAAGGTTGCCGCCGCCTACATCCTGCAAGGCTGCCTCGATTTCCTCGCGCGCGCAGGCGCGCCCGAGGGTTCGTGATCAAATAGATGCAGATGTTCGCATCGAGCATATAGCGCCGCGTCACAGCGGCTCGCGCTCCTCCGGTGCGGGGTCGATGCGCTCCTCCATGAAATCCGCCGATGCGCGACGGCCGTGCAGAAAGAAATCGTCCCAGCGCTCGCCGACCGGGGTGACGATCCGGGATTGCCCGACCTTGATGATCTCCACCTGATGGATGTCGTCGGGGAACGCAACCGCCTTGGGCAGGCGCACGGCTTGACGGCGATTCGTCGCGAAAACTGTCGAGCGAGCCACTGGATGATCCCCTTCGGCATATCCCTACGGGATACACGTCGCCACTGTAATAGCTATTTCAAGAAGCGTTCCCATTGGATGAGGGTGACGTCAAAAGGTTTGTGTCAGCAGGAGAGGGGTGCTGACGCCCTGGTTTTGGTTTTCGTGGTTGAAGACGGCGAACAGGATGCGGTCCATCGAGGTGCGGTCGGAGAAGACGCCCATTGGCCGGGTTCGGCGTCT